>NZ_LT009719.1:456230-662846 GCF_900013495.1 Agrobacterium genomosp. 2 str. CFBP 5494
GTCCGCTCTTCCCGGCATGGGCAAGCGCATTGCGCATAAAGTGGACCCGGCACCTCTGCCATGTGGCGGACAGCACCTTCGACACCGCTGCCTTGATGCCCTCATGCGCATCGGAGACAGCAAGGCTTCACGCCGCGCAGGCCTCGCCTGGTCAGCTTGCGCAGGAACTCAGTCCAGATCGCTTCTGCTTCTGAAGTGCCGATCTCCATGCCGAGCACCTCGCGTCGACCGTCGGTGTTGACGCCGACAGCGATGATGACAGCGACAGAGACGATGCGTCCGCCGCGACGAACCTTCAGATAGGTGGCATCGATCCAGAGGTATGGCCACTCGCCCTCGATAGGACGGTCGAGGAAGGCCTTCACCTTCTCGTCGATCTCCTCGCAGAGCCGCGATACCTGGCTCTTGGAGATGCCGCTCATGCCCATGGCCTTGACGAGATCATCTACGGATCGGGTCGAAACGCCTTGGATGTAAGCCTCCTGATGACCGCCGTCAGAGCCTTCTCCGCCATCCGGCGCGGCTCCAGGAAACTCGGGAAGTAGCTGCCTGTGCGAAGCTTGGGAATGCGCAGCTCGACGGTCCCTGCTCGTGTCTCCCAGTCTCGATCGCGGTAGCCGTTGCGCTGGGCAAGTCGAAAGCCGTTCTTCTCGCCATATCCCGCGCCAGTCTTCGCCCCGACTTCCAGTGCCATCAACTTCTCGGCAGCAAAGCCGATCATATCCCGGAGCAAATCGGCGTCGGCACTCTTCTCAACGAGTGAGCGCAGGTTCATCATATCGTCGGTCATCGGTGGTGTCCTTCAGGTTGGATCTAAGCAACCCGACCCTACCGGAAATCACCGATGGCTATGAAATCCAGCTACACCACGCGCTGGGACACGATCATCGAACAGATTCAGGAACTATATGCGTTGGGCTTGGTGCAGGCGGCAGAACTGTTTGAACGGTTTGCAGGTGATAGGGCGGCCATCGACAAAATGATGAAGCATTGTCCGCACAGGGAGGATAAAGAACAACGCTAGGTGCCGACGCTTATCGGCGCAGCGAAAATTTGTGTGTCCGATCTTGATCCGGGGCGCCGCCGCTCCAATATTTTTCAGGCTTCTTGATCTGGTTGTTTAAGATTGGAGGTAAAGATGAACAGCCCGGAAGTTTTGTTTAGAGCGCCTGTTCGGGTGCGCATGCAATGCGGCCTTGAGAGATCGTTTCTCAGCGTTTACGACGCCCTGGATTTTCTGGAAAACGAATGGCCGCTTCGCCGTGGTGAACGCTATAAGCGCGCCGTGCAAAAATGCCGCGCCGCGCTGTCCAGGCTCGAAGCCGCGGAAGTGGCACGGGAAGCATTCATCTCCGCCTGCCTTGAGGCGAGCATGCCGCTGGTTATGGCCGGTCCGGTCCATTTCGATGAAATGTTGCCCATGAGCCGCGCAGTCGGCTAGAGGGCTGTGCCAGAACACATTCCCTGGCTAAGCCCCGCTGTTCCGGCGGGGCACCGGTAACGTGCTGCGTCGTTTACCTGGGAGGTACAACGCCATGAATGATACCGACAGCGGACCGCCCGACGCGGTTGAGCCGCCGTTGCCGGCGGCCCAGATCTCTTAGGTCAGTAGGTCTGCATCGGCTGTGACAAGCCGTCACCGACCGCGCCATTGCCATATTGCGCGACAGGCACGCCTTCCTGACCAATCGGCACACGCTGCTGTGCGGGACCGAGCGCTGTCACCACAATCGGCGTCCCATCGGGCACGCGATTGTAGAGATCGACTATGTCCTGGTTCAGCAGGCGAACGCAGCCCGAAGACACGGATTTGCCAATTGTCCACCATTCGGGCGAGCCGTGCAGACGATAGATCGTGTCCTTGCCATCCTTGAAGATATAAAGTGCACGCGCACCGAGCGGATTCTTGAGACCCGGCTCCATGCCGCCATTGCGGCTGCTATAAGGCTCCAGCTCCGGCTGACGGGCGATCATTTCGTCTGGCGGTGTCCAGCGCGGCCATTGCCGCTTGAACTGGATGACGCCGCGGCCCGACCACTCGAAGCCCGCGCGGCCAAGACCCACGCCGTAACGCATGGCCTGCCCGTTTTCATAGGTCAGATAAAGGAAATGGTTGGCAGTATCGACCACGATCACGCCGGGGCGCTCGCCGGTCGGGTTCGCCACCATCTGCCGCAGGAACTGGCGCGGAATGCGCTTATAGGGAATTTCCGGCAGCGGGAACTGCTCGTCCGGTTTCGGGCCGTACATCAGCGCGTACATCGGATCTTCCGCCGGAGCGGCCGGCCTCGCAGTTTCACGTGCCGTGGTGTTGCAACCCGCAAGTCCGGCCAGTGCCAAACCGCCTGCTCCAAGCAGGAAACCCCGCCGGGTCGTCATCGTCTCGTTCAATTGAAAAACCTCATTTACGTCATCTCACACTGGCAAAGGGATCTGCCAGCGCCGCCTCGGGGCGGCTTATAGGGTACTTCGTGCCGGAAACCTGCGATGCCATTGCCTTGGCGCCGCTCGATTTCAGTATGGCCCGGAAGCTCGGATGCATGCCGCCGTCTACATACGCGCTGAGGGGGGCGGAAGTTCCCTCGCTCATCGCCACGGCAAGTTTTTGTTGCTCCTCGGCCAGCCTCGATGCCACCAGCGGGTCATTCTGGTTGACGGCCGGCGGGCATGCTGCCAGCGGATCGGCAGGCTCGCCTTCGGCAAATTCACTATTGAAGACATAACGGCGGCCACAGACGGAGACCTTGGGCTGGCGGCGCGTCACCTCGAAATAATCGTAACCTTCCTTCAGCGTCTTCCAGAAGGGCATGTTGGGGTCGTTCCGGTGCGCCACCATGTTCCTTGCGGTCATGCGGAAGGGATAGGCCTGGACCTGGAAGCGGTCCTGCCCACCCTGCAGCGCACGCGCGACAATGGCATAGATCTCACCCACCTGCGCGTCTGTCATCGCGTAGCAGCCGGAAGACGAACAGGCGCCGTGCACCATCAGCGCCTCGCCGGTATAGCCGAGCGCGGATTCCAGCCGGTTGGGGTAACCGAGATTGAATGAGACGTAATATTGCGAATTCGGGTTCAACATGCCGGCCGAGACATGATAAAAACCCTCCGGCGCCTGACGGTCTCCCGTTTTCATCTTCGGCCCGAGTTTTCCGGACCAGCGACACATGGGATATGTCTTCAGCAACGCATAATTGCCGGTCTTGTCGATCTTCCAGACCTCGAGCTCGCTCTCCTGCTTGAAGATGCGAACGAGAACCGGGCTTTCCGGACGCATGCTTTTGACTGACATCTGCGCCATCATCTTGGACGACAGCTTCGGCGGGTCTTTTTTCACGCTGTCGAGACCCATTGAGGTGCACGCGGCAAGGCTACCGCCGATCGCGATGACCGCAGCCAGTCTTGCCCCCGTCTTGAACTTTTGCCGCAACCCCGCCACCGCGAAGTTCAGCACAGCCTGCATACCCATGGATATTTCTGCCCGCCTGATTTGCCCGCCTTTCCGGCAGACGCTTAACTATCGAAGGTGGCCACAACACGGCAACCTCATCCATGGACAAAGTCTCGTGAACAGACGTTACCCTTTCGTTAATCATAGGGACACAAGCCCGTGATGGTCTCCGGGCATGACGCCGGAGAAGCATCTAGCGGAGAAGCCCCTGGCCGCCGTCGATCCAGACCGGTGTGCCGGTCACGTGGCGGGACGCATCGGAGGCGAGAAAACCGATCAGCTCGGCGACATCCTCGCTCGTTCCCGCCACACCGCCCGTCACCGGAATATCTCCCGCGGGGAAGCGAACCGGCACCTCGGTTTTTTCCCGTGCGCGTATCTTCGTATTCTCGTCGATTGCCGTTTTGATCGCACCCGGGCACACTGCGTTGACACGGATGCGGTGCCGCCCAAGCTCCAGCGCCAGTTGCTGGGCCATGGCAAGCTGCCCTGCCTTTGTGACCGAATAGGCGGTCGCGCCGGGCGAAGTGAAGGTGCGCGTGCCGTTGATCGAGGAGACAATGACGATGGAACCGCCGCCTGCCGCCTTCAGATGTGGCACGCTGGCATGAACCGTGAGATAGGTGCCGCGGAGATTGATGCGTATCGTGTCGTCCCACTCCGAGGGTTTGAGTTCATCGATAGGCGCCCAGACACCGTTGACGCCAGCATTGGCCACCACGACGTCAAGGCGGCCAAAATCCTCCACCAGCGCTGCAACGGCGCTCCGCATGGCCTCCTCATCCGACACGTCGGCGATGAGAATTTTCGAGGCGCCGGAACGGGCCGTAATGTCGTAGGCAACGTCCTCCAGTTCGGATTGCGTGCGCCCGAGCAGCCCGAGCGAAAAACCCTGGGTGGAGAGATGAAGGGCGGCGGCGCGTCCGATACCTGAACCGGCCCCGGTGACGAGAGCGACTTTACGAACAGTCAATGTCACAGCCCCCCTTTTCGCGAGGCGATGGAGGTAACGGTCGCCGAGACGGGATCACTGGCCGGAAAGCTGTCCTCCAGCCCCTCTTCCAGCTCCTCCTCCAGAACGTCACGGTCCCTCGCGGTCCGGGCGCTCGCCTGCACGCGCTCACCCTGATCGCGCGTTCCATCATTCTGAGCCGTTCCAAGCCGGGAAAATTGCGAGGGTGCGTCGGCACCCTGGCGCGTTCCAAATGCGGTGAGTTGGACCATCACGGCGCTCGCCCGTTTAATCGCTTCCGCGTCGTCGATCCCTTCCAGGCCATCGGCAAGGCGAACCGAAACGTGATCGCCTTCGCTGCCGGCAAACTCGACGGAGATAGATCCGTCATTGCGTTTTACATAAGTCGTCGAAAGTTGCATGACATGCCCTCCGGCTGGAATTCATCGACAAGGCCGATGCGGGAAATGAGTAAAAGCTCACTTCAGAACGACATAGCGTGGAAGGGGTTCCGATGAATCAGGTCTTTGGTCCGGAAATGGACAAGAGTTTTTTCCTTCGCGACGCAGTGGATGTGGCCCGCGCGCTCATCGGAGCGGAATTTCGCGTCGGCAATACCGGCGGCGTCATCGTCGAGACCGAAGCTTATCATCGAGATGATCCGGCGTCGCACAGTTTCAATGGGAAAACCCCGCGCAACCGGGCAATGTTTGGGCCGGCCGGACGTCTCTACGTCTACCGGTCGTACGGCATTCACTGGTGCGCCAACTTCGTCTGTTCCCCGGGTTCAGCCGTGCTTCTTCGCGCGATCGAACCGCGAACCGGTATCGACATGATGAAACTGCGACGGGGAACTGACAAACTCAGACTCCTATGCTCCGGCCCGGGAAGGCTTTGCCAGGCAATGGCCATCACGGGAGAGATGGACGGCGCCGCGCTCGAGGCGCCATCTTTTTTCCTGCAGCTGCCGAAAACGGCAACCGCCGTCAGCATCGGCAGGCGGATCGGCATCAGCCGAGCGATCGATTATCCCTGGCGTTTCGGACTCGCGCACTCACCTTTTGTGAGCAAAAAATTCGAGTCACCCGATCCGGCCTAAAACACCTTCGGGGGCTCGTCGTTTTCGTCGGGATTGGGTGTGGGCACCTCGTCCGGCAAACGATCGGGCTCCGGCTCTTTGATCGGGGGGATGTCGGGCTGGGGTGGAACCGGCATCGGCGGTTCCGGATAGGGCTCAACCGGAATTGTCGTCATTGCGGTCTCCTGATGTCAGCACGGCGGACCTCACGGAAGTCGCTGCTCTTGATCTATCGCGACACTGCGTTGCAACGCCGCCACTCAGACGGCGCAACACCCAGTTCGCCCATCGGTCATAAAGCCGGGAAGGTCCTCTGGATCAAGTTGCGCCGCCCTGCGGGTCGTAGGAAGGAAACGCAGGCGCGGTCCGTCCGTTCCGTTTCTTTCGAGGAAGATTTCGTGATCGCTCAGGCAAAACCGAGAGCGCTACGGGAAATGTCGCGATTTTCACAATAATCGCGTGAATGGGCTTCATGCCCGTGTTCGCGCGCCGTGGAACGTGTCAATTCCGGGCTCGTTACGTTGAGCAACGCATCGGCATAGGTGCCGGTCGCCTCGACGTCATCGATTACAGGCTGCTGTTGCGGTTTTAGAAATTCAAACATCCATCGTCCTCCATCGACACGTCCCTCAACGCGCCGGTCCGGGTCTCTGTTCCATGAACCCGATACCCTTCCGATTATACATGAGACGATGCTGTCGTATAGATGACTAAAGGCGAACGTTCTCAATCGGCGTTCACAAAATGGAGTGGAATCAGTGAGCTATGGCCCAAAGCTCAGGCAGGGCCAACCGATTCTCGCAAAATCAGTTCCACAGGCCACAGTTCCTGAACCTCGCGGACGGGGCGACCGCCGATGATCTGCAGAAGAAGGTCCGTCACCCTTATTCCCGCCATGCGCATGGGCGAGCGGGTGGTGGAAAGCGGCGGCATCATGCTTTCAGGCGTGAGGTAAGGAAACACATCGTCATGGGCGATGACGGAAACATCCTTGCCGATTGTCAGCCCCATCTGGGTCGCAGCACGGTAGACGCCCTGTGCCGTCATCATGGCACCCGCAACAAAGGCTGTCGGGCGCGGTGTCTGCTCCAGCAGCGAACGGGCGAAGCGGAACGCGGTCTCTTCGCTGAAGTGCTCGTTCATCATGAAGCGCGGATCGGGCGTAATGCCGTGGGTAGCCAGCGCCTCGCGGAAACCCTGTTCACGATCCCGTACGAAGGTTCGTCCGACCGGCCCATTGATGAGGGCTATACGCCGGTGGCCGCGCTCGAGAAAATGGATCGTCGGGCGATAGGTCACATCATGGTTGTCGATATCGAGCCAGGCATGTTCGAAGGGTGTCTTTGAGCGCCCGTGCACGATGAAGGGTACGCCGAGCCGGTTGAGCAGCGCGATACGCTCATCCTCCGGACGCGGTGAGTGCACGATAATGCCATCCACACGACCGCTCGCCGCCAGCCGGCTGAAAATAGCCAGCTCCTCATCGAGATTGTTGTCAACTGTCACGCTGACGAGAATGTCGGTCTCTTCCCGTTCCAGCCGGGTGGCCATGCCGCCCATGAATTCCGAAAAGAAATGTCCTCCGCCCGACCGGCCCATAACGACACCGATAGCGCCGGCCCTGCCGGTTGCCAACCGCACCGCGTTGGCATTCGGCAAATACCCGTATTTGAGCGCAGCCTGCATGACCCGCTGACGCGTTTCCTCACGCACTTCGGGATAGCCGCCCAGCGCTCTGCTAACGGTGGTGGGCGATAGGCCAACCTTTTCTGCGAATTCCTTGAGCTTCATGTTTTTTTGCCAATTCGCCCCCTGCATGCGTCGCCGCTGCGGAATTTTCAAGTCGACAAAAATTGAAAACGATTTCAATTTCTTCCCACCTGAAACCTTACAGTCCATCATCTTGAAAGGCAAATGGTGAAAATTTGCAGGCAAAAACGCCCGATTTTCGCTCGATTAGAAAGAGTATTGACAGATTGCCCGGCTTTTGCGAGCTTCCTTTTAGTCAAAAGCGCTTTCAATTTTGAGGACAATCGGGAGCGTCAACGGAGGAGTTTGACAATGAATATTTCCATGAAGACTTTGTTCCTGTGCGGCAGCGTACTTTCCGCCGCCGTTTCCGCGCAGGCGGCCGAGATTTCCATCGCCGCCAATTCCACCGGCAAGAACGTCGCATTCTTCAAAGAACGCATTGCGGCTTTCGAAAAACAAACCGGCCACAAGGTCAATCTCGTCACCATGCCATCATCCTCCAGCGAGCAGTTCAGCCAGTACCGGCTGTGGCTTGCCGCGGGTAACAAGGATGTCGATGTCTACCAGACGGACGTTATCTGGGCGCCGCAGCTTGCCGACCAGTTCGTGGACCTGACCGCGGCGACCAAGGATGTCATCGGAGATCATTTCCCCTCCATCGTCGCATCGCAAACCGTGGACGGCAAACTCGTCGCCATGCCGATGTTCACAGACGCGCCCGCGTTGTTCTATCGCAAGGACCTGCTCGAAAAATACGGCAAGCAACCGCCGAAAACCTGGAAGGAGCTGAGCGAAACCGCGAAGGAAATCCAGGACAAGGAGCGTGAAGCGGGCCAGAAGGACCTCTGGGGTTTTGTCTTCCAGGGCAGCGCCTATGAAGGCCTCACCTGCAATGCCCTGGAATGGATTGCTTCCGCCGGCGGCGGCCATATTGTCGAAAGCAATGGCGATATCTCCGTCAACAATGAAAAGGCTGCTGCCGCCATCGAAACTGCCAAGGGATGGGTCGGCACCATCGCGCCGCAGGGCGTGCTTGCCTACAAGGAAGAGGAAGCGCGCGGCGTCTGGCAAACCGGCAACTCCGTCTTCATGCGCAATTGGCCCTACGCCTACGCGCTCGGCAATGGCGACGACAGCGCCATCAAGGGCAAGTTCGGCGTAACACCGCTCCCGGCTGGCGCCGAGGGCGAGGCACCGGCTTCAACGCTCGGCGGTTGGAATCTCGCCGTATCCAAATATTCAGCCAACCAGGAAGCTGCCATTGAGCTCGTGAAGTTTATCGCATCCAAGGAAACCCAGAAGATGCGCGCCGTTCAGCTTTCCAACATGCCGACGATCGCTTCGCTTTACGACGACAAGGATGTCGCGGCCGCGCAGCCCTTCATGCCGACATGGAAGCCGATCTTCCAGACCGCCGTCCCGCGTCCTTCCGCCTCGGCCAAGGTGAAATATAACGAGGTTTCGGCCAAGTTCTGGGGTGCGGTCCACAACACGCTCTCCGGCAACGGCACGGCCGCTGAAAATCTTGAGCTTCTCGAGGTTGAACTGACCGATCTCAAAGGCAACGGCTGGTAATCCGGCCCGCGCGGGAACGGTCTCGCCTGATCGTCTCCCGCGCCCTAACCGCGAGATATCCCCATGAACGACATCGCCCTTCAAAGACCGGTCACGGCATCCGGCACAGGTTCCGATCTACAGTCAGAACGCTTGAAATCCGCCTGGCTGTTCCTTGCCCCCACATTTCTCGTGCTGGCGCTGGTGGCGGGCTGGCCGCTCGTGCGCACCGTGTGGTTCAGCCTCACCGACGCCTCGCTCACCAATCTGGAGGGAGCACAATTCGTCGGCCTCAAGAACTATCTCACCTGGATCACGCTCAGCAGCGGCCGCACGATCTATCGAGGCCTTCTTGCAGATCCCGCATGGTGGGGGGCGGTTCTCAACACGCTGAAATTCACCATCGTCTCGGTCAGCCTCGAAACGGTGCTCGGCCTCATCGTCGCTCTGGTGCTGAATGCCGAATTCAAGGGACGCGGCCTCGTGCGCGCTGCCATTCTTGTGCCATGGGCCATTCCCACCATCGTCTCTGCGCAAATGTGGGCGTGGATGCTGAACGACCAGTTCGGCATCTTGAATGACCTGTTCCTTAATCTAGGCCTGATCTCCAACAAGATCGCCTGGACCGCCAACCCCGAGACCGCGATGATCGCCGTGCTTATCGTCGACATCTGGAAGACCACGCCCTTCATGGCGCTGCTCATTCTCGCCGGTCTGCAAATGGTGCCGAAGGACATGTATGAAGCGGCCAAGGTGGATGGCATCCACCCCGTGAAGGTGTTCTTCCGCGTTACCCTGCCGATGATCCGCCCTGCCCTGATGGTCGCCGTCATCTTCCGTATGCTGGATGCGATGCGCGTTTTCGACCTCATCTACATCCTGACGCCGAATAATGCCCAGACCCGCACCATGTCGGTGCTGGCGCGCGAGAATCTGTTCGATTTCGACAAGTTCGCCTATGGCGCCGCTGCCTCCACCATGCTGTTCCTCATCATCGCCTCGATCACGGTCATCTATATGTGGCTCGGGCGTGTCAACACCGATGGAGCCCAGCGATGACCTTGCCCAGCATCCTGAAGACCACCGCCTTTTATGCGCTGGTCGCCGTCATCATGGTGATTTCGGTATTCCCGTTTTATTATGCGATCCTGACCAGTCTGAAATCGGGCTCGGCGTTGTTCCAGGTTAATTACTGGCCGCGCGAATTTTCGCTCACCAATTACAGTTTCGTCATTGGCAACGGCACGTTCCTGCGCAATCTCGGCAATTCGTTGCTTGTTGCATCATCCGTCGTCATCCTGTCGCTGTTTCTGGCGGTCACCGCGTCCTATGCGCTTGCTCGCGTCCGCTTCCGAGGCCGCGCATTGCTGCTGCTCACCATTCTGTCGGTTTCGATGTTCCCGCAGATTGCCGTTCTCGCCGGCCTGTTTGAACTGATCCGCTGGGCGGGCATCTTCAACACGCCCTTGGCGCTGATCTTTTCTTATATGATCTTCACCCTGCCTTTCACGGTCTGGGTCCTGACAACCTTCATGCGCGACCTGCCGATCGAAATCGAGGAAGCGGCCATCGTTGACGGCGCATCGCCCTGGGTCATCATCACACAGGTGTTCATGCCTTTGATGTGGCCTGCGCTCGTCACGACGGGGCTCCTCGCCTTCATCGCGGCATGGAACGAGTTCCTCTTCGCGCTCACTTTCACCTCATCGAACGAGCAACGCACGGTGCCGGTCGCCATCGCGCTGCTGTCGGGCGGCTCACAGTTCGAAATTCCCTGGGGAACGATCATGGCCGCGTCCGTCATCGTTACCGCGCCCCTCGTCGTCCTCGTTCTGATCTTCCAGCGACGCATCATCTCCGGCCTCACGGCCGGCGGCGTCAAAGGCTAGGAGAAACATCATGACCACCATTCAATTGCGCGATCTTCGCAAATCCTTTGGCGCCTTCGATGTCATCAAGGGCATCGACATGGATATCCGCTCCGGCGAATTCATGGTTTTTGTCGGCCCTTCAGGCTGTGGCAAGTCCACGCTGCTACGCCTCATATGCGGGCTGGAAGAAATCACCGGCGGCACGCTCTCCTTCGACGGTGAGACAGTAAACCGCCTGCCGCCCGCCAAACGCGGCGTCGCCATGGTCTTCCAGTCCTACGCGCTATATCCGCACATGACCGTGTTCGAAAACATGGCTTTCGGCATGAAGTTGTCTGGCGCAGACAAAGAACAGCGCAAGAAGCGCGTCGAAGCGGCAGCGGAGATGCTGCAGCTCACGCCCTATCTGGAGCGCCTGCCGAAGCAGCTTTCTGGCGGCCAGCGCCAGCGTGTCGCCATCGGCCGCGCCATCGTGCGCGATCCGAAGGTCTTCCTGTTTGACGAGCCGCTCTCCAACCTCGATGCGGCGCTGCGCGTGGCCACGCGTCTCGAGATCGCCAAGCTGCATCGCTCGATGCATGACACGACGATGATCTACGTCACCCACGATCAGGTGGAGGCGATGACACTCGCCGACCGCATCTGCGTCCTGCGCGACGGTCGGGTCGAGCAGATCGGCACGCCGCTCGAGCTTTACGAAAGTCCTGTCAACACCTTCGTCGCCGGCTTCATCGGCTCGCCGAAGATGAACTTCCTGGCAGGCAAGTATGCGGAATCAGAAGGCGCAAAAACGATCGGTGTCCGGCCGGAACATATCACCATCGCCAGCGACGGCAGCGGTTGGAGTGGAGAAATCGTGCATTCGGAAATGCTTGGATCGGACAGCTACATCTATGTCGAGATCGGCGCCGGCGAGCCTGTTGTCGTACGTGAAGAGGGCGTGACCGGCCGCAAGGCGGGCGAGCGTATCACCATCGTGCCGGATACGGCGCAGATCCACCGTTTTGACGCCGAGGGCCGGGCCATTGCCCGCAACCCCGCTCGCGGCGCCGCCTGAACCTAACTTCCGCCGGGACAACCCAAGTAGCCGGCTTTCACCAAGGAGCATGAGAATGACCATCAACACCGTTGTATGGGGCGAAAATATTCACGAACACATCAATGAGACGGTGCGTTCGATCTATCCAAACGGCATGCACAACACCATCGCCGATGCGCTGAACCAAAATCCCGAGATTAACGCCACCACCGCCACGCTGCAGGAGCCGGAGCACGGCCTTTCACAGGAGCGCCTCGACAAGACCGACGTTCTCGTCTGGTGGGGCCACAAGGACCACGGCGCAGTTCAGGATGACATTGTGGAGCGCGTCGCCAAGCGCGTCTGGGAAGGCATGGGCCTCATCGTCCTGCATTCCGGCCACTTCTCCAAGCCGTTCAAGCGCCTGATGGGTACGCCTTGCGCACTGAAGTGGCGCGAGGCGGGCGAACGCGAACGCCTGTGGACCATCAATCCCCGCCACCCGATCGCCGCCGGCCTGCCCGAGCATTTCGAGCTGGAAAACGAGGAGATGTATGGCGAGCAGTTTTCCGTACCGGAGCCGCTCGAGACCGTCTTCATTTCCTGGTTCCAGGGCGGTGAGGTTTTCCGTTCGGGTCTCACCTGGCGTCGTGGTGCCGGCAATATCTTCTATTTCCGCCCCGGCCATGAAACTTATCCGACCTATCACGACGCCAATGTGCAGAAGGTCATCAGCAATTCTGTAAAATGGGCCTATAATCCGGTCGGCGCCCTGAAGAGTATTCACGACGCGCCGAATGTTCCCGTCGATAAGGCGCTCGAGCCTATAGAGGAACGTGGTCCCAAGCTGCATAAGGCAGGCGAAGCAGGTTACAGGTAAGGGCTTGGAGATACTGGCATGAGACTTCTCATTCTCGGAACCGGTGGCATGGCCAACAACCATGCCACATATTTCTCTCAGATCCCCGGCGTCGAACTGGTTGCGGCGGTGGATGTGGACGACGTGGTGGCACGGGCCTTTGCGCTGCGCCATAACATCGCGCTCTCTTTCACTTCGCTGGATGACGCCATTGCCTGGGGTGAATTCGATGCGGCGGCGAATGTCACGCCCGATGCCATCCATCACCCCACGAGCCTGAAGCTGCTCGCGGCGGGCAAGCACGTTTTCTGCGAAAAACCGCTGGCGGAAAACTACGCGAATGCCGCCGAAATGGCCGACGCGGCCGAAAAGGCCGGCCTCGTTGCCATGGTCAATCTCACCTATCGCAACGTCGCCCCCTTGCAGGCGGCGCGCGAGATGGTGCTGGCCGGCAAGATCGGCAAGGTTCGCCATCTGGAAGCCTCCTATCTCCAGAGCTGGCTCGTTTCCAAGGCCTGGGGTGACTGGATGACAGAGAGTAAGTGGTTGTGGCGGCTTTCCACCAAGCACGGCTCGAACGGCGTGCTGGGCGATGTCGGCATCCACATACTCGACTTCGCCTCTTATGGCGCGGGCAGCGATGTGCAACGCATCTTCACTCGGCTGAAGACCTTCGACAAATATGAGGGCAACAAGATCGGCGCTTACGATCTGGATGCAAATGACAGCTTCACCATGACGGCCGAACTGGAAAACGGCGCCATGGGCGTCATCCATGCCAGCCGCTGGGCGACGGGCCACCTCAACGAACTTCGTTTGCGCATCCACGGCGACAAGGGCGCACTCGAAGTCATTCACACGCCCGACTATTCCAGCCTGCGTGCCTGCATCGGCGAGGATGTGGAAAAGGCGATCTGGAAGACGATCGATGTCGATCCCGTGCCGACGAACTACGAAAAATTCGCCAAGGCCGTGATGGAAGGCGGCGTCGCCGATCCCGACTTCCGCCACGCCGCCAATCTGCAGAAGGTACTCGATCTGTCGATCATTGCGGATCGGGAGAGGCGCGAGTTGGCCGTTTCGGCTTGATGTGAAAGAACAACCTGCGGCATCACTTTGCCGCAGGTTTCTTCTCCCCGAGGGGAGAAGGTGGCCAGAAGGGTCGATGAGGGGGCAACGTTGCCGGATTTCGGAGAGCTTGACCCCTCATCCCGCTGCCGCGGACGTCTCGCACTGGGGGAGAAGAAACAAGCGGCTTACACTCGCTCAATACATTGTGCGCTTCTTGAGGACGCAAACTAAAGCCTGGAATTTCACTCCCGCGCAACTTCACACCCCGCGCTTGTTCCCCCATAACAACACATGCAGCTGCGGCAGCACGCGGGCGGAAAACCAGCGATCTTCGCTAACCTTATCCACCAGCCACAACATCCGCTCCATTACACCATCGATATCGACACGCGCATCGTCATCATCCGGCGGCGGCGGGGTGTGGTTGCCGGGCTGGAGGTAAACCGGCAAATACGGGAAACGCGCGGATGCCGCTTTGGCATAGGCGTAGTCCGCATCGTCAAAGACCACGATCTTCAGGGCCACCTGCGGCCCCTCGCCGGCAGCGGCAAGACAGTCTTCGAAAGCCTGCCAGTCCGTTCCCATGCCGCTCGATGGCGGCTTGGAGCTCAGAACCAGATGGTCGAGATCGGCAAACCAGTCTTTGGCGATACTGCCCTGCGTTTCCAGCGCGAAACGATAGCCTTCACCGTGCCCTTTTGCGATCAGCGACCCAAGCGGCTGGATGGCCGGATTGCCGCCAGACAGCGAGACCGTCAGCGGTACGCCACCGGAAAGCCGCCGCACCTCCTGCCAGATTGCATCGACCGGCATCGGTTTCCACGTGTCGCGATAATCGCTATCGACCGCGTGCAGCGTATCGCACCAGGAACAGCGATAGTCGCAGCCGCCAGTGCGAACGAAAACCGTCGGCAGACCGATCAGCAGACCTTCGCCCTGAATGGTCGGGCCGAAGATTTCACTGATGCGGATCGTGGTGTCCTTCGCTGCACTCTTTTGTCGGGCCGCCGTCATGGCCGGTATTCTGCCCAGGTCTTGGCGGTTTCGCTGACGCGGATGGCACTGGTTTCAGGCAGACGATCCTTGCACCAGTCATAGAAATGCTTCGCCAGGCATTCCGCCGTGACCCGGTCATGGCCGAGGACATCATTCAGGTGACGGTGATCAAAATGATCGTCGATATAGCGCTTCAACGGTGCGAGCTCGTGATAGTCGCGCACGAAACCGTGCTCGTTCAGCTCTTCGCCTGACAGTTCCACTTCGACGATGTAATTATGCCCGTGCAGCCGATTGCACTGGTGATCCGACGGCAGGCTTTTCAACTGGTGCGAGGCGGAAAAGTGAAATTCCTTGGTGATGCGGAACATCAACGCACCT
Organism: Agrobacterium genomosp. 2 str. CFBP 5494; assembly: GCF_900013495.1. Taxonomy (NCBI): domain Bacteria; kingdom Pseudomonadati; phylum Pseudomonadota; class Alphaproteobacteria; order Hyphomicrobiales; family Rhizobiaceae; genus Agrobacterium; species Agrobacterium genomosp. 2. The sequence continues at coordinate 471,211 of NZ_LT009719.1, forward strand.
CCTGCGCCGCAAAAGCATGGGTCGCGGCCACCCAGAAATCCGGGTCCTCATAGTCTGTCGGATCGGTGACGCCGGCGAGATGGAAGGCTTCGCGCCGCTCCACGCAGGTGCCGCAGCGGCCGCAGTGACGCAAGCCGCCCTTGTAACAGGACCATGTTTCACCGAAGGGCGTTCCATATTTCGCGCCATCGGTCACGATGGCCGCCTTGGAAACGGTGACGTAGGGCGCAAAAAGTTTCACATCAGCATAGCCTTCAAGCGCATGCGCCTGCATGGCGTTGAAGCTGTCAATGAAGCCCGGCCGGCAATCCGGGTAGATGAAGTGATCGCCGCCATGAACGGCAATCGCCACTGCTTCCGCCTGTTGCGCGGCAGCCAGGCCGAAAGCGATGGTGAGCATGATGGCATTGCGGTTCGGCACCACGGTGGAGCGCATGGTCTCTTCGGCGTAGTGGCCATCAGGCACCTCCACATCGTCGGTCAGTGCGGAACCGGTGAGATGCGCGCCGATGGTTCTGATGTCGATGACATGATGCGGCACGCCGAGCCGTCTGGCGCAATCGGCGGCAAAATCCAGTTCCTTCCTGTGGCGCTGGCCATAATCGAAGGAGACGAGAGCTAAAAGTTCATGTTCCGCGGCGATTTTATGCGCAAGCGAAACGGAGTCCAATCCGCCGGAGCAGATGACGATGGTTTTCATAAGTTGGGATCCCTTGTTTTGACCGGGTGGGCTGCGACCGGATTACAGGGGCGGCTTTAAAGCAAAGCGGGGAATTTGTGAAGGCCCTAGCTGAAATCACGAAAAGCGGCAAAGTTACCTGCACCGCTTTTCAAGCAATGATCTTCCGTCCTCAGCGCAGCAACGCCTGCGCCTCCTCAATGCCGAGCGCGGCCGGCTGCGTGCAGGTCGTCGTCATCTCGATGAAACGGCCCTCTTCGCCGGACTTCAGGATCGACGTCATCACGTCGATACCGTGCAGGGAACGATCCAGCGAGCAGCGGGCGTCGCGCCCCTCCAGAATGGCAATCGCCATATCGGCAAGACCGGCCGTGCGGTAATTTGCACGCGGACCGTTCGGGCTTTCCTGATTGGCGATGCCGAAGGGGTGCGCCCAGTCTTCCAGCGGCTGGATATTCTTGTCGCGACCGCTGGCTTCGACAACACCGCCGAAGAAATTCGGATCCGGCACGTAGATCGAGCCTTCCGTGCCATAGAGTTCCATATTGGCATGACGATGCGACCAGACATCCCAGCTCGCCGAAAGCGTGATCGTCGCACCATTCACGAATTCCAGTAGGGCATGGATATTTGTCGGGGTCTCGACAGGGATGACCTCACCGTTCAGCGGCTGGCTGGTCACCGTACGGGTCGGATTTGCCATCGAGGTGAGCGCGCCGACACGTTTCACCGGGCCAATGAGGTTGATAAGATTGGCGATGTAATACGGACCGAGATCGAGGATCGGCCCGCCGCCCTTGAGGAAAAAGAAGCCCGGATTGGGGTGCCACATTTCCATGCCGGGGCTCATCACATGGCATGTGCCCGACGTAATGCGGCCGACCTTGCCGTCATCGATATATTGCCGGGCAAGCTGATGCGCACCGCCGAGGAAAGTATCCGGGGCGCAGCCGACGGAGAGATTTTTCTCGCGAGCGATGCGCCGTAGCTCCTCGCCTTCCTCCAGCGAAAGCACCAGCGGCTTTTCCGAATAGACGTGCTTGCCCGCCTCAAGGGCTGCTTTTGACACCGGAAAGTGCGCGTCGGGGATTGTAAGGTTCACCACCACGTCGATTTCCGGGTTGGCGAGCAATTCCTCGATGGACTGCGCGACAACACCGAATTCTTCCGCTCTCAGTTCCGCTGCATTGCGGTTGAGGTCGGCGCAGGCCAGCACCTTTATGCCCTTGAAGAGCGGTGCCAGCGAAAAATAAGCAGACGAGATATTGCCGCATCCGATGATGCCGACGCCAAGATCTCTGGCCATGATGAAACTCCGAAATCTGAGACTTAATAGGTTTTGAACGACGCGATAGAACGGGTAATCAGTCGATCGATGTCCTTCGGGTTGTCGTGTTCGACCACGAAATGTTTCGTGGCGGACTTTGTCTTCAGCGCCGCGACGAGGCCTTTCCAGTCCACCGTGCCGTGGCCGACATCGGCCCAACCATCTTCATCCTTATTCTCCCCTGCGGGCGCGATGTCCTTCACGTGCACGGCGGTGATGCGCTTGCCGTAGCTTTCGATCCAGGCGAGCGGATCGGCATTGCCCCTGATAATCCAGGCGATATCCGCCTCCCATTTCAGGTCGGGGCCACCGGCAAATATCTGCTCCTGCGGCGTTGAACCATCGCCAAGCGTCTTGAACTCGAAGTCGTGGTTATGCCAACCGAAGACCAGCCCGGCATCCACAAAAGGCTTTCCGGCTTCCTGCAGGCGCTTGCCAAAGGCGAACCAGCCGGCGGCATCGTTAGGGCGCTGGTCGGGCATCAGGTAAGGGCAATAGATCGCTTCCACACCCAGAGCGCTGGCAATATTCAGCGCCTTTTTGGGATCGCCTTCAAGAAGATCGAGACCGAAATGACCGGTGGGCATTTTCAGGCCGTTGGCGTCCAGTTCGGCACGCAGACCTTTCAGGCCGGCTTCATCCAGCGAAGCATACATGGCGCCGTAACCCTCCACGTGTTTGTAACCTGCCGCTGAGAGCTTCTTCAGAATATCGGAAAAAGGTTGAAAATTACGGGCGCTGTAAAGCTGAAAACCGAGTTCTGTCATTGTCTCCTCCATAGAGATGTGGTTCTTGGGAATGTGTGGGAGTGGTCAGCGCCCTTTAGAGCCGTTCCTCGCTTTGCGCGTCGAACAGCGAGGCCATGGTCATGTCGAGGCCAAGGCGCACCTTGGTGCCGGGTGAAAACCGTCTGTGGCCGCCAACGCGCACGGACATGGTATGCCCGGCATGTTTAAGCCAGATCAGATTGTCGGCGCCCATCGGCTCTTCGATATCGACGATCGCCTCGTGCACCTCCCCGCCGACGATATCGGCATCAACGCGCACATGTTCGGGGCGAACGCCCAGAACCACTGCGCGACCGGCGACAAGCGGCGTTTCCGCATGATAACCGTCAAGTGCGAAAGTCACGCCATTGGTGGTGAAGACCACCTTGCCGTCTTTTTCGATCAGCTCGCCGCGCAGGAAATTCATCGAGGGCGAGCCGATGAAGCCTGCGACGAACAGGTTCCGTGGCTTGTTGTAAATGGTGACAGGGTCAGCCAGCTGCTGGATGACGCCGCTTTTCATGATGGCGATGCGATCAGCCAGCGTCAGCGCCTCGATCTGGTCGTGCGTCACATAGATCATGGTGTTCTTCAGCGACTGGTGCAGCCGCTTGATTTCGACGCGAAGCTCCGAGCGTAGCTTGGCATCGAGGTTGGAGAGCGGTTCATCGAACAGAAAGACATCCACATCCCGCACCAGTGCCCGGCCGATCGCCACGCGCTGGCGTTGACCGCCGGAAAGTTCGGCCGGCTTGCGTTTCAGCAGCGGCTCGATCTGCAAGATGCCGGCTGCCCTTTTGACGCGGCGGTCAATTTCCTCTTTCGGCACTTTGGCGACCTGAAGGCCAAAGGAAAGGTTCTTTTCCACCGTCATTTGCGGATAGAGCGCATAGGACTGAAACACCATGCCGATGCCACGATCCTTCGGTTCTTCCCAGGTAACGTTACGGTCCTTGATGAATATCTGTCCGTCGGTCGGCTCCAGAAGGCCGGCGATGCAGTTGAGAAGGGTCGACTTGCCGCAACCGGAAGAGCCGAGCAGCACGAGGAATTCGCCGTCGTAAATATCGAGATTGAGGTCTTTCAGCACGGTAACGGCGCCGAAGGACAGCGAAAGATCGCGGATGGAAACGCTTTTGTTCATATAGCTCAACCTTTTACTGCGCCTGCAGCAATGCCGCGGACGAAAAGCCTGCCGGAGAGGAAATAGACGATCAGCGGCACGGCCCCGGTCAAAAGGGTTGCGGCCATGTTGACGTTGTATTCCTTCACGCCCTGCACGGAGTTGACGATGTTATTGAGCTGCACCGTCATCGGGTAATATTCCGGCCGCGTGAACACCACGCCGAACAGGAAGTCGTTCCAGATGCCGGTCACCTGCAGGATCATCGCCACCACAAAGATCGGCAATGACATGGGCAGCATGATGCGGAAATAAATCTGCCAGAAATTGGCACCATCGATCCGCGCCGCCTTGAAGAGTTCCTCCGGCAGCGAGGCGAAATAGTTGCGGAAAAGCAGCGTCAGGATCGGCATGCCGAAGATGGTGTGAACGATGACGAGGCCGCTCAGTGTGCCGTAAATGCCCAGTTCGCGAAGCACGATAACGATCGGATAAATCATCACCTGATAGGGAATGAAGGCGCCGATGATGAGGATGGAGAAGAACAACTCCGATCCCTTGAACTTCCAGTTCGCCATGGCATAGCCACTGACGGAGGCGACGATGATGGAAATGACGACCGACGGCACGAGGATGCGTACGGAGTTCCAGAAGCCCCGCGAAAGCCCGTCGCAATTCAGCCCTGTACAGGCATTTGCCCAAGCCTTGACCCAAGGCTCGAAGGTAATCTCCACCGGCGGTGCGAAAATGTTGCCGAGCCGGATTTCCGGCATGCCCTTCAGCGAGGTAACAACCATCACGTATAGCGGCAGCAGGTAATAGGCAGCAGCCACGAACAATGTGCCGTAGAGAATGATGTTGCGGCGGGAAAAGGTTTTCCTTGGCTTCTTGCCGCGCGGGCCGGAGAGCTCATTGGAAACCGCATCGTTGGCGGCAACAACCGTGTTCAATGTGCTGAGATTAGCCACGTTTCTTGCCTCCGAATTCAAGGTAGGCCCATGGAATGATGATGATCGCAACCGTCAGGAGCATCATAGTAGAGGCGGCAAAGCCCTGCCCCAGATTCTGCGCCTGGAACATGTAGTCATAGACATATTTTGCCGGGACCTCGGACGCGATTCCCGGGCCGCCGCTTGTCTGCGCCACCACGAGGTCGTAGACCTTGACGATGCCGCTGGCGATGATGACGAGCGTGGTGATGAAGACGGGACGCATCATCGGTATGATGATGAGGGTGTAGGTTTTCCACATCGGAATGCCGTCAACGCGCGTCGCCTTCCAGATGTCTTCATCAATGCCACGAAGACCGGCCAGCATCAGGCACATGACGAGCCCCGTGCCCTGCCAGAGCGCCGCGATCAGAATGCCATAGATAACGATCTCGGAATTGTAGAGCGGGTCGAACGTGAAGCTTTCCCAGCCAAGCGAACGGACAACGGACTGGATGCCAAATTCCGGGTTCAGCAGCCACTGCCAGACGAGGCCGGTAACGATGAAGGACAGCGCGAAAGGATATAGGAAGATGGTGCGGAACGCGTTTTCAAAACGTATTTTCTGATCCATCAACGCCGCCAGCACGAAGCCGATGACAAGGCTGAAAATTAGCGACAGGATGCCGTAAATCGCCAGATTCTGGATTGAGACGATCCAGCGCGGCGCGGCCCACAGCCGCTCATATTGATCGAAACCGATGAAGTTCGCCCGCGGCAGAAGCTTGGAATTGGTGAAGGAATAAACCACCGTCCAGACCGTGCCGCCAAGAAAGATCACCACGGCGGTCAGTATCATCGGAATGGAGGCAATCTTCGAATTGAGATTGCGGAAAAGCTGGTTGGGCCGCCGTGAGCGCGCTTGACCTGCCATGTTACCTTCTCCTGTAACGTTACAGTCAACGGCCGAGCACGGGGCTCGCCGCGAGAAACTCCGGCCATTGCCTGTTATCCTGGCATAGCCCGGACGTTGGTAGGGGAGCGGCGAACCGCTCCCGATCCGAAGAGATTACGATCAGTCAGCCGAACCGATAATGTCCGCGAAACGCTTCTGGCCGTCTTCCGCCGACATCGAGCCCGCGAAGAATTCCGCCATCAGATCTTCCTTCTGTTTCTGCGTATCGGCGGAAATCAGCTGGTCGGTGCTGGTCAGCGCATTGCCCTTGGCCAGAATTGCCAGGCCCTTTTTCATGCAGTCATTGGCTGCATTCAGGTCGACGTCGCCGCGGATCGGCAGCGAGCCTTTCTTCAGGTTGAAGGCAACCTGCGTTTTCGGATCAACGATGGTCGCGGCAAGAACATCCTGCGCCTTGGTTTTCGCCTCGTCCTTCAAAACGGGGAAATAAAAGGCGTCGCCACCCGTGGTCAGGTATTCACTCAGGCCAAGGCCAGGAAGGCAGGAATAATCAGTGCCGGCTTTCTGGTTGGCGAGCTGGAATTCACCCTGGGCCCAGTCGCCCATGATCTGGCCGCCGGCCTTGCCGGTGATGACCATGTTGGTGGCCTGGTTCCAGTCCTGAACATTGGTGCCCTTGGCCATGTCGCGCGCCTCGACGGCAGCCGCGAAAATCTTTGCCATTTCAGGACCAGCCGCCGCTTCGGCATCCTTGTCGCCATAGACCTTCTGATAAAGGTCCTTTCCGCCGATCGAAAGCGTCAGCGTGTCGAACAGGCCGTTCGCCTGCCATGCCTGGCCGCCAAGCGCGAGCGGCTGGATACCGGCCTTTTTCAGCGCCGGCGCTGCCGCGACAAATTCCGTCCAGTTCTTCGGAACTTCGACGCCCGCTTTCTTGAAAGCCGCATTGGAAAGCCACAGCCATTGCCACGAATGGATATTGACCGGCGCGCAATAGATCTTGCCGTCGATGGTGCAGCTGTCGAGCAGGCTCGCCGGCTTGATGACCTCTTTCCACTTACCCTTTTCGGCAACGTCGGACAGGTCCCGCATCAGGCCGGCCTGCACCAGTTCTTCCGCCTGCCGGCCGTGGTTGAACTGGGTAGCGCCCATCGGATCGCCGCCGGTGATGCGGCTGATCATGATCGGCCGGGCCGTGCCGCCCGAACCGGCAATCGCGCCGTCCACCCATTTATTGCCGGTCGCGTCGAAAGCCTTGGCCAGTTCGGCCACCGCCGCGGCTTCGCCGCCCGATGTCCACCAATGGGTCACCTCGAGATCAGTGGCCCCGGCAAAGCCCGCCGGAATCATCACGCTGGCCAGAAAAGCCGCAGAAATAACACGCATTCGCATGAGTCTCCTCCCTCACTGAAACGTTGCAGGTGGAACGTATGCGAAGATTTTTGATTAGGCAACCGCCTAAAATACGAATCTCGTTACTGCATTAAGCGGCGTCTCGAAGGATGGCAAAATTCGCCTGACAGGCGGACCGTAGAGGGGCTTGCGCACCGTAATCCACACGCAATGCCACTGGTTTAAAAACCCTGCGCAGCAAGCAAACAGGTGCAAGAGACAATGAAACGCTGGCATATTCTCGTGATCATGGGATTGATCGGTGTCGCATCGCTCTTACTCGCCGCGTTTGAGCAGCTCATACCGGGGCAGCAGGTTTCAATGGCGATGCGCCTGTTGATACTCCTCCAACCAGCAGTCCTGACCGTCGCCTCGGTCGCCACCGGCCAAGCCCTCGCCGCAAAAATCGAGCTCCATGCGCCTTTGATCGATAGCTGGCTGACGGGCGGCGATCCGCGTGCGGTACTGCGAAAACAAGTGCCTCCTGCACTTGCTGCGGGTGTTGCCGTTGCCATTGTGATGATCGTTTATTCGTCGGCGATCCTGCCCTTGGTCACAGATGCAGCAACCATGGCAAATATGACCAGATTTGACATTCCCCTGGCCACCCGGCTTCTCTATGGCGGCGTCACCGAAGAGCTATTGACCCGATGGGGCATGATGTCGTTTTTCGCGTGGATTCTCTGGCGCTCTACAGGAGGCGGGCAGGTCCGAGCGTTCATAATGTGGGCCGCCATCGTGATCGCTGCCGCTCTGTTCGCCACTGGTCATCTGCCGTTTCTGTTTACCATTGCCGCGCAGCCCCGGCCGGCACTCGTCCTTGCAGTGCTGACCGGGAATTTTATTCCCGGACTCATCTTCGGATGGCTATTTTGGCGCCGGGGACTGGAGGCGGCAATTCTCTCTCATGGCTTTGCACATTGTATAAATGCACTGGCGGCTTGAACCAAAAGGCGAAGCGGGCAGACGTCCGCTTCGCTTATTCTCTTGGCGTAGGTAACGCCTATTGCCTCTTGTAATCATCCTCGATGCGGATGACATCGTCCTCACCGATATAGGCTCCGGTCTGGATTTCGACCAGTTCGAGCGGGATCTGCCCCTCATTGGCAAGACGGTGCGGCTGGCCGATCGGGATATAGACCGACTGGTTTTCCGTCAGCAGCCGGGTCTCGTCACCAATCGTCACGGTGGCCGTTCCCTTGACGACGATCCAGTGTTCCGAGCGGTGATAGTGTTTCTGGAACGAGATGCGGTGGCCGGGATCGACGGTGATATGACCAACCCGATAACGCTCGTCCACATACATGTGTTCGATGTAACCCCAGGGCCGGTAAACGCGCTTGTGGGTCTGCGTCTGTGGCGCATGTTCGCCGTCCTTCAGCGTCTCCACCAGACCCTTCACGTCCTGCACCCGGTTCTTCGGCACCACCAGAACCGCATCCTTGGTGGCCACCACCACCATGTCCTTCGCGCCCACCACCGTCGTCAGCAATTGCGTCGAATGGATGAGGCAGCCTTCGGAATCGATGAAGACGCCGTTGCCTTCCAGCGCATTGTCATTGCTGTGTTTGTCGGCGATCTCCCAGATCGCGTCCCAGCTGCCGATATCCGACCAGCGAAAATGGCCGTGCACGACAGCCATGCGCCTGGTCTTCTCTATCACGGCATAGTCGATGGAATTCTTGGGCGAGGCTTCGAAGCTTTCCTGATGCAGACGCACGAAGCCGAGGTCGCTTTCATATTGCTCGACGGACTGCGTTACCGCGGCCAGAATTTCCGGCGCAAAGGCCTCCAGTTCGGCAATCATCACGTCGGAGCGGAACAGGAAGTTTCCGGAATTCCAGAGATAGCCTTTTTCGAGATAGGAGATCGCCGTCTTCATGTCAGGCTTCTCCACGAAGGCCTCGACCTTGCTCAGATCCTTTTCACCATCAATCGCCTCGCCCGGCTTGATGTAACCATAGGAGGTGCGCGGCTCCGTCGGCACCAGGCCGAAGACGACGATATTGCCCTGATCGGCTGCTTTGGCGCCGAGTTTCACGGCATCGGAAAACTTGTCGGCATCGAGCACCACATGGTCGGCAGCAAGCGCCAGAACCAGGCATCCGGGCTCACGGCGCTCGGCCAGCACGGCGGCGGCGGCCATGGCGGCTGCGCTGTCACGGCGGGCGGGCTCAAGCACCACGGTGGCCGGCAGATCGATCTCTTCCGCCTGACGGCGGGCAAAAAAACGGAAATCCTCGTTGGTGATGACGAGTGGCTCGGAATAAAGCGTTTCGTCACCCACCCGCTGCAGGGTCTGCTGATAGGTCGAAAGATTGCCGACCAGCGGCTGAAACTGCTTGGGCAACTGATCGCGCGAGACCGGCCATAGCCTGGAGCCAGCACCACCGGCCAGAAGAACCGGCGTGATCTTTCGAGATTGTTCCTTCACAATAAAACCTTTCCAACGTCAAAAAATTTCCCGGCGCGCCGGACAATATACATATTTCCCAATACCGCCATCATCGGTTCATGGGCGGACAAGCGCAAGCTCATAAATCCCCCTTGTGAAAGCTTGGTGAACAGCTGGGTGTCTGCCCCGGCACGCTTTCCTAACGCCACGCGACAGGTGAGGTTCCGCTCGATTTCTTCGCGCGGATCGATGCAGAGCAAATAAAAACCCCGGGATTGCTCCCGGGGCCGGCTTCAAGTGAGGCGTGACGCAAGCGTCAGCGCGGCAATGCATAGGCGATGACATAGTCGCCACGGTCAGGAGACTGGCGTGCGCCGCCAGCTGAGATGACGATATATTGCTTGCCGGTCTTCGGAGACTTGTAGCTCATCGGGCCGCCCTGGCTGCCGACCGGAAGGCGGGCCTTCCAGACTTCCTTGCCGGTCCCCGTATCGAAAGCGCGCAGATAATAATCCTGCGTGCCGGCGATGAAGACGAGACCGCCCTGAGTGGCCAACGTGCCGCCGAGCGTGGGCATGCCGATCGGGATCGGAAGGCCCATCTTGATGCCGAGCGGACCGGTATCCTCGACAGTGCCCACGGGCACCTGCCACTTGATCTTCTGGGTCTTCATGTCGATAGCGGTCATCGTGCCATAGGGCGGGGCCTGGCAGGGTATACCGAGAGCCGACAGGAAACGGTTCTTGTTCACCGCATAGGGCGTGCCCTTCATGGGAACGACGCCCATGCCGGTGTTGACGCTTTCGCCGCCACTCGCGACAGCCTTGGTCGGTGCCGCTTCCTGCATCTGGATCCAGAGACCGAGGCGCATGTCGTTGACGAAGATCGTGTTCGTGGTTGGGTCCGTCGAAAGACCGCCCCAGTTCATGCCGCCGAGCGAGCCCGGGAACGACAGGGAGAGGTCCGTGCCCGGCGCCGTATAAAGGCCCTCATAACGCATGCCCTTGAAGGCAAGGCGGCAAAGAAGCTGGTCAAACGGGGTCGCGCCCCACATGTCCGCTTCCGTCAGGGTCTGGGCACCGATCTGCGGCATGCCGACCGAGCGTGGCTGTGTCGGCGCGTAGCGCTCGTTCGGAATATTGGCGGGCTTGACCGGAACTTCTTCAACCTTGGTCAGCGGCTGGCCTGTCGCCCGGTCGAGAACATAGATCTGCGCCGCCTTGGTGCCGAAAACCAGTGCCGGAACAGTGGTTCCATCCGCTTTCGGGAAATCGACGAAGCTCGGCTGCATCGGCACGTCGAAGTCCCAGAGGTCGTTATGAACCGTCTGGTAGACCCATTTTTCGCGACCGGTGGTGGCATCGAGCGCCAGCATCGAAGCACCATATTTATGGTCGAGCGGTGTGCGAGTCGCGCCGTACAAGTCCACCGAAGGGCTGCCGACCGGCATGAAGACGGTGTTCAGCTCCGGATCATAGGACATGGACGCCCAGACGTTGGGTGTGGAACGCGTGTAGGTCTGTCCCTCGGGCGGAAGTCCGGTAATATCAGGGTTACCAGGGTCGAAGGCCCAGCGAAGCGCGCCCGTCACCACATCGAAACCGCGCATCACACCGCCGGGCATATCGACCTGAACGTTGTCGGCGATACGGCCGCCGACAACGACAGTCGTGCCGGCAAGCGTAGGTGCGGAGGTCAACACATATTGCGGGTCCGGTGCATCGCCGAGACCGATCTTCAGGTCGACGCGGCCGTTGGTGCCGAAATCAGGGCAAAACGCGCCGGTGTCGGCATCGAGCGCTATCAGTTCCGCATTGATGGTGTTCATCAGAATGCGGCGCTGGCAAAGCGCGCCCTCGGCCACCACCGCCGGGGTAACCGGCGTGGAACCCGGTGCGGTCGGCTGCTTCAGCGGCGCCTTGGCGTCGAAATAGGCAAGACCGCGGCAACGCATCCAGACGGAAGATTTCGCGTTGATTTCCGTCTTCCACTTTTCTGCGCCGGTATCTGCATCAAGAGCGATGACATTGTTATGCGGCGTGCACAGGAACACGGTGTCGCCAACCTGCAGCGGCGTTTCCTGATCTTCCGCACCATTCGCGCCGGGGCTGATCGGGGTATCGCCGGTGTGGTAGGTCCAGGCGACTTCGAGGTTCTTGACGTTGTCGCGCGTGATTTCATCGAGAGCAACAAAGCGGCTGCCGCCAGATGTATTGCCGTAATGTTCCCAGTTCTTCTGCTCCGTTTCCGGTGTGACAGGCGTCAGGGCTGCCGGTTCACCATTGAAGGCGACGGTGGGGTGCGGCACGAACATGCCGGCAAAACCCGCGCCGGTGGCGATGGCGAGAATGGCGGCAATGGCGAAAGAGGCGCCGTATGCCGGAGCCTTGCCGGCCGCGCGACGCAGGAGAGGATAGGAGAGCGCAACGACAATGGCACCGACGCCCATCGCCAGAAGGCGTGAAATGAGCGGCCAGAAGTGCAAGCCGGCTTCCCACACCGCCCAGATGCCGGTGAGGACGAAGACAAGGCCAAAGAGAACCGGACCGGCAGGCTTGCGCAGCAGGATGAGCAGGCCCGAGACGATGAGCGCGATGCCCGCCGTGACGAAATAGAGGCTGCCGCCGAGGGCCACAAGCTGGCCGCCGCCAATGGCGAAGAACAGGCCTGCGGCAACGATGACAGCGCCGAGCACCAACAGCCACAATCTGGCTGGGAGCGATAAAGAAGTTGCTGGATTACCCATGAAAGAATGTCCGGTTAGAAGAGCTGCCGCAAAAGGCTGAAGCCCGGTGATTGTTCAGCGTCCGGCGATGCCGGGACAGCCTGCGGCCGCAATGGCCAAGCGAAAATGCGCCGAAGGCGGCGCGGCTGAACGGGGAACAATGGTGGGGAAGACTTCCGTCGTGACTGTCATGCGTGACCCATTCACTGCAGGTAACCGCCGGCCCCATGGACGGCGGGCAAGATGCTTGAACAAATCCTCCCCGGTTTCTCCCATCAAAGTCTGCAAAGCGGCAAAGACGATCGAAACACTGGCTGCGGTATAACGTCGCCTGCGACAAGATGACAATGCGCAAGCTGGGCAATTTCGATAAGCTATGCTTATATCACATCACACCCGACAAAACAAAGAAATCTCCGGATGGATATTCGTCAACTCACGATATTCGTGGAAGCGGCAAGGGCGAGGAACTTTCGTGCCGCCGCCCTGCAGCTCGGCATTGCCCAGCCCGCCGTCACCCAGCGCATTCGACAGCTGGAGGAAAATCTGGGCTTCAAGCTCTTTCACCGCATCAATCGCGGTGTGGAACTTACCCCGGCCGGTCAGTCCATGCTCATCGAGGCGGAAGAAATACTTGCACGCACCAAAAGTGCGCTGGAAAGGGCGCAGCAGATCCGCCGCGGCCAGCTTGGCACGCTGCGCATCGGTTACGGCACCAGTGTCATGGCCGAGCGTAAACTACCCGCGCTCATTACCCGCTATGGTGACGAGCACCCAGACGTGACGCTTGAACTGTTGCCGGGCATGACAATGGAACAGCTGATCGAGCAGGTGACGACCCGCGAGACCGACGTTGCCTTCATCCGCGCGCCTCTTCCCACGCTGCCGCAGACCTTGCGAACCATGCCGTTCGACCGCTCGAGGCTTTGCGTCGCTTTGCCGGAACGTCACGTACTCGCCAATCGCCCGCAGGTCTCCGTCAGCGATATCCTGCACGAAAAACTGCTGCTGCCGGTTGACGAGATTGGCCTCGGCCTCAGCAGCAGCGCGCTTTCGCTTTTCGAAGATGCCGGCTGCACGCCGCAAGTCGGCATGCGCATCGCCAACGTCAATACGATTCTCGCGCTCGTGGAGGCCGGTGCAGGCATTTCCATCCTGCCGGAAAGCACGGTGCTTTCCGCAAGGGGCACTGCCGCCGTGTCACTCGATAGCGCGGAGGCATGGTCCGACTGCGTACTGTTCGTCAGGCGCGGCGCGCTTGCCCTGCATGTCGAAGCCTTCGTGAATATGGCCCGCCGAGCCTACAGACTGAGCCTTTGACAAGCAGGACGCGGAATTAATCGATTGAATCGGCCGCAAATTTCATCCCGCTTAAATTTGCTGCACTGAACAACATTCAAGGCTTGGCAGGCGCGCGAAAAATACAATAACAACGGCGGATATTTTTACATTGTTATAGACACGAAAGCACACACAGCCCATGTCCGACACGACCAAGCCCGCCAGCACAAGAACATCGGTTACGGATCAGGAAACCCTGGATTTCCACGCGGAAGGCAGGCCGGGCAAGCTGGAAATCACCCCGACGAAGCCGATGGCAACACAGCGGGATCTGTCACTCGCCTATTCGCCCGGCGTGGCCGTGCCGGTGAAAGCCATCGCCGAAAATCCGGCGACCGCTTACGATTATACGACACGCGGCAACATGGTGGCAGTCATCTCCAACGGCACCGCGATCCTAGGGCTGGGCAATCTCGGCGCGCTGGCCTCGAAGCCGGTCATGGAAGGCAAGTCGGTCCTCTTCAAGCGTTTCGCCGATGTCGATTCCATCGATCTCGAGGTCGATACCGAAGACGCCGATGAGTTCATCAATTGCGTGCGTTACCTCGGCCCCTCCTTCGGCGGCATCAATCTGGAAGACATCAAGGCGCCGGAGTGTTTCATCATCGAAAGCCGCCTGCGCGAATTGATGGATATTCCCGTATTCCATGACGACCAGCACGGCACCGCCATTATTGCCGCCGCCGGCCTGATCAACGCCATCGAACTGACCGGACGTGACTTCAAGACCACCAAGCTCGTCTGCAACGGTGCGGGTGCGGCCGCAATCGCATGCATGGACCTCATCAAGGCCATGGGTTTCAACCCGGAAAACATCACGCTCTGTGATACCAAGGGCGTCATCTATCAGGGCCGCACCGAGGGCATGAACCAATGGAAATCCGCGCATGCGGTGAAAACCGACAATCGCACGCTGGCGGAAGCCATGAAGGGTGCTGACGTGGTGTTCGGCCTCTCACAGAAGGGCGCGTTCAGCGAAGAAATGATCCGCTCCATGGCGCCGAAGCCGATTATCTTTGCAATGGCCAATCCCGACCCGGAAATCACCCCGGAAGAAGTGTCCCGCATCCGCGATGACGCCATCATGGCGACGGGACGTTCCGACTATCCGAACCAGGTCAACAACGTCCTCGGCTTCCCCTATATCTTCCGCGGCGCGCTCGATGTGCGTGCCCGCCAGATCAACGATGCCATGAAGATCGCCGCCGCGCAGGCGCTGGCGGATCTGGCCCGCGAAGACGTGCCTGACGATGTGGCCGCCGCCTATCAGGGCAACCGCCCGCGTTTCGGACCGCAATATATCATCCCGGTCCCGTTCGATCCGCGCCTGATCTCCGCCATTCCTGTCGCCGTGGCAAAAGCCGCTATCGAAACCGGCGTCGCCCAGCGCGAAATTCCCGATCTCGACGCTTATGCCCGCGAGCTTTCGGCCCGTCGTGATCCGATGGCCTCGACCACGCAACGCCTTTACGAGCGTGTGCGTCGTTCGCCCAAGCGCGTGGTCTTTGCCGAAGCGGAAGAAGAACAGGTCATGCGCGCGGCGATTTCGTTTACCGCTCAAGGGCTTGGTACCGCCATCCTGCTCGGCCGTGACGATATCATCAAGGCCAATGCGGAGCGTGCCGGTATCGATCTCGACCGCGCCAATATCGAAATTACCAATGCCCGCCTCTCCAGCCGGATCGATGCCTATATCGATTACCTCTATGCGCGGCTGCAGCGCGGCGGCTTCCTGCTGCGCGACGTGCAGCGCCTGATCCACAACGACCGCAACCACTTCGCCGCCTGCATGGTGGCGATGGGCGATGCGGACGCGGTGGTGACGGGCGTGACGCGCAATTATTCGACGGCGCTGGAAGATATCCGCCGTTGCATCAACACCAAGCCCGGCCATCGCGTCATTGGCGTATCCCTCGTTGTCTCGCGCAACCGCACCGTCTTCGTGGCCGACACGGCCGTGCACGACATGCCGAATGCCGAGGACCTTGCCGATATCGCCGAGGAGGCAGCCGGCCTCGCCCGCCGTTTCGGTTACGAGCCGCGCGTTGCCATGCTCGCTTATTCCACCTTCGGCCAGCCGGTCGGCGAACGCTCCGACAAGGTGCGCGAGGCGGTGAAAATTCTCGACAAGCGCAACGTCAATTTCGAGGTCGATGGCGAAATGTCGGCGGATGTGGCGCTGAACCATCACCGCATGCAGAGCCAGTATCCCTTCGCGCGCCTTTCCGGCCCCGCCAATGTGCTGGTCATGCCCGCCATCCATTCTGCCTCCATCTCCACCAAGATGCTGCAGGAATTGGGCGGTGCGACCGTCATCGGCCCTCTTCTCGTTGGCCTCGACAAGTCGGTGCAGATAACCTCGATGGGGGCCAAGGACAGCGATATCGTCAACATGGCAGCAATCGCGGCCTATAATGCCGGACGATAATTGAAAGGCAGTGCGGCTTGCTTCTCGCCTCTTGGTTGAAACAAGCCGCACACCACTAAAACCTAAAGAACAAGATTCTACGATTTTAAATTATTAGGATATTTTTTCTGCCTGACAACATTATTGGAACTCGTTTCTATTCATAGTATTTTTTGCGCAATGCCAATTCTCGCTCTCTGCAAGTCCGTCATGTAGGTTCCAGCCACAAGCAAAAGGAAATACCCATGGCCTTCTCCCTCCCCAAGTTTGCCGCGAAACTCATCGCCGGAACCGTTGTCATCGCCTCGCTGGCAACCACCGCTCATGCGGATGCAACGCTTGACCGCATCAAGGGTCGCGGCAAGCTCACCGTCGGCGTCATTCTTTCCGGCGCTCCTTTCGGCTTTATTGACCCAAAAACGCAGGAGCAGAAGGGCCTCAACATCGACGTCGCCAAGGCGCTCGCCGCAGGTCTCGGCGTTGAACTGGTGACTGAGACGGTGACCCCGCCAAACCGTGTGCAGTTCCTGCAGCAGGGGAAGGTCGATATTCTTATCGCCAACATGCAGTACACCGAAGAACGTGCGAAAACGCTCGACTACGTGCCCACCCCCTATGACCGTCAGGGCGGCGCCGCCATCGGTCGAAAAGACTCTGGCATCAAGGACTGGTCCGACCTGAAAGGCAAGATCGCCTGCGTGTCTCAAGGTTCCAACTACACTCAGCCGCTGATCGAGCAATATGGCGCGCAGGTAAAGGCTCTGCCCAGCCAGCCGGAATCGCTGCTGGCGCTGAAGGGTGGCAATTGCGATGTGTCCGTTCACGTCAACGGCACGCTGAGCCTGATGCTTCAGGACCGCGCTGATGAGTGGAAGGATTACGGCATCCTCATCCCCACAGATCTCATACCGTCGGATTCCGTGATCTGGCTGCGAAAGGGTGAAAGCGACACGCAGGCGGCTCTCGACAAGATCGTCAAGGAATTGCACGCTTCCGGCAAGATGCTGGAATTCGCTAAGGCAAACCGTCTGCCGAGCATCGGCTATATGGAAGAACAGCAGAAGAAGCTGTCCGCCGCGCAGTAAAGGTCAGGCGCAGGGCTTTCCTGTCATCCCCCGTCACGCCGCAACGTGGTGAGGACGATGGCATAGAGATGGTTCCCATGATCATCAGGAACGGCCGGTTCACCTGCCGTTCTTTTCTGCTTTATAATGGCAGGCCATTCTGGCGCCGCCCGCGTGGCGGCACCCGCAATAACAGCATGGATTTCCAATGCAGGATTCATTTACAGCGCGCTTCATAGAACTGGCCGCGCATCTTGGCCTTAACTATGATTTTCTGAACAGCGGCTATGAGGTTCAAATCTGGCTCGACGGCATGAAGATGACGCTGATCCTCGTTGCCGTCACCTTGCCGCTCAGCCTCGTCTTCGGCTTCATTTTCGCGGCAATGCTCACTTCCGGGAAGACCTGGCTCGCCGGTCCCGTGCGCGCCTATGTGGAACTGACGCGCAACACGCCGACGCTGGTACAGCTGATGTGCGGTTTCCTCGTGCTCAACATGCTGATTTCCAATGCGCTGGGTGGCGCGCAGAACAATCCGCTGACGCCGTTTTTCTGGGTCGTTGCGGTCACGGGACTGCACATTGCCGCCTTCCATGCCGAAGCGCTGCGCGGCGGCATCGAGGCGGTGCCCGGCACCACAATCGAGGCAGCGCGTGCAATCGGTTTCAGTTCCTTCGAGATTCTGCGTTATGTGGAGTTTCCGCTGGCGATCCGCACAGCGCTGCCCTCCATCATCAACAATCTCGTCAATCTGGTGAAGCTCACCACGGTCGGCTCTGCAATCGCCGTGGGTGAGATCACCTATGCCTCCATCCTGATCTGGACGCAGCGCGACAATGTGGTCGAGCTGATGATCGTTATCCTCGTTTTCTTCAGCGTCATCAATTTCATCGTCGCAAGGGCCGGTCTCTGGCTTGAACGGCGTCTTGCGGTTCCGGGGTTCGGTCAATGAGTGCGGTGGTTTCTCCAACACGGGCGGTGAAGAAGCCGCCTTTCGGCACCATTCTGCTGCTGGGCGTCCTGGTTGCCGTCATCCTGTGGCTGGTCCTCGATCCGTCGCTCGGCCAAGTGCTGCTGGAATGGCTGCCCTATCTCGCCAAGGGCTTCGCCATGAATGTGCTGATAAGCATTCTGGCGATCGCCATCGGCACGTTTATCGGCGTTCTTCTCGGCATCATGGAGCTTGCGCCCTACCGTCTGGTTCGCGCACCGGCACTGACCTATGTGCAGATTTTCCGCAATGCCCCGCATCTGGTGCTGATCTTTGCCGCGACTTACATCTTCCCCTTCGAGATCGTGGCCTTTGGCAACTACATTCCTTTTCCAGATTGGATCAAGGCGGTTGTGGGCCTTGCCATTCCCGCCAGCGCCCATATCGCCGAAATCACCCGCGGCGCCATCCAGTCCATTCCGACAGCGCAATGGGAAGCCGCTCAGGGGCTGGGCTTTTCGCGCAACCAGACCCTGCGCTGG
This sequence comes from Agrobacterium genomosp. 2 str. CFBP 5494, assembly GCF_900013495.1. Classification (NCBI taxonomy): domain Bacteria; kingdom Pseudomonadati; phylum Pseudomonadota; class Alphaproteobacteria; order Hyphomicrobiales; family Rhizobiaceae; genus Agrobacterium; species Agrobacterium genomosp. 2. The sequence goes on from NZ_LT009719.1 coordinate 489,749, forward strand.
ATCATCCTGCCGCAATGTATAAAACGCTCCCTGCCGCCGTGGATGAACCTCTACGCATCGATCACCATGGGCACGGCGCTCGCCTCGCTGGTCGGCGTGCATGAGCTTCTTCACGCCGCGACCGACGCCAGCACCGCCGTGCAGCGCAACGATTTCACCGTGGTGGTCTATCTCACCGTTCTGATGGCGTTCTTCCTGTTCTGCTATCCCGTCTCCCGTTTCACGCAGCGCCTCGAGCGGCGCTTCGCTTCCCGCTGATTGGAACAAGCCATGTCCGCATCCATCGCCCAAAACGCCCAGCCGCTTGTTGAACTCGAAGCAATCCATCTTGCTTTTGGTGACAACCAGGTCCTGAAAGGCATTGATCTCACCGTCAACAAGGGGGACGCCGTCTCCATCATCGGCCCTTCCGGCTCCGGCAAATCCACCATCCTGCGCTGCATCAACGGCCTGCTCATTCCGCAATCGGGCAAGATCACCGTCGGCGGCACCCGTGTCGACCAGCTGAAGACCGAGGCCGAGCGCATCGCGCTGCGCAAGCGGATCGGCATCGTGTTCCAGCAGTTCAACCTCTTCCCGCATCTGACGGTGATGGAAAACATCACCATCGCGCCGATCAAAATACTTGGTACGCCAAAAACGGAAGCGGAGCGCCATGCCCGCGAATTGCTGGAAAAGGTCCGCCTGTCCCAGAAGGTCGACGCCTATCCCGGCCAGCTTTCCGGCGGCCAGCAGCAGCGCGTGGCGATCGCCCGCGCGCTCGCCATGCGGCCGGAGCTGGTGCTGTTCGATGAAGTCACCTCGGCACTCGATCCCGAAACGGTTGGGGAAGTGCTCGCCGTCATCCGCGACCTCGTCAACGACGGCATGACGAGCATTCTCGTTACCCACGAAATGCGCTTTGCCGAAGAAATCAGCGACAAAATTGTCTTCACCGAAAACGGCCTGATCGTCGATCAGGGCACGCCGGAGCACATATTCTACAAGTCGACCAATCCGCGCATCAACGCCTTCGTCAAGGGTCTCGGCGGACAGGGCGCGCGCGTGAATGACGGCGAAGGGATCTGATGGCATGGTCGCGGAGGAAAAACTCACACTTCGTCTTGCCGGAGCCATTGCCGCTTCCGATCCGCTACACGATGAAGAGGCGGTCACCATTGCCCGCACGGCACTGATCGATTTCTTTGCCTGCGTGCTGGGCGGCGCTGCCGACAGGAGCACGAAAATCCTGATCGACACCTTCACGTCAGGCACGCAAGGCGCAGCCGGCATCGTCGGCCACGATCTGCGTACGGATGCCTTCACCGCCGCCCTTATCAACGGCCATGCCGGTCACGTGCTTGATTACGACGATGTCCATGGCAGTGTGCGCGGCCACCCCACCGTCGCCATTGTTCCAGCCCTGCTGGCTGTTGCGGTCGAGGAAGGCTCGACGGCCGATGCATTCATCGCCGCCTATATCGTCGGGCTGGAAACCATGGCCCGCATTGGCCTGTCGCTCGGCACCAGACATTACGAAAATGGTTTCCACGCCACCGCCACACTTGGCCCCATGGGTGCCGCGGCGGCGATCGCTCATCTGCTGAAATTCGATCCGCAGACAACGGCCGTGGCGCTCGGCCTCGCCGCCACGCAATCGGCCGGGCTTCGCCTGCAATTCGGTTATGACGCCAAGCCGCTCCATGCGGGGCTTGCCACGCGTGCCGGCCTCACCGCAGCACGGCTGGCACGATCCGGCTTTCAGGGCGCGCCGGATTTTCTGGAAAATTCCATCGGCTTTTATTCGGCCTTCGCCTTCGGCGCCGAGCAGCCGAAGCGTGTTCTCTCCGGCTGGGGCGCACCCTGGCAGATCGTCTCGCCGGGCCTAACCCTCAAGGCCTTCCCGTGTTGTACCGCGGCACACCCCGTCGCCGTGGGCGCGCTGGCGCTGCGCAGCACCCATGAGCTGCAGCCGGAAGAAATCGAGGCGGTCACCATCACCTTCCCGCCCGGCGGCGATGCCGCGCTTGTCGGCCCTGCCACGCCCGCAACCGGCATAGACGCGCGCTTCAGCCCCGAATATGTCTTCGCTGCGGCGCTGACGGATGGGTCACTGGGGATCAGCCATTTCGACGAACGCCCGGCACGCGCCGACCTGCTCGGCCTTTCCGCGAAAGTCTCGCGCCGGCATGACGAGACCGCTCGCCGCCTGTCGCCAGACCCAACCACCCGTTTCGTCGTGATAGATGTCACGAAGAAGGATGGTACGGTGCTATCGCGCCGCGTCGACGGGCTTCCCGGCATTGATGACCCGGCCGAAAAATTTGCCGACGCGACCGGCGGCAGTGAAAAATTCGCCGGTATCCCGGCCTTGGTGCGGTCCATGAAAACCGCAGCCGACCTCAGGAAGCTCGAAATGCTTCTGGTATCGCCAATATAACTTGACTGACATGAAGGCATGATTCCCATGACCACCACGACCCGCAAAAGACAGATGCATCTCGGCCTTTTCCTGCAGGGTGCCGGACACCACGTTTCCGGCTGGCGTCACCCCGATGCGGAGGCCGGCAGCGAAAACCTCGATCTGCTCACCCGCGTAACGAAAATGGCCGAAGCGGCAAAATTTGACATGGTTTTCCTGGCTGACGGCCTGACCAGCGGCGTCGACGCCCATCCTTCGATGATCGCACGTTTCGAGCCGTTGACCCTGCTTGCCGCGCTGGCAATGGTGACCGAGAAGATCGGGCTGGCCGCAACCGCTTCCACCACCTATGGTGAGCCCTATCACACCGCTCGCGCCTTCGCCTCCATAGACCATTTAAGCCATGGTCGAGCGGCCTGGAACATTGTCACCACCTCTTACGCACGGACGGCAGCGAATTTCTCCAAGGACCACCCCGAGCATGACGAGCGTTATGCGGTGGCGGAAGAATATGTGAACGTCGTTCGCGGCCTTTGGGACAGCTGGGATGACGACGCCTTCATCAAGGATAAGCAGGCGGGCCGCTACGTCGATCCCGAGAAAGTCCATGTTCTCAACCACGAAGGCAAATATTTCACCGTCAAGGGACCGCTCAACATTCCGCGCTCGCCGCAGGGCCATCCGGTTCTCATCCAGGCCGGTTCCTCCGGACCGGGTCAGGATCTCGCCGCACGCACCGCCGATATCGTCTTCACCGCCCAACAGGCGATTTCCGAAGCGCAGGCTTTCTACACGAGCCTCAAGGCGCGCGTCGAAAAATTCGGCCGCGATCCCGCCAGCGTTGCCGTGATGCCCGGCTTCATGCCGATCATCGGCAGGAGTTTCGAGGAGGCGAGTGAAAAGCTGAAGGAACTGAACCGCTGGACGGACATCAAGAGCGCGATGCCGCTGCTCGAAGAGCGCATCGGCCACAGCCTGGCCGACTATGATCTCGACGGGCCGTTGCCCGAACTTCCCATCTCCGACCAGTTGCGCAGCCGCGCCGAGTTGCTGACCGAGCTGGCACGGCGCGAAAAGCTCACGATCCGAGAACTGGCGTTGCGCGTCGCGGCCGGCCGTGGCCACCATATCGTCATGGGAACGGCGAGCGATGTTGCCGACAGGATGCAGCAATGGTTCGAGAACGGCGCAGCCGATGGCTTCAACGTCATGCCGCCCTTCTTCCCCGGCGGGCTGGAGGAGTTTAATCGCGAGGTGGTACCTCTCTTGCAGGAACGCGGCCTATTCCGCCGGGAATATGAGGGCTCCACATTGCGCGACCATCTCGGCGTCACGCGCCCGGCCTTGCGGGGATAACCGTGCGCAGATGCCCTATCAAGGGCATGCGCATCAATTGATGATCAGCAGTAAGCGGGGCCGGCGAAAGCCGGCTCCCTTCATGCTGCTGCGCGCCCGACCTCCTGATCGTGCCGAGCGGCTGTCGAAAAATCAGACCGTATAGAGGCACCATCCTCACGCTGAACCGTGCGGCGGTTCAGTTTGAACAGGCTGACAAGCTGGGCCAATGCATCCGCACCCTGCGCGAGCGTGGTGCTGATTACGGTGGTGCGTGCGCTCATGGCGGCGTTTTCCTGCGTCATCCGGTCCAGCCGGTTGACCGCCTTGTTGATCTCACTGATGCCGACAGCCTGCTCGTCCGCTGCCTTGGCGATCATGTCAACGTTGCCGTCAATATGCCTGACCAGCGCGTCGATCTGCTTCAGCGCTTCGCCCGTTTCACCCACGAGCCTTACCCCTTCAAGGACCTCGCTGCCGGAATTGTTGATCAGCGCCTTGATTTCCTTGGCGGCACCGGCGGAACGCTGCGCAAGCTCGCGCACCTCCTGCGCCACCACGGCAAAGCCCTTGCCGGCTTCACCCGCGCGGGCGGCTTCCACGCCCGCATTCAGCGCCAGCAGGTTGGTCTGGAAGGCGATCTCATCGATAACACCAATGATCTGACTGATTTCCCGCGATGCTGTCTCGATGCGCTGCATGGCATTGACCGTGCGCTCAACGACCTCGGTCGAGGCCGCGGTGGATGTGCGTGCACTGTGAACCAGCTTGCGCGTTTCTTTCATGTTTTCCGTGGATGAACGAACCGTCGCCGTGATTTCCTCCAGTGCCGCAGAGGTTTCTTCCAGCGCTACGGCCTGTTCGCGCGAACGTTCGGCCAGATTGACGGAAGCCTCGCTGACTTCCTGGCTGCTGCGGGTCAGATCGCCCGTCTGGCCGAGAACATTTTCCAGCGTCTTCTGGAATTCCGCGATAGACTTGTTGAAATCGCGCCGCAGGCTCTCAAATTCACCCACGAAGGGTTTGTCCAGCGTGACGCGGATGTTGCATTGGGAGAGCCGCTCAAGCGCCGCGCCAAGCTCCTCCACCGCATGCATGCGGTCCGTCACGTCGAAGGCAAACTTCGCCACCTTCAAGACACGGCCCTGCTCATCCAGTATCGGATTATAGGACGCCTGGATGAAAACGCGTTTGCCGTCCTTGCCGAGCCGCATGAACTGCCCGGCAGAGAAACGGCCGCTTCTCAGCTCCTGCCAGAAATCACGATATTCCTGGGACTGGGCATAAGCTGGCTCACAGAACATCGAATGATGCTTGCCTACAATTTCCTGCGCCGTGTAACCAAGCGCCGCGAGGAAATTCTCGTTGGCGCTGAGGATCTTCCCATCTGGTGTAAATTCGATCATGGCCTGCGCGCGGGAGAGAGCGGCCAGCTTGCCGTCATCTTCCATGCTCTTGCGCTTGATCACGGTGATATCGGTTGCAACCTTGACGATCTTGTAAGGTTTGCCGAAACGAAAGACGGGATTATAGGAAGCTTCGATCCAGATTTCGTCGCCGTTTTTTGCCCGGCGCCGATATTGACCCTGATCATATTCGCCGCGCGAGAGTTTCGCCCAGAACGCCTTGTATTCCGCATTGGCAGTCTCTTCGGGAGCGACAAACATGCTGTGGTGCCGTCCGATGATTTCGGACTGCTGATAACCCACCGCTTTGCAGAAATTATCGTTCGCCTTCAGAATTTTCCCAGTCAGATCGAATTCGATGATGGCCTGCGAACGGTTCAGGGCGTCAAGTACCGCAGATGCATCCAGACCGAGTTTGGAAAAGTGAGACATGCCTTTAAAACCCCCAAATTAACCGCTGCGCAGACCCACTGCCCCTCCGAATGAGAAGGGATGAACATGGATGGGCCTGACTGCACGCGAAACTAGCCAGACACTGTTAAATAGCGATTAATAATGGCTCATAACTATCTAAGCCACGACCTAGCCGATGGGCAAAACGCACTGATGTGCATGGCGGCCTCCCCCACCGCAGAACCGCTTATTTGCCACAGTGCTGATATTTCTCTCGCCGCAGCGTGATGCGACCTTTCATACCCTCTGCATTCATTGTTATGGCGGGTTTGAGAGATTTGTATTGCAGGAGCGCCGATGACCAAAACCCTGAAATGCGACGTGCTGGTGGTCGGCACCGGCATTATCGGTTCCATGGCAGCGCTTTATCTGCAGAATGCCGGGCGTGATGTCGTGCTTCTTGAGCGTGGCGACATCTCCCGCGGTGCGAGTTCCGGTAATGCCGGCATATTGGCCTTTCCGGAAATCATCCCCATTCCCGCGCCCGGTATCATGAAAAAAGCCCCGCGCTGGCTTTTTGATCCGCTCGGACCTCTCAGCGTGCCACCGGCCTATGCACCGAAGATCGCCCCGTGGCTTTGGCGTTTCTGGCGCGCCAGCGCCGAACGCAATTTCCGTCATGGGCTTAAATCACTCATGGAAATCAACCGGCTGGCAGCCATCGAAATGGCCCACATCGCTGCCATGCCCGAGCTCTCGCCCTTCATCTCAAAAACCGGCACGCTTGATATCTATGATAGCGAGGCGAGCCTCAACGCCGCCCGTAAGGATTGGGACGAAAAGGAAAAAGCCGGCTTCGCATTCCAGCGCGTTGACCGCAACGAAATCGAAGAGCTGCAGCCGGGCCTGGCGCCGCAGTTCCGCCATGCGGTGTTTTCGGCGGATGGCCTGCAGGTCTCCGATCCCTATGATTTCACCCGCGCCATATTTGATCTTGTGATCTCACGCGGAGCCAGCCTTCGCAAAGGCGAAGCTCAGCGTATCGACGCAGTGGGCGAAAGTACGATTGTCACGCTGGAGAACGGCGACAAGATCGACGCCGACAAAGTGGTGATCGCCTGTGGAGCATGGTCCAAAAAACTTGCGGCGACGCTTGGCAACATCGTGCCGCTGGAAACGGAACGAGGATACAACACGACCTTGCCTGTCGGTGCTTTCAACCTGACACGCCAGCTTTATTTCAACGACCACGGCTTCGTTGTGACCCCCTTGTCGACTGGCATCCGCGTCGGCGGCGCCGTCGAACTCGGCGGGCTGGACCTGAAGCCGAACTTCCGCCGCGCGGAAGCCATGTTGAAAAAAGCGGAACGTTTCCTTCCCGGCCTCAAACTGGAAGGCGGACGGCAATGGATGGGGTTCCGCCCCTCCATGCCGGACTGTCTTCCCGTCATTGGCACCGCGCGGACGACACCCTCCGTTATCTACGCCTTCGGCCACGGCCATTTGGGGTTGACCCAGTCGGCAGCCACAGCCCGACTGGTGACCCAGATGGCAAACGGCGACGAAACGTCCATCTCGGTCGATCCCTTCCGCCCGGGACGGTTTTCCTGAAATGGAGTAGCACTGGCGACGCCAGGGCCCGGCCTCGCCAGCAATACGGGTTATTTCACCGTCTGCGTGGAATCGTCAGGGAATTCCACCGTCGCGAAGGACGGGTAGACCTTTCGCAGGATGGTCACCTGCTGCTGATCGCTCACCCGGAGCAAATACCAGTCCGAACCGTCGATCAGCGCCAGCGTGTGGGACTTCGCCTCTATGGTCTGACCGCCGGTTTCCATCACGGTTTTTGTCGGAATGAGCGCATACCGCGTGCCATCCGGCGTCTCAGCCAGGCTGATCGCCTGCGCGTCCATGGTGAATTCGGTTATCTTGACCGCCGCGAGCGCCATCTGCATCTGCGCCGTCAAGGCGCTCCGCAACTGCTCCACGGTGACACCCGCACCACTGGCGATGAACTCGAAGATTTTCGGCGGCACAGTCTTGCCGACCGTTTCGAAATCCTGCGCATTCAGGGCGGTGCTGAAACGCTCGATCTGGGCACGCAGCCTCTCCTGCTCGGCAGGAGAGAGATCACGCGCGGAGACGGGACATGCAACCGCAATAAACAGAAGCAGACAGGATAAAAGGCGTTTCATGCCCGGCCTTCCCGGTTGTCCGGCAGAACCCTTACCCGTAAGGGCAACAGCCCGCAAACGGTTCGATCAGCGCAGCAGAACGAACCCGGCCGCCGACAGAACGAGAAAGACAACGAGACCGCCAAGGAAGCCCGCGGATGTGAAAAAACCGGCAACCATGGCCAGCATCAGCACGCACAGCATCATCGTGCCGTATTTGGTCAAGGCCAGAAAACCGTTATAGGTCTTTTCGTGTTCGGCGTAGTTCATTTCAGCGCCAAGTTCGACCGGACCTGTATGGTGTTCGCTCATTCCACTTCCCCTTTGCTCCATCCGTCATTCCCGTCCTGCGGGGAAATCTGCCCCGCGGACGATCACGGGCCATGCCGGATTCTCCGGTGCCAGAGGTAACATGAAGTGGTCGAAAAGCGCAATGCGTTCCGCACGAAAGTGTCACGCCGCCATCCGTCGGACCGGCTCTCAAGGACAATACTTGCCTTCCGGCAACATTCTTTCGTTAATAGTTGAAAAGGGCCACCGTTCTTGCTCTTTGCGTGCGGTTTCGGTTGCTTTTCGAACCGCCTGCCCATACACGGATTCTGTGGGGAGGAACTCCGGAACCGATGGGTGCGGACGCGCGTGGAGGCGCGGCCGTTGCAGGGGTATCGGGCTTTGCTCTCCGCCATAAACCCGCAAAGGGCCCGGCAAGGGAAGAGGGGAAAGTCATGAAATCGCTTTTAAAAATAAGTGCGTTGATAGATTCTGCGAGCGAGGCACTGGGCAAGGTCGCCGGTTATCTCGTGCTCATCTGCTGCCTCGTCAGCGCCGGTAACGCGATGGTCCGTTACGCCTTGAACTACAGCTCCAACGGCTGGCTCGAAATCCAGTGGTACATGTTCGCCTTCATCGTGCTGATCGGCGCTTCCTATACGCTGCGCATGAACGAGCATGTTCGGGTCGACATCATCTATGGTGCGATTTCGCCACGCAGCCGCATCTGGGTGGATATTATCGGCATTGTGCTGTTCCTGCTGCCCGGCTGCCTTTATCTAGCCTGGCTGTCCTGGCCCATGTTCACGCTGTCCTGGAATCAGGGCGAAATGTCTTCCAATGCCGGCGGCCTGATCCGCTGGCCCGTGAAACTCATCATCTTCGCCGGTTTCGCCCTTCTGGTTCTTCAGGGGTTTTCCGAACTCATCAAGCGCATAGGCGCCCTCAACGGGCTTTATGCGCTCGATACGAAGTACGAAAAACCCCTGCAATGATCGCGCCGATCTGAACCTTCAGGATATTCCCATGTTTGAATACGGTATTCTTCCGCCACTGATGTTCATCGGCATGATTATCTTCATGCTTTACGGATTTCCGGTGGCTTTCTCGCTTGCCACCGTCGGCCTCGTTTTTGGCGTCATCGGCATCTTCACCGAGCATTTTTCACCGGCTTTTCTTCAGGCCCTGCCCCTGCGCATCTTCGGCATCGTTTCGAACGACCTTCTGCTGGCCATACCCTTCTTCACCTTCATGGGCGCTATTCTGGAGCGTTGCGGCCTTGCGGAAGACCTGCTCGAAGGAACGGGGAAGCTTTTCGGCGCTATACCGGGCGGACTTGCCTATGCCGTCATCATTGTCGGCGCGATCCTGGGCGCGATCACCGGCACGGTTGCGGCCTCGGTCATCACCATGGGCGTCATCTCGCTGCCCATCATGCTGAAATACGGCTATAATCCGCGACTTGCCACCGGCGTCATCGCCGCCTCGGGCACGATCACACAGGTCATTCCGCCCTCGCTGGTGCTGATCGTCCTTGCCGACCAGCTCGGTAAATCCGTGGGCGACATGTATCTCGGCGCGATCGGTCCGTCGATCCTGCAGGTGGCGATCTTCATGCTCTTCATCCTGCTGATGTCGATCGTGCGGCCGAAGGATCTTCCGGCTTTGCCGCCGGAGGCGCGCGGTGAGCTTAACCGGGCGCTGGTGTTGCGTGTGCTGGCGGGCATGATCCCCTCCATCGTGCTCATCTTCCTCGTGCTCGGCACCATCTTTCTCGGCCTGGCAACACCGACGGAAGCCGGAGCGCTCGGCGTTGTCGGCGCGATGGCGCTGGCGGCGGCACATCGGCGGCTCAGCTGGGACCTCGTCAAGCAGGGAATGCATTCCACCATGCACATCACGTCGATGGTGGTGTTCATCCTGGTCGGCGCGACCTGCTTTTCGCTCGTTTTCCAAGGCATGGATGGTTCGCTTTGGATCGAGCACATGTTGTCGGGCATTCCGGGCGGTCCTATCGGCTTCCTGATCTTCGTCAATATCTTCATCTTCTTCCTCGCCTTCTTCCTGGATTTCTTCGAAATTGCCTTCATCGTCATTCCAATGCTGGCGCCGATAGCCCAGTCGCTCGGCATTGACCTCATCTGGTTCGGCGTGCTGATCTGCATCAACATGCAGACAAGCTTCATGCACCCGCCTTTCGGATTTGCATTGTTCTACCTGCGTTCCATCGCGCCGCGCACCGTCAAGACATCGGATATCTACATGGGCGCCATTCCCTGGCTCGGCATGCAGCTCATCCTCGTCGCCATCGTGATATTCTGGCCGGAATCCGTCACCTACTGGATAGACAAGGCTCCCGACGTCGATCTGAACTCCATCAAGATCGAGGTGCCCGCCTTCGGTAATCAGGGTGGCAACACCATGCCCAATTTCGGCTTGCCAGGAGGAATGCCGGGCATGCCAAATCTGGGCGAGCCGCCGAAGATCGGGCCTTGACAGGCATCCTGTAGGGGCGCGGAAACGCCTGTGATTGCGAAGACGGGTACGCCCCCGCCTTTCCTTCATTCTCTTTAGAAACGGACCCGGGCAGTCACTATACTGCCTGTCCGGTTCTTCTTGATGACGAATGCAACGCTCAGCGTTTTCCACATCGCGTCACGGCCACAATTGAGACCAATGGCCGGGGCTGGGGGCGCCGATCTCAGCCGGCAGTCCGGCTGGTCGCCCATCCTGCGATTGTGCTCTGAAGGACCCGATCATAAACCAATCCTTTGTTGTCGAATGCATGAGGGTACCCGCACAACAAAAACCCCGGAGACCGAAATCTCCGAGGCCTTTGCCCGGTCCGCCGCCGTTACTGAATAATCAGAGCTTGCCGTTACGCTGCTGGATCATCATGAAAGTATCGAAGGTGTACTCCGCCAGCTGCATCCACAGATAGCCTTCGCGCTTGAAGGCGACCTGGTCCTCGTAAATCTTCTTGAAGTCCGGATTGGAAGCCGAAATATTGGCGTATACCTCAAGGGCCGCCTTATAGCACGCTTCCAGAATTTCCTGGCTGAAGGGTCTGAGTACCGCGCCTTCAGAAACGAGCTGCTTGATGGCAATCGGGTTTTTGGCGTCGTATTTCGCCATCATGCTGGTATTGGCGAAGGCGCAGGCGTCCTGCAGCGCCGTCTGGTAGTTCTTGGGCAGGCTGTTCCACTTGTCCAGATTGACAAAGGAATGAATGACCGGGCCGCCTTCCCAGAAGGCCGGATAATAATAGTACTTTGCGACCTTCTGAAAACCGAGCTTGTGGTCGTCATAAGGGCCGACCCACTCGGCGGCGTCGATGGTGCCCTTTTCCAGCGCCGGATAGATATCACCGCCGGCGATCTGCTGCGGCACGACACCAAGCTTTTCAACCACTTTGCCGGCAAGGCCGGCAATGCGCATCTTGACGCCTTTGAAATCGTCAACCGTGTTGATCTCCTTACGGAACCAGCCTCCCATCTGCGCGCCGGTATTGCCCGAAATCATGCCGTAGAGGTTATGTTTGGCGTAGAATTCATTGAGCAGTTTGTTGCCGTTGCCTTCATAGAACCACGAATTGGTCAGGCGAGCATTCAGGCCAAAGGGTATCGCCGTCCCGATCGCGAAGGTCGGATCCTTGCCGACATAATAATAGGAGCAGGTATGGCACATTTCCACAGTGCCTGACGATACGGCATCGGCCGCCTGCAAGCCGGGAACGATTTCCCCGGCGGCAAAGGGCTGGATGGTAAAATTGCCGTCGGTGGCGGCAGCGACGTGCTTCGCGATATCCTCGGCACCGCCATAGATCGTATCAAGCGATTTCGGAAATGACGACGTCAGGCGCCAGTTGATCTTGGTATTCTGCTGCGCAATGGCGGGCGCGGCAAGGGCTGCAGTGGCAGCTCCCGCGAGCGCACCTTTTTTCATAAAGGAACGGCGATCCATCTATATCCTCCCAGATATGAACGCTGCCTGCAGCTTTGAATTCCCCTCTTTGCTGTTCAGGCATTGTAGCGAAGTAAGCACGGTTATCGCCCGACTGACAAGCACCCGCACCAAGAATTAATCGCGGAAAAACGCCGTGTTTCCGGGAATTTTCTTCGCATTTTATATTCAACTGAAATATCTCGGCATCGCCTTATACTTTAGGCGCATGCCGGATCAGCAGGAGGCAAAGGCATGCTTGACTTGGTTCGCCGGCGGTCGCACATATTTCGAAGATTCGTTCCGGAGCCGCCATGCCAAAACCCATCATCGCCGTCCCCGCCGACATAAGGCATTTTACCGGAGCCGACTGGCACGCCGCGCAGAACCAGTATGTTTCCGCCGCCCTGAAAGTGGCTGGTGTCATGTCCTTCATCGTGCCGGCCTTTGAGGACGGAAACGACGTGGACGCCATTCTCGACCGGGTGGATGGCCTGCTCGTCTCCGGCTCCGCCACCAATGTGCACCCTTCCCTCTACGGAAAGGAGGCGCGGGAGAGCGACGGCCCGTTCGACCAGGCCCGCGACGCCACCAGCCTGCCGCTCATTCGCCGTGCGATCGAGCGCGGCATTCCGATGCTGGCCATCTGCCGAGGAATACAGGAACTGAATGTGGCGCTGGGCGGAACGCTGGCGTCCGAAATTCAGGAGCAGCCGGGCATATGGGACCACCGCAAGCCAGAACATGACGATCGCGACGTCGCCTTTGCCATCCGCCAGCCAGTGCATGTGCGCGAAGGCTCCTGCATTGCACAGCATCTCGGCATGTCGGGCGAAATCCAGATCAACTCGCTACACAGGCAGGCCATTGCCGAAACCGCGCCGCGCCTGCAGGTGGAGGCGACGGCCGCCGATGGCACAATAGAGGCGGTGTCTGTCATTGACGCAAAAGGATTTGCTGTCGGGGTGCAATGGCATCCGGAATACTGGGCCGAAACGGACGCGCCCTCCCGCGCCCTGTTCGAGGCCTTCGGCAAAGCCGTCCACGACTATCGAAACAGCAAAGCATGAGCCGCTGCTGATCCCCTCGCCGCATGAGGGCACAAAAAAGTGGCAAGTCTGAAGGCCTGCCCCAAGGTCTGGGAGGAGGATTTAACGCTTGGCGCGTTTCTTCTGCCGGTAGACGTCAGCGACGACGGCCGCCACGATGATGAGACCTTTGACGATCTCCTGATAGTAGGCGTCCACTCGGAGGAAGGTGAAGCCCGATGTCATGACGCCGAGAATGATCGTACCGATTACCGTTCCGGTGATGCGGCCGGCGCCGCCGGATAGCGAGGTGCCGCCGATGACGGCCGCGGCGATGGCGTCAAGCTCATACATCACGCCCATGCCGGCCTGCGCGGTCTGAGCGCGGGCAGCGGTGACAACACCGGCGAGACCGGCGAGCATTCCGGCAATGGCATAGACCTTGATCAGATGTGCCTCGATATTGATACCTGATACACGTGCAGCCTGCTCATTCGCACCGATTGCATATGTGAACTTGCCATAGCGGGTGTAACGCAGCGCGACGTGGAAAATGATTGCCACGAGCAGGAACACCACGACTGGCCAGATGCCTGTGCCAATGAAATTGAAACCGTCGGTCAGGCCGGAGATCGGCTGACCCTTCGTATACCACTTGGAAATGCCGCGCGCGGTCACCATCATGCCGAGAGTGGCAATGAAGGGCGGGATTTTCGTGCGGGCGATGAGCTGCCCATTGATGAAACCGGCCAACATGCCGGCGAGAATGCCGACAGCAAGCGGGATGATGAACGGCAGGTCGGTGAGCCCGGGATAAAGTGCCCGCGGCCAGGTTGAGGACTGGGCCATGCTGGCGGACAACATCGCCGTGAGGCCGACGACCGACCCGGAGGACAGATCGATGCCGCCGGTAATGATGACCTGCGTAACACCTACGGCTATGATGCCGATCACGGAGACCTGCAGGATCATGATGGTCAGTCGCTGCTGGTTCATCAGGAAGCTCTGGCCGATGAATATCCAGCCGAGAATCTCGTAAATCAGCGCTATGCCGATCAGAATGAAGAAAATATTGGCCTCCGGCGGTATGCGCCGGTGCGGTTTGCGTCCGGATTTGGCATCCAGCTCCGGAGTGGCGGCGGCGTTGCTATTCATATCTGTTCCTCCTCGAGAAATCCCGGCGCGCCTCACCGCGATGCGAGATCCATCACCTTAACCTGCGTGGCTTCACTTCTATCAAGGAAGCCGGTCACCCGACCTTCATGCATGACCATGATGCGGTCGCTCATTCCCAGAACCTCCGGCATTTCGGAGGAAATCATGATGACGGCGACGCCCTGGCGCGCCATCTCACAAACGAGCTTGTGAATTTCTGCCTTGGCGCCCACATCGATGCCGCGCGTCGGCTCATCGAGGATCAGAATGCGCGGCTTGGTCAGCATCCAGCGACCGATCAACACTTTCTGCTGGTTGCCGCCCGAAAGATTTTCGATGCGCTCGTAAAGATGCGGAGTTTTCACCCTCAGCTTGCGGCACATTTCCTCGCAGGCGTCCGACAACGCGTTTTCCTGCACGAAACCATTGGCGAAATATTTGTCCTGCAGAACCGCGATCTGCATATTTTCCAGAATATTCAGGATCAGCAGACATCCCGTGTCCTTGCGATCCTCGGTCAGAAACGCCATGCGATGACGAATGGCTTCCGTCGGGCTGGTGACTGAAACGGGTTTGCCATCGATGCTGATCGTCCCTGAAGACGCGGGCGTCACACCGAAGACTGTCTCTGCAACATTGGAACGACCGGAACCGACCAGGCCCGCGACGCCGAGAATTTCACCGGCGCGAACGTCGAAGGAAATATCGTGGAACACGCCATCAAGCGTCAGGTTTTTGACCGACAGGACAACGTCGCCGATAGGAACCTCTTCCTTCGGGAACATCTGCGTGATCTCGCGGCCCACCATCATACGGATGATGTCGTCACGCGTTACATCGGTAGAGGCATGCGTGCCGATATATTTCCCGTCTCGGAAAACAGAGAACTCGTCGGCGATTTCGAACAGCTCGTTCATCTTGTGGGTGATGTAGACGATGCCGATACCGCGTTCCCTGAGATCGCGAATGATGCGGAAGAGATGCTCCACCTCGCGCTCCGTCAGCGCGGATGTCGGCTCATCCATAATGAGAACGTCGGAATCGTAGGAAACCGCCTTGGCGATCTCGACCATCTGACGGCTGGCGACGGAAAGCTCACCGACCCGCGTTTCCGGATCGAGATCGATACCGAGGCGATCCAGCAGGGCTTCGGTACGGCGGTACATCTCGCTATGGTCGATAAGGCCCAGCCGGTTCTTGGGTTCCCGCCTGATCCAGATATTTTCCGCGACCGTCATGTAAGCCATCAGGTTCAATTCCTGATGGATCATGGCAATGCCGTTTTCCAACGCATCAAGCGGGGAATCGAGACGAATATCGGCGCCTTTCAGGCGGATTTCGCCGCTGTCTGGCTGGTAGATGCCAGCCAGAATCTTCATCAGCGTCGATTTTCCAGCGCCGTTCTCGCCCATCAACGCGTGCACGGTGCCGCGCTTTAGCTTGAACTGCACATCATCGAGCGCCACCACGCCGGGAAATTCCTTGCGTATGCCTTCGACGGCGAGAAGGTATTCCGCATTCGGCACGGCGCCGCTGGCGCGCACGGCGGCCATTGTCGATGGACTGACGACCATCTCATCCTCCACAATAGACAAAATTGACCGGAAACAGGCTTCGCCCAATGGCGCACCTTGCCTCCGGGGAGGCTTACAGCGCCATGTCGACCACAACATGCAGGGCGCTGCAACACTTTGAATTCACTGGAATTCAATCACGATCCCCTCATGCGCCGAAGCTTGTTCGGCGCCGTCGGGAACCGGCATCTGCCTCCAATATCAATCTGAACGGGCGCAGATGCCGGAAGGCGGCCACTAGTTCTTGGCCACGTAGTCCTTGACGTTTTCAGGCGTGACGAGCTGGAAGGGGATGTAAACCTTCTTCTCGACCTTCTCGCCCTTGACGAGCTTCAGCGCGGCATCAAGTGCGCCCTTGCCCTGGCCTGCCGCATCCTGGAAGACCGTGGCGTCGAGATCGCCCGCCTGCATGGCGGCGAGAGCATCCTGCGTGGCGTCTACACCGGCGACGACATAATCCTTCATGTCCTTGCCAGCAGCCTTCAGAGACTGAATCGCGCCGATCGCCATTTCGTCGTTATTGGCGATGACGGCGTTGAACTCGATGCCGCTCGACAGCCAGTTGGTCACGAGGTCGGAACCCTGCGTGCGCTGCCAGTTGGCAGTCTGCTCTTCAACCACGGAAATGCCTTTGCATTCGTCGGTCTTCAAGACATCCTTCGCAGACTGCGTGCGCATGCGCGCCGCCTGGTTCGAGAGCTCGCCCATCATGATGACGGCATTGCCCTTGCCACCGAGGAGGCGGCAAACCTCTTTCGCCTCAAGCGTACCAGCCACCGTTTCGTCGGAGGCGACAAACGCCTGTCCGTCCGGCAGGCTGTCGACGTTCACCGGCTGGCGGTTGACGTAAACGAGCGGAATCTTGGCGTCGGCTGCGAGCTTGGACATGGCCGCTGTCGCATCCGTGTCCACAGGGTTGACGATGATCGCGTCGACCTTGGAAGCGATGAAGTTCTGGATCTGGCTCTGCTGCTTGGCGACGTCGTTCTGCGCATCCTCGACCTGCAGGGTGACGCCCTTCAGCTCCTTGGAATAATCCTGCATGCCATTGCGCAGCACGGTCAGGAAGTTGTCGTCAAACAGCGCCATCGAGACACCTACGGTCTCCGCATGGGCCGCCGTGCCGAGAAGCACAGACATAGCTGCGCCGATGATAAATTTCTTCATTGTTTTTCTCCTCCGTGGCGTCCGGCGCCGCCTCTCCCAGCCGGAGACGAACCCGAAAGCCCGCCGCAACCTCCTCACATCAGAAAACGGAATAATGAAACCGATTTTCTGCCTGTTCGATATATTTATTCCATTTTTGGTTCGAACGTCAATGTTTTCTTCGCAGCCCCGCAGCGGAGTGGTGCACAAGGCTGTGATGATGGGAAATTGCGGAGAAAGCGCCTTCCGGATCGCATAGCCGTGGAAGATGCAGAGGCTCGCTCGGCCTCGTTCCCAACCGGGAGGCCGGGTCCATAAGCCGTTGAAATTATGGTTTACGGCTCGAAATCGGGAGAACTCGGCCGTGATGGAAGATTTATTCCAAACCGGCATCCACTGGCTCTCCTTGGAGAAGGCCGGCGGCGCATCAGCTTTTCTTCCGCTCGAAACAGTCAGGGGATCTTCCGTGCCGCCTCTGGAAATATGGCGGCACGGGCAGCGGCAAAAGGAGGTGCGTAGCGCCTTACCGGTGGGAGCCCGGCATGACATCGGCGGGAATCGGGCATACATATTTGCTGCCTTCCGTCTTTTCCTGCCATTCCTTCCTGGCATTGGCGAGCAGTTCCGGCGTTGTCATCAGTGAAAGACCTGTCGCTGCAAGCGTTTTGGCGGCATGCACCATGGCCTTATGGGCGGCAGGAGTTTTGCCTTGTGCCACCACCTGCCAGGTATGCGGATTGGTTCCGATCGCCCAGGCGGGTGTCCAGCATTGTGCGGTCGGTGTCACCCAGCTGACGTCACCGACATCGGTGGAGCCGGCCCGAAAATGCGAATGCCCCTCGAAATCCCGCAGGCCGAGATGCAGGGGCGTCGAGCCGTCGATCTTACGGTTGGAAAAGACATCACCCTTTATCTGGTAGAGCCGGATGCTGCTTTTGATCGCCTCGTCAGTAAAAGTATCCTGGATGCGTTTGGCAAAAGCGATATCCGCTTCGTCGAAAGCGACGGGGCCAAGCGCCACCATGTTTTCATGCATCGCCGTTTCCAGCGCGATGTTGGGCAGCAGATTGGTGGAGGCGGTATCAAAGACGATCTCCACCTCGGTCTCGGTCATCAGTGCCGCACCGCGCGCCACCTTGTCCACCCGCGCGGCGAGATCAAGCGCCTGACGCATTTCCGGGGCGCGGATCAGATAAAGGACTTCCGCCTTGGCCTGCACCACATTGGCCGCCTTGCCGCCAGTGTCAGTGATTGCATAATGTACGCGGCAATCCTGCGGCATGTGTTCGCGCAGGAAATTGACGCCGACATTCATGAGTTCGACGGCATCGAGCGCCGAGCGGCCGAGATGGGCTGCATTGGAAGCGTGGGCCGCAACACCCTTGAAACGGTAAAAATATTCCAGCACGGCCAGATTATTGGTCGAGCGTACCCCGTTGAACGGTGCCGGGTGCCAGGTCAGCGCAGCATCGACATCGTCAAACAGGCCGGCACGCACCATGAAGGTCTTACCGGAACCGCCCTCCTCGCCGGGGCAGCCGTAATAACGGACGGTGCCGGGCATGTTATTGGCCTTCAGATGCCGGGCGAGCGCAATAGCGGCCATCAATGAGCCGACGCCGAGCAGGTTATGGCCACAGCCATGGCCGGTGGCGCCCTCCTCTCGCGGCTGCACCTTCGCCACATCAGCCACCTGGCTCATGCCGGCCAGCGCATCGAATTCACCGAGGAAGGCGATAACGGGCTTGCCCCTGCCAAATTCGCCGATGAAGGCGGTTTCCATGCCCGCCACACCGCGCCGAACCGCAAAGCCATTTTCCTCAAGCGCGGCGGCCAGAACGCCGGCAGATTGCCGTTCTTCAAATTTGAGTTCGGCAAAATCCCAGATGCTGTCGCTCAAAGTGGTGAAATCAGGCTTCATCGCCTCGATTTCGGCGGCAATCGACATCACGGCATCACGGTTCATGGCTTTTCCTCGCATTTCCGCCCTTTTCGGGCACGCTCAGGCGCTTCGGCAGAGGCACCGCCAAATTACCGCGCTTAATAATGGAAAGCCCGCGCCGGGGTCAGCCGCCGGCGCGGGCAAGGGTGGGTCAGTTGTCGACCGAGACCTCCCAGAGGCGAGCGTTCGACTGCCAGACAGGCTGGCCCTTCAGCTTCTTCGTCGCGCCCCAGACATCGACCATGTCATAGAGGAAGATACCCGGCATTTCCTTCAGCATCAGCTCATGGAACTCATCGAAAATCTTCTGGCGTTTCGTCTGGTCGGCCTCAACATAGGCGGCCTTCATCAGCTCGATCGCCTTCGGATCATCCCACATCAGGGAAGCGTTCTTGTCCTTGTTGCCGACATAAAAGGCATACATCAGCGCCGGGTCGAGGCGCGGAGCGACCGACTGCGAGATCACCTGATAATTGCCGGAGCGGCGGCGATCCACCTGGGTGGCATAGTCCAGCACCTCGATCTGCACGTTGAGGCCCGCCTGCTGCATCATCGCCTGCGCCATGACGGCGGCCGGGAAGCTCGGCACGTTGCCACGCTTGTTGGCGATGATCGAGATTGGTTCGCCCTTGTAACCGGCCGCCTCAAGCTCCTTCTTGGCGGCCTCGACGTCATAGGCCGGACGCTTCTTCTGGGTCTCACCATAATAGACAGAATCCTGCGAAACCATCGAACCGTTGGCCTCGCCCGTGCCGTTGGATGCGGCGGCAACCAGTTCATCAAGATCGAGTGCCATCGCCATGGCGCGACGCACGCCGGGATTGCTCAGCACCTTGTCACGGGTCTGGATGTAGAACAGGTTCTTGCCGTTGTTGCGGGAAACAATGAGCTGCATCTTTTCGTTGGTCTTGAATTCCGGAATGAGATCGGGGGAAATCTCGGCCGTATCGAGCACGCCGGATTCAAGACCCGCCTTCACGGTCGAGGCATCAGGGATGACCATGAACTTGACGCCATCGGCCAGCGGCCGCTTGGAGCCGACCATGCCGTCAGGCTTGCCGTCATTTGCCGGCGAAACGTAGTCGGCAAACTTGGCGAGGCGGATATACTCGCCCTTCTTCCACTCGTCCCACTGAAAGGGCCCCGTGCCGATCGGCTTGACGAAACTGCCATCGGAAGCAACCGATTCCGGTGAGATCATGCCCGTATAACCGCATTCCGGCCGTGACATGAGGCCCAGGAAAACGCCGGATGGTTTTTCCAGGGTGATCTCGACAGTGGAAGCATCCGTGGCCTTGACGCCAGTGACGTGTGCTGCGCCGCCCTCGACGAAATCGTTGAGGCAGGCCCATTTGGTTTCCGGCTTCAGGTAACGCGTCCAGTTCCAGACGACATCCTCTGCGGTGAGCGGCTTGCCGTTGTGGAATTTCACGTCCTTGCGCAGCTTGAACGTATAGGTCAGGCCATCAGGGGCAACCTCGACGCTTTCTGCGAGAAGCGGCTTCACCTCACCGGCATTGTTATAGCCGACGAGACCCTCGACGATATGCAGGATGACCCCATCCGTATTGCCATCGCGGTTCACCCCCGGGTTGTTGCTGCGCAGATCCGAGCTCTGCGCAATGGTGATGTCGCGTGCTGCGGTTATGTTGGCCGTTACGAGCAGGGCAACGCCTGCGAGAAGAAGTTTTTTCACTGTTCTACCCTCTTTGTTGTCGTTGATTGTTATTGATGAAAGCCATCCCAGCACGCCTGCGCCAGCCGGCCGATCGTTTCGAGCGCGATGGTGTATCCCGGCGTGCCGTCAGGCATGGTTTGCGGCACCTCATCGGTATAAGCGGTGATGATGAAGGACGGCGCGCCGTTTCTGTAGACGATGCCCGCATCCATGCGACCACGTTTGCCGCGACCGCTCTTGCTCGCCACCACGGCCTCGAACGGCAGGCGGGAGCGAATTCCATAACGCAAAATCTGGTTCTTCAGCGTCTGCATCGCCCATTCGCACAATTGCGCACTGCATCCGAGCTTCGCCTGCGCTTGCCGCGAGGACTGGGCATCGAGAATGGTCTGCAACAGCAACACCTGGTCCGCCGCCGACGTTGTAGTGACGGTTTTAAGCGGATGGTCCGCCGCCAGTGCCAATGGCGGAATGAGAAAACGATGATGGGTGTTGGACATGCCGAGCGATTTGCAATAGCCGTCCACCTCTTCCAGCGTCAGCCTCTCCAGCACCATCTTGGTGCAGACATTATCGCTCAGCACCATCATGCCGGCGACGGCATCGCGTAGCGAAATCACGATGCCCGGCGTCATATAGCGGAACATGCCGCTCGCCACCTCTTCCGCCAGCCGTTTTTCATAGGTGACGGGCTGGTCGAGATCGATCCGCCCTTCGCTGGCGGCCTTGAGCACTGCCATCATGATCGACGTCTTGCGGGTGCTGCCCGATGGCGTCTCCTCGTTTTCTCCCCGGCCGATCTCTTCACCGGTCAGGAGATTGCGCACCATGAAGCGCGTCACGAAAGGCTGTGCATCACAGATCGCATTTAATTGGGCAGCCACAGTCATTGTCATCTTCCTGTTAAACTTCATCTTCCAGACGCCATTTCAGTGTCACGCCGCCCTTTTCATTCTGGTCGAGGGCGGGAATGGCCGAGAGCAGCCGGCGCGTATAGGCTTCCTTCGGACTGTCGAAAATCGTGTCGCGGTCACCCTCTTCGATGATGCGGCCGTCCTGCATGACGACGACACGGTCCGCCACCTGCTCCACCACACCGAGATCGTGGCTGATGAACAGGCAGGAAAAGCCGTAACGTTTCTGCAGATCGGAAAAGAGATCGAGCACCTGCGCCCGCACCGTCACGTCGAGTGCCGAGACCGGTTCGTCGGCGATCAGGAACCGCGGACGGCGGGCAATCGCGCGGGCAATCGCCACGCGCTGGCGCTGGCCGCCGGAAAGCTCGTGCGGATAACGGGCGGCGTAGTCAGCGCCGAGCCCCACTTCCTCCAGTGTTTCCAGCGCCCGCTTGCGCTTGGCGGCCTGATCGAGGTCAGGCACGAGGCGCAATGCCTCCTCCACCAGCGCCTGAATGGTCATGCGCGGATCAAGCGAGGAATAGGGATCCTGAAACACCATCTGGCAATTCAGGCGATAATCCTTCCAGTCCTCGTTGCGCTCGCGGCCCTGAAAGCGGATATGCCCTTCGCTTTCCTTGACGAGCCCGGCAATGGTGCGGCCAAGCGTCGTCTTGCCGGAACCGGAGCCGCCAACCAGCGCCACGACCTCTCCCTCATGAATATCGATGCTGACGCCATGCAGCGCGCGCTTTGGCTTGGCTTTCTTCAGCAGGGATTTGCGGCCGGCATAATCGACAACGATATCGCGGGCCGAAACCATCGGCGCTTTGGAGGTGTCGATACGGCGCGGCTCGCCACGGAACGGCAGGGAGGAAAGCAGCTTCTTGGTATATGGGTGCTGCGGCGCGTCCAGCAGGTCCTCGGTACGGCCCTGCTCGACAATCGCGCCTTTTTCCATGACCACGATGCGTCTGGTATAACGCGCCACCATCGGCAGATCATGGCTGATGAGCAAAACGGCGGTGCCTTCCGCACGTGTCAGCTCCACCATCAGTTCCATGACATCGCGCTGGATGACAGCGTCAAGTGCCGTCGTCGGCTCGTCGGCAATCAGCAAAGCGGGTTTCAACAGCATGACCGAGGCCAGCATGATGCGCTGGCGCATACCGCCGGAAAACTCATGCGGATAGGCCGTCAACGCGCCTTGGGGATCGCGGATGCCGACTCGGCTCAGCATGTCGAGAATTCCCGCGCGGCGCTCTTCTCCCGACAGTTTCGTGTGAAGGATCAGCCCCTCTTCCAGCTGCCGGCCTATCGTCATTGATGGATTGAGGGAGGTCATTGGCTCCTGAAACACCACACCGATCTCTGCGCCGCGCAGACTTCGAAGCGCCTTCACCGGCAGAGACATCACATCCTGCCCCTTGTAGACGATCGACCCGCCGGTGACAGCGATGGCCGGTGGCAGAAGCGAGATGAGCGCGCGGGTGGCGAGCGTCTTACCCGAACCGCTTTCACCGACGATGCCGAAGATTTCGCCCGCGGCTATATCGAAGGAAACATCCTTGACCACCCGATGGCCGGTTCTGGCGACTTCGAGCGAAAGGCCCCGGACGGTGAGAAGTGTATTATCAGTCATTTGAGACCTCTCATGCGCGGGTCAAGCCTGTCGCGGAGGGCATCGCCCAAAAGATTGATGCCGAGCAGCGTCAGCGCGATGCAGAGACCGGGGAAAAGACCCAGCCACACGGCCTGCTGGATGAAGGGTCGGCCGGCGGCCAGCATATTGCCCCAGGTGGGGGCCGGCGGCGGCACACCAAGGCCAAGGAAGGAGAGCGCGCTTTCCGACAGAATGGCCCAGCCAAACATGGAAGTGGCAAGAACCGTGATCGGCGCGATGCAATTGGGCAGGATGTGGCGGAACATGGTGTAGATTTCACCATTGCCCATCACCAGCGACGCCTCGATGAATTCACGCTCACGCAGAGAAAGCACGGCACCGCGCACCACGCGGGCCATGGATGGCGTATAAGCGATACCTAGAGCGAAGATGATGCCATACTGGTTTGCGCCGAACACCGCGAGCAGGCCCAGCGCCAGCAGAATGCCGGGAAAGGCGAGAAGCGCATTGTTGATGGCCATGATGATGCCATCCACCCAGCCCCGCGCATAACCGCTGACAAGGCCGATCAGCGTGCCGCAGATCGTCGCGAAGCTGACCGTCAGGAAGCCGATCCAGACGCTGGCACGTGCGCCGACCATCAGGCGGCTCAAAACATCGCGCCCGAATTCATCGGTGCCGAGAAGATGGCTGGCGCTTGGACCGGCCAGACGCGAGGCGAAACCGAGCTTCATTGGATCATAAGGTGTCCAGAACAGGCCGGTTGCGGCGGTAATGAGCAGGAGGGCGATGAGAAAGCCGCCGATAAGCCCGTTGAGTGTGAACTTTTTCATTCGGCAACCACGCGCGGATCGAAGAGGGGATAGAGGAGGTCGACGAACAGGTTGACCAGAACATAGGAGAGCGAGACGAACAGCAGACAGCCTTGAATGACCGGATAGTCGCGGGCAAAAATACTGTCGACCATCAACCGCCCGAGGCCCGGAATGGTGAACACCGTTTCGATGACGGCGATGCCGCCGAGAAGATTACCAAGGATGAGGCCGATCATTGTCCAGGTCGGGCCAAAGGCATTCTTGAAGGCGTGCCGCCAGAGAACGGCGCTTTCCGAAAGGCCCTTGGCGCGGGCGTGGGTGATGTAATCAAGCCGCAGAACCTCCAGCGTCGAGGCGCGCGCCATGCGGATCAGAACACCCATTTCGTGGATTACCAGCGTCATGACGGGCAGGACGAGATAAAGCATGCCGCCGACGAGATTGTCGCTGATCGACACATATCCGAGCACCGGCAGCCAGCCGAGTTTCAGGCCGAAAAACAGAAGAAGCAGAAGGCCAAGCCAGAACGTGGGAATGGACAGAAGCAGCGTCGCCGTTCCGACCAGCGCGAGATCAGTCAGGCTGTTCTGTTTCCAGGCGGCGATCACGCCTGCCGGAACCGCAATCAGGCTGGCGAGAAGCACCGCAACCACGACGATCTCGGCGCTGACGAGAAAGCGCGAGACGACCAGCGGCAGCACCGGCTCGTCATTGACGATGGAGCGACCGAAATCGCCCTGCACCACATTGCCGGCCCAGATGACGAACTGTTGCGGCATGGACTTGTCGAGGCCGAGCTCGGTCCTCATGGCTTCGATCTGTTCCGGTTGCGCCATGTCGCCCAGCATCAGGGCGGCCGGATCGCCGGGAATGAAGCGGATGAGCGCAAACACCGTGATCGACACGAATGCGATCGTCGGCAGCGCCATCAAAAGACGGCTCAGTATGAATCTTATCATCGGTTCCCCACGATTGATGGCAGGTAATGACAGCCCGCCTCTATCGGTTTCATTGCTGGCGACTATGACGGATTGAGAAATATCACGCAATATTATGCATAAACGTCATACATCTATGCAGAATGACGGCGCGGTCCTCCCGATGAGGACAAGGACATCTTCCGCCCAAAATCCCGCTTCAGACGATCTTTTGCGAGAGCTGAATTTCCCGCTTCAAGGCATCGCTCAGCGCCTGCGCAGCGATGGAGAGCGGTGCCCCGGAGGCGCGGGCAAGACCGAACTCCTGCGTCGCCTGCGGGACGAACGGCCTCGCGACAACGGGCAGGTGCCGATAGAGGTTGGCATAAAAACTGCTGATGATCGTTACCCCCAACCCGTGCGCCACATAGGCGCAGGCGGAACTGTTGGTGTGAGTCTCGATCTTCACCATCGGTTTGACGCCAGCCTTTTTGAACACCTGATCGAGCGCCATGCGATTTGGCCGCTGGCGGCCGATCAGGATGAGCGGAATGTTGCGCAGGTCCTTCACGGTAATTTCGTCAAGCGCTGCCAGCGGATGATCCTCCCGGACCACGCACACACTCTTGCCGGTCGCGACACGCTCGACGTCGATGCCCGGCCCGATCTCACCTTCCATCCGCAGGAAACCGAGATCAATCACCCGCTCGCCGACAAGCTTGTTGATGGCGGTCGTCGTCTCGAAAAAAGTCTCGATGCGAACGCCGGGAAAATCCCGGACATAGTCGATCAGCATGGCGGGCGCGAAATTTTCCCACATACTGCTCGGCAGCCCGATGCGCACGATTTCCGGACCAGCCGCACCATTCCGCAAATCTTCCGCATGACCGGACATGCGGTCGACCGCAAGCAGCACGTTTTCCGCATCCCGCGCAAGCAGCACCGCCTCCGGTGTCGGAATGAGCCGCCCTTTGTCGCGGGCAAACAGCGTCAGAGACAGGTCGGCCTCAAGCTGCGCCAGCAGCCGGCTGATACCCGATTGGCTAAGCCCCATTGCCTTGGCCGTGGCGATGGTCGAGCCGGTGGAAAGAAGCGTACGAAGAACTTCGAGCTGCTTGATGTTCATGAGGCCAGCACCATGGATGAAGAGACAAGCCGGTTTCGGTTCTGACGTTTTGCCGCCGATAACGCTTCATGTCACCGGTTTTTTATCCCGCACGCGGCAACTGCCTACAGTTCCACCGAATACACGGTGTCATGGGTGGCCACGCAAGCATCACCCGTGGAGGTGACCCAACCGCGGAACATGCCGGGGGTATTGTAGGGCGCTGCAATCCCGCCTTCGGCATCGATAGCCACAAGACCCGCGCCAATATCGTAGGGCGCCAGATCCTGATGGACGAGATTGCCAGCAGCCGTCTCCAGATCCTGCCCGAGATAGGCGACGCGGGATGCGACTTCGTGACCGACGACGTAGCGGATGAAAAATTCGCCCTTGCCGGTGCCGGAAACCGCGCAGGCCCCATCCCGTGCATAGGTGCCTGCCCCGATCACCGGGCTGTCACCCACCCGGCCATCGGGCTTGTTGGTGTAGCCACCTGTCGAGGTGGCCGCGGCAAGATGGCCCGCCGCATCGAGCGCCACCGCACCCACGGTTCCGTGTTTCTCGTTTTCCGTCGCTTCCGTGCCAGCGGCGGCATGGCGCTTCATCGCCGCCAGTGCTTCACGGCGCTTTTGAGTCGTGAAATAGGATTGCGGCTCGGTCGCAAGCCCCTTTTCCTCTGCAAAGCGGTCGGCCGCCTCCCCCGTCAGATAGACGGCACGGTTATCCGCCATCAGTGCGCGGGCGGCTTTCACCGGATTGCGAATGGCGCGGGACGCGCTGATCGCGCCCGCTGCCAATGTGGCACCATCCATGATCGAGGCATCGAGTTCGTGGATGCCGTTCTCGTTCAGTGCGGCACCATGCCCTGCGTTAAAATGCGGGCTGTCCTCCATGACAACGACCGCCGCCTCGACCGCCTCAAGCGCGGTTCCGCCAGCCTTCAATACGCCATAACCGGCACGCAGCGCCGCTGCCAGATCATCGCGCGCAGCGGTCCACTCCTCTGAAGTCATGCTGTCTTCCGGCATAACGCCGCAACCACCGTGAATGGCCAGTGCGATCTTCGTCATGTTCTCTCCCCTCGTCGCCCCGCCAACCGCAGGGCCTCTTACCATCAATGAAAGGCGATATCGCCGATGACCCGCACGCGAACCCGCCGCGCGCCGCCAGGCAGATAGGCAATCGGGATATCTTCCACCTCAAGCGTCTTCAGGCTCGCTCGTTCCGCTCCAGAGGCAATCGCCGCGTTCTGCGCCTCGGTCTCTGCTTTCGCAAGGGCCTCCTCGCGGCTCAGGCCGGAAAAGACCTGGTCGACCTCGCCGGAAACCTGCGCCATCGCCGCGCCCAGCGCATTGGCAACGCCGGCATTTTCCACACGCAGCACTTCCGACGCACCCGGAACCGTCTCGGAAATCAAAAACGCCCCGCCGCCGACGGCAACCAGCGGCACATCTTCGGCCGAGGTCTTCATCTGGTCGAAACTGTCGGCCACCATGTCACGGATGCGTTGGAGTGTGGCCTGCACGAAAGCCGGATCGAGGCCTTTGACGCGGTCGCGGTCACCCATCTCGATCAGCCCCGCAGCAACGGCAATATCCGAGGTCGTGAGTGTCTGGCCGCCGAAAACACGGGCCTGCGTCAGGATGCGATAACCGACCGAGCGTGGACCGATCTTGCCCGTCTCAGGATCAACGATGGTGCCGCCGCCGAGCGCAATCGGCAGAAGATCGGGCATGCGGAAGAGCGTGCGCACCCCCCCAATATGGACGATATTGTTCGCTTCCCGCGGAAAACCGCCGACAAGGCAGCCGATATCGGAAGTCGTGCCACCGACATCCACCACCATGGCATCGTTAAGCCCGGTGAGGAAGGCAGCACCCCGCATTGAGTTCGTCGGGCCGGAAGCGAAGCTGTGCACCGGGTTGGCAGCGGCGACATCCGCGAGCGCCACCGTGCCGTCATTCTGGGTCAGATAGAATGGCGCCTTCACACCTGCTTCGCGCAACGCATCCGAAAATGCCTGAACGGTGGTCTTGCCAAGGGTTTGCAGTGCCGCGTTCAGCAGGGCGACGTTTTCCCGCTCCAGAAGCCCGATGCGGCCAAGCGTATGGGAAAGCGTGATGCGTGCATCGGGAATGACCGAACGGACGATTTCCGCCGCCCGCACTTCGCATTCAGTTGTCAGCGGCGAGAAGGTTGCCGAAATGGCGATGGAAGTGATGCCCGCATCGCGGATTTTCATCGCCGCCTCCCGAATTTCATCGGGAATCATCGGCACCAGCGGGCTGCCGTCATATTCATGGCCACCATGGACCATGAAGATCAACGGATCGACAGCATCGTACAAATCTTTTGGCCAGTCGCACATGGGCGGCAGCGAAGAACCGGTCGGCAGAGCGATGCGGATGGCTGCAACCCGTTCCAGCCGGGCGCGCTCCACCACCGCATTGGTGAAATGGGTGGTGCCGATCATCACCGCGTCGATCGGTCGATCCGTCGCGCCGACATGGCCGGACACATGGGCGAGCGCTGCTTTTACGCCCGACAGGACATCCTGCGTGGTCGGAACCTTGATGGAGGCGACAATGGTGTCTCCATCGATCAAAACGGCATCCGTATTGGTGCCGCCAACGTCAATACCGATGCGTTTCATGGGAATACCGATCTGAAGTCAATGTCATAACCGAAGGCGCGTGGGCCGACGGCGGCGATGCCGGCAGGCGTCGTCAAAAGCTCGGGTGCCGGCAGGGCGACAACCGTCACGCGCTGGCCGTAACGCACCGATTCCGTACCGATGGCGCCGCCGGAAACCGTATCGAGAAGGCAAAGCAGGTCCGGCGTCATGGCGACTGGCTGGCCATCGCGGAAGGCAACGGCCCACTCATTCTGGAATGCGAGCTCCATGCGCGAGCCACGGTCGGCATCGATGCCTTCAATGGTCGTGCTGCCGCGCAGGAAACCACCCGTGGTCTCGCGGGCCACATCCACCACCTTGCCGCGAAACAGCTGCTTGCCGCCCTCGTGGTCGAGAACCGCCTGAACGGGATCGTCATGGCGCGCACGCGCCTCCATCACCGCGCGCCCGAGTTCGGTCGCCTTGGTGACGGTGTAATGAATGCCCCACTCCTTCACTTCCTTGCCGGTGCGCGGCGCCTTGCAGGTGGCGGCGGTGGAGCCCACTTCGGTGCAGACCTTACGCGAGATACGCTCCATCCATTTCCATGAGGCAGCCCGCGTTACGATCACCTCATTGTCGCGCACATCGACCAGCGACAGCGGAAACATCGGCAGGTTGCCGATGGCGAAGGATGTCATCTGCGCTTCGGGATAGGCGCGTCCCATGGCGTCGGCATTGACGACCGGCCGGTCGAGGACGGCGGCAGCGAGGAAAGACGAGAGCGCGTTGGAGCCGCCGATCTCCACACTCATGATCGCCCGGAACGGCTTGCCGAGATAATCCTCCATGACCTCGACAGCGCGGGCAAGATGCACGGGGTCTCCCAGCCGTTCCTGACCGACAAGCGGGGCACCCATCTTGGAGACGACGGCAACCATGTCGTCATCGGCAAGCGCCATGGGATCCATGACCTTGACCCGTCGCCCCTCGGCATAGAGACGCCGCAGATTGAGCGTCGAGATATAGGGATTGCCGCCGCCCCCCGTTCCCAGAATCCAGGCACCGGTGGCCAGAGGTTCGATATCGTCTTCGGAAAATTCCTGGATCATGCGTCATCCTCGGGCATGCCGCAGCCTTTCCGGCCGCAGGCGATGCTCCTTCCCTTTGAAGTTCCAAGCCTGCCAACCCCGCCATCTGGGCGGGGTCGGTTTTCATGAGGTAAAGATCACTCGGCCTTGCAGTCCCAATGGAAGTTGGAGAAGTTCAAGTCCCAGCTCTGCATGGGGATGAACTCGTAACCCTGAAGGCACTTGTTCGCCGCATAACGGCGGTTCGGCGCAACCGCCCAGACGTCAGGCTGAAGATCAACGATCTTCGTCTGCAGCTCCTTGTAGGTAGCGTTCTGCTCGTTCACATCAGTGGTGGCGCGAACCTTGTCGATCAGCCCGTCGATTTCCGCGTTCTGCAGCCATTCCATCGACATCCAGGTGCCGGATGCCTTGGAATGATACTGGTTGTAGAACATCGAATCCGGCGACGGATAGGTCGGCGAGATGTTCACCTGCGTCGATGCCGGCGTTGTTTCGGGCTTGGAAGAAAGCTCGACGATACGGTTCCACGGCTCAGGCTTGATATCGAGCGTGATGCCGATCTGCTCGAGGCTGGACTGCAACAGCAGCGC
The DNA here is from genome assembly GCF_900013495.1 of Agrobacterium genomosp. 2 str. CFBP 5494. NCBI lineage: Bacteria > Pseudomonadati > Pseudomonadota > Alphaproteobacteria > Hyphomicrobiales > Rhizobiaceae > Agrobacterium > Agrobacterium genomosp. 2. The sequence continues at coordinate 519,848 of NZ_LT009719.1, forward strand.
CACTTCCGCCTCGAAGGCGAGCGACGCGACATAGCTGTTGACGAGCGTGATCTTCTGGCCGGCATATTTCGACTTCGCCAGCTCTTCCTTGGCTTTTTCCAGATCGTAGACGCCCGGCTGGATATCGCCATTATGCGCGTCCTTGAACGCGTCAGAGAGCGGCCCCTTCATATCGAAGCCCGGATAGATCACTTCCTGGATCGTCTTGTAGTCAGTCGCATAGGCGATGGCGCGGCGGACGTGGACGTCGTCGGTCGGATAGACCTTGGTGTTGAGCTTGATGACGAAACCGCCGGCGGTGCGGGTCTGGATCAGCTTGTAACCCTTCATCCGGCCGATGGATTCATAGGTGTCGTTGCCGAGCCCGTGCGAGGAAAGGCCGAGCTCACCCTTTTCCGCCAACGCCTTGACGGTGGCGTCGTCGCTGGTCTGCACGAAGCGTACTTCATCGATCGGCTTGCCCTTGGTCCAGCCGAGGAAATAATCGGCGTTACGGGCGATGACCATGTCGGCGGAGCGGTTGTAGCTGACGAGCTTGTAGGGGCCGGAACCGGCGGAATGTTCGCCAACATAAGCCTCGCCCCATTTGTCTTCGGGCTTGGCATTGGCTTCGATCAGCGTCTTGTTCATCGCCATCATCAGCGGCGTCGCCGCCATGAAGGGCGAGAACTGGCGGTCGATCTTCATGACCAGGGTTGCATCGTCAGGTGCGGTCACGTTTTCAGGCTTCAGCACGCCGACGATGAGGTTCGACGGGCCCTTGTTGATACCGAGCAGGCGCTGGATCGACCAGGCAAGATCGGCCGCCTTCACTGCCGTACCGTCTTGGAACTTCGCATCGTCGCGCAGGTGGAAGGTGTAGGTCAGGCCGTCCGCGGAAATCTCCCAGGATTTCGCCAGATGCGGCACGATTTCGCCCTTGGCGTTCACCGTGGTAAGTCCGTCATACATGTTCACGATGGCCATGTAGCCGGTGTAGTCAGTCACTTTCGCCGGGTCGAGCGAGCTGAATATCTGCATGGTGTTGACCGCGACCGACACCTTGTCTTCCGCAAGGGCCGCAGAAGACAGGACCGGCAACGCGAGCGCCGTGCCGAGCGCCAGTGCGGCGAGACGGGAAGAAACTACAGGCATTTTCATTATCGTTCTCCTCTTTATTGCGGGTCATCGGGCCCGCTTATGGTTAGGCAGCCTTGCTGACCGGAACGGGCAGCGGTGAGAAAGGAATGTCCGGATAGCCGAAGGCCGCCGGGCCAACGACCTCAAGCGCGCGGGCGCTGCGCAGCAGGTCGTGACAGGGAATGGCGATGACGGCCACGCGCTGGCCGTAGCGCAGCACTTCGGTGGTGATCGGATAACCGGTGTCGACATCGAGCAGGACGATCAGATCGGGAACCGTCACTTCCACCTTGCCGTCACGGGAAAACAGCAGGAATTCGTTCTGGATGGCGACGCCCGCCGTCTGGCCGGCGCAATCGTCGAAGCCGGAGAGCGTAAGATCGCCGACGGCGAAACCGCCGCGAAGATGGCGCTTCAGATCGGTGATCTTGCCGTTGAAGATGCGCCGCCCGCCTTCGAGCGCGCAGACTGCAGCAATAGGGTCTTCCTGCTGCTTGCGGGCACGGATCACCGCCTCACCGATGGCAATGGCCTTGGTGTAGGTTTTCGGAATGCCATACTGGTGCACGTAGTGCGCCTGCATCGGCGCGGTCGCCAGCATCGCGCCGCCGCCCTGCGAGACGACGCAGGCGCGCGCCATGCGCTCGTGCCAGACCTCGGAAACGGCATGGCTGAAGATGACGGCATTACCGTGCAGATCGCACATCACCGAGGGCGTGGAACTATGGCCATAGATGGAGAAGGTGGTCATCTGCATTTCCGGGAATGCCCGGCCCATGCCGTCGCAATCGAGGATCGGCAGGCCGCCCAGCGCCGCCGTCACCAGCGGGTTCATGGAATTGGAACCGCCGATTTCCTCGCAGACGATGGCGTCAACTGGCGTGCGGATCAGCTCTTCCATCGCCCGCAGGCAACGCAGGCCTTCACGGCCTTCGCGAATGCGCTCGACGCCGACGACGGGCGCGCCGATACCGCCGATGGACATGCAGAGCGCGTCCGGCTCGATGGCGTCGGTTGCGAGAATCTTCATCTCGTAGCCGGCCTTCATGGCCTCCAGCGCCAGAAGCTTCCCGAGATACGGATTGCCGCCGCCGCCCGTGCCGAGAATGCCTGCGCCGATTTCCAGTGCGTCGAGATCTTCACGCGTCAGCGTCCGCAATGCCGCCTCGTCATATTTCAGCTTGCGTGTCTCAGCCATGATTGGCTCCCATTTCTCCAACAACTTTCACATGAATGCGGGTGGCGTTGCCGGGCAGGTAAGCCAGCGGCATATCCTCGCGCTCGATTACTTCGAGCGTCGCGGCAATCGCGCCGGCGGCAACCGCCTTTTCGCGGGCCTCCGCTTCTGCCTCGGCCAGTGCGCTCTCGCGCGTGCGTCCATCGACGAGTGAGAAGACCCGGTCGGTCTCACCGCTGATCTGCGCAATGGCCGCGCCAACGGCATTGGCCACCGCGAAATTCTCAGGCCGGATAACCTCAAGATCACCGATGCGATCCGGCATCAGGATGGAACCGCCGCCAACGGCGATAACCGGCACTGGTGACGATGAGATGCGGCTGCGCTCCACGCAGGCTTCAAGCATGTCGTTGATCTTGTTGACGGCCGCATCCACGAGCTTTTTGTCGAGGCTGGAAACCAGCTTTTTCTCGCCCACATCCGCCTTGCCGGAGGCAACCGCGATATCGGTCGCTGTCAGGGTCGAGCCACCGAAGCAGAGCGCCTCGCGGCGGACGCGGTAACCGACGGATTTCGGCCCGACGGTCAGGCCGTGATCGCCATTGACCACAAGCGAACCGCCGCCGAGACCGATGGAAAAGACGTCGGGCATGCGGAAATTGGTGCGGACGCCGCCAATATCCACCGTGGTCGAGGCCTGACGCGGGAAACCGTGGGACAGCGAGCCGACGTCCGACGTGGTGCCGCCTACATCCACGACCACGGCATCCTTGAGACCGGTGAGGAAGGCCGCACCGCGCATGGAGTTCGTCGGACCGGAAGCGAAGGTAAGCACGGGGAAACCGCGCACTACATCAGCCGCCATCAGCGTACCGTCGTTCTGGGTGATATAGAACGGGCAGGTGATGCCCGCAGCCTTCAGCGCTTCGCCGAAAGCCGCAACCGTGCGGTCGGCAAGCGACAGCAGGCTGGCATTCATGATTGCCGCACTTTCGCGTGCAAGCAGGCCATGGCGGCCGATATCCTTGGACATCACCACCGGCAGGCCGGGGCAGCGCTCCTGCAGGATTTCCTTCGCCCGAAGTTCCATCGCATCATTGATGCCGCTGAAAACGCAGGTGACGGCAGCGGCCTTCAGGCCCTTGGCGCGAATATCCGCACCGATACGGACGATTTCGTCCTCATCGAGCGGTGAGATTTCACGACCGTCGAATTCGTAACCGCCACGCACCTGATAACCGTGGTTGCCGACGATTTCCTTGAGATCATCCGGCCAGTCGACCATGGGCGGCAGGCCGGCACCGGACGGCAGGCCGAGCCGGATGGCTGCAACCTCGTCCATATGCCGGCGCTCGATCACCGCATTGGTGAAATGTGTGGTGCCGATCATCACGGCACCGATGCGCGCCCTGTCTATGCCCGATGCCTCGATGACCTTTTCAAGGGCTTCGATGACGCCTGACGTCACATCCTCTGTCGTGGAGGCCTTCACCCCCGCCAGAACGGTCTTATCCTGCAACACAACGGCATCGGTATTCGTGCCGCCGACGTCAATTCCAACGCGATACACGTCAGGCTCCTCTTTCATCAATCGGTCGTTCTGACGAGGAAGCGCATGCGCTCTTCCTCGGTCACCGTGGGTTTGAGACGTTCTTCGTCGTCGGTGACGACGGGGATGACCGCGATCAGGGCGCGGGTATAGGGATGGGCCGGTTCGGCAAAGACCGCCGACGTCACGCCCTCTTCGACAATCTCGCCCCGCAGCATGATGGCGATGCGCGAACAGAAATTGCGCATCAGCGACAGGTCGTGCGAGATCATCAGATAGGTCAGGCCAAGCTCCTCACGCAGCTGCAGCAGAAGGTCGATAACCGTCTTCTGCACGGAGACATCGAGTGCGGCCGTTGGCTCATCGAGGATGAGAATTTTCGGCTCGGCCGCCAACGCCCGGGCAATCGCCACACGCTGCTTCTGGCCGCCGGACAGCTCATGCGGATATTTGCCGAGATAGGATTGCGGCAGCCGCACCAGCCCCATCAGTTCCTGCATGCGGTTTTCCCGCGCCTGCCTATCCATGCCGATGGATTTCAGCGGCAGGGCAAGCGTCTGTTTCACCGTGCGCTTCGGATTAAGCGAGGTGCCCGGGTTTTGATAGACGATCTGCGTCAATCGCTTGCCGCGCGCAGGCGCGGGAGCGTCAATGACAAGATTGCCGGAGGTCGGGCGCGAAAGGCCCATGATCATACGGGCGACGGAAGTTTTGCCGGAGCCGGATTCACCGGCCAGGCCGAATACCTCGCCTTCCTTGAGCGTCAGATTCACATCCCGCACGGCGTGATAACCGTTGCGCCGACCATAAATCTTGTTCAGCCCTTCGATGGTGACGATGGGCGAACGCGTGCTCTGCGCCAGATCGGTGACGCGCGGGCCATAAAGCGGAGGCACGGCATCGAGAAGCGAGCGCGTATAATCCTTGGCAGGGCTATGGAGGATTTGCGTGCAGGGTCCGGTCTCGACGATATCGCCGTGATGCATGACCACGACCCGATCCGCCACCTTGCGTACGACGCCGAGATTGTGGGTGATCATCAAGAGCGCCATGTTTTCTTCGGCGACCAGCTGGTTGATGAGATTGAGGATTTCATCCTGCGTCGTCACATCAAGTGCCGTGCCCGGCTCGTCCGCGATCAGGAGCTTCGGCTGATGCAGCAGGGCAAGCCCGATCAACACGCGCTGGCGCATGCCGCCCGAAAGTTCGGACGGATAGGCGTTCATCACCCGCTCGGTGTCGGCAAGCTGCACCCGGCGCAGAACGGCAGCTATGCGGTTGCGACGCTCGGCCTTGGACGAGTTGATTCCATCGCGCTTGTCGGCGAAGCGCATGACATCATCGAGATGTGTGCCGATCTTGAAGACCGGATTGAAGGAGGAGAGTGGGTCCTGCATGATCAGTGAAAAGGCGGTCCCCTTCAGGGCCTCACGCTCCCTGCGTGGCATGGACAGCACATCCCGGCCATCGATGAAGATGGCACCTGATGTGATCGCGGCGTTTTTTGGCAAAGTGCCGATGATAGCCTTGGCCGTGACGGATTTGCCCGACCCGGTTTCGCCGATCAACGCCACGCGTTCGCCGGCGGCAACCGTGAAGGCGACATCGCGCAGCACCTGCCGGGTGCGGCCGTAATTGGTGAAGGTGACGTTGAGGTTTTCGACCTTGAGAAGCGGTTCAGTCATGGCCTTAGCTTTCCACGTCGAACATGTCGCGCAGGCCGTCGCCCAGCAGATTGAAACCCAGCGTCACGTAAAGCACGGCCGCGCCGGGGCAGAGCACTTCCCACCAGAAATCCGGCATGAACTGGCGCCCGTCGGCGACCATCGATCCAAGGTCAGGCGTCGGCGGCTTGACGCCGAAACCCAGGAAGCTCAGCGTCGCGCCGAACAGAATGACGAAGGCGGCATCGAGCGTCGTCTTGACCGAAATGACCGAAACGCAGTTGGGCAGTATTTCGCGGAAGAGGATGTGTAACGGGCCTCCACCGGCAAGACGTGCCGCCTCGATGTAATCTTCCGAAGCGATGGACTTCGATACCGAATAGATCAGCCGCGCATGCCAGGTCCACCACAGCAGCGTGATCGCGATCATGGCGTTCATCAGTGTCGGTTCCAGCAGGTTGGAGACCGCGAGCGCCATGACTAGCGGCGGCATGGCCAGCATCACATTCGTCAGGCCGCTGATGAGTTTTTCGGTCCAGCCGCCGAAATAACCGGCGATCAGGCCAAGCACAGTTCCGACCGGAACGGAAATGCCGAGCACGCCGATGACGAGAAGCAGCGAGACGCGGAGCCCGAAGATGGTGCGGGAAAAGATATCGCGACCGGCCTTGTCGGTGCCGAACCAGTGTTCCAGATCCGGCGGCATATGGCGGGCGCGGAAATCGACAACCGCGCCGATATGTTTCGGATAGGGCGTAAGCCAGGGTGCGAAGACCGCCAGTACCAGCACCGACAGAAGGATCAACGAGCCGATGACCGCCGCCGGATTGCGGCTGAAGCGATACCACATCATGTAACCGGCGCTTAAGCCCCGATCAGTGGGTTCGAGCATTTTCATATCGGCCATCAGCGAGCCTCCTTGCGGCGCAGACGCGGGTCGATGATCGAGATCAGGACATCCACGATCAGGTTCGCAACGATGAAGAACAGACCGGCCACCAGCACCACGGCGGTCACGGCGTTGAGGTCTTTCTGCAGGATGGCGTTGAGCCCGTAGGAAGCAAAACCACCCCAGGCGAAGACCATCTCGATCACGAAGGCATTGCCGATCAGCGACGCGAATTCGAGACCCATGATCGTCAGCGGCGCGATGGAAGAGAGCTTCAGCAGGTAACGGAAGATGATGACCCGCTCCGGCACGCCGAAGCTTTGCAGGGTCAGCACATGGTCCTTGCGCTGGTTCTCGATCATAGAGGAGCGCGTGATGCGGGTGATCTGGCCGATGCCGGCCATGGAAAGCGCAAAGGCCGGAAGCGCGAGATGCTTCAACGCATCGAGCACGACGTCGAAACGTCCGGCCAGCATGCCGTCGACAAGGATGAAACCGGTGGGGCCGCCCTGCCAGCCAAGCGAATGATCGAGCCTGCCGATGATCGGCCAGCCGGAGAGAAAGCGCGCTGCCAGCAATTGCAGCGTGATGGCGAAGAGAAAGCTTGGGATCGTGACCCCGGTAAGCGACAGGATGCGACCGATATGATCCAGCGGCCGGTCGCGATAATGCGCCGTGATGACGCCGAGCGGGATGGCGACGAGGAACATGAAGATGACCGCGACCAGCACCAGCTCGACGGTCGCGGGAACAGTCTGCGCCAGATCGGTTGTAACGGGGCGCTGCGAAACCAGCGAGAAGCCCAGATCACCATGCAATGCATTGCCGATATAATCGAGATATTGAACGGCGAGCGGCTTGTCGAGGCCCATCTGCCCGCGCAACGCATCCACCTGGTCTTGCGTTGCAGCCGGCCCCAGCGCCATGCGGGCGGGATCTCCCGGCACCACGCGGGCCAGCACGAAAATCATGATGGACAGGGCGATCATGACCAGCACGAAGGTGCCGAGCCTGTTCAAAATCGCGACCAGCGGATGTTGCTGCATCGGTGGAACGTTCCTTGTGCATCGGTTGCCTGAGCACAAGTTTTCACCACATGGCCATTCGAACAATCGCTGAAAGGTATAGTTTTTTAAAGAATGAGTATAGGTTTTTTGAAACCGATATCCTATCCCTTTCCCATGATGCTTCTGCCCCGGCCCCACCTCTGCAATCGCATTGCCAGCGAAACCGCGGGCGTGGTGTTTCTGCGCGCACCGGCGGGTGCGGGAAAAAGCGTATTGCTGGAGACGCTGGCAAAGGAGCTCGGAGCTCAGATATGCCGCACGCACCAGCCGCAAAGCGATAACGCGGTCAATGGCAACCTGCTGTGGGACATTCCAGTTTTTGCAAGGGCGGTACGCATGCCAGCCCCCATTCTGGAGTCGGTGCGTTTCGTCGTCATCGCCTGCCGGCCGGACCAGAGGATCAGCGGCATGGCGCGTCACATCCTGCATCACGGCTCGCTCACCATAGGACCGGAAGAACTCGCCTTGCGGTCAGATGAGGCGGACGACCTTCCACCCGGGCAACGACGGCTGGCGCTCGAGGATTACGCGGGATGGCCGGCCTTTCTTTCGCTGGCGCGCCTGCCGGATGACACGTTATGCGCCGACTATCTGCGCGAAAGCTATCTGCCCCATCTCACGCCCGCCCAGACCGTCGAACTTTCCTTCTGGCTCGAAAACCCTTCCGCCGCCCCAGATGCTGACTGGGCCATGCTTCTGCCGCCCTTTCTGACGGGAAAACCCGACAATCACCACACACTGATACGGCTCCTAACGGTCGCGGCAAGAGAACGCCTCGCCACCTTGCAGGCCGGCAGCGCCGTGGTGGAGGTCGCCTCGGCCTTCGAAAAGGCAGGGCATTCGCTCGCAGCCATGGCGATGCTGCTCGATCGCGGTTACGAGACCCATGCCGCGCAAATCCTCGAACGCGCCCATGGGCGGGAACTGATCTACCGAAGCAGCGTCGACAGGTTTCGCGAAATCATCATGCGGTTTTCGCAGGATATGATCACCTCCAATGAAACCGTCCTTTTCGCGGTTACCCGCGCCTTGCTGAAACAGGGCGAATTGCAGCGCGTGCGCCATCTGCTCGGCAAAAGCCTCGGCTCGGATTACCTTGACCCGCTGAAGGTGCTAGCCCGCGGCTCGCGGTTTTCCTTCGCAGCCCGCACCTTCCGGCTGAACCTGATGATCGCCGAGGACCTGACGCCCAATGACGCGGTGATAACGCGGCTTGGCGAGTTCATGGCGGATTACCCCATGGACGATCACGGGAAATGGGCGGCCTATTACAATGCGCTGCTTGAATTCGAAATCCGCCGTCGCAATTTCCGCGAGGCAGAGGCGGCCGCCGCCCGCGCGCTTATCTATCTGCGCAAGATGGGCGGGCAGCCTCTGCTCGAATTCTTCATCCATCTGCACCAGATCGTGCTGCGGCTGATGAGCGGCGATGTGCTTCTGGCGCGCCGGGCGGCGCAGGAGGCGCGCGCACGGCTGGAACAGGTGCCGCATGATGCCATGCAGGAGTTCCGGATGCTGCGACTGGCGGAAGCCTGCCTTGCCTATGAGGCCGGAAAACCGCGCGACCTGCTGCATTTCGTCGAACATGATTTTGATCATTTCGCCGCCGCCGAAATCTGGCCGAGTCTGATGCAGTTTGCACTGCATTACGCCTCGCAGGTGCTGATCGACCATTTTCCGATGACCGTTCGCCCGGGTTTTCTGGACGGACTCTGGATTCATCTGTCGGAGGGGTTGCAGTTTCATGCGATGATGGAGATCAGAACGGCCATCGCCTATCAGAACGCCAACCGTTGGGCAGATGCCGCAGCGACGCTTTCAGCAGTTCGCATGCCCATGGGCCGTAACTGGGTGGAGAGCGCCCACGAAGACCTCTCCCGCCTGACACGTCGTGATGAAATCGCCTATGTCATGGCCTGGCTGCGCGATGCGGTGCATCTGTTCACACCCCGCGCCTATCTCTCCCGGCAAATCGATGCGATGATCGCCAATCCAAAGGTCACCAATCGCGAGAAGGTCGCATTGAGAATCTGGCAGAGCTATGCCGCGCACCAGCGCCGTGACAACGCCGCCGCCCGCGCGCATATACTCACCGCGCTTGAATCGGCGACCCGCCTTGGCTGCAACGGTGTGCTGTCGGAAGAACGCGTCTTCCTTTCGCCGCTTCTCAACAATCGCCGCATCCGCAGTTTCATCGAAACCTCATCCGATGTCCGCACCGCGCTGTCTATTTTCGCCGCCTCGGTGAACTCACCGCAGGCCCGGGCGCTGCATGGCGGCCTTTCTCAACGGGAAGCACAGATGCTGCAGCTATTGGCCAGCGGCATGTCGAACAAGAAGATTGCTCAGACGCTCAACATCTCGGAAGTGACGGTGAAGTTTCACCTTGGCAACCTGTTCCGCAAGCTGGATTGCAAACGCCGCGCGGAGGCGATCCGCGCGGCGAAAGCACTGGGCTGGTTATGAGGCTCAGCGGTTATTCTTCTTGCGCCATTCGGCAAAGGCCGTCTGGTGCTCTTCCTTGGTGCAGGGGTAAAGGCCGATGATCGTCTGGCCGGCCTTGACCTGCTCTACCACGAAATCCTCATAGGCTGTCATTTCAACCGCTTCCGTCGCCACTTCATCGGCAATGCCGGCGGGGATGACGATGACGCAATCGGCGTCACCCACGATGATGTCGCCGGGAAACACCGGTGCATCGCCGCAGCCGATGGGGCCGTTGATCTCGATGGCCTCGTGTTTGGTCAGATTGGTGGGGCTCGAAGGGCGGGTGTGGTAGGCCGGAATGTCCAGTTCGGCAATGGTGGCCGCATCCCGGAAACCGCCATCGGAAACGATGCCCGCACCACCGCGAACCATCAGACGCGTCACCAGAATATCGCCGGCCGAGGCGGCAGAGGCGTCCTTGCGGCTGTCCATGACAAGCACGTGGCCCGGCGGGCAGGTTTCGATGGCAACACGCTGCGGATGGGCGGGATTGCGGAATTCTACGAGCTGGTTGCGATCCTCGCGGGCCGGCATGTAGCGCAGGGTAAAGGCCGGGCCCACCATGTTCTTGCCCTTGTAGCCCAGCGGGCGAACGCCCTGAATGACCTGGTTTCGCAGGCCGCGCTTGTAAAGCGCTGTCGCTAGCGTGGCGACGGAAATCGTCATCAGTTTTTCGCGCGTTTCATTGTTCATGTCTGTTTCCTCGCAATGGCCGGATGGATGTGTTTCAAGTCCTGTGAATGGGCTCGTCGATGAAGACGCCACCCTGATATTTTGCGATCGCTGCCTCGGGGCCGGGGCGCGGGACGTCGCGCTCGATTTCGGCCCGGTAACGCGCGGCATTGTCGCGCCGCTGCCAGCCGAGAAAATCGACATGGGAATTATCCCACCAGCTCTCGTCATTGGCCGAAACGCCCCAGATAACCGGGCATCCGAGTTTCGGCACGCGGAAGGTGGCCTCGATCAGAGACACGAAGTCACCGTAGCTGAGCCAGGTCGACAACATGCGCCAGTTCGTGGGTTTCTCGTCACAGGAGCCGATACGCACGATAGCCGTCTCCTGTCCGAATTTGGAATGGTAGAGGCTTGCCATTGCCTCGCCAAAAATCTTCGAGACGCCGTAAAGGCCATCCGGCTGAAAGGGTGTCTCCGGACCAAGCTGCTGCCCCTGCGGGTAATAGCCGATCGTGTGGTTGCTGGACGCGAACAGGATGCGAGGTTTGCCGTGCGCCCTCGCCGCCTCGTAGAGATTGTAGACACCACGCAGATTGGCAGCCTCGATGGGATCAAACGCCCTTTCTACGGAAACTCCGCCGAGATGGACGATGCCGTCGCAATCCTTGACCAGATCGTAAACTGCCTGCTCATCCTCCAGCGCGCAGTGGACGAACTCTTCGTGAGGCGCTGGCGAACCGAGATCAACCACATCAGAAAGACGGATGGTTTCGGCAACATGGCCAAGCCGCCCGCGCAACATGCTGCCCAGCTTGCCGCCGGCACCGGTGATGAGCAATCGCTTCAACATGATGGGCCTCTTAGAAAATATCGGGCTCGCCGGCGGAACGGCCAAAATCCGTCTGCAGGAAGTCGAAGTCGCAACCCTGGTCGGCCTGCGTCACGTGCTTGGAGAAGAGATAGCCGTACCCACGTTCATAACGCGGCGCAGGCGCTTGCCATGCCGCCCGGCGCTGAGCGATTTCCTCTTCGCTGACCAGCATGTCGAGACGACGCTGCGGCAGGTCGAGGCGGACGATATCGCCCGTTTTCAGGAGCGCCAAGGGACCGCCAACGAAGCTTTCCGGTGCGACATGCAGTACGCAGGCACCGTAGGACGTGCCGGACATGCGGGCGTCTGAGATGCGCAGCATATCGCGGTGCCCTTTTTTGATCAGCGCCTTTGGAATGGGCAGCATGCCCCATTCCGGGAAGCCGGGGCCGCCGAGCGGACCGGCATTGCGCAGCACCAGCACATGATCGGGCGTCACATCGAGATTTTCATCGTCGATGGCGGCTTTCATTTCAGGGTAGCTGTCAAACACCAGCGCCGGACCCTGATGTATATGGAGTTTGGGGTCGCAGGCGGCGGGCTTTATGACGGCACCGTCAGGGCAGAGATTGCCGCGCAGCACGGCAAGAGAGCCTTCCGCATAGACGGGATTGTCCAGCGAGCGGATGACGTCGTCGTTGTAGACCTTTGCACCCTCAAGGTTTTCGCCCATGCTGCGGCCAGTCACGGTCAGCACGGAACAGTCGAGACGACTTTCCAGCTGCTTCATCAGCGCCCTCAGGCCACCGGCGTAAAAGAAGTCCTGCATCAGATAGTTCTTGCCGGAGGGGCGGACATTGGCGATGAGCGGTGTAACGCGGCCAAGTTCGTCCAGCTCATCCAGCGTCATCGGCACGCCGGCGCGGCGCGCCATGGCGATGAGGTGGACGACGGCATTGGTGGAACAACCCGTCGCCATGGCGACGATGGCGGCATTGCGGAACGCTGCCGCCGTCAGAATAAGGTTAGGGGTCAGATCTTCCGACACCATCTCGACAATGCGGCGACCACAGGCCGCGGACATGCGCTGATGTTCGGAATCGACTGCCGGAATGGAGGAGGCACCCGGCAGGGTGATGCCGAGCGCGTCGGCAATGGCCGTCATGGTCGAGGCCGTGCCCATCGTCATGCACACACCGGCAGAACGGGCAATGCCGCCCTGCACGCCACGCCATTCCTCGTCCGTAACATTGCCTGCGCGGCGCTCATCCCAATATTTCCAGGCGTCCGAACCCGAGCCCAGCACCTTGCCGGCATAATTTCCGCTCAGCATCGGGCCGGCGGGCAGATAGATCATCGGCACACCGGCCGAGATCGCACCCATGACGAGGCCCGGCGTCGTCTTGTCGCAACCGCCCATCAGCACCACACCATCCAGCGGATGCGAGCGGATCATTTCTTCCGTCTCCATCGCCAGCATGTTGCGATAAAGCATCGATGTCGGCTTGGTGAAGCTCTCATCCACGGAAAGCGACGGCATTTCGACGGGGAAGCCGCCAGCCTGCAACACGCCGCGTTTCACATCCTGCACGCGCTCTGGAAAGTGCGAATGACAGGTGTTGAGCTCCGACCAGGTGTTGAGGATGCCGATGACGGGTTTGCCGATAAAATCCTCCTCCGCATACCCCAGCTGCATCATGCGCGAGCGGTGGCCGAAGCTGCGCAGGTCGTCGGGAGCGAACCAGCGGTCGGAGCGGAGTTTTTTATCGGTCATGTCATTGGTCCTACGTTGCGGGTGGTGCCTAAGGCTGTCAGTCCTGCCGGAGCGTCAGCCCGCTCGTCGTGTCGAAAAGGTGGACGTGTTGAAGTGGCGCCGACAGGCGGATGACTTCGCCCGCCGATGTCGAGGTCTGGCCGGAAAGATGCAGCGTTACAGGAGTGCCGTCACCGAGATTACCGTAGAGATAGGACTCGCCGCCCAGCTGTTCCGCCGTGCGCACCGACATGGTCAACGCGCCGCCCTCGCCCGGCTCCACATGGTTCGGGCGTACGCCGAGCGTCACCTTCTGGCCGGGCTTATAGGCAAAGCCGGTCTGTGGCAGCGGGATAGTCTCGCCCGTCGCGATTTTAAGCGCAGGTGTCGCGTCCGAAGACACTTCGCCTGCGAAAAAGTTCATTTTCGGAGAGCCGATAAAGCCTGCCACGAAGAGATTGGCCGGGCGGTTGTAAAGGTCGAGCGGCACGCCAAATTGTTCGAGTTTACCAGCCCGCAAAACGGCGATCTTGTCGGCCATGGTCATGGCTTCCACCTGATCATGCGTGACGTAGATCATGGTGTTGCCGAGCCGCCGATGCAGACTGGAAATCTCACCGCGCATATCGACGCGCAGTTCCGCATCAAGGTTGGAAAGCGGTTCGTCGAAGAGGAACACGCGAGGTTCCCGCACCACGGCGCGGCCGATGGCGACGCGCTGGCGCTGACCGCCCGACAGGTCCTTGGGGCGACGCTCCAGAAGCTGGTCGATCTGCAGCATCTTGGCAACCTGCGCGATCTTCTCGGCGATCTCCTTCTTTGGCGTGCCGATATTCTCAAGCCCGAAAGAGAGGTTTTCGCGCACTGTCATATGCGGATAAAGCGCGTAGGACTGGAACACCATCGCAAGGCCGCGGTCCGCAGCCGGCACCGTATTGACCACATCACCGCCGATGACGATATCGCCGCCGCTCAACTCTTCAAGGCCGGAGATCATGCGCAGCAGGGTGGACTTGCCACAGCCGGAAGGGCCGACGAACACGCAGAATTCGCCGTGCTTGATATCGAGATCAACGCCTTTGATCACATCGAGGGCGCCATATGTTTTTTTGACCTGACGAAGCTCTATACTTGCCATTGTCGTATTTCCTCCCTGAGGATTATTTGCCGCCCGTGGACGCAATGCCGGTGGCGATATATTTTTGCAGGAACATGAAGACCAGCGCGATCGGGGCGAGTGTCAGCACCGTCATGGCCAGAAGATTGCTCCATTCCGTCGTCATCTCGCCCTGGAAGGAGTTAAGTGCCAGCTGCAGGGTGAAGTTGTCGTTGCGGGTCAGCACGATCAGCGGCCAGAGGAAGTCGTTCCAGCGCCACATGATCGCAAGGATCGCGAGAACCGCGAGCGCGGGTGCCGAGAGCGGCAGGATGATGCGCCAGTAGATTTTCCACTCGCTGGCCTTGTCCATGCGCGCCGCATCGAGGATCTCGTCCGGTATCGTCAGCATGTATTGCCGCAGCAGGAAGACGCCCGTGGGTGTCGCCGCACCGGGAATGATGACGCCCCAGAGACTGTTGATCAAACCGAGCTGGCTGGTGATGAGAAACAACGGCACAAGCACGACGGTCTGCGGGATCATAAGCGTACCGACCACCAGCGCCAGCACGGCGCCCCTGCCCTTGAACTGATATTTCGAGAGCGCGAAGGCCGCCATGGAATTGACGATCAGCATGATGATGGTCGAGGTGACCGTGATGAAGGTCGAGTTCCAGAAATAGAGCGGGAAATTGAAGCGCTGGAAAAGCTCGGTGTAGTTTTCCGTCGCGAGCGCCACCTTTTCAGCCGGCTTCAGCTCGTTGAACTGCATCTTCAGCACTTCCGCCGGCTTGGCGGGATCAACCACCTGCGCCACGAGGCCGATACGCCTGATCATGCCGAGCTTGCGGCCATCCTTGTCGACATAGGCCGGCAGCGGATTTGGCTGCCCGTCAACCACCACGGTTTCCTGGCTATAGGGCAGCAGCCGTGGCGGAAAGCGCTGGAGATCGGCTTCCGTCTTGAACGACGAGAGCACCAGCCAAACGACAGGACCGAACATCATCAGCACGGCCACGCCGAGATAGGCGTAGGACAGCCAGTCGGTCCAATGCAGCTTGCCGTTACGGCCGCGGGTACGGGTCAGAAATGCGCCAATCCTAGCCATCGACCTTGCTCCTGTTTGCCCGGAATTGCAGGGCGGTCAGCACCACGAGCACCACGGCGAGCAGCAGCGAAGCGGCAGCCGCAAGTCCGAAATTCCGGGGCGTCCCGGCAAAGCCGGTCTGATAGATGAATTGAATGATGAAGGTCGTCGCCGAACCCGGGCCACCGCCGGTAAAGGCAAAGACTTCATCGAAAGTCTGCACGCCCTTGATGACCGACAGGACGAGAACGACGAGCATGGTGGGCGCAAGCAGCGGCAGGGTGATGCGCCGGAAGATGCGCCATGGGCTTGCCTTGTCCAGCTGCGCCGCCTCGTAGACATCGCGCGGGATCGCCTGAAGGCCGGCGAGGAGAATGAGCGTGTAAAAACCCATATGCGCCCAGACCGACAGGAAGACCGACCAGCCGAAGGCAAGATTGGCCTCGAGCAGCCAGTCCACCGAACCGAGGCCCAGGCCTTCCATCGCCGCATTGAGAACGCCGAAACGCTGGAGTATCCACTTCCAGATCAAGGCCACGACGACAGGCGACAGCAAAACAGGGAAGAAGAACACCGCACGGAAAAAGCCGCGCGCCCGGATATCGCGGTTGAGCACGATGGCCGTGATCAGCGAAAAGCCGACCATGAAACCCACCTGCAGCACGACGAAGAACAGCGTGTTCCAGACGGAACGCCAGAAGAGATCGCGCGCACAGGAATTGGGGTCGAGATAATTCTGACAGGAAAGAAGGACCGAAAAGTTTTCGCCGCCCACCGAAGGGCGCTCGGATAGCAATATGTGTTCGCTGCCGGTCACGGAATAGGCCATGTTCAGCAGGATCGGCAGGAAGGCAAAGACCGCAAAGAGGATCAGGTTGGGCGTCAGAAACACCCACGCAATCCGCCTGTGGCCAAGAACCTTCTGCAGGAAGGAAAAGGGCAGTTCGACAATGCCCATGACGGGCGCAAGAAATTTATACATGAGGGTCCTCCTTCGATCCGGCGCGGCGCGGCATGCGCCGCGCCGGAAGGCGATGGATCACTTCGCCTGTTTCAACGCTTCCTCAAGGTCCGTCTTCGCACGGGCCATGGCCTCATCAACGGTGCTTTCACCGACGATAGCCTGCGTGATGCGCTGGACTGAGATGTTGAACATGGCGCGGTTGTTCTTGTAGCCCTGGTAGGCGTAGGCAATCGGGCTGAGACCGGGGATCTGGTCGAGCCAGGCATTCATGGCCTTCTGCGTCGCAGGCGTCGCACCGGTATAGGTCACGCCCTTGTCAGCCACCGACTTGTTGGCCGGAACGTTGCGGGTGCGCACCGTAAAGTCCAGATAGTTCTCGTCCTGAGCAAGGAAGTTCAGGATGTCGGCAACGATCTTCGGGTTTTTGGTCTGCTTGAAACCGACGATGCCGGTGCCGCCGGGCATGCCGGTGCAGGCTGCGCCACCGCAGGGCTGCGGCACGACTTCCCAGTCAAAGGCATCGCCCACCTGGCTGTCGAAGCGCGCTGTCTGCCAGCTGCCGGAATAATAATAGACCAGCTGGCCGTTGATGAATTCCTGCGCGGCGTCGCGGTAGGTATTGCCGCCCTGTCCGGCCCAGACGTCACGCGCCATGGTGCCGTCCTTGTTCCACTCCACGAACTTCTTCACGAACGTGGTGAAGCCTTCATCGACGAGGATCGGCTTCCCGTCAGCGTCGAAAATCTTCGCGCCGTAAGAAATGGCCGGGCCGGCGATGCGGTGGCCGGAACGGTCGATCGCCATCGGGTAAGGCGTGCCGGTTGCCTTGGCTACGGCATTGGCGGCCTTTGCCCAGTCATCCAGCGTTGCATCCTTGCCGGGAACGGCGACGTTTGCCTGATCGAACAGGGTGCGATTGATGAAGGCGCCGGTGATGGTGAGCTGCGTGTGCATGCCGTAGATGCCCTTGTCGTCAGGGCCGCTGCGGTACCATTTCAGCACGTTGGAGAAATTGTCTTCCCAATATTTCGCGTCCACATAGGGCGTCAGATCGAGATAATAGCGGTTGAGACCGCCAAGATCGGTCACGGTTGCGAAGTCAGGACCGCTGCCGCCGGCGAGCTGCACGGGCAGACCTTCCAGCAGCGCCTTGTAGGGCACGACATCGGTGACGATCTTCACATCGGGATGCTGCTTTTCGTAACGTGCGAGAATATCCTTCAGGATTTCGCAGCCGTTACCGTCATAAGCGCAGGTGAAGCGCACTTCCTGGGCCGCCTGCGCGGCACCGGCAAAGGACGCCGCGCCAATGGCGAGCGCCAATGCCATGCTGTATTTTCTGGTCATCTGGTTTCCTCCCGTTAGATGATTATGCTTTTGCGGATGCGCTCGGAGCCCAGCCCTTGATCCACTCACCTTCGGCGGCGTCGGACAGACGAACCGGCTTTCCTTCCCGGACGGACCGGTAGATGGCTGTCACGAGTTCGATTGACTGCAAGCCGTCATGAACCGTCACTTCCTTGCCGCCGCGTCCTTCCATCGCGTCGGCAATGGCTTCGACAAAACCGGCAAAGCCGTTTTCGCCATCCGCTACGGTCGCCAGAACGGCGTCGATCTGATCCTGTGTCGTCGGGGCGCGGGCGATAAAACGCCAGGTGTCTTCCGCCGGACGATACGGCAAGGTGCCGCTCTCCGCCGTGAAGCCCTCGAAGCAGAAACGAAGGCGCGAGGTGTCTTCGGCCGCGCCGAGCGTGACCGAGCTAGTCGCGAGCGCACCGCTTTTCATGCGGAAGCTGAGTGCTGCGCAATCTTCGGTTTCGATTTTGTTGACCCGCGTATCGGCCATGGCGAAAACTTCCTCGACCGGACCGAGGACGTGGCAGAGAAGATCATGGGCATGAATGGCATGACCGAGGATTGCACCGCCGCATTCACCCTTCCAGGTGCCGCGCCAGGGAATGTCGTAATAGCTCGCGCCACGGTTCCAATGGACTTCCGAGCTCGCGACGAAGGCCTTGCCGGCAAGACCGGCATCGATGAGCGCGCGCATCTGCCGCATCGCCTGTCCGAAGCGGTACTGGAAGACGGGAAACACGCCGCGACCGGTCTTCTTGACGGAGTCGATCAGCGCATTGGCTTCTTCCAGAGAGCGAACCAACGGCTTTTCGCAGACGACGTCCTTGCCCGCCGCATGCGCCTTCAGCGTCACCGGAAAATGCAGGTGCGGCGGCAGGCAGACGTCGATCAGCTGGATGCTCTCATCGGCCAGAACCTCATCGAGATCGGTGGTCAGACGAATGGAGGTATCATCGCCGGCGACGGAGTGGGCGCGCTCCAGATCGAGATCGCAGATCGCCTTGACGACGAAGCGCTTTGGCAGCGCCCGATAACCGGTCAGATGTTGGGCGCCGATGCCGGCGCCGATGATGGCAACACCAATCATTTCGAGGCTCCCTCAGCCTTGGCCTGCGCCTGAAGCGAGAGGTCGCAGACCTTGAAGACGTGTTCCTGCGTCATTGCCGTTTCGGTGCGGTTGCGGATATCGTCGCAGATACGGGCGAAATAGGGCAGGCCAGCACCGGAAGCATCAATATACTCGCAGCGGTCGCCATTCACGAGAACGAGGCGATCAGTGCCTTCGGTGTTGCCGACGTCAACATATTTACGCAGCTCGATGTAACCCTCGGTGCCAAGGATGGTCAGACGGCCGTCACCCCACGTCGGCAACGCATCCGGTGTATACCAGTCGACGCGGATATAGCCGTGACCCTTGTCGCCGCGCAGCACGACCTCGCCGAAATCCTGAAGACCCGGATCGTGCGGGTTGGCGTAATTGGCAACGGTGGCGGACACGATCTCAACCTCGGTCGAGCCGGTGAAGAACATGAACTGGTCGATCTGGTGGCTGGCAATGTCGGTGATGATACCACCGTAGGCTTCGCGCTCGAAGAACCACTTCGGGCGAATCTGGCGGTTCAGGCGGTGCGGGCCGAGGCCGACAGTCTGGATGACGCGGCCGATGGCGCCCTGGGCAACGAGTTCAGCAGCCTTGGTCACGCTTGGCACTTCGAAGCGCTCGGAGAAATCCACGGTCCAGATGCGCTTGGTCTTTGCCACCGTCTGGCGCAGGCGGTCGAGCTGTTCGAATGTGGTGCAACCGGGCTTGTCGGACATGACATCCTTGCCGGCTTCCATGGCGGCAATCGCGAGATCGGCGCGCTTGGAGGGAATATCGGCGATCACGACGAGATCGACGGTGCCGTCAGCCAGCAGCGCCTCTTTCGATGCTGCGCGCGGCACATCCGGGAAGCGCTTGACGAAGCCTTCCACGACATCGGGCTCGCCTTCCGTCCACCAGCCGGCAAATTCGGCGCCGGCATCCAGCAGGTTCTGGGCCATGCCGAAAATGTGCCGGTGCTCAATCCCGAGAGCGACGAACTTGATTGCTTTACTCATCCTGCAGTTCCACTTCCTTGCCGGTGTCGGCCGAGTTGATGATCGCGTCGATCAATCTGTGAGACAAAAGAGCCGCTTCACCGGTGACGACCGGCGCGCGTCCTGAAGAGATGGCGTCTGCGAAATCATCGAAGACGCCCTGATGCCATCCATGCGTGAAAGCCATGGGGTCGGCGCCGCCGCCCGTGCCAGCGGCCGCGCCGCCAAAAGTCTCCTGCCGGCCATCGCGCCAGTCGAGATGCAACAGACCCGAAGCGAGCCGCAGGCTGGCATTGTCGAAGTGCAGCAGGATCGATTCCGCAGCGCCGGGGAAACTTGCGGTGCTTGCCACCAGCGAGCCAACGGCACCGTTCTTGAAGCGCAGTCCGGCAGAAACATAATCTTCGGTTTCCATGCGATGGAACCGCGTCGTCGCAGCCATGGCCTGAACACGGGCCACTGGCCCCGTCAGGCTCAATGCCAGATCGATCGTATGAATTGCCTGGGAGATCAGAACGCCGCCGCCATCGCGCGCCAGCGTGCCGCGACCCGGTTCGTCGTAATAGGATTGCGCCCGCCACCAGGGCACGGAGATTTCGCAGAGGCCTAGTGCGCCGAGCGTGCCGCCATCAACGAGCTCACGGGCTTTTTGCGATGCAGCCCGCATGCGGTGCTGGAAGATGATGCCGAGAGTAACACCTGCCTCGCGACAAAGGGCAACAAGACCGTCTGCTTCCTGCGTATTGCGAGCGACGGGCTTCTCCATCAGGATGTGCTTGCCGGCTTTCGCCAGTTTCCCGACGATATCAATACGGGCATTTGGCGGTGTTGCGATGATGGCGAAATCGACATCCGTATCGCGCGCCGCCTCCTCGACTGAGGAATAAACCGCAACTTCATATCCGGTGTTTTTCGAGGCTTCGGCGGCCAGCGCCTTGGCGCGGCCGGAGCCACCATCGACTATGCCTTTCAGGTGAATTTTTTCAGGGCTTGCCGCGCAGGCAAGCACATGCGTCTTCGCTACCATTCCGGCACCAACGATGACGCAGGTCTTGATATTTTGCATTTCGGGAGCCTCCTTCCCAATGCGCAATCATTTGCATACCGGTATGCCGGTTGTCAACAGACTTGTGTTCCGGTATACCGGTTATGAGAACGCTGGAGGGTATATGCCGAAGATTCCCGTGACAGGCGGCACCGTGCCGACAATGGAGCGACTGGACCTTAACCGTCCGGTCGTGGACCAGATTTATTCCGCGCTGAAATCCGCCATCCTTTCGCGGGAGCTTTTTCCCGGTCAGGCAGTCTCGGAAAACGAAATCGGACAGTCGTTCAATTCCAGCCGAACCCCGGTGCGGGAGGCGCTGAGCCGTCTGCGCGACGATGGTTTGATCGTGACGCTGCCAAGCCGCGGCACCTATGTTTCGAGATTATCGGAAAAGAACATCCGCAGCGCGCAATTCATCCGCGAGGCACTTGAGGTGGCGGCAGTGTGCAGGCTGTGCCAGATCGGCCTGACAGCGGAAGCGGAACAGGAGATCGAACACGCCCTGAACGGCCAGCGGGCAGCAATGCGCAATGGAGACAGAAAGGCTTTCCGCGTTCATGACGACCAATTCCACAGCGCGCTTGCCGCCGCGACGGGGCTTGAAAGACTGGAATCCCTGCTGATCCGCGAGAAGGCGGGGCTGGATCGACTGCGGGCACTCGCCATAACCGACGAAGCGCATATGGCACGCCTGCTTTCCGAACATGAGGCGGTATATGACGCAATCAGGGCAGGAGACGAAGCCCGCGCGACCGATAATTTGCGCAAACATCTGAGACGTGTCCTCGGCATTCTTTCGCAAGTCTTCGAGAACCACCAGGACTATTTCGAGTAATTCTGCGGCATCTTTTTCAACGGTTCGAACATCATGAATACGGCAAATCCCGGACAAGCGCTTGCCATGTCGCAAACGAAACTTCTGTGCGACACGATGAGTACACTGGCGGAATCCCCTGTCTGGGACGAGCGGCGACAGGTGCTTTTCTGGTGCGATATTCTCGGAAAGACCGTGCGGTGCGCAGGTCTTGAGCCCGGCGTCTATCAAGAATGGCCGTTCCCCAGGACGGTTTCAAGTCTCGGCCTTTGCCAGAACGGCGAACTCATCGTCACTTGTGGCATGGACATCGTCATCCTCGATCCGGACAGCGGCAAAACGCGTCTCCTCCATTCCATTCCGGCACCCGAAGGCATCCCCTGCCGGCTGAATGACGGACGGATCGGCCCCGACCGCGCTTTCTGGGTGGGAACAATGCACAATGTGCCGCTTTCGGACATGGAGCCCCATGGCGAGCTTTGGCGGATCACCGAAAAAAGCGCCGAGCGCATGCAGAGCGGGCTGACATGCCCGAACGGCCTCGCTTTTTCTTCCGACGGCTCGATTATGTGGCAAAGCGATTCCGTCCAGAAATGGATACGCCGGCGAAAATTCGACCGCCTGAACGGCACCTTCGATGAGGGCGTACAGGTGGCCCGGATGACCGAAGAAACAGGAAGACCCGATGGCGGCTGTCTCGATAGCAGCGGCAACTATTACAGCGCGGGCGTTTCCGCTGGCGTGTTGAACATTTTCTCGCCCGATGGCAAGCTGACGAACGTGATCGCGGCTCCTGTCCCTCACCCCACGATGCCCTGCTTCGGAGGGCCTGATTTCAGCATCCTTTTCCTGACATCACACCGCCACAACATGTCCGAAGACCGGCTTGAGAAAGCGCCATTTTCGGGCGGCGTCTGGGCTATCCCGACGCAAACGAGAGGGTTCGCCGGCTTCCGTTTTGGCGAAGGTGGATAACGCCCTCAGGTCGGGTTCGGATTCCTAGTCCTCCCGGAAGGCGCGGCTGATCTGGTCCGTCAGCGGTTTGGCGATGTAGGACAGCGCCGTTCTTTCGCTGGTCTGGATAAAGGCCTCGGCGGGCATGCCCGGCATCAGCGGCGCATTGTTCAGCTTCTTCCGCTCGGTAACCGGGACGGAAATCCGTGCCAGATAATAGGAGAGCCCGGTGCGCTGATCTGTCGTGATATCCGCCGCAATGCGGCTGACATGACCTTCCAGCTCCGGCGTGACGCGCTGGTTGAAGGCGGTCATGCGCAGCATGGCCTTTTGCCCCACCTGAAGCTGGTCGATATCTTTCGGCAGGATCTGCACCTCGAGCGCAAGGTCATCTCCGTCAGGTACGATCAGCATGATCGGATCGGCCGGCGTTACGACGCCCCCCACCGTATGCACAGCCATTTCATGCACCGTGCCCGATTGCGGCGCGACGATATCAATGCGTTTCAATTGATCTTCGGCGGCAACCTTGCGCTCGACGAATTCGCCCATCTGGGCCTGTATTTCGCGCAGTTCCCTCCCGACCTCGGTCCGCAATTCCTGATCGATCTGAAGGATCTGCAGCTTGGTTTCGGTGATGCGCCCCGCAGTCTGTGCCTGATAGGCGATTTTTTCGCCGCGCTCCCCGCCGAATGTCGCGGCCTGAGTCTGCAGGCTGTTCAGCCGCTGCACGGAGACGACGCCCTGTTCGCGCAGGGATTTCTGCGAGGCAATTTCAGCCTGCAACACCGCAAGCCCGTTATCATAGGCCACTTCCTGCGCCTTCAGACCTTCGATCTCATGTTCGAACTGGGTGATGCGCTCGGACAGCTGCGCTTTCCTGCCCTCGCGATAGGACTTGCGGAATTCGAACAGCTTCGCTTCACTGCGCATGGCAGAAGCGACATTCGGGTCATCCATGCGCGCGATCAGAGTCCGCGGAAAGGCGAGTTCAAGCAAATCGTCCCGCTCGGCTTCCAGTCGGGCCATCCGTGCAGTCAGTTCGTCCAGGCGCTTGGTCACGATGGCGAGATTGGCACGGGTCTGCGTCGCATCGAGACGCATGACCACATCGCCGGCCTTCACCCTCTCGCCCTCATTCACAAGAATTTCACCGACGACACCGCCGCTCGGATGCTGGACCTTTTTCGTGTACGAATCCACAACCAGATGACCGGAGGCGACGACTGCACCGGCAAGACGGGTCGTCGCGGCCCAGCCCCCGACACCGGCCAGAAGCGCAATGCTTGCGGCGAGTCCCGCAAAGAGATGCTTGCGGATGGAGCGGGAAACGCTGCTGCGCTGATCAATCTTTGACATCCGTCTCTCCCTTCCGGCTGTTCTCTTCACGGCCGTCTTCCGGCCCGGCGGGCCGGGCCTGGGTATTGGCCACGACGCGCAGCGGTGAGACCGTTTGCGCGGATGCGGTGAAACCTTTGCCGCCCTGCCCCTGCGGAACACGCAGCACCTTGGACAGCACCTCGTCGCGCGGGCCAAAGGCCTTCATCCTTCCCTCTTCCATCATCAGGATGAAATCCACCGCACCGATGGCACTTGGCCGATGGGCGACGACAACGGCAATACCACCGCGCGCCTTGACGGAGGCAATCGACCGGACCACTGCCGCCTCGCCTTCCGCGTCAAGATTGGCGTTGGGTTCATCCAGCACCACGATAAAGGGATTGCCATAAAGAGCGCGGGCCATACCGATGCGCTGGCGCTGCCCGGCCGAGAGAGCTGAACCCGCCTCGCCTATATCGCTGTCATACCCCTTTTCGAAACGCAGGATCAGCTCATGTGCGCCGGCAGCCCTAGCTGCAGCGATGATGGCTTCGGGATCTGGGTTGTCCGCGAAACGGGCGATATTCTCCCCGATGGTGCCTTCAAAAAGTTCCACGCCCTGCGGCAGATAACCGATGTGGCGGCCAAGCGCTTCCCGGTCCCACTGATCGAAGCTTGCGCCATCGAGCCGCACCTTGCCGGCGGCAGGCATCCACGCGCCGGTGAGAATGCGCGATAGCGTCGATTTGCCCGAACCTGACGGACCGATGACGCCGAGCGCGTCTCCCGCTGTCACGACGAAACCGAGCCCAGCAACGATGGGCTTTTTTCCGCCCGGCGGAACGATGGTGACATTCTCGACCCGTAATTCCTTCTCTGGCTTCGGCAGGGCCATGGCAGCGGCATCGGCCGGCATTTGCGAAAAAAGCTCTCTCAGCCGTGCCCAGCTCTGCCGGGCGGCCACGAAGGACCTCCAGTTGGAAATGGCGAGATCGACAGGCGCCAGTGCCCGGCCCATCATGATCGAACTGGCGATCATCACGCCGCCGGAGGCTTCCTGCTCGATGACGAGCCAAGCGCCGACAGCAAGAATTGCCGATTGTAGAACGGCCCGAAGCGATTTTGCGATATTGCCGAGGCCGCCTGCTACATCGCCCGCCCTGCGATTGGCGGCGAGATAGGCCTCGTTGGAATTTTGCCAGCGTTTACCGAGCCGGCCACCAAGCCCCATGGCCTGCACCACCTCTGCGTTGCGGCGGGAGGCCTCCAGCTGCCGGTTGCGGACCATGTTTTCCACCATGGTGTCGCGGATTGGTTTTTGAGAAAAGATATTGGTGAAAATTGTGAGCGAGACCAGCAGCACAGCGCCGCCAAGCGCCGTTACACCGATCCAGAAATGGAACAGGAAACATATGCCGAGATAAAGCGGCATCCACGGCAGGTCGAAAAAGGCAGTCGGACCCGTGCCGGATAAAAAGCCGCGTACATTGTCGAGATCACGCAGCGGCTGAAGGCCGTCACCCGGCATGCGGTTGACGAGCGGCAGGCGCACCACGGCGTCATGCACTCTGCGGCAGTAGCGCAAGTCGAAGTCTTCGCCGATACGGATCAGGACACGGGCACGGATGATATCGAGCAGGCACTGGAAACCATAAAGCCCGAGAGCAAGAAGCCCGAGCCCGACCAGGGTCGGCAGACTGCCGCTTGCCAGTACCCGGTCATAGATCTGCAACATGAAAAGCGGCGACGTCAGCGCCAATACGTTGACGACACCGCTGACGAGCGTGAGGCCGAAAAACGTAGTTTTGAGGGGCGAAACGACCGCCGCAGTGAGGGACTGCGGCGGTGTCTGCTGCTGGTTTTGAAAGCCCACAGCCGGTTTTTCCTTTACGCGGCAAGCGCCGATGCGCTGGCGAAAATGAAGTCCGATGCGTCGAGTACATTGACATCGACCCCGTTCAGCGTGACGGAGACGGACGTGTCTGGCCGAGAGGATAACGGCATTTCCATTATCATCATACCACAACAAATCGTCCACCGATGTTGCGCCCCAGGCGGATACATCGAGCTTGTCCGTACCATCCTCATCATCGAGAATTAGTGCGCCGACGCGGGCCCATGGCCCGAGTTACCAGGGAACCCGGCAATTTTTGCAGCCGGGTTCTTCCATCGTCAGATTGCCCCGTCGACGATGACCATCGGCCTGCCCTGCGAGCAGGGTTCGATACGTGCATCGATGCGATAGATTTCGCGCAGCATGTCGGATGTTATCACCGCTTCCGTGCTGCCGCTCACCACCATTTCGCCCTGTGCGATCACCATCGTCTTCTCGCAATAGCGCAGCGCGTGGTTGAGATCATGCAGAGCAATAAGAACGATCATGCCTGTCTTCTGCGCGAGTTCGGTGACGAAGCCCAGAACCTCGATCTGCCGGTGGAGATCGAGTGCGGAAGTCGGCTCATCCATCAGCAGCACCTCCGGCTTGCGGGCAAGCGCCTGTGCCAGCGAGACCAGCTGGCGCTGGCCGCCTGACAATTCGCCAAGCCCGCGGAAGGCAAGGTCATGGATTTTCAGCGCCTTGAGAATGGCGTCGATCTCGAACAGCTCATGATCCTGAACGCGCCAGCCGCCGCCCTGCTTGGCGGAAAGCAGAACGGATTCATAGACCGTCAGCACCGCGTTTGCGCCGGTGTCCTGCGGCATGTAGCAGATGGCGCGGTCTCCACGGGCGGTATCGGAAAGTTCCACCAGCCCCGGACCGGAGATCAGGCTGGCGATGCGCTTGAAAAGCGTCGACTTGCCGGCGGCATTCGGGCCGATCACCGCCGTCACGCTACCGCTTTCGAGCGTATCTATGCCCACCTTGGAGAGAACCGTGGTGCGCCCATAGGCGGCGCCAACATCCTTCAATGCGAGGGCTACCATGCGCGTCTCCTGTTACCGAAAATAAGCGCGAAAAAGAAAGGTACGCCCACCAGCGCCGTGATGACGCCGATCGGCAGAACAGCGCCGGGAATGAGTATCTTGCTGATGACCGAGGTTGCAGACAACAGCAATGCTCCGCAGATCACCGAACCCGGCAGGAAGAAGCGCTGATCTTCACCCACCAGCATGCGGGCGATGTGCGGCCCCACCAGCCCGACAAAACCGATTGTGCCGACGAAAGAAACCGGAATGGCGGCCAGCAGGCTGACCGTCAGCATCGTCTGCAGCCGCAGACGGCGCACATTGATGCCCATGCTGGCCGCCTTGTCATCGCCAAGCCTGAGCGCCGTCAGCGCCCAGGCGTTGCGCATGAACATCGGCACGGTAACGAGAAGAATGGCGGCGGTGACATAGACCTTGTCCCAGGTCGCCTTCGTCAGGCTGCCCATGGTCCAGAAGACGACGGCGGCAAGCGCCTGTTCGGAAGCGAGGTATTCGAGCAGCGACAGCGCCGCATTGAAGGTAAAGACCAGTGCGATGCCAAGCAGCACGATCGTTTCAACCGTCACACCGCGAAGGGTCGACGCGAAATGGATGAAAAGGGCCGCAACCATTGCCATGATGAAGGCATTGATCGGCACCATGTAGTGCACGGCGCCCGGAAAGATCGCCACCCCGCCGACGAGCGCCAGCGCCGCACCGAAGCTTGCGGCGGCCGAGATACCGAGCGTGAACGGACTGGCGAGCGGGTTCGACAGGATGGTCTGCATCTGAGCGCCCGCCACCGAAAGCGACGCGCCGACGGTGACCGCCATCAGCGCGATCGGCATGCGGATGTCCCAGATGACCACACGCAGCTGGTTTCCCACCGCGGCCGGATCGGCGATGGTCGCAAGCACTTCGGAGAGGGTGTAGCGAGCCGGACCGAGCGCCATGTCTGCGGCCATGCTGAAACACAGGGCGATGAAAAGCCCGAAGAGGATGACGATCCTGCGCGCGGCAAGGGCGCGATATTGATCGCGCCCGCTGACGCCAACGGCGCTTTCATTCAGCGAACTCATTGGTTCAAACCTTTTTCGAGCGAGGCGAAATAGCCGGGCTTGTAGGTGACGGGAAGGAATTTCCGGTGAAACTCCTCGAAATTCTTTTCCGGATCGAGATCGGCGAAGAGGTCCGGGTGAAACCACTTGGCGAATTGCTGGATCGGGAAAAACTCGTAAGGCGCGCCATAGAACTGGTGCCAGACGGCGTGCACGTTGCCTTGCTTGACGGCCGTCAGTTCCGGAAACGGCGTGCGCTTCATCAGGTTGGCCAGTCGCTCACGGGAAAGAGCCATATCCGCACCGCGTCCTACGGGAACGAACTGATTGATGTCGGATTCAGCCGCCCAGTTCGAACCTGTGACAATCACGTGCTCGGGATCGGCAACGACGAGTTGTTCGGGATTGAGGTCGCCAAAGGTCGTCTTGATGATGCCATCCGCAATATTGCGACCACCGGCGAGATCGACCATGGCACCGAAATTGGCCGGGCCAAAAGTGCGGCAGCAGTTGTTTTCACCAGAAATGCCGGGCGAACGCTCAATGAAGACGTTAGGGCGCTTCAAGTCCCTGACGCTGGCGAGCCGGTCGGTCACACGGGCGATTTCGGCACGGCGATAGGCGATGAAGTCCTTCGCGCGCTCTTCAGCACCGAAGAGTTTGCCGAGGATTTCGACCGAGGCCTCACTGTTCTTTTCGGGATCGATGCGAAAATCGAGATAGACGACCTTGATACCGGCAGCTTCGGCTTTTTCTTCGAAACCGCTTTCCTTGGCTGATTTCTCCGCTTCGAGATTGAGTGTGATGACATCAGGCGAAAGCGTGATGGCCGACTCGAGGCTGAAATCCCCCTGTGGCACGTAACCGAAGCGCGGCAGTTTCTCGATCTCGGGGAAACGCTCGACGTAGGCGGCGTAGCTGTCCGGGTCCTTCTTGAGCAGGTCGTCACGCCAGCCAACAATAGTATCGAAAGTCTGGTCGCCCTTCAGCGCCGCGATGACGTGAACCTGGCGCGCCTCGCCAACGATGACACGCTTGGCCGGCAGGTCCAGCTCGATCTTGCGTCCGGTGACATCGGTGATCTCCCCCGCATGAGCCGCGACGGCTAGAAGGGAGAAGGCCAGCATCGCAAGATGCCTGAGGGCGTTGAGCCGCATGAGAAGGTCCTCATCAAGTTCAAAACAAAAACGATGAAGCCGCGTGGCTGCGGCTTCATCCATCGAGTGGACCGGCGCTCCTCCTTCACCGTCCCTGTCTTATTTCGCATCCTTCAGCGAAACGAAGTAGCCGGGCTTGTAGTCAAGCGGCAGGAAGCGGGCGTGAAGTTCCTTGAACGTGGCTTCGGGATCGAGATCCTTGAAGAGATCAGGGTGCAGCCACTTGGCGATTTCCTGAATAGCCACGAACTGATAGGGATTGTTATAGAACTGGTGCCAGATGGCGTGGACATTGCCATCCTTCACGGCCTGGACGCCTGTGAAAGCCGGGCGTTTGGTCAGGTTTTCCAGCTTGCGACGGGCCTCCTTCACATCCGCGCCGTAACCGACGCCGACCCAGTTGCCACCGGGAACATAACCGTTCCAGTTGCCGCCGGTGATGATGATCTGCTCCGGGTTGGAAGCGATGATCTGCTCAGGATTGACGGTGCCGAAGGTGCCCGGAATAATAGCCTTGGCCATGTTGATGCCGCCCGCCAGCTCCACCATCTTGCCAAAATTCTCGTTGCCGAAAGACATGCAGCAATCGTCGGAGTAACCGCCGGCACGCTCCATGAACACAACAGGTTTCTTCGGATTTGCCTTTTCAAGCGTGTCCGTTACCTTCGCGATGGATTCCGCCCGGAACGTGATGAAGTCTTCCGCGATTTTTTCCTTGCCGATCAGCTTGCCCATCAGACGCATGCTCGGCTCGGTGTTTTCCATCGGCTTTTCGCGGAAGTCGACATAGACCAGCGGAATGCCGACCTTTGCGAGCTTTTCGATGTAACCTGCCTCTTCGGTCGCCGTCTTCGCGTCGATGTTCATCAGAATGACGTCGGGCTTCAGGGCAACGGCCTGCTCGACATCGAAGGTGCCGTCCTTCATGCCGCCGAAAGTCGGCAGCTTGGCGATATCGGGATATTTGGCGAGATAGGCGTCGTAGGTTTCCGGATCGGCTTTCGACAGATCGTCACGCCAGCCAACCACGTGCTGGAAAGGGTTTTCCTTGTCGAGCGCCGCCAGGAAGTAAATTTGCCGGCCTTCGCCGAGAATGACGTGCGAAACGGGAACGTTGACTTCGACATCCCGGCCGGTCACATCCTTGACGGTGACCTTTTCGGCCAATGCCGGCCATGCCGCAGATACGAGAAGGCCAAGGGCAAATGCCGCAGATTTGGCTGAGATGCGCATCGGATATTGCTCTCCAGTATTAACTGGCGCGGCTGTATTATTTTCTGACTGTACTAGTCAACATTTATGTTTTAGAGCCATTCTTAACTGACCGGTACATGAGCTGAAGACCAATGATCGACACCATAGAATATGGCAAAAACGACAGCCTGAGAGACGAAATCAAAGCCTACTGGTCCGGCCGCGCCGCGACTTTCGACCTGTCCCCCGGCCATGAAATTTTCTCCGAAGAGGAGCGAGAGGCGTGGCACGCGCTGATCTTGAAACATCTTGGTCCGGGTGAGGGGCGCAGCGCGCTCGATCTTGCCAGCGGCACCGGCGTCATCTCTCACCTCATGGACGATCTGGGATTTCAGGTTACCGGCATGGACTGGTCCGAAACAATGCTGGCGCTTGCCCGTGAAAAAGCAAAAAGCCGTGGGCGTAGTATCCGTTTCTTCGTCGGCGATGCCG
The DNA here is from genome assembly GCF_900013495.1 of Agrobacterium genomosp. 2 str. CFBP 5494. Lineage (NCBI taxonomy): Bacteria > Pseudomonadati > Pseudomonadota > Alphaproteobacteria > Hyphomicrobiales > Rhizobiaceae > Agrobacterium > Agrobacterium genomosp. 2. Next base: position 550,565 of record NZ_LT009719.1, read on the forward strand.
AAAACACGATGGAGCCGGATGAGAGCGCCGATGTCATCATCACCCGCCATCTGGTCTGGACGCTGGTCGATCCACGGGCAAGTTTCGCGGAGTGGTTCCGAGTGCTGAAACCGGGTGGACGCCTGCTGATCGTGGATGGCGATTTCGTGAATACCAGCTGGCGCGAAAAACTGGTAAAGAAACTTGCGGCAGGTCTCGAAGGCTTGGGATTGGTCAAACAGGATCAGCCGCACAAGCCAGCGGATCCGGAAAACACCTTCACCAGCATCCTGTCGCGTGTCTATTTTTCAAACGGTGCGAGAGCCGGCGAAGTTGCAGCGCTTCTGCGACAGACGGGTTTCCAACCTGTTGCAATCGATCAGGAACTCCAGGCCATTCACCGCGCCCAGGCGAAAAATTTCAGCCTGCTGAAAGGTATACTCCGGGGACTGCAGCATCGTTATGCAGTCTGCGCGGTGAAGCCGGGCATCACAGGCAAAACCTGAGGCTCCGTCTGTGTCCTCAGGCCAGATTGTGAGATCCAGAGCGTCAAGTCCCTGACCGTAGAAGACGGTCTTCTGATGACCAATCCGCAACGGTGACTGGGGGGGGCGGATCATTCCCGACCCTGTTGCACGGATTGACCGGCACCTCATTTTTCCGCGCGCTCGAAAAGTTCCTCGAAGCGCGGTTTTGCCCGAGCTGGCATATCGACCGTCCGGTAGCTCTGCGGCAGGGTCGCATCGCCGACCTTGATCAGCATGACCATGCCCATGCCATAATGCGGTGAACATTTGATACCGTAGAAACCCGGCTTGTCGAAACCGGTCTCGAATTCATCATTGATCCGGCTTTTGAAACCTTCCACACCTTCAGGAACCATCCCCTCAACGGTCGCGGCATTGTGACTCTTGTGGGTCGGCACGAAGCGCACGCGATCACCGGCGGTGATCTCCAGAAAATCGGGCTCGAACACCATTGGGCCCTTCTCGCCCCTGTTCAGCATTTTCACCTCGAAGGTTTCTGCCGAGGCATGTGCGGATAAACCCGACCCCATGAGCACGGCAACGCCTGCAACTCTTGCAAGCCTAAGCAATTTCATCATGCCATGACCTTTCTTGCATGATCGGCCCGTCCGTGGGCCGGCAGAAAACGAATGTGCGAAAGGCCGCTTCCATCAACCGTCACAACGCATTCCACTCCGAAGACGGACGCTATCGTTGCCGGCGTCAGGACTTCGCGCGGCGCGCCGATGGCGATCATCTCACCGCGATGCATAATGGCGATGCGGTCGCAGAACATGGCGGCGTGATTGAGATCATGAAGGGCCGCCACAACGGTCAATCCCTGCCGGCGCACCAGATCGAGCAAGCCGATCTGGTGGCCGATGTCGAGGTGATTGGTAGGCTCGTCCAGCAGCAGAATATCGGGCTCCTGCGCCAATGCGCGGGCGATATGCAGTCGCTGGCGCTCACCACCGGAAAGGTGGTGCCAGCTGCGCTCCGCCTTGTCGGCCATGTCGACATTATCGAGCGCGGCCTCGACGATCGCGTCGTCATGCGCAGACCACGCCGAAAGTGGACCGAGATAGGGCGTGCGCCCCAATTCCACCGCCTGTCGTGCCGTGATGCGCTCGGTGGTTTCGGCCTGCTGCTCCACAAAAGCCAGCCGGCGAGCGAGTTCACGCCGTCCGAGGGAGGCGAGCGGATCGCCGCCGAGCATGACGTGACCGTGGCGCGGCTTGCGGATGCCGGCCAGCATGGAGAGCAGCGTGCTTTTACCGGACCCATTCGGGCCGATTATGCCGAGAAACTCTCCGGAGCCGACATCGAGCGAGACACCGCGTACGATGTCGATATTGCCTGCGCGAAATTTCAGGTCATGAGCGGATAGCTTCACGAACGTCCCCTCTTCTGTCCGAGGATGAAGGCGAAGGCGGGCGCGCCGACGAGCGCGGTGATAACGCCGATGGGCAGCACCTGCCCGGGAATGACAATGCGGGAGAGAATATCGGCGATGATCATGAATACTGCACCGGTCAATGCTGTCACCGGCAGCAGCAGCCCATGGCGGACGCCGACGAAGATGCGTGCCGCGTGGGGAATGACGAGGCCGACAAAGCCGATGGACCCGACCAGCGAGACCATCACCGCCGTCATGATCGCCGAAACCGAGATCAGTACTGCATAGGTCCGCCGCACCGGAATGCCGAGCGAGGCAGCCGCCTGCCCGCCGAAGGCGAAAGCATCAAGCGCCCGGGCGTGCCAGAGGCAAACCGCAAGACCGGCAACACTGACCGGCAGGGCCAGCCACACATCCGGCCAGCGCACACCCGAGAGGTTCCCCAGCAGCCAGAACATGATACCGCGCGCCTGTTCGGCATTGGCGGATTTGGTGACGATAAAGGACGTCATGGCATTGAACAGTTGCGAACCAGCCACCCCGGCCAGGATGATGGCACTGTTGCCGTGCCCTGCACGCACCGCCAGAAGACTGACAAGCGAGAATGCGACGAAGGCACCGATCAGTGCCCCCGCCGGCATTGTCAGAAAGCCCGCCCCAAAGCCGAGAAGGGCCACGCCCACCGCTCCGGTGGAGGCGCCCGCGGAAATACCGAGGATATAGGGGTCGGCAAGCGGGTTGCGCAGCAGCGATTGCAGAACCGCGCCGGCAAGCGCCAGTGAAGCCCCGCAGCAGGCGGCCACGACGGCGCGGCTGAGACGATAGCTCCACACAATTCCCTCATCCAGCGGTTCCAGCGGATAACCGGCGTCAAACACCCGGTTGGCGATGGTTTTCGCCACCACATCGAATGGAATGGCGGTTTCGCCGATGGCCGCCCCGGCCATCAGCGCGCCTAGCAGCAGGGCGAGCGCGGCAAAAACCAGCCCTCCTCTGCCGAGATGGATTGAAAACCCGCTCACTTGGCGAGACCGGCAGCCGAAATTGCCTCAGCCAGCGTTTCAATGCCTTCGATCGTCCGGATGGTCGGGTTCATCGCCTGAGCATCCATCTCGAAGACGTGACCTTCCTTCACAGCTGGCATGATGCTGGCCACGGGATCGGTGGCGAGGAATTTCTGCTTGACGGCGATGTCGTCAGCCGGGAAACGGCGGCGGTCCATCTTTCCGGCCACAATCACCGAAGGATTGGTCTTGGCGATGGTTTCCCAACCGACCGTTGGCCATTCTTCGTCGCTCTCGATCACATTCTTCAGGCCGAGCGCCGACATGATGTAGCCGGGCGCGCCATTGCGGCCCGCCACATAGGGATCGATATCCAGTTCCGCGCTGGAGAACCAGAACACGGCGGAAAGCTTGCCGTTTGCGGAAGCAATCTTCGCGCGGGCAGCATCTTCCCGTTTTTTGAGATCATTGACCACTTCTTCGCCGCGATCCTGGACGTTGAAAATCTGCGCGAGGTCGCGGATTTCCTGATAGATCAAATCCATTGTGAAGCCGGTCTTGCGCACGCCGTCGCCGCCCCCGGAATTGTCCTTGCCCACGCAATCTGCCGGCGAGGTGTAAACAGGAATGCCGAGTTCGGCGAATTGCGCTGGCGTACCGACAACGCCCTCGGGGCCGATCTGCCACTGGAACTGCGTTGTGACGAGGTCCGGCCTCTTTCCGACGACGGCCTCGAAGCTTGGATCATTGTCGGCCAGACGCTCCACCCTGGAATTGGCCTGCTCATAGCCCGCAAGGACCGGGCCGATCCACAGGGCCGTGCCAACGACCTTGTCGGCCAGCCCGAGCAGATAAAGAACCTCAGTCGTGCTCTGGCCGACGGAGACGGCGCGGGCGGGCGGCTGCTTGAAGGTGATGTCGTGACCGCAGCTTTTGATTGTCAAAGGATATACCGTTTCCGCAGCATTGGCGGTGGCGGCGGGCAGAACTGCAAGCGCAGCAGCGAGAAAGCCGGCGCGGACCGGCAGGCGTCCAGAATGAAACATGTGTTCTCCAATCGAAATGAAATCGCTTGTTCCAGAGCAGCGGCGTCAGAACGCGCAGCAACCACGGAACGTCTTGTACGGAGAACGGTAACAGGACGCAAACCAAATGTTATGAAATAACATTACAATCTCCTCTTCCGGGCTTCCCCGCCCGTAACGATGGTTTATATTTTGACGGCAGGTCTCCTGACTCACGGATTTGCGCCTTTCATCTGCCTTCCCGCATTCCGGAGAATGCAGTGGCATGACGCCATCGGCGTCACGAGGATGAGCGGCAATCCGCTTACAGTTGCGGGGGCAGCCACGGCATTGGGCGATAATCATCACCCGCACCGTGTTCCCTATTAATCCCTTCGCCTTTCGGCTGCAGGAACCGTCGCTTTCTCACATAAGGGTCAAGGGGCAGTGCGTCAATCATCAAAGCATGTTTCTAGCGCAGCGGAACGCATCGCGTCGGGCGACGCCCGAAAAAGGACCACCACATAATCAGTCGAATTGAGGCGGTTCAAAACTGCGCTTCAGCACAGCGATGGACCCGCAAGGGCGAAAATCCTCGCCGGACCCGAACCCGCAGGCTGCGGCGTCTGTTTCGACATGGTGGTAAGAGTTTCGATCACGACCAGGCCGGATTGCGTCAGAAAATCGGTCAATACGCGCTGGTCTTGCACGGCATCCAGACGGACGAGCTGATCGTCCAGATCGGCAAAATGCCGGCTCACCAGCGCGACCGCATCTTTCTCCTCAACTGCGACGACCGGACCGACGATGTGACCTCGCCCGGCCGCCCGGCGCAGCGCGAAAGCCACCAGACGATCGACCTCGAAAAGGCCATAGCCAGTATTGTCGCGCAGAAGACGTTGCAGCACGCCCCGCCTCGATACGCCCAAAGCCACCCGGTCAATCGTCACGACCGCCGACAAATGATCTTCCGAGAGGGGCTCGATCCGTTGCTTTCTGCCAAGCCCCGGTGTCTGCACGGGGGAGCGCGCCCTGCCCCGAAACAGCTGCACCTTTTCCGCATCTCCGGAAAAGCCTAGCCCTGCAAAAAGACGACGTGAAACGTCGGTGGCGTTCAGCCGCAAGACGGTTGCCGGGTATTTCCCCAGAAGCTGCCGCACCAGCCAGGGCGCCACGCCACGCCCCTGCAGACGTGGCGATACGATGACCATGCCGAGTGTCGCGAAACCCTGATCATAGGGAAAGAGCATCGCTGTCGCGACAACACGGTCGATCTCGTCCAGCGCAGCGAGACCGACACCGCATTGCCTCAGGAAACACCATTCATTGGCGTGATAGCGCCATCCGACCGCCATGGAGAGGGCGTGCAGACGATCTGCCTCCACATCGGCAATATCCACGGTCCGCAACTCGAAACTATCGACTTTGAGCAGCTCCATCGCAAACGGCTCTCACTCCCTCCAGCGCGGGGAACCAGCGTTCCCGGCGTCCAAGCCATGACGTCCGAGGATAACGAGCCATGCCAGCACGAATTTTCTGAAAGCACTGGAAGGACACAACAATCTACCGAAATACCTCGCTTTTCAGCAGATAAACGCCTTCGGCCGTTCTAAGCTTTTGCAATGAGCAATGCGGCCATCATAACGGGCCAACGGGGACGACCATGAACGCAATCGAAATCCTTGAGCGTCTCGTCGCCTTTCCGTCAGTGGTGGGAACGGCCAATGGCGACATTGCCGGATGGATTGCCGAATATTTGGAAAGCCATGGCGCAAGAGTATCCGTGATTCCGGGGCCGGAGGGAGACCGCGCCAATCTCTTCGCCACCTTCGGACCAGCCGATCGGGCCGGTTACATTCTGTCCGGGCACATGGATGTGGTACCCGCCGGAGAACCGGAATGGTCTTCCGATCCTTTCCGGCTGAGAACGGAAAACGACAGGCTTTACGGACGCGGGACGACCGACATGAAAGGTTTTCTGGCAACCGTCCTCGCCGCAGCCCCTGCCTATTCGCGCATGACGCTTCAGCGCCCCGTGCATATCGCCTTTTCCTACGACGAGGAGGCAGGTTGCCGCGGTGTTCCCCATCTCATCGCGCGCCTGCCGGAACTGTGCGCGCCACCGGCGGGCGCCATTATCGGCGAGCCCAGCAATTTGCGTTCCGTGCGTGCCCACAAGGGAAAAGCCGCGGCGCGGGTCAGCATCCGTGGCAGGTCAGGCCATTCTTCACGGCCCGATCAGGGAGTGAACGCCATTCATCTGATGGCAGGCATCATCGCGACGGCGGTGGAGGCGGCAGACGCGTTGACCCGGGGTCCTTTAGAGAAGACCTTCGAGCCGCCCTACTCTTCCCTGCAGATCGGTACCGTCAACGGCGGACAGGCGATCAACATCATTCCCGATCATTGCGCCATCGAACTGGAGGCAAGGGCTATTTCAGGTGTCTCGCCAATCGACCTGCTGGAGCCGGTACGACGTAGCGTGGAGGCGCTCACCGCGACAGGTGTCGATATCGAATGGCTGCCGATGAGCGCCTATCCGGCGCTGTCGCTTCTCGCCGAGGCCCCGCTTGCCTCGCTTTTGGAGGAACTGACCGGCACTCCCGGTCTCGCGGCCGTCAGCTATGGCACGGAGGCCGGGCTCTTTCAGGCTGCGGGCATCGACGCCATCATCTGCGGCCCCGGCGATATCGGCCGCGCCCATAAACCGGACGAATTCATAACAGCGGGCGAACTTTCCGCCTGCCAGTCGATGCTGGAAATGCTCGGCCGGCGCTGCACGGCATGAACCCTCGAGACCACGGATCAGATGACATTTCTCTTTAACTCCGACGCCAGACGCGGCGAAATCTTCCGGCAGGCCCTGGCTGACGAATTGCCGGATCTCCCCTTCGCAATGGATGCCTCCAAGGTCGATCCCGATGCAGTCCGTTACCTCATCACCTGGACGGTGCCGGAGGATATAGCGCGTTATCGTAACCTCGAAATCCTCTTTTCGATCGGGGCCGGTGTGGACCAGTTTCACATCGATACGGTCCCGCAGACGGTGAAAGTCGTACGCATGGTGGATGAGGGGATCATCCGCATGATGCAGGAATATATCTGCCTCGGCGTGCTCGCCCTTCACCGCAATCTCCCCGCCTATCTGAAACAGCAGCGGCAGCAGTTGTGGAAGGCGCTGCCGCAACGACAGGCAGAAGACTGCCGGATTGGCGTCCTTGGCCTCGGCATGCTGGGCGTCGCAGCGCTGGAGCGGTTAAGAACTTTCGGCTTTCCGCTCGCCGGCTGGAGCCGGTCGCCGCGCGAGATCGATGGCGTCACCTGTCACCATGGCGATGACGGGCTGAAAGCCATACTCTCCACCAGCGACATCCTCATCTGCCTGCTGCCGCTGACGGACGAGACCACCGGACTTCTCAACGCCCAGCGCCTGAGCCTTTTACCCGATGGCGCGGGACTTGTTCACGCCGGACGTGGCAGACAGCTCGATCACGGCGCACTCCTCGATGCGCTCGATAAAGGCCGGCTCTCGGGTGCGGTGGTCGACGTTACGGATCCCGAACCGTTGCCCGAAGACCATTCTTTCTGGACCCACTCCAAAATTCTCCTGACGCCGCATATCGCCAGCGTCACTCAACCCCATTCCGCGGCACGCACCGTTGTCGAAAACATCAAACGCCACGAGTCCGGTCTTCAACCGCTCGGCCTTGTCGACCGCCGCCGCGGATATTGATCATCACGCCTGTTTCAGAAAGGAAAATCCATGCCGCTTCTCAAGCCCATCGATACCAACCCCGATTTCGAGCCCAAGGCCTCCAAGGCGCTGCCAGAACGCCTCATTGCAGGCGACCCGTCGTTCAAGACCTGGGCGCTTGACGAAGCTCGCGACGGAACCGTGAAGACAGGCATTTGGGAAGCGACACCGGGGGAAAGCCGTTCCATCAAAGGTGAGACCTTCGAGTTCTGCCATATTCTGGCCGGCGTCATCGAAATCACCCCTGATGGCGGCGAACCGCAGCGTTATACGGCGGGCGACAGTTTCGTAATGAAACCCGGTTTCGTCGGCGTCTGGAGGACCATTGAGACGGTGCGCAAAATCTACGTCACAGTGAACGGATGAGGCGTATCTCGCGGGTTTTCCAGGTTGCCCGCGACAACGGGAACCGGCGAGAGACCACAGGCAGCACGCACCAAAGATTGCGCTGTCTGGCAACGGTAAAACGGGATTTTCGTTCACTGCCACGGCTGCAGTCGGTCGATTTCGCTTGCCGACAGGAATTAGCTTTGAGGGCATATTCAAAGGGGATTTCCCATGACGCTCAGCTTCGATCCAGACAGCCTGTCCCTGCCAATCGGCCACTTCATCGGCAGCAGGCTCGTCACCGCTGAAAACGGTATCGACATGCACCGCCCATCGGACGGGGCCCCATATGCCGGGTGCCCGAAGGCGGATGCAGCCCTGGTGGATGAAGCGGTGCAAACGGCCAAGGCCGCACTGAAAAGCAGCAACTGGGGCGGGGTGCGCCCGCGCGAGCGCACCCGGGTCCTGCAACGCTGGGCTGACCTGATAGAGCAGGAAGCCGAGACGCTGGCAAAGATCGAGGCGCTGTCCTCGACCCGGCCGGTCGGCCAACTGATCGCCGGCGATATCGCCGTGACCGCCGAGCAAATCCGCTTCTTCGCCGAATTCGCCGACAAGGAAGGCGGCGATCTGGTGCCGACCGACGACACGAGCCTCGGCATGATCATGACGGAGCCCTATGGCGTGGTGGGTGCGATTACACCGTGGAATTTTCCGGTCTCCATGGCTGGCTGGAAGCTTGGCCCGGCGCTTGCGGCAGGCAATGCCGTGGTGCTGAAACCTTCGGAGATGACACCCTTCTCCAGTATTTTCATGGCGCAGCTGGCGATCAAGGCCGGGTTACCCGCCGGCCTCATTAACATCGTGCTGGGCGACGGTCCCGTCACGGGCAACGCCATCACCGGCCATCCCGAGATTTCCAAGGTGAGCTTCACCGGCTCCACCGCCGCGGGAGCCGCCATCATGGCCAATATCGCCCGTACAGGGATCAAGCCCATGACGCTGGAACTTGGTGGCAAGAGCCCACAGATTGTCTTCGCCGATGCGGATATCGAAAAGGCGGCGACGGCCATCGCCGCCAATATTCTCTCCAATGCCGGGCAGGCCTGTGTGGCCGGCTCGCGCATCCTCGTGGAGGACAGTGCGGCAGATGCCCTCTCCGCCGCGATCATCGCCCGCATGAAGGCGGTGAAGCCCGGGCCCACCTGGGACGAGGCAACGCAATATTCGCCTATTATCTCCGAGGTGCAGCGCAAGCGCATCGACGGTATCGTGCAGGCGGCGGTCTCCCATGGCGGCCAATGCCTCACCGGCGGCGCGATCATGGACGGCCCCGGCTATTTCTACCAGCCAACACTGATCGCCAATGTCGACCAGACCTCCCCCGCCGTGACCGAGGAAATCTTCGGGCCGGTGCTGACGCTGCAGACCTTCCGCACGGAAGAAGAGGCTCTTTCGCTTTCCGATCATCCGACCTACGGTCTGGCGGCGGGTCTTTTCAGCCGTGACGTCTCACGCGTCATGCGCCTGTCCCGCGCCATCCAGGCGGGTACGATCTGGGTCAACCGTTACGGCCGCTCGCGCGACCACATTCTGCCTACCGGCGGCTACAAACGTTCCGGCATCGGCAAGGATCTCGGACGGGAAGCCTATCTCGCCAACCGCAAGAGCAAGAGCGTCCTAATTGGACTGTGACAGGGGAAATTTCTTGAAAACGCATCGCATCGCACTCATTCCCGGCGACGGCATCGGCAAGAGCGTCACTCATGCCGCATGGCAGGTACTCAACGCCGCCGCCAGAACCTCCGGTTTTGCGCTTGAAGGAACGGAGTTCCCCTGGTCCTGCGCCTTCTATCGGGAAACCGGCGCGATGATGCCCAAGGACGGTATTGAGACCCTGCGCGGTTTCGACGCCATACTCCTCGGGGCCGTAGGCTGGCCGGCCGAAGTTCCGGATTCGGTATCTCTGCACGGCCTGCTGCTGCCGATCCGCAAGGCCTTCGTGCAATATGCCAATATCCGACCGCACCGATTGCTTCCCGGTGTCGAAGGTCCGTTGAAGGCGGATCGATTCGATATCCTCTGCATTCGCGAAAATACCGAGGGCGAATATTCCGGCGCCGGTGGCCGGGTGCATCAGGGCACGGACGATGAGGTGGCCGTGGAAACCTCGATCTTCACCCGGACGGGCGTGGAGCGCATCCTGCGTTTCGGCTTTGAACAGGCGCAGAAACGTCGCGGCAAGCTGGCCTCCATCACCAAGTCGAATGCCCAGAAATATTCGATGGTGTTCTGGGATGAGGTAACGCACAGGCTCGCCGCCGAATATCCCGGTGTCGAGGTTTCCAGCTACCACATCGACGCCATGGCGGCGCGCATGGTGATGGCGCCGGAAAGCCTCGATGTCGTCGTCGCCTCCAATCTCTTCGGCGATATTCTGACCGATCTGGGCGCGGCCATTCAGGGCGGTCTCGGATTTGCCGCCTCCGCCAATATCAATCCCGACCGCAGCGCGCCCTCCATGTTCGAGCCGGTGCACGGTTCAGCGCCTGACATCGCCCATCTCGGCATCGCGAACCCAATAGCCGCCATCTGGTCGGGAGCGATGATGCTCGAGCATCTCGGGGAAAAGAATGCCGCGGCTCGGATTATGGCCGCACTGGAAACGACGACCGGCCGGGGTATCGGCACCGTGCCGGGCAGGGATGAGACGGACGCCATAACGGCTGCAGTTCTCGCAGCGCTCGACTGATTTCGGAGACAGATGATGCAAGGTTTGAAGGATAGGGATCTCTTTCGCCAGGCCGGCCTGATCGGCGGCGCATGGAAGGCAGCGGCATCGGGCAAGGCGGTCGACGTGATCGACCCGGCAACGCAGGCAGTCATCGGCAGCGTGCCGGATATGGGCGGAGGGGAAACCCGGGCGGCGGTGGAGGCCGCCGATGCGGCCTTCGGCCCCTGGAGAAAAAAGACCCATGCCGAGCGGGCGGCCCTTCTCGAAAAATGGTTCGCCCTGATGATCGAGCATATGGACGATCTTGCGCTGATCCTGACCACGGAACAGGGCAAGCCGCTTGAGGAGGCGAAGGGAGAAATCCGCTATGGCGCATCCTTCGTCAAATGGTTCGCGGAAGAAGCTCGCCGTATTGGCGGCAGCACCATCCCTTCACCGACACCGGACCGGCGCATTGTGGTGCTGAAAGAACCGGTCGGCGTCTGCGGCATCGTCACCCCGTGGAACTTTCCGAACGCGATGATCACGCGCAAGGTTGCACCCGCACTTGCCGCCGGCTGCACCGTCGTCATCAAGCCTTCCGAATTCACGCCCTATTCGGCACTGGCGCTCGGTGTTCTCGCCGAACGGGCCGGTATTCCCGGTGGTGTCATCAACATCGTGACCGGCATGCCGACCGATATCGGCAACGAAATCATGGCGAATGAGACGGTGCGGAAAATTTCCTTCACGGGCTCAACCCGCGTTGGCTCAATCCTGATGCGAGGCGCTGCCGACAGTGTAAAGCGGCTCTCGCTGGAACTGGGCGGCAACGCGCCCTTTATCGTTTTCGACGATGCCGATCTCGATCTGGCCGTGGAAGGCGCGCTCGTTTCGAAGTTCCGCAATGGTGGGCAGACCTGCGTCTGCGCCAACCGCATTCTCGTTCAGGCAGGCGTTTATGACGCCTTTGCAAAAAAACTGGCGGATCGCGTTGATGCCATGCGGGTCGGTCCCGGCACGGAGGCCGGTGTGTCCGTCGGCCCAATGATCAATGAGCCGGCCATAGCGAAGATCCGCGCCCATGTGGAAGATGCCGTGGCCAAAGGTGCGAAGATCATCACCAGACCCCGCCCTCTACCGGAAGGTCCGCAATACACCGCCCCCATTGTGCTGATCGGCGCAACGACCGGCATGCGTCTGGCAAGCGAAGAGACCTTCGGCCCGGTCGCTCCCCTCTTCCGTTTTGAGACGGAAGAAGAGGCGATCGCCATCGCCAACGGCACCCCGTTTGGGCTTGCGGCCTACTTCTACACTGAAAGCCTCAGACGCGCCTGGCGCGTGGGTGAAGCGCTGGAATTCGGAATGGTGGGCCTCAACACCGGCGCGATTTCCACCGAGGTCGCCCCTTTTGGCGGCGTCAAGCAATCCGGCCTTGGCCGCGAAGGCGCGCAGGTCGGCATCGAAGAATATCTGGAAATAAAGACGTTCCATATCGGCGGACTTGCCTGATACTTCTTTCCCATCCCCGACTAAAGGGTCGCCCAGCGACCCTTCTTTTTTGCAGATCGACAAAAAACGAGATGCCTGTGCGGAATGGGAAGCGCGGCCCGAATGAGCGCCTTCTTCAGTGGGCCGCGTCGATCATCGCGATCCAGCCGGCAGCCCGGCGGGCGGCTTCGGCCAGGACGGGTTTCGGAGCCTTATACCACTCATTTTCCGGCAGTTCTCGTTTCAGACGAACGAAGCTTATCGCGTCGCCCAGGGCCGGAAACTCCGCTGGCAGTGTAAGATGGAGGAAGAGCGCGACGACGGCGACAGAGCGGGAACGACCGCCCCGGCAATTGATGAGCACATTGCCGCGCTCCCGGCGGGGGTAAGATGGTTTTTCCGGCAGAATCTGCTCCAGCGCCGCCCGCAGAATATAATGGGCTGCCACCATTTGGGTATCAGGATTTCCGGCCCCGTCGATCAGACCGATCTTGTAATATCGGATTTCGCCCGGCCCATAGACGCTGCCTTCATGATCTGAAACCACATCGGACTGTTCCACGAAATTGAAGTCCAGATTGACGGCGCAATTGACGACGGTGGTAATGCCGTTCTGACGCAGAAGATTGAGGTCGCTCGCACCCTCTTTGCCCGAAATGAAGAGATCGACACCATAAAGCGGATGCCGTTCATAGATGCGGCTGAGCTTCGGCAGTTCGCCGCTCTCCTGCTCTCGGGCTATGGTCTGTTGCGGTTGCGGCATGTCATGTCTCCCCGGCACCGGTACGGCAGCCGTCATATCTTTGCTTTTTCAGTTTCTGCGGCGGTTGGCCCGTGTTGCACCGACGTCTTGGCGCTGCGGCTTGCGGATATGGCTCGTGCCACCCGCTGCAATGTCGGGTAGTTGGCCCCCTCACCCGTGGCTATATAACCCGGACAAAGGAATTCGGCGGCGCCTTCCGCCACCTTTCCAAGAGTGAGAGGTTCATAGGCGCCGCCGGCATTTTTGAGAATGAGGATGGCGGCTGCCACATCCCAGGCGTTGACGCCGAAACCAGCGGCCGCATCCGTCCAGCCCGCCGCGACGTGAGCAATGCTGAGCGCAGCGCTGCCGGGCCGGCGCAATGTAGAAAAGGTCTCAGTAAGAGTACCGAAATTGGCCAGCGCCGCTTCCCGCCCATCCAGCCGGAAATCGCGCGAGACGGGATAGCCGGTGATGAGCGTCGCCCGTGTCTCGTCCGAGACGCTACGCGAGCGCAGCCTTTCGCCGTTCAGATAAGACGCCTGGACATCGGCCGAAAACATCTGCTCCGCGACAGGGTCATAAACCACGCCGGCAACAACCTTCCCGTCGATAACGGCGGCAATGGACACGCACCAGAAGGCAAGGCCGCGGGCGAAATTTGCCGTGCCGTCGATGGGGTCGACATACCATTGCACCTCACCGCTACCGATCTGGCCGCCCTCCTCACCCATGATGGCCGAGTTGGGTTCCCGTTCGAGAATGATGGTGCGAATGGCGGCCTCGGCGCGCTTGTCGTGGATAGTCACGATATCGTGGAGATCGACCTTGTAGTCCACCGTCATATCCGATCGGAATGCCGCAAGCAGAGGATCGCGCACGGCACGCGCCGCTGTTTCGGCGATTTTCATCAACCGCCCGGAGCGGGAAAAAGCGCCCTCATCTCCAGGATTTCGTTCGCTCAATGAGGTCTGCATCGGCATGTCCATTCCGTTCATTCGCAAAAAGGAGGAGGCGGCGCGGCCAGGACCGCGCCAGCCGGGATTACTTCGTGTAGTTGACGCGCCAGAAATCCTGCCACTCCTCGCGCCGATCGAAATCATCGAGACCCGTAGCAGAATTGTATCCCATCAGCCGATCGGCAACCTTCATCAGCCCAGAAGGCTCATCATCCGGCATCTTGATGTCGGTATTGGTCGGCAGCTTACCGTCCTTCATCTGCGGGGCGATGCCCTCTTCCGTCAGGATATAGTGGATAAAGAGCTTGGCCGTGTTCGGGCTTTTGGTCTTGGAGGCCATCAGGCCGAGCTTGATATAGGTCCAGCCGGCCCAGGGATCGAGGTCGGTGCAGAGGCCGAGCTTGTAGCCCTTGTCAGCATTGTCGCGAAATTTGGCTGAACTTAGTAGGCCGAAGAAGGGCTGGTTCTGGCCGGGCGCGCCAACCGCTTCCGCAACAGGGTCGTCGCCATCGGTGGCGAGCGGGCCATTCGCAGCCAGCGCCTTTATCCACGCAGCTGCCGCACTCTTTTCCTCCGTCTCCCTGCCGAAATGAGCCTTATAGGCCGCCGCTATCTTTTCATTACCGTGGGCTTCAAGCTGGTTGAACCAGTCGGTATAGGTGCTCTTGCTGAGCGGATCGACCATGGCGACCTTGCCTTTCCATTTCGGCTCGGTCAGTTCCCAGATATTCGTCACGGGGCATTTGTCATAGGCTTCGGTATTATACGCCCAGACGTTGGCGTTGGTGGAAATGGCCAGTGGGTTTTGAAACTGCGCCGGAATTTTCGAGGTCATGTCGCCCGGCAGGTAATTTTCCACAAAACCCGCCGGCAGAAGCTGGGCAAGTGCAGAGGGCGCATCGGTAATCAACACCACATCCCCCTGCACATTGTTCGACTGGCTTTCGCGGATGATCATCTCCAGCTGGCTATTGGCGGAGACCTTTACGCCCGTCGCCTTCAGCCCGTATTTGGCGCTGAATTTATCCGCCATCTCAACGATCTTGCCGGTGCTGTCATAGATGTTGATCGGCTTCTCCTGCTTTGCCGCCGCAAGGACGGCATCGAGATCGAATGGCTCTTCAGCCGCGGCGGGCAGAGCGGAAGCGCCTATAATCATTGCACCTGCGGCCATGGCCGAGGCAGCCCTCAATTTCATTTTTCGCATCGTTTCCCCTCCCAAGGAAAAGACAGGCGGGTTTGCACCCCGCCTTCCGTTTATTTTTTGTAATTCACACGCCAGAAATCCTGCCAGCCTTCGCGCTTGTCGAGATCGTCGGCCGCCGTTGCGGCGTCGAAAGCCATCAGCTCATCGAGATGATCGGCGACCCTCGAAGGCTCATCCGCCGGCAGGGCGATTTTCATATTGCCGGAAAGCTTGCCGTCAGCGGTCTGAGGCGCGATGCCTTCTTCCGTCATCAGATAATGCAGGAAGAGTTTCGCGGCATTCGGGCTTTTCGTTTGCCCGGCAATCAGGCCGAAACCGGGATAGAGGAATCCGGAAAATGGCTTTACACCGCTGCAAAGACCGAGCTTCAGCCCCTTGGCTTCATTGTCACGATACTTCGCGACCGAGGTGATGACGAAGAAGGGATCGGTCTGTCCCGGAGCACCGGCAGCGTCCGCCACCGAACTGGAATCCGTCAAGAGCGGCGCATTTTCGGCAAAGGCTTTCACCCAGGCAGCCGTTGCGCTTTTTTCGCCCGTTTCCAGCTTCTTGCCGTAGAGGTCCTCGTAGGCTTTGGCGACATCGGCATCGTGGTGGGTTTCGATTTGGTTGAACCAGTCGGCATAAAGCGGTTTGTCGAATAGATCGAGCATGGCAAGCTTGCCCTTCCAACGCGACTCCGTTAGCTGCCAGATGTTGGTGACCGGGCATGTGTCGTATTTCTCGGTATTGTAGGTCCAGACATGCGGGTCTGAGACGACCACGAGCGGATCCCGCAGCTTCTGCGGAATATCGCCTTCGATATCAGGCGGCGTCCAGCTGGTAGCGATACCTGCCGGCAGAAGCTCGCCCATGGCGGAGGCAACATCCGTGGCCACGCTCACATCGCCGACGACATTGCCAGCCCGATGTTCGCGGATCATCAACTCGACCTGCGTCGCCTCGTTCACCTTCTTGCCGCTGACCTGCACGCCATACTTGGCCGTAAACGCCTGCGCGGTATCCACGATCTTACCGGTAACCGCATAAACCGTAATCGGCTTTTCCTTCTTCGCGGCAGCGATGAGCTCATCGAGATTGAAGGCTTCCTGCGCATGCGCGGCCCCGCCAAGTGCCAGCGAGACGCCGAGGCAAAGTGCGGAGGCGGTCCCCCGCCGCCTGCGCTCGTTGCCATTATTATTCCTAGCCATGATCGTCACGAGTTGACCCCCCATTATTTTTTGTAGTTCACACGCCAGAAGTCCTGCCAGGTTTCACGCGCATCCCAGTCTTCAAGACTGGTCGCCATGCTGTAGGGCAGGATGTTATCGAGGACGGCGCCAATACCCGATGGCTCGTCGGCGGGCAGACTTACCTCCCTGTTGGTCGACATCTTGCCGTCGATCGCCTGCGGCGCGATGCCTTCGGCAGTCATGATGTAGTGAATGAAAAGCTTCGCCGCATTCGGGCTGTTCGTGCCCTTGGTGATCAGCCCAACGCCCGGATAGAGCCAGCCGACCCAGGGTTTCAGCTCCTTGCAGAGGCCGAGTTTCGTGCCCTTCTCGGCATTGTCGCGGAACTTGGCCGAGCTGATGAGGCCCATGAAGGGTTCTTTCTGACCGGGAGCACCAACGGCTTCGGCAGCAGCCGCATCGGCGTCGGTCAGAAGCGGAGCATTGGCGGCAAGCGCCTTCACCCAGGCTGCCGTCGCGCTCTTTTCCCCGGTTTCGAGGTCCTTGCCGTAAAGCGCCTTATAGGCCGCTTTCACTTCACCGTCGCCGTGGCTGGCCATCTGGTTGAACCAGTCGACATAGGATGCCTTGCCGAGCGGATCCTGCATCGCCACCTTCCCCTTCCACTTCGGGTCGGTCAGTTCCCAGATATTGGAAACGGGCATTTGTCGAAGAGTTCGCTATTATAAGCCCAGACATTGGCGCTGGTGACGACGGTCAGCGGGTCCTGATACTCCGGCGGAATATTGCCGGCCATATCCGGCGGCAGCCAGCTTTCGACAAAACCGAGCGGAATAAGCTGCGCCATCGCGGCCGGCGCATCGCTGATGATCGAGACGTCGCCCTGAATATTGTTGGCGCGCGCCTCGCGGATGATCATCTCCAGCTGGGCGGAGGCCTTCACCTTCGCGCCCTCAGCGCCGACACCGTATTTCGCGGCGAAGTTCTTCGCCATTTCAACGATCTTTCCCGTGCTGTCATAGACGGTGATCGGTTTTTCCTTTTTCGCCGCCTCGATCAGGGCATTGAGGTCGAAAGGCTCTCCCGCTTTCGCCACGCCGCCAAGCGTTGCGGCAATCGCCGTTGCGCATAAGAGCCGGCTCAGGCCCGCTATTGTCCGCTTCATCCTGCTTCTCCTTCAGCCGTCTCGGCGGCGTTTTCAGTTGTAGGTGCTGTGGCGCAGAACGGCGTCCGCCTCGGTGATCCTCTGCCCCCTGGCATCGAAGGCGTGAAGGGCTTCAGGCGGCACGTGAAAGAACACGCGGTCGCCGCTGTCGATACGCGGCAGGGAGTGGGTGGTCAGGAAAAGCGTGTGGTTCTCGCTTCTGAGTTCGAGAATCCAGCTGCCGCCGGTCGGCAGCACGCCGGTCACCGTCATCTCGCCGGCGAAGCTGCCTTGCGGCACATCCTCGGACTTCATCACATAGCCCATGGCTTCCGGCCGCATGCCGATCGAGGCAATGCCGCGCAGTTGCGGATAACGGGTTGCGAAATAGGCTTCCGCCCTGTCCGCTATGTCCGACACCCCGGGCTGGCCGAAAGTCAGTATGTTGATCGGCGGGCTGCCGACGAATTCGGCGACGAAACGATTGGCAGGACGGTCGTAGATATCGTTCGGCATGCCCATCTGCTGCAGCGTGCCTTCGTTCATGACGGCAATGGTGGTGGCAAGCGTCATGGCTTCCCACTGGTCATGCGTCACGAAGACGATGGTCGTCTTGAATTCCTTGTGCAGCCGCTTCAGCTCGGCGCGCATTTCAAGCCGCAGCCGGGCATCCAGATTGGAGAGCGGCTCATCGAGAAGCAGAACGCCCGGATTGACGGCGAGCATGCGGGCAAGCGCCACACGCTGCTGCTGACCACCGGAAAGCTGCGACGGATAGCGGTCGCGATATTTGGCGATGTCGAGCGCCTGCATGACGCGCTCGACACGGGCTTCACGCTCGGCTTTCGGCAGCTTGCGCAGGCGCAGGCCGAAATCGGTATTGCGCTCGATGGTCAGATGCGGCCATAGCGCGTAGCTCTGGAAAACAAGGCCCATTTCACATTTTTTCCGGCGGCACGAAAATGCCTTCGGTCACGGAATCGATCACCCGGTCGCCGACGCGGATCTCTCCGCCCGAGAGGTTTTCGAGGCCAGCTATCATGCGAAGCGTGGTGGTCTTGCCGCAGCCGGAAGGCCCGAGCAGGCACATGAACTCGCCGTCGCGGATTTCGAGATCGAGATCGGAAACCGCATTCGCGGAATTCACGCCGTAGTTTTTCTGCGCACCGCGCAGGTTGATGGTAGGCATCAGCTTCCAAGTCCTTCTGCAAGATTTGTACGGGTCAGCTTCTGGGCCAACAGCGTGCCGAAATAGGCAATGGCGGCGATGATCAGCACCACGGCGTTGGCAGCCTGCGTGTAGTGGTAGTCGACCAGCCGCAGCGAATAGGTGGTCAGAACATCCGTGCTCGGCACGGCGAGGATCACGAAGAGGCTGAGACCCTTGATGCCCGAAATGAAGGGCAGGAGAACCCCGGTCACCAGCGATCCTTTCTGGATCGGGATGACGATCGAGATCATGCGGCGGAACCAGCCTGCACCGGCGATCTGGGCAGCCTCTTCCGGGTCCTTTCCAAGCTGCGTCATGGCGGAAATGCCGGCTCGCGAAGCATAGGGCATCTGGTCAGCGATCAGCGCCAGGATGAGGATCGTCACCGTACCATAGAGCGCCGGCATCGGCCCGCGCGGAACGGCAAAGAGCGACAGATAGGCGGCGGCAAAGGCAATGCCGGGCACGAGATAGGGCAGGAACGTCACCTGTCGCAGGTAGACGGACAGGGCACGCACCGGCGTGCGGATGACGACATAACCAACGAGCAGGCCAAGAATGCCCGATGTGAGCGAGGCAAGCCCGACGATCATCATCGTGTTTTTTGCGGCAGCCCATAGGTCGGGGCTCAGGAGCACGCCGGTCTGCAAGGCGACGGTGTTGAGGTTGCTGCCAATCCAGTAATCGAGGGTGAAGTTGTCGAACGTGAAGCGGGCCGGCATTTTCATGACCGTCGAGAGCGCCAGGGTCAGAAGCGGCAGGCCGACACTGAGGACGAAGATGGCAGCCGCGAAGCCCGTCGCCGGAAGCCGCATCTTGCCGAGACGGCTCTGCCTGTTCATCGAGCCTTTCGAACCAATGGTCACGAAACGGCGGGCTTCGCGAACGAGGCGGGCGTCGATCATGAGCGTGATGATGCCGATGAGCATGATCGAGGCCGCGACGACACCGGCAACGCCCGTCTGGCGCGACGCAATGCTGCGGAACAGCGATGTGGAGAGAACCTCGAACTTCACGGGCAGCCCGAGAACATAGGGCACGCCGAACTCGCCAAGGCATTTCGCAAAGATCAGCACCATCGAGGACAATAGCGCCGGGCGCATCAGCGGCAGGATGACCTGCAGGGCGACCTGATAACGATGGGCACCGAGAATGCGGGCGGAATCTTCGAGCTGCGAGTCGAAGCGGCGAAGCGCCGAGCCGAACAGCAGGATGACGAAAGGCGTGTAATGCAGGGCAAGGATGATGGTGATCGGGAAACGCCCGTAAGCCACCCAGTCCGGCGGCGTGAGGCCTATCGCCTCGAACCAGCCGGGCTGGCCGCCAACGGTGCGATTTTTAAACAACGTCGTCCAGGCGAGCGCGAAGGTCCAGGCCGGCAGCATATAGGGCACGATCAAGGCCGTGGCGAACCAGCGGCGGCCGAACATGTCCGTTCTGCTGATAAGCCAGGCAAGAACGGTGCCGATGACGAGCGAAAGCGCAATCGCCCCGAATGCGACGGTCAACGTATTGAAGAGCGGACGCCAGAAAAGATCCGATGCGACGGGCGAAAAAAACGCCCTGTCGAGATAATAAAGCGTGAGATCGCCGACATCCTTGCCGAGGCGCCGTTCGTGGCCGAACTGGACGCGGACGGCATCGAGAATGATCGAAATGATCGGAACGACGATCAGATAGGTGAAAAGCAGAGCCGTCAGAACGCCGATCAGCGTCGTAGGCTCCCTGAGTGCGACCTTGAGACGATACCGCCAGGCCTGCCATGCCGAAGGCGCGTTCGTCGGGGGACTTCCCAGCGCCTCCGCCTTCGTCGATTCGCTTAAAAGAGCCATTCTCTCTCCCCATATGGCCACGCTTTGCCCTCACGCGCCGGCAAACACCTGCCTTCGCGCGACCCGCAGAACAGGCGGCGCGTGCGTAACCTTCAGCAATGCATCAATGCTTCAGAAGCGGGTGTTTCACCCGCTGACAACGATGATCCCAGCTCCTCCCGAAAACATCGCGGGCAAAGCAATTATGGAATAAAAATTCCATATCTCGCTCTACCTTGGAATGCATGATCCGTCTTAAAAGACGTTTTGTCAATGAAAAAATGCACACGTGATCATTAAGTTATTTATTTGTTTTCAAACGTGTTTTTGTCACAAAACTGTAATTTTTGAACGGCGCCGGGCAGGAAATGTTTTTCCTGTCCCGACGCCTGTGGAACGGATTGGATATTTCCTGAAACGCCAGAGAGCTTTTCTCAAGGGTGACGGGGTGCTGGTGAAATTGGAATAGCCGACATCCCGTAGCCTGTGATATCAGGCATTGGATTTCGGAACCGGGGGAGTCGGATGGCAAGAGGGTTCGTGACGGCCGAAGAGGTGGCGAAAAAGGCCGGGGTTTCACGCTCCGCCGTCTCTCGTACCTTCACACCCGGCGGCAGCGTATCGAAGGCCGTCCGGCGCAAGGTGCTGAAAGCCGCACAGGAACTCGGCTACCGCGTCAACCGTCTGGCGCAGGGTCTCAACAACGACCGCTCCAATCTCATCGGGGTCGTCGGTGCCAATCTCAGCTCCCCATTTATTTCAAAACAGCTCGATCTCCTCAGCATCGGCCTCCTGCGCCGGGGCTTGCAATGCCTGTTGCTGAATGCGGCAGATGCCCGCAAGGACATTGCGCCGCTGATCGAGCTTCTCTTCGAATTCCGCGCGCAGGCCATCGTGGTCCTTTCCGGCGAACCGCCGGCTTCGATCGTCGATGAATGCATCGCCAATGGCGTGCGCCTCATTCTCATAAATCAGCGTCTTGATCGCACCGACACGAATATGGTGTTGAGCGACGATTCCCATGGCGCCGATCTTGCCGCCATGCGGCTTGTGGCGGCGAAATGCAGGAAAGTCGCGGTCGTTTCCAGCGGTAGCCAGACGCCGGCTCAGCTGCGCCGCGCCGGTGCCTTCACCCAGCGCATGACGGTTGAAGGCATCGAGGTCGTGCCCTGGTCCGGTGGTCCAACCAGCTATGACAGCGGCTATCAGGCCGGCTGCGAATTGCTGGCGGACAAGTCCATCGATGGCGCCTTCTGCGTGACCGATCTGCTCGCGCTCGGCTTCATGGACGCCGCTCGTCTCGAAATGGACCGCCGGGTGCCGGAAGACATCTCGATCGTCGGCTTCGACGACATTCCGCAGGCGGGCTGGAAAAGCTACCAGCTGACGACCGTTGCCCAGTCCTTCGACGCGTTGACGGAGAAGGTCCTGACCGCTCTTGACAGCGACGAGCCGGAAACGCGGCTCCAGGTCGTGCCCGTTTCCATGGTGGAGCGCATTACCGCACGCTAACCCGCCGCCTGCCGGATCCGGCTTTCGATCAGCAGCCCGCTCTCATCGAGGATCGGGTGGGCGACGGCTGCAAGATGGGCGTTGATGCGCTTGAGATCGCGCAACATGTCCAGATGCACCGAACTGGTCTGAATGCTGTCAACCCGGCCGTCGCGCAGGCGCTGGAGATGGCTTTCCGACGATTGTTTTTCCAGCCGCCGCACATCTTCCTTCACTTCCACCAACCGACGGGCAAGATCGGCGTTGCGAGTGGCGAAAACGGACTGTGCCATGCGGATATTATCGAGCGTGACGGCAAAAAGGCGCTCAAGTTCACTTTTCCCATCATCGGAAAAGCGGAGGCCGAGATCGATCTTCTTGGCAATCTCCGGACGGATACCTTTTTCGATGATATCGCCGATATGTTCGAGATTGATGGCATATTCGACAATATCCATCGCACGACGCTGGTCCTTGCGGGCCAGGCCATTCTGTCCGACCTTCGAGACATAAACCTTCATTTCATGCTGCAGGCGGTCGACCCGGCCCTCCAGGCTACTGATATCGTTGAGTTTTGCGGCATCGCTGTCCCGCATGGCCTCACTCGCCTGCCGCAGCATAAGCTCGATCAGGTCGCCGACCAGCAGCACCTCGCGGCTTGCACCGGCAAGCGCCGCAACCGGTTGATCGAGATCGTGACTGTCGAGATAGCTGTGATTGTTTTCGGTGCTCTCTCTGTCTGGCAGCAGCAT
Organism: Agrobacterium genomosp. 2 str. CFBP 5494; assembly: GCF_900013495.1. Taxonomy (NCBI): domain Bacteria; kingdom Pseudomonadati; phylum Pseudomonadota; class Alphaproteobacteria; order Hyphomicrobiales; family Rhizobiaceae; genus Agrobacterium; species Agrobacterium genomosp. 2. The sequence continues at coordinate 573,227 of NZ_LT009719.1, forward strand.
CGTCGTTACTCGCAGAAGCACTGGCGAGAGCGGCCACGCGAAGGCGGCAACAGCAAAATTGAAGGCGAGATGCGCATCCACAGCAAGATTCGCATGCGAAAAGGGTGACATGTCCAGCAGGGCCGCGGCATATCCGGCGAGCGGCAGCGCAGCGAGGCAGCCGATGGCCCTGACGACGAGATTTCCCACCGTCACCCGGCGTGCCGCGATCGGGGCTTTCAGCGTCGCCAGTACCGGCGGCACCGCGCCACCGAGATTGGCGCCGAGCACCAGAACGATCACGAGGCTCGTTTCCATGCCGCCGCTGGCGGCAAGTGACAGGATCAGAACGACGATGGCGAGACTGGAGGAGGCAAGAACAGCAAGGACGGCGGAGAAGATCAGCGCCACAGGCCAGGCATCACCGAGCATGCCGATAAAGAGACCCAGTGCTGGCGACTGCCTGATGGGATCAGTTGCAGCCGAGAGAAGATGAAGGGACAGCAGCATGAGACCGACACCTGCCACCGCCGCCCCGCCTCCCTGCCGCTGCACCGATTTGCCACGCGACAGGATGACACCGGCAAGGATGAGCAACGGTGACAGCCAGCCAAGCCCGAGAGCGACAATCCACGCCGTCATCGCAGTTCCGACATTGGCGCCGAGCAGGACGATCTGCGCCATGGCCGGCGCGATGAGGTCCTTCTCGACGAAAGAGGCGACCATCAGCGCGGTGGCAGTGGAACTCTGCAAGGCGATTGTCGCCACGAGACCAGCGAAGAAGGAGCGATACTGGCCGCGCGTGCCGGCGGCCAGACCGATGCGGAGCCTCGCACCAAAGGCGCGTGACATGCCATCCTTTATCTGCGCAAGCCCGAAAAGCAGCAAAGCCACGGCGCCGAACAGGTTGATGCCGACAACGACCGATTCCATTCAATCACCCCGCCTGCCGTCCCGGTGGTCGGACAGCAATCAACCCAGCCATGATAGACCGCCCCTTCCGCAAATCGTCGGATCAAACTGCAACGCGGTCACGCTGCGACCCGAGCCGAAGCGTAATGTCACGCGGGCTGCTTTCTGCACGCTCAAGAAACAGGCCGAGCGCTCCGAGGAAGATTTCGATAAAACTCCTGACGGACCGGTCGTGACGATCCGGCGCGCGGCCGAAACGCTGCGCCAATTTCCGATAGAGACAGAGCCGCTCATGCGGGATATGCGGCAGGGCTAGACCCGCCGCCTGTCGCAGGCAATACCAGTCGGCAATCAGCTCGAACATGGGCAATTCGAATGACAGCGCAAGTCCATCAGACAGTTCGTGGCCATCCTGCCCAAGCAGGAGGAGAACCTCCTGCACGGTTTTGTCGGAGATTGCCGCAACGACCTCTGTCGGCCATTCCTTGCTGAAATAGCGATGTCTGATCAGCGCCCGCTTGTGGCCAAGCAGGAACCCACCATAATCACCGGCTGCAAAAGACGGGTCGTCCTCTTCACCTGCCAGTACCGTCTCCTGCGCGTAACCCTGGCAAATACGGTCATTGACCGGCAGAGCGGTCATTTCCACCGTTTCCACGCTGATGTCCTGCCGGGCTGGATGGATGACCTTGAATCCGGGAGGAAAGGCGACGAGCGAAGGGACGGCAATATTGGTGAGCGACCTATCACCCTTCCCACCCTGCGTCACGCCCTCGACATGCAGGTGCCCGCTGAAATGGACGGTTAACCCAGCCCGTACCAGCGCGTCTTCCACCGCTTTGCGTGGCGTACGGCGCACGGCATTGGTTTCACCGAACAGGGCACCTTCGGCACGGCTTGCTCCGTCGAAGGGATCGAGCACCGGATAATGGGAAAAGCCCAGCAAGGTCTTGCCGAGCAGCTCCGCCCTTTGGCGCACGTCGGCAATCCAGTCAATGATGAAGGGCTTGCAACGCAGGAGCGCGTTCCAGCCACCCGAAGTGCTGTCGGTAAAGGCGGCTTCCTCACCTCGCTGAAAGACACCGTCGCGCGGCTCGAAAATATTCGCATCGATCATCAGGAGCCAGAGGCCCTCTTCCGGCTCGACAAGATAGGAGGCGTCCATCAAGCGATAGATATTCCGCCCATCGGGAGAGCGCACGTCGTAGAGCCGGTCTTCCGGCGCGTCGGACGCGCCGAAGGGCGTCTCCCAATGCAGATAATCCGGCTGGCGGAAATAACCGAAAGCCCCCATCGGATCGAGGCCGGCGGGATAACCTTCGCAGTACATGCGGTCGGTTATGACGACCCCTTCCCCGGTGCGGCGCGCATCGCTGGAAACCAGGACGCCTTTGCCGTTCTCCGTCAGGAATTCCTTGGTGTGATTTCGGCCGCAAGGGCCGAAAATGTCATGGTTCCCGGGCAGCGCATAAAAAGCGGTGCCATGGGTATCGCGATGGCGTTCCAGAATGCCCTTCAGCGTTTCGGTCGTCACCCGCTGGCCGTCATCGGTATAATCGCCGAGCAGCACCACATGGCGAATGCCACGCTGGCGCACCTCTTCCAGCGCCGCATGCAATGCATCCGCGCTCTCGTTGAAAACCCGGGTGGATTCACGCGTTTCCGACCAGCTGCGCATGGTGATGCGCTCGCCTTCGATTTCGATGCCGGGAAACCCGAAATCCGCTGAAGTATCATGAAAATGCGCATCGGCAATGACGGCAACGGAAGGCAGCATATGTGTCAGCATGATTGCGCGATCTTTCTGCCCTCAACCAAGTCGATCCATTCGGAAGCACGGCGGGCGGCGGCATAAAGCATCGGTTTCGGCGTCTCGAACCATTCGTCAGGCCGCAATTCCCGTTTCGTGCGGATCACGGCCAGCGCATCGTCGAGGGTCGGATAGAGGTCGGGCTGCTGCTTGTGCAGGAAAAGCGCCACCAGCGAGACGGAACGGCTGCGGCCGCTGCGGCAGTTGACAAGCACATTGCCGCCATCGACAAAGGGATAAGTCTCCCGCTTCGGCATGGTCTGGCGAAGTGCGCCATCGAGTATGTAATAAGCGCCCAGCATCATGGTGTCAGGGCTGCCATCGCCGTCGATCAGGCCAAGCTTGTAATAGCGGATGTCACCATAACCCACAGCCCGCCGGTCGCCTTCTTCGGCCATCGTCTGCACGAGATTGATATCAAGATTGACGGCGCAATTAACGACGGTCGTAATGCCGTGCCGGCGCAGAAGCTCCCGGTCGCCAGCACCATCGCTGCCGCCGATGTAAAGGGCGGCATTATGCGGACCGAGCCCTTCCGCAATCAGGCTGATTGCCGGGCGGGCATAAACGGGTCCATCCATTTCATTCCTCCACATGCGCGAACACCCCGAACAGGTGTTCGCCTGAAATCAGGCCGAGGCGGCGCGCTGCCGGTCCGACGGCGTCCTTTCGGCAAGGGGTATATTCGCTGCCTGGCTGACGCCTCTGGCAACACCGCGGGCCGCAGCCAGAACAGGCCCGCCGTCCCGAAGACTGCCAATCTCCAGAAATGGGCAGACATCGCCGCCAGCTTCGCTGACGAGTAGCAAGCCTGCAAGACAATCCCATGAATTCATATGCAATTCGAGATAGGCGTCGGAACGACCGTCGGCCACATAGGCAAGCGCCAGCGCTCCTGAGCCTGCACGACGAACATTGCTGCCCATATCGAGCAGGTTCCTGACGATATCGAGATATGTGGAATTCGCGATCCGGGTCGACCAGCCCATCTCGATCGATGACGCATCAAAGCGCGTCGTTTCCGCGGTTTGAATCGGCTGCCCGTTGCGCGTTGCTCCTTCACCGCGACGCGCGAAATAAAGCTCGTCAAGCGCAGGATTATAGATCGCACCGATTTCGGTCCGCCCTTTTTCGACATAAGCAATGGAGATGCAGAAATGCGGGATGCCACGCGCGAAATTCGCGGTGCCGTCCACGGGATCGACGACCCAAACCCGATCGCCGATCTCACCGCCGCCTTCTTCACCAAAGAAACTATCGTCTGGGAAACAAGCCGAGATCGCCCCGCGAATATGCGCCTCGGAAGCCGCATCGGTCACAGTCAGAAAATCCTGCGGCCCCTTCATGGAGAAGCTTCGTGTCGCCTCACCCTGAAAACCTTTGAGCACCAGTTCGCCGGCGGATAAAATAACGCTGCGGCACAGTTCCGCGCGAGCTGCCAATGTATCCGGATAGGGCATCGAGTCCATGCGCAAAACCATTTCTTTTGAGTGAACGCGTGTTCATATTGCACACGCGTTCATTAATTTCAAGAGGGTTTTCTCGGTCAAACATGACTATCGAATGACAAAGTATCGGCATGTTCATTCCGGAAGCTTGCAGGTCTGTTCGCAAGGCAGCGCAATGACTGCGAGCAACAGCCAATGGAACGGTTCTGCAACGCGGGAGTTCTGTTCCTGTAAACCACGACAGGAGGAAAAAATGGATCATAGCAATCACGTACGTCTGGTTGAAACCGAACTGACGCCGTCGGTTCTAGAAGGCGCGACCGTCTATGGCGCCGATGACCACAAGGTCGGGAAGGTTGACCACGTACACGGCGTCGGCGCCGGCAGCACGGCGATCATCGATGTCGGCGGCTTTCTCGGCATCGGCGCAAAGCCCGTCGCAGTTCCGCTCAGCGATCTCGATTTCATGCGCGATGAGGACGGTGATGTCCACGCGGTGACCTCATGGACGAAGGATCAGTTGAAGGACATGCCCGAGCATCGTCACTGAATACATCCCACCAGACTTCACAAGCGCCCGGCCATTGCCGGGCGTTCGTTTTTTGGGGCACACCCCGCCCCCCGCACCGCTTCCGCCTGCAAATGGAACACATGCGCATGTCACGCATTTTCACGTCGCGCAATAAATGGTTGCAAGGCATTCAAGGGGACAACAATTGAACAGTCAGATTCAGGCCAGCCCGCTGAGCATTGACGACGTGACCGTCATCGATGACGAGAAGGTCAAAAAAGCCGTGACGGCAGCCGCCCTCGGAAATGCCATGGAGTGGTTCGATTTCGGTGTTTACGGCTTTGTCGCTTACGCCGTTGGCAAGGTCTTCTTTCCGGAGGCTGCCCCCGCCGTTCAGACAGTGGCGGCACTTGCGACATTTTCGGTTCCGTTTCTCATTCGTCCGCTAGGTGGCGTTTTCTTCGGGGCGATGGGCGACAGGTTCGGGAGGCAGAAAGTCCTCTCTCTCACCATTATCATTATGGCGGCCAGCACCTTCTGCATCGGCCTTATTCCGGGTTATGCGACCATCGGCATCTGGGCCCCTATCCTCTTGCTGCTCTGCAAGCTCGTTCAGGGCTTTTCCGTGGGCGGAGAATATACCGGTGCGGCCATCTTCGTGGCGGAATATGCGCCCGACCGCAAACGCGGTTATCTCGGCAGCTGGCTCGATTTCGGCTCGATTGCCGGTTTTGTGCTTGGCGCGGGACTGGTGGTGCTGCTCAGCACCGCCATGGGCGAGGCGAAATTTCTCGACTGGGGCTGGCGCATTCCGTTCTTCCTTGCCGCTCCGCTCGGACTGATCGGCCTTTATCTTCGCCACGCCGCGGAGGAGACGCCGGCTTTCACCGAACGCCTTCACCGCGCTGAAGAGGAGGACCGTCAGTCGCTGAAGGAACGGCCCATGGTCCCCATCGCGGAGATCACCAGCAAACATCTCCGTTCGCTGGCAATCTGCATCGGCATGGTTCTCGTCACCAATGTCACCTACTACATGCTGCTGACTTACATGCCCACATACCTGTCAAAGACGCTGGATTACAGCGAGGATCACGGCGTCCTCATCATCATCGCCGTCATGGTGGGTATGCTGTTCGTCCAGCCGGCCATCGGGCTTTTGAGCGACCGGATAGGCCGCAAACCTTTCCTCGCTGTCGGTAGCACGGCGATCTTTTTTCTCTCGCTACCGGCTTTCCATCTCATCGCCAGCGGGCAGGTGGTCCAGATTTTCTTCGGCTTGCTTATTCTTGCCGTCGCGCTGAACTGCCTGATCGGAATCATGGCCTCGACCTTGCCCGCTCTGTTTCCGGCGCGCATACGCTATAGCGCCCTGGCGATCGCGTTCAACATCTCGATCATCGTCGCCGGCCTGACTCCAACGGCCACGGCCTGGCTGGTGGAAGCGACCGACAACATCTATATGCCGGCCTATTACCTCATGGTCGCCGCTGTCTTCGGCATTGTCACCACTTTCTTCCTGAAAGAGACGGCGAACCGGCCTCTTTATGGCGATACGCCCAACGCCTCCAGCCGCAAGGAGGCGAAATCGCTTCTCGCCGCGCAATATCTGCACATCGAAAAAAGCGTTGAAGAGATTGACGAAGAGCTTCTCAAACTGGAACAGCAGAAAGAAATTCTGCAGACGAAACGCAGTCAGCTCGTCGGCCGGCACCCGGACCTGAACTAACTCCATCCGCCATAGATGAAATGCGCGGGCAATGCGTATCGCACCCCGCGCATCGATTTTTTCAGGTTTCAATCGGCCTGCGCCGAGAGCAGCTGTTGTTTCGCTCAAACGGCGAGGAAGCCGCCGTCCACTGGCAATACGGCGCCTGAAATCATCTTGCTGTCATCGGAAAGCAGCAGCGCGATGCTCTGCGCCACCTCTTCGGCTTCTGCGAAGCGGTTGAGCGGATGACGCACCATCATAGGCTGGCTTTTGACCGGATCGTTCCACGCTTCCGCAGCCAGTTCAGTGAGTGTGATGGTGGGCGCGACGGCATTGACGCGAATACCATGCGGGCCAAGTTCCTTGGCAAGCACGCGGGTTGCGCCCTCAAGCCCGGCCTTGGACGCCGCATAACACAGGTGATCCTGAAAGCCGCGATGCCCTGCAATCGAGGTGATGTTGACGATGGCGCCGCCGCCGCCCCTTACAACACGGGCGCGGGCGAATTCCTGGCAAGTGATGATGGCTGCGCGCAGATTGATGCCCAGCACGGCCTCGTAGCCTGCATCGCTCATGTCAAGCACACTTTCCAGCACGTTGATGCCGGCGCTGTTGATCAGGAAATCGCAGGTGCCGGCTTCGGCCATGGCGGCGCGGGTGGCGGCTACGTCGGCAAGATCGGCACGGATCGAACGTCCGCCGATTTCGCTTCTGAGGCTGTCGAGATCGGACTGCGTGCGGCTGATCGCCACGACCTCCGCACCGCGTGCGGCCATCAGCTGCGCGCAGGCGCGGCCGATGCCTTTGCCTGCGCCGGTGATGATGACGGATTTTCCGGAAAACTGCATGGAATCCTCGTTATTTGCGGCCAATGCGGCCGGATGATCTAAGTTATTTTTGACGGCGCTCAGGAATGGCTGGCGGAACGAATGGCGCGGGCCGCATTCTGCAGCGTCAGAAACGCGTCGTAACGCGCTTGGTGAACCCTCTGAAAATCAGGATCGGGCGTTGCACTGCTGCCAATACGCGACATTGCCGACATCGCCGCCATCAGGTCCGGATAAGTACCTGCGGCGACGGCGCCCAACATGGCGGAGCCGAGAAGGACCGGCTCCTCGCATTCGGTTAATTCGACGGGAAGCCCGGTCGCATCGGCCAGCAACTGCCGTGCAAGCGGGTGGGCACCCGCACCGCCGCTGACACTGATGGTTTCCACCGGCGCGCCGTTGCGGGCCTGCGTTTCGATGATCTGACGAAGCCCGTAACCAAGGCCGAGAAGCCCGGCCACATAAAGCGCGACAAGGGAATCCACGCCGGTTTCCATACCATACCCGGCAACCACCGCGCGGGCATGGGGATCGGCGAAGGGTGCGCGGTTGCCGAGAAATTCCGGCACCACATGAAAATCCTCTGCAAGCTTTGCTGCGGCGGAAGCGGATTCGGCAAGGCCGAGGGCGCGGTCGGCAAGCCAGACCGGCAAGGCTTTGCCATCCTTCTCGGCAAGCACCTTCGCTTCGGGGACTGCCGGATGTAGCTGAACCAGATAATCGATGGCCGCACCGGCAGCAGACTGGCCGCCCTCATTCAGCCACGCACCGGGAACCATGGCCGAATAATAAGGCCCCCAGACGCCAGGCACGAAGGCGGGTTCGGCTGTCGTCGTCATGGTACAGGACGAGGTCCCGAAAACATAACCAAGGCATTTCGAAGCATCGCCACCCGCAGCAACCGTACCGACGCCGCCGGCGTGGGCATCAATCAGGCCCGCAGCAACGGCGGTGCCTGCCACCAGCCCCATCGCCTTTGCGGCGTCTTCCGTCAGACCGGTGCCGAGCGCCGTGCCCGGATGGACGACGCTTTCACCGATGCGGCGGAAGCCCTGTTCCGCCAGATCGCCAAGGCCAATATTGTTGAAATATTCCGAATCCCATCGGTTCTCGTGGGCGAGATAGGTCCATTTGCAGGTGACCGTGCAGGCGGATCGATCAAGTGCACTGGAGGCTTTCCAAGTGAGGAAATCCGTCAGGTCAAAGAAGTGTTCGGCACGGGCATAGACATCCGGTAGATTTTCCCGAAGCCACAAAAGCTTCGGCGTCTGCATTTCGGGAGAGATGCGGCCACCGACATATTTAAGAACCGCATGTTCTCCGGCATTGATGCGCTCCGCCTGTTCAACGGCACGGTGATCCATCCAGACGATGATATCGCGTTCGGGATGATCGGCAGCGCCAACCGGCAGGGTCTTATCGTCCGGCCCGCGAACGACGAGTGAGCAGGTGGCATCGAAACCGATCCCGGCAACATCGACAGGATCGATACCAGCGCGTGAGACGCTCTCCCGGACGCTGTCGCAAACCGCCTGCCACACTTCCGCGCTCGATTGCTCGGCAATGCCGCCATCTTCGCGATGCATGCTGATCGGACGCTTGGCGGTGGCGAGGAGCTTGCCCGAGACGTCGAAGACACCGGCCCGCGCCGAGCCGGTCCCGACATCGACGCCAACAAGATAGGAAGCCATTTGCGATACTCCTCGGAGGGGATCATCCGATGCTGGAAAGGGTTGGGCGGCGGGACCGTGTCCGGTCTTTCCGCCGCCCAGGGATTTTTTAAACGCGGTCGAAGTTGGTCGGCAAGACCAGCATGTCGCGGATGGTGACGGTGCGCTTGCGTGTCAGCATGTAGACGACGGCATCGGCCACTTCGCTCGCATCGATCAGGCTGCCGGATTCCTTGGCCTTTCGGAGGTTTTCCTCCGGCCAATCGGCCAGCAGTGCGGAAACGACCGGGCCAGGGGAGACCTGCGCAACGCGCACGCCGTGCGGGATCATCTGGCGGCGCATGCCCTGCACGAAGCTGGTGATCGCCCATTTCGAACCCGAATAGACCGGTTCCCAATAGGTCGGGAAGTGGCCGGCAATCGAGCAGGTGACGATGATGTCACCCGTCTTGCGCTCCGACATGTGCGGCACGACGGCATGAACATTCTTCATGACGGCGTTGACATTGAGATTGAGCATCTTGTCGATGGCTTCCGGCGTCGTCTCGGTGAGATCGCCGCCGATATAGGTGCCGGCATTGCAATAGAGAATGTCGATATGATCGACCTTCTTGAGGATCTCAGGGATCATTGCGTTGCAGCTGTCGGCATCGAGCAGATTGGTGACCTGCGGGATGGCGCGGTCGCCAAGCTTGGCAACCAGATCATTGAGGGCCTTCTCGTTCCAGTCCACCATGACCACGGTCGCGCCCTGTTCCAACAGCGCTTCTGTGGTGGCAAGCCCGATGCCGGATGCGGCGCCGGTGATGACCGCAATCTTGCCTTGCAGCGATTCAGACATTTAATTCTCCTGCGTTTATGAAGATATTTCCGGGCCGGCTTAGCGCCATTCCCGTCCGATATAGATGGCCAGCAGGATGATGCCGCCCTTGATGACATCCTGCAGATAGGGGTTGATGCCCATCAGGTTGAGGCCGTTATTGAGAATGCCGAGCAGCACCGCGCCGATGAGCGTGCCGAGAATGAGGCCCCTGCCGCCTGCAATCGCCGTGCCGCCAAGAACAACGGCCGCGATGGCATCGAGTTCGAAGCCGACACCGGCATTGGGCTGACCGCTCATCAGGCGACCGGTGAGGATCAGTGCCGCAAATGCTGCCGTGACGCCCGAGATGCCATAGACGGCAAGCTTGACGCGCTGGGTCTTCACGCCCGAAAGACGGGCTGCCAGCTCGTTTCCGCCGAGCGCATAGACGTGGCGGCCGAAAGCGGTGCGCTGCAACAGCACCCAGGCGATGGCGTAGATCACCACCATGATGACGACTGGGACGGGAACCACACCGATACGGCCGACACCAAACCAGGAAATCCAGCTCGGAATACCGCTGACGGGGTAGCCGCCGGAATAGATAAGGCCAAGGCCACGGGCCATGCCCATGGTGGCGAGCGTGACGATGATGGCGGGCATCTTGCCCCAGGCGACAAGCGCCCCGTTGAAGATGCCGATGCCGAGACCGATGAACAGGCCGGCCGGCAGCGCAATTGCAGGCGAGAGGCCGGTGTTCACCATCAGGCCAGCGGAAAGCGTTCCGATAAGCGCCATGACAGCGCCGACCGACAGGTCGATACCGCCGGTCAGAATGACGAAAGTCATGCCGACGGCCAGAATGCCAACGACGGAAACCTGCCGCAACACGTTCATGATGTTGTTGAGGCTGAAGAAATTGTCGCTCGCAAGCCCCATCAGGATGGATACGACAATCAGACCCGCCAGCGGCAGGGCGAGCGGCGAGCGCAGCATGGCACTGAGACTGAAACCGCCCGTTTTCGCGGCAACGCCGGTGTTTGCATCAAGCGACATGTTCAACTCTCCCGGTGGTGGCGTTTGTCATTATTGTTTCTGAATTGATGTCGTCTCCCTCGACCGTGGCAACGATGCCGCCGGACCGGAAGACGCAGACCCTGTCGGACATGCCGATGACTTCCGGCAGTTCCGAGGAGATCATGATGATCGAATGGCCCCTGGCAGCAAATTCGCGCATCAGCGAATAGATTTCTGCCTTCGCTCCGACATCGATGCCACGTGTCGGTTCATCGAAGATCAGCACGCGCATGTCGTGGTTCAGCCAGCGCGCGATAACGATCTTCTGCTGGTTGCCGCCGGACAGCGTGTCGACGCGGGCGTAAGGCCCTTGTGCCTTCACCTGCACCTGCGCCATGGCCTTTGTCGTGTACTCCAGTTCCTTCTTGAGATCGAGGAACCAGTGCGCCTTGCGGTATTTGCCGTAATTGTTGAGCGAGATATTCTGCAGGATGGAGAAGCTGGTGATCAGGCCCTCTTCCTTGCGGCTTTCCGGCAGCAGGCCAATGCCGCGCATCAGCGCATCATCGGGGCCGGAAAAACGCGTCTCCACACCATCGAGCTTGATCTTGCGGCGCGTCGCGGAATGCGCGCCGAGCATGGCGAGAACTGTTTCCGTGCGGCCTGAGCCAACGAGCCCGGCAAAACCAAGAATTTCGCCCTTGCGCAGCGCGAAACGCGAGACAGGGCCGCCCTTCTTCAGTTGCAGCTCCTCGACTTCGATCACCTTCGCGGCGGAAGGATCGAGTTGCGGCTTCGGCGGGAAGCTGGCTTCGATGCGCCGGCCGACCATCATTTCAACCAGGCGGTCATTGTCGACCTCCGACGTCAGGCAAGAGCCGATCAGCTCGCCATCGCGCAGGACGGTGATGCGGTCGCAGATCTCGAATATTTCCTCGAGGTGGTGCGAAATGAAGATGATCGCGACACCCTGACGTCGCAGTTCGCGCATGACCTTGAACAGATGTTCGGTCTCGGAAGGCGTCAACGTGGCGGTCGGCTCGTCGAGCACGAGAATGCGGGCATCCAGTGACAAGGCCTTGGCGATTTCGACAAATTGCTGCTGGGCGACGGAAAGGCGGTGCACCGGCACGTCGAGCGGTACATCCACGGCGAGCCGGCCCATGATTTCGGCTGCGCGCTTGCGCATCGCGCCCTTGTTCAGAAGGCGCAGCGGCCCGCGGATTTCGCGGGCAAGGAACATGTTTTCAACGGCGTTGAGATAAGGGATCAGGCTGAATTCCTGAAACACGATGCCGACACCGGCGGCAATCGCCTCATCGTAATTGGCGAAGCGGCGATCCATGCCGTCAATGCGGATCGTTCCTTCCGAGGGCTGCAGGATGCCGCTCAGGATCTTCATAAGAGTCGATTTGCCGGCGCCGTTTTCGCCCAGAAGCGCATGCACCTCGCCGGCGCGCGCCTCAAGGTCGACGCCGCGCAGGACTTCGATCTTGCCAAAGCTTTTTCTTATTCCATTCAGTTCCAGCATTTCACCCTCCTCAATGGTCGGGATTTAACCCCGCCCCCGCATAAAGCGGGGACGGAGCCTGGGAGGAGTTCTTACCAGCTGAACTCGCCGGCGTTCTTGCTGTCGACGACCATAACGTCGATCGGGACTTCCTTCGGCACGACGCGAGCGCCCCACTTCTGGGCGAGCGCCATGGCGAGGCCGACACGCACCTGGTCACGCGGGAACTGCGCGGTGGTTTCGATGAAAGGACCACCCTCAGAAATCGCCTTCACAGCTTCCGGAGCACCGTCGACCGAGGTCAGCTTGATGTCCTTACCGGAACCCTGAATAGCAGCCAGAGCGCCCATCGCACCGCCATCATTCACCGAAAAGATGCCGGCGAGGTTCGGACGCGACTGGATCATGTTTTCAACGACGCCCAGAGCGACGGAGCGGTCCTGACGGCCGTTCTGTGTATCGACCAGCTTGATCTCGGGGAATTCGGCGAGTGCGGCCTTGCAACCTTCGACGCGCTGAAGGATCGGCACGACCGGGATACCGTCGAGGATCGCGACTTCACCCTTGCCGCCGAGCGCGTCACCGAGATGCTTGCACGACTTGTAGCCCGCGTCACGGTTCTTCGAGCCGACGAAGGTATCGACCGGGCCATTGGCGTTGGCGTCAACCGCAACGACGATTGCGCCGGCAGCCTTGGCAGCGTGCACGGCGGCTTCGATGCCGGCGCTGTCGGTTGGGTTGAGAAGCAGGATGTCGATCTTCTGCTGAAGCATGTCTTCAACGTCGGAAATCTGCTTTGCCACATCGTGGCCGGCATCGGTCACGACAACGTCAGCGCCGATGCTTGCCGCAGCTTCCTTCAGCGCTTCCTGCATCGACACGAAATAGGGGTTGTTCAGCTCCTGGAAGGTCATGCCGATCTTCAGCTTTTCCTGCGCCAGCGCCGGAGCGGCCATCATTGCAATTGCGGCTGTCGCCATCAGAAACTTGGATTTCATTTTCATCTCACTCTTCCTCCCATTAGGAAAGTTGGGGCAACAAGTGCCCGTTTCCGGACAGACCTCTGCCCGAATTGGTAAAAATCGGCGATGTGTCGCTGGTTTACTCCGCCATAACAGCTGCCTTCTGGGCCGCAAAAATGGTTCGGAACCTCGACGGTGACATTCCCTTGAGTTTCAGGAAATGCCGGTTGAAATTGGAAAGATTGGAAAAGCCAACATCGTAGCAGACCTCGGCCACCTTCACATCCTGATCCGCCAGCAACATCTGGCAGGCAAGATCGATCCTTAACTGATTGCGATAGCGCACCAGCGTCGTGCCGGTATGGCGCTTGAAGGCCCGGGAGAAGGCGCTCGGGCTCTGGCCCACCATGTCGGCGAGATCGATTTCCTCCACCTGTTCGGTCAGATGCTCGCGCAGATGAGAGAGGGCGCGATTGATGCCGCTGTCGCCAATCCCGGTCAGATCCAGTTCGTAGCTGAGGCTTGCCAGCACCTCGGATGTCGGCGCATTGACCAAGAGATCGAGAATTTCCCAGAAAAGTGCCAGACGCGTCAGGCCCTGCGCCTCGATAAGCCGAAGGATCAGCGGGCGGACCCGATCGCTCGTCTCGTCGTCAAAGAGAATACCGCGACGGCTGCGGTCCAGCAGGCCGCGCACCACTTCCATCTCGGACATGGAGGCGCAGGCATCCTCGATAAAACTCTCCGGAAACTGGATCACGAGGGAACGCGTCGGCACGATTTCGTCCGGCTCGATCTCGCTGATCCAGTTCTGGGGGAGATTGGGGCCGGTCATGATGAGCTGACCGGGGCCGAAACGGCCGACGAAATCACCGATATAGAAGGTGCCTGACGTCGCGACGACCAGATGAATTTCATATTCGGGATGATAATGCCAGCGCACGGTACGGAATGGATAGCCATGCCGCCAGGCAGCGAAAGATTCGCCCTTGCGGATGTGCACCAGTTCCAGATCGGGCTGCATCATGGTTCCTCCCATCAGTCACGTCCGCCGCATTTGCGAAGCGAAGCCATTCCTCTTTATGGCTCGTCCCAGGCGTTGATGAGGAGCATAGGGCGGGCCGCGGCTAAACATCCACATCACGCCGGAGAAATTACCGATACTTTTTTGACTGTTTTTTGCCAGAAATTGAATAGTGCCTCAACGTGATTGACAGTCAACGTTGCGGAGAGCCTGTTTTTTTTGCTCAATTTGCCGTGATGCGCCCAAACAATTCTCATCAGGAGGCGATCTGTGATGAATTTTTGGAGTAGGGCCTGCCTACCACAGGCAGGCGCTACTTATACTTTTCCGCGCACCTTTCACCGCTTATGCATCAGCGAGCGAATGTCTGGCACTTATTGCGGCATCACTATCTGCAGTTTGACGTCCGTTTCCCGCGCTTCCACCGCACGGTCGAAACCGGCAATACTGTCTTCGAAGGGAATGGTCGCAGAAATCAGCGGCTTCAGATCGACCTTGCCGGATGCGATGAGCGCTACGGCGCGATCATAGACATTGGCGTAGCGGAAAACCGTTTCGACCCGAAGTTCCTTGGCCTGAAGGCCGACAATATCGACCGGAACCGGATCGACCGGCATACCGACGAGCACGATTGCGCCGCCCGGTCGTGCGAGGGCGGCAACGCCAAGAATGGCGGGGGCGGCGCCCGAGCATTCAAAGACGATATCGCAGCCCCAGCCGTCCGTCGCCTCAGCGATCGCTTCAGCGAGGTTGCGCTCGCGGATATTGACGGTCTCGATGCCATCGTAAGAGGCGATGATATCGAGCTTGGGCTGGGCAAGATCGGCGACGATGACTTTCGCGCAGCCGCCCGCGAGCGCGGCAAGCGCCACCATCATGCCGATCGGACCGGCGCCTGTTACCACGGCGACATCGCCCGGCTGGATGCGGGCACGCAGCGCCGCCTGCATGCCGATGGCAAAGGGCTCCACCATGGCGCCTTCCGCAAAGGACACATTGTCCGGCAGCTTGTACGTGAAAGCAGCGGGATGAATGACCTCCGGCGTCAGGCAACCATGCACAGGGGGCGTCGCCCAGAAACGGACGGCCGGATCCACATTGTAGATGCCGAGCTTCGACGCGCGCGACGTTGCGTCGGGAATACCCGGCTCCATGCAAACACGGTCGCCAGCCTTGAGATGCGTTACCTCGGCGCCGGTTTCGATCACCGTTCCAGAGGCTTCGTGCCCGAGCACCATTGGGGCGTTGACGACGAAATGTCCGATTTTGCCATGTGTATAATAATGGACGTCGGAGCCGCAAATGCCGACCGTGTGGGTGCGGATACGCACATCCTTCGGTCCGAGTTTACCGAGAATGTCAAAGTCCCTGAGCGCGAGCTTCCCTTTTTCTTCCAGCACCAGTGCCTTCATCTCATCCTCCATGGTTTACGATACGCCTGGCAGCGAATTCAGTCAGCGTGATGGCGCGCAACCTCGGCAAAAGTAAACAGAAATCCGCCGGAACAACCGGTTTTTCTTCACACAGGAAAAACTGTATCGAGGAGCCTGCAATTTCTCATCACTGGCGCGATGTCGTGTCCTTTCCGGAGCCGGACATGAGGACTGATTCGTCTGCCGGAGCTATTCGCCCGGCACGGCGGCGATCTGGAATGCCGCGTGCTGACCGCGCGTCGACAGCCAGAAGCGGGCCGGAACCGCATCTGGCTTGCTTGGGGATCAGGCCTGGATCAAAGCGATCCCGCGGTTCCTGAAGCCGAGTGTGACGTCGCTTGCCGGCGGCAGGCCGGTTTCCGCCATATGATCGATGATGAAAAGCGTGCCGATCTCGGTTTCCACCTCGTATTCCACGTGGCCGCCCAGATACGCGCAGTGCAGCACCCGCCCGGCAACCCCCTGCCCGCCGGGCTGACCGATTGAAATCGAGCCCGGGCGAACCGCAAGCTTCGCCGGCCCCAGCCTGGCGTTGCCTGCGGAAAGCCGATAATCGATGCCCCCAACGCGGACCATTGCGTCCGGTCCATCCAGCCTTACCACTTCGCAGCCCACGACATTCGCCTCACCCATGAAATCGGCAATGAAGGCGGAGGCTGGAGCCTCATACAGCTCGCGCGGGGCGCCAGACTGGGCGATCTCTCCATCCTTCATCACGATGATGCGGTCGGAGACGGCGAGCGCCTCATCCTGATCATGCGTCACGTAAACCGCAGTGAAGCCAAGTCTTTGCTGCAATTCACGGATTTCGGTGCGGACCCGGCGGCGAAGGCGGGCATCGAGGTTCGAAAGAGGTTCGTCCAGCAGCAGCACCTGCGGCTCCAGCACCAGAGCACGGGCAACCGCGACACGCTGCTGCTGCCCACCGGAAAGTTCGGCAGGCAGGCGATGCCCCATGCCGGCAAGGCCGACAAGCTTCAGCCCCTCTTCCGCCTTTTCCCGCGCTTCCGCCTTGCGTAGCCCGGAGGATTGCAGGCCATAGGCAACATTGTCGAGCGCCGTCATGTGCGGGAACAGCGCATACGACTGGAAGACCATCGAGACATCGCGCTCGTTGGCTGGCAGCATCGTGACATCCTGATCGCCGATGAGAATGCGGCCGGACGTCGGGTGTTCGAGGCCCGCCAGCATGCGCAACGTCGTCGTCTTGCCGCAGCCGGATGGGCCGAGCAGAGTTACCAGCGTGCCTGGTTCGATGGTGAGCGACAGGTCCGGTATGGCGGTGAAAGCACCGAAGGTCTTGCGGACATTCTTGAAGGTAACGGAGCCGGGCTTAACGGAAATCATGCGGTTTTCTCCTGGGCAAGAGGAACGGGGGAAGCGGATGGTAGGCCAGCGACGCGGTTTTCGCGCCGCAGCCGACGCTCGCCAACGAGGAACTGGAAGCCGGCAATGACGGTGATCATCACCACGATCAGCATGGAGGAATAGGCAATCGCAACCCCATATTCGCCGTTTTCGACGAGGCCGACGATGTAGGACGTCGCCATGTTGTATTCGGCGCTGACGAGGAAGATGACGGCGCTGATCGAGGTGATGGCGCGCACGAAGGAATAGACCAGTGCGGCCGTGATCGCGGGCCTCAGGAGCGGCAGGATGACCTTGCGAATGGTGCGGAAACTGTTGGCCCGCAGCGTCAGCGAGGCCTCGTCGAGGCTCTTGTCCAGCTGGCTCATCGCCGCAATGCCGCCGCGCACACCGACCGGCATGTTACGGAACACAAAGCAGGCGATCAGGATCAGCGCCGAGCCGGTCATTTCCACCGGAGGCAGGTTGAAGGCCATGATGTGGCTGACGCCTATGACCGTGCCGGGAATGGCAAAGCTCATCATCAGCGCAAATTCAAACAGGTTCCGCCCGGCAAATTTCTGCCGCACGATGATATAGGCCGTCAGGAGACCGACTGCGGCGGTGAGCGGAGCGGAAATCAGCGCGATCTTCATGGTCGTCCAGAACGAGTTCCAGGCAACGCCGGTCCACGCGATGGAGCCGTTGGAGAAACTCACGGAAAATGCGCGGAGGTAATGGTCGAAGGTGAGGGAATTGTCGAGACCCCAGGTCTTCACGAAACCGCCCACAAGGATCATGCCATAAACGACGATTGTGAAGACCATCCACGGCACGACAACGGCATGAACGCCGATGGACAGGCCACGCGGAAGCGCGATATGCGCGCCGCTGTCGCCCTTTCCCGTCACCGTGGCGAAATTCTTGCCTGCCAGCCAGAAGCGTTGGGCAAGGAAGGCCGAAAGCGTGAAACACAGCAGGATGATCGCCAGGACCGCGGCGCGCGACGGATCGTTCTGCGAACCAACGACAGCAAAGAAGATTTCCGTCGACAGGACGCCGTGTGTGCCGCCAAGCACCAGCGGGTTGCCGAAATCCGCCATGCTTTCGATGAAGCCGATGAGAAAGGCATTGGCGAGACCGGGCTTCATCAGCGGCAGGGAAACCCGCCAGATAGTGCGCCAGCGGTCGGCGCGCAGCGTCTGAGAGGCTTCTTCCATGGAGGGGCTCACCCCTTCGACTACACCGATCAGCACCAGAAACGAGATGGGCGTGAACGAAAGAACCTGCGCGATCCAGATGCCGGTCATGCCATAAAGCCAGCGACCCGGCTCAATGCCGAAGAGATAGGAAAGCCATTCGGTGACGACGCCGGCGCGGCCGAAGAGCAGCGTCAGGGCAAGACCGATAACGAAAGGCGGCGTTATGATTGGCAGCACCGTCAGGAGCCGCAGTCCCTTCTTGAAGGGAAAGCGCGTACGGGTGGCGATCAGGGCAAAGCCAAGGCCGAGCACGGTCGAACCGAAGGCGGTCATCAGCGCGAGGAAGAGCGTGCGCCAGGCAACACCGCAGCGCTCCTCACCCACGACGCAGCCAAGGCTCCATATGCCGGGATCCTTGATATTGCGAATGAATCCATCGGCATTAAAGGAGCCGTCGAAATCCTGAACGGACGCAACCAGCATACTCCCGATCGGATAGAAGACAAAAACCGTAACGAGGAAAACCAGAACGGAAATGGCGCCGACGACAAAGGCATCGCCCTTCATGACACCACGTTCGGCAAGCCCGAAGGCAAAAAGAAGCACGAAGACGAACGACATGACGACGGCCCCCGCCCCCATGGACGGCTGGCCATCGGCGAGCATGCCGAAGAGATTTTCGCTGATTGTCCAGGCCCAGCCGGTAAAGCCGATGGCCAGCCCTTGCAAGGCGAGGAAGACGAGACCAGCAGCGCCAATGAATGCAAGCAAACCGCCCCGGCGCATCGGATCACGGATCGGCCGGACAAGGCATGCGGCAAGGAAGAAAATGACAATGCCGACCAGCCATGGTTTTCCATAAGACAGTATCTGCAACACACCTGGCGCATTGCTGGCGGAGGAGAAAAACCCGGACAGCCAGCGGAAGCTGTAAAAGCCGCCTTCGATGCGATACCAGGGAAGAAGAATGAGGGCGAAAGCCCCGAACGCCAGGACGATGTCCAGCCTGCGATTGCCACGTGTCATGGCCGACCTCGCTTGTTTCATGCCGATGAAAGCGTGGCGGACACCCCGGCTTCAAAAGCCGGGATGCCGATCGCCGGAGTTCAGATCAGTTGGCGACCGCACCAACTTCGCGATCCCAGCGTTCCAGCAGCGCCTTGCGCTTGGCAGGATCGCCATAGGTCTTGAAGTCGTAGTCGATGAGCTTGATGTCCTCGAACTTCGGTGCCTCTTTCGGCACTTCCGCCGTTTTGTTGGACGGCAGCTGGAAGGACTTGGCGTCCTTCATGCGCGACTGGACCTCCGGCTTCAGCGCCCAGTCGTACCAGGTCTTGGCATTGTCGAGGTTGCGGGCGCCCTTGATGATCGACATGGAGCCGATCTCGTAACCCGTGCCCTCGCACGGAGCGATTGACTTGACCGGGAAACCTTCCGCAGTCTGGGCCACCGCATCATGCATGAAGACGATGCCGAGCGCCGTCTCGCCGCGCGCCGCCGCCTTGACCGGTGCGGAGCCGGACTTGGTATATTGCGAGATATTGGCGTTGAGCTTCTTCAGGTAATCGATGGCCTGATCCTCGCCCATGATCTGCACAAGTGAGGCAAGCGCGGTATAGGCGGTACCCGAAGAGTTCGGATTGGCGATCTGGATTTCGCCCTTGAGTTCCGGCGCCAGAAGGTCGGCCCAGCACTTTGGCTCCTTGTAACCCTTGGACTTGAATATCTCGGTGTTGTAACCCCAGCCCAGGGCACCGGCATAAACGCCGACAGTCCGGTAACCCGTGCTCTCCGCCTGCTTGACCGCCCAGTCCTGCAACTGGTCCAGCATCGGCGACTTGTATTCGAGCGTCAGGTTTTCCGAGGCTGCCTGCATGTGCGGGTCGCCCGTGCCGGCCCACCAGATATCGGTTTTCGGGTTGCGGGCTTCCGCGCGCACCTTGGCATAGGTCTCGCCCGAAGACAGGCGCACCATATTGACCTTGATGTCATGAGATTTTTCAAAATCGCCCTTCATCTGTTCGCAGATGACGACATCGGCCGAGCAGATCAGGTTCAGTTCGCCGGCCGCCTGCGCGGAAACGGCGCTCAGTGCCGTACCGGCAAAAAGCAGAGTGGAAAGTATCGTCAGTCGCATGGTTATCCTCCTGTAGCTTGCGTCTGAATTTCGGGGCGCGCGCAGACATGGCGCTGCCGGTCGCGGCACCTTGTGGCGCGCGTGCTGTCGTTTCGGGGTTTTTGGTATTTGGCCCTACTGGGTCTGGCTCGGGTGAATCTCGCTGTCGAAGCGGCTCAATAATCGACTTCGCTCTTCCGGCTGGCCGAAGGTGGCAAAGTCGTAATCCACCATCTTGATCATCGATATATCAGGTGCCGTCAGCGGCAATGTCGCCCGGGCGTTGGACGGCACCTGGTTCTGGCCGGCGATGGCGCCGGTTTCCTGTCCTTCAGGGCTCAGCGCAAATTCCACGAAGGTCTGCGCAAGCGCCGTATTGTGGTTGCCCTTGACAATGCTGACCGCCCCGATCTCGTAGCCGGTGCCCTCGCAGGGCGCGACGATGACCAGCGGGAAACCCTCGATCTTCTGGGTCACGGCATCATGCATGAAGGAAATCCCGATAAGAACCTCACCCCGCGCCGCCGCCTTGACGGGTGCCGAACCGACCTTGGTATAACCCACGACATTGAGGTTCAGCTTCGTCATGAAACCAAAGGCTTCTTCCTCGCCGAACAGCTGCACCAGCGTGGCGAGCATGGTGAAGGCCGTGCCGGAATAGTTCGGATTGCCGGTCAGGATATGGCCGCGATAGACGTCCTTGGCCAAATCCTTCCAGCAGGTGGGAGCGGGTAAGCTGTTTTTGGCAAGCAGTTCCGAATTATAGGCAAAACCAAGCGCGCCAGCATAAATTCCAGCCGATTTCGACCCGGACATCGCATTGAAGTTCTGCGCCCAGGGCAACAGATCCTGTTGATTGGCGGGCCGATATTCGTCCAGCAGGTCTTCGGAACCTGCCTGCAAATGTGTATCGCCGGTGCCGCCCCACCACACGTCGACTGTCGGATGGGATCGCTCGGCGCGAATCTGGTCGAGAATTTCGCCGGTGCTTTTGCGAACCATCGAAATTTCAAGTCCGGTCTTGGCTTCGAATGCCCGCTGCATGGTCACGCACCAGGCCTCATCGACGCCGCACAGGACGTTCAACTTCGGTTCGGCCATGCCATACTCTGCGCCGCACAGCCAAAGGACCATGCTCGCCGCAAGTGCGGTCAGTGCTTTCAATTAAGCCTCCCTGCCTGGAACCTCCCCGTTTCCGTCTCCATCAACAGCATGTCACATCCTGTCCGCACCGCAATCGAAGAATGGTTACCAATCTTTCACCGCACTGCCGAACAAGATTACAGATATTACAATTATGACAGGAGAGATAACCAGCGAGCCTTTGAAGATAGCCGCCACCATGCCTATGATGGTGGCGGGAGGAAGTTGCAGTGCTTAATCAGAAGGTTCGCATTCTGATCGTCGAGGACGATCCGGATATGGCCGAGCTTATCTCGGATCTCGTCGAGGCCGAGGGCTGGCTGCCCACCTGTGCGCGCTCCGCAGAGGAGGCCGACGAGATATTGGCAAAGGACAGGATGCAGCTCGTCCTCGTCGATCACAATCTGCCTGGCACGTCCGGGCGCACCTTCGCCCAGCGGCTGCGCAGCCAGATCGACATCGGCATCGTCATGGTTACCGCCGCCGGAAGTGCCGCCGACCGGGTGCTCGGCTTGGAAACCGCCGCCGACGACTACGTGGTCAAACCCTTCGAACCAATCGAGCTCACGGCGCGGATCAAGGCCGTCCTGCGCCGGACAATTCCCTCGCTAAAACAGGAGAAGGACAGCGAGCGTGACCACGGGCGCGCGGCGCTGCGGCTTGGGGACTGGGCGATTGATCTTGATGCACGCCGCGCTGTCTGCCTCGCGGACCGCAGCCGGACACTGACGAGCGCCGAATTCGCGCTTCTGGAAATTCTTGCCGAGACGCCCAACCAGCCCGTCAGCCGTTCCCAGATTCTCGACAGGCTGGGTTCGGAGAGCGACCGTTATATCGACAGAAACGTCGACGTGCTGGTGCTGCGGCTGAGGCGCAAGATCGAGATAAACCCCGATCTGCCGCGCCATATCAAGACCCGGCGCGGCAAGGGTTACGTGCTCCACACCGATGAGGGCGAGCCCTACCCGTGATCAGCCGCTCCTTCCTTTCCTCCATCGCCTTTCGCCTGCCCTTTGCGATCGTCTTTACCTGCGTCCTCGTATTCAGCCTGTCCGCCATCGCGATTTACGGATTGCAGCGCGCCCGCGATGAAATGGCGGCCTATGGATTGCAGGCCTTCTCCAGTCTCGCCAAGGCCTCGCTGGTCTCGCGGCAGGTCTCCGATCTCGTCTCCAGTGCACCTTTCCTGATGAATGCCGCCTCGCCCTATCGCGTTTCCAGCGAAAGCCGCTCCGTTGTCCAGCAGGTCGATCTGCTTCTGCAGATGACAGAGCCGGGCAGCGGCGAGCGGGCAGCACGCGGCTTTGCGAGTGAGCGTATCGTTGAACTGCTGCAGCGTATCCGAGCGCAGACACTCGATCTCGCTAAGGATGCCGATGCCGCGCAGGGCCACAAGGCGGAGGCGGCAGCCGCGCTTGGCGAAATCGCCACCGGTCAGGGTATCCTCGATCCGGAGCTGCGCCGGCGGATGAACGGCATCGTACAGGCCGCGTCCGCGTCCGACAGTCTTTTTCAGCTTGGCGAACTGCGCCGCCGCTATGTGGCGGAAACAACGGCGCGTCAGCAGGGTTATCCGGGCGAGCGCCTGCCCATCGCCGAGCTTCAGCCCTATGAGCGGGTTTTCGAGGCCCAGAGCCGTTACCTTCTGGAGATGTTTGCGATCCGCGCCTCGGTCTCGCGCCTTCACACCGTCTCGCGCGATCTTTCGCATGTGACCGAAACGCAGGGCGACGCGGTCGCGCGCAGTCTGAACGAAGACCTTATCTCCACCTCCGATGCTCTCAACCGGCTGCTGATCATTGTCGCCGTTGCCTCGCTGTTGGTTCTCATCGTGGCGATCTTTTCGATCCGGTCGGTGATGCGTGTCTCGCGCGGGATCGTGACGCTCTCCAACGGCATGAATGCCCTCGCCAAGGGGGAAACGGATGTCGGGCCGCCCTCCTATACGGGTCCCGAGACGGAGCTCATCCGCCTGCTCGACGCGTTTCGCGCCTTCCACGACAGCGTCGACCGCGTCTCTCGCCTCAGGCGTACGGCCGAAGCCGCAGCCCGCACCATTCGCTCCACATTCCGCAACATGAATGAGGGAATAGCGCTGTTCGATCCGGCCGGGCGGCCTATCACCATGAACCGCCGCATCATCGAACTTGTCGGGCGCTCCGGCTCGTCCCGAAAGCTGCCGATCCGCCGGTTCGTCGAGCCCATTCCCGAAATCGATTCGACGCTGCTGCCCTTCGATGGTGGGCATGGGAAGCTGCTGGAGCGCGCCGTGGTGCGGCATCGAACCGCCGACCAGCGGGTTATAGAAATATCGATGTCGCGCCAGCCGGATGGCGGCATCGTGCTGCTTGCCCGCGATGTGACCGCGCTAGACCGGCAGGAGGCGGAAGCAGTCAAGGCCCAGCGGCTGGACGGCATCATGCGCATGACCCACCAGGTCAGCCACGAGGTGGGCAACATGATCGGCATCATCACCGGCAGCCTCGGCCTTCTGGAGCGAGAGGCCGGTTTCAATGACCGCCAGAACCGGCATATTGCCCGCATTCGCAAGGCAGCTGATCGCGGCCGCTCCCTGGCCAGCAGCATGCTGACCATCGGCAGCCAGCAGCCCATCCATCCAAGCTGCATTAACGTGGCCAATCTACTGCGCGGCATGGCCGATATTCTCGAGATCGCGG
Organism: Agrobacterium genomosp. 2 str. CFBP 5494; assembly: GCF_900013495.1. Lineage (NCBI taxonomy): Bacteria > Pseudomonadati > Pseudomonadota > Alphaproteobacteria > Hyphomicrobiales > Rhizobiaceae > Agrobacterium > Agrobacterium genomosp. 2. The sequence continues at coordinate 597,326 of NZ_LT009719.1, forward strand.
TTGGCCCCAAATGCCGTATTGCACTCGATCTCGATGATGATCTTCCCGCCATCCCGCTCGACCCCGCCCTCTTCGAGCAATCCATCCTCAATCTCTGCCTCAACGCCGCGGCCGCCATGCCGGAGGGCGGCCTGATTTCAATCGAGGCGGCCTGCGAGAAGGATACTCTGGCGATAACCGTCTCGGACGAGGGCATCGGCATGACGCCGGAGGCCGTGGACAAGGCCTTCGAACCCTATTTCACCACCCGGGGGGACCATGGAGGCGCAGGCCTGGGACTTGCCATGGTCTATGGTTTCGTGCGCCAGAGCGGTGGCGAAGCCCACATCCATTCAAAGCCCGGTGAGGGCGCAAGGGTGCAGCTGCTTTTCCCGATTCATGCCGGGCAGGCGAGATAACATTGCAGGATCGGGTGTCGGGCACTGGCGCCCGGGGATCAGCCCTTGCTGATGCGCAATCCATCCAGAAAGGTCCGGAAACTCCTCACGGCCCGTTCCGACGTTGTTTCCGGATCGTCAGAATTGGCAATCCACTGGGCTGCGCTGCTGCTTGCCGCATTGATGAAACGGGCACACGCCTCGGAATCGATATCGGCGATCGTTCCCTCCTGCTTGAGCGCATCGAGACTGCGCGAAACAGCGGAGATACAGCCATTGGCATTTGGCCAGCGGGATGGATCGCCAAGGACGGCCGGTCCATCGCGAAACATGATCCTCTGGATTTCCGGTTCAAGCGCCATACGGACATAGCCGACATTCTCCTCGACAAACCCTTCCCAACGCGTCGAGGCTCTCGAAGAAATCTCGCAAAGCCTTTTTGTCATCTCCGCGTCGATCTCGGCCACCACCGCCAGCAACAAACCCTTTTTGTCCCCGAAATGATGATAGAGCGCACCACGGGTCAACCCTGCCTCGGCGGTAAAATCATCCATGGAGGCCTCAGCATAACCAATACTGCCAAACGCCCTGCGTCCGGCAGCCAGCAGCTTTGCCCGCGTTTCAGCAATCATTTCACTGCGAGGTTTGCGCATTTTTGCTCCAGCATCTACATACGTCGCGTATATTAGTTGACATACGCCGCGTATGCAATTATTTCATTCACATACGCCACGTATGTGTGTGGTGGATACTCCCTAAACAAGGTGCATCCGATGTCTAATCCATACAGAGAAATTTTCCGGGTTCCAGGCGCCAAAGGCTTTTCAGCTGCAGGTTTCTTTGCCCGCCTCCCCATCGCCATGGCGCCGATCGGCATCGTGGCCATGTTGTCGCAAACGCATGGCGAATATTGGCTGGCAGGCGCCGTATCAGCAACCTTCGCGCTGACCAATGCCGCCGTCGCGCCGCAAATCTCGCGGCTGGTGGACCGCCGGGGCCAAAGCAGCGTTCTCATCCCCGCGACCATTCTATCCGTCCTCGCCTTTGCGGCGTTGATCATCGCCACCAATCAGCGATGGCCGGCTTGGACGCTGTTTCTTTCCGCTTTCCTCGCCGCCGCCATGCCAAGCATCCCCGCCATGATGCGGGCCCGCTGGACGGAACTCTTTCGGGACCGGCCGGAACTGAATACGGCCTTTGCCTTCGAATCCGCGGCTGACGAACTTGTCTACATTGCGGGTGCATCGCTTTCCGTCGGGCTTGCGGTTTCGCTTTTTCCAGAAGCGGGCATGATGATCAGCACGGCATTTCTGGCGGTCGGAACATTTGCCTTTCTTCTGCAGCGATCCACAGAACCCAAAGTGCGTCCGGTCGAGGGCGGCCGTCGGCAGCGTTCTGCAATATGGCTGCGTCCGGTACAGATCATCACGGTCGCGCTGATCTTCGTCGGCTCGACTTTCGCCACCGCCGAGGTGAGCGCCGTCGCCATCACCAAGGAACTCGGCCAGCCGGAAGCAGCCAGCCTCGTCATCGGCGTCTATGCCATTGGCTCTTTCGTCGTCGGCCTGCTTCTTGGTGCGCTCAACCCGAAAACGCCGCTGCACCGGCAATTGCTGATCGCTGTCAGCGTTCTTGCCCTGACGGCGCTGCCGCTCCTCGTCGCGGCATCCAGTGTCGCCCTGCTTGCCTTTGCCGTGTTCCTCAGCGGTGTGGCAATCTCTCCCATTTTCATCACCGCTTTCGGCCTGATTGAACGCCGGGTGCCGGAATCGATGCTGACGGAAGGCGTGACCTGGGTCATGACCGGTATCGGTATCGGCATGGCACTGGGCGCTTTCGTCTCGGGATGGGTGATCGACAATTTCGGCCCGGACAATGGCTTCTGGGTGTCGGTCGCCGCAAGCCTTTCAACGGTGACGATCATTGGGCTTGGTCAGCGCAGCCTCTCGGCGGAGCGAAGGCATCCGGGTGGGTCTCCGGCAGCGCAGCCCGCCGAATGATCCGGGCTGGCAGACACTGAAACGGACGGACCGCACCGCTTCTCATGAGTAGACGCTTCAAAAACGCTTCTCCGCGCAGGATATGCGGAGAAGTCAATAACCGCCCGTCAGGAAAATACTCTCGCCGGTCATAAAGCTGCAGGCCTGCGAAGACAGGAAGATGGCGGCCCCCACCATTTCCTCCGGCTGACCGGCTCGCCCCATCCAGTTCAGGGTCCGGACATATTCAGCCCAGCCTTCGGGGTCTTCGTCCCGGCGATGGGCATTGCGATCCGTATCGACCAGACCGGGCGCTAGAGTGTTGAGGAGAACATTGTCCTTCGCATAGTCGCGCGCCTGACTCTGGATCAGATTATGCTGCGCAGCCTTGGTGGCGGCATAGGCGGTGACGATGCCCTTCGGCCGCAACTGGTTGACCGAGCCGATGGAAACCACCCTTCCCCATTTTCGCGACGCCATGCGCGGCAGGATCGTCTGCAGCATGTCCACTGTCGACCCGAGATTGACAGCCAGCTGAAACGCCAGATCATCGGGCTTCAGCTCCGACAGTACCGCATTGATCTGGGCGCTCGCATTGATGACGAGAATATCAACCGGTGCGACCGTCTCGGCGCGCTCGACAAGATCGCGCCCGGCGCCCGGTTCGGAGAGATCACCCGCCAGCTCTTGGGCCAAGCCACCGCCGTCCGCGATGCGTTGCCGCACGGCGGTTGTCGCACCCGGCTTCACGCCATGCAGGATGACATGCGCGCCGGCCCCCGCCAGCCCTTCCGCTATGGCTGCCCCTATGCCGCGGCTGGAACCGGTGACGAGCGCCGTGCGGCCTTTCAAACCAAAGACGCTTTCAAGACGCATAATTTATCCTTCGAACAGTGAAATGCGCGCGCCGGCAATTCCGGGGCGGCAGGAGAACAGGCCACCAGACAGCGGGGCGTCGGCGAGCGTGGATGCCGGCAGGCGCGTGCGGGCACTGGTGATGAAGAGCGTCGACAGGTCCGGCCCGCCGAAGGCCACACTCGACGGGCGCGGCACCGGCATCTCGATCACCTGATCCAGCTTGCCGTTCGGAAGATAGCGGCGCACGCACCAGCCGTCCCAGATCGCACACCACACCCCGCCTTCCGCATCCACGGCGAGGCCGTCCGGACGGCCGTCGGCCACGGGAATACGGGCAAATTCGCGGCGCTGCGACAGGGCGCCGGTCGTCGGATCACAATCATAGGCATGGATAAGGCCGGGCACCGTATCGACGAAATAGAACGTCCTGCCATCGGGGCTCCAGCCGAGACCGTTGGAGACGACGATGCCGCCTTCCTTGCGTTCGAATGCCCCATCGGCATTGATCCGATAAAGCGCGCCGGTGGGCTTGGAGGCATCGATGCGCATCGACCCGACCCAGATGGCGCCGTCCGGCCCGCATTTGGCATCGTTCAAGCGGTTATCGCCAATGCCAGCCTCCGGGCTGACGAAGGGTGTCAGCCGGCCCGAAGTGAAGTCCAGCCATTCGACGCCATCCTGCGACGCCACCAGCAATCGCCCTCCGGAGACTGGAATGACGGCACTGACCAGCTTACCTGTCTCGCAGGTTTCGTTACGGCCGGTGGCGGGATCGAAACGATGGACGGCGGGGTGCAGAATATCCACCCAGTAGAGCGCGTTTTCGCCTTCATGCCAGACCGGGCTTTCCCCAAGCTGCGCCCCCCAGGGAAGAATGCAGCTGAGTTCGGCGCTGGGGCGTCCTGTTGCCGAACGCGGTCGTGGCCGCGAGCTGATGGCGACAGCCCCGGCGGCGCCGGTAATCCGGCGTGCAGCGGCAATCAGTTCACGCCCGGCAGGATGAATGTTGGACGCATCGAGCCGCGACGACGGCCCGAGCGCGACAAGCACACCCATCGGCGTATTGTCACGGCCCATGACGGGTGCGGCAACGGAATTCACCCCTGGCAGGTGCTCCTCATAGGAGATCGAGTAACCCCTCGCCCGCGTCAGCGTCAGATCGGCCTGAAGTGCATCGAGTGTGGTAATCGTCCGCGGCGTCTGCGCATCGAGCGTCAGCCGATCGAGCAGGGAACGGCCGACAGCGGGGTCCTGAAAGGCAAGCAGCGCCTTGCCCGGCGCGGTACAATGCAAAGGAACCCGGCGTCCCACTTCCACCCGCACGGAGAGACCGTTTGGAGAACGTTCCGCGAGATATTGCGTCATGATACCGTCCAGCCGGCAGAGCGCTACGGTCTCGCCCAGTTCGGCAGCCAACCTCTCGAGTTCGGGTGTCGCGGCCGATACCAGATCGAAGCTCTCCCAGACTTTGTGGGACATTTCGAGAAAGCGCTGGCCCAGAACATAGGTTCCACGCGCCTCATCCTGACGGACGAGCCCATAGGCTATGAGGGTGCGCAGGATACGGGCAAAAGTCGGCTTGGGCAGGCCGGAGGCCCGCAACAGTTCTGCAAAACGCGGCGGCTCCGGCGCATCGGCCACCATGTCGAGAAGGGTCAACCCCTTCGCCAGCGCAGCGGTGCCGCCCGGTGTCTCGGGTTTCATCGCGTCTCCTTCGCGAGACGCTGCCGCCTTGCGGCGGCCGCCTCTTCCAGCATCCGGTCCATCGTCCATTGTGCCTCAAACCCCAGAGTGTTTTTGATCCGCGCGTTGGACGTATGGTAATAAACGCCGTCGCCGGGAAAATCGACAGTCACGATGGGGAGGCCGGTCACCGCGGCAATTTTCGGCAGAAGCTCGGCGAAATCGGAGGGCTCATCCGCGCCGAGATTGAAGATGCAGCCCGCCGCGTCAGGGTGATCGAGGGCGAGCAGGATCCCCGCCACCATATCGCGTGTATCGGTTATGTGCATGCGGTATGGCCGGCCGTTTTCATTGCGCGCCAATATATGCGACGCTTCGCCGATATCCCGGGACTGTAGCAGTTCGGCAATCGCAACGTTCCCGAAATTCTGCTGCTGTCGAATGCGCGGCCGCAGGAAAAAACGCGGGCCAGAGAAGAAGCTGTCTTCATCCAGCAGCTCAGCCGCATCCTGCGTATGAGAAAAGCGCAGGATCACGGTTTTCATGCTGCCAGTCCGCTGGTGAAAGCGAACCAGTTCCTCGCCCAGAAGCTTGGTCAGGCCATAGGGCGAATTGGGGCGAAGCGGATGATCCTCGGTGACCGGCAGGAATTCGGGGCGGTTTTCCGGATAGACTTCTCCTGAAGAGGCGAAGACGAACCGCTGCACGCCTGCGGCTGCGGCCGCATCCAGAAGACGGCGCGTGCCTTCGACATTGACCGCAAACATGCGGTCCCGGTCCTCCGGCGCCCATGACATAAAGGCCCCGAGATGCAGAACGGCGCTCACACCTTCCATGGCTTTGGACAGCGCCTGCCCGTCCTCCAGCGATCCGACGACCTCCTCACCGCCCGTACCCGACGGACGAAGGTCAAAGCCGCGGACCGCCCGAGCGTCCATACGCAAGGCAGCGGCGACAGCACGACCCACACGGCCTGCCGATCCGGTGACGAGGATCATAGCCGTGCTCCGGTCTTTGCGTCGAAGAGATAAAGCTGTGCCGGATCAAAGCCGAGCTGAAGCGCTTCGTCAGCCCGAAGGTTGCCGCTATGCGAGACACGGGCGATCAGCCCCTTGGATCTGCCCTCCTCGCCATCTGCGACCCTTGCGCCTTCCGCATCGAAATAGACGTATTTTTCCGATCCCAGACTTTCCACCAGCGTCGGGCGAACGCTGAAGGTCACCGGCCCATCGCCCAGAACGAGATGCTCTGGCCGCAAGCCCACGATCACGCTACCCTGCCTGGCAGATGCCGCCGGCAGCTTTACCTTCTGTCCGAAAACAGTCAGTGCGCCGTCACGCAGTTCCGCGTTGAGGAAATTCATGCCGGGCGATCCGATGAAACCGGCGACAAAGAGGTTGGCCGGATTGTTGAAAAGCTCATCGGGCGCCGCGATCTGCTGGATGATGCCGCCCTGCATGATAACCACCCGGTCCGCCATGGTCATGGCTTCCACCTGGTCATGCGTCACATAAACGGTGGTGACACCGATACGCTTGTGCAGGGCGCCGATTTCGGCACGCATGTGGACGCGCAGCTTGGCATCGAGGTTGGACAGCGGTTCGTCCATCAGAAAGGCCTGCGGCTGACGCACGATGGCGCGGCCGAGCGCCACGCGCTGCCGCTGTCCGCCCGAAAGATCCTTTGGTTTGCGATCGAGATAGGGCGTTACCTCGAGAATGCGCGCCGCGTCATCCACCCGGCGATCAATCTCCGTCTTGTCCGTGCCGCGCATCTTCAGGCCGAAGCCGATGTTCTGCCGGACCGTCAGGTGCGGATAAAGCGCGTAATTCTGAAACACCATGGCGATGTCGCGGTCACCCGGCGCCAGATCCGTGACTTCGTTTTCGCCGATGAAGATCTGCCCTTCGCTTGCCGGTTCAAGGCCCGCAAGGATTTTCAGCATCGTCGACTTGCCGCAGCCGGAAGGCCCGACCAGCACCACGAACTCGCCGTTTTCGATCTCGAGCGAAAAGGGCCTGAGCACGTTGAGGGCGCCATAGGACTTGCTGACATTGCGAATGGAAATATTGGCCATGCTTATTTCTCCGCGCCAGCGGTGAGTCCGCCGACCAAATAACGTTCCAGAAACAGGTAGATTGCGATGATCGGCAGCGCGATGAACACGGATGCGGCGGAAATGTCGTTCCAGTAGGTGACGTATTCGCCCTGCATCGTGGTGATGCCGAGATTGGCCGTCCAGTTGTCCGGCGAGTTGACGAGGAAGGTGCGGGCATAGGCGTAATCCGCCCAGCTGAGCACGAAGGCATAAAGTGCCGTGGCAGCAAGACCGGGTGTGGCGATCGGAAGCACGACCCGGACCATTGCACCGATCGGCGAGCAACCGTCGACCATCGCGGCCTGCTCCAGTTCCTTCGGAATGGTGTCGAAATAGCCTTTCAGCATCCATGTGGCGAAAGGAATGATCATGGTCGAATGCGCCAGCACCAGTGTCCAGAGGCTACCGATCAGACCGAAGCTGGAAAAGATCGAAAACAGCGGAATGACGAGCAGCGTTGCAGGAAGCATCTTCGCCGTCAGGACGAAGAGACCCATGGTCGCGCCGCCCCGCATGGAATAACGCGACAGCGCATAACCGGCGCTGACGGAGACGAGCATCGACAGCGCCACCGAGCCGACGGCCGCAAGCATCGAGTTCCACAGCCATAGCAGGATCGGCTTCGCCGCCCAGACCCTGGCGAAAATGTCCCATTGCGCATCATCCGGCCAGAAGGTCGGCGGCAGGCGGTACAGTTCATCGGTGGTGGAGAGCGCCGTGACCAGAAGCCAGTAGACCGGGAACAGGATCATCACCAGCGTGAAGATGACAGTCGCGTAAAGGGCAAGGCTCTGTAAAAATGTCCGTTTCATCAAAGCCTCCTCAATAGATCGATTTCGAACGCCGGCCGAGCATCAGAAGGCTCGCGACGATACAGATCACCAGTGTCAGCACGCCGACGGCGGCGGCGCGGCCGAAATTGTGATACTGGAAGGCCTGGTCATAGGTCATGATCGACAGGGTCTGGGTCGACCTCAGCGGTCCGCCACCGGTCAGAACCTTGATGATGGAAAAGTCGCGGAACACCCACAGAAGCGTCAGCACCAGCGTCACGCCCAGCACCGGCATCAAAAGCGGCATAGTGATCCAGCGGAAGCGCTGCCAGACGCTCGCGCCATCCACCTTGGCGGCCGCATAATAATCGGCCGGAATGGATTGCAGACCAGCGAGGCACATGATCGACACGAAAGGAAAACCCTTCCAGACCATGGTGATAGCGACTGCCCAGAAGGCGGCCGTCGAACTGCTCACCCACGGGATCATCTGGTCGGTGAAACCGAGCTTTATCGCCAGCCATCCGAACAGCCCGAAGGACGTATCAAACATCCACGCGAAGATGACGACCGCGATGATTTCCGGCACTGCCCAGGGCAGCGCCATTCCCAGCCGCGCAACGGTTCGGCCCTTGAAGCGGTTATTGGCCAGAAGCGCCGTGCTGAGGCCAACGGCCACGCTGCCCGCGGTGACGACGACAACCAGCTTCAGCGTCACCCAGCAGGCGAGCCAGAATTCCGGCGATGAGAAAAGCCAGGTGTAATTGCTGAGTGAAAACGGCCGGCTTGCGCCACCGAGCCGCGGTATCTTGACCTGCTGGAAAGACAGGTCGATGGCCAGCACAAGCGGCCAGACGATGATGGCGGCAACCATCAGGACCGCGGGTGCGATCAGAATATAGCCGAGGAGATGTTGCCGGCTGGGACGCGCAAGATCAAAGAACTTGCGGCGCCCGGCCCGAGCGGGTGCGGTCATGGATGGTCCTCCTGCCGGATGCGGATGGTAACCACGGCCCGCCAGCCGGGCCATGGCAAAACGGGATCAGCCCTTGATGGCCTCGGCCTTCGCCTGCATGGTCTTTGCCACCTCCGCGGGATCGAGGTCCTGAATGATCATCCGCTGGCTTTCTTCCATCACCATCTTGCTGAATTCATTGTAGAAGAGCTCAAGCCCGGTCGGAATGCGGTCGATACCCGCCTCGGATGCGGCCTTCATCGTCTCGATCAGTACCGGAAAATGCGGGATGGTCTTTTCGACACCCGACACGTCGGCCTTGGGGCTTGGCGGGGTGTTGCCGCCAAGGGTGGCATAGCTGCGTTGGAACTCCGGCGACATCGTCAGCTTGATGAAATCCCAGACGAGCGCCTTCTGGTCGTCGGGAATATCGGCCGGCATGGCGAGCACGTTGGACGATCCACCCAGCGGCGGATGAAGCGGGGGTGCCGCGTAAACGATGTCAGCCTTGGCTGAACCCTTCTCGGTGGTGCCGTAAAGCCAAGGCCCGTCGAGACGCATCGCCATCTTGCCATCGGCAAAAAGCTTGCGCACGTCGCTGGCGCTCATGTCGACCGGGCTGATCCCGCTCTTCATGACGGTTTTCCAGCGTGAAAGACCCTCCACCATCTGCGGCGTATCGATGGTGATATTGCCGTCCTTGTCGGTCCAGTAGGCGCCGGCGTCGAGGATGTAGTTCAGCATCTCCGTCAGATATTGCCCGGGACCGCCCTTGGTCTCGTGGCCGGTCCCGAACTGGTCGATGATACCGTCACCGTTCAAATCCTTGGTGGTGGCTTTTGCTGCCGCCAGAAACTCGTCATAGGTCTTCGGAACCGCGATGCCCGCCTCATCCAGTATCTTCTTGTTATAAGCCATGACGAAGCCGAAGTAGTTCGTCATAATACACACGGTCTCACCGTTCCATTCGCATTTCTGCTGACCGGCCCAGCCGGTCATGTCGATGCCGTCCTTCTTAAGCCACGGGTCGAGCGGCTCCAGCCAGCCGCTGTCGGCGAACATCTGGAACTCGAAGGATGCGAGATGCACGATCTGCGGCGGCTGGTTGGCAGCGAAAAGCGTGGTCATCGTATCCGCGTAGGAGCTGCGTTCCGCCTTGGTGAACTCGATCTTCACGCCGGGATGCTGCTTCTCGAAGGCGGCGATTGCCGAACGCCACCATTCACCCGTTCCCGCGTCATCCGTTTGCCAGGAAATGAATTTCAGGACGGTATCGGCCATGGCAGGGGCAACGGCGCTCATCGTCATCAAAACGGCGGTCGCCGTACCCAGCGCCAGCTTCTTCATTCTTTTGGTCATGGTTTCCTCCTCCAAAGAACCAAATCAGATACGTTCAATAAGGGCGAGCGCCGCCTCCGACGGTCTTACGCCCAGTCCCGGACCCGACGGCAGGTGATACTTGCCTTCGCGGCAATCCATGTCGCCCTCCAGCAGGCGGCGGTTCGGCTCGAAGATCGAATGCTGGAATTCGTGCCCCTTCAGCGTCGGCAACGTCGACGATGCCTGCAGGCTGGCGGCAAGGAATATGCCGGCGCCAATGGTAGCGTGCGGTATAACGTCGATGCCGTGTTCGGCTGCGAGAGCGCCGATACGGATGAAATTGGTGATACCCTTATGGCCCATTTCCGGCTGCACGATCGCGATACGGCAGCGTTCGATGCGGGCGCGCATATCCCAATGGGTGCGCCATTCCTCGCCCACCGCGATCGGCACGTCGGTATTCTTCGAAACCTTTTCCAGCCCGGCAATGTCCTCCGTCCAGACGGGCGCCTCGGCGAACCATGGATCGAATGGCTGCATTTCTGCGATGAGCTCCAGCGCTCGCTCCGGTGTCTGGTTCCAGTGCATATCGGCGGCGATCTTCGCCTGCGGGCCGAGCACCTGCCGGAGATTGGCAAGTTCCGCCGCCGGCCCATCATCGGCAACGGGCGTGGCGAATTTAAAGGCGTCGAAGCCACGATCCTGCCAGTATTTCGCCAGCTCTCCGCGCGCCTTCAGCGTCTTCTCCGGCAGGCCGGAAACATAGGCCGAAAAATTGTCCACGCCGCCACCCAGCAGGTCTCGAATGGATTTTCCGGCTTCCTGTCCGGCAATATCCCAGAGGGCGATATCGATTGCAGCAAGCGCATCCACGTAAAAGCCACCGGTATAACCGCGCACGCGCATCATATCGTAAAGATCGTCGTAGATCGCCGATGGATCGGATGCATCGCGGCCGATCACGAAACCGGCCAGCAGGTCGTTGATGAGAGCCGCCACCGCACCGGGCGCAACGATGCCATAGGTCTCACCCCAGCCGACGGTGCCGGCTTCCGTCGTCATTCGCAGAAGCACGCTGCGGTCGAAGGTTGGATAGACCGTGCGGTTGCCCTTTCTGACGATGTATCCATTGGGGTTGACCACTTCACCTTCCCGCAGCGCTCCGAGATAGGGAACCTTGCGTGGCTGGGTCAGCGTGAAGACTTCGATTGTTGCAACGGGGCTGTTCATGCGGCCTCCGGGGCGACAAGGCCGAGCTCGACGAGGTTGGCGTCGATATCGGCAATCGCCGCCTTGTCGAGTTCCGGGGTGGGCGCGCGGACACCGAGACCCTCGATCACCCCACGGCGGGCCAGCACGTACTTGGTCAGCCGCATGCGATAAACCGCCTGCAGAACCAGAAGCGGAAGAGTGCGGACATAGATTTTCCGGGCCTCATCCTGACGGCCTGCGCGGAGAGCGCGATCTATTGCCACGTGTTCCTCGACGATCTCCAGCGCCGGCATGGCAGCGGTCGCGCCACGCGCATATTCATCCAGAATGTAACGGGCGCCGCCGCCGCCGATGATACCCTTCAATGTTGAGGGCGCATGGGCGATGATATGGCTGATGGCGGGACCGGCCGGCAGCGTTTCTTCCTTGACGTAGGTGACCTGCGGCAGAGACCGGACGATCTCGACAATCGCCTCCGGCGACAGATCAGACCCGCGCGGCGCAGGCGCGTTCTGCAGGATGATTTCGACACCGGGCAGCGCCTCGACAACCTTACCCAGAAACTCGATCAGCGCCGGCGCATCCGTCCCGACCGGTTTTGGCGGCTGAACCATCAGGTGGCGAATACCGAGATCAGATGCGGCGCGGCCATGTTCAACCACGTCTCTCCAGTCTGCCGCGCTCGCGCCCGCCACGACCGGCACCCGGCCAGCAACAGCATCAACAACGATCTTCAGCAGCGACGCACGCTCTGCAGCATCCAAAGTCTCAACCTCACTGGCAAAACCCGGGAACACCACACCATCCACGCCTTTTTCGAGCGCGAAGATCACCAGTCGCTCCATACCCGCTTGGTCAATACCGCCATCCGCCAGAAAAGGCGTTGGCAAAACGGGCAAAATTCCCTTCAGGCCAGCCACCATCTTACTCCTCCCAATTAAGTATCATATATTGATACCTTGAATTCACTAATTGACACTACATAGACTTGAGCCCTATGACAAGCCCCCAGATGAAATGAACGAGGAGGTTCAGGGAAATGGCAGCACGGGCGACATCGATCATCGTCGATTGGGGAACGACATCATTGCGAGCGGCGCTTGTCGGTAACGACGGGGTGGAACTTGAACATCTGGAAACCGCCGACGGCATTTCGAGCCTTGCCGAAGGGCAACATGAGCCTGCCCTCATGAGCGCACTCGCCCCCTGGTTTTCAAAAAACGGCGCTCTGCCCGTGGCCGCGCTCGGCATGATCACCAGCCGCAACGGCTGGGTCGAGGTGGCCTATGTGCCCTGCCCGGCGGGACCGGCGGAACTTGCCGCCGGCACGGTGCGCAGGACGTTGCCCAATGGGTCCGACCTTGTATTCCTGCCAGGCCTGAACGACCCCGGCCGCCAGCCGTTTCCGGATGTCATGCGCGGCGAGGAAACCCAGATCGTCGGCCACGGCCTTACGGAAGACGTCACCCTCATCATCCCCGGAACACACAGCAAATGGGCACGGGTGAAGGCAGGGCGGATCGACGGTTTCCAGACATTCGTGACCGGTGAAATCTTCAACCTCCTCATCAATCACTCCTTCATCGCGCGCGGTTCCGCACAGCCGCCGGTCGACGATCCGGAGGCATACCTGTGGGGTTTGAAAGAGGCCAAAAAATCCGCAGCCATGCTGTCGCTGCTGTTTTCCGCACGCACCGGCGGGCTCGCCGGCAAACTGTCGGCACAGCAGCTGCGGTCTTATGTCCGTGGGCTGGTCATCGGACAGGAATTTCGGCAGGCCCGCGATGCGGGATGGTACGCAGAGGGAGACGATGCGGCGATTGTGGGCAATGATGGGCTCAACGATCTCTATCTGATTGCCGCTGGCGTATTTGGCCTCAGAATATCAATGGGCGATGACGACGCGTTGACGAAGGGAGCCCTGGCGGTTCTGCAGAAGACGCTTTCCTGAATGGAAACGCCGGCTGGACACCTGGTGTCCGGCCTTCACAATACCAGGGACCAACATGTACGATTACCCGCCCAGCATCGGCACCAGCCGCCACGAAAACGATATCCTCACCATCCTGACGCGCCTTCAGCGACTCGGGCTGCCGGAGGACCCGATTGCCTTTTATGGCTCCTCATCTTTCCGGATATGGAACTCCATCGCCGAGGATCTGGGCACGCTCGACATCGTCAATCTCGGCTTTGGGGGCGGCACCTGCCTCTCGGCCGTTCACTACATGGAAAAACTCCTGCTGCCGCTGAGACCCCGGAGAGTGGCGCTCTATTTCGGCGAGAACGACATAGCCAGCGATGGCTTAAAGGCGGCCACGGCGCTGCAACATCTGCAGGGGCTCAGGCATCGCATCCTGCAGGCGCTGCCGCAGACGCAGGTTTTTGTTCTGGCCATCAAGCACAGCCCCGCGCGCTGGATTTATCGTGGCGAATTCGACCTTTTCAACCGCATGGCGCAGGACTGGTGCGAAAACTCCAACGACGCCGTCTGGCTGGACCCGAATGCCGGCCTTATGGGGGAAAACGGCCTGCCGATGTTCCGCTATTATCTTCCCGACCTGGTTCACCTTAACACCGCAGGTTACGCGGTCTGGGCGGAAGCACTTCGGAAGACGCCGGCGCTTCTCGCCTGATTTTCAGGAAAGAAGCCCGGCATCGACATGCTACCGCGTCGCCTGGGCGGATTCGATTGAGTCCGCCAGTATTTCCAGCCCGAGGTCGATCTCGGCATCGGATACGGTGAGCGCCGGCGCAATGCGGAAAACACCGCCCATGCCGGGCAGTTTGACGATGTTCATGCTGAGCCCTCGCAGCATCGCCTCCTGCATGATGCGGGCGCCGAGCTCGAAACCGGGCGCTTTCGTATGCCTGTCGGCCACGACCTCAAGCCCCAGCAGAAGCCCGCGGCCGCGCACGTCGCCGACACATTCGAACCGCTGTTGAAGTGAAAGAAGGCCTTCCTTCAGGCGGTTGCCACGGGCGATTGCCTGCTCGACAAGACCATCGCGGGCCACCACGTCGAGAACCGTAACGCCGACAGCGGCAGGCAACGGATCCGACACGTGGGTCGTATAGAAGAGAAAACCTCTCTCAAAGGCTTTTTGCTCCACCTCCTCGCTGGTCATTACCGCGGCGAGCGGGAGGCCGGCCCCCAGCGTTTTTGACAGCGTCATGATGTCGGGTGTAACGCCATCCCGCTGAAAGGCGAACATGTGCCCGGTCCTTCCGACCCCGGTCTGGGCTTCATCGAGGATGAGCAGCATGCCGCGCTCGACGCACTTCTTCTTGAGCGCGGCAAGATAGCCGACGGGCAATTCGAGGATGCCACCGCTCGACAGAATTGGTTCGGCAATGAAGGCGGCAAGATTGCCGGTGGACTGGCGGTCGATCAGTTCGAAGGCGTCATCAAGCTCCGCCTTCCAGTCATTCGATCCATCAGAATTCCTGAATCGCGGACGATAGGCATTCGGTGCGGGGATGACGAGCGAGCCAGCCGTTGCAGGGCCATAGCCCCTGCGGCCGGCGCTATAGGTCGCGGAAGCCGCTGCGCCGGTCATTCCGTGCCAGCTCTGGGCGAAAGCGACGATCTCGTGACCACCGGTGACGAGCTTCGCCATACGGATGGCCGCCTCGTTGGATTCGGCGCCCGTAGTCAGCAATTGTACCCGGTCGAGACCCGGCGCGAGAGCTGCCAGCCTCGCCGCGAGCTCGACCACGGGACGGGACAACATCCCGGAAAACAGATGCGCAACCGACGCCATCTGCCGGTTGACGGTGGCGACGATGTCGGGATGGGTGTGCCCGAGCAGGGCGCTCATCTGGCCGGAGGTGAAATCGAGGATGGCACGGTCATCCGCATCATAAACGAAACTCCCCTCGGCCCGCTCAACAATGATCTCCTCGAAGGCCGGCCCATAACGGGTGAGATGTCTGTTGGCCGCCGCCCAGAAGGCCGGCTCCGCATTCAACGATGTGAAGTTCTTCGAAAGATCGTCCATGCCGAGGTTCCCTGTGTCTGATTTTGCCGGACGATAACAGGCTCTTGCAGCGGCAGTCCAATTGATAGTATTTCAAGCGGATATAGATAATTTTGATATCGCCATGCTTGATCTCACACTTCTGAAGAACTTTGTCACCGTTGCCCGCGCAGGCTCCATCAGCACCGCAGCGACGCAGGTGGGGCGCACGCAATCGGCGCTCAGCACACAGATGCAGCGGCTGGAAGAACAGGTGGGGCAACCGTTGCTGCAACGAACCGGTGCGGGCGTACGGGTGACGGCGGCGGGCGAAAAACTGCTGGCCCAAGCCAGCACCCTGCTTGCCCGTCATGACGAAATCCTCGCCGACATGAACGGCGCCACGGTCCAAGGCACGGTTAGCCTCGGATGTCCCGAAGATTATTCCATCGCCTTTCTTCCCGAATTGCTCAGGGGCTTCTGCGCCACCTATCCGGAAGTGGATTTGCGTATGGTCTGCGCGCCGACGATAGAGCTGCGCCCTCTCCTTCAGCGCCGTCAGATCGACATGGCGCTGGTTTCGCGCTCGGAACCGGATCACTCCGAGGTTCTTCGAAGGGAAAGCTTCGTCTGGGTGGCGGACAGGCCGGACACGGAACTTCTTGCCAAGGATGTGCTGCCGCTCGCTCTTTCGGCACCGGCGACGCTGGATCATCGCGCGGCGTGCAACGCCATGGAAACCGCCAATCGCCGCTACAGGATCGCCTTTGCCAGCAACAGCCTAGCGGGTCTCATCGCAATTGCGCGATCCGGCCATGCCATCAGCGTGCTCACGAGAACCGCTGTTCCACCGGATCTGCACGTCGTTAAAAGCTGGCTGCCTCCGCTGCCGACAATCGGCATAGCAATCGAATGCTCCGGCCCGCAGAGCTCCCCGGCGGCCAGGGCCTTGGGTGACCACATCCGTGCCGTTCTTCCAGGGTTGACCCCTTGAAACATTCCACCCAAGGCCACCGCATTCGCGCGGCTTTTGGATGAACGCAATACAGTTTTGCCCCAGAACCAAAAGAGGCCCGTTGTTCTTTTCAAACAACGAGCCTCTATCGTGCCGCTTGGCGGAGCGACCGGAGACAAATTCGCCTCCTGCACATGAACCTCAGATGAACAGCGACCCTTAACAAAGCCCGAGAAAACACCCGTAAGAATCCGGCGTAACGGCAGGCCGGATCGTTGAGATAATTCCGACAGAGCTTGGAATTGCGTCGAGGGATCAGTTCGGATCAAGACCCGCTCAACGAAAACGTGTATGCAGCGATCAGGGCAGCCATTTGGTCAAACCTTCGGACGCCCCTTCCGGGTGCACATCGGCAGGCGACCATCTGCGGCAGGAATATCTCATGGGGTTGATGGCTATGGGGCCAGCATTGCACATGCCGAGGGACCGGTGATGGAAACAAGACGAAACCGCGTCATCACGACTGGAATAATTCTGGGGCTTCTCGGCGCGATGATACCGATCGCCACCATGGCCTACGCATCATGGATCATCGCGGTCAGGAAGGATCAGGACATTTTGAAGACGCTTGCCGATCAGGCTACTCAACGGGCGTCGGACACGTTCAGGGACGCAGAGAATGCGCTCGATGATGTGGAAGCTGGCCGCTTGCCTTCCTGTTCCAACGACCACATAGAACTGATGCGCAGACTGACGATAAATGCACCGTCAGTGGAAGAAATCGGATATTTCGAAAACGGCATTCTAAAATGCACCTCCTGGGGAGCCACCCAGGAAACGATACGCCAATCGCCGATCGATTTTACGACCGGTCAGGGATTAGAGGTGGCTATTCGCGTGGAGCCAAGCGCCAGTCGCGGCACACGGATGATCGCCCTTCACCGCGGCGCGCACGGCGCACTTGTCAAACCCTCGCGTTTTGTCGACATCCTCATGGACGACAGCATGTCCCTCGCTCTTACGAACGACCGGGGCATTTTGATAAATGAACTGAATGCACCTGACCGCGCCCTCGTGCCGGCACCGCTCGGCAAGTCCGAAAAGGGCATGACGGAAGACACCATCTATGCTGTCAGCCGCCGTGACGATCTGGTGGCGATTGCGATGGAGCCACGTTCCAACGTCGCAGAGCAGGTGCGGCGTGAACGGATCTTGTTTCTTCCCGCCGGGGCAATCGTCGCGGCCTTAGTGGTCGGCATCGTGGCATGGTTGTCGAAGAGGCGCCTGTCGCCACTCGCGGAGCTCGAGATCGCCGTTCGCAAACGGGAATTCATCGTTCATTACCAGCCGATCGTGGAATTGAAGACGGGCATCTGCGTGGGGGCGGAAGCGCTGGTGCGATGGAGGCGGCCGGACGGTACGCTTGTCCGCCCCGACCTGTTTGTCCCCCTGGCGGAAGAAAGCGGCCTGATCATGCCGATCACCGATCAGGTCATCGACGCCGTCATTGCCGATCTTCGCAAGGTGCTTGTCGAGGACCGAACCCTGCACATCGCCATTAATCTCTGCGCGGACGACATCAAGTCTGGGCGTGTTCTCGCGGTCATCGCCAGCAAGCTTCAGCATACGGACATCCGGCCCGAGCAGATTTGGCTTGAGGCCACCGAGCGTGGCTTCATCGACATCAACGCGGCAAAGGTCACCCTTGCCGAGGCGCGCCAGCACGGCCATTCGGTGGCGATCGACGATTTCGGAACCGGCTACTCCAGCCTTCAATATTTGCAGGGCCTGCCTCTGGACGCGTTGAAGATAGACAAATCCTTTGTCGACACGGTGGGCAAAGATACCGCAACGAGTTCGGTCACATCACACATCATCGGCATGGCGAAAGCGCTTGGCCTGTTCACCGTGGCAGAAGGTATCGAGGCGGAAGACCAGCGGGACTATCTGGAAGGTCAGGGTGTGGATTTCGGTCAAGGATGGCTGTTTGCGAAAGCGCTTCCCGCCAGCGAATTCCTTGCCTACCACCGTCTCACGAAGCAGAAATACGGCGCCTCTCCCGAAATCATCAAGGCGGCGGGCAAATAGGACATGGTCGTGTGCGAGGTCGAATCCCGGGCTGGCAGGCAACACAGGTTGAAACTGCGATATCTCAAAAAGAGACCTCCCCAAAAGCATCTTGGAGGAGGCCAGTTGGGGAGGTCGTCCACGGTGACCAAGCCAGGTGCAGTTTCGGAGCGCTTGGCCACACAGCCCATCGCACGGGCCGCCCTCGAACCGGGCACTGCGACAATTGTTCCCTGACAGGCGTTTTTTGACTTCATGCGCATCCCAGGGGCAGCAATTGATACCCCTGAGAGAAAAGCGCGAACCTCAGCCGGCGGGAACATCATCTGGCGAGGCGAGTTAGGGGCGGTTCAACAACAGGAGAAACGCGATGCCCCGCGGCGACAAATCGTCCTATACGGACAAGCAGAAGCGCAAGGCCGAACATATCGAAGAAGGATATGAGGATCGTGGCGTACCCGAAAAAGAGGCCGAACGCAGGGCCTGGGCCACGGTGAACAAGGAGAGCGGCGGTGGCAAGAAATCCGGCGCCGGCCGCGGACACGCGGAAAACCACGCGCCATCGAAAAAGGGTGGCCGCAAGGGCGGCGAGGCCGCGGCTGCGAGACCCAAGACCGAACGGTCCACCTCCGCCAAGAAAGCTGCGGCCACCCGCAAGCGCAATGAACAGCATGCACAGCATTGAACCGTAAACCGATCGTGTGTTCGCCAACCAGAGGCGCTGATGTCGTCCATGACGTCATGACATCCGATGCGTGCAACATGAATGCCGGGGAAACCGTTCAGGAGGCTTGCGTGGCTGAACAATCAGCCAAGGGCGGTCACCTGCCTTCCCAACCGGCACCGATCAGTCCCCGTCGGTTTCAGCGTTCTCTCCGCCCCGCATCATCGTCAGCAGCGGTTCGCGCGCGATGTTTTCTTCGATCCGCTGATGGCCAGAGGTTTCCGGTAGAGCCTTCTTGAAGTTTGCTGCGTAATCCTTCGGCATTTTCGGTGGCATCATCGGTTCGTATCTATCGACATTGGCCTGGATAATGACCGGTCCCTCCACCGCGAACGCCTCGTCAAGAACCCGCTCGATCTCATCAAATGTGGAGATCGTGAAACCTCTTCCCCCCATTGCATCTGCCGCCGCGGCAAAGTCGATCGGCGCGAGTTCGCAGGCGAATTGCGGGTGGCCGAGGAACATCATCTGCTCCCAGGCGATCTGGTTCAACATTCCATTGCATATGACCAGGATCCTGAGCGGCAGGCGATGCCGCACGGCGGTGGAAAATTCGCCCAGTTGCATTGCAAGGCCGCCGTCGCCCACAACCGCATGCACATGTCGGCCGGGACACGCCAGCCCTGCGGCAATGGCATAGGGCAAACCGGAGGCCATCGAGGCGAGTGCACCCGAAACGGAAAAGGCGTTTGTGGTCCTAAGATCGATGTGGCGCGCCGCCAACTCGGTATTCTGGCCTGAGTCGGTCACGAGCATTGCGTCCGAACCCATGCGTCGCCCGAAGGCATGAGCCACCGGCTGTGGCTTCAATGGGTGCGAGCGGTCCGAGGTGAGAAGCGCCATCTGATCACGCCACCCGCGCATCTGGTCCTGTGCGGCTTCAAGAAAAGACCGGTCGCCCTTTTTGTCCAGCATGGCGTTCAGGCGGCGCAATATGTCGCCCGCATCGCCCACAAGGCCACACTGCACGGGATGACGAAGCCCAATGCGTTGCGGGTCGAGATCGATCTGGACTGCCTTGACTGCCCGGGGATCAGGGTAAAATTCGATATAGGGAAAAGTCGATCCGACAATCAGCAACGTGTCGCAGTTTTTCATGATTTCCTGGGATGGTGCAGTGCCCAGGATACCGATACCGCCGGTGGTGTATGGGTCGTCATCATCCAAGGCCGCCTTGCCGAGAAGCGCCTTCGCCACCGGTGCGCCCAGCAGTTCCGCGCTTTGCTTCAGCTGGTCGCGCGCTTCGATAGCACCGCGCCCGGCCAGGATAGCCACCCTTTTTCCGTCGTTGAGCAAGCCAGCGGCCTCTCGGACAAGATTGTCAGTGGGTTCGTGGCGGTAAGAGAACCATTCATTCGGAACGTGCCTCGGCAGGTTTCGCCGGGATCGGCCTTCCTCTTCTGCCGGCTTTTCCTGCGTGTCGTTGGCGACCGAAAGATGCGCCACACCGCGGCGGGCGAGAGCGGTACGGCAGGCAAGGCTGGCGACATTTTCCATATGTGCCGCGTCGCTGACAGCAGTATTGTAGACGCTGACATCTTCAAAGACCCGTGTCAGGTCAACATCCTGCTGCGTAAAGGTTTCGACTAGGTCATGATATTGCATCCCGGTGATCGCAAGGACAGGAACCTGATCGAGTTTGGCATCATAGAGGCCTGTCAGCAGATTGGTGCCGCCGGGTCCCGAGGTAGCGAGACAGACCCCCAGCTTTCCCGTCCATTTGGCGTAGGCCGTCGCCATGAAGGCCGCAGACTGCTCATGCCGGGTCTGGATAAACCTTACGGCGTCCTGACGCTTGCGCAGCGCTTCCATCACGCCATTGATACCATCGCCCGGAAGACCGAAGACGGTATCGACGTTCCATTCGATCAATGTCTCCACCAGAATATCGGCTGCTGTGGTCATTGTCCGTTCCTCGCTCCTGTCGCACTCCACCGATTGCCGTCGGGATGCTCATTTTCCAAGGGAGTCGTACTCGGCTCCACGATACGACGCTGTCGGGGTCATCGCCGCGGCCGAAGCAAGCCCCAAGGCAGCTGACCCGTCGCCCAGGCACGCGCCCCCCACACGGCTTGCCCACCGGGTTCAGATGATCGGCTTGCCGCCGGTCACGGCTATGGTTGCGCCGGACACATAGCTCGAAAGAGGATCAGCCAGCATGACATAGGTTGTCGCCAATTCGGCTGGCTGTCCTGGGCGCTTCATCGGCACCTGCTTGCCAAACTCGGCTACTTTTTCCGCGGGCATGGTGGAAGGTATAAGGGGTGTCCAGATCGGACCGGGCGCGACCGCATTCGCCCGGATGCCTTTTTCCGCCAGCAGCTGCGCCAGGCCAGCCGTAAAATTCTGGATCGCGCCCTTCGTGGTCGCATAAGCAAGGAGAGTCGGATTGGGACTGTCGGAATTGACGGAGGCGGTGTTAATGATTGCCGCTCCGGCCTTCATATGTGGAACGGCTGCCTTCGTCAGATAGAACATTGCGTGGATATTGACGGCAAAAGTCATCTCCCACTCGTCGTCACTGATGTCTTCTATTTCGGTGAAGGTGTTCTGATGGGCCGCGTTGTTGACGAGGATGTCGATGCCGCCCAGTTCCGTACGGGCCTTCTCGACAATCTGGCGGCAATGGGAGGATGACTGGATGTCGCCCGCCACCAGAACCGCCCTGCGTCCGGCTTCCTCTACCAGACGCCTCGTTTCTTCAGCGTCATCGTGTTCGTCGAGATACGCTATCAATATATCGGCGCCCTCGCGCGCATAAGCGATGGCGACTGCCCGCCCGATACCGCTATCGCCGCCGGTAATGATCGCCTTTTTTCCCTCCAGTCGGCCAGACCCTACATAGGTCTTTTCACCGTGATCAGGAACAGGTGACATCTCATTGGTACGGCCTGGGATTTTCTGTTGCTGTTCTGGAAAAGGGGGCTGCGGGTAACCGGTCATGGAGCTTTCCTGTCTTTCACAAAATAAACAAAGAAATCCCCGCGGCGCGCGCGGGGATCTTTCGGCTATCGGTAGTCACTAGGAGTTTTTATGGCTCTGCTGGCCGGCCTTTACATGCTGCTCATGCGTGCCGCCGCGGGTTTTGCCGTTGTCACCGCCGCCGGAGGCCGATGCAGACTGCGAACGCTTATCGCTGCCTTTATGGCTCTGCTGGCCTGCTTTCACGTGCTGTTCGTGCGTACCACCCTGATTTGCCATGGTATGTCTCCTCATGTTGGTGATTTATCACTCGCGCGCCTCATGGCCCGCACCAGTCGAACTGCGCGGCCCGAAACGAGTTCCGAGATTTAACATTTCGTGAGGACGTATTTCAGGGACCGGCGTGGAACGCTGGCTCGTGGCCCTTGAGCTTTTGGCCCAGATGGTCGGCAAGCCGCATGGCAAGCGCCACGGCCGGCAAGGTGGGATTGGCGTGCCCGCCCGTCGGGAACACGCAGCTCCCGGCGACATAGAGATTGGCGATACCGTGGACCTTGCAGTCACTATCGACCACGCCCGCATCGGCTGTTGCGGCCATCCGGGTCAAGCCGATCTGATGGAACCCGTCATAGGCCTGAACACGAAGAGCCTGCCGCCGCTTCGAAGAGGGGTGTAGAAAGTCGAGCTTCCCTACCCCATTTTCCCGCAGCCACTGATCCAGAAAAGCATGGGATTTTTCGATCGACTCCAGATCTTCCTCGCTGACCCGATAGTCTATCGCAACAGCGGCGGGCCGATCCTCCACGCCGGCGGAAGGCGGCAGAACCGTGCTGGCGTGATCAGGTATCTGCTCTGCGTGATAACGCAGGAGATAGCGCCGTGCCGGATTCACGAGCGGTTTATTGCGATCGCGGCGGCGGAGGAGCTGGCCGACTGTGGTCTGCAGATCGCGAAAAGCCGACAATGTAGGGACCAGATTCCGGAAATGCTCGCGATAACGAACGCCTGTGCTCAGGCGGGACCCTGCGGCCTTGCCCTTGGCCAGCAGACCATAAAGTCCGGTTAATTGCAGGGCGAGAAAGAGGGCGGAAAGACCGGCAGAATGGTGAATCGCGTTCGATATGGAGATGGTATCGAGCCAGAAGACGGAATTGAGCAGACCCAGACGCCGCTGGACATCGCCTGAAAGCTGGAACCTTCGACGGAAAATTCCGCCGGAAGGCGCTCTTTGAAAAGACAGCTGTTCCACCGTGGCGTCATTCTCAAGCTCGATCACGGCAATATAACCGGTAAGATGGCCTTGATAATAATGCCCGAGCGTCGGAGAAATACGCTCGGGCTGTTTCTTGCGTAGTTCGTGAAGCAAGCGGACATTGCCCACGCCGCCGCAGGCCAGCACAAGCGTCGTTACCGGAACGCGCATGTCGCCATGCCCGTTGCTGAGCCGGACATCCGTAACCGCCCCCGTGGCGTCGACATCGATTGTCGTTGCGGATGTATCCGAAAGAAAATGTATCAAACGGGATTTTTCAATTCGCTCCCGGCATGTCACGCCAAGGTCCGGCTGGCTGCTCCACCACTCGATAGAGTCAAGATGGACATCTCCTGCCGGTGAAGCACCGACGCCCGGCGACAGAGCCGAAGCCCTGACATTCAGAAAGTGCAGGGCATCGGCATAATAGCGGCTTATACTCTCATGACCGATCGGCCACCCGGAATTGGGAACATGCGCACGCTCGAGAAAGTCAATGTCATCGAACGGCACGCAACGCCCGCCCCACAGTGACGTGGTCCCGCCAAGCCCTCCTGCCGTCGAAGAAGCCAGAGGCGCATGGTGGTGGTTTGTAATGCTGGCAAGCCGTCCATCATGGCCATTTCGGCCCGCCTCCACCAGCAGAACACTTACACCCTGTCTTTCGAGGGCAAAGGCAAGCGCGAGCCCGACCGGCCCCGCCCCAATAACGCAAACCTGAAACGATATCGAAGACGCGCCCGGATTGTATTCGACCATCACCCCTCGCTTCCACGGATCATTTCACACTAACGGATGGTGGGGGGTGCCTTGCAACGCCAAGTTTTCACCGTTCACTTCGCGCCACTCGCCCCCCCGGGCGGGAGCGCCGTACAGGTTAGCCAGAGAGCTCGCCGGACTCAGACCCGAGTGCAAGAGAAGAGCTTATGCGGCAGCGGCTTCGGAACCATGCAGATGAAGAGCAATTTCAAAGCCTCGCCGTTCCAGCCAACGGGCCACGACCCGGGCGCGAGCTTCCAGCGGCTTATCTACGGGAACGGTGCGAGCGGCATCATTCACCGGCAACACACATGTCTGCCGCTGAGTTTCTGAAACGAAGCCAGCGTTAACCATCGCCCCGCGCTCAGCCCGCGCAGAATTTTTTCTCGACATCGTGATTGCTAACTGGGGCAGCCCCCCCTTTCCACCGACTTGGGCGAAAGACAGTGCGGGGCGATTTCTCTTTCAATTTCAAACGGTCACATTCCCCACACCCCACGCAAATCGCCCAAAGAATTATCAAAATCGCGACACGCGAAATCTTTAGGCACACCCGCTTGCGAAATCGAAAACTTCGTGATTGTATAGACAACTTGAGGGCAGCAATAGAGGGTGGTCAAAAACCCCGGCTACAGAGGATTGTGTGCGTGATAACGTTCGATCAGGTCAGCAAGCATTATCGTGGCGCGACAACGGCTGTAGACAGGTTGTCGCTCACCGCGCCGACAGGGAAATTGACCATTTTCGTTGGCCCCTCAGGCTGCGGCAAGACCACATCACTGCGCATGATCAACCAGCTGATCACGCCTTCGTCCGGGTCGATCCTTCTTGACGGCGAACCCACGGACAAGATGGACGTAGCGCTGCTGCGGCGTCGGATAGGGTACGTCATCCAGAACGCTGGCCTCTTTCCCCATCGAACGGTGGTGCAGAATATAGCGACGACAGCGCGCCTGAACGGCACCCCCAAGCAGCAGGCGCTTCGCACCGCGCACGATCTGCTGGAGCGCGTAGGACTGTCGGCTGCCTTTGCCGATCGGTATCCGTGGCAGCTATCCGGTGGACAGCAACAGCGTGTCGGCGTTGCCCGGGCTTTGGCGTCGGATCCGAAATTCATGTTGATGGACGAGCCCTTCAGTGCGGTCGATCCGGTCGTTCGCGCGCAGTTACAGGATGAATTCCTGCGTCTTCAGCGCGAAATCGGCAAAACCATCATCATGGTGACACATGATATCGACGAGGCACTGAAGCTTGGGGACCAGGTGGCGGTGCTGCGCACCGGCGGTACGCTGGCGCAAATTGCCACGCCACGGGAGTTGCTTGCGCGGCCGGCGGATGAATTCGTCGCAGACTTCATCGGCCGCGATCGCGGCTACCGGATCCTCGGTTTCGCCGAGTTCAAGGAAGGCATTTCTCTTGGTAAGGAGCCGACGGCGCCCCTCGGCACCAGTCCCGAGTCACTCCGTCAGATTGCCACAGACGGTTGGGTCCTGATAACCGACGCCGCAAATCGTCCGCTCGGCTGGGTGGACGTTGAAAGCACCGGAAATACCGTGCGCGAAGGCGACCTTAATCTCAGCGGAACCCTTGCTGTCGAGGGAAGCAGCCTGCGCCACGTCCTCGACGCGGCGCTCAGTTCACCTTCAGGCCGGGGCGTGATTGTGAGGCCGTCCGGCGAACTCGTTGGCACTGTGACCTTGCCTGATGTTGTGGCCGCGATTGAGGCCGCGCGCAACGGCCGTCAGGGGACGAGGTCATGAGGTTCGACTGGTTATACCGCGAATCCGGCCGCATCGCCGAACTGTTCGCCTGGCACGTATGGCTTTCCGTCATCCCCGTTGTGATCGGACTCATCCTGGCGCTGCCCCTCGGATGGCTCGCGCAGCGGGCAGGTCTTTTTCGCTCTGCAATGCTCGGCGCAGCCGGGCTGCTTTACACCATTCCTTCGCTGGCGCTCTTCGTCCTTCTGCCGCTCGTATTGGGTACACGCATCCTCGATCCTCTGAACGTCGTCGTCGCGCTGACGATCTATGCGCTGGCTCTTCTGGTGCGAACCGTCAGCGACGGACTGGAGTCGGTGTCGCCGGATGTTGTCCAGGCCGCGAATGCCATGGGGTATCGCCCCATGCACCGTCTGCTCTTCGTCGAGCTTCCCCTCGCCGTTCCCGTGATTGCAGCGGGCCTGCGCGTAGCCGTGGTTTCGAATGTCAGCATCGTCTCGGTCGCGGCGCTCGTGGGGACACCCCAGCTCGGCCTGCTTTTCACACAGGGACTGCAACTGCGCTTTCTGACACCGATCATTGCAGGCATTATCCTGTGTATTGTTCTGGCGGTCCTTCTGGATGGCATTGTGCTTTTCATCGCGCGTCGTCTCACACCGTGGCAGGCTGGAGGTGCTGAAAGATGATCGACTGGTTTTCAAACCCGGCACACTGGACCGGCAATGACGGTGTCTTCGCGCTTATTGTGCAGCACCTGGTGTATAGTTCCATCGCCCTCTTTTTTGCGTGCCTGATCGGCCTGCCGGTCGGCCTCTATGTCGGACACACCGGCCGTGGCGTTTTCCTGATTGCCGGTCTCGCCAATGCCTTACGCGCACTTCCGAGCCTTGGCCTGATCGTTCTGCTGGTAATCCTGTTCGGACCCGTCTTTTCGTCAGACATGGCCTTTATTCTCCCCAGCATCGTCGTTCTGGTGCTTCTGGCGGTGCCGCCCATCATGAATGGCACATATGCCGGCGTGGCGGCGGTTGATCCGGCCGCGGTTGATGCGGCGCGCGGCATGGGCAAACGCCCGCTCGACATTCTCTTCGACGTGGAACTGCCATGCGCACTGCCGCTGATCTTTTCCGGCCTGCGCAGCGCCACATTGCAAATCATTTCAACCGCAACGATCGCCGCTTATGTGTCACTCGGCGGACTGGGCCGCTTGATCATCGATGGGCGGGCGCAAAACGATTATTATCAGATGGCAGCGGGCGCCGTGCTTGTTGGCGCTCTGGCGCTGGCCGTCGACCTGACGATAGGCATCATCTCGAAGCTGACGATCTCACCCGGACTGTCGCGCCGCCATTAGGCGCGACATGCCCGAAAGACCGACGCATTTTCACCCAGTAAAAAACAAGAGGAGCAGCTGCATGGCATTCAGGATTTTAAAAGCCGCTGGCGCATTGGCCTTCATGGCGCTTTCGGCGACCACATCGTTTGGCCAGACCGACCCGCTGGGCGCGGCCCCGGCGGCGCGAACGGACACCTCGACCATCATCGTCGGCTCTGCCGACTTCCCCGAAAGCCAGCTTCTGGCGACCATCTACGCCAAGGCGCTTGCTGCAAAGGGCATCAAGGTGGAGACGAAACTCAGCATCGGCAGCCGTGAGGTCTACATCCCCGCCCTGCTCGACGGCTCGATCGATCTCCTGCCCGAATATGCGGGTGCGACGCTGAGCTATCTCGACAAAAACGCCACGGCGCACGCACCGGCGGACGTGGCGGCTGCGCTCAAGGCCGCTCTGCCAAAGGGCGTGTCGATGCTGACGCCATCTGAAGCACAGGACTCGGACGGCGTCGCCGTGACACGCGCAACCGCCGAGAAATACAAGCTGAAGACAATTGCCGATCTGGCACCGGTCGCCTCAGAATTGGTGCTCGGCGGTCCGCCGGAATGGAAAACCCGTAAAGAAGGCATCATCGGCCTCAAGGACATTTACGGCCTGGAGTTCAAGTCCTTCAAGTCGCTCGATGTCGGCGGTCCCTTGACGCTGTCTGCGCTGGTGAACGATCAGGTGCAGGCGGCAAACCTTTTCTCGACGGATCCCGCCATTGCCGCCAATGATCTCATCATTCTTGAAGATGTGAAGAACCTCTTCCCGGCACAGAACATCGTCCCGGTTATCGCGACACCAAAGGTCAGCGATGTCGTGACAACGACGCTCAACGCCGTATCCGCAGCCTTGACCACCAAGGATCTCATCGTCATGAACGGTCGACTGGCCAATCATGACAGCTTCGACGTCGTCGCCGAAGAGTGGCTCACGGCTCACAAGTTGAACTGATCATCATTTGCGGGTATGGCACACCCATACCCGCATACATGCATTTCACTATGTCAGACGCCGAGATTTCGGGCTGTGACGACCAAGCGACTTGGAACCCATGCACACGGTAAAGAAACAGGTCGAAAATCGGCAGGATGAAGCGGCAATTTCCCCGCCGCTTTACGTCAAACTCAAGGACTACGTTCGCAGCCGCGTCGAAACGGGCGAATGGTCGATCGGCCAGCGTGTACCATCGGAGAATGAACTGGTGGACATGCTCGGTGTCAGCCGCATGACCGCCAACCGGGCGCTGCGCGAACTGGCGGACGAAGGATTTCTGGTTCGTGTCCGAGGCAAAGGCTCGTTCGTTGCAAGTAAAAAGCGAACGTCCCAATTCCAAAGTGTTCCCAATATTGCCGACGAGATCAACCAGAATGGCGGCATTCACACGGCAAAGATCGTTCTGCTTCGCACGGAGACATGCGATGCCGAACTCGCCGAAGCGCTCTCTGTCGATGTGGGCGCGACGGTTGCTCATTCGATTATCGTCCACGCGGAAGATTCCGTCCCGATGCAGATCGAAGATCGTTTCGTAAACCACGGGATCGTTCCGGATTACGTCAATCAGGACTTCAGCACCAGAACGCCGAACGGCTATCTCACCGCCGTGGCACCGATCATCAGGGCTGAACAACATATCGAGGCCGTTACGGCGCAGCCGTGGGAATGCAAGCTTTTGGCGATCTCCAAAGCAGAGCCCTGCCTTCTGGTGCGACGCCGGACATGGTCTGACGTTGGCGTCATCTCGTCGGTGCGCCTGCTCTATCCCGGAAGCCGCTACCGCCTTTACAGCACCTGATACACAGGCAGGCGTACAAACCGGATCAGTCAATGGCAACACAATGTCGTCGTCTTCCGTCTAGACGGCGTTCCTCGAGGAGAACCTCATGACGGTCATGCTGGACAAGGCCCTGAGCTGGCACGATGTCGCCCTTGTGAGCCAAGGCGATCATCTCGTCCTTTCGGACGAAGCCTACCGGCGGATCGAAAGGGCAAGCCGAATTGTCGACGGCATCGTTGAAAACGGTATCCGTGCCTATGGCGTCAACACAGGTGTTGGCGCTCTGGCTGACACGGTGGTCGATCGCGCTGCCCAGGGAAAGCTTTCCCGCAGTATCGTTCTCAGTCACGCCTGCGGCGTCGGCCCATTGCTTGGCCGTCACGAGGTACGCGCAATCATTGCCTCACAAATAGCCAACTTCGCCCATGGTTACTCCGGTGTCCGCAGGGAGATCGTTGCCCATCTGACGAGGTTCCTGGAATGCGACTGTATCCCTGATGTGCCCTCAAAAGGGTCAGCCGGATATTTGATACATAATGCCCATATTGCGCTCGTGTTGATTGGCGAAGGCAGGGCAAAGCTCGGTGGCAAATCATTCAGCGGTCGGGACGCTTTGGCGGAAATGGGCCTTCAACCGCTCGTTCTTGGCGCCAAGGAAGGTTTGAGCCTCGTCAATGGCACGTCATGTGCGACGGGCCTCTCCAGTGTCGCTCTGGCACGCGCAGCACGGCTGCTTGATTGGGCGGATGCCATTGCCGCGCTGACGCTGGAAGCGGTCGGCTGCCAGATGTCGGCCTTCGAAGAAGCCGTGCTCTCGCTACGCTCCTCACTGGGCATGGCAACGGTGGGAAAAGCCCTCAGGACGCGTCTTGAAGGCAGCGGTCTCATCGAAGCGTCGTTTGGCAAGCGTACACAGGATGCCCTCAGCCTGCGCGCCATTCCCCACGCGCATGGCGCGGCACGCGATGTGTTCGATAGCTGCGCGACCATCATTGACCGAGAACTGGCCTCCGTGACAGACAATCCGGCGCTCGCCGGGTCACCGGAAGAGCCCATCGTATGGTCGCAGGCTCACGCGGTGGCCCCGGCCCTTGGACAGGCAGCCGATAGTCTTGCCATCGCACTCTCCCAGATCGCGGCGATGAGCGAACGACGGATTGACAGGCTCGTCAACCCTCTCGTGAGCGGGCTTCCTCCATTTCTCGCTTCCGATCCCGGCAGCCATTCCGGTTTCATGATCGCGCAATATACCGCAGCTGCGCTGTCCAACGAAAACCGGCGCCTTGCGGCGCCCGCTTCCACCGATGGCGGGCTGACCTCCGCTCTGCAGGAAGACTTCCTGGCCCATCCAACCGCCGCCGCCAACAAGCTCCTCGCAATTATCGAAAATGCCGAATATATCCTGTCGATAGAATGGATGGCGGCGACACAGGCGCATGATTTCATTCAATCCGTTGCGGCAAGGGCGCCCGGTACCGACGCGCTCTACGGCCTGCTCCGCACCCATGTCGCCCCTTACTCGGATGACCGGCCGCCCTCGGCGGACATCGAGGCTATCCGATCCCTTATGTCGCAAAACACGCCGCCAAACTGATATCAGGCGGCGCTACAGGCACATGCAAAACCGATTGACGGCCACACTGTTTCCAGCTTCTCCGTCACATCGCGAGTTTAATATCCATACCCTTAGCGCGGATGAAGGGAAGGCCTCTGCGCCGCGCGGTCCAGCCGACAACGTGAAGGCCTGCTGCTGCCGGCTCATATCGTTGGGCAATCATCCAGGATTTGCAATCAATCGCGGCAATATCGGCATCACCGTGGGCAACGGCAATCACCGAAGCGCGGTGCGAGCCAGTCTCAACCAGTTCCCGGAACATATCGAGGCCTTGACCGGCCGCCTGTAAATCGCGTTTGAGGCTGAGATAACCGGACAAGGACCGGTGCTCATTAAACGCCAGCCTTTTCTGACTGAAAAATCCGAGCGGCAGAATTGCCTCGCCTTCCTCGGACGGGGCGACGTCGCCGCCGCCTTCACCAATGCGGGCGATGAGGGCACTTGAGTAAAATGCACCCGCGCCGCCTGTGATCCCGTCATAATTGCCCTGACCGATGACCTCGACGTGATCTTCGAGGCCAAGCTCCATAGGACCCCAGCATGTCTGGGAAACGAGAAGGTTTGGATGGCGCCACAAGACTGCAAGATCGAGGGAGAAAGGATCAAGCGTGGCAGGATCCGGAGCGATGACGGATCCTGCCTCATCACGAATGCCACCGGGAACGGGCGGCATATCTGCGTTGCGCCGGACAAGGCGCTCGGGAGCATCGATGCCTTGCGCAAGAAATCTTACGCGCATTCCCGCCCACACGGCATCGGTCTCAGCACGCAATTCTGGCCAGTCATACATCGGCAGCGCCGCTATCAAGGTCACGTCGAGGCGTCCGATCTCAAGGAATTATCGGGCATCACGTAGGCTACGAAATCAGTTGGCACATAGGTCACGGCCGTTGTTGCGGGAACCAATTCGGGCCGTCCCAATACGGGATGCACTACCGGCTCTTTCGCACGGAATGCAAAAGCGCGGAAAACCTCGAAGTAATTGGCAAAAACATAGCCCTCGTTCATCGTCTGCCATTCGGCGCGTCTGGCTTTATAAAGCGATGGCAGCTTATACCACGCCGCAGTCGGCAGCTTGTGATGCACGAAATGCAGGTTGTTGTAGAGAAACAGGGGGGCCAGAACGGAGTTCTCGACGATGATCGTCCGCCCGTCCGGCCGCTCGGCCCACTGGTGCTCACAATAGGAGCGGATGGCGATGATGGAAATGCCGAGATAGGCAGCGACACCGATATATTGCCAGAGCGGAATACCGAACATCAGGGATATGGCCAGCAACGTGGGAATGAGACCAGCCATATGCAGAACCCAGGCATAGATGACCCGCCGGTCACCTTTGGCGATCTTTCGCCACTCCGATATCGTGAATCCGACGACCATCAGCGGCGGACCGATCAGAAGGCGTCCAATAAGCGTGTTGTTCCATCCGAGCAATGTCTTTAAAAATCCAGGCAAAGTCTCCCAGTCGCCCATGGCGCGGTAATAGCTTTCCGGGTCATCGAACGGGTCCGTCAGCCGCTCATCCGCATGGTGCTGCAGATGTGTCCGCTTGTAGCTGCGGTAGGGATAGAAAATCCCAAGCGGGGCAAACACCAGCGCTTCATTGAGCCTTGCGTTGCGGGTCGGATGCCCATGCAGCACCTCGTGCTGAAGTGATGAATGCAACGCGATAGCGATGCCCATCACGACAAGCGCTGCAAACGGATAAAGCGGATAGAGGGCGTAACCAGCGCCGGCCCAGAGACCATAACAGACGATCAGCAATCCTATCGTCGGCCACTCGATCCTGAGCGACTTCGGGCGAGGCCGGCCTACTGCGTTGGATTCACTGGCAATGTCACTCA
Organism: Agrobacterium genomosp. 2 str. CFBP 5494; assembly: GCF_900013495.1. Classification (NCBI taxonomy): domain Bacteria; kingdom Pseudomonadati; phylum Pseudomonadota; class Alphaproteobacteria; order Hyphomicrobiales; family Rhizobiaceae; genus Agrobacterium; species Agrobacterium genomosp. 2. The sequence goes on from NZ_LT009719.1 coordinate 629,549, forward strand.
TAATATCCCTCGATTAGAATGTAATGAGAGATTTTCACCCCAGGGCGCGGTACACAACGGGATTATGGTTACCAACCGTTGATTTTGATCACAAAAAGTAGAATATGGTGATAATTGTAAACAACGAGGTGAAAAGTGGACAAGCGCGCGCTTTCCAACCTGTTTCGCATCAGGCTGACGGAGCTGGTTTCCCGCTCCGGATTAAGTCATTCGGCCTTTGCAGCCGAGATCGGGATCGACCGATCGGCTCTGTCGCAGCTTCTATCAAGCGATTCGGCGCGGCTGCCGCGCGTTGAAACGCTTCTGAATATTGCCGAACGTCATTCCGTTTCACTGGACTGGCTGCTTGGCATTTCGCACGATCCGGGGCTGATGGGCGAACTGCGCCCGAGCTTCGAGATAGAGGAAGGTGGCGAAGACTACACCGATACCCTCCTGATGAAATGGCATGCAGAGGCCGCGGGCTCCAAGATACGCTACGTGCCGGCCCGTATTCCCGACCTGCTCCGCACGCCACAGATCATCGCATTCGAGGCGAGATCCGCGCATCAAAGCGTCAAGGCGCAAGCAAGCGAAACGGCATTCAGGCTCGATTACAATCGTCAACCCGGCACGGACATGGAAGTGTGCATGCCACGCGAGACACTTGAGGCCTTTGCCCAGGGGAGCGGCATGTGGCGGGGACTGAAAAGGGAAATACGTGCCGAGCAGCTTCAGTACATGTCAAACCTGATCAATGAACTCTATCCGTCGTTCAGATTGTTCCTGTTTAATGAGAAAGAACGGTTTTCTGTGCCCTATACGATCTTTGGATCGCAACGCGCTGCGATTTTCGTCGGCGGCATGTATCTGGTGCTGAACAATGCTGAATCCATCCGAAAGATGCAGCGGCACTTCGATGAGTTAATCCGCTTCACGCGTGTTCACGCACATCAGACTGCCGACTTCGTCAGAACGCTCGAAGTTTCGTGAAGCGAGCCCTCGGCATCCGCCGTCCAGAAATCATCCGACACAAGGCCTGCAACGCCGTCTAAATCCGGACTGAGCCGCCGCGTCGTTCACGCTATGCCCGCCTTTGGGATCATCCTCACACACTCCGGCTGCTTCCGCCGTTCCGGGCTCGCCCTGTTCCCAAAATACCGGGCGCGCCGTCCGCCTCAGTGAGATCGCCATGTTCGCGGACAACAATGGTGACGGTTGCCTGATGCCCACGCGGCGCCACCGGAACTTTCGTTGGTGGCGAAGGTTGGGGCAGGACAATATTGCTTCACACCTCAAAGGGAGAATGAAATGGGCACCGATCGCGAGGAATGGATTTCGAAGCGCGCTTACGAACTGTGGGAGCAGGCCGGTCGTCCGGAAGGTCAGGACGAAGAGCAGTGGCATGCCGCAAGTGCCGAGTGGGAAAGTGAATTCGGTCCGGTCGACGCCCCGGTCCCGGACGGCGCAGCGGAGGAAAACCTGTCACCGCAAACGTAACAGAAGCTCGATTTCACCACAAAACTGCCAGACTGTTCAGGAGCGGCGCAACGTCCTGAACAGTCGCTCATCGCCGGGGCTAATATTAGCGCCCGTAGGTCTTTGTCTGTTCCGGCCGACATCGGAGAACTCACTCGCGAAACCGAATGGCCCATGCCTCTGGCTGCAAGATTGTCGCCATACGGGAGGGAACGTTCCTGACGCATCCGTGTTTCTCATGCGACGAAAACACCGCGTCTCCACTCACCCGCAAGATCCCACCCGTTTTCCAGAGGCATCCATGATCAGCAGAAACTCCCGTATTCTCGCCGGTGACCACCGTCAACTCGGCGCGACTGTGGACCGAGATGGCGTAAATTTCGCGCTGTTCAGCGCCCATGCGGAGCGGGTGGAACTCTGCCTGTTTTCAAGCGATGGGACCGCGGAGATCGAACGCCTCGAGCTTCCGGAATACACCAACGAGGTATGGCACGGCTATGTACCGGGCCTGAAAGAAGGCGCACTTTACGGTTACCGCGTTTACGGGCCGTTCGAACCCGAAAGCGGGCACCGGTTCAACCCTAACAAGCTTCTGCTCGATCCCTATGCGCGCGAAGTCGTGGGCGACATAGAGTGGGGCCAGCCGCAATTTGCTTACGTGACAGACAGTCCGGACAAGGACTTGTCCTTCGACGACACTGACAGCGCGCCGTTTGTGCCAAAGGCTCGCGTGGTCGCCAGGTCCGACGCGCCAAGGGGTCAACAGCGCCCCGACGTTCCCTGGTCGAAGACAATATTTTATGAGACCCACGTCAAGGGTTTCACGCAGCTTCACCCCGCTGTTCCGGAAGCTCTCCGAGGCACATTTGAGGGCCTTGGGGAGAAAGAGATCGTCGACTACGTCAAAAGTTTGGGGGTTACCTCCATTGAGCTGCTTCCGGTACATTGGTTTCCGGACGACGCCCATTTGCTGGAAAAAGGTCTGAAAAACTATTGGGGATATAATACGCTTGCCTTCTTCGCTCCGGCGAACCGCTACATGGGTCCGCGGGGCATCCAGGGCTTTCGGGACATGGTTCGCGCTTTCCATGGCGCCGGGATCGAGGTCATCCTGGACGTCGTCTACAATCACACCGCCGAAGGCAATGAGATGGGACCAACCCTCTCTTTCAGAGGCATCGACAACTTCTCCTATTACCGCACAATGCCGGACGAGCCGCGCTACTACATCAACGACACCGGCACCGGAAACACGGTAAACACTTCCCACCCGCGCGTTTTGCAGATGGTTACGGACTCGTTGCGCTACTGGGCGCAGGAGATGGAGATCGACGGGTTCCGATTTGATCTCGGCACGATCCTGGGACGCGAGCCGGAAGGGTTCGACCAGCGCGGCGGATTCTTCGATGCCGTCGGGCAGGATCCCGTGCTGTCACGTCTGAAGCTTGTTGGAGAACCATGGGACATTGGGCCAGGCGGCTATCAAGTCGGCGGGTTTCCGCCAGGGTGGGCAGAGTGGAACGACAAGTACCGCGATACCGTGCGGGATTACTGGAGAAACAGGGATGGCACGACCAGGGATTTCGCGGCCCGTATCCTCGGCTCCGGCGATGTTTATGACTTGCGCGGCCGTCGTCCCTGGTCCGGCGTAAATTTCCTGACAGCGCATGACGGCTTCACGCTCAACGACCTCGTTTCATACAACGACAAGCACAATGAGGCGAACGGCGAGGATAACAAGGACGGTCATGGCGACAACCGAAGCTTTAATTTTGGCGTGGAAGGACCATCCGATGACGAGGGAGTAATTACTCTCCGCGACCGTCAGAAGCGAAATTTTCTTGCGACGCTTTTTCTTTCTCATGGAACACCGATGCTTCTGGCTGGCGACGAGTTTGGCCGCAGCCAGATGGGCAACAACAATGCCTACTGCCAGGATAACGAACTGAGCTGGGTGCATTGGGAGGATCTACCCGCAAGCGCCGCACAACTGCGCGATTTCACCCGCAGATTGATTTCGCTGCGTCATGAACATTCGATTTTGAGGCGCGACGACTGGCGCGACGGAATGGTCATAACGTGGTACAATCCGGCGGCCAGCGAGCAGACCCGGGAGCAATGGGATGATCCCGGCGCCACCACCATCGGGCTGCGTGTTGGCCGCGATCACGATGAGGAAGAAGGTTGGGATGATATCCTCATCCTGTTCAATCCCCATGACGGGTCCGTTCCATTCGCTCTTCCGGAGGTAAGCGGAGGATGGGTGGAAGTCCTCACGACAGTCGATCCCGAAGCGACTGACCGAAAAATCGAAGCCGCCGAATATGTTCTGATCGACCGTAGCCTCGTGCTATTGCGTGCGGGAAAACAACCTTAAAGCGGAATAAGAGCGCTTCGCAGGATAGTATCCTGTTCGGGGCCGGCGCCGGCCCACCGGGACCGCAGGTCGGAGGAGAACCAGAACGACGCAGCGGTGCTCCAAAAATGTCAAGGCCGGAGCACCGTAGCGGCTGGCCTGACAAAACTCTTGCGCCCCCGCTTGAAACCCATGACGGGCTCGCCCAACCCGCCGAAGACCTCGGTCTCGTCTTCGCCTTCCATTACGAGGATGTCGGCCATCGCGCCGACATCCAGCCCGTAACCGTCGATCCGCATCAGCCGGGCTGCATCCTCCGAGACGAGATCCAGGCAGGCCGCGAAATCCTCCGGCCCGAGATGCATCACATTGGCGTAGAGATTGGCCATGCGCAGAAGTGAACAGTCGCCAAAGGGCGTGAACGGGTTGAGTATGTTGTTGCTGGCGATCGATGCCGTGACACCCCGATCCTTGAGGATATGCACGGGTGCTATGCCTCGCACGGCGCGAAAACCGGCTTCCCGACCGTTCAGATAGAGATCGGTCGAAGGCAGCGCCGTTACCGCGACGCCCGCTTGGGACAACCGCGCGACCCGACGTTCAAATATTGCTTCGTTCATGGTTGCAAGTTTGGTCACGTGGCCGACAGCCACCCGCCCGCCCCAACCGGCCTTTTCCGTCCGGTCGCAAATCTCCTCAAGATGCCCCCAGCTTGGATCGAGGTCAAAGTCCAGATGGAAATCCAGGTCCACGTCATGTCGCGTGGCCAAGGCGAAAAGACGTTCCATCTGGCCAGACGGATCGCTGTCTGTATAGGGGCAGCCGCCGAGAAGGTCCGCACCTTCGGCAAGCGCCTGTTCGAGCAATTCCTCCGTGCCCGGATCATTGGTCAGCCCTTCCTGCGGAAACACGCAGATGGAAAGATCAAGTGCAAAAGCATAATCCTGTCTCAACCGCTTCATCGCCTCGAAACTGCGCAAGCCCACCCGCGGATCAACCTCCACATGGGTGCGCATGTGCATCGTACCCTTGCCAATTGCCATCTCTATCGTCCGGGCTCCGCGGGCATAGACGTCCTCGACCGTATAGTCCCGCTTCAGACGGGCAACCGCGGCAATCGCGCCCTTCAGCCCGCCTCCTGCATCGCTGCAACGGCACAAGAGGCACGACTTGTCGAGATGAACATGGGTATCGACGAAACCCGGCAGCACCAGCCTCCCACCGACTGCCTCATCCTTCCGGCCTGCTCCCGTCGCGATCTGACCAATAGCGGCAATGCGGCCATTGGTGACGCCTATATCCTGCAGCGCGGCGCATCCTTTCACGCGTGCATCGCGCAGCACAAGATCGAAGGATTCTTGAAATGACATATTGCAACTCGATGGGTAGTTTGCGTAACAATAAATGTATGCACTTTTGACGAAACATTCGCAACAGATTTGGAGATTCCCATGAACGAGGCAACAGAACGCGATCTGCAATCGGTGAAGGACTATCTCGATGCCTCAATGGCGCGCGATCCTGCTCGCGCCGCGACCTATGTCGCCCCGGGCTTCATCTGCCGCTTTACCGGCAATCGGCTTTTTGACACACCGAGCGGCCCAACCGACTTCAACGCGGCTCGCTATAAATGGGTGAAGAAGCGTATCGAGCGTTACGACGTCGTGCCTGGCGAAACGGAAACCATCATCTATAGCCTCGGCTATCTCTACGGCGAATGGCCGGACGGCACCCCTTTCGACAACAACCGATATATCGACCGATTCACCGTGCGTGACGGCCTGATCCTGGATACGGACGTCTGGAACGACAGCGCCGAATGGATACTCGACCCATCCATCGCCCGCTAAACGTCAGAGGAGCCCGGCTCCTTTCAGTCTGCATAAGGCGCCAGGATATCCATCAGGTCGCGTGGCTTGGCGCCTGAGCTTTGCAACAGCGCCCGCGAGGCAACCGCCTCGAGATGCTCGACCATCATCGCCTCAGCCTTCTCCGCCGGCCCGGTGCGGATCACCTCGATCAGGTCAAGATGCTCGCTGACCGCGCAGTCGGAGGAGTGTGGCCGCCCGAAGGCAGCAAGCGACAGGCCTGCACGATAACAGATTTCCGTGACATATCGGATCAGGATAGGCTTGCCGGTCATCTCTGCCAGAAGCACGTGGAAGTCTGTGGCGAGGCGGATCGAAGCGCCTTCAGGCCCGTGCCGGGCCTCATGCTCGGCCTCGACGATTGCCTTCAGCTGCTTGGCCTGCGCGTCCGTCAACTTGCCCGCGAGACGTCTCACCACCTGCTTTTCCAGATCAAGGCGGATGTCAAAAATATCCCGGGCATCCTCGAAGGATGGCGTAGCGACCACGGCGATACGGTTTCGCCGAAGGTCGACGAGACCTTCGGCCGCAAGCTGGCCGAGCGCGTGACGGGCAATAGTGCGACTGACACCGAATCGCTCACCGAGCGCATCCTCCGGCAGCCGGTCACCCGGCTGCAGCGCCCGCTCGATGATGGCACGGCGCAGAGCCGTACAAATCGCTGCGACGCGATCCCCTTCACCTCTTACCGAACGTTTACTGCCGGTCATTGCCAACCCTCTTCTCCGGCCAATCGATAAGCGAGGCGACGGGGAAAATCAACTCGGCGCGCTGCCGCATTTAAATGCAAGGCAAATCAAAAATGCCCAAAACACATGCATACAATTAGTGCATTCATTTTACACGCCGGAGATATCGAATGCAGAACAAGACAATTGAGCATGCATGTATTTTGGCACGTAGATTGCATACAGTTATCGAAACGCTTTTCACGGTGACCTAATGCTGACTATGCCTCAACTGACGACATCCGCCGCTCCCGCCGTGGAGCTCTCGCAAGCCGCGGTTTCCTTCGGCCGCAAGGAACAGGCAGTCGTTGCGCTGCAAGAGACGAATCTGCGCATTGCCGACGGGGAATTTGTGGCACTCGTCGGCCCCTCCGGCTGCGGCAAGTCAACGATCATGCGGCTTACCGCCGGCCTGCTGCAGCCGACCAGGGGCGCGGTCATCGTTGGCGGGCGAGAAGTTGGCGCCAAGGCGCTGCGCATCGGCATGGCCTTCCAGAACCCGACCATGCTTCCCTGGCTGACGATAGAGCGCAACGTGATGTTGCCACTCAAGATCGTGAAGCCGTTCCGTGCCGAATACCGAGCGAAGAAAAACGGTGAATTCCGCGACCGGGTCCGCGTCTTGCTTGCAGATGTCGGCCTGGACAAGTTCGCCAGCCATTACCCATGGCAGCTCTCCGGTGGAATGCTCCAGCGCGCCAATCTCTGCCGAGCGCTCGTTCACGAACCCAGCCTGCTTCTGCTCGACGAACCCTTTGGCGCGCTCGATCAATTTACCCGCGAAGAACTATGGGGCACGATGCAGTCGCTCTGGATGAAGCGCAAGCCGACCGTCCTGCTCATCACCCATGACCTGAAGGAAGCAGGTTTCCTGGCATCCCGCATCTGCGTCATGAGTGCGCGGCCCGGTCGCATTATCGATGATAGCCCCGTCGATTTCCGGCGTCCCCGCACAATCGAAATGACCTTCGAGCACGATTTCGTCGCGCTCAACCAGCGCCTGCGCGAACTCATCATCGATGCCCGGTCTGACACCGCTATCCAGGGAGCCTGACCCATGACCTACGAATTGCGCCGCCGCTTCTGGGCCGCCGCTCTCATCCTCGCGTTCTTCGTCCTTTGGGAAATCCTCTGTATCGCCTTGCAGGTGTCCGATCTCGTCGTGCCTCGTCCAAGCCAGGTCTTCCAGACGCTTGTCGAGCGCTTTCCGATCCTCGTGCCACATATAATACAGACACTCTGGACGACGATGGTTGGCTTTGTCCTCGGAGTGGCGGTCGGCGTTGCCATCGGGGCTGCAATCGGCGTGTCGCGCGTGGCTTACGATACGGCTTACCCCCTGTTGATCGGTTTTTCGTCGATCCCCAAGGTAGCGGTTGTGCCAATCTTCGTTCTGTGGTTCGGCTCCGGCTCCGTGCCGGCAATTCTCACTGCGCTCGCCATGTGCTTCTTCCCGATCGTCGTTAACATCGCTACCGGCCTTGCAACGACCGAGCCGGAGCTGGAGGACGTGCTTAAATCGCTGGGCGCAAGCAAGCTCGACATCCTCTGGAATGTCGGACTGCCGCGCACGATGCCCTTCTTTTTCGCCTCGCTGAAGATCGCCGTCACCTTCGCCTTCGTCGGCTCTGTCCTGTCGGAAACCGTGGCCTCCAACCGCGGGATCGGCAATGTCATGATGTCGGCCTCGTCCAATTTCGATGTGCCGCTGGTCTTTGCCGGCCTTTTCATCCTCGCCCTTCTGGGTGTGCTTCTCTACGTCGCCTTCTCCCTTATCGAGGCACGCGTCACGGGCTGGGCCGCCCGCGGCCAGGATTTCACTGCCGCCTGAACATCTACTCAAAACAAATGGAGCCAGACATGCTGAAGAAACTGATCTCGACTCTTGCACTTAGCCTTTGCCTCGGCGGTGTCGCCCGAGCTGACACGGATATCAAGTTCACCCTCGGCTGGAAGACGCAAGGCTCGGACGCCCCCTTCCTGCTCGCCTTGCAGAAGGGCTACTTCAAGGACGAGGGCCTCAATGTCACCATCGATCAGGGCGAGGGTTCGGCGGCAACGGTCACGCGTATCATGTCGGGCGTCTACGATGCCGGCTTCGGCGATATCAATGCCATCATCCAGAATGCCGCCACACGGCCGAACGACGTGCCCGTCATGGTCTACCAGCTTTGGAGCAAGCCGCCCTTCGCCATCGTCAGCAAGAAGGAAACCAACATCACCAAGCCGGCCGATCTGGAAGGCAAGAAGCTGGGCGGTGCGCAGGGCACACCTACAACCCGCCTCGTCAACGTGCTGGGTACGATCAACAAGGTTGACATGACCAAGGTCGCGATCGAGAACATGGGTCCCAACCTGCAGGAGCCGATGCTCATCAAGGGCGATATCGACGGCGCCCTCGTGTTCAACATCACCAGCTGGTTCAACCTCATCAATAATCGCCAGGACCCGGCAAAGGACTATAACTGGCTGTCCTTCGGCAATTATGGCCTTGATCTCTACGCCAACGGCATGATGGTGTCGCAGAAACTCGTCAAGGAAAACCCGAAAGCGGTGGAAGGACTGGTACGCGCGGTGAACAAGGCCACCAGGGAAATCGCCGAAAATTCCAGGGCAGGCATAGAGGCCGTGTTGGCCTACGACAATCTTGCCAAGGAAGAACTCGAACTTGCGCGCATGAAATTCTCGTACGAGAACCTGATCATCTCGCCGGAAGTCGAAAGGCTCGGCCTCGGCGACGTTGATGACGCTCGTCTTGCGCGTTCGATCGATATCGTGGCCGAAGGCTATCAGCTGCCTTCCAAGCCAAAGCCCGACCAGGTATTCACCCGCCAGTTCCTGCCGTCCTTGGACGACCGCAAGCTCGCCTACAAGATCGACTGAGCGAGCCACGATGTGCATCCCTGGCCGGAAGTTTCCGGCCAGTCCGTCAAGAGAGGAAATATCATGTCGCTACCTGTGCCGGAAGCTGCCCTGCCGGGAATGGTCACCAGTCCACATCCCCTTGCAAGCGAAGCCGGCGCAGCGGTACTAAGACGTGGCGGCAATGCTATCGAGGCGGCCGTTGCGATCGCTGCGACACTTGCGGTGGTGATGCCGCATTTTTGCGGTCTGGGCGGCGATGCCGTATGGCTGGTCGCCGACAAGCAGGGCCTCTGCCGGTCCTTTCTGGGAATAGGTCAGGCCGCGGCGGTCCTTCCCGACTATCAGACGGCAATCCCGCTGCGCGGCCCCTCTTCCATGATAACGACCGCCTGCGCGGTAGATAGCTGGGGTCATGCCCTGGCGTTTGGACAGCAGCATTGGCAAGGCCGCGAGCAGCTTCCCGATCTTCTGATGCCCGCAATAGCTTTTGCGGAAAGCGGATACCAGCCGGGCAACACACAAGATTTCTGGCTTGAATTCAGACGCCCCGAAATAGCCCAATGGCCGGGTTTCGCAGCCGCGTTTGATCATCCAGCAAGCATGGGCATTTTCACGCAACATCCGCTTGCTCGAACCCTTCGGCACATCGCCGAGCATGGCTATCGGTCCTTTTATGAGGGAGAGTTGGCGCGCCGCCTTGGAGAGGCGATGGCTTCGCTGGGCTCGCCGATCACTGCTGTCGACTTGCAACTCACCCGCACCCGCGATGCGGAACCCATGTCGCAGGACTATCGCGGCGTAGCGCTTTTCGCCCCGCCCCCGCCGACGCAGGGGCTTTCCACACTTGCAATCCTTGGCATTCTGTCCCGGCTGGATTTGGCGTCACTACCGCCATCAAGCGCAGCGCGTTACCATCTTTTGGTTGAAGCCGTGAAACAGGCGTTCCTCGATCGCGAGCATATCGCCGACCCGGATTTCGCCGACGGCAACTCTCCCGGCTTTCTTGACCCAACCCGGCTTGAGAAGAAAGCTCAGGCCATCGACCACGAACGGGCGCTCGAATGGCCTCATGCTTACCAGCATGGTGACACGGTCTTCTTCGCGGCAACCGACGAGCAGGGGCGCTGTGCAAGCGTGCTTCAGAGCACATATTTCGACTGGGGCAGCGGCGTGGTCGTTGGCGACACCGGCGTCATCTGGCAGAACCGCGGCGCGGCGTTTTCGGTTGCAAGCGGCCATCCGAACGCCATAAAGCCTGGAAAGCGGCCCTTCTATACCCTCAACCCGGGCATCGCGTTCAAGGATGGATCCCCCTATTTGCTTTACGGAACGCAAGGGGCAGATGGCCAGCCGCAGACATTGTCGCTGGTGCTCACAGGCCTGCTCGACTACGGCATGACGCCCGAACAGGCTTTGGCACAACCTCGTTTTCTGCTTGGCAAGACATTTTCCGACGTGCATCACAGCCTGAAAGTCGAGCAGTCGCCTGACGCGAACATTATCGGGGGACTGACTGCGCTTGGGCATGACGTCTTGCCACTGCCGGCACTGTCGCCGATTTTCGGACAGGCGGGCGTCATCTGCATCCAGGATCAAGAAACGATTCTCGGATCCCACGATCCACGTGGTGAAGGCGTTGCCATGTGTGTTTCCACCGATCGAAAATCAGCAACGTGGTTTCCGTGATCAAGCAGCAGCTCTCATGGCGTCCTCCTTGGTCTCAAAGAGTATCGAATGGTTTTCCTGCCATCGGCGCGATTTTCGTGAAGAGCAAATCCTGATCTTCCCACTGTTCGTCGAAACTCGTGATTGAGCGGGCGCTCATTTCGGGATCGAGCGCACCCAGTTCTACCGCCGTATCCGTCGATATCGAGCGGAGTGTTCACAGGGTTGCTCCAAGGCAGGTCTGTAGCATCTGGCCATCGCCGTCGCGTCCACGCGCAAAGGCCGCGCGGAGCGCGTTTCGCCGTCGACACCATCGCGTTCAAACCGCGCTGGCTATACGGGACAAGACGACGCTCCTCGGCGGTTTTTGCACGCCGGACGGGTTGGTCAATCCAATTCAAAACAGTTTATGCCACTCCTTGCATTACTGGTGGACGGATATCTTGTATTTCTGGGGAAACTCGGTGAAGGAGGGAATAATGCGGGTCAAAGCAGCTGTGTTGCAGAGGATGAATGTGTCTCCTCCTTACCGCGAAAGCAGGCCTCTTGCGATTGAGGAAATCGAACTTTCGCCGCCCGGCCCCGGCGAAGTCCTCGTTCGCATCCGCGCCGCCGGCCTTTGTCACTCCGATCTTTCCGTCATCAACGGTGACAGGCCCCGGCCAATGCCGATGGCGCTGGGGCACGAGGCAGCCGGCGTTGTCGAGGCCCTTGGGGATGGGGTCCGGGACCTCGAACCGGGTGATCACGTCGTAATGGTCTTCATGCCGAGCTGCGGGCATTGTCTGCCTTGTGCGGAAGGTCGGCCAGCGCTTTGCGAACCGGGTGCTGCGGCCAACGCAGCAGGAACACTTGTCGGCGGCGCGATGAGGCTGAATTATCACGGTCAAACCGTCCATCATCATCTCGGGGTATCCGCTTTTGCCGAATATGCCGTCGTTTCGCGCAATTCGCTTATCAAGATCGACCGCGACCTGCCATTTGTGGAAGCCGCGCTTTTCGGCTGCGCGGTTCTGACGGGCGTGGGCGCAGTCGTGAATACGGCCGAGATAAAGGCCGGCTCAACTGCCGTCGTCATCGGGCTGGGTGGCGTCGGTCTTGCCGCAGTGCTGGGAGCCCGGGCGGCTGGCGCCAGCAAGATCGTCGCCGTCGATCTTTCAGAGGAAAAGCTGGCGCTTGCCGTTGAACTTGGCGCGACAGCAGTGGTGAGCGGACGCGATGAAGATGCCGTCGAACAGGTTCGACAGCTTACCTCCGGCGGCGCTGACTATGCATTCGAGATGGCCGGTTCCATTCGCGCTCTCGAAAATGCCTTCAGGATGACCAAACGCGGCGGCACGACCGTGACCGCAGGCCTGCCGCCGCCGTCCGCGACCCTGCCGGTGAACATCGTGCAACTGGTTGCCGAGGAGAGGACACTCAAAGGCAGCTACATCGGCACCTGTGTGCCCGTCCGCGATATTCCGCGGTTCATCGCGCTTTACCGTGATGGGCGGCTGCCGGTGAACCGTTTGCTCAGTGCAAGGCTCAAGCTCGAGGATATCAACGAAGGTTTCGACCGCCTGCATGACGGAAGCGCCGTACGCCAGGTCATCGAGTTCTAGGAGCTGCAACGGGATGCCACTGCCACCGAGATCGCTTCGGAAACCCGGGCGACAAGCCCGGATCCGCTAATTTGAAGACACGCCATCCGATGATCCTGACAGCCCGCATCGCAGAGCACGATCTCATGCCCTTCGATCTGCTTCGTCAGCAATATTTCCCCCAGGACCGGAATTTCCTGCGGGCGCATCTGACGATGTTTCACCGCCTGCCAGGCGAATACGTGGACGTAATTGGCGAGAGCCTACGATCCATTGCGAAAGGTACCAGCGTGATCTCGGCACAAGTCAGCGGTGTCCGTCACCTCGGTGCTGGCGTCGCGTTCACGATCGAAAGCGCGACGCTGAACTCGGTTCGTGGTGCCATGCGGAGCGATTTCGTCCAATGGCTTGGCTCCCAAGACATGCAGGCGTGGCGACCGCACATCACGGTTCAAAACAAGGCTTCGCGAGCGAAGGCGAACGAGCTTTATCGCACGCTTGCAGATGGCTTCTCTCCCCACGACATCACGATTGTAGGGCTTGACCTGTGGAGATATCTCGGTGGTCCATGGGCAAGCGAGGCCACCGTGCCGTTCGCCGATTGATACGCTGCGGCGAAGATTTCCGATTGTCTCAAACCATAAAGGGCGCGGACGTTTCAGGCTGCCGCGATCAGACGCGTTGCCGGCCGGGTGGCGGAAAGCTGAGGGCCGAGCGCGAGACGTGCCGCCTCATAGGCGTGCCATAGCTCGATATCCCTGAGCGCGGGAATGGTGCTGGTTTCCCCCTGATCGAGCCCGGCCAACGCGGCATCGACCATATCCTCGGCCTGCATGACGATCTCGTCGGGAAGATGTTCGACCGGCAGGCCTCCGATTGCCCAGAAGTCGGTCCGGGTGGCACCGGGCAGGACGGCCTGCGCCCGGATGCCACGGTCCGCGAGTTCGTGATTGAGCGATGTGGTAAACGCCTGCACAAAAGCCTTGGTACCACCGTAAACGCCGTTGAGCAGTTCTGGCGCAACCGCAACGATCGAAGCGATATTGATCACCGTGCCGCCGCCGCGCGCCACCAGGCCTGGCACTGCCGCGTATGTCAGGCGCATCAAAGCGGTCACGTTGAGCCGGACCATGGCTTCCATGCGATCGACATCGCTTTCCAGCAGCGTCGTGTGGGTGCCGATACCGGCGTTGTTGACCAGCGCCGTGATGTTGGCGTCTTCACGCAGCACTTTTTCAACGCGGGCAAGATCGGCCGTATCGCCCAGATCGGCGGCAAGCACTTCAACCACACGATCCGTCTTGTTCGATATCTCAGAGGCGAGCGACTGCAGCTTGTCCCCGTTTCGGGCTACAAGGATCAGGTCATAACCGCGCGCGGCTAGACGGTCAGCGTAGATCGCGCCGATGCCGGTTGAGGCGCCGGTGATAAGTGCAGTTCCCTTTGTGGTCATTGGTCTGTTCCTTGTTCGGGGGAAAGCGCCATCGCTTTCGACACGGACGTTATGGACCAGATGACATTTGTCCGATATGACGTATAAACTACGTTTTTAAGACACAGGATAGGAGGAACGGGTGCCTCATATTTCCATGGTGCTGACGCCGGGTTTCCAGTTTCTCGCGCTGGGCGTCCAAGCTGCTTTCGAGTTGGCCAATGTGTTGAGGGATGAAGCCTATTATACGCTCTCGATCACCTCGGTCGAAGGTGGCCCTGTCATGTCGTCCAGCGGTTTTTCCGTACCGACCACAAAACTCGATGAGGTGGGACAGGTGGATACACTGCTTCTTCTGGCAGGCCTCCTTTCGCCTCCGCAGCAGGATGAAGCAACGCTTGCCACCTTGCGCGCAATGGCCAGGGCATCGCGGCGGGTCGCAGGGCTCTGCACCGGATCGTTTCTGCTTGGGCAAATGGGATTTCTCGACGGACGGCGCGCAACCACCCACTGGTCCTATGCGCAGGAGATGCGCAGGTCCTTCCCAAAGGTGCGCGTTGAAGACGATCGCATCTTCATCAACGAGGGACCGGTCTGGACATCGGCCGGCCTGACCGCCGGCCTGGATCTCGCAGTGGCACTGATCGAAAAAGATTTGGGACGCGATGTGGCAGGCGCGATAGCCCGAAGACTTGTAATGCATCATCGCCGTGCCGGCGGTCAGTCGCAACATTCTGAATTGCTCCAACTTGCACCCAGCAGTGACCGCATCCAGAAGACGCTGATCCATGCAAAGACACATCTTGCCAACCCTTTGACCGTCGAGGAACTGGCTGAGGTCGCGGCACTCTCGCCCCGCCAGTTCAGCCGTGCGTTTCATGCCGAAACCGGCCAGACACCCGCCAAGGCCGTGGAGCAAATCCGCCTTGAGGCAGCCCGCCTGATGATCGAGGAGACCCGGCACCCGATGGATCAGATCGCGCGCGAAAGTGGTTTTGTCGATCTTCGGCGCATGCGCGATGCCTTCATGCGGCAGTATGGACAACCGCCGCAAACCATCAGGCGGCTTGCAAGGACCGTCTGATTAATAGTCTGAAGAGAGATAGGTGCCCTTTCCCCCGGGTGAGACCCCCGACGCTTAAGAGCCGAGTTCAATAACCGGTCATTTCCAGGTAGCCTCGTCCCGAGGCCGTTCCCGTAAATTCGACTGGTCCCTCCCAGTAAGGGGTCGAAGTCGCCATCCATGCCTGCTCGTTCAGCGCCATCGTTTTGATCTCGAGACCCCGGCTTGGAATCTTCAGGTTCCATTCTACCGGAACCGCCTTGCCGTTCACCGTTGCGGTCCGCAAGGGCGAAATCTGTATCTCCCGGGGATCGACCGGCGAGGTCGTGCCATCGGCCGAAATCCAGTTGGCAGAAGTATAAGCTCCTTCGTCATCTCTCAGCCGGAACGCCATCACCTTTTCGCCGGATGCGAGGTGGAGGGAAAACCAGTCCCACCCCGTCTGATTGGAAGCGAGGGGCTGGGATGACCACTCACGATCGAGCCAGGCTTTGCCTGTCACCTGCAGGACCCGGCCCTCAAGAACGACGTTGCCGCTGACCTCGTAGAAGGGCTGGGAATAATAATAGCTGGCCTGCCCGGCGGCTGATTTGACCGAAAAGCCCCTGTCCCCCTGCAGAACCAACGGGCCGTTCGCCTGAAGTTTGAGCTGATAATGAAAACCTTTGCCGCTGGCGTTCAAATCAATTTTATCGAGAGGGTCGGCATGTCCAGTCACTGCCGTCTTCATCTCCCAATTATCTATCCACGCCTTAAAAGGAGCGACCCCGACACCCGCCTGTCCAATGCCGCCGCGCGCCAGTCTTTCGGCAGCATAATGGCGGCTGGCGGTTGTCACGGCGGCGTGGCCCAGCCAGATCTGCGGATCCGCCCATCCGGCGCTCTCGCCGGGCTGGAGCGCCGAACGAAAAAGCGTCCATTGAGCCCCTAGCTGCTCGCCATCGGCGGTCTGGAGGTTTGCGGTGACGTACCACCATTCGATCCTGAAGTCCGGATGCGGCCCATGCTCCCGTGGAAAAACAAGCGGCACCCCTCGTCGTGGAACGCTGAAGCCTTCCGCATTCGACCCCAGTCCGGCGAAACCCTGCGCTACCGATGCCGCCGGCGCGAGAAGACAACAGACGAAAAAAAGACGAATGATGGGCCTAGCGTTCATTGGCAAATATCCTGAGAAGGTCCGTGGGTGTCGTTTTCGCCAATCGCCGGACCGGGATCAAAACCGACATGATGGCGGCCACGAGGGCGACAAGGCCCAGTTTCAGCCATTCCATCGGGAAGAGGATCATCGGCAGCCGCCATCCGAACGCTTCCACATTGATGATCACGAGGAGAACCCAGGCCAAAGCAAGCCCGACGGGAATGGCGGCCACGAAAGTTATGAACCACAAAGCGAGTGTGCGGATAAACTCCAGCCACGCCAGATCACGACGGCGAAGTCCGAGCGCCCAGACCGGGGCCAGTTGCGGCAACCGGAGTGAGGCGAGCGTCAAGAGGCTTGAAAACATCGCAAAACCGGCAACGCCGAGCGTCAGGACGTTCAGGGCGCCCGTCACCGCAAAGGTCTGCTCGAAAATGGCTGCGGATTGCCGCTTAAGAGATGTCTGGTCAACGATATTGGCTTCCGGCAGGCCGAACTCGTCCATCAGGCTGCGTCGAAAATCCGCCACCTCCTCCGGCGCAAGGCGAAGGCCATATCGCAGTTTTTCGACATCCGGATAGTGCTCAACAAGAGCATCAATGCCGATAATCACCTGTCCGGACGGATTGCCGTAATCCGAAAATACGCCGACGACGGTAGCGCTCCAGCCACCTGGCAATTGGACTTTCTGGCCAGGTGAAGCCTTGCCGGTCCGCCACAACTGCTCATTGACGATTGCGCCCCGGCCGCTCGCAATTTCATCCCAGGTCGTGGGCGAGCGAAGGATCAACGGCCAATGATCCCTGTAGGTAGGATCATCGGCGACACCAAAAATCTGGACCTGTTCGCCTGAGACGTCACCACGGCTGCTCCAGATGGGCAGAACCGCGCGTGTATGTTGAGGCAACCACTGG
Source organism: Agrobacterium genomosp. 2 str. CFBP 5494 (assembly GCF_900013495.1). Lineage (NCBI taxonomy): Bacteria > Pseudomonadati > Pseudomonadota > Alphaproteobacteria > Hyphomicrobiales > Rhizobiaceae > Agrobacterium > Agrobacterium genomosp. 2. The sequence goes on from NZ_LT009719.1 coordinate 646,619, forward strand.
CGTAGCTTCTCGGCTTCCATCTCGTCTCGCGCTGTCACATAAACCTCTGCTGCAAGTCGCTGATCGAGCCAACCCAGAAATGTCTCTCGAAAGCTCGAGACCATCGTGCCGACGCCGATATTGGCCGATAGCGCAAGCAGCAATGCCATCAAAGCAAGGGAGAGCCCGGGCAATTGCTGACGCGTATCTGCAAAGAACCATCGCACCAGTATGTGTCGGGAAACGTGTTCGCCTGTCTTCATGGCAAAGGAGAGAAAAGGAGGAAGAATGAACGCCGCGCCGAGCAGGAGCGCGGCCAGAACCGCAAATCCGGATAGGAGCCCACTGCCAGTCCAGACAAGCAGGCCGGACAGCACGATCAGAAATGTGCCGATTGTTGCCTGTAGCACCAGCCCCCTGACCGATGCCATTGTCCATGCCCGGCTATGCGCCGCGGACAATATCGGCATCCGCCAGACACGCCATAGATGTTGCAGCGAGGAAAGCCACGTCCCGATCAGCGCCATGCCTAGACCAGCCAGCCACCATTCAGGCCTGATGGAAAGTGAGCCTGAAACGCTCGCCCCGTAAAGCCCACTGAGCGTCGCGGCAACCCCTGGCAGAAGTGCAGAAGCGATGACATAGCCGAGAACGACGCCAAAGGCGCCGGACAAGAGGGCAAAAAGCGTAATTTCAAAAACGAGCATCACCGTGAGTGAGCCGAGCGAGATGCCGAGCGATCTCAAGGTTCTGAAGGTGCCTCGCCTCTGCTCGAATGACAGACCGGTTGCGGAATAGGCGATAAACAGACCAACGACAAAAGCAAGGAAGCCGAATGCCGTGAGGTTGAGATGAAAACTGTCGGTGAGCCGCGCAACCTCCGATCGCCCGCCCGCTTCTCTTATTGTCAGGTCCGGTGCGGCAACCGCGATTGCCTGACGATCCACTGCTTGTGAGGGTGAAATGACGATCCGGCTGAGATCTCCTTTGCGTTCGAGGATGCGGGCGGCAGTGGAAATGTCGACGAAAGCCGCCCCGTCGGGAATATTGGCCGTCGGTCTGACGGCAAGACCCGCCGTATCCTTTAAGGCGCTGGCCGTCGCCGGTGAGACGATCATAACGCCGGGCGCCGTCATGAAGTCTATAAGGCCGGATCGGTCCGAAGGGGGAAGTAACGAACCATCCGAGGGCATCGTCAACGGGTCAATGCCGATCAGCCTGATACGCGTCGCCCCGAACCGGTGTTGACCTTCGATGACCGGAGAGACATCCAAGCCGGCCCGGCGAAGTCTGGCGTAGGTTTCCAAGGCAATCATGCCGCCGTCTTTGGCGACCAGCTGATCCAGCTGGTTTTGAGACAATAGCGAGGCCGCCCTGTCATAGCTGGCACGCGCTTCGGAATTGATGGCCTGTACGGCAGACCATAGCGCTGTCGCGAGCGCCACGCCCATGACGAGCATCAAGAATTGCAGTGGTCTGTAGCGCCAGTGCGAGAGCAGCGCACTGAAGGCGGTCGCGTTCATTGCGACACCTTTCCGCCGCTGAGGGCAATGCGCCGATCAAGTTTTGCGGCGAGCCGGCTGGAATGGGTGACGAGCAGAAGCGCGATTTTCGCTGACGTCGTCAGTCGCAGCATGATGTCGATAACGATATCTGCGGTGTTCTCGTCGAGATTGCCGGTCGGTTCGTCGGCAAGGATCAGCGGCGGCCGGGCCGCAAGCGTCCTTGCAATCGCAACCCGCTGCTGTTGCCCTCCCGAGAGCTGCTCGGGATAACGGTCGAGGAGCGCCGCAATTCCCAGGGCTTCGACCAGTGTCTTTTCCCACGTCCGATCAAAACGGCCCGCGAGCTTTGCGTGGAAAGAGACATTGGAGCCGACATCGAGGCTCGGAATCAGATTGAACTGCTGAAAAATCAAACCGACGTCATGCCGGCGAAATGTTGCGCGGTCTCTGTCGTTAAGATCGGTGATCGTACGGCCGTTCACCCTGACGGTGCCGCTGTCGGGCAGATCAAGGCCGCCAACAAGATGCAGGAGCGTGCTTTTGCCGCTGCCGGATTCTCCCGTCAATGCAAGGCTCTCTCCCGCGTCAACGCTCAGATCAACGCCATTGAGAACCGGTATCGTCCCTTCGGCGGTCTGATAGGTCTTTCTGAGGCCGGAAATTGATAGGATCATGGGAGCTTTGGTCTCTAACTGATCTTATATGATCGGATGTGGTCACAGATTTCAACCAAGCTGACCCGACGATGTTCCCTTGGCGCGAGACAGAAGCCGGCCCCGATTTTGTCTACCAATACGATGTCCACCACTTCCACGGGTATTTGGAATCAATGACCAAGTCGGATAAGCCTGTTTGCGGATGTGGTTGCGATTTGCTGCGGATCATTCGAGGTTTGAGGTGACGGACGAATTTTCTGCTGAACTTGATGACTTGCATCGCACTACCTTCGACTACTTCTGGTCCGGCAGCCATCCCGAGAGCGGACTTCCGAGGGACCGCATGGGATCAGATGGTCAGACGATCCACGAAATCACATCCATATCGGGGGTGGGGTTCGGATTTCTTGCGCTCATTGTCGGCGTTCACCGGTCCTGGATTACGCGGCAGGAGGCGATCGATCGGGCGAACCTTATGCTGCGATCTCTCGGCGCGGTGAAGCGATTTCACGGCGCTTTTCCGCATTTTGTCCACAGCTCCGGCGGAAAGACAATTCCATTTGCGAAGTTCGATGACGGCGGCGATCTCGTTGAGACTGCACTTCTGGTTCAGGCACTGATCTGCGCCCGCGAGTTCTTTGACGAGCCGACATCAACGGAAATGGATCTGCGCCGGTCGGTTACCGACATCGTGGAGGCAGTGGAGTGGAACTGGTTTACACAGGGAAAGCCCGGTCCTCTCTACTGGCATTGGAGCCCCCGCTTCGGCTGGGCGAAGAACCTGCCGATTGCGGGATGGAACGAGGCTCTGGTCACTTACGTTCTTGCGGCAGGATCGGCCGCGCATGCAATAAACCCGGTCTCCTACCACTCCGGCTGGGCGCGCGATGGCGAGATCAGAAACGGCGCGAGATATCTTGGCGTCAGGCTGCCGCTCGGCGAGCCGTATGGAGGTCCGCTCTTCCTGTCGCAATATTCATTCTGCACTCTCGATCCGCGCGGTTTGGGTGATGCCTATTGCAGTGATTATCTCGAGCAGGTCCATGCCCATAGCCTCATCAACTATCGGTATTGCAGCACCCGTTATGCGCCGGAAGACGGATGGGGTCTATCGGCCTGCGACGGGCCGAAGGGGTATGCCGTCAATTCTCCAACCGATGACCATGGCATCATTGCCACGACGGCTGCGCTCTCCAGCATGCCGTTCCTGCCGGTTCGATCGATACGGGCGGCTGTGCGCTTTCTGCAGTGGCGTGGCGGCGCACTAAGGGGTCGTTTCGGCCTGATGGATTCCTTCCAGCCGTCCACCGGCTGGGTTTCAAAAACCCATCTCGCCATCGATCAGGGGCCTGTGGTTGCTATGATGGAAAACTATCGCAGCGGCCTGATCTGGGATTTATTCATGAATGCGGCGGAGGTCAGCCGTGGCTTGATAAAGCTGGGCTTTCACACGGACAGGTACCGGGAAACAGATGATCTCCTGGCGTCGCGGTAACGGAGACCTGCCAGTTCCTATGATCGGCTGCAGCGGACCCCGGGAGGTAGAGTTTAATCACTTGACGGAGGTGTTTTGCGCCTCCCTTCGCCGCTGTCACGGCCCTACCACTCTATCCTGCGGCCGTCATAGGCGAAGAACTGCCCTGTCTGGGCGGGCGTAAGTCCATCTATCGTTGCCAGGAGACTTTCTGCGGCGTGTTTCGGTGAAAAGCGCTCCCGGCCCTTTGAAAAGGCCTGCGAGAGGTCAGTATCCACCGTGCCCGGATGGAGCGCCACCACGATGGACTGCGGATGGGTACGCGCGATTTCGATCGCCGCCGTTCGGATTATCTGGTTCTGGGCGGCCTTCGATGCCCTGTAGGAAATCCAGCCGCCCAGTCTGTTGTCTCCTATCGATCCGACGCGTGCGGACAGCGAGGCAAAAACGCACCGTTCCTCCCGTTTCAGAAGCGGCGCAAAATGCTTCAGCAGCAGGGCTGGTCCGATCGAATTGACAGCGAACTGTTTGGCCATTTGGGAAGGATCAATCGCCTTGATCGTCTTTTCCGGTCCGACGCCATCGATCGTCAGCGCACCCGTTGCATTAAAGACCAGATCGAACGAGCCGCGCTGATCTGACAGACGGCTGACAGCCCCGGCGACACTCGCCTCGTCGATGGTATCAAGATCACCTCCGCTGCGCGAGAGTGGCAGGGCGAGCGCGCAACGAGGATCTGTCTGAAGAAGAGACAGCAAAGCCCCTCCTATGCCGCCGGATGCCCCTATCACGATCGCCCTGTAACCATTTGCGAGGGAATGCAGCATCGTCAGGGTCCTTTAGCGCTGAGCTGGAAACTCAAGCTTGTTGACGTCGTAACCCAGCTTGCGCGTTTCTGCGATCATTCTTTGAAGTTTGCTTTTGGAGGGAACGCTTCTGGCGTAGATCCACACGTCATCCGTGGAGGGATTGGCGCTGATGAACCACGATTTGTCCGGGGATTTATACAGGACCCAATAGTTGAAAGTGATGAGGAGAGGATAGCGAACCCGCATCTTTGCATTCGCAGAACCGAAGTCTTCTATCTTGCCGACGCCCCTGATGGTTTTCAGCCGGCCCTGCGGAGTGTCGACCCGGCAGCCGTCTTCCACCAGAACCTCGTTTGCAGCCCTGCCCTGCCGGTATGTCGAATAGCCGGCGACGCAGCCGTCCGTGAGCAGCATCGGCATACGGCCAATCTCAAGCCACTTGCCGCGGTAATGATCGCTCCCAACCGGCACCGGCTTTGGGCTGGCGGCGGAAGCGGATTGCGCCGATAGCGCAACCGCAAGCGTTAGCGCTCCGATCAGCTGCTTGACACCTGTGTGCATGAACTCCTCCTGTTGATGGCGCCCATAGGTCCAGGTATCCGCCCGCCTTTGCGGCATACCCCACAGCGATGAAAGACGAACGCTGGCGGCATAGAACGCATCCGCGTCAGAAAGCGTTGCACACGCAGGCCCGTTCAGGCCATCGGCAAACCCTATTTCGCTGATGGTCCTGGGATAACGGATTTCGCCCTGATGCGAGCGGCCTTTCTGTAGGCTCGAGGTGTAAGCCCCATCTCCATCCGAAAGTAACGATTGAAGTTCGACAAGTTGTTGAAGCCCGCCTCGAAACAGACATCCGTAATCGATGTCTCGGTCTCCGCAAGCAGGGTTCTCGCGCGCCACACACGCACCGAACGGCTATAGTCGGAGAAGTTCATGCCGGTCAGGCGCCGGAAGGCACGCGAAAATGCGGAGGGCTCGAAGCCGACCAGTTCTGCCACTTCCTGCATTTGCGCGGCAGGATTCGATTGCAGTATCTGGATCGCCTGATCGATCCTGCGATGTCTGCGGTCAGACACCTGATTATAAACGGATATGAAGTGTTCGCTGGCGAGCAGCCGCTTCTCGGCGGCTGTTTCGATATCCTCGAGGATTTCCAGAAAAAGGCCCAGTCCGCCGCGGTGTCCTGCCGAATGCAGCCTGAGGATCTTCGCCCCAATAATAAACGCGTCTGCCCCCAGAACCTCGATCCCGCGTTGCGCCAGGGGTTTCAGTCGGTAGAGCACGTCAAACTCCGGACAGACCGAGCGGACGCCAATCAAGGCATCCGCGTCGAACTGCAGGACCATGTCACGGCCGGGCAAGGCCGGCGCGCCCGGTGTAATCCAGTTATGGGGAAGGTTTGTCCCCGTGAGCACCAGATGCCCCGGACGGAACGAACCGATGTAGTCTCCCACATAAGCGAAGCCGGTAGCATCAGGTATGAAGTGAATTTCCCATTCGGGATGATAGTGCCAGATGCAGATCGGGTTGGGATAGTCGTCCCGGCGGATCAGATAGGAAGCGCCTCGGGGCAAGACGATCTGCTCGCGCGTAGCGGTGAAGGTCTCAGATACTGATTGAGGAAAGTCTGATGCAATACGCATTCATCTGCTCATGTTATGGCGCACAAATGTCAAGATAATACCAGTTCTGTGACTGACGCCAACTAGTTTGCGCCCGTCGCTTGCGCAAATCTGGACGCGTCGATGGCACGGGAGTTGCCACCAAGGGAGGACATCATGACACTCAATGCTCTCCGCGCAGGCTGCGCGGTTGTTGCCCTATTTGCCGCGTCCAGCGCGTTTGCCGCCGCACAATGCACGAGCGACGTGCGTGTTCTGGCACAGCCGCGCGACGGACTGACCCTTCTCGAAAAATATGTCGACGAGTTCGAAGAACTATCCGGCGCAGGCTTCGAGATCAGCTATCTCAACGAGAATGATCGCCGCGCAAAGTCGCAGGCCGACGCCTCGACAGTCGGTAGCTTCAACGTCTATTACGTTGACGAAGCCAATCTGGCGCTTTTTGCCTCGTCAAAGTGGATCGTTCCGCTCGAAGGCTTTTACCCGGCAGAATACGACTACAAGGACTTCGACGCCGGCATGCGCGCCGCTGCGACCTACGACGGCAAGGAGTGGTTTGCACCGGTACAGGGCGGCGGCGACCTGATGGTCTATCGCACCGACCTTCTGGAAAAGGCGGGCATCGCCCCGCCAAAGACATGGGACGAATATTTTGCCGCCGTGAAGAAGCTGCATGACCCGGCCAATGGCGTCTACGGCACTGCCCTGCGCGGTCAGCGCGGTTCAGGCGCCAATGTCTGGCGCTGGATGCCCTTCTTCAAGGCAAATGGCGGCGAGTGGTTCAAGGATGGCAAGCCTGCCTTCAATTCCGATGCGGCCGTAAAGGCGACCGAGACCTATCTCGAGCTCTTCAAATATTCCGCACCGGGCACGCAGACCGGCTCCTGGGACGAGTCCACCGGCGCTTTCCGCTCCGGTAAGGTGGCGATCATCATCGAATCCGCACCTCTTGGCGGCATGTCCGTCGATAAGGCCCAGAGCCAGGTTGCGGACAAGGTGGCTTTCTCGGTTCCGCCGTCGCCGCTGCCCGGCGCCGGTTACGCCCATGGTTTTGCGATTGCTTCCAAGGCCAACAAGACTGACGAGGAGAAGGCCTGCGCCGGTCTCTTCGTTGCCTGGGCGACATCCAAGGAACAGGAAGCACGCCGCCTCGCCGCCGGCCAGCCGGGCGAACTGACGCGCACCAGCACCTACCAGAGCCCGGAATATGCCAAGACCTTCGGCCAGAACCTTGCCGATGCCATGGCCGCGACCGGTGAAAAGACCACCGTGACCTTCTGGCAGGATGCGCGCTGGCAGGAACTGGGCAACCAGTGGGGCATCATGCTCGAAGAGCTGATCACCGGCAGCCGCACCGATATCAAGGCGACGCTCAACGAACTCGAAGCTTTCGCCGCCAAACTCTGACGCCTCCCAAGCCGTCTGACGGGCGCGTCCAGTGACGCGCCCCCTTTTCCCCACCCGAGGATCTGCCATGCGCCGCGGCCGCTCGCTGCCTTACGTCTTTCTTGGACCCACTCTCAGCATCCTGATCGTTCTGGCGCTCGTGCCGACGGTCTACGCCATCAACATCTCCCTGCAAAACCGCACGCTGTCTGCGCCCGACGCGGACTACGTCTGGTTTGCCAATTATGCCGCGCTGTTTTCAGATGCACGTTTTCTGAACGCGCTTTGGGTGTCCTTCAAGTGGGAGGTCATCAGCGTCTCAATGACCATGGTGACCGGGCTTGCTCTCGGGATTGCGATGTTCGAGGCCGCAAGCCCTCGCGTACGAAACGTTCTCTGCGTGCTTTTCATCATTCCCGTTCTTTTGCCACGGGTTTGCGCCGCTTTCGTCTGGAAATTCGCCTTTCATCCGCTCTACGGCGCCTTGACCTGGCCGGTCAGGGAACTCACCGGCATTACGCCCGATATTCTGTCGACACCCCTCGGCGCCCTTCTTGCCGTTGCCTTCGTTGATGTCTGGCAGTGGGGTTTGTTCTTTGCAGTCATCATCCTGAAGCTTCTGGAATCCCTGCCGCCGCAGCCGCTGGAAGCCGCACGTATCGATCGCGCGAGCCGCTTCGAAATCCATCGTTTCGTAACGCTTCCGATGCTGAAAGCGCCCTTGATCAGCCTGCTCCTCGTTAAGGCTATCGAGAGCCTGCGCTCCTTCGATCTCGTCTACGTCATGACGCGCGGTGGTCCCGGCATCTCTACCGAGACGCTGGACATGTACGCCTATTCTCAGGGCTTCATCGAAGCCGGCAAGATTTCGTACGCCTCCTCCATGGCTGTCATCATGATGGTCCTGACGATCGTCACTTTTACCTTTACGTGGAAGAGGCTGAACCGATGAAAGTCTCCACTTTCTTCCTCAGGGTGTTGCTGGTTCTGGCCGCCGCACTTGTCGTGCTGCCGCTGCTTTGGACCCTGCTCAACGCTTTCAAGACCAATGCCGACCTGCTGGTATCGACGCCCAAACTCGTCTTCCAGCCTGTCCTCGACAATATGAGCTATGTGCTCAATCGCCGTTCGGTCGCGCGCGCGCTCACCAACTCGTTGATCATCTGCTCGAGTGCGGTCGTCCTCGGCGCAGTACTCGGTGTGCCCGCCGCCTATGTGATTGCCCGATTCAAGAACAGGATCACGGCGGAGGCGCAGTTTTTTGTCCTGTCGCTCCGTTTCCTGCCGCCCGTCGCAATCGCCATTCCCATGCTGGTCATCTGGCTTGGTCTTGATCTCTACGACACGAGACTGTCGCTGATCGTGACCTATCTCATCGTCACCGCTTCAATAACCATATGGCTTTCCGTGCCGGCTTTTGAGCGCGTCAGCCTTCACGTTGAAGAGGCTGCCCGGGTGGATGGACTTGGTCCCTATGCGACGTTCTTCCGCATCGCCCTGCCAATTGCCCGTTTCCAGGTCTTTGGCGCGGTCGCCTTCTCATTCGTTCTTGTATGGAACGAGTTCCTGCTTGCCATGATGCTCACGACCTCGAAGGCGAAAACCCTGCCGATCATCGCGTCCGAAATGTCGCAGCTCGGCATGAACGTGCCGTGGGGTATCCTCAACGCTGCCGTCGTCCTCTTGTCGCTGCCGCCACTGATCCTGCTCGGCGTGCTTGCAGGTGGCCTCAATGCCGCATTTTCCAAGAAAACTGATCGAGGTTGACTGACCCATGAAAGCACTTGTCCTCGAACGTGTCGGCGAACTCTCCCTGCGCGACATCGAAATTCCGCAGCAATTGGGGCCGGATGACGTTCGCATTCGTCTGCATACCGTCGGTGTCTGCGGCAGCGACGTGCATTATTATACGCACGGGCGCATCGGTGACTTCGTCGTCAATGAGCCAATGGTGCTCGGCCACGAGGCCGCGGGGACTGTCATCGAGACCGGAGCCAATGTAACGCATTTGAAGCCCGGCGACCGCGTCTGCATGGAGCCCGGCATTCCCGATCCGAAATCTCGCGCGTCGCGGCTCGGCCTCTACAATGTTGATCCCGCTGTCACCTTCTGGGCGACGCCACCGGTGCACGGTGTGCTTTGCCCCGAAACGGTTCATCCGGCGAGTTTCACCTACAAGCTGCCGGACAATGTCTCCTTTGCCGAAGGGGCGATGGTCGAACCATTTGCCGTGGGCATGCAGGCGGCCGCCCGGGCCAACATCACGCCTGGCGATACCGCGGTCGTTACCGGCTGCGGGACGATCGGCATCATGGTGGCGCTCGCCGCTCTGGCCGGTGGCTGCTCTCGGGTGTTCATTTCGGACATTTCCGCGACCAAGCTCAAACTTGCCGAAAGCTATGGTGGCATAACCGGTGTCAACCTGAAGGAGGTTGATCTCGTTCAGACGGTCAATGAGGAAACCGAAGGTTGGGGAGCGGACATAGTCTTCGAATGCTCGGGCGCGCCGGCTGCGGTCCGGGATCTCTTCAAGGTCGTCCGCCCAGGCGGAACGGTTGTTATCGTCGGCCTGCCGCCGGAACCCGTCGCCGTGGACCTTGCAGCAGCCTGCTTCCGCGAATGCCGTATCGAGACGGTTTTCCGCTACGCCAACGTATTCGATCGCGCTTTGGCGCTGATTGCCGCCGGCAAGGTTGACCTGAAACCATTGGTCTCCGGCACCTATGCCTTCGATCAATCGATTGCCGCTTTCGAGAGGGCGGCCGAAGGCCGGCCGGAAGATGTGAAGCTGCAGATCGTGATGAATGGGGAGACGCATTGATGGCCACCGTCGAATGCCGGGGAATCCGGAAAGTCTATGGTTCGCTGGAGGTCATGCGGGATTTTGACCTCAAGATCGATAACCACGAATTCGTCGTCTTTCTCGGACCGTCAGGCTGCGGGAAATCCACCATGCTGCGAATGATTGCCGGGCTTGAGGAAATTTCCGGCGGAGATCTTCTCATCGGCGGCGAGCGGATGAACGACCGCGACCCCGGCGACCGGGGCATCGCCATGGTGTTTCAGAATTATGCGCTGTACCCTCATATGAGCGTACGGGACAACATCACCTTCGGGCTCGAGAGGGCCGGTATTGGAAAGTCTGCAATCGATCAGCGTCTTGCACCCGTGGTCGATGCGCTGGGACTTGGCGTCTACCTTGCGCGCAAGCCCACGGAACTGTCGGGCGGACAGCAACAGCGTGTGGCGATTGCCCGCGCCATGATCAAGACGCCGGAAGTTTTTCTCTTCGACGAGCCGCTTTCGAACCTCGACGCCAAGCTCCGGGGCAGTCTGCGTGTTGAGATCGCACGGCTCCACAGGGACCTGAAAACGACGAGCATCTACGTCACTCATGACCAGCTCGAAGCCATGACGCTTGCCGATCGTATCGTCCTCATGAAAGACGGACGGATCGAGCAGATGGGCACGCCTGAAGAGATTTTACCAGACACCGCGAACCATCTTTGCCGCAGGCTTCATTGGCACTCCGAACATGAATTTCCTGCAATTGCAGATGACGCCGGAGGGCGTCGGCGACGATCTCGTGAAGTTTGCTGCCCCTGCCGGTCTGCGCTCGGGTGAGGTCACCGTCGGGGTCAGGCCGGGATCATTCCGCTTGAACCACGATGCCAAAGCGTTTCGTGGAACCGTTGAGCGCAATGAGTTCCACGGCGAGACACGCCTTATCTGCCTCAAGAATGATCGCCACGAGATCAACATTTCCGTGCCCGCCGAGATACGACCAGCAATTGGCGAAATAATCGGAGTCGAAGTCGCCTCTTCTGATATTCACGTCTTTGATCCCGGATCGGGCCTGAGACTGAATTAACCGTGGTGAGACTGGCCCCAGGATGGCGGCGTGCCGCGCAATGGAACGCCTGTGATGCAGCTCAGGCGGTCCATCGGGTTCCACTTTCTCCCATCCATCCGTCGGTCGATCACCCGGAAAGCACCCGGATTTCAACGAAGTGACGCAGAAAGAGCGAAAAGCGAAAGCGTCGTCCGGGCGCACAGGGAACGCATGGATGTATCCGAAGCCAAGGCTAAAGACGCTGTAAGACGAGGACACGAAGCTGAAACGGCTCCTGGCGGATGCGATGCTAGACAATGCGGCTTTGAAAGACCTTTTGGCAAAGAAGTGTGACGCCCGCAGCGAGCCGGAAAGCTATTGAAATCTCATTGATCACCACGAGATGAGTGAATGGCGGACGTGTAAAGCCGTGGGCTTCTGCCGAATGACGACCCGTTTCGAAACCAAGCGCAGCGAAGGCGCTGGCGAATGAACGCCGCCGTTTTGGGTATCGGCGGCTTCATGTGCTGCTCAGGCAGAAGGGGTACCTTGTCAACCGCAAGCGGCTCTTCCGGCTTTATCGGGGGGAGAAGCTGACCGTGCGCAAGCGCGGTGGCCGCAAGCGCGCGATCGGTGCAGGTGCACCGATGCTGATCCCGTTTGCCGCCGATGATCGCTGGTCGCTGGACTTCGTCTCGGCTCAACTCACCGATGGCCGCAGGTCCCGGGTGCTGACCGTCGTCGACGATTGTACCAGGGAGTGCCTGACACTCATCGCCGATACTTCTCTTTCCGGCTTGAGGGTCGCTCGTGAGGCGGAGCAGATAATCGAGGGACGGGGCAAGCCGAAGATGATCGTCAGCGACAATGGCAGCGAGTTCACCGGCAAGGCGATCCTGCAATGGACAGATCGGACCAAGGCTGCCTCACTATATCGCGCCAGGCAAACCGATCCAGTACGCCTTCATCCGTGAGCTTCAATGGGCGGCTGCGAGACGAGTTCTTGAATGAAACGCTCTTCTCGTCACTGATCCAGGCCCGATCTGGGTCTTCAAACTGGCGCAGCGATTACAACGATCATCGACTAAACTCTGGACTCGTGTGGCTGACACCCGCCGAGTTCTTCGCTCAGACAATCAACCCGCGACGCGACGTGATGCGGTGCTGCGCAGCCGGAATGGCTCCGCACCGCAACCCGCCGCTACCTCCCAGAATACAGCAACCCAAAAACGTTGGAGCAAACCCAACACTGGATAAAATTTGGGGGGCAAGGTCAAAGGTCATGGAAGCTGGGGAGATCGACACGCAGCAAAAACAAAAAAAGCTCCTCGACGGCTACGCGGAGGAGCTTTTTGAGAAGCGACTTGAATGGGCGAATTTGCAAGTTTCAGTGCGGGTGCTTGTGCGTGAAGGGTGGCTTTGGGTGTGGTTTATCTGTTTTGTTTTGGATTGTTGTATTGGTTGCGGGGGCAGGATTTGAACCTGCGGCCTTCAGGTTATGAGCCTGACGAGCTACCGGGCTGCTCCACCCCGCGTCCAGCGCATTCGGCAAGGCCGAATGTCGCGGTTACGTCGTTGCTTTAGCGACGACGGATCTTTGCCGGAGTAAATTGCGGAGCAATTTATCTCCTGTAAGGGACGCACTTGGCGTTTTCCTTAAGTTTTGTCTTAAACTGCAAAAGGCCGCTTTTGGCGGCCCTTTTTTTTCGGCTGGGCCGAGGGATGTGATGAGAAGATTTTGATGCGTTTTGCAGACCTGGCAGCGACCTACTCTCCCGCGTCTTGAGACGAAGTACCATTGGCGCTGGGGCGTTTCACGGCCGTGTTCGGAATGGGAACGGGTGCAGCCGCCCCGCGATAACCACCAGGTCGGCAAAACGCAACATTGTTCATGTTTTCACATGAACGTTGTTTTCGAGAAGCTGGAGAGCTCAAGGCTCTATTTAATTTACACGTCGTTTCTGTGACTTATCCGTATGTTGCCTTGCTCGAGGTCGAGCGTGGCGCCCATACAGGACGCTAGTCCGTCGCCAATCGTTTGGCGCGCCGTCTGCAGCGTAGTGGCCGAAGGCCACGTCAGCGTGAAGACAGAACAGATCATCAAGCTTCGCTTGATGAGCATGAACAATGGGAACGAAGAAGTCGATCGAGCTATTAGTAACGGTAAGCTTCACACATTGCTGTGCTTCCACACCCGTCCTATCAACGTGGTCGTCTTCCACGGCTCTGATAGGGAACACTCGTTTTCAGGTTGGTTTCCCGCTTAGATGCCTTCAGCGGTTATCCATTCCGTATATAGCTACTCTGCTATGCCCTTGGCAGGACAACAGATCCACCAGAGATACGTCCATCCCGGTCCTCTCGTACTAGGGACAGATCCTGTCAATATTCCTACACCCACGGCAGATAGGGACCGAACTGTCTCACGACGTTCTGAACCCAACTCACGTACCGCTTTAAATGGCGAACAGCCATACCCTTGGGACCTGCTCCAGCCCCAGGATGCGATGAGTCGACATCGAGGTGCCAAACAACCCCGTCGATATGGACTCTTGGGGGTCATCAGCCTGTTATCCCCGGCGTACCTTTTATCCGTTGAGCGATGGCCCTTCCACACGGGACCACCGGATCACTATGACCGACTTTCGTCTCTGCTCGACTTGTCAGTCTCGCAGTCAGGCTAGCTTATGCCATTGCACTCGACGACCGATTTCCGACCGGTCTGAGCTAACCATCGCGCGCCTCCGTTACTCTTTCGGAGGCGACCGCCCCAGTCAAACTACCCACCATACACTGTCCCGGATCCGGATAACGGACCGCGGTTAGACATCCACGAAGATAAGGGTGGTATTTCAAGGATGGCTCCACAGAAACTGGCGTCCCTGCTTCAAAGCCTACCACCTATCCTACACATGCCTTGGCGAATGCCAGTGTAAAGCTATAGTAAAGGTGCACGGGGGTCTTTCCGTCTGACCGCAGGAACCCCGCATCTTCACGGGGAATTCAATTTCACTGAGTCTATGTTGGAGACAGCGGGGAAGTCGTTACGCCATTCGTGCAGGTCGGAACTTACCCGACAAGGAATTTCGCTACCTTAGGACCGTTATAGTTACGGCCGCCGTTTACTGGGGCTTCAGTTCAGAGCTTGCACCCCTCCCTTTAACCTTCCAGCACCGGGCAGGCGTCAGACCCTATACGTCGTATTGCTACTTCGCAGAGCCCTGTGTTTTTGATAAACAGTCGCTACCCCCTGGTCTGTGCCACCCCATCATACTTGCGTACAAAAGGGTCACGCTTCTTCCGAAGTTACGCGTGCAATTTGCCGAGTTCCTTCAACATAGTTCTCTCAAGCGCCTTGGTATACTCTACCTGACCACCTGTGTCGGTTTCGGGTACGGTCTATACGGTGGAGCTATTTCCTGGAACCTCTTCGCCGCCCAACCAATCCAATAAGGTTGAACAACACACGAGATCCGTCACTACCACCAGGCCCACGAATATTAACGTGGTTCCCATCGACTACGCGTGTCCGCCTCGTCTTAGGGGCCGGCTAACCCTGCTCAGATTAACTTTAAGCAGGAACCCTTGGTCTTTCGGCGAGGGAGTCTCTCACTCCCTTTATCGTTACTCATGTCAACATTCGCACTTCCGATATCTCCAGCAGCCCTCACGGGTCCGCCTTCACAGACTTACGGAACGCTCCGCTACCACTTGCATTGCTGCAAATCCTCAGCTTCGGTGCATGGCTTTAGCCCCGTTACATTTTCGGCGCAAAGACCCTTATTTAGACCAGTGAGCTGTTACGCTTTCTTTAAATGATGGCTGCTTCTAAGCCAACATCCTGGTTGTTTTGGGATCCTCACATCCTTTCCCACTTAGCCATGACTTGGGGACCTTAGCTGGAGGTCAGGGTTGTTGCCCTTTTCACGACGGACGTTAGCACCCGCCGTGTGTCTGCCGACTAGTACTCCTCGGTATTCGGAGTTTGGTTAGGATCAGTAAGACGGTGAGTCCCCATAGCCCATCCAGTGCTCTACCCCCGAGGGTATTCGGTCGACGCTCTACCTAAATAGATTTCGCGGAGAACCAGCTATTTCCGAGTTTGATTGGCCTTTCACCCCTAGCCACAAGTCATCCCGAACTATTGCAACAGTTATGGGTTCGGCCCTCCAGTTGGTGTTACCCAACCTTCAGCCTGCTCATGGCTAGATCACTCGGTTTCGGGTCTAATGCAACTAACTCAATCGCCCTATTCAGACTCGCTTTCGCTGCGCCTACACCTACCGGCTTAAGCTTGCTAGTTACACTAAGTCGTTGACCCATTATACAAAAGGTACGCCGTCACCCTTGCGGGCTCCGACTGTTTGTAGGCATCCGGTTTCAGGTTCTATTTCACTCCCCTCGTCGGGGTGCTTTTCACCTTTCCCTCACGGTACTTGTTCGCTATCGGTCATGCACGAGTACTTAGGCTTGGAGAGTGGTCTCCCCATGTTCAGACAGGATTTCACGTGTCCCGCCCTACTCAAGGACAATGACTGTTCTACGCGTAAGGGGCTATCACCCTCTATGGCCGACTTTTCCAAATCGTTCCGCTTTATTCATCATTGCCACTGGCCTGGTCCGCGTTCGCTCGCCACTACTTGCGGAGTCTCGGTTGATGTCCTTTCCTGCAGGTACTTAAGAATGTTTCAGTTCCCTGCGTTCGCTTCTTACCCCTATGTATTCGAAAGTAAGATACCTTATCACAATGCTTGGAAAAGGCCGTTCGTTAAAACAGACTGGATTTTCCAAGCATTTAAGGTGGGTTGCCCCATTCGGAGATCCATGGATCAAAGCTTATTCGCAGCTCCCCACGGCTTTTCGCAGCGTATCACGTCCTTCTTCGCCTGTGCATGCCAAGGCATCCACCAAATGCCCTTAATTCACTTCTTCGTTCTCATTGTCTATGCTCATCCATAGCCG
>NZ_LT009719.1:666170-828756 GCF_900013495.1 Agrobacterium genomosp. 2 str. CFBP 5494
GGCACCGAATATTGCCGCGCGACCGTCCGACCGCTCGATCATGGAAGTCTCGACCGTCATCAACGAAGGCGATAAGGAAGTGGTCCGCAAGGTGCCCTTCTCCCACGTGAAAATTCCGCTTGCGGCAAATTACGCCAAGCAGGACGACTATCCAGCCTTCGATCCCCTTAATATCTTCGCCAGCAATGACGACAAGGACGCGTCGGCACCTGCACCGAGCAGGACGGGAACGATTTACGGTTCCGAGGTCGAATCCGAAGTCAGCCTGAAGACCGTTGCCTTTCCCGTGCAGCATTCCAAATTCCCCTTCGCCGGCTCGCTGAGCTTCGATGAGGTGGAGGAAGCCGTGCGTTCCAACGGATCGATCCTGACAGACGGCAACGAACAGCTTGCCGCGCTTTATTACATCGATCCACGCCGTTTCGATAATGACGAAGGCGACGTCGACATCACCGCCGGCCTGGCCGCCCGCGTCGTCGAACAGAACATGTCGGTCTCGACACCGCAATCGGCCTCCGTTCCCGTCAAGGAATATGCCGATGACGTGATCCCGGCCCGCCAGACCGAAACCATCGAGGCCGCGCTTTTCGGCGCAGGTTATTCGAAGGCACAGTCTTCGGAGATTGCCGGCCTGCTGGCACCGCAAATCCAGTCCAACAATGTGGAAAGCGGCGATGTGCTGCGCGTCGGCATCCTTCAGGAAGACGAGAAAAGCGATATCGTGCGCGTGAGCCTTTACCGCAAGGGCCGCCACATGGTCACCATGGCCGTCGATGACCGCAAGCGCTTCATCAAGGCCAGCCAACCACCGAAACTGGACGCGGTGGCGACCGCCTTTGACAGCACACCCGCACCTGCGGCGGGGCGCGATCTGCCAAGCGTCTATGACGGGGTGTACCGCGCCGCGCTTGCTTACGGCATGAACCAAGGCATGGTCTCGCAGTTGATCAAGCTTCTGGCCAGCAGCGTCGATTTCCAGGCGCAGCTCAAGCCGGCGGATACGCTCGAAGCCTTCTTCTCCGTGGAAGATGCGGATGGCAAGGCGACGGACAAGTCGGAGCTGCTCTATGTCAATGCCAAGTTCGGCGACAACGAGACACGCTTTTACCGGTTCCAGAATCCGGAAGACAACAGCATCGATTATTTCGATGAAAACGGCAAAAGCATCCGGCAGTTCCTGTTGCGCAACCCGGTTCCAAACGGCCGCATGACCTCCGGTTTCGGGATGCGCCGCCATCCCGTGCTGAAATTCAGCCGCATGCATACGGGAACAGACTGGGCCGCCGCCCGGGGCACGCCGATTATCGCTACGGGTAATGGCACTGTCGAGAAGGCCGGATGGGCCTCCGGTTACGGCAACCAGACCCTGATCCGCCATGCCAATGGCTATGTCTCGTCCTATAACCACCAGAGCGCGATCGCCAAGGGGGTCACCGAGGGGGCAAAGGTCCGGCAGGGTCAGGTCATCGGCTATGTGGGGTCGACCGGTCTTTCGACCGGCGCGCATCTGCACTACGAGCTGATCGTCAACGGCACCAAGGTGGACGCAATGAAGGTGCGTCTGCCGGGCGGCAAGTCGCTTTCCGGCGAAGCGCTGGCGCGTTTCTCCGACGAGAGAAAACGCATCGATAATCTGCTGAATATCGAAGAAAAGTCCAATCAGGTGGCAAGCCGCTGATCGGCAGGGGATTTCAGATCAACAGAGTCCGCTTATAGGAAAAGGGCCCCGTTTCCGGAGCCCTTTTTTTATGCAGCGTCGGCGGCCTCAGTGTCGGCCTCGGCTTTTGGCGGCTTGACCTTGAACAGCAGCCGGTCGGTTCCAGAGGTCACCTTGACCCGCGAACCATCGGGGATTTCCCCGCCAAGGATCATTTCCGCAAGCCTGTCCTGAACCGCCTTCTGGATCACCCGCTTCAGCGGACGCGCGCCATAGGCGGGATCGTAGCCTTTGTTGGCAAGCCAGTTACGGGCATCCTCATCCAGTTCGAGCGAAATCTTGCGATCTCCCAGCAGCGAAACGAGCCGCTTCAACTGGATTTCCACGATGGCACCCATCTCGTCCCGCCGCAGGCGATGGAAGAGGATGATATCATCGATACGATTGAGGAACTCCGGCCTGAAATGCGACCGGACACGCTCCATCACCAGTTCCCGAACCGAATCCACGTCGTCATTGTCACCCATCTGCGTCATGAATTCCGAACCGAGGTTCGAGGTCATGATGATGATGGTGTTCTTGAAATCGACGGTGCGGCCCTGGCCATCCGTCAGGCGGCCATCATCCAGCACCTGCAGCAGGACGTTGAAGACATCCGGATGCGCTTTTTCGATCTCGTCGAACAGCACGACCTGATAAGGCCGGCGGCGAACCGCTTCCGTCAGAGCGCCGCCCTCCTCGTAACCGACATAGCCGGGAGGCGCACCGATGAGCCGGGCAACGGAGTGTTTCTCCATATATTCCGACATGTCGAGGCGAACCATTGCGGTTTCGTCGTCGAACAGGAAGCGGGCCAGCGACTTGGTCAGCTCGGTCTTGCCCACGCCCGTCGGGCCGAGGAAGATGAACGAACCGATCGGCCGGTTGGGATCCTGCAGGCCGGCACGCGAACGGCGAACCGCCTTGGACACGGCCTGAACGGCCTCACCCTGCCCGACAACGGACTTGGCAAGTTCGTCTTCCATGCGCAACAGCTTTTCGCGCTGGCCTTCGAGCATCTTGTCAACTGGAATACCTGTCCAGCGGGAAACGACATGCGCGATGTTGTCCGCCGTCACCACTTCCTGAACCATCGAGCCGGCACCGCTGCTGTCCCGCGCTTCCGCTGCAGCCAGTTCCTTTTCGATCCCCGGAATGATGCCGTAGGTCAATTCACCCGCGCGCTGGAACTGCCCGTTGCGCTGCGCGATCGCCAGTTCGTTGCGGGCTTCGTCCAGCCGTTTCTTGAGATCGGCGGCGTGGCCGAGCTTTTGCTTTTCCGCCTGCCAGCGGGCCGTCAGGGCATCGGCCTTCTCTTCCGTATCCGCCAGTTCATCCTCAAGCTTCTTGAGCCGGTCGACAGAAGACTGGTCCGTCTCCTGCTTCAGGGCTTCGCGCTCGATCTTGAGCTGGATGATGCGGCGATCCAGTTCGTCCAGTTCTTCCGGCTTGGAATCCACCTGCATGCGAAGACGCGACGCGGCTTCGTCCATCAGGTCGATTGCCTTATCCGGCAGGAAACGGTCGGTGATATAGCGATTGGAAAGCGTCGCAGCCGCAACCAGGGCCGAATCCGAGATACGGACCTTGTGGTGCTGTTCGTATTTTTCCTTCAACCCGCGCAGGATCGAGATCGTGTCCTCAACGGTCGGTTCATCCACCAGCACGGGCTGGAAACGGCGGGCAAGGGCCGGATCCTTCTCCACATGCTTGCGATATTCGTCGAGCGTGGTGGCGCCAACGCAGTGCAGCTCACCGCGGGCAAGCGCGGGCTTCAGCAGATTGGAGGCATCCATCGCCCCATCCGCCTTACCGGCGCCGACCAGCGTATGCATTTCGTCGATGAAGAGGATGATGCCGCCATTTTCAGACTGCACCTCATTGAGGACAGCCTTCAGGCGCTCTTCGAACTCACCGCGATATTTCGCACCTGCGATCAGCGCGCCCATATCGAGCGCCATCAGCTTCTTGTCTTTGAGGCTTTCGGGCACATCGCCATTGACGATGCGCAGGGCGAGGCCTTCGGCAATCGCCGTCTTACCGACGCCAGGTTCACCGATCAGCACGGGATTGTTCTTGGTACGGCGAGACAGCACCTGAATGGTACGGCGAATTTCATCGTCGCGGCCAATAACAGGGTCCAGCTTGCCTTCGCGGGCCTCTTCCGTCAGGTCGCGCGCGAACTTCTTCAGCGCGTCAAAGCCCTGTTCGGCATTGGCGCTGTCAGCCGTGCGGCCCTTGCGGATATCATTGATGACCTGATTGAGCGCCTGCGCCGTCACGCCGGCCTTCTTCAGGGAAGCCGAAGTGGAAGCAGAGCTTTCAATCGCAAGCGCCTGCAGAAGACGCTCGACGGTCACGAAACTATCGCCAGCCTTTTTGGCCAGGTCTTCGGCGGTGGAAAACACCTTTGCAAGGGGAGCCGTCAGCGAAAGGCCGCCATTGCCACCGGATACCTTGGGTAATTTTGCCAGTGCGGCATCATTGGCAAGACGCGCTTCTTTCGCGTCGCCGCCAGCCCGCTCGATCAGCGATGCCGCCATGCCCTGCTCGTCATCGAGCAGCACCTTGAGAACATGTTCGGGCGAAAACTGCTGATGGTTTTCGGCCAGCGCAAAGGTCTGCGCCGATTGCAGAAAACCGCGAACGCGCTCGGAGTATTTTTCAATATTCATAGTCGAACCTCCATAGACCGGCCCGCCCGCTTTCGGCACGGCTCCGGGTGTTAGGGTTGAGGCTCCCTCAAAAGGCAAGCCCCGCTACGACAGCCGTGTTTAAGGATTTCACGATCGCCGCCTCTCGATGGTCGGTCGCCAGCAGTATCGGCAACCTTCCATCCTGCTCGAATATGGGAGGCATTTTCATCGGTTTAAAGGGGAAGAAATCCGGCCGTCGAGAAATTTTCCCAGGAAGTTGACGGGTGTCAGCTTCACCCTGCTAGCCATGCTGGTGCGCGCAGTCATAGACTTTGGCGCGCCAAAATAAAAAAACTCCGGCGAGCCGGAGTTTTTCAGTCCTAGGGCATGTCTGCCTGCGCTGTTTATTCCGCGGCGTTTTCAAGCGTGGCGGGAGCGGCCTCTTCACCGGCTCCTGCATCTTCACCTTCGGCACCTTCGGCAGCCGCAGTGCGACGTGGACGGCGCTGGCGCGGACCAGTCGCCCGGCGCGTCTTCGGTGCGCGTTCGGCCGGAGCTTCCGCCTGCTGCTGTTCCTCTTCGACGGCCACCTCCATCGGCGTACCCTCGATGACGGGCTGCGGCGCCTGACTGGCGTCATAAACCGGAGGCTGCTGGTCTGCGCTCACCTGCTGGCGTGGCTGACGCTCCTGCCGCTCACGGCGGTCGGGACGTTCACGGCGCTCCTGGCGCTGCTCGTTCCGTTCGGCGCGCTCCTGGCGTTCGGGCTGCTGCGCGCGCTCGGCCTGTTCGGCCTGATGCTGCGGTGCAATGGCGCCTTCGTCACCATCGTTCACATCCATCTCGTCGGCATCGGCGGCATTATACTCGCCGCGGTCGTCGCGCTGGAAGCGTTCCTGCATCTGCGCCTGAGCCGACGCGATGATGCGGTTATAATGTTCAGCGTGCTGCAGATAGTTTTCAGCCATCACGCGGTCGCCGGAACTCTGTGCGTCGCGCGCCAGAGCCGCGTATTTTTCCGCTATGTGCTGGGCTGTGCCACGGATTTTAACATCGGGGCCGGAACTGTCATAAGTCCTGGTCAGCGGGT
The DNA here is from genome assembly GCF_900013495.1 of Agrobacterium genomosp. 2 str. CFBP 5494. Lineage (NCBI taxonomy): Bacteria > Pseudomonadati > Pseudomonadota > Alphaproteobacteria > Hyphomicrobiales > Rhizobiaceae > Agrobacterium > Agrobacterium genomosp. 2. The sequence continues at coordinate 671,593 of NZ_LT009719.1, forward strand.
TACCGCCCTTGCGGTTGAAGTTGTTGTTACCGCCACCATTATTATTGTTGTTGTTTCCACGCCCCCGGCCGCGCTTGTTTTGCTGTCCTGGCCTCATCAATTGCTCACCTGAATTCTGTTTTGCTGATAATCTGGTTGTTTTCATGCAATTCCGGGCGGAAAACCGCTGGAAATTTTTCCTGAAATTGCTCCATCACGCGCCCTGCCGAGATACCTCCGGACAAGACCTCGCGTAAGACGACCGGTCGCGCAAATGCTGCACCGAGCCGTCTGCGAACAAAGTTTACTGATTCACATGCCGGAAACGCCCAGCCTTTCAGGGCTCTTTAAAGAACCCGCTTCGGGACTGACCCATACCCTGACGAATCTCAGTTCGTCCTCAGCCACCCGGCATGTGGCCGCAAACTATCCCGCTTCCCGCGGAAATCCAAGCCTTTTCTTTTGCTGTGCAAAATATCCTTGCAAAAAATTCCGCAGACATATCGTCGTCAACTATCTCCGGAAGGTCAAAACTCTATCATTACCGCCATAATCCTTCACGGCGTCCAGAAGAGAGAAGCCGTGGGAAGAAAATATAGCGGAAACATCAAGCCTTTGATCGAAACCGATCTCCACACCGACAATCCCGTTTTCCACAAGAAAGCGGCCTGCTTCGGCAGCGATGAGGCGGTACGGTGCAAGGCCGTCCTGACCTCCATCCAGCGCCGCCAGAGGATCATGATGACGAACCTCTCGGTCAAGCGTTGCGACGATATCGCTTCTTATATAAGGCGGATTCGACACAATTATGTCAAAGCGGCCAGAGATTTTTTCGAACCAGTCGCTTTGAACGGGTTCGAAACGACCGCCGAGATCATTTCGGAATGCGTTTCTCGAGGCTGTCTCCAGCGCGTCGGCGGAGATATCGCTGCCGACACCGGTCGCCTCCGGGCATTCCTTCAAAAGCGCGAGACAGATTGCCCCCGTGCCTGTGCCCAGATCGAGAATATGCGCGCTGCCCCTGGCTGAAACGGCAGCCTTCAAGGCAGGCAGCAGCGTGTCTACCAGAACCTCCGTATCAGGGCGCGGCTCGAGCGTTTCCCTCGACAAAAGAAGATCCAGGCCATGAAACTCCCGATGGCCCAGGATGCGGTGAACAGGCTCGCCGGCGGCGCGTCTTTCAACCATCGCATCAATTCGGGCTTGCTCCTCGGTCGTGAGCGACCGGTCCGGCTTCATCACGAAGTCGGTCAACGAAAAACCGACGACTTCGGCAATCAGGAGACGCGCATCGAGAAGTGGATCGGCGATCCCCGCCGCCTGCAGCCGCTTGCGGGCCGCGGCAAGTTCACTTGCGACAGTGGCCCCGGCCGGCGCGCTCAATGCTGCTCGCCGAGTTGCGCCAGCTGCCCCGCCTGATAATCGGCGGTCAGCGCATCCACGAGCTCATCAATCTCGCCTTCGATCATCCGGTCCAGCTTGTAGAGCGTGAGATTGATACGGTGATCGGTGACACGGCCCTGCGGGAAATTATAGGTGCGGATGCGCTCGGAGCGGTCGCCGGAGCCCACCTGGCTCTTGCGGTCGGCCGAACGTTCACTGTCCACCTTCTGGCGCTCGATATCGTAAAGTCGTGAACGAAGAACCTGCATGGCCTTGGCACGGTTCTGATGCTGCGATTTCTCCGAGCTCGTCACGATCAGCCCTGTCGGCAAATGAGTGATGCGAACGGCGGAATCGGTGGTGTTGACGTGCTGGCCGCCGGCGCCCGACGCACGCATCGTATCGATGCGGATGTCTTCCGGGCGGATTTCGATATCGATTTCTTCCGCTTCCGGCAGCACCGCGACGGTGGCCGCAGACGTGTGGATGCGGCCGCTTGCTTCCGTTTCCGGCACGCGCTGGACCCGGTGAACGCCGGACTCGAATTTCAGCTTGGAGAACACCCCTCGCCCACTGATGGTGGCGATGATTTCCTTGTAACCGCCGGCTTCACCCTCGCTTGCGGAGAGCACTTCCACCTTCCAGCCCTTGGAAGCAGCAAAGCGCTCATACATGCGGAACAGATCGCCGGCAAACAGTGCCGCCTCGGAACCGCCGGTCCCGGCGCGTATTTCGAGGATCGCACTTTTTTCGTCCGCTGCATCCTTCGGCAGCAGCAGGACCTGCATGTCCTTTTCGAGCTCTTCGATACGGCTCTCGATCTCCGGCAGCTCCATTTCCGCCAGTTCGCGCATATCCTTGTCGGTCGTCTTGTCGGCAAGCAGCGCTTCGAGATCGGCGGCCTCGGAGATCGCCTTCTCGTATTCGCGAATTTTCTTCACCACCGGCTCGAGCTCGGAATATTCCGAAGCGAGCTTCACATAGACATCCGCAGCAGGCCCGGCCGACATACGCGCTTCGATCTCGCCGAAACGTCTTTCCAACTCGCGCATTTTTTCGACGGGAAGCTTCGCCACCAGTCACTCCAATTATGAAACAGTTCTTTTTAAATGGGAATGGAATGCGTCGCCGCAAAGCGTAACAACACCTCGCGCGCGCTTTCCAGCGAATTATGATCATCCAGCGCCGCGTTCAACTCTTCGGCAAGACTTGCGGCATCGAGCCCGAGCAGCATGGCCTTCACGGGGCCGATCGCCGTCGGCGACATGGAAATCGAACGGAATCCAAGCCCGATAAGCGCCATTGCCGAAAGTGGCTTGCTCGCCATTTCACCGCACAGCGTAACCGAAGTTTGATGCCTTTCGCCCGCCCGCACGATATCGCGAAGCATGCGCAGGAACGGCTTGCCGAGATTGTCGAAGCGATCCGAAACACGGGCGTTGCCGCGATCCACAGCCATCGAGAACTGGAAGAGATCATTCGAACCCACGGAGACGAAATCCACCTCCTGCATCAGCTCATCGAGCTGCCACATCAGCGCCGGCACCTCCAGCATGGCGCCGAACTGCAGCTTTTTCGGCAGCGCATGGCTGAATTTGGAAAGATGCTGTACTTCCTTCTGCAGCAGGTCGCGTGCAGCGCGGATTTCGGACACTTCCGTCACCATCGGCAACATCATGCGCAGTTCTGCACCGGAAGCGGCACGCAGAAGCGCGCGCATCTGCGTGCGCATCAGCCCCGGCCGGTCGAGCGACAGGCGGATCGCCCGCCAGCCGAGCGCCGGATTTTCCTCCTCCTGGCCGCGCATATATGAAACGACCTTGTCGCCGCCAATATCCAGCGTGCGGAAGGTAACGCTCTTGCCCTTCGCCTGCCGCAGGACGGAGCGATAGAAGGCCTCCTGTTCCTCACCCTTCGGCATGTTGGAAGCGATCATGAATTGCAGCTCGGTACGGAACAGTCCAATGCCATCGGCACCCGATTCATCCAGCTGCGGCAGATCCACCAAAAGACCAGCATTCATCTTGAGGTTGACCTTCTGGCCATCTTTGGTGATCGGTTCGACATTGCGAAGTGCGCGGAACTGCTCCTGCCGGCGGGCACGCAGACGCACTTTTTCCTCATAGGCGCGTTGCAGATCCGACATCGGACGCAGATGCACCTGGCCGTCATCGCCATCGATGATGATGGGATCGTTGTTTTCGGCAAGCGCGACAATGCCCGTCGCCTGCCCGATAACCGGAATGCCCATGGCGCGGGCCACGATGACGACATGGCTGGTCACCGCGCCATCTTCCAGCACCAGACCACGCAGTTTTTCGCGCGGATAATCCAAGAGTTCGGCCGCCCCCATGGCGCGGGCCAGCACGATGGCATCGAGCGGGAAATCCTGTTCCGGACCACGACCGCCAAAACCGATGAGCTGCCGAAGCAGCCGGTTGGCGAGATCGTCGAAATCATGCATGCGTTCGCGCAGATAAGGATCGGTGAGACGCATCATGCGCGCCTTGGTATCGCTCTGCACCTTCTCGACCGCCGCTTCCGCCGTCAGGCCGTTGCGGATCGCTTCTTCCATGCGTCGCACCCAGCCCTGATCGTGGGCGAACATACGGTAGGTCTCGAGAACCTCGCGGTGCTCGCCTTCGGTCGGTACGTCACGGCGCTGCAGCATGTCATCGATGGAGAGCCGCAGCGAGCCTATAGCATCGGCAAGCCGACGGATTTCCGTATCCGCATCTTCGTTCAGCAGGTTGGTAACGACAATGCGCGGATCGTGCAGCACCACATGGCCAAGACCGATGCCTTCGCCATAGGCGTCGCCGTCGATGGAGACGGCACGCGTCAGGTCCAGCTCGACACCGGGGCGTGTGATCTTCTTCAACTCGCCGCTCGCCACTATTTCAGCGATAAGCATCGCGGTTGTCTCGAGCGCTTCAATTTCATCCTCCCGGTACGTTCGGCTGGCCTTGTTCTGGACCACAAGAACGCCAAGAGTGCGACCGGAGCGCAAAATTGGCACGCCGAGGAAGGAATGATAAATTTCCTCACCGGTTTCAGGTAGATAGCGGAATGCGGGATGCGCCTGCGCATCGGAAAGATTGAGCGGCTGGGCGGAAGCGGCAATGGTGCCGACAAGACCCTGCCCCATTTTCAGCTGCGCAAGATGCACGGCATCCTTGTTGAGACCTTCCGTCGCATAAAGCTCAAGCACGCTGTCGGAACGCAGCACATAGACCGAGCAAACCTCCGCCACCATGTTGCCGGCGATCTGACGGACGATCTGGTCAAGGCGGTCCTGCGGTTCAAGGTGCTCCGCCATCATTTCGCGCAGCCGCTTGAGCAGGACGCGCGGACCTGCGGAAAGGTCTCTCATCGCGTTTGCTCCCCGACGCTTCCGATCCGAATGTCATAATATTCGGGAATCAAAACGTCATTTAAAAATTTATAGCGCGAGAAGCGCGTCCCGCAAGGGACACGCTTTCATGAAACGCCACATCGGAAGAACGCAACTCCGAAGAATCGGAGCATCGGGAACCGATGTCTCGGCTTAGCTCTTATCGAGGCCGTAAGCAGAATGCAAAGTGCGAACCGCAAGTTCGGCATAGGCGCCATCGATCAGGATCGAAATCTTGATCTCCGACGTGGTGATCGCCTTGATGTTGATGTTCTTCTCGGCCAGTGCCTTGAACGCGCTGGCGGCAACGCCCGCGTGGCTGCGCATGCCAATGCCGATGACCGAAACCTTGGCGAGGCCGGTTTCGTTCTGGGCAACGTCGAAGCCGATCTGGGCCTTGTTGTCATCGAGAACCTTAAGCGCCTTGGCAACGTCGCCCGAAGGAACGGTAAAGGTCATGTCGGTGCGCGAACCGTCTTCGGAAATGTTCTGCACGATCATGTCGACATTGATGTGCGCTTCCGCCAGAGGCCCGAAGATCGCGGCGGAGACGCCCGGACGGTCGGCCACGCGGCGCAGCGAGATCTGTGCTTCATCCTTGGCATAGGCGATGCCGGTTACGACTTCCTGTTCCACGATTTCATCCTCGTCACAAATCAAAGTACCGGGCGGGTTGATGAGGTCGCCCATGCCCGGCGCATCGGGATCCTCGAAACTGGAGCGAACGAAGGTGCGCACCTTGTGTACCATGGCAAGCTCGACCGAGCGGACCTGCAGGACCTTGGCACCGAGCGACGCCATTTCGAGCATTTCCTCGAAGGCGATCTTTTTCATGCGGCGAGCCTTGGGCTCGATGCGCGGATCGGTCGTGTAGACGCCATCGACATCCGTATAGATGTCGCAACGATCCGCCTTCACGGCAGCGGCAATGGCAACGGCCGAGGTGTCGGAGCCGCCGCGGCCAAGCGTTGCAATGCGGTTATCGGGACCGATGCCCTGGAAGCCGGCAACAACGGCAACCTGGCCTTCGCCCATGCGCTTGACGATATCGGAACCGTCAATCTCGAGAATGCGGGCGGCGCCATGCGCATTATCGGTGCGGATCGGGATCTGCCAGCCCTGCCAGGAGCGCGCATTGATGCCCATGGATTGCAGCGTGATCGCCAGAAGACCTGACGTCACCTGCTCGCCGGATGCGACAACCGCGTCATATTCGCGCGCATCATAAAAGGACGCGGCGTTGCTCCCCGTAATCTTTGCTGCGTTCTGCACCCAGTCAACCAATTCGTTGGTTTTACCGGACATGGCGGAAACGACCACGGCCACTTCATGGCCGGCATCCACTTCGCGTTTCACATGCCGGGCGACATTGTGAATGCGTTCGAGGTTCGCGACGGACGTGCCGCCGAATTTCATGACAATGCGAGCCATAGCCTTGACCAGTACCATCCCATTTTCCCGCCGGCTCTTTCACAAGACGGACGGACAAGAACAAACCCAGTCGGCTCTTCCTGACAAAGAGCCTCAAGTTGCGGGTCTCTTAGCGAAAAGGAGGGGGCCACGCAATGCCGTTTATGAACCATGCGGTACGCCTTTTTCGGGAGCCTGAACATGCAACAATGGCGCACTGATGCGCCGGCGGGATAAAGCACCCGCAAAAGACCGTACCGCGGTGCACTGTACAAATCGGCCCATTCGCAGTATGAGCGCGGCAATGCAACCGGCCAGATGGCCGAAATGGCCTGTATCGGCTGCCCCGGAGACTTTAGGATCTATTGGTTTCGGGCGGATGCGGGCAGCTTCATATCCGAAAGACGGTAGATGACAGACACCCAGGGTATCGCCCCGGCGATCGCGCAGGCGTTGGAAAAACGCGGCTACAAAGATTTGACCCCCGTGCAGCAGGCCATGCTTGCGCCGGAACTTGCCGACAAGGACGCGCTGGTTTCCGCGCAGACCGGTTCCGGCAAGACCGTTGCCTTCGGCATCGCGCTTGCGACCACGCTGCTGCGTGACAACACCCGTTTCGGCCAGGCCGCTGCCCCTCTGGCGCTTGCCATCGCCCCCACACGCGAACTGGCCATGCAGGTCAAGCGCGAGCTGGAATGGCTCTACGAATTTGCCGGTGTCTCCATCGCCTCCTGCGTCGGCGGCATGGATATCCGCAATGAGCGCCGGGCGCTGGAGCGCGGCGCGCATATCGTCGTCGGCACGCCCGGCCGTCTCTGCGACCACATCAAGCGCAATGCACTCGATCTCTCATCGATCCGCGCTGTCGTGCTCGACGAAGCCGACGAAATGCTCGACCTCGGCTTCCGTGAAGATCTTGAATTCATTCTGGAGGAATCGCCCGAAGATCGCCGCACGCTGATGTTCTCGGCCACCGTGCCGCGCAGCATCGCCAAGCTGGCCGAAAGCTACCAGAAGAACGCCGTGCGCATCGCCACCGCTTCCGAACAGAAGCAGCATGTGGATATCGAATATCGCGCGCTTCTGGTTTCGCCTTCCGATCGCGAGAACGCCATCATCAATGCGCTGCGCTTTTACGAAGCCCGCAACGCCATCGTGTTCTGCTCCACCCGCGCCGCGGTGAACCACCTGACGGCCCGCCTGAACAATCGTGGCTTCTCCGTCGTGGCTCTCTCCGGCGAACTGACGCAGAACGAGCGTACACATGCCCTGCAGGCCATGCGTGACGGCCGCGCCCGCGTTTGCGTGGCGACAGACGTTGCCGCCCGCGGCATCGACCTGCCCGGCCTCGAACTCGTCATCCATGCCGACCTGCCGACCAATTCCGAAACACTTCTGCATCGCTCGGGCCGCACCGGCCGCGCCGGTCAGAAGGGCGTCAGCGCCATCGTGGTGCCGGTCAGCCAGCGCCGCAAGGCCGAGCGCCTGCTCGAAGGCGCCAAGGTCAGTGCCGCATGGGTACACCCACCCTCCGTTGAAGAGATCGTCGAGCGCGACGGCGCCCGGCTTCTGGCCGATCCTACGCTCAGCGAAGCAGTGGCGGATGACGAACGCGATTTCGTGACCAAGCTGCTGGAACAGCATGGCGCGGAAAAAGTCGCGGCGGCCTTCGTGCGCCTTTATCATGCGGGACGTTCGGCACCGGAAGACATTTTTGAAGTCGCGCTTGATAACACCCGCAAGCCGCGCCGCGACAGTTTCGAAACACCCGAAAACAACGCTCCGCGCCGCGACAGGTCCGATTTCTCCGACAGTGCCTGGTTCTCCCTGTCTGTCGGTCGCAAGCAGAGTGCAGAACCGCGCTGGCTTATCCCGATGCTCTGCCGTTTCGGCAAGATCACCCGCCAGGATATCGGGGCGATCCGCATGCAACAGACCGAAACCTTCGTGGAACTGGCAGCCGACGCCGTCGACCGCTTCACCTCCGCCATCGGCAAGGACATGACGCTCGAAAAGGGCATTCGCCTGAAGGCGCTTGAGGGCAAACCCGAGATGACCGGCGGCTTCCGCGAAGACACGCGGCCGGCCAAGGCCCAGCGGAAGTTCAGCAAGTCCGACAACGCGAGCGCCCCCCGCGATGATCGCAAGGGCGAAGACAAGCCCTGGAAAAAGAAAAAGCCCTTTGGCGACAAGCCGAAATATGAGGGCAAGAAGGACAAGCCATTCGAAAAGCGTGGGCCAAAGCCGACGAAGGGGTGAGGACGCCCTTCGTTTTTAGCTCTTGCAAGAAAATGAGTCCCTTTTTGTGGGACCCAAGCCGGTCGACGACCTCCTCCGTCATGCCGGACCTGATCCGGCATCCAGCCACGACGCGTCTGCGTCGTGAGAAGACCCTTTTGCGATCAAAGACTTGATCGCGCTAGACCCCGGATCAAGTCCGGGGTGACGGAGTGGGGATGCAAAAATTTTGCAATCGATTCAGGTCGACAGATTCAGCAAAAAGCCCCGCTTTCGCGGGGCTTTCTATTTAACGCAATCACAACACCGGCAATCAGAATTCGAGCGCGCGATCGCCGTTTTCGTCCTTGATGCGGTTCGGAAGACCGATCTTGTTCAGAAGGTTCAGGAACGGCTTCGGTGGCAGTTCTTCAACGTTTGCCATCTGCTTCACATCCCATTCGCCCGTCGCTATCAACATGGCGGCAGCAACCGGCGGAACGCCGGCTGTGTAGGAAATGCCCTGCGAGCCGACTTCTTCATAGGCTTCCTTATGGTCAGCCACGTTGTAGATGAAAACTTCGCGTTCCTTGCCGTCCTTGATACCCTTGACGATATCGCCAATGCAGGTCTTGCCGACATAATCGGGCGCCAGCGAAGACGGATCGGGCAGCACGGCCTTGACCACCTTCAGCGGCACGACTTCCAGACCTTCAGCCGTCTTGACCGGCTTTTCGGAGAGCAGCCCGAGGTTCTTCAGCACGGTGAAGACATTGATATAGTGATCGCCGAACCCCATCCAGAAGCGGACATCAGCGCCGTCCATGTTCTTGGACAGCGAATGCACTTCGTCATGGCCGGTCATATAGGCCTTCTGCTTGCCGACGACAGGCAGATCGAATTCCTGGCCGACTTCGAACATCTGGTTGGTCTGCCACTGGCCATTCTGCCAGGAATAAACGACCCCGGTGAACTCACGGAAGTTGATTTCCGGATCGAAGTTAGTGGAGAACCAGCGGCCATGGCTGCCGGCATTGATGTCGACGATATCGACCGAGGTGACCTTGTCGAAATACTCATCCTTGGCAAGACGCGCATAGGCGTTGACGACGCCCGGGTCAAAACCGACACCGAGAATGGCAGTAATGCCCTTCTCCTTGCATTCTTCAGCACGCTTCCACTCGTAGTTTCCATACCACGGCGGCGTCTCGCAAATCTTGGTGGGATCCTCGTGGATCGCCGTATCCATATAGGCAACACCCGTGTCCATGCAGGCACGAAGAACGGACATGTTGACGAAAGCCGAACCGACGTTGATGACGATCTGTACGCCGGTCTTGTTGATCAAGGCTTTCGTCGCCTCGATATCCATCGCGTCAAGCGCATGGGCCTCAAGTTTCACATCTGTCTTGAGGCTCTTCTTTTCGCGTACGGACTCGACAATCTTGCGGCACTTTTCCAAAGTCCGTGACGCAATATGAATGTCTCCCAATACATCGCTGTTCTGGGCGCATTTATGCGCCACGACCTGTGCTACGCCACCGGCGCCGATGATCAGAACGTTCTTCTTCATTTCAGGTGATGCCTCCTTTTCCCCGCAGGGATGAGCTTCGTTGGATGTTGAAACAGGGTTTAAGACAGGCTTTGCTCGAAATCGGCAAAGTCGAATTCACGGACGGCGCGAACCGAGCCGTCGAGTTCCTTGATGGCGATCGTCGGCATCTTCACGCCGTTGAACCAGTTTTTCTTGACCATGGTGTAACCGGCTGCGTCCTGAAAGGAGATGCGGTCACCCACTTTCAGCTCCTTGTCGAAGCGGAAATCGCCGAAAATATCGCCGGCGAGGCAGGACTTGCCGCAAACCATATAGGGATGTTCGCCCTCGTTCGGCGATACCTTGGCGCTCTCACGATAGATCAGAAGATCGAGCATGTGCGCTTCGATGGAGCTGTCGACGATAGCGAGGTTCTTGCCGTTGAACAGCGTGTCGAGAACCGTCACTTCGAGCGTCGTGCTCTTCGTGATCGAGGCTTCGCCCGGCTCAAGATACACCTGCACACCGTATTTTTCTGAGAAGGCACGCAGACGGTCGCAGAACTGGTCGAGCGGGTAATCGTCGCCAGTGAAATGAATGCCGCCGCCGAGGCTGACCCATTCGGCACGCGACAGCAGCGATCCGAATTTTTCCTCGATCTGCGTCAGCATGCGGTCGAACAGGGCAAAATCGCTGTTTTCGCAGTTATTGTGGATCATGAAACCCGAAATGCGATCCATGACCTTGTCGACCTTTGCGACATCCCATTCGCCAAGGCGGCTGAACGGACGTGCGGGATCGGCGAGATCGAAGCTCGAGGAGCTGACCTGCGGATTGAGGCGCAGACCGCGCGTGATGCCGGACGCCTTGTCGGCAAAGCGCTCCAGCTGGCCAATGGAATTGAAGATGATCTTGTCGGCATTCGCAATCACCTCGTCGATCTCATAATCGGCATAGGCAACGGAGTAGGCATGGGTTTCACCGCCGAATTTCTCGCGGCCAAGACGGACTTCATAAAGCGAGGAGGAAGTGGTGCCATCCATATATTGCGACATGAAGTCGAACACCGACCAGGTGGCGAAGCATTTCAACGCCAACAGCGCCTTGGCACCGGATTTTTCCCGCACATAGGCAATCTTCTCCATGTTGCGAAGAAGTTTTGTCTTGTCGATGAGGTAATATGGCGTCTGCAGCATCTCGTTTCACATATTGATTGAAGTCAAGGTCGGTCTTGGATGATGGGCCTTATATGATGCTTGTTACAGGAAAACAAATGTCCGGGGACTAATTCCTTAAAAATGAGGCGCATCGAGCGGGACGAAGAAAAGACATGACGTTGCGGAACCAAGTCGGTGTCGCTGCGTTTCAATCACGGACAGGCGGGTAGTTTCTGCCGCCGTAATGAAAGTCAAGCGGCGTCAGTCATGGACATGTCGCCATCTCCATCAACGATGTTCAAGAAGGACTTCACTCATGGCAAGCGTGCGTAGCAGCGTTAATGACAAGATCCAGCAATCCCTCGAAAGCGGTGATGCAGCCGATGTGGCCGCGCAGCTCGCCCAGCTTCGCGAAGATCTGGCAAATCTTGCCAAGAGCGTGAAGGCGCTTGGCGTCGGTGCTTCGCATGAGCTGAAAGCTCAGGCCGCGCGTGTTGCGGACGATGCCATCTCCGCATCGAGCGACATGGCGGATACCGTGCGCAACGAGATTTCAACGCTGAATGACAATCTGACGGACCAGGTCCAGCGAAACCCGCTCCAGTCGCTCGGCATTGCGGTCGGCGTCGGTTTCGTTCTTGCCCTCCTGACACGTCGATAAGCTCATGCTTGAGGCATTGCTGGTCTATCTGGGGGAGACCCAGCGTGAAGGGCGTGTCGTCACGAGACGACTGCGCTCTGTCATCATATTATCGGTGCTGGCGGGAATATTTTTCCTGATAGCCTTCGTGGCGGCCGTCGTAGCCGGATCGATTTACCTCGCCCGGCACGTTGGCGCAGGCCCTGCAGCCCTGGTCGTCGCCGGATCTGCGTTTCTGCTTGGAGTCATCATGCTTGTGGCACTCGCCATCCTGAAGCGTCCAAGGGTTTATGCAACGAGGCCGGTCACGCCACTCGCCGCCGCAGCGCCGCTGACGGCGGCGCCGCTTGCTCTTCAGTCGTTGCTTTCGCTCGCGATACAGGCGCGCCCCTATGCGACACTTGCCGTCGCCGTCGCAGCCGGGTTTCTCGCCACGAGAGCAGGTACAAAAAAGACCAAGTAACTTCTTGGCTCGCCAGCGACACCAACCGCGCATCCGGCCCATGGATGCGCGGTTTTTTTTATGTTACCCGCGAAGGATAGATTGGTTGATGGCGCACTGCGTCACGCCGCCCTTATTTAAACAAAGTAACATACAGTCTCGGCGCATCCGTAATTTTTTGAAAGGCAATTGATGAAGAAGAAAGTCCTTGTCGTCGGTGGTGCCGGCTATATCGGTTCGCACACGTGCCTTCTCCTCTCTGAAAGAGGGTATGAACCCGTCGTTTTTGACAATCTCTCCAACGGGCATGAGGAATTCGTCCGCTGGGGGCCTTTCGAACAGGGCGATATTCGCGACCGGGCGCGGCTGGACGAAGTCTTCGCCAAACACCGGCCGGAGGCGGTTCTGCATTTCGCGGCACTGATCGAGGTCGGTGAATCGGTCAAGCAGCCCGTGGCTTTCTATGACAACAACGTCATCGGCTCGCTCAACCTGCTTTCGTCCGCCATCGATGCCGGTGTCAACGCCTTCGTATTCTCCTCCACCTGCGCCACCTATGGTCTGCCGGAACAGGTCCCGATCGACGAAACGCACCGGCAGGCGCCGATCAACCCCTATGGCCGCACCAAATGGGTGGTCGAGCAGGCGCTGAAAGATTACAGCGCCTATAAGGGGCTGCGCTCGGTAATGCTGCGCTACTTCAATGCCGCAGGAGCTGATTTCGAAGGCCGCATCGGCGAATGGCACAAACCGGAAACCCACGCGATCCCGCTGGCCATCGAGGCCGCACTCGGCCGGCGTCAGGGTTTCAAGGTATTCGGCACGGATTACGACACGCGCGATGGAACCTGCGTGCGCGACTACATCCACATTCTCGATCTCGCCGACGCCCATGTGCGTGCAGTGGATTATCTGCTGGCGGGCGGGGAAACCGTGGAACTCAACCTCGGCACCGGCACGGGCACAACGGTCAAAGAATTGCTGGCAGCGATTTCGGAAGTCTCCGGTCGGCCCTTCCCCGTCGAATATACCGGGCGTCGGGATGGCGATTCGACAACACTGGTGGCAAATAACGAAAAGGCGAAAGAGGTTCTGGGCTGGGAACCGCGCTATTCTCTTTCCGATATCATCAAATCCGCCTGGGCGTGGCATTCGTCGCGGAACGCGGGTGAATAAACCAGTCAGTTGATAAAAAGACACCGGCCGACGGCCGGTGTCTCCCGCGGGACGGCGGATGGCGCCTGTTCCCGCTCCTGCCTCCCAGGTATGGGATTTACGGCTTTGTCGCCGAAGTGGTGGTGCTGTCGGGTGCCGCCGGGGTTGCCGCGTTCTGCTCGCTGGTCTTCTGCTCCAGCGTCTTGAATTCCGGCGCTGCCTTCAGCGTTTCCGCGGTTTCGGTCGTCGTCAGGCGAATGGTGCCGTCCTGCGCGTTGCGCGTCATCGTCACCTTGTCCATGGGAACGGCCACGTCCTTGGCGCCGATACCCAGGAAGCCGCCAACACCGATCACCGCTGCAACCAGACCGCCGTCCTGTTCCATGATGAGGTTCGTCACATTGCCGATGCTCTCATCGGCCGCTGTATAGACAGACTTGCCGATATAGTCGTTGGCGCTGATTTGCGTTTCGCCCTGCTCCGTCAGATAGGCTCCGCCGGTGGTCGTGGCTGCGCTGTCATTGGCCGAGGGTGCTGCAGGAGCCATGGGCGTCGCTGGCGGCGTCGCCGGTTCAGTCTGTGCGCTGGGATTTGCCGGCGCGGGCTGCGTCGTGCCCTGAGCGATGGCAAGCGGCGCGAAAGCCGTCGTGCCCATGAGGGCGGCGGTGACGAGGATCGTAAGTTTCTTTGCCATATCGTACCTTCCTTTCATCGTTCTCAACTGGCCGGCGAAAACATTTTTCCGCTCTTCGACCGGTTCGACTGGCAAACGGCATGGTTGTCCAAATAGTTCCGATTTTTTCAATCACGGCTTTGGGAGATGTCGTGAACCACAACAACCAAAGGTAAGAAATCAGCCATTGCCAATGGGGTATGGCGCGGTATTATCCATGTCGTAACAAAGGGATAAATGCCGGAGTTTTTATATGCCTCGACCCGGCAACAGACTGAAGAACATGATCTCGGCTTTGCGTCGGCGTAGCGCGAATTTTTTCCCGACCGCCTCCATCGGCACCTATCTGGTGGTGATGGCGACCGTCATCACTTTGCCGCTGATCCTTTTCGTCGGCTACTTGATGCTCCGCCTGGAAGCGGAAAAACGCGACGACCTGCAGCGCGAGACGATCGAGGATGTACGGGTCGTCAGTCGCAACATCGATCGCCGTCTGCAGGAAATCGCCACCTCGCTTAATCTGCTGTCGCAATTTCCCGAACTCGAAAGCGGCAATCTCGCCGCCTTCCAGGGACGCGTAGCAGACAGCCTGAAACGGGAGGGTCTTTATGCCATTCTTGCCACCAAGGATGGCCAGCAGCATCTCAACACCCGCGTGCCCTTCGGCAAACCTCTCGGCAAGGTGCCGGTCGAGGCCGATCTCGCCAAAGCGATAGAATCCCGCCGTATAACGGTATCGAACATTTTTTTCGGCTCAACCAGCAAGGAATGGGTGTTCAACGTTACCATGCCGCTCGATCCGAAACTCGGGTCTGCCGGAGACGCCCTCATCCTGACGCAGAACGCCAGTGACCTGAGCCGGCTCATCTCCACCGAGAACCTGCCGCGAAACTGGGCGGTCGCTATCATCGACGGCACCAATCGTGTCGTTGTATCCACCGCTCCTGACGAGGCGGCGATTGGCAAACCGTTCGTCACCCCGGCCATACTCTCCGAAATGCAGGCCTTCAGCGGCAATTTTTTCGACGGCAAGGGCAATCTTTACGCCTATGCGCAATTGCCGGGCTGGCAGTGGAAAACCGTCATGTGGGGGCCGCTTGCCGCAAGTCAGGCTGCGCTGGTCGATACCTGGCGGCAGATGATGATCGGCAGCCTGGTACTCGTTTTGATTGCTATAGGAGGCGCCTATCTGGTGGGGCGGCAATTGCGCAGCTCGATCCGCGACCTGACCCTCATGGCCGAGCGCATTGGTGAAGGTGAGATCGTCGCGCCGGTGGACACCAAGATAAAAGAGGCCAATCAGGTGGCCATCGCGCTTTCAAACGCCTCCTTCGACAGAAGCCAGTCAGAAGAAAGGCTGCAATTGCTGCTGCATGAGCTGGTGCACCGCTCCAAGAACATTCTCACGCTTGTTCAGGCGATGATACGGCAACTGGGCCGCGAGAATAAAAGCATTCCGGAATTCCAGAAAGAGGTGGACCATCGCCTGCGCGGCCTCGGCATGTCGATCCGGGCCTTGGCGGAAGTTCAGTGGCAGGGCTTGCCAATCCGGAAACTGATCGAGACCCACCTCGATGTTTTTGGCACGGTGGCAGAGCGTTTTGTTCTGGCGGGAGACGATTTCATGCTCTCGCCCGAGGCCGCGCAGAATTTTGGCCTCGTCGTGCATGAGCTTACCACAAATTCCATAAAATACGGCGCTTTGTCCGCTCCCTCAGGCAAAATTACTGTCCGTTGGAAACCGGTTGAAAAAGACGGGCGGCAGATGCTTCATCTTGTATGGACCGAAACGGGTGGCCCCCCGGCGCAGGAGCCCAGCCGCAAGGGTTTCGGGACTACGGTCATCAAGAGGCACGCGGAAGGCGCTTTCGGGGGGAATGTGACAACGGAATATCGTGAAAGCGGTTTCGAATGGGCGCTGGAGGCGCCGATGCGTTACTTCACGCCCAAACGATCCGATCAGGCGGGCTCCCATTAACTAATCGGACCCGCAAAAGTGACGATAATTCGTGAACCGCAAAAAATATACATTTTGCTGGAACCGAATCTCGCCAAGTGTGTTTTTAATGCAGGCCAAGCAATTCCCCCGTCCCCGCCTGAAGCTTGGCCCAGTATAAACGGGTTTCGCCCCTGAAAACCCGTCATTGAAATAGCACGGCTCTCTCTGAGCCGTGCTTTTTTAATGTCTTCTGTAGTGAAAGGCGGCCGAGACGTCCGTCCGGCCGCGTGCGTCGCTTACATATCTGCGACGTCGCCCGAGGGGAATTTCAGCCGATAAACAATGCGCTCTGGAGTAAGCTCATATTCGGCACTTCCTCCCAGGGCGGAGGGAACCACCTTTTCCAGCACGACGCTGCCGAAACTGCCGCGCCTTGCCTCCACGGGTTCCTTCGACGGCGTCATCGGCTCGTTCCATTCGACTATATAGAACTCCCCCTCCTGCCGGCATTGCAGGGATATTGGCGGGTGATAGGCGAGATTGCCGCTGTGGCTGACAGTGTTGACAACAAGTTCGTGAAAGGCGAGCCCGATATAGAGCGCGCCGTTCGGATTGAGCAGCAGGTTCTCGCCTTCCATATGGATGAGGTTCGGATATTCAGGCACATAGAGATCGAATTGCTGGCGCAGCAGCTCGAATATACGTGCCCCCCGCCAGTCGGAATCGGTGATGAGATCCTGGCTTTGGGCAAGCGCATGCAGGCGCCCCCGGAATTTGCGCAGGAAATCATCCTTTGTGAGACTGAAACGGGCCGTCTGGCCCGCAAGGCTCTGGATGATCGCCAGCAAATTCTTGGAACGGTGACTGACTTCGCGCAGCAACGAACGCAGAAGTTGCTCGCGTCGCCGTTCCGCCGTCACTTCCCGGATGGTGGTTTTCATCACCATCTGGTTCATCTGATTCAAAGTTGAGTGCACGTGGAACTGGAAGACTCGATCATTGCCCGCGCCCACTTCCAGCATGCCGCGACTGCCAGCCGCGCCCATGTCTTTCTTGAGCTCGGCCAACCGCCCGGACAAATCCTTTCCGAACAGATTTTCATCAGTTGGAGGGGATTCAGCCGGCAGCTTCCAGACATCCGGAAGATTGGCCACGAATATGTAGTCACGGTTGCGGTCCTGGAGCATGACTGTCTCACCCGAATCGAGCAAGGCAAGGACGAGCGAATCGTGAAGTTCGCTTTCGTCCCTCTCCGCGTTATGCCACGCCAGCCGATGCAAATTCATCTCCTTGCAGAAAGTCGCGGGGCAGCCCCACGACCGTAACCGCCAACGCCCGGGCACCAGAGAGGTTCCCGGTCAGCGTGCGGTTTCGGCAAAATCTCACGCCGCGACGCGCGAGCTTTCGTTGAAAAACAGGGCCTGGCTGATGAGCGCTTTCACCATGTCCGGGTTGAAGGGCTTCGTTACGAGGAATGTCGGCTCGGGCCGTTCACCCGTCAAAAGACGCTCCGGGAAAGCCGTGATGAAGATTACCGGGAGGGTGGTCATCTGAAGGATGTCCTTCATCGCATCGAGGCCGGAGCTGCCGTCGGCGAGCTGGATGTCGGCCAGGATCATCTTCGGCTGGGTACGATGGAAGAGATCGAGCGCTTCCGTGTGCGTGCGGGCGATGCCCGTCACACGATGGCCGAGATCGGTGACCATCTGTTCGATATCCATGGCGATCAGCGGTTCATCCTCGATGATCATGATATCGGTCGCCACCTGTCGGGCGATTTCAGACGCTGCCTCGTCGATGAGCTTACCAACCTGGTCTTCGGATACCCGCAGAACCTCCGCCGTCTCCGACGGCGAGAACTCCTCGACGGTTGTCAGGAGGAAAGCCTGGCGGGCAAGTGGCGGCACGGCGGACAAATTGGCGGAAGCGCGTTTTTCCCATCCAGACAGGTTTTCGTCGGCCTTAATATTGATCGTGACGGAACTAAAGATCGATACGAACAATTGATAGAGCGAAACACGATCGCTGCTTGTCTGCGGAAAGATGCTGATATCGGCGATCAGCGCTTCGAGTGTAGCCGCAACATAGGCATCGCCCGTTGATTGTGAGCCGCAAACGGCACGCGCGAACCTGCGCAGATATGGCAGGTGCGGTGCGATGCGTGTAGAAACTGACATGGAATTCTCCCCTTTCATGCGGTCTGCAACGCAAACCCAAGATAGCAACGTGCACATCGCAAAAAAAGTTCCGAACCACCGGAACTATTTTTTTCGCCGTGCATTCTTTGCCATGACAAAAAAGGAATACCGGACGTTATGAGCATATTTCAATCGGACCAAGATCAGCCGGATAATCCGGCCGCCCCCCAGGTCCCGCACTCAGGGCGGGCGGTGATTTCCCGTAAGCTCAGGGAGCTTTATGATGCCGTTCAGGACGAAGGCATCCCTGACAAATTCCTCGACCTTCTCGAAAAACTCGATGAAGCGGAAAGCAGAGCCAAAATCAAGGCTTTGGAGGAATGATGGCGAAAGAGCCGGAGCAGACAGAATACAACTTCAAGCGCGAGATGCTGGCAGCACTGCCCAACCTTCGCGCCTTCGCAATTTCGCTGATCCGTTCGAGGGACCGGGCCGACGACCTCGTGCAGGACACGATCATGAAGGCCTGGGCGAAACAGGACAGTTATCAACCCGGCACCAATATGCGCGCCTGGCTGGTAACGATCCTGCGCAACGAGTTTTACAGCCAGATCCGCAAATCCGGCCGCGAGGTGCAGGACACGGATGGTGTCTATACGTCCCGCATGTCGGTCCCGCCGGAACAGCATGGCTCGGTGGACCTTCAGGATTTCCGCGCAGCGCTCGCGAAATTGCCCGACGACCAGCGTGAAGCCATACTGCTGATCGGCGCTTCCGGCTTCGCCTATGAAGAGGCGGCGGAAATCTGCGGATGCCCTGTGGGCACGATCAAGAGCCGCGTCAGCCGTGCAAGGTTGCGCCTGCAGGAACTGCTGGGCATCGAGAATGAAAACGAGTTCGGTCCCGACGCGCAGATGACAGCCGTCACCGCCGCTGCAACGGCGCGCTGAGAGGACTGGACGCAGAAGGTAACGAACGGGCAGACGCGAGTCTGCCCGTTTTTTCGTCTTCTTTTTAGATGCCGGTTTCCTTGACGGACTGCATGACCACAAAGGTCGACGTGTTAGCGACAGACGGCAGGCTCGAGATTTTTTCGCCCAATACTCTTCTGTATTTGCGTATGTCGCTGGTGCGGACCTTCAGGAGATAATCGAAGGCGCCGGCGATCATGTGGCACTCTTCTACTTCCTTGATCTTACGTACCGCAGTGTTGAACTCCTCCAGTGCCTTTTCCCGTGTATCGGACAGCTTGACCTCGGCAAAGGCGATATGGTCGACGCCGAGTTTCTGCGGATTGAGCATGGCGCGGAAGCCGAGAATATAGCCCTCATCCACCAGTCGCTTCAGCCGCGTCTGGCAGGGTGTCTTGGAAAGACCTACCTTTTTCGACAGCTGCAGCACGGACATGCGCCCATCCTCGCTGAGCGCCTCGAGAATCTTGAGGTCGAAGTCATCCAAACCTTCTGTTTTCTGACTATTTGCCATTCATTTTCCCGCCAAATTCGCACAATAAAAGTTCGTATTGCCTGTTTTATACTAAAAATAAGGCCATAGCAATTTTCGCGGCAATGATATTGTGAGCGTAAGGATGACGAGCGGCGGGCTGAGGACACACTGCCGCCGGCAGTCTGTCTTCAACAGCGTTTTCAGGATTTTCAGAATGGCCGATGGTGCAAGCAACGCCGGTGTAGTGACGAGTGGTATTTTCCAGAATTTTGCGCCGCCGGTGCGTGAGCAGACCCTGCTGCGCAAGGCGATCACTGCCGCCTATCGCCGTACCGAAGAAGAATGCATGGCGCCGTTGATCGAGGCGGCGACGGTGACGGCAGAACAGGCGAAAGCCATTCGCGAGACCGCTCGCAAACTGATCGAAGCATTGCGCGCCAAGACCAAGGGCACCGGCGTCGAAGGGCTGGTCCAGGAATATTCGCTCTCCAGCCACGAGGGTGTTGCCTTGATGTGCCTCGCCGAGGCACTGCTGCGCATCCCCGACACTGCCACCCGCGATGCGCTGATCCGCGACAAGATCGCTCGCGGCGACTGGAAATCCCATATTGGCGGCGGCCGCTCGCTCTTCGTCAATGCGGCCACCTGGGGTCTCGTCATCACCGGCAAGCTCACCTCGACGGTGAACGATAGCGGCCTTTCGGCGGCGCTGACCAAGTTGATCGCCCGGGCTGGCGAACCCGTCATCCGCCGCGGCGTCGATATGGCGATGCGCATGATGGGCGAGCAGTTCGTGACCGGCGAGACGATTGGGGAAGCGATCAAGCGTTCCAGGCCGCTGGAAGAACAGGGCTTTCAGTACTCCTACGACATGCTGGGCGAAGCCGCGACCACTGCAAAGGATGCGGAGCGTTATTACAAGGATTATGAAAACGCCATCCACGCCATCGGCAAGGCCTCTGCCGGGCGCGGTATCTATGGCGGTCCGGGCATTTCCATCAAGCTTTCAGCGCTGCACCCACGTTATGCGCGCGCGCAGGCCGAACGCGTCATGGCAGAGCTTCTGCCCCGCGTGAGATCACTGATGCTGCTTAGCAAAAAATACGATATCGGCCTGAATATCGACGCTGAAGAAGCGGACCGGCTGGAATTGTCGCTTGATCTTCTGGAAGAACTGGCGCTGGACAAGGACCTTGCCGGATGGAACGGCCTCGGTTTCGTGGTGCAGGCCTATGGCCGCCGCTGCCCGTTCGTTCTGGATTACATTATCGACCTTGCCCGCCGTTCGAACCGCCGCATCATGGTGCGTCTTGTCAAGGGCGCCTACTGGGACGCCGAAATCAAGCGCGCGCAGGTGGAGGGGCTGGAAGACTTCCCGGTCTTTACCCGCAAGGTGCACACCGATGTCTCCTACATTGCCTGCGCCCGCAAGCTGCTCGCCGCGCGCGATGTGATATTCCCGCAATTTGCGACCCATAATGCGCAGTCCATGGCGACGATCTATCATCTTGCCGGTCCAGACTTCAAACTTGGCGACTACGAGTTCCAGTGCCTGCATGGCATGGGCGAACCGCTTTACAGCGAGGTCGTCGGCAAGAGGAAGCTCGACCGGCCGTGCCGCTTCTACGCCCCGGTCGGCACCCATGAAACGTTGCTGGCCTACCTCGTCCGCCGCTTGCTGGAGAACGGTGCCAACTCCTCTTTCGTCAACCGCATTGCCGACCCCGCGGTGCCGGTGGATTCCCTGCTGGAAGACCCGGTCGCCATCGTCAAGGCCCATAACGTTCCCGGCGCACGTCACGACCGCATCGCCGCCCCTGCCGACCTGTTCGGGCCGCAACGTAAAAATTCCGCCGGCCTCGATCTCTCCAGCGAAACGACACTCGCTGCCCTCGACAAGGTCCTGAAGGCGGGGGCATCGGCCGAGTGGAAAGCGGCCGCACCGCAAGCGGGCGGCGCAACGCGGCTGGTTCTCAACCCGGGCGACCACAATGATATCGTCGGGTACGTCACCGAACCGACTGAAGCTGATGTGGAAGCGGCCATGCAGCGCGCGGCGTCCTCGAACTGGCCGTCCACCCCTGTGGAAGAGCGCGCCGCCTGCCTGGAGCGCGCCGCCGACGCCATGCAGGCCGAAATGCCCGATCTGCTCGGCCTTGTCATGCGCGAGGCGGGAAAATCCATGCCGAACGCCATTGCCGAGGTGCGCGAGGCCATCGACTTCCTGCGTTATTACGCAGCGGAAGCGCGCAGGAATTTCGCGGCCGGCGAAAAGCCGCTCGGCCCGGTCGTCTGCATCAGCCCATGGAACTTCCCGCTCGCCATCTTCATCGGTCAGGTGACGGCGGCGCTGGTGGCCGGTAATCCGGTTCTGGCAAAGCCTGCTGAAGAGACCCCGCTCATCGCCGCCCAGGGCGTGCGCCTGCTGCATGAGGCGGGCGTTCCGCAAGACGCTGTGCAGCTTCTGCCGGGCGACGGCAAGACGGGTGCAGCACTCGTCGGCTCGCCGCTGACGGCAGGCGTCATGTTCACCGGCTCCACGGAAGTGGCGCGGCTCATTCAGGGGCAGCTTGCCGGCCGGGTTCTGGCGAATGGCCAGCCGGTGCCGCTGATTGCCGAAACCGGCGGCCAGAATGCCATGATCGTCGATTCCTCTGCTCTTGCCGAACAGGTCGTCGCCGATGTCATTGCTTCCGCCTTCGACAGTGCCGGTCAGCGCTGCTCGGCGCTGCGCATTCTCTGCCTGCAGGAAGATGTTGCGGACCGCACACTGACCATGCTGAAAGGCGCGCTGCATGAGCTGCGCATCGGCCGCACCGATCGACTCTCGGTTGATGTCGGCCCGGTCATCACCGCCGAGGCCAAGGGAATCATCGAAAAACACATCGAGGACATGCGTTCGCTCGGTCACCGCATCGAGCAGATCACACTTGCGGGCGAAACCGGCAAGGGCACGTTCGTGCCGCCGACCATCATCGAGATGAAGTCCCTTGCGGATCTGAAACGCGAAGTTTTCGGTCCGGTGCTGCATGTCATCCGCTTCAAGCGCGACAATCTCGACCGGCTGATCGATGAGATCAACGCTACCGGCTATGGCCTGACCTTCGGTCTGCACACACGTCTCGATGATACCATCCAGCACGTGCTCTCCCGTGTCGCGGCCGGCAATCTTTATGTGAACCGCAACATCATCGGCGCGGTGGTTGGCGTACAGCCGTTTGGCGGACGCGGTCTTTCCGGCACGGGCCCCAAGGCGGGCGGCCCGCTCTATCTCGGGCGCATGACGCAAAAGGCACCGAAGATCGACCGCATCGCCAGCCAGCAGGATCAGGCCGCAGTCGATCTCGCCCGCTGGCTGGATGAAAACGGCGAGACAGTCGCCGCCGAAGCCGCGCGGCAGACCGCGGCGCTTTCCGGCCTCGGTTTCGAAACCGAGCTGGCGGGTCCTGTCGGTGAGCGCAATGTCTATGCGCTGCATCCGCGCGGAAAGGTTTTGCTGGTCCCGGCAACCGAACAGGGGCTTTACCGCCAGCTCGCGGCAGCGCTTGCGACTGGAAATGCGGTTGTCATTGACAACGCGTCGGGGCTTGAAAAGTCGATCTATGGCTTGCCGGCAACCGTCACCTCACGCATCGTCTGGGCGGATGACTGGGCAAAGTCAGGCCCCTTTGCCGGTGCGCTGGTTGAAGGCGATGCGGAGCGTGTGATTGAGATCAACAGGAAAATCTCGGCTCTTTCCGGTCCGCTGGTTCTCGTTCAGGCCGCTACCACGGAAGCGCTTTCCGGGGAAAGCCAGCCCTATACGCTGGACTGGCTGGTGGAAGAGGTCTCCGTCAGCGTCAACACCACCGCCGCTGGCGGCAATGCCAGCCTAATGAGCATTGGCTAAAACATGGGGCGGCAGGGTCTTGGCCCTGCCGCGACACCCATTATTACCCTGTAACCTCTCCCCGACCGAAGAGCTGGTTCAGAACCTGCTCTTCCAGTCTCGCAAACTCCGCCGTGCCATGGCGGCGCGGACGCGGCAGCTTCACATCGAGGTCGAGTGCGATGCGGCCCTCATCGATGACGACAATGCGATCGGCGAGCGCCACGGCCTCGGAAACATCATGCGTGACGAGCACGGCGGTGAATTTCTGCTTGCGCCAGATGCGCTCCAGCAAAAGCTGCATTTCGATGCGGGTGAGCGCGTCGAGCGCGCCGAGCGGCTCATCCAGCGCCAGGATCTGCGGATGGGCGACAAGCGCCCGCGCCAGCGCAACACGCTGCTTCTGGCCGCCGGAAAGCACATAGGGCCATTCCCCTGCCCGGTCTTTCAGTCCCACCTCTTCAAGAATGGCAAGCGCCTGTTCCTGCGCCGCCTCGCCCTTGGCGATGCCGGTCAATCCCACTGAAACGTTATTTGCGATACGCTCCCACGGCAGAAGACGCGGCTCCTGAAACATCATGCGGGTGCGGCTTGAGGCATCCTTAGAGACGGTTCCGGTCGTCGGCGTGTCGAGGCCGGCCAGAATACGCAAAAGCGTACTCTTGCCACAGCCGCTTTTGCCGATAATGGCCAGAAACTCGCCTTGCCGCACATCGAGATCAATGCCACGCAGAACTGGCTTGTCGCCGAAGCTCTTCGTGACGTTGCGGAAGCTGAAGGCGACCTTGCTTTCAGCCGGTTTGGCGCGGGATTCGGTTGTCGCCTGCGTTTCGGACGCAGTGGATGGCGTAGCGTCGGGGCGTCTCAGCGTCGTGACATTACCGGTCGACATGGGTTACCTCAGGCTTTCTTGAAGGCTGGATGCCATTGCAGGAAGATGCTTTCGAGGAAGCGGGCGAAACTGTCGGCGAGCTTGCCGAGAAGGGCATAGATGAGGATCGAAAGAACCACGACGTCGATCAGCAGGAACTCGCGTGCCTGCATGGCCATATAGCCAAGGCCGGAAGAGGAAGAGATGGTTTCCGCCACAATCAGCGTCAGCCACATAATGCCGAGCGCATAACGCAGGCCGGTGAAAATCGAGGGCAGCGCGCCGGGCAGGATCACCCGCCGGAACAGCGTGAAGGGCGACATCCCGTAGGTACGGCCCATTTCCACCAGTTGCGGATCGACGCCCTGGATGCCGAGCAGCGTGTTGATATAGATCGGGAAAAACACGCCGAGCGCGACCAGAAAGAGCTTCGCTTCTTCATCAATGCCGAACCACAGGATGACGAGCGGAATGAGCGCCAGATGCGGAATGTTGCGGATCATCTGCAGCGTCGTATCGGTGAAACTGCGGGAGAACTTCGACAGACCGTTCGCCAGCCCGAAGATGAAGCCGATGGAGCCGCCGATGGCGAAACCGGCGAGTGCACGGGCGGAACTGACACCGATATTGGCGAGGAGTTCTCCCGAGAGCAGAAGCCGCCAGAAGGCTTCGGCGACTGCGGAAGGGGCGGGCAGCACATTGGCGGAAATCACCCCCGCGCGCGCCGCCACCTCCCATCCTGCAAGGATGAGTGCGGGAAGCAGCCAGCCGATGATGCCGCCGAACTCGATGCGCTTACTGCTGCTCACGGCATGTCCCTCCGGCTCAGTTGGTGGCGCCCGACCATACGGCATCCTTGATGCTGATCTGTTTCGGGATCAGGCCGAGACGATAAAAGCGATCCGCCGTTTCCTGCTGGCTGGCGATGATCTTGTCATCGATCTTGGTAATGCCGAATTCCGAACGGTTCGCGGCAAGCGTCTGTGCCTCCAGCGGCACGCCCGTCACCTCATGCAGCGCCGCAGCGACCTTGTCGCGATTGGCGGCGGACCATTTCGCGGCCTCACCGAGCGCATCGATCGTCGTGTTGATGGTGTCGCCATGCGATTTGGCGTAGTCGCGATTGGCGAGGAAATAGGTGCTGACAGCAAGCACATCGCTGGTGCGGGCCAGCGTCACCGGCTTGTATCGGGTTTCGGCAATCGCATAGAAAGGATCCCAGACGGCCCAGGCGTCGATCTTGTCGCTGGCGAAAGCTGCCGCGGCATCGGCAGGACTGAGATAGGTCACCTCGATATCGCTGAATTTCAGGCCGTTCTTTTCCAGAGCCGCGACGAGCAGGTTATGTGCACTGGTGCCTTTGCCAACGCCAACCTTCTTGCCCTTCAGATCGGCAACCGACTTGATGCCGCTTTCGGGTTTGGTGAAGATCGCCTCGCCCTTACCGTTCGAGGGAAGCGCCGCCACATAAACGATGGCCGAACCCGCTGCCTGGCCGAAGATCGGCGGCGCATCACCCGTCCAGCCGACATTGATGGAGCCGACATTCAGGGCTTCCACCAGCGGCGGGCCTGCGGTGAATTCGACCCATGAAACCTTCACGCCCTTGGCTTCGAGCGCCTTTTCGATGACGCCCTGCTGGCGGGCGATAACAGGCAGGCCGGTTTTCTGATAACCGATCTTCAACTCTTCCGCCGCCCCTGCCTGCAGCGGCAGGACGGAGAATGCGGCGGCGGCAAAAAGGCTGGCGGAAAGCGCGCGTCGGGTGATGGCTGGCATTTCATCTCCTTATCACCAGCCCCTCTGGCCGGATCACGATATGGAGCAATGCTATGGTTTTCCATTAAAACGATAGAGAGACGATAATTCAATATCGGCAATGTTGCGGGAATAAAATTTCGCGCAACCACATGTTTTCCGCAAATCATCGCGGAGGCCCTTGTCAGACCCATCAAATAGAAATGCCGGCGCGGAGGAAGCCGCACCGGCATGATGGATCAATTTCTCTTTCGACAACGCGATCGAAAAGTCGATTACTCGATATCGAAGGAAACCCCCTGCGCCAGCGGTAGCGCCTTGGAGTAGTTGATCGTGTTGGTGGCGCGGCGCATATACGCCTTCCACGCATCCGAACCGGATTCACGGCCGCCGCCGGTTTCCTTCTCACCGCCGAAGGCACCGCCGATTTCCGCACCCGACGTGCCGATATTGACGTTGGCGATACCGCAATCGGAGCCTTCCGACGACAGGAAACGTTCCGATTCCTGTATGTCGCGGGTGAAAATCGACGACGAAAGACCGGCGGCAACGGCGTTGTGCGCTTCGATCGCCTGATCGAGATCGCTGTACTTCATGACGTAGAGGATCGGGGCGAAAGTCTCTTCCAGAACGGGGCCAACCTGCTTCGGCATTTCGACCAGCGCCGGTTTCACATAATAGGCATCTGCCGCACCCGTATCCACGCGCCCGCCCCCATTCACCACGCCGCCGGCCGCCTTGGCCGCTTCGAGCGCTTTCTGCATGGCCTCGAATGCCGCCTTGTCGACCAGCGGGCCTACGAGTGCGGAGGTTTCCAGCGGGTTGCCGACGGAGACGGAAGCATAGGCCTTTTTCAGGCGTGGCACGAGCTCATCATAAACGCTGTCATGCACGAAAAGGCGGCGAAGGGTGGTGCAGCGCTGGCCGGCCGTGCCCATCGCACCGAAGGCGATGGCGCGCAACGCCATATCGAGATCGGCAGAGGGGCAGACGATGCCTGCATTGTTGCCACCGAGTTCAAGAATGGCACGGGCGAAGCGTTTCGCCAGACGCGGCCCGACATCACGGCCCATGCGGGTGGAGCCGGTGGCCGAAACCAGCGGCACCTTGGGATTATCCACCAATGCCTCGCCGACCGCGCGGTCGCCGATCAGCAGTTGGGACAGACCTTCCGGCGCATCGCCGAAGCGGGCGGCGGCGCGTTCGAAAATGCCCTGAACGGCAAGCGCCGTCAGCGGCGTCTTTTCGGACGGCTTCCAGACGACCGCGTTACCACAGACGAGGGCAAGTGCGGCATTCCACGACCAGACGGCGACGGGGAAGTTGAAGGCGGAGATGACGCCGACGACGCCGAGCGGATGCCAGGTTTCCATCATGCGGTGGCCGGGGCGTTCGGTGGCGATGGTGAGGCCATAAAGCTGGCGGGAAAGACCGACCGCGAAATCGCAGATATCGATCATTTCCTGCACTTCGCCCAGACCTTCTGACGGGATTTTGCCCGCTTCCAGCGATACGAGACGGCCGAGATCGGCCTTGAAAGCGCGCAGTTCTTCACCAAGAAGCCGGATCAGCTCACCCCGGCGCGGCGCGGGAACATTACGCCATGTCTTGAAGGCAGCCTCCGCCCTGTCGATCACGGCCGCTACGCCCTCGACCGACACGGTCTTCAGACTTGCAATCCGCTCGCCTGTCACCGGGCTGAAAGAGGCCATGTCGCCGCCAGTGTAGAGATCGCGGGCAACGCCCATCCTGTCGAGCAGGGCGGCGGTTTCCTGTTTCACGTCGAGCTTCGTGGTTGCATCCATATCAATTGTCCTTCTGGCTGAAAGGAAGGAAAGGCCGCCTTGATACGGCGCTTTCAACTCCCGTCGCTCTTCTTTCCCCGGAATTCGTTATATGTTCTGGGAACTCGCTCCGTCGAACTCGGCAAAACCCCGTTCCATTCTTTCCCGTAATCATATATGGGCATTATGACCCTTTTCCAATGAGGAAAGCGGGTAAGTTGATGCGAGAATGGAATGGATCCGCGTAGAAGACTGGTCCCTGACATCGTCACCCTGCAGGCGTTCGAATGCGCCGCACGGCATGGCAATTTTACCCGCGCTGCCGAAGAACTCAACCTCACGCAGAGCGCTGTCAGCCGGCAGATCGGCGAACTCGAGGCGCAGACGGGGATGCAGCTTTTCGAGCGTATCCGCAGACGGGTGGTCCTTTCAGAGGCGGGGCGCAAATTCCTGCCCGATGTGCGGCGCCTGTTGCAGCAATCCGAGCAGCTGATGGCGCGTGCGGTTTCGGCAGGAACATCGCATGCATCGCTATCCGTCGCGACGCTGCCGACCTTCGGCAGCCGCTGGCTGATGCCGCGCCTGCACCGCTTCATCGACGCCAACCCGGATATGACGATCACAATCGGCTCGCGCTCCCATCCCTTCGATTTCGACGAGGAGGGCTTCGATCTGGCCATTCACTACGGCCAACCGGTCTGGGCACATGGCACCTGCACATTCCTGTGCGATGAGGTGATCGTACCCGTCGCCAGCCCTGCCCTGCTGCGCCATGCGGCAGTGACGCGGCCTGAAGACCTGACGCGGCAGCCATTGCTACACGTCACCACGCGCCCGAAACTGTGGACGGAGTGGCTGGAAATGAACGGGGTGATGGCCGAAAATGCCTATCAGGGCAGCCGTTTCGACCAGTTCTCCATGATCATCGAAGCCGCCGCGAGCGGTATCGGTTTCGCCCTTCTGCCGAAATATCTCATCGAGGCCGAACTTTCCTCCGGCCGCCTCGAAATCGTTTTCGATATGCCGTTGCAGACCGACAAGAGCTATTATGTCGCCCTGCCGGAAGCGCGGCAGGACAATGCGCTCGCCCGTGCCTTTCAGGCTTGGCTGCTGGATCAGGTCGGCAAGCCGTTATAGCTGTGCGCATTAGAGGCGATTGCGGAAAAACGGGTTCCAGCGCACCGTGCCGAGCCTGACCTTTTCGCGGATCATTGTCAGCAGCCCGGATGCGGCGATGACGGCAAGCCCGAGTACCGCAATGGCGTCAGGATATTCGTGGAAGAAGGCCATGCCCATCGCGACTGCCCAGAGGATTTGCGAATAATGCGAAGGGGCGATCTGGCTTGCCGGTGCAATGCGGGTTGCCACCAGAAGCGTTATCTGGCCTGTCGCCGTGCAAAGCCCGATAAAGGCAAAGGCCAGCAGCTGGTGCAGGTCGGGCATGACAAAATCGGGAATCGAGGCAATGCCGTTGAAGGTGAGGCCGTAGACCAACAGCACGCCCATGATCGAGGTGCGCTTTTCCTTGCCCGCAAGCGAGCGCAAAAGCACGATGGTCATGGCCGCCAGGAAGGCGACGCCGATTGCGGCGATATGCCCAAGTTCCAGCGTCTTGAAACCTGGCCGCACGACAAGGATAACGCCCACGATGCCCGCCAGAACCGCAGCCCAGCGCCATGGGCCGATATTCTCCTTCAGCACGACGGCGGAAAGGACGGTTACGAAGAGCGGTGACAGGAAGATCAGCGCATAGGCTTCCGCCAGCGGAATGGTGGTGAAGGCATAGATACCGAAAATCCCCGCGAACAGGCCGGAAATGGCGCGACCGTGCACCGCGAACGGCCGGCTCATGCGCCAGAACTCACGCCACCTTTCCTCGCGCGGTTTGCTGAAGAAGATGAAGATGCCGGAGAACAGGATGCTGAAAAAGCCGATTTCGAAAACGCTGATCTGCGATCCAAGCGACTTGATGGTGGCATCGCCCATGGAAAAGGTCGCGTAGGCGAACAGACCGAGCAGAAAACCCTTTTGCATTTAAACGTCCCCGAAAATCGACCGCAACGCAAAGCTTCTCCCAGCCGCGTGGAACGCGGCCCGGACGCCCCCACTCCGGGGGACAGACAGTCTGGCAGATTTTGATCCTCTCCCTATGGCTAGACCCGGCTACCTATGAGTGCAAGCCGGAAAAATCGTAAAATGGTCCGATTGAACGCGACCAGTGCAAATGGCTGCAAGGTGCGGCAAATTTGTCCCGTCACCGCCATCACATCCCCGTCATGGAAAGACGTTAGCCGGTGTTGATCGCGGCGCTTGGCGGCGGGCATGAAGGCGGCTAAATATTATCCTGCGATTTTCACCCGATGATTTCCCCGGCTGATATTGCTGCGTTACCATGGCCTCGCTAACCGAAAGGAAAAAGAATGCGGATTGTGATGATCGGTTCGGGTTATGTCGGCCTTGTGTCCGGCGCGTGTTTTGCAGATTTCGGCCATGACGTGGTTTGCGTCGACAAGATGCCGGAAAAGATCGAAGCCTTGAAAAATGGCCATATCCCGATCTTCGAGCCAGGTCTGGAGACCATCGTCGCCAACAATGCCAAAGCCGGGCGGTTGAGCTTCACCACCGATCTTTCCGCCGCCGTTGCCAAGGCCGACGTGGTCTTCATCGCGGTCGGCACGCCTTCGCGGCGCGGGGACGGCCATGCCGACCTCGGTTATGTCTACGCAGCGGCAAAGGAAATTGCCCATGCCCTGGATGGTTTTACCGTAATCGTCACCAAATCCACCGTTCCCGTCGGCACCGGCGACGAAGTGGAACGAATTATCCATGAGGAAAACCCCTCGGCCGATTTCGCCGTGGTTTCCAACCCGGAATTTCTGCGTGAAGGTGCGGCGATAGAGGATTTCAAGCGGCCGGACCGTATCGTCGTCGGCCTGTCGGATGAACGTGCCCGGCCGGTCATGACCGAGGTTTACCGCCCGCTTTATCTCAACCAGTCGCCGCTGCTCTTCACCACCAGACGCGCTTCCGAACTCATCAAATACGCCGCCAACGCCTTTCTGGCGATGAAGATCACCTTCATCAACGAAATGGCCGATCTGTGCGAAAAGGTTGGCGCCAATGTGCAGGATGTCTCGCGCGGTATTGGCCTCGATGGCCGAATCGGCCCGAAATTCCTGCATGCCGGCCCCGGTTATGGCGGCTCCTGTTTTCCGAAGGATACGCTGGCGCTCGCCAAGACCGCGCAGGACTATGATGCGCCGGTGCGGCTGATCGAAACCACCATCGCCATCAACGACAACCGCAAGCGCGCCATGGGCCGCAAGGTCATCAACGCGGTGGGCGGCGACGTGCGCGGCAAGAAGATCGCCGTGCTAGGCCTCACCTTCAAGCCGAATACCGACGACATGCGCGACAGCCCGGCGATCGCCATCATCCAGACCCTGCAGGACGGGGGCGCGAAGGTGGTGGGTTACGACCCGGAAGGCATGGCGAATGCCCGCCATCTGATGGAAGACATCGATTACGCAACCGGGCCTTATGAGGCTGCGGAAGGCGCCGACGCGGTGGTCATCGTGACGGAGTGGAACCAGTTCCGCGCCCTCGACCTGCCGCGCCTCAAGGCGATCATGAAAAGCCCGGTGCTGGTGGATTTACGCAATATTTACCGCACCGACGAAGTCGCCGCCCATGGCTTCATCTATGCCGCCGTCGGTCGCCCGCAGGAAGGCGGGTCGGATAACGACGCTTGAAGGCGCCGCCATCGCAGTTTCATCAAAAGGTTTTCTGCGTTTCGGTTTAACCGCAGACGCACCAATGGATTCGGGAAATCATCATGCGTTATCTGGTCACCGGCACAGCAGGCTTTATCGGCTTTTACGTCGCCAAGCGTCTGCTCGATGCTGGTCATTTCGTCACCGGCTTCGACGGCATGACGGAATATTACGATGTCAGCCTCAAGGAAAAGCGTCACGCCATTCTTTCCCGCTCCAACGGCTTCCGGGCGGAGATCGGCATGCTCGAGGATAAGGATGCGCTGAATCGCGCGGCCGACGCCGCCGAGCCTGAAATCATCATTCATCTCGCCGCCCAGGCGGGTGTGCGTTACAGCCTTGAAAATCCCCGCGCCTATGTCGATTCCAATCTCCTTGGCTCGTTCAACATGCTGGAGCTTGCCAGAAGCCTTGATGTCAAGCACCTGATGCTGGCATCGACCTCCTCCATCTACGGCGCCAATGAGAAAATCCCGTTTGCGGAAAGCGACAAGGCCGATGAGCCGATGACGCTTTACGCCGCCACCAAGAAGTCGATGGAACTGATGGCGCACAGTTATGCCCATCTGCACAAGCTGCCCACCACCGCCTTTCGTTTCTTTACAGTCTACGGTCCTTGGGGGCGGCCGGACATGGCGCCGATCAAATTCGTCGACGCCATCTCGAACGGCCGCCCGATCGATATCTACGGTCAAGGCAAAATGAGCCGCGACTTCACCTATATCGACGACCTGGTGGAGGGCATCGTCCGACTGAGCGCGGTCATCCCTTCCGAGGAAAACCGCGTCACACAAGAAGGCGTCACCGACACGCTCTCCCACTATGCACCGTTCCGCGTGGTCAATATTGGCGGCGGCCAGCCGGTGGAACTGATGCATTTCGTCGAGACGGTCGAAAAAGCGGTTGGGAAACCGGCGGTCCGCAACATGCTGCCGATGCAGCAGGGTGACGTTCCCCGCACTTTCGCCTCGCCCGATCTTTTGAGAGCCCTTACCGGCTACGTGCCGCAGACGTCGGTCGAAGAGGGCATCAAAGCCCTCGTCGCCTGGTATCGGCAGATGCAATCCTCCTCGCTGCAGGAATAACTACAGCGTTGCCAGCAGGCGATTGGAGATGGTGCCGCCGGACGCGCTCTGCATGGCGATCTTGGTTTCCACTGCCTCTATGATCGTGTCGCTGAAATCCATATCCGTGAGGTCGCGGATATTGGAAAGTCCGCCCGGCGAAAACACGTTCACCTCCAGTATCTTGTCACCGACGATATCAAGTCCGACAAGGAACATGCCGTCCTCCACCAGCTTCGGCCGCACCATTTCGGCAAGCGCCACGATGTCGTCTGTCACCTTCACGGCCTCCGCCGTACCGCGGGCGTGGATGTTGGAACGCAGATCGCCTTTTGCAGGCACACGGCGAAGGGCGGCATATTTGCCGTCGCGCATCAGCGGCCGGCCATTCATCATGAAGAAGCGGATATCGCCGTCCTTAGCAGCCGGCAGATAGGCCTGCGCGATCAGATAACCCTCGAGGCTGACGGCTTCGAAAATCTGGTTGAGATTGGTTTCCTTGCTGGAGCCGATCTTGAAGACGTTCTTGCCGCCGGAGCCCTGCAGCGGCTTGACGATGACGCCTTTTGGATGGGCATCGGCGAAGGCTCGGATTTCATCCACATTGCGCGAAATAATCGTGGTCGGGCGGACGATTTCGGGAAAGCTCTGGAAATAGAGCTTGTTCTGCGCCAGCGCCAGACCTTCGGGATCGTTCAGTACGACGACACCGCGCTGTTCGGCGAGCCGACCGAACAGGATGCCGGCATGGACCGCCCAGGGCCGTGTGGTCTGGTCGAGCGAGGGATCGTTGCGCAGCATCAGAGCATCGACCTCCTCGACATCCATGGTCCGCCGTTCCAGCGTCTTGTCCTGAAGAGCAGCATGAAACGCTTCGGATTTCTTGTATTTCGCCTTCGGCAGCACCGTGGCATGGATCGTCAGGCTGTCATCCGAACGCAGGGTAAAGTCACCCGGCGTCAGATAGATAACCTCATGGCCGCGATTGAGCGCCGCCATGGCCAGCAGGCCGGTTGCAAAATTCGGCCCCTCGGTTTCAATCGAATTGACGAAAAATGCGATACGCATGAAGCCCCTCCTATAATGTCGCGAGTTCGGCAATGGATATTCCCGCCCGGATTTTTTCCAGACGCTCGTTGGCCCTGGCCGGCAGCAGGAATGCGGGCCTGACGCCTGGCGGGCGCAAAAGGCCGCGCAGGGCAAGCTCCTGCATGACCGGGAAATGCTGGGCGGCGATCTTGCCCATCCAGAACGGATCGAGCGCACCGCCCTTGCGCAGATGGTCCAGCACCTCCGCCAGCCCGCGCAGATAGATCGCGTCCTTCGAGAGGCCGCCGCCGCGATAGATGCGCAACGTCATGTTGAAGGCGCCAGCCTCATCAAAACCATGGTCGCGGGTCATGAGCCGGAACGTCTCCACAAAGCTGGCGCCATCCAGCATGGCGGCACAGCCGACGACGCGGGCCGCAATCAGCCGCAGGCGCTCGCGCGTCATTCCGCCAGCCAGATGCTCCGCGAGCACCGCCAGCCCTTCCTGCACGCCCTCATAGCCGGAGAGGCCGGTGCGAAAGAGCCTGAGCCCCTGAAACGACCCATTGAAATAGGTGAGGAGATGCACACCGATCTCATGCGACAGGAGCGCTTCGACACGGCGCTGTTCCATAACGGTGTGCCGGGAAATCAGAAGTTTCTCGCCCGTCACCATCAGACCCGGCGGCAGGTCGTCGCGGATTTCCACCCGTGCCTTGAAGCCCGGCTCCTCGGCCAAGTAGGACTCGACCATCTCGCGCGACTTCCGTGCGACGGCGTAACAATCTACCATCGCGATTTCGCCGCCCTCCTCCCGGCGAGGGCAATCCTCCAGCACCCGCAGCGCCAGCGTCAGCAGCGCAGGTTCGACGGCGCCATAGAGGGCGCGGGAAAAATCCGTGAAAGTGCGCCGGTGCAGATTGGCCAGCATCGTCAGTTGCAGATCGATCTCCTGCTGTTTCTCCCGATAGAGATGGTAAAGCACCGGATCTTCCAGATGATCGAAAACCACCGAATAGAGCTTTCGCTTCTGCTCCTCGACATCGACGCCCAACGGCCGGTAGAGAAGACGCGGCGCGAACTGGAAGCTGCCGTCCCGAAATTCCTCGAAGGCCCGGCGGGCATTGATTGGCGTGACGGAGAGAAGGAAATCGAAGGACGATACGATATCGTCGATGGACCTGTCTGCGCGCCTGACCGCATCGACGAAGGCCTTGCGGCCGAGCGCCCTGTGGCTGGTCACCTTGAGCGCGTCCATCCCTGCAGAGAATGACGAGAAGGCTTGCAGGCCCGCGTCGAAAAGATCGGCGATCATCGTCTCGCGCAGGCCCGGATAATCGGCACCGGATTCCGGCTGTCTATAGATCGGCGCGAAACGGACACTGATACAGGGAAAGTCCAGTCCTGCATTCTGAAACCGGAGGATCGGGTCGCCTTCCGGCTCGGGCCGGGTGATGCGCGGTGTACGAAACCGCACCTCGGCGTCACACACGGCCTTGATGAATACCCGACGGGCCTTTTGTGTTTCCGGTTCGGCTGTCGCCGAGACGGAGACTTCATAATGCGGTAAGAAGGGTGAATCGTCGGCAAGCAGGATGTCGTGCTCCAACTCACCGATATCGAGCACGATGAAGGCGCCGAAACGCTCCCGCATGGCCGTACCCACGGCCTCGATCAACGGCGCGGCCTCCTGAACGGTCGAAGCAATGAGATAGGAAGCGTGAGCGGCGGCAATGTCGCGCGCGGCAAGATCTTTCGTGCCGCCGGTCAGATGCAGGCACAGGAAAGGTAGTGGCCGGTCGATATGAAGCCGGCCGTCTTTGCCGATATCGCGACGTATTGCCTTGCCTGCCTGGAGGCAGGATGTCACGTCATCCACCAGCTCGGCAGTGGGAGAAGGGACATCACGGGCGGCAGAAACATTCATCGCCGCGACCTCAGACATTCCTCGACAACGGGCTGAAGTGCCGTGATCATGTCCCGTATTTCCGACACTACGCGCCTGTCCGGCTTCCCTGTCCATTCGTCCATAAAGAATTTCTTGAACTCGATGGCGATGGCACAGCCGTTTTCCGCGAAACGCTCGTGGATGAAACGGGTCTGTTCCCCCTTGCCCTGAAACGCCACGTTCTCGCGGACATCAAGACGGCGTCCGGCAATGGTCGCTGACGCGAAATGATGACCGACGGCACTGACGATATCATTCCAGCGACTGCGGTCCATGGAAAAGGTGCCGATATTGATATCGGGTGCTTCCGAAGGCGTGGTCGGCGGCGCAGCCGGACCCTGCCGGCGATGGTTGTAGGTGTGCACGTCGAGCACGACAAAAGCGCCGTGCCGCCGTTCGAGCGCGGCCAGCGTATTTTCCAGCATCGCGTAATAATCCGCGTGGAAATCCAGAGATTGCCGGACCGCTGCCGGCGCGGGCTCCTGTTTCCATACCTCAAGCCCCCAGGATTGTTCCGGCTTCAGATAGATGGCCTGATCGGCGGCGCGGTTGAGGTCGATTTCGAAACGTGAGTGGTGCACAATGATGCGGTTGGTCAATCCCGCAATCATGTCGCCGGTGAACGGATCTTCCTCTCTCAGGCGTTGTTCGCCCGAAAGGGCCATCAGCCCGGCTATATCGGGCCGTATGCGGTGACCGTCATGGATGGCCGTGCCGATAACCGGCGAATTGCCAAACCCGATCGTCCAGAAGCCCGTATTTTCATCCTTGCCGTCGCTATGTCTGGCTACCATGCTGCCTCCCCTGCATCAGGGGTAGAACAGCACAAGCGGCCCGTTTGTTCCGGCAAAAATTGCGCGCGATTTATTGGGCCGCAGCACGCATGCGCCGTCAAAAAACTGCGGAACCATACCGGAAAGCTCACGTTGTTCTGGCAGGAGGGCCGCCGTGTCAAACGGACATGATGGCGCTGAAGAACATCGGGGTTTTTCCGTTTTCTCCCGGTGGCCAACGAAACGGCAGTCGAGCTTCTTACCCATCCGGCGTCCCTCCGTTCCCAATTCCACACACAAGGAGCCGCGACATGGAAAAAACCGAAACGCGCAAACTTGCGGAAGAATATCTGCGGCTCGGCGGCACGCGTCAGGTGATGATCGACGACAACAAGACATTTGTGCGCCAATGGGAGCACGAACCAGCTGCAGCCGAGACATTCTGGCAGACGCACATCGAACCGCTCGAAGCGGAACGCCGCAAGGACGTGGAATTTTTCCTCCCCTCCGTGAATTCGGACAAGGAAGATTGAACCCAAAGGAGACAGATATGACTGCTATTAACGCCGCAAAAATCCTTATCCTGGCAACTGACGGCTATGAACGCTCGGAGCTCAGGGTGCCCTACGATCAGCTCAAGGCCAAAGGCGCGGATGTAAAGATCGCCTCTATCAAGGAAGGAGAGATCAAAAGCTGGGATGAAAAGGACTGGGGCGACAGTATTGCCGTCGATCTCCTCGCGAAAAGCGTTCGCCCGGATGATTTCGATGCGCTGGTGCTTCCCGGCGGCCAGATCAATCCGGACGTGCTGCGCCATGACGAAGACGCCATGCGGGTGGTCCGCGACTTTCTGAAATCCGGCAAGGTGGTAGCGGCCATCTGCCACGCGCCCTGGCTTCTGGTCGAAGCCGACGCCCTTCGCGGCCGTGACGCCACATCCTATTGGTCGATCAAGACCGACCTGAAAAACGCCGGCGCCAACTGGAAGGATGAAAAGGTGGTTACCGACAAGGGGATCATAACCTCCCGCAGCCCCGATGACCTTGATGCCTTTGTGGCCAAGATCGTCGAAGAGGTGGAGGAAGGTCGCCACGAGCGCCGTGCCGCCTGATACACTCCGCAATTCCTTTGTGCCGCCGGCTTACGGCGGCACTTTTTTTGGGAGGAAGTCATGAAAAGCAGATTGCTGGCGAGCGCCGCCGAACGTACCTTCATTCTCGTGATCGAGCCGGAAGAAGAGGCATTCGACGCGATCCGCCGCTTTGCGCGGACCGAAAACATCAACGCGGCGTCGGTGACGGCGATCGGTGCCTTCTCCACCGCGACGCTTGCGTTTTTCGACCTTTCATCGCGAGAATACAAAGAAATACCCGTGACGGAACAGAGCGAGGTCCTGAGCCTGCTCGGCGATATTACCCTTGACGAAAACGATACGCCGAACCCGCACCTGCATGTCGTTCTGGGCTTTGCCGATGGCTCGACCAAGGGCGGGCACTTTCTGAAAGGCGTGGTACGACCGACACTGGAAGTGGTTATCCGCGAAACACCCGCAGAACTGCGACGCAGCTATATCAGTGACTTCGGCATAGCCCTCATCGACCCCGCGAAATAATCCCGCGGAACCGGAAAAACGCCATTGCGTTATCTCTTCACACGGGGGATGGCATGGCGGCGACAATCGATCGGGACGGTGAAGGCGACGACGAGGTCAGACAGTTTCTGACAGGTCTGGCGCGAGGAACGGCGGGCGCATTGCTGTTTGCCCTGCCCATGCTGATGACCATGGAGATGTGGTTTCTGGGCCTTTACATCAGCCCATGGCGGCTCCTGCTGCTTTGCGTCCTCAACCTGCCGCTCCTTCTACTTCTCGCCCGTCGGATCGGGTTCGAGAATATTCACTCCTGGAGCCAGGCGGCGCGAGACGCAATAACCGCCTACGGGCTGGGCGTCGCGGTGAGCGCGGCCGCACTTCTGCTGTTCGGTGTCCTCAACGACCAGATCACCGCCTCCAACATCGTCACAAAGGTTGCGTTACAATCCGTTCCCGCGAGCATAGGCGCCCTGCTTGGCCGCAGCCAGCTTGGACAGCATTCCGATGAGCAGGATGAAGAGAAAGGCGAATATTCGGGCGAGACCGGATATCTGCACGAGCTCTTCATGATGGTGGTGGGTGCGCTCTTTCTGAACCTCAACGTCGCGCCGACGGAAGAAATGATCCTCATCGCCTATAAGGTGACCCCCTATCACATTCTCGCCCTTTGCCTGCTGTCGATCGCCATCATGCATGGTTTCGTCTACGCGCTTCATTTCAAGGGCTCGCATCGGCTCCACGAGGGACAGAAATGGTGGCAATCCTTCATCCGCTTCACCCTGCCGGGCTACGTCATCGCCATCGGCATCAGCATCTACACGCTCTGGACTTTCGAACGCCTCGACCACACCTCCCTGTCGCAGATATTGAATGCCGCCGTCATTCTCGGCGTTCCCGCCTCGATCGGCGCCGCCTCGGCCCGGCTGATCCTGTGAGGACATCATGACAATCTCCAAGGATGGAAAACACACGGAAAGTTCCGATCCGCACTGGATCGAATGGGTCACGGGCGCCATCTGCACCCTGCTCGTC
The DNA here is from genome assembly GCF_900013495.1 of Agrobacterium genomosp. 2 str. CFBP 5494. NCBI lineage: Bacteria > Pseudomonadati > Pseudomonadota > Alphaproteobacteria > Hyphomicrobiales > Rhizobiaceae > Agrobacterium > Agrobacterium genomosp. 2. The sequence goes on from NZ_LT009719.1 coordinate 710,591, forward strand.
GCCGCCATGCTCGGCTGGATCCTCTACGACATCTATCGCTACGAACCGGACGACGCCCGCTTCGAGATCGCCGTGACAGACGTTAACGGTGAGCCGGGGCAATATCGGGTGAAATTCGATATCCGCAATCTCTCCATGACGACGGCGGCGCAGGTGCAGGTGCGCGGAGATCTGCAGCAGGACGGCGGCACGCAGGAAAGCGCGGACGTGACATTCGATTACGTTGCCTCGGAATCGCGCGACAGCGGAACGCTTTTCTTCCGCAACGATCCCGCAGGCGGGAGGCTTATCATCAACGTCGCCGGCTATACCGAACCGTGACAGTTTTCAGGACCATTTCATGACCGCATCAGACCTGACGAAGGAACGCGACCTCAGGGAGTCAACCCCGCTCTGGGCCGATACGCCGCGGATCGGTGTCAGAAGCGGCAAGACGCCGAAAGACAACCACTACGACACAATCGTTGTCGGGACCGGCATCAGCGGCGCGCTGGTGGCCCACTCGCTGCATCGCCCGGGACGATCCATGCTGATCGTTGACCGACGCGAACCCGTCAAAGGCAGCAGCATGGCGAGCACCGCAATGATACAGCACGAGATCGACACGCCGCTGACGAAACTCCGGACGATGATCGGCAGGGGGGCCGCAGACAGGGCTTGGCAGCGCTCGGCGCGCGCGGTTCTTCGTCTGGAGGAAATCGTCACCTCGCTCAATATTTCCTGCGGCATGAGGCGAAAACAGGCACTGTACCTCGCCGGCGACGACATGGGTTCGCGCGCTCTGAAGGCAGAGGCGGATGCCCGCGCAGAAGCCGGCATCGAGGCTGAGTTTCTCGGCGCCGCGCAACTGAGAGAGCATTACGGGTTGGAACGGACCGCCGCCATCGTCAGCGACATATCGGCCTCCGCCAATCCCGCCCAGTTGACAGCCGGTCTGTTGCGCCATACCGCGAGCGCTGGAGCGGAAATCGTCGCTCCTCTGGAAATCACCGATCTCAGAAACGTTGGCGACGAAGTAATCGTCGCCACTGCCAACGGGAAAATCCTCTCCGCCGGCAACATCGTATTTTGCACCGGGTATGAGTTCTTGAAAGCGCTTGAAAGCCCGACACACCGGATCATTTCCACCTGGGCGCTGGCCAGCAGAAAAGGACTGGATCTGCCGGACTGGCTGCAAAGCCACATCGTATGGGAGGCGGCAGACCCCTATCTCTATCTGCGAACCGACCGTGAGGGACGAGTGATTGCCGGCGGCGAGGACGAGGAAAATCCTGTCTCCTATCAGTCGAAGAGAAAGCTGGCAGGCAAGACACGAACGATCCACCGCAAGATTGAAAAACTGCTGGGCGTGGATATCGGCGAACCCGATTATCGCTGGGCGGGAGCCTTTGGTACGACCACCACGGGCCTGCCGCTGATCGGCCTCGTTCCGGGCATGAAGAATGTCTATGCGGTGATGGGGTTCGGCGGCAACGGCATCACTTTCAGCCAGATCGCCGCCGAAATCGTGGCCGCCGCCATCAATGGCGGTACCGACCCCGACGCCGATCTTTTTCACTTCCGCTGATGCCGGTCATTCATCCTTGATACCGGTTACCACCTGGATACGGCGAAGCGTCCATAATACGACGATGCCCATTGCTGCGGCGAGCAGAGCGAGCGGCCACATGCCAAGACCGGCCGAGAGGCCGATCGCCGCCGAAAGCCACATGCTTGCGCCCGTCGTCAGCCCCTTGACGTCGCCCTTGGTGTAAACGACCACACCTGCGGCGAGAAAGGCGATACCGGCGGTTACGGCTTCCACCAGTCGGATGGGATCGAGCCGGGCTGCCTCATGCCCTTCCGCCATCGTTTCCATCATATGGATGGTGATGACGCAGAAAGTGACGGCGGCAAGGCCGATGAGCATATTGGTGCGCAGACCAGCGGTGTTTTTGTGAAATTCGCGCTCCAGACCGATCAGGCCGCACAGGATGACCGCGCCGAACACGCGCACCAGCAGCACCTCGAACGGAATGGAAATATTCATGGAAAATTCTTCTGCAAGGCTTTGGGGCACTGTCGCGTCTCCTCCCGGAAATTTCTCCACACTAAGTTCGAAAAGGCGCGATGGTTCCGCACAGCAATATAAACGTTGCGTACAACCGAACCGGAACCATAGGAGCAGCTGAAAGTTTGTTTCCCGTGCGCATGAGCGCACATCGTGCATTTCCACTTCATGGGAGAAGGACCAATGGCCGAGAAGAAACTCGACGACCTGTTTTACGACACGCTGAAGGACATCTACTACGCCGAAAGGCAGATCCTGAAAGCCCTGCCGAAAATGGCGCGGGCGGCGACCGACCCGAAGCTGAAGCAGGCTTTCGAAAAGCACAAGGAAGAAACGCAGGGCCACGTGGAGCGCCTGCAGGAAGTATTCGAGATCATTGGCAAGCGCGCCCAGGGCAAGACCTGCGAAGCCATCCAGGGCATCATCGCCGAGGGCGAGGAAATCATGGAGGATTTCAAGGGCACCCCCGCCCTCGACGCCGGTCTCGTCTCATCCGCCCAGGCGGTCGAACACTATGAAATCGCCCGCTACGGCACGCTGAAGGCCTGGGCCGAAAAGCTCGGCCATACCAAGGCGGTATCGCTGCTCGATGCCACTCTTAAGGAAGAGTCCAAGACCGACGACGCGCTGACCGCGCTTGCCAAGACTTCGGTGAACGCCGCGGCCGAGAAGAAGGCCGCCTGACGCCATCCGCATCGGCTCAAAGAAAAACCGGAATGGTCACCCATTCCGGTTTTTTATTGTCGTCGTAGCCTGAAGGTTACGGCAGGGTGTAGGCGATGACGTAGTCGCCCGGTTTGGTCCCGACGGAACCGTGACCGCCCGCAACCATCACCACATATTGCTTGCCGTTTTCCAGTGCATAGGTCATCGGCGTTGCCTGACCGCCAGCGGGCAGGCGCGCTTCCCAGAGCTGCTTGCCGGTGGTGAGGTCATAGGCCCGCAGATAATTATCCACTGCGGCACCCAGGAAGGCTACGCCGCCCTTGGTGATCATCGGTCCGCCAATTCCCGGCACGCCCACCTTGAAGGGGAGCGGCAGCGGGGTCATGTCATAGACCGTCCCGTTCTTGTGCTTGTAGGCCACATCCCCGGTGCGCAGGTCCGCGCCGGCGACATAACCCCACGGCGGCGCCTGGCAGGGAATCTGCAGCGGGCCGAGGAACGGTCCCATGAAAACGCCATAGGGCGCACCGTCATTACGGTTCAGACCCTGCTCGCTGCCCTTTTCGTCCTGACCCTTCGGCGGAATCTGATCGCGCGGGACGAGCTGGGAGGTGAAGGCGAGATAGGTCGGCATACCGAACATGACCTGCCTTTCAGGATCCACAGCCACACTGCCCCAGTTGAAGGTGCCGAAATTGCCGGGATAGATGATCGAGCCGGTCAGTGACGGCGGGGTGTAGCGGCCCTTGTAGTTCAGCTGATGGAAGCGGATGCGGCAGGCGAGCTGGTCGAACATGGAGACGCCCCACATGTCCTTTTCCTGCAATGGCTCCGGCTTGAACGAGAGGGCCGTTGTCGGCTGCGTCGGCGAGGTGAAGTCCTCGGGGATCGCACCGCCCGGGGCTGGCTCCTCCGTGATCGGCAGAAGTGGCTCGCCGGTGCGCCGGTCGAGAACGTAGATATCCCCCTGCTTGGTTGGCCCGACGAGCGCAGGAACGGTCTGACCATCCTTGGTTATGTCGAGCAACACCGGCTGGGCCGGCACATCCATGTCCCAGAGATCGTGATGAACCGTCTGGCGCACCCAGCGATCCTTGCCCGTATTGATATCGAGCGCGACGATGGAGGAAGAATATTTCTCCACATTCTCGCTGCGGCCCATGCCGAGCTGGTCCGGAACCTGATTACCGAGCGGGACATAAACGAGCCCGAGGCCTTCGTCATAACTGAAGACGGACCAGCTGTTCGGCGAGTTGGTCGTGTAGGTCTCACCGGCTGCAATCGGCTCGGTCTTTTGCGGGTTCCCGGAATCCCAGTTCCAGATGAGCGCACCGCTGTTCACATCGAAAGCGCGGATCACGCCGGATTGTTCCTGCGTGGAGTAATTGTCATTCACCGCGCCGCCGATGATGATCTTGCCCGCAGCAATCACGGGCGGCGATGTCGAATAATAATAGCCGGCGGGATTATATTTCATGCCCTGCTCGAGATGCAGCACACCCTGATCGGCAAAGGAGGTGCAAACCTGCCCGGTGGCGGCATCGAGCGCGATCAACCGTGCATCCGACGTGGGCAGATAGACCCGCTCGGCGCAGGCCGTTCCCGGCGCGGCACCCGGTTCGGCATAATAGGACACGCCGCGGCACGTCTGGTGCTGGCGATCCGGATTGAGGCCGACATTCGGATCGTATTTCCATTTTTCCTTGCCTGTCGCGGCATCGATGGCGATGGCCCAATTATGCGGCGTGCAGATGAAAAGCGTATTGCCGATCTTGAGCGGCGTCACCTGATAGGTGGTTTCGCCCACATCGTCCGGCAGCTTCACGTCGCCGGTCTGGTAACGCCACGCCTCCTTCAATTGCGAAACATTGTCGACATTGACCTGGGTCAGCGGCGAATAACGCTGCCCATAGGGCGTGCGGCCATATTGATGCCAGTCACCATCAGGCACATTGCCGCCATAGGCCGGCGTCGCGGACGCCGTTTCCTGCGGCAAGGACCCTGGCTGATCATGCGGGTCCTGTGCCATCGAATATCCGGCAACCGCGATGGAAGCGAGAACGGAAAGCGCCAGCGGCCATGCATTCGGCCCATAGCTTAGCCCCGTCGGGCTTGCAAAACCGAGTGGCTTCCTCACCCAGGGCACCAGGAGCCAGAGGCCTATCACAATGATAAAGCCGCCGCGCGGGCCAAGCTGCCACCAGTCAAAACCGACTTCCCAGACGGCCCACGCAAGTGTTGCGACAATGAAGACGGCATAGACGTGAAGTGCTGCGCGATTGCGCTTGAAGAGCAGAACGCCCGTCAACAGAAAGGCCAGTCCGGAAAGCACATAATAAAGACTGCCCCCAAGCATCACAAGCTGGGAGCCGAAACCGAACAGCGCAAGGCCGATGAGCGTGAGAAAAACTGCAGTGACGGTGACTGCCATGAATGAAACCCCCGATTCCTGTCACTTTGTGTGAAATGAAATCGGGAGCAATATGGTTCCATTCAAACGCCACGAAAATTCATGGCATCTGCGTCACGGGTTCTGCGGCGCCCCCGTGGAGTCCTGCGGGGAAGGGTTTCGCTCCGTTGAAGCCGGCGGCGAAGCACGGCCGTTTGCGGGATTGTTGTCGAAGCTCTCCGATCCCGACGGCTGCTGCGGGACGGGGGCGTTCTCCGTCTGCGGATTTTGCGGCAGGTTCTCGTCCGGTTCGAAAACCGCGTATTCCACGACAGCCCAGACCACCAGCGCTAACAACACGCTGACGATCAGAATGACAAGAACCGGACGTCCTGTCGATCCTTGCCGTGCCCGTGTGGCCGTCTCCTTTTTCGGAGCATCCCGACCGTCGAGATAGCTGGTATTTTCTCTGGCCATGTCTTTCACTCCCTAAACTCTGTCAATCTAATCCACAGGGAGAGGTTTTGTTCCCGCGAGGGGCCGGCGCATTCGACATGGCGCAATCTGGCCCTTACCGGAAGAGGGCGTCCGGGCCTCTCGGTTATTTCGCGGTCCAGCCGCCATCGATGGAAATGGTGGTGCCGGTGATGGAACGGGCCATATCGCCAGCGAGATAAAGTGCCATTTCAGCGATTTCCTCCGGCTGGATGAAGCGTCTTGTCGGCTGCGGCGCAAGCATCACCTTTTTCACCACATCTTCCTCACTCATGCCGTGTACTCTCGCCTGATCCGCGACCTGCGCGGCCACAAGCGGGGTCCAGACATAGCCGGGGCAGATGGCGTTACAGGTGATGCCGAGTTCGGCAACCTCCAGCGCAACGCTTTTCGTCAGTCCCACCACCGCATGTTTGGTTGCCACATAGGGCGCCTTGAAGGGAGACGCGCGCAAACCATGCGCGGAAGCGATGTTGACGATGCGGCCCCAGCCTCTTTCCTTCATGCCCGGCAAAGCAGCGCGGATGGTGTGAAAGGTGCTGTCGAGAGAAATGGCAACGATGCGGGAAAAATCCGCGAAGTCGAACTCATCGATCGGCGCGACCTTCTGAATGCCGGCATTGTTGACGAGGACATCGACATGGCCGAATTCCGCAATGACCTTTTCAGGCAGATGCGCGCTTTCTTCATAGTTCGCGAGGTTGGCGGAGAAATAGGCCGGTCTTTGCCGCGCCACTTTCCCCACAGCCTCCAGCGCCTGCGTCGCCTCCTCCACCGTTTCTATGCCATGGACAGCGACCAGATAGCCCGCCTCGGCGAAACGCCTGGCGATGGCAAGTCCGATGCCGCTGGTAGAACCGGTGACAAGCACGGTTTTCGGTTGATCCTCCATGGGCCTAGTCCTTCAGCTGCGGCAGGTTGCGGAAAAGTTCGAGCGCTTCGGGATTGGCGAGCGCATCGGCATTCTTCACCGGCCGACCATGGATGGTGTCGCGCACCGCGGTTTCGGAAATCTTGCCGGAGCGTGTGCGTGGGATAGCGCTGACAGCAATGATCCTTGCCGGCACATGCCGCGGCGTCGCCCCCGAACGGATGCGGCTGCGGATGGTCTTTTCCAGCTCTTCCGTCAAGGCAGCACCACCCTTCATGCGCAGGAAGAGGATGACCCGCTGGTCCCCGTCGATATCCTGCCCAACGGCAATGGCCTCCTCTACTTCGGGCACGGTTTCCACCTGCCGGTAGATTTCCGCAGTCCCGATGCGCACCCCACCTGGATTAAGCGTCGTGTCCGAGCGTCCATGGATCACATAACCGCCGGAGGGCCGCAGTTCGGCGAAATCGCCATGCGCCCAGATGCCGGGGAAACGATCGAAGTAGGCGGCCTGATAGCGCGAACCATCCTCATCGCCCCAGAATTTCACCGGCATGGACAGATGCGCATTCCGGCAGACGAGTTCGCCGGGAACGCCGCGAACGGAACGGCCCTCATCGTCAAGCGTATCGATATCCATGCCGAGCATCGCGCCCTGCAATTCACCGCGATGAACCGGCTGTAGGGGATTGCCGCCGAGGAAACAGGCGCAGATGTCGGTGCCGCCGGAAATGGAGGCGAGATGCACATCCGCCTTCCAGTCGCGATAGATATAATCGAAGGATTGCGGGATGAGCGGCGAACCAGTGGAGAGAATTGTTCGCAGCGATGAAAGATCATGGCTTTCCCGCGGTTTCAGTCCCGCCTTCAGGCATGCATCGATAAATTTCGCAGACGTGCCGAAAGTGGCGATCCCTTCGGCGTCGATGAGATCGATCAGCCGGCCGGGCGTCGGATAGCCGGGATTGCCATCATAGGTGACGAGGGTGGTACCGAGCGCGAGACCGGAGACCTGCCAGTTCCACATCATCCAGCCGCAGGTGGTGAAATAGAAAAAGCGCTCACCCTCCTTGATATCGCATTGCAGTTTCAGCTCCTTCATGTGCTGAAGAAGCAGGCCGCCGCCGGAATGGGTGATGCATTTCGGCTTGCCTGTCGTGCCGGAGGAATAAAGGATCACCAGCGGCGCCTGGACGGGCAGACGGTTGAAGACAATCTCGCCCGCCGCATAAGGCGCAACGAAAGCCGCAAGCGTGACGCAGCCGAGATCAGTAAGGCTTTCGGGAACGGTTTCACCGATCAGAACGATCTTTTCAGGGGCCGCACTCTCCGCCACGGCGCGGATGGTCGGGCCGACGTCGATGCGTTTACCGGCATAACCATATTCCGGCACGGCGATGATGATTTTCGGGCCGATCTGAGACAGGCGGTCAGAGGCGCCTGCCGGGCCGAAATCCGGAGAGCAGGACGACCAGATGGCACCGATGGCGCTCACGGCCAGATATCCCACAATCGCCTCTATATCATGGGTGACGATCGCCCCGACGCGATCACCTTCCTGCACCCCGGCATGCACGAGCGCCTGCACCATGCGGGACACTGCGTTGTAAAGCCCCTTGCGGCTTATCTCGCGCCTTGTACCATCGTCACGATGAGCGATGATGGCCAACCGCTCATCGGCATCGCGCAGAAGGTTTTCGGCGTAATTCAACCTCGCGCCCGGATAGAACTCAGCCTCCCGGATCGTCGCGCCCGGCTTGAACGCAACGTCGCCGCGCGTGCCGATAATGCCGAGCTCGTCCCACAGCGCATCGTAAAACTCTTCCGGCGCGTCGATGGACCAGCGCAGCAGGCCGGCATAATCATCGGCGGCCTGCCCGTGTATCTTTGCGGTTCTTGTCGCGAAGGCGAAAAGCGCCGAGCGCTTCACCCTCTCTTCCGGCGGCACCCACAGAATGTCAGATGGCGCGGCGGCTGTCATGCTCTGCTCCCGCGCAGCATTTCAACGATGGCGGAAAAATCACGCCCGCCCTGCCCGTCGTCGACGAAGCTCTCATAAAGCGCCGCCGCCGCAGCACCCAGCGGCGTGGAGGCGTCAGCACCATTGGCCGCCTCCTGAGAAAGCTTCAGGTCCTTGAGCATCAAGGCTGCGGCAAATCCGGGCTGGTAATCCTTGTTGGCGGGTGATGTCGGCACCGGACCCGGCACCGGGCAATAGGTGGTGAGCGACCAGCATTGCCCGGAAGAGGTGGAGGCGACATCGAACAGCGCCTGGTGCGAAAGCCCGAGTTTTTCGCCGAGCACAAAAGCCTCGGAAACCGCGATCATGGAAATGCCGAGGATCATGTTGTTGCAGATCTTGGCCGCCTGCCCGTTGCCGCCCTTGCCGCAATGCACGATCTTTTTGCCCATGGCTTCCAGCAGCGGCTTCGCCGCCGAAAAAGCCTCCGCCTCACCACCGCACATGAAGGTCAGGGTGCCGGCGGCCGCACCGCCCGTGCCGCCGGAAACGGGGGCGTCGACCGAAGGGCAGCCGGCGGAAGCGGCCAGTTCATGCGCCTTCAATGCGCTTGCCATATCCACGGTCGAGCAGTCGATAAGGAGCGTTCCGGCAGAGATTTTACCAATCAGATCGCCATAGGCCGAAACGACATGTTCGCCCTTGGGCAGCATGGTGATGACCACATCAGCCGCGTTGACTGCTTCGGCAGAATTCGCGGCAACCGGAATGCCCGCCTCCTTTGCCGCTGCACGGCAGGCTTCGGCAAGATCGTATCCCCTGACGGCATATCCCGCCTTGACGAGATTGGCGGCCATCGGCAGGCCCATATGTCCCAGCCCCAGAAAAGCGATGGTCTTCATCGGTAGGTTCCTTTCAGCGATTATCCGCAAGGATCATGTCGGCGGCCTTTTCGGCAATCATGATTGTCGGCGAATTGGTATTTCCGGATGTAATGCGCGGCATTACCGAGGCATCGGCGACGCGCAGCCCGGCGAGCCGGCGGAACTTCAGGCGCGCATCAACGACACTTTCCATATCCGACCCCATGCGCAGCGTGCCGACAGGGTGGAAGATGGTTGTGCCGATATCACCTGCCGCCTTGGCAAGATCATTGTCGTTTTCGAAGGAGGGGCCGGGCTGGTATTCCTCCGGCCTGAAGCGGGAAAAGGCCGGCTGGGCGACGATGCGGCGCGTCAGCCGCATGGCATCTATGGCCACCTTCCGGTCGCCTTCGGTGGAAAGATAGTTCGGGCGGATTTCCGGTTGCATGGCGAAATCCGGTCCTTTCACATGCACTGAGCCACGGCTTTCCGGCCGCAGATTGCAGACGCTTGCCGTTATGGCGGGAAAAGTGTGAACCGGATCCCCGAACTTGTCGAGCGAAACCGGCTGCACATGATATTCCAGATCAGCGGTTTCCTTTTCCGGCGAAGAGCGGGTGAAGACACCGAGCTGGCTCGGCGCCATGGACATCGGCCCGGAGCGCGTCAGCGCATATTCCAGGCCGATCCGCGCCTTGCCGAAGAGCGTCGAGGCCCGCTCATTGAGCGTCAGAACACCGGAGACCTTGTAGACCATCCGCAGCTGCAGATGGTCCTGCAGGTTCTCGCCCACACCCTGAACTTCCGCCACCGTATCGATACCGGCAGCCTGCAACACATCCCCACGGCCGACCCCGGAAAGCTCCAGAACATGCGGCGAGCCGATTGCGCCGGCGGACAGCACGGTTTCGCGCCGCGCCCGCATTTTTTTCAGGACGCCGTCATGATGGAATTCGACACCCGTCACCCGGTCTTCTTCGATGATGAGCCTTTTGACATGGGCCTTGGTCAAAACGGTGAGGTTCTTGCGGCCAAGCACCGGTTTCAGGAATGCTTTCGCCGTGTTCCAGCGCCAGCCCGCCCGCTGGTTGACATCGAAATAACCCGCCCCTTCATTGTCTCCGCGGTTGAAATCGTCAGTCGCGGGAATACCCGCTTCTCCTGCCGCCTTCTGGAAGGCATCAAGCACATCCCAGCGCACGCGGGCCTTTTCCACACGCCACTCGCCCCCGCTGGAATGCAGGTCACTCTTGCCGCGATAAAAATCCTCAGACTTCAGGAAATAGGGCAGGATGTCGTCCCAGCCCCAGCCTTCGCAGCCAAGCTGCCGCCAGACGTCATAGTCCCGTGCCTGCCCGCGCATGTAGATCATGCCGTTGATGGAGGAGCAGCCGCCCAGCACCTTGCCGCGCGGATAAATCAGCGCGCGTCCATTCAGGCCAGGCTCTTCCGCCGTCTTGAAACACCAGTCCGTGCGTGGATTGTTGATGCAATAGAGATAACCGACCGGAATATGAATCCAGTGGTAGTTATCGTTGCCGCCCGCTTCCAGAAGCAGCACGCGGTTGTTCGGGTCTTTCGAAAGGCGGTTGGCGAGAACGCATCCGGCGCTCCCCGCTCCGATGACGATATAGTCATATTCGCCCATTCTCTTCTCCACACGCCATCCTTGCCGCGTCGTCCCGAACGCGGGGAGGCTTTTCAGGTTTTTTCAAATTGGCTAGCTGCGGTGCTGAAAGCCGAGTTTCCGCCCCAGCCGGGAGGCATAAAATTCACCGATCAGACCGCGACGGAACACCAGAACGCAGGCCATGAAGACGAGGCCGGTGATGATGGTGACCGGGAAGTCCGAGGTCGCGAGATAGTTCTGCAGGGTCACGACAAGGCCCGCGCCGAAAATCGGGCCGATCATGGTGCCGATGCCGCCGAGCAGCGTCATCAGGATCACCTCACCGGACATCTGCCATGTGACGTCGGTCAGCGTCGCGAACTGGAACACCAGCGCCTTCAGCCCGCCAGCAAGCCCGGCGAGCGCCGCCGACATGACGAAGGCGCCGAGCTTGTAGCGCTGCACGCTATAGCCGAGCGAAATGGCGCGTTGCTCGTTTTCACGGATCGACTTCAGGATCATGCCGAACGGCGAATTGACGAAACGCCAGATGACCAGCAGCGCCAACACGAAGGCGGCAAGCACCGTGTAATAGATATTGAGCGGACCATTGAGATCGAGAATACCGAAGAGATGGCCGCGCGGCACGCCCTGCAGGCCGTCCTCTCCATGAGTGAACGGCGCTTGCAGGCAGAAGAAATAGAACATCTGCGACAAGGCGAGTGTGATCATGGCGAAATAGATGCCCTGTCGGCGAATGGCGAAAAAGCCGATGACAAGGCCGAGGAGAGCGGCACCGGCCATGCCGATGACCAGACCAATTTCCGGTGTGACACCCCATTCCTTCACGGAATAGGCCGTGAAATAGGCGGCGCCGCCAAAGAACGCCGCATGGCCGAAGGAAAGCAGCCCGGTATAACCGATCAGCAGATTGAAGGCGCAGGCAAAAAGCGCAAAGCAGAGAAGCTTCATCAGGAAGATCGGATAAACGAACATCGGCGCGGCGATGAGAATGGCAAGCCCGGCCAGAATGAGCACCGTCTTGATGGTTGCTGCCGTCGTCGATACTTCCGTCCGCGGCATTGCGCCGGCTGTCGGGCTATGGGTGGCTTTGGACATATCAGGCGTCCTTTCCGAAGAGTCCGGCGGGGCGGATGAGCAGCACAAAGGCCATGATGACGAAGATGACGATATTGGAGGCCTCAGGGTAGAACACCTTGGTGAGGCCCTCGGCGATACCGAGCATGTAGCCGGTGACGATGGCGCCCATGATCGAGCCCATGCCGCCGACAACCACCACCGCAAAGACGACGATGATGAGGTTTGTGCCCATCAGCGGCGAGACCTGATAGATGGGGGCGGCGAGAACGCCGGTGAAACCCGCAAGGCCGGCGCCGAGCGCGTAGGTGAGCGTCAACAGAACAGGCACATTGATGCCGAAAGCCTGCACAAGGGTCGGGTTTTCCGTCGCGGCGCGCAGATAGGAGCCAAGACGCGTCTTTTCGATCAAGGCCCAGGTGGCGATGCACACGATCAGCGAGATCACGACGACGAAAGCGCGGTAGTTCGGCAGGAACATGAAGCCGAGATTGGTGCCGCCTGCGAGTTCGCGCGGCACCGAATAGGGTTGGCCCGCCGCGCCGTAAAGCCACCGGAACGTGCCTTCCACCACCAGCGCCAGGCCGAAGGTGAAGAGCAGACCATAGAGTGGATCGAGATCATAAAGCCGCGACAGAAGGAAACGTTCGATGATCGCCCCGAACAGCGCGACGACGAGCGGCGTGACGATGAGCGCCACCCAGAAATTGATGCCGAAATATTGCAGGCCGAGAAAGGCGACGAAAGCGCCGAGCATATATTGCGCGCCATGGGCAAAATTGATGACGCGCAACAGCCCGAAGATGACAGCAAGCCCAAGTGACAGCAGCGCATAGAATGAGCCGTTGATAAGGCCGACCAGCAATTGCCCGAGGAGCGCCTGAATTGGAACGCCGAAGATCATCGTCATGGTTAAACCCCCAGCACCTTGTTAAGCTCGCCCATGCGGGCGGAAAGCTCCCCCACCGGAAAATCGCCGACCATCTGGCCGTGGTCCATGAGGTAGAAACGATCGGCGATACGGCTCGCAAACCGGAAATTCTGCTCCACCAGAACCACGGTCATGCCGCGGCTCTTCAGCTTCTGCAAAACCTCTCCAATGCGCTGTACGATGACGGGGGCAAGCCCTTCGGTCGGCTCATCCAGCAGCAGCACCTTGACGCCGGTGCGCAGGATGCGCGCCATGGCCAGCATCTGCTGCTCGCCACCGGAGAGCTTCGTGCCGGGGCTGGTGCGGCGTTCGTAAAGATTGGGAAACAGCTCGTAGATTTCATCGAGCGTCATGCCGCCGGACGCGACGACGGGCGGCAGCTTCAGGTTTTCCTCAACACTCAGGGTCGCGAAGATGCCGCGCTCCTCCGGCACGAAACCGAGGCCGTATTTCGCCGTACGATGCAGCGGCACCGGCATAAGATCCTTGCCGCCGAGCTTGATGACGCCCTTGCGGTTGCGGATGATGCCCATGATGGTTCGCAACGTCGTGGTCTTGCCCACGCCATTGCGGCCGAGAATGGTGATGGTTTCGCCCTCGCCGACCGTCAGATCGACGCCGTGCAGCGCCTGGCTTTCGCCATACCAGGATTTCAGGTTGGAGACTTCGAGCATCGCCGCCATATCAAGCCTCCTCCGTGCCCATATAGGCCGTGCGCACGCGCGGATCGGCAGAAACCGTGGCATAATCGCCCTCAGCCAGAATTTCTCCACGCTGCAGAACAGTAACGTGATGGCAGATATCGGCCACGACCTTCAGATTATGTTCGACCATCAGTACCGCGCGGGTCTTTGCCACCTCACGAATAAGCTCGGCCACATGCGAGACATCTTCCCCACCCATGCCCGCCATCGGCTCGTCCAGCAGCAGAACTTTGGGATCAAGCGCCAGCGTAGTAGCGATTTCGAGAACCCGCTTGCGGCCGTAAGACAGATCGGCCGCAAGCGCGTGTTTTTCCCGCGTGAGGCCCACCATGGAGATCAGCTCCTCGGCGCGGGCATTCAGCCTGTCCAGCGAAGAGAGCGGCAGCCAGAACTGCGTTGCAAGGCTGTTGGGCCGCTGCAATGCCACCCGCACGTTTTCCAGAACCGTCAGATGCGGAAACACCGCCGATATCTGGAAAGACCTGACGAGGCCGAGACGCGCCACCTTGTCCGGTGGCGTTTTTGTTATATCCGTTCCCATGAAGGTGATCGCCCCGCCTGTCGGCTGGAGAAACTTGGTCAACAGGTTGAAAACCGTTGTCTTGCCGGCGCCGTTGGGGCCGATCAGCGCATGGACACGGGCGTGATGCACGTCGAGATCGACGTTTTTCACGGCTGCGAATGCGCCGAAGGTCTTGGTGAGACCACGCGCCGAAAGAACGACGCGAGGTTCTGCCTGCCCGGCGGGGGCGGGAGCGATCGTCATGAAACTTTCCCCTTTATTGCGTCAGTCTTTTATTGCGTCACCAGCGGGCAACCGCTCTTTGCGGGGTCCATGAAGGCTTCCTTGCCGGGGATGGTGGCGAGAACCTTGTAATAATCCCAGGGCTGCTTGCTTTCGTCAGGCTTCTTCACTTCCATGAGGTACATGTCGTGGATCATCCGACCATTGGCGGCCACATGGCCATCCTTGGCGAAGACGTCGTTGACAGGCATTTCCTTCATGGCCTTGGCGACGGCGTCTGCATCGTCGGTGCCGGCCTTCTCGATCGCCTTCAGATAATGCAAGACAGCGGAATAGGTGCCGGTGTGAACCATGTTCGGCATGGCCCCGGTTCGTTCCTTGAAGCGCTCACCAAACTTGCGCGATTCATCGTCGCGGTCCCAATAAAAACCTTCCGTCAGTGTCAACCCTTGAGCTGCCTCAAGGCCGAGGCCATGGACTTCGGCTAGCGTGAAGAGAAGCGCTGCAAGGCGCTGGCCACCTGCAACGATACCGAATTCCGCAGCCTGCTTGATGGCGTTGGAGGTGTCGAGACCGGCATTGGCAAGACCGATAACCTTCGCGCCCGAAGACTGCGCCTGCAGCAGGAAGGACGAATAGTCGGTGGTTGCGAGCGGATGGCGGACGGAGCCAAGCACCTTGCCGCCATTGGCCTTGACGAAATTGGACGTATTTTCTTCCAGCGAATAACCGAAGGCATAGTCGGCGGTCAGGAAGAACCAGCTGTCGCCGCCCTGTTTGACGAGTGCGCCACCGGTGCCGACAGCCAGCGAATAGGTGTCATAGGCCCAATGAAAACCATAAGGGCTGCACTGCTTGCCGGTCAGCTCGGTGGTGGCAGCACCGGTGTTGACGGTGATCTTCTTTTTGTCCTTAGAAAGTGCCTGCACCGCAAGGCCGACAGACGACGAGGTCAGTTCCATGATCGAATCGACCTGTTCGGTGTCGTACCATTGGCGGGCAATGTTGGAGGCGACATCCGCCTTGTTCTGGTGGTCAGCCGTTACCACTTCCACGGGCGCGCCAAGCACCTTGCCGCCAAAATCCTCAACCGCCATCTTCGCGGCTTCATAGGAGTATTTGCCGCCGAAATTGGCGTAAACGCCGGACTGGTCGTTCAGGATACCGATCTTGACCTTGCCGTCCGAAATCTCGGCGGCATAAGCGGCGGTGCCGGCGGCAAGTGCCATGGCCGTGGATAAAACGATACTCTTGCGCATGACTTCTCCTCCCAGAGATGATTGCGAGCCTCAGATTGTCTGTGCAGCGGTGAACCGAAACCCTGCACCATGAATGGCCGCACCGCCCTCCTCAAAGCGGTGCATCCTGAGCGTAGACTTCTCGAATTCGGCCGTTGACACAAGAGCGTGTCATCATCAAATTGCGAACAGGAACTGTTCATTTTTGAACAGAACTCTTGATGGGAGACAATTATGGCCACCCCTTTCACCTGGGACGACCTGCAATATTTCCTGGCCGTGGCCCGCACCGGACAGCTCTCATCCGCCGCCAGAAGCCTGCGCACCAGCCACGCGACCGTCTCCCGCCATATCGACCGGCTGGAATTTTCGCTTAAAACCAAGCTCTTCGAGCGGAACCCGCGCGGGTATGAGCTGACGACGGTGGGGCGGCGACTGGTCGATACCGTCGAGCGCATAGAGGCAGAGGCTGAACGGCTGCAATCGGATATTTCCGAAAGCGGCAGCCTGCTGCGCGGCGTTGTGCGCCTGAGCGCTCCTGAAGGTTTTTCTAATTTTTTCTTCGTCGAGAGGCTGAAGGACTTCGCCGCCACCCATCCCCACATCATGGTGGAAATGGTGACGATCCAGCAGATCATGGCGCTTTCCCGAAAGGAGGCGGATGTGGCTGTCACGCTCGATCCGCCGAAGGCCGGTCCCTATATCAATGAACAGATCATCGATTACACTCTGCATATTTACGCCTCACGGTCCTATCTCGCCGGACAGCCGAAAATCACGAAGCGGGAAGACCTGCTCGACCACTTCTTCATCGGCTACGTGCAGGATCTGATCTTTTCACCCGGCCTCGATTACATGCGCGATGTGCTTCCGGGCCTGCGGCCAAATTTCCAGTCTTCGAGCATTTTTGCGCAACTGACCGCCACGCTTGGTGGCCGAGGGCTTTGCATCCTGCCGAATTTCATCGCCGCGCGCTTTCCGGATTTGCAGATGGTGCTTCCGGGTGAGGTCGAGCTGCGGCGAGGTTACTGGCTCACCAGCCATCAGGACTTTGCCAATGTGCCACGGGTGCGTTCCTTGATGGATTTCATCCTCACCACCGCGCGCGCCCACGAAAAGCTCTTTATTCTCAAGCGCGGCCTCATGGTCTGAAGTCGCGATCGTTCACATTTCGGCGACACCCTGTCTTCGTCTCGCAGGTTGGAGGATCTGCGCCGTTGCTTATATGAGGGACAACAACGATGTCGCTACACTCGCGGACATCCTCCAAATCTGGAAGGTCATTATGAAAAAGATCGGATTCCTATCCTTCGGCCACTGGACGCCCTCCCCCCAGTCGCAGACCCGCTCGGCGGCCGATACGCTGCTGCAGTCGATAGACCTCGCCGTGGCCGCAGAAGAACTGGGGGCTGACGGCGCCTATTTCCGTGTGCACCATTTCGCCCGTCAGCTGGCCTCGCCCTTCCCGCTTCTGGCCGCCGTCGGCGCCCGCACGAAAAAGATCGAGATCGGCACCGGCGTCATCGATATGCGTTACGAAAACCCGTTCTACATGGTGGAGGACGCCGGTTCGGCCGACCTCATCGCCGGTGGTCGCCTGCAGCTCGGCATCAGCCGCGGCTCGCCGGAGCAGGTCATCGATGGCTGGCGTTATTTCGGTTATCGCCCGGCCGAGGGCCAGAGCGAAGAAGATATGGCGCGTCAGCACACCGAGGTCTTCCTCGAGCTTTTGAAGGGGGAAGGCTTTGCCGAGCCGAACCCGCGGCCGATGTTCCCCAACCCGCCGGGTCTTCTGCGGCTGGAGCCGCATTCCGAAGGCTTGCGCGAGCGCATCTGGTGGGGCTCGAGCTCCAATGCAACGGCAGTGTGGGCGGCAAAGCTTGGCATGAACCTGCAAAGCTCCACGCTGAAGACCGACGAAACCGGTGAGCCTTTCCACGTCCAGCAGGCGCAGCAGATCCGCACCTTCCGGGAAGCCTGGAAGGAGGCCGGACATGCGCGTGAGCCACGCGTCTCCGTCAGCCGCAGTATCTTCGCCCTCGTCAATGATCGCGACCGCGCCTATTTCGGTTACGGTAACGAAGGAGACGACAAGATCGGCTATATCGACGACAAGACGCGTGCGATCTTCGGACGCAGCTATGCCGCCGAACCGGAAAAGCTGATCGAACAGCTGAAGGCCGACGAAGCCATCGCCGAAGCTGACACGCTGCTGCTGACCGTGCCGAACCAGTTGGGCGTCGATTACAACGCTCATGTGATCGAGACCATCCTGAAGCAGGTAGCGCCGGCACTTGGCTGGCGCTAAATCTGGAAAAATCGTATCATCCACACGCCGTCACCCCGGACTTGATCCGGGGTCCAGCGCGATCAAGTCTTTGATCGCGAAACAGTCGTTTTACGGCGTAGACGCGCCGTGGCTGGATGCCGGATCTAGTTGTAGCGCGCAAAATCGAATGGCGCGAAGCGCAACATCAGTTGGCAACAATTTCACTGTTCAGCAAGTGGCCGCTTTAACCTTTTTTCCGGTTAAAGATTGCCGACCTCCAAAGAACGTGGTTTCGATAGCCTCGATCAACCGGTGGAGCACATGAAATGACCAGACTAAGGAGTTTGATGACGTCGATCTTGGTGGCGTCGGCCTTTGTTGGGACATCGGCCGCCGAGGCTCAGACAACGGAGCAGAACCGATATCTTGCCGCGATGGTCGAATGGGCCGTCGCAAACTGCGAGGCCAAGGAGATGTCCGCGCTGGTGGTCTCCATGGCCTCGATGGTAGTTAATGGGTCTGCTCCGGGCGAAATGGACAATGCGCGTGCTGTCGTTCGCAAAGGAACCATGGACAACTATCCTTCGAAAGAAGCGGCTTGCGCTGACATCGTCCCACGCCTGCAGACGTCCGCTAAGCCGGTTTCGAAATAATCAACTCCTTCACCGATTTGCTGTTTCCAGCGCCCTGTATGGAGTAAGTGCAGTCCACTTCTTCAATTCGAAAATCTCTGAAGGTTTCGAAGACGCCTTGAACGGCGTTTAAAGACAGGATGAAACGCCCCTTAATCCGACCTAGCATATCCGCCATTTCGGCGAACTCCTCGCGACTGAACACATCGGAGCCATAGTCTGTCTCGTTCCCGAAGTAAGGCGGATCGAGATAGAACAGCATTCCCGGCCGATCGTACCGTTCAATGAAGCGCCGCCAAGGGAGCTGCTCTATGACGACACCGGCCATTCGTTCGTGGATCGCCTCCAGTTGCGGAGCGAGCTTCAGGAGATTGAAGCGAGCGCCTTGCATCGAAACCCCGAAGTTCTGTCCGGCGACTTTACCACCAAAGGCCGTCCGCTGGAGATAAAGAAACCGCGCAGCGCGCTCCAGATCGGTCAAGGTAGAGGGGTCGACACGTGACAGGCGGTCAAACTCGCGACGGCTCGTGACCTGATATCGCAGCGTTTCCATGAACTGCGGATAGTGCCGCTGCAATATCCTGAAGAGATTGGCGACGTCGCCGCTGATATCGTTAATCACCTCCATGCGCGGTTGCAGGTTTCTGCGGAGGAATACACCCCCCATTCCGACAAACGCCTCCGCATAGCTCTCGTGCGGCGTCTCGTTGATGCGCGCGATGATGGCTTTCGCCAGAACACGTTTTCCACCGATATAAGGGGCGGCGGGAGTGGCCGGAGCCACCGGCGTCAGATTCACCATTTCAAATATCTCTCGACTCAGTCACAGCAAATCCGCCCTGCAGGGTACGGGTGTGACAGTTATCGAACGTTGCTGTCGGACGGGTTAGGTCGCCAAACTTTGGCCCGTCGCTTGGGGTGCATGGACACACCCCGGCCACCCGGTCTACCGGGAGGCCGAAATCTTCATTTCATCTTCTATTCCTTGCCACTCTCCGGCGCTTCAACGGCGACACCGGTTTTGTAGCTGTCGGCAGCGAAGGTCTGGGTGACGGTACCGGCGCGCCACGCGCCGTTCGCCTCGGGCCGAAAGCCGGTGAGGTTCAAGGGTGTGTCGGCCATCAACTCGGGTCGGCCGAACAACATGAGGTTGCCTGAGCCGGTTGCACGGCCGAGCTTGTCGCCCTCCGATCCCGCCGCTGCTTCGGCCTCGTCCTTGTTGGCGTAAACAGTGCGCAGACGACGAACTGGCCCCTTTAGGCCGGTCGAATGCGAGACGGTTTCCGTCTTGCCGGTTGCGCGGTCAAAATAGGACGCCTCGACCTTGCCGAATTTGGTGCGAGGTTCGACCTCGAAATCGCCGCTCTCGCATTCGCTTTTGTCGATCGTGATCGTCGGCAATATGCCGCGAGACAGGAACAGGAACTTATTGCCCTTAATCGAAAAGAGCGCCCGGTTGCGATCGGCGAGGCGGGTCAGGAAATCGAGCGAACTCTGCCCAACGCGAGCGATGTATTCGATTTGCTTCGAGGCCAGTTCGGGACTGACCTTGGCGTCATAACCGTGCCGTTTGGCGAGCTGCTCAACCACATCACCGATCGTGGTCTGGTCAAAATGCTCGGACCCTTGCTCTTTAACGTCCTCGCGCATGTCGGCCGAGTGGCCGGAGATTGTCAGCTTGTCGCCGTCCGGTCCAAAGTTGATCCTGTTTTTCTCGACTGTGAACTCGCCCATCACCCATGACCCAAATTCCTTGTAGCCGAACGAAACCGAGAGCTTGGCTCCCTTTTCCGGTATTTGGATCGCGTTGCCGGAATCATCGAATACTAGTTCAATCCGGTCGGCCTCTTGCCCTGCATTGTCGGTGACCGTCGCTGTCGACAAGCGATCATAGAAGCCCGGCGCGACGGCTTTACCTCCGACGAAGCACTCGATGAATGGTTTGTGGCGCATCAGTCCCACAGCCTCACAACTGATGTCGACGCGGCCCGGATAGTAAACTCGGGCAGGATTATTGTGCTGCCGAGCGGAAGAAGGATGCCGCGATCGGCAACGCTGGGATTGGCTTCAAGAGTTGCCTCGACGTAGCCATCCAGTTTTCCCGCTACTCGCCGATCATTGAGCGCCTTAAAGGCGTGTTCAAAGCAAACGAGATCGATGCTTAGGTCTTCAAATTCGATGACGCGGGTCCCGGCCGGGATAATGGTGGCGCTCATATGAACAGCCCCACCGGTTTGCCGCCATCATGGAAGGGCGCAACCTCTATGGTATAAGTCACCTTCCGTCCGAGGCCTGCCCTGTTGATGGCCGACTGCTCGTCATCGACAAACAGAATCACTACGCGACCGTAGATCGTGGCCACCGTCGAACCAGCATCTGCCCAGCCAATTAGCATCACAGGATTTGCAGCTCTTTGTGTGGTGCGCACAGCCTCGAAATCGGCTCTGTCACCGAATTCGTCAGGAAACAGCAGACCGGATATTGTGATCGTGTCGTCGCCATAACCCACGAACTGGCGGCCGGGATAAGTGCCGAAGCGTGGGATGGATGCCCATTTCGCTTCCGTCGATCGGGCGAACTGCTGATAGTTCAACCGGTCGATCTGGAAGATGTGCGATCCCAGCGCAAGCAAAGCGGAACTCATGGCGCAGCTCCATCATTCAGGGCGCTGGATCGAGCAGAGGAAATCGACGCGCCCAATTTCGAGGCTGCGGCATCACCCGCCGCCTTGGGATCGGGCGACGAAATATTCTGGGTCACGTTCTGGTTTATTGTGACGTTCGACGTGGTGTCACCAGCGGCGGGCGGTGTCGCGCCAGACTGTTGAGGTTGATAAGGCTGCATAGAGGCCGCACCCTCCTCGGAGCCGAATAGCCCCGACATCCACGCGGGCGGCTTTATAAGCCCGGAGAGATCAATACTTCCAATGGCATCTCGAATTCGCCCTGGCACGCCGGTCAACCACCCATAGAGCGCTTCAAAAGCCATTTTGAACCCGTCGACAACCGCGTCCCCAAGTGCTGCGCCAGCAGCTCGCATCGCTCCCTTGTCAGCGTCCGACAGTTGTTCCTGAGAAAAAAAGGACGTGATCGCCTTCCAAATCTCGCCGAGCTTCTCCTTCGCTGCTTCGATCATTTCACTAAAATCGAACATCTTCGCCATGGAGGCTTTAAACGCTGCGATCGAAGCGGGATCGATGTTGAGAGCAGAGCCGATGTGGTCCACAAGGCGCGACAGCGCATTTGTGACACCCTCAACGCCGGTATTAAAGAACGCGACGATCGGCCCTGCAAAGCCGGAAGCGAATGAGGAAATGCGGTCCCAATACTTCCAGACGGCAAACCCGGCTGCCGCCAGAACCGCCGCAATTGCCCACACGGGCGCTGTGATCCCCGCGACGATGCTTGCAAGACCAGAGGCGAAGGCGGTCAACGCGGCCGTGACGGCCGAGAGCGAACCGGCAAGCCCTCCGCCGCTCGCGGCCGAGATGAAGGAAAGACCGGCGATCGCGTTTCGCAGCATCGGAATGCGGCCAGCGACAGGCAGCAGCGCCGAGCCAAGCGCCGATGCGCTGCCCGCCGCAAACCGCCATGCTCCGGCGATGATGCGCCAGCCAGTGGCGATGTTCCTGCCATCCTGAAAGCGAAGGAACGTCGAGGTGAACCCGATCGCGGACAACCGCATGGCGGCGAAGGCATAGGAGGCAACGCGCATGGCGACCGATGCCGCCAGTAGCCCGGCCGTGATTTTCACGATCGTCGCCGTCAGCTCCGGGTTCGCTGTGGTCCAGTCGTTGACCATCCGCACGATGGCCGTGCCGCGAAGGACAATATCCTGCACCACTGGCAACAGCGCGCCGCCCGCAGAGAACAGGTTGTCGATCTCGGTAACGAGGCCCTTGATCTGGGTTTTCAGGCCAGACATGACGTTGACGAAATCCTTGTCGATGACGCCGCTGGCTGCACCGGCCTCGTCACGGATGCGCTTGTAATCCTCCAGATTGGGGATCAGGGCGCGGAGGAAATCGAGAACCTTTTTGTCGGCGAACAGCTCGCCCATCTTGTACTGGTCGCCGCCCGTCGCCTTTTTGATCAGCTCCAGCGAATGCAACAGGGGATCGGTACCCTTGGCAGCGGCCGACTTCATCTCCTTCTCGATGTCGATACCCATTTTCTTGAAGTTCTTCACCGTGTCCGGCGAAGTGATCTTCCCTAGGAAATTCGACATGTTGTTTGCGGCCTGATCGGCAGAACCTGCCGATTTCATGGCGATCTGAAGCGCGGCGGCAAGCGATGCCACGGCCGGGACGCCCTGCATCTTCAGTGCCGAGGCGTTGGCCGTCAGTTCGGGGAAATTGCGCGCCATATCCTTCAGCTCGAATGAGCCGGATTTGCCGGTGGACGCCATGACATCGAACGCCTTGGCGAGATCGGTCGCGGCAACCTTCAGGTTATCCATTACGGCGTAACCGGCATTGCCCATGTCGCCGACTTCCGCCTTGGTGGCAGTCGATGCCCGACCAGTCGCCTCGATCGCGGCAAGGCTCTCGTCAAGGTCCATGCCCTTGCCGACATAGGTGGCAAGGATTTGCAGCAGCTCGGTCTTGTTCTTGCCGGTGGTGCGGGTCTGTGCAATCAGCCGCGCCTCGATCTCGCCCATGCGGTCGATCGGAATTTCCGCGACGTTGGCGAAGTCGATAAAGGCGTCCTGAAAATTCGCGCCCTTGAAGATCGGCGCAGCAAGCGTCATGGCCTGCCCGAACGCGCCAAGCATGCGGCCACGAGCATCGCGCAGCGCCGCCTCGGCGTTCTTGGTGGCGTTCTCGATATTCTCGACGGTAAAACCGTCTTTGATTGCGCCGGAGAAACCTTCCTTGGCGGCCTGCCCCAAATCGAGAAGGCCGGACTTCACCTTTTTGGCGGGTCCGGTCAGTTGGTCGATCAGCCGAATGACAAAAGAGATATCCATGTCATTCGGTCCTTTGGGCGGTTCCGGTCAATCGGGGGAGTTCGGCGCGATAGGAAAGAGCGTCCAGCCAAGGCATCTGTGCGATTTCGGAGGGCTGGAACCTGTAGACGGCCGCTAGGTCTGCGGCGTATTCGAACGCCCGAGGGACCGGAGTGCCGGAAAAAAATCGAGCAGCGCCTTGCCGACGGAGACGAGATCGAGCCAGTCGAGCTGATCGATGAAGGCCGTTTCCTCACGCGACATCGAGGCGACGATGCCGGTCAGGCTGTCGAGGCCATCCGTGGTCAGCAACGTGCTTGAAAGTTCGGTAATAAGCCCGCCTATGTCGACATCATCAATATTCGCCTTGCCGTCGCTCATCAGCTGCGAGGCGAGCTTCGGGCCAATCAGCACGGCGAGCTGCTTGGCGTGAGCGACGTTCGGCCGGTACATCGTGAAACTGTCCCGCTTGGCCGGTTTGCCATCCGCCCCCTCGACAGGGACAGGGACGGCGAGCGAAATTCTGACTTCTTGAACGAGCGACATGGCGAGACCTTATGAAAACAGGATGGAGCGACGGGTGGAGTTGATGGCCTGATAGTTCCAGATGTCCCAGCCGCCCTTTTTGAAGCTGAAACGGTGCATCACGCGGCCGTCCCAATATTCAGTGTAAGACCAGATCGACTTGATCTCGTGGTCATAGCCAGTGGCTTTACCGCCCGCCATGGACTCGCCTTCGACCTTGGAAAGACGGCCGGTTACGTCAATGGAGTGCTCATGCTCCGTGCCGTCTTCCTCGGAGATTACCAGCTTCTTGCCGGTCCAGTTCTGACGGACACCGGCAGGGCCGCCGAACAGGGCAAGCGTTTCCGGCGTGTGGCTCTTCAGCTTGAACGGCATCGTGAGCGCCTTGATGCCGAGGCCGGTGATGTCCAGTTCCATGTCCGAGCCACCCGGCTGGAAGGTTTCGGTGATCTCTTCCAGCGCTGGCAGCTTCAGCGTCTCGATGTCGAGCGCGAGATTGATGTTGTCGTTAACGTTGAGCGTGAAGCCCCGGATGATGCGCAGTGTCATGGTGGCCCCTTATGCGGCGGAGAGATAATCGGCGATCGTGCCGCCGAACTCGGCAGTCACACGACGCTGGATTTCGTTGGCGAGGGTGTCGAAGTAAGCCTCGTTACGGCGCGAGCCGAAGATCAGGTCTTCCAGCGGCGGCGTCTCTTCGGCATCAAACTCGACGCGAAGCTTGCCGAGGCGCAGGTTCGCATTGCCATTCATTGCCCGGTCCCAATAGACGCGGCCACCAAGGATGGCGCCAACGGCCTGCATGCTGTCGAGCAGGTCCTGCAGGCTGCGCATCACGGCGATGACATGCTGCGCGGTCAGGTTTTCATCGTTGGCCCATGGCCGGAAGCCGTTGATGATGGCCTTCTCGATCGTGGCGCGGGTGCGGACCACGTTGACGAACTGCCAGAGGGTGTCGGTGGAGGCAGTACGGTTGCCCCACAGAATGCGACCGTTCGTGGCGAACTGGCCGTTCGCGCCCTGCGAAAGCCGGGACGGGATGAAGGTGGCAATACCGTTCTGGTTGAGGTGGTTTGCCTCATGATCGATCTCGCCGTCGAAATAGGTAATCGGCCGTGCCGTGCCAAGAATGCCCTTGACCTCTTGGTTCGATGGCGACCAGTACGCACCGCCTTTCTTCTTGTCGCGCTTCACGAACATGGCGGCTGCGAAGGGCGACGCGGGCTTCGTAACGATCGTCGCCCCCGACGCGACCCGCACAAACGGGTCAACCAGATAGGTGTAGCGGGAGGAAAAATCGGCGCGGAATGCGAGGCTTGTGGCCGCATCAGGACCGCCCGTATCGAGGATGGCGATCGCTTTCAGCTTTTCGGAAACCTGCTCCAGCGCGTCGGCGAGTGGGTTCTTGGCGTTTTCGATCCGGCCGGAAGAATAGCCGGGCGCGATCACGAGACCCGGCTCGACGCCGACATGGCCACGCGCAAAGGAAAGGGCGTGAACGCCGGTCATGGAAGCGGCAGAACCCTGCAGCTTGGCACGGGTGGCCTCTGGCGTCTGACCTTCCTCGCAACGGACGAATACGCACTGCGCCTCGATACCCTGCGCCCGGACGGCATTAATTATGTCGATCGCCGTGCCGGTGGTACCGAGAGCGGCCACCTTGTCGGCCTCGTGGGTGTAGAAAGCCACCGGCTCATCGTAGGGGAAAAGCGTGTTGGACGCGTCAGGCGCAATGACGGCCGCGCCGATCGCGGAGCTGTCGGCCGTCTCAAGCGGCCTGCTTTCGCTGCCAGCATCAATTACGCGGACGCCGTGGTTAAAATCGAGTGCCATAAGCCGTCTCCAAAGGTCGAATTGGAGACAAACTAGGTTTTCGAAAGATAAGCGAAGAGCCTGACACTGTCAGTCCGACAAAGAAAAAGGGCGGTTTGAAACCGCCCTCGAAGCCTATTTAATGACCTATTTCGGGAGGTCTGTCTACTTGGCTTCTACGGCCAGTAGCTTGCAGCGGCGTAGTCGGCTGGGATTGGGTTCATGTCCTTCAGATCGCGAGCTGCGAAGATATGAGCCTGCTTGTGGCCGAGCGCGGCATATCCAAAGCGCATAACCGTTTGCGCATCCATCGGCTGGGTCGTATTGTCCGCCGCGATCCACCTGAATTCAGGTGGCGCATTAGGGTCCAGCAGGCGCTGCCATCCTAAATCACCGGGCGCGGCTCCGAGAGCAACCGCGTCAGTTGCCGCCTTCACCGCCCCAGCGATATTTTCCCGGTCTTCCGGGCGGGACTGGTAAAGAACGCCGTCGAATACGAAACCCGCCTCAATGCGGCGGTCTCGCTCGATATCGACATCGAGCGCAGCCACCCCGCGAAGCGCTACCAGCTCGGGGGTGTAGGTGGCCGCCAGCGCCTCGATTTCGGCGGGGGTCGGCTTCTCTGCCGCCAAATCCCATTTAACGATGATGGCCGTACTGGTCCTGTCTGGACTGTTCGGCTTCACCTTGTGGGCGCACCAGAAGTCAACGCCATGGATTGCAGCAGGATGAAGCTTGCGGATCAGAAAAGCCAGTTCGTCTGATGACAGATCGTAGGGCAATCCCTCAGTGCTGTAAGGGTCGGTCATCAGTTATTCCTCAACAGTTCGGCACGCAGGTTGATGACGTTCGTACCGTTCGAGCTGCGCAGCCCGACTAGAACGTAAGGCGCTGGAGCATCCGTAGTGCGGGCGTTGTAATTCGGGTCAATTGAGCCGAACTCCCATATTCCCCCCTCGCGCTGGACGCGTGCGCCCCGATCCGCAAAGCGGTCGGACAGCCAGCCGAGATAGGCCGTCCAGAGATTGCCATCGCTGTTGACGCGGAAAAGATGAACCCCGTTTCGAAGGAAATCGAACTCCGCGTTGTTCGGCTGTGCGATCATCCGCCAGTTGAAATCACCGCCGTAGCCGTTGGGCGAGAAGTCGATAAGGCACGCGCCATTGGCGGCGGCTCGCATTTCAAGCATGGCCGCATTGGCTGACGGCTGGATAGTCAGTGAGCCGTTGACGACACCGCCAATCAGCCGCAGATAACGCCCATCAAACAAGGTCGTCAGGGCAGTTTTGATGTTGCCCCATGTCGTTTTGAACATGGTGGAAGCACCGGCCGCGACACCGGTGAAGAAATCGCCATCGTCAGGCGTCGCCTTGCCGTTTGCCCCGGCAATGGCTGCACCCACCGTGGCCGTTGTTGTCAGCGCCGGGAGATTGGCCTGCGGTACCTTACTGTCGGGGCCAAGCGGTGCCACCCCATCAGCGACGTTCTTCTGGTCGGCACGCAGATAATCGGCGAGCTTGGTGTCAACAGCCTCCGAAGCATCTTGCATCGCGTCCTGCACGGCCTGTGCCGACGCATACCATGCAGCTTCCTTCCCGCCGAGCTTAAGCGCATTCGGCGCGGACCCGCCGACAATGATCTGGTCAATTTGCTCTTGAGCGAGGGAAATCGATTGCTGCAGGGTTGCGATCTGCGGCGCAACATTGACCTGAATATAGTCGAGTGACGCCTGAACACCCTCTGCCATCAGGCGTTCAAACGATGCTTCAAGTTGTTCGCGGGCGGTCAAACGGGCATCGATGTCTCCCATCGTGGCATTCCACAATGGCCTGTCGATCGGCGTCTTCGGCCACGACGGAATTTGATAGCCGTCAAACCGGTCTGGCATAGTCAAAGACCTCCTCACCTTCCTGCTCGATAATGGCCGCTACCAGCGAACCGCGCATGTTGATTTCGTTCAACGGATAGAATGTGAAACGTCCGCGTTTAACGATGCGCGAAAGTTTCACATCATAGGATTTCTCCGAGTCGATCTTTAAAGCCATGGGAACTCCTTAAAGCGCAGCAATGAAGGCGTCCTGCACGAACGGCACGGACGCGACATTGTTTGTGGCGGCGGCAGGGCGCATGCGGGCGGCATTGGCCGCAGCGCCGAGCGTGTAGGTTGAAAGATAGGTTCGGCGCGCAGGCATCTGCGGATCGATCGTGATTTCGGTGCTGTCCGGGTTGACGACCGTATTTCCGACCATGATAGCGGGCGTGAACGTGTGCCTGTCAGGATCGAAGTAATCCAGCGTGTATTGTGTCTGAATGTGGGTGGTCGAAAACCCGAACGGAAAGCTTTTGCTGACCGCCCGCATGCTGTTGCGGTTCCGGGCAACACGGGAAACCGCTTTCTGATCAAGCTGGATCATAGGCTGCAAGTCAGCCGTACCCATCATAACCATGCGCAATTCCACCGACGCCGGAAGCCCGACAAGCGGGTTAGTCGCTGGATCGCCATCATCCAGTTCCGTCCAGACGGTCGAGCCGGATGGTCGGATTTCCCAACCGAGCGTGCATCCGCCCGGCACCCAACCCGCGAACAACATGTCGATCTGCGTCATGCCGTCCGCGAGGTTCAAAGCCTGCATGGGAATAATCGTGCGAGGGCTACGATAGCGGGCGGCATTGAGCCGGAAGCAGATATCCGTCTCCGTTGACCCTTGAGCAAACGCCCCGTCTGTCGTCAGGAACTGCGTTCCGCCCGTGTACTTGTTCGACCCCGAAATATGCAGCGCATGCGCGCCGGTCGTCACGGTCACGAACGCATAGCGCTTTCCGCTCTCCAGCAACGTGATGGGCAATTCCACCTTATTCCAGCCGACGGTAAGCTCCGCATGTTTCAGCATACCCTGCGCCAACACCGCATCAAAACGCGGCACGCCACCGGTCGTGGTTTCCACGATGAACACATGAACATCGCCGTCGATACCAACGCGAGCAAATGACAGGTCCAGACTTGTGACCTGCATAGGCTGGGCAACCAGAAAAGACTGCGCGCAAATTGAGCCGTTGATGCCAACCTCTTCGGTGACGTACTCCCAATAAGGCTCGCTGTAGATTTCATAGCGCACCTGACGAACGCCATAAGTTTGGTGGCCGGGGCCATAGTTGCCGCCGACATAGACCACTTCAAAGGTCTCGCCGCCGACATTGAGCATCTGTCCCACCCTGGAATCACCGCCGAGGCCAGCCCAACCCGCCGCGTTTTCACATGCGCCCATAGTCGGGCCATAGGTGAGGCGCACGCGGGACGCCTCCTTGCGAACCAGCGTGGTCTCCGTATGCACCAACTGCGAAATGTTGAGCGTGGCATCGAGCGAGGTGTTCGCAATGCGCGTCACCTCGTCAAAGGCAGGCACCATACGGCGACCACGAAAATGAATCTTCGGATCGTCTTCGGCCTGCACTTCAAGCCGCGCCTGCGCTTCGGCCGCGAAACCGAAGCGGACGCCTTCTTCAATACGAGCGAGCCAATCGACATGTGTCATGTCCCAACGGTCGGGAATGAGTGCATCATCGAAAACATAGGCACGCGCCTCGTCCGGCAGATCGACTTTCAGCCGGGCCGCGCCGATATCACGTTGCATCTGGCGAATGATTTCACGGCGGGGAATTTCTGTGAGCTTGGCGGTGATGTTGACGATCTGCGTTTCAATCGTCTCGGTCCTCATGAAGAGGCCGTCCAGATCGACTTCGAGCGCGGCAACGCGGCCTTCCACTTCGAAGAGGGTTTTCACCCGGTCGCCATTGCCCGGCTCTATGGCGTCGATACCGGTCGATTTCAGCAGCACGAACGCGATGCAGGCGTCCGTAGACGCAACGACCGGCTTGGCCGGAACCGGGTTTGCTTCACCCGGCTGCACGATCAGCTCGACAACGCGGCGGATTGTCTTCGGCGTCGTGCGGTTGACGATGACACTGGTTTCCGGATCGTCCGACGTTTCGAACGGGCGGTTTGCCGTGTCGGTGACTTCCTTGCCGCGCAGCAGGATTGCGACCCACCGCTGATCAGATGCGGCGACGGGAATATGAATTTGGAGGTTCACATCCTTTGGTACTTCGTGCGCGTAGACTATTTCTCCGGCCACATAACGTCCCGCCGAAACCGTGATTTCCTGCGCCGATTTGCGCGCCACCGTGAAGGCCGCCCAATGGGCAGGATATCCTATGGCATCTTGCCAAAGTTGGTCCGTGGCGGCCTGCGCCTGCAAACCGATGGCCTCGAAATCTGCGTGATCGGCGATTTCGGCTTCCGCGAAAGAAGTTCTCTGCATGTCTGTTTCCCTCAATCCAGCCGCTTACGGTCCATGTAACCGCCGAAGGCGTGGCTTCCGTCGATAAAGATGTTGTCGTTAAAGGTGATGCCGCGCCGCCATGCGAATGACACGGAATAGAGTGTGTCCGGCGTCTTGGCGGTGAACATGGCGCGCTTGGCGCGGCGGATCGGTTCAAGGTCGACGCTAGTCAGGGCGGCGCGGCCGAAGGCGTTGCGGCCGATCTGGAAGCGATTGCGATGCGCGTTCAGCGAGACCCTGACGAGATAGTGCGCCGTGAACGGCTGGTGCGCGATCGGCGTGCGGTCGATGACGGCGCGACCGAACGTGAACCGGGCCGGATGGGCAATGCGGTCAACAATCTCAGCGTCGACAAATGCGAGATAGCGCTTCAGGCCGACAAGCGTGCCTTTCAGCGCCGCCAGCCGCGAACCGGGATATCGGACGGAACGCCCGGCGCATTGGGCGATCATTTCGCGCTTCCGCTCCTCAGTCCAATCGTCATACCAGAGGTCAACCGAATGATGTGCGGCAAGGTACGGCAGCAGCCGCGCCTCCGTCTTATAGGGGTCCATCAGGTCGGCGAAAGGCACAGCCAGGTCGTCAGACATGCCACCGGCAAGCGCGTATTCAAAAGCCTCGGAATTGGAGGGCAGAAGTGCAACAACGTCCCTCATGCGCGGACCTCCGTCACCACCGTCAACTCAGTCATAACCGGCACAGTGTATGGATCGGGATCGATCGCCACCGGCGAAAGGTCGCGCACCTTGACGATGTTAGCGCCATAAGCAGCGCCCGACAGGAGTCCCTCGGGGATTTCGCCGCCAACGGTGGTCCGCTCGATTGCTGCAGCCGTCACGCGCTTCACGGCCTCGGCCTTCAGCAGATCAGGTGACGGCCCGGTTCCGACAATCTCCAGCACCAACGACACCTGATATTCCCTGCGGGTCGCCGCCATGATGGAAACGCTGATAGCCTCCGGCGTCCGGTCAACATGAAGAACGGCGGCGCGCACTGTCGCGAGTTCGGCCGGGGTGGGTTCGCGGCCGAACGGCCCGATCAGCACCACATCGGTATCGCCGCGACGGCCATGGATCGCCCGGCCGTTGATCCGGGCATCCCACAATCCAAGCGTCCTGTCCTCGGTCTGCGGCCAAGCGGTCCACGCGTCATAGAGGTAACGACCGGAAGAACCGGACGCAGGCGCATCAAGCGAGAGCAGGTAGCGGCGCAGCAACGACGCATCGCCTTCCATGACGGCACCCGTGTTCGCGGTTGCCGGTGTCACGATCTGGCGCTCGACGTTGTTGTCGGCCGCTACCGCATCAAGGTTGGAACCCTTTGCATAGGGCGCAAGCAAGGCACGGAAAGCGTCGTTTACGCGCTGGCGATCAAGAAGGCGCAGATAGGTCCAAGCCTGACCGACGATGTTGGCGCTGTCGGTCTCAAGGTCGAGCGTCTCATAGGTTGGCAGGGTCGGATCAA
The DNA here is from genome assembly GCF_900013495.1 of Agrobacterium genomosp. 2 str. CFBP 5494. Lineage (NCBI taxonomy): Bacteria > Pseudomonadati > Pseudomonadota > Alphaproteobacteria > Hyphomicrobiales > Rhizobiaceae > Agrobacterium > Agrobacterium genomosp. 2. The sequence continues at coordinate 742,199 of NZ_LT009719.1, forward strand.
GCAGGCGCTGCGTTTCCCATACCTGAAGGAAGCGGGCCTTGAACGCGGCAATCATCGCCTCGGCGCTCAACGTCTCGATCGCGTCAGGAACCGGCAGGCGGGAAAGGTCGATAATCTGAAAGCTCATGCGGCCTCCGGCCAAGACGTATTGACGGTTTCATAGACGGACCAGTCGCCGAGGTGGCCACGCGGGAACCAGACACCGGTCAAAATGAAAATGAAGCGGCCGGTGCGCTTGTATTCGACCAGCTCGATCTTCTGCAGGCTGAAACCGGGTTCGCCGCCATCAGGATCATTGAGCGCATCGGCAATCGCCCGATAGGCTGCAAGGATAGTTGTGGCATCGGCATTGCCGTCCTGCAGCTCGCGGAGAACCGAGCCGATATGACGGCGAAGGACGCGGCTTCCTAACCGTGTCGTCAGGCACTTCCTGATCGACTGGACGCAATGCTTCCAGCCGAGCAGCATCTTGCCTGTCCTCGCGTCGATACCGGCCCGCATGGTTACTCCTTCACAGCCTTGGCTTTGGCTGCGGGCGTGGTTTCGGTTCCACCTGCAGGCGGTTCCGTCTTCGTACCCGGCTCCTCGATCTCACCCGCGATCAGCGGATAAGCCGCCTGTTCGTCGGTCAGCTCGATGGGTTTGCCGACGCCGGGCGAACGGACGCCCGCGACAAAAAGCCCGGCTCTGGCAGTGACGGTGAAAGTCTTTTTAGAGGTCATTAAAGGCTCCTTTATTCGTTGGGTTCGTAGGTGTTTTCGCCACCCCTTCGGATGCCGCCATGGTTATGGGTGTCGCCAACGTTCTTTGCGTTGTGGCGCAGGTGGGTCGAAAGGGCATGGATAGTGTCTTCCGAAAGGGTGATGCTGGAGCCGCCATGCGAAAGCTTCAGGCCCTCTTCCGTCATACGGATTGCGGACCCGGCATAGGTGATTGCCAACTCCTTCGGCGTTCCGGCCGGGTTCTGCGCATCGTCGGTGTGGCTGTCGCGGATCGCGAGCGACTGACTGCCGATCTCGCCGTTCGGAGAGAAGAGCCGCATCGGATCGCCGATCTCGACAGGCATGTTCGTGCCGGTGGCTCCGGCCGCTTCCTGCACCTGCACCCATGGGGAGAGAAACGGTTTCCCGTTGGCACCGACTGCGGCCAGTTCCAGCCGCACGCGGCTGCCCTCGATCTCGGCGACGCGACCGGTCATCTGCGAGGCCACGAGACGGCGGTTGAGATCGTCAATGTTCTTGTAGATGCCGCGAAACTCGCGGACGATAATATCGGCATCAGACATGACCGGCCTCCGGCATATCGATCCGCTCGCCGTTCACCTGGAACTCGGAGATGACAACGCCGTCAGGACCGAACAGGCCGTCGCCGAGCTGGCGGAGCGTCTGGTTCCACTCGACGGACATCACGCCGACGCCGCGCTGTTTGACGGCTGCGGAAATGATCGGCTGGATGACAACAGAAGACGGCGCGGTGAGCTTCGTCATGCCCCAGAGCTGGCCCGGATGAAGAAGCGTGCCGATTGCCTCTGCAGTGTTCCAGCCGTCTTCCTCGCGCTTGGAACCTTCGGTGATGACGAAGGCGACCATGCTCAACGCGGCCTCGGCCTGTCCGTTCGGTTGCCATGCAAGCGGACTGCGCAGGATCGCAAGGCGCACGCCGGGCGCACGGATCATTTCGCGCTCCAGCTCCGACAGGTCGAAGCGACCGAACTGCGCCTCACACGATTTGATGTTCGGCAGGATGCGCTTGATCTCGGTCAGCACCGATTCCCGGAAGGTGATAAGGCGACCGCTCATCGCTGCACCAATCTGGAAAGCCAGTCCTCTGTGGTTTCCACCAGTTCGTTCTGGTTGGCGACGGAAAGGCCGAGATATGGCCGGGCGGGCATTTCGACCTGCTTGACCACGGCGAAATTCACAAAGCCGCCGGAGACCCACCAGAATTTCAGCGCGCTTCCATTCTTGGGCTTGATGATGCCGCCGAGCTGGTGAATGCGGGCATAGACCAGACCGGAACCGATCATGATCGTGGAGGCGTCGGCGATATAGTCGATCGAACGCGAAAGCGCGCCTGAAGCAAACAGGATACTGGTTCCCTGATTGTTGCGAACCCACGGCGCACCGTCCGGCTCGGTCTTTTCGACCTCGATACGATGACGTATCTGGCCCTGCACGAGACGGCCGATGCCTTCGTTCAACTCGCCAAGCGGCGCGTTCTCGATCCCTTCAAGGGCGAAAATCGCTTCCTCATAGCCGACAAGTTCGGTGACGATACCGCTCATGGCAGGCGATCCCGGCCGAACAGACGAGGCCCGGAATAGAAAGCCGCTCCGCTGGATGACAGGCCGTCATCGGTCGGCACCTTCGGCTCGTCAGCGCCAAGACCCGCCTTGCCATCGGCAATGCGCTTCAGCAGCTCGACGGCCTGCTTGTAGCGGTCCTCGATCGTGGTGGTGAGACTGGTGTGGCGGATCGCCAGATAATAGACGGCGATGTTCACGCAGGGCATGACGAGCGCCTGCGGCGTGCCGGGAATGGGCGTGGCATAACGGGCGGAAAGATGGGTGTCGATTTCGCCGCTGGCCTGTTCGACGGCGCGGGCGATGGCAACCTCGGCGTCCACGTCCTCGCGAATAAGGTCCGCGATGAACTCGGAACCCCACAAATCCTCGATATTGGTGCGACTTGCATATGCCATGGAAGATACCCGTTGAAGATGCCCCCGCAGCCGGATTGCTGCGGGAGCTGGTCGCGCCGCTTGGGAGGCGGATCAGATAGCGCCGAGCAACCTGAAGGTTTCGAGATCGGTCTCGGTCACATCGCCGGGCAGGTGTTCACCCGGCGCATAAGTTTTGCCGGAAACGCGGATTTCCTGCTTGGCCTTCGGGCCGGGCGTGGCGGCGGCCGCCGCTCTCGCGTCCGCCTCTGCTTTGGCCTTCTCGTCCGCGTCAGCCTTCGCCTTTTCGTCCGCTTGCGCCTTGGCTTTCGCAGCGGCCTCGGCCTTTGCCTTTTTCTCGGCGTCGGCTTTTTCCTTCGCATCAGCGTCGGCCTTCGCCTTTGCATCGGCTTCCGCCTTCGCTTTCGCAGCAGCTTCCGCCTTGGCCTTTTCCTCTGCCTCGGCCTTTTCCTTCGCTTGAGCGTCAGCCTTTGCCTTTGCGTCCGCTTCTGCCTTGGCCTTCTCTTCTTCAGGAGTTCCCATGTGACTGTCTCCGGTCGGGTTAAACGACCGGCCCCGTAGGGCCGATGATGGTTTCAGGAGAGAAGGCCGATCAGGCGACGGCGTTCTGGATCAGGTAGCCGACGCTCTTGGCGCAGACGAGTTCGCGGACCTTTTCGCCGACACGCACGCGCTTGCCGCCTTCAAGGCCGATATCCTTGTCCTCGATCGAACCGGCGATGCGCTTGCCGTTGGCGGCAGTGAAGCCCCACGTGATGACCGAGCCATCCGCCTGCTTTTTCGTCGGATCGATGTAGAGCAGCGAGATCGACTTGCCCCAGACGCGGCTAAGGTTCACCTGCTGACCCTTGCGGGAGAGGTTCACCTGGGCGACGCCAATCAGGAGGTTCTTGACGTCGATTTCGAAGAGTTCGGCAAACTGCTGTTTGGTGATGGCGCCATCTTCGGTCAGGCCGCCCTTGACGGCCTTGATCAGCTTCGGGTGGCGCTTGACCTTCGACCACGCGGGCTGACCCATGACGATGGTGTTCGGGCGATAAACCAGCGTCTTGTCCATGCCCTCATCAATGACCGCATAAGGATCGGAATTGGCGAAGTCGGAAAACTGCTGGTTTCCCGCCAGAACCAGACGGCGCGCAGCGTCATAGTTGTCCGGGTTCTGAACCACGGCGGCAGCACGCACCTCGCGGCCAAGCTGGACAAGGTTGGTGAGACCTTCCGTCGCCAGTGCCTCGGGATCGATCGTGGATCGCTTCTCGCGCCGCGCCTTCTCGGCTTCCTTGATATCCGAATAGGGAATCGGATCATCAAGGCCGTAGTTGCGGACGCTGCTGTCGCGCTCCTCGCCGGTGAACTCGATGCGACCGGGCTGGCCGGTGCGGCCGACTTCCAGTTCCGGCACGGTGAAGGCTTCGCCAAGCGGGAACTCGGTCCACTTGAAGGTGTCGCCGAGGACATCGACTTCCGGCAGCACGCGATCATAGATCAGCGTGGCGGCCGGATTGCGATATCCGATGGAGATCGCCGTCAGCGTCGGCGAGACCGGAAAGGGTCTGTTGGTAGTGTTCACTTAAAGCGTCCTCGAAGTTAGGCGGGCGTGGAAAGAACGCCGGGCGCGACCTGATAGGGAATGACATCGTCGGCAGAGCCATCCGACATCGCGAAGCCGATGATGCGCACCACTGACCCGGCCACCGGCACGGCCTTAACGGCCTTGGCGTTGGCATTCGAGGTCAGCGGGTCACCAAAGGAGACATTGCCGCCGCAGCGAACCTCGGACCAACCGGTCTGATCGACATCAAGGATGCCTTCAGCCGGAGCGCCGAGCATGGTGGCTGAGCCGATCAGCGGATCGGTCGGGCCAGCCGCAGCGGCGACCTTGCCTTCAGCCGCAGCCTTGACGATGAGATAGCCGGCGATCGCGGCAAGGCCGACACGGAAAGACTTGATGAGAATGGGCGTCGTCATTTCTTCTGGGTCTCCTCGACATGGCGGACGGCCTCGGAGATCGTGACGCTGATGCCGAGTGCGGCCTGATCGTCCTGATACTTGCGGGCAAGCGAGGCGATCACGACCGGGTCGCGGTCATCCTCGGCAGTCCGGGTGTTGACGGTGCGGTTGTCCAGATCGGACGGTGCGCAGATGACCGGCAGGGTCGCGGCAAGAGATTTGAACCGCTCCAGCCCGCCCTTTTCGGCGCACATGGCGCGATAGCCATCGCGGGACGCCGGGGTGATTTTCCCGGCCGCGATCTCCGCGTCGAGAGCGGCGTCGATCTCGCGATCGGCGTCCTTCTTCTGGAGCGCGGCGAGCGCAGTGCGAGTCTGGTCGAGATCGGTTTTCAGGGCCTTGACCTCGGCGGCAGACGTATTCGACTTGACGGACGCAAGCGCCGTTTCGGTCTCTGTCTGCAGCTTGGTGACGGCGGCGGAGATCGCCTCGGCATTGCTGCCGGTCTCGATCTTGAGCAGGCCGCACAGGGCGGAACGCTCATCCTGACGCGCAGTCAGTGCCGCAAGGATCGCCTTTTCATCGGCATCCTCCGCAAGACCGAGCGCCTTGGCAATTGCCTTGGACATCGGTGGATTTTCCTTTTCTTCAGGGGAGACACGGCTCAAGGCCGTCATGACCAGTGCGGGCCGGTTTACGAGGCCAGCACCGTTGAGGCGCAAAATCAGGCCATCAATCGTGTGATCGAAATCGGGGGACAGGAAACGGTATTCCTTGTCGACGATTGCCGCAGATGCCTTGGGCGTCCAATCGACCTTGCCCCAGACACCGCCGTCGCGCTCCTCTACAAGCACGATCCAGCCAGCGGCCGGAGCGGGAATGCCCTGCGGCGCGAGATGGGCCTGACCATGTTCATAGTCGATCGCGAGCGGGCCATCGTTGAGCTTGAAGGCTTCAACGACAATCTGCGGCTGGAGCGTCCAGTTGCGCCCGTCCCGTGCTTTGATCTCGGGACCGGCCGGGAACAGCTCGACCCATTCCGGAGGGGTCTTTCCCTTGGAAGCGGCGATTGCGGCGAGGCTGAAAATTGCGGTTGCGGTTTTTTTCGTCATGGGCGATTAATGCCCTGACGGCGGGAGACCTAAGAGACTGACACTGTCAGTGCTACGCCGATCTTTCCCAAAACCTGATCTGTGATGAAGAATACCCGAACGGCATCAAAATTGAAGCCGGATTGAAAGCCGTACAGGCGATTTCTCGGCCGGGACGATCGATTGAGCGTTTTTGCCCGCGATCGCGTTCTGTGGCCGTTTATTTCAATCCGGTGCCAGCGGAAAGCCCGGCTTGATAATTTCAGGGTTGAGGCGCATATTGATGGCAGGCGCGAGCAAGGTTTACTTGGACGGTTTCACCGGATCAACGAGGGAGTGCCGCCCCTCCGCGCCTTTCAATCCCCCTCGATCAGATTTCCGGCCCGCTTCGCCCGCTCGATGACCTTGTATGTCTCCGCGTAGCTTTTGCGATGGAAGCTGGTCAGCCACCATTCCGAACCGTTTCCGGCCGTCTTCACAGCCAGCCGCCACCAGAAACCCTCAGAGGATTTTCCAAGCAGTGCGACAGCGTTGGTCGAGGCGCTGCGGATAATCGCGGCGGGATTGGTGATGACCTCGATCGCCGCCTCGATGTTGTCGAGATTAAGCCCGCGCTCGGCACGCTCCTGAAGAATATGAGTGAGACTATCCGACGACAGACGAACGACCGAGGTGGATGCGCCGAGCGCCTCGACGGCCGCACCCGGCATCTGCGCAACCGGCAAATAGGATTTCGGCATCTTGCCGCCTGCCATCGCCTGCAGGAGCGGTGAACGAACGATATCGCGGATGGCAATGCGCTGGCGATCGGCGGGCATCGAGCCAAGGCGCTCCTCAAGAAAGCGGGAAACATTCTGGCCGCGATACTTGCCGGGGTTTGTGTCCCAGCCCGGATCGATGCCCACCGGAACCATGCGGGTTTCGCCGGTTCGCTTGTTGACCCATGGCTTCTCGACCAACGGCATGACGGGTGTGTCCTCACGCCAGCCGAGGCGGATCGCCTCGCTGCGCGAGATCTGGCGCACGCCGCACATGCAGCCCCAGCCGTTCGGCGGATAAAGGCGGTTCCATATCGGATCATCCACCGGCGCGACGATCCCGACCCAGCCTTCATGCTCCAGCCGTTTTCGCTCGGCCGTGGATAGGGTATAGACGAGGAACGGCAGAAAATCCTTGTTCCGTTGCGTGCGCTCCCATTCGCCCGCCGCATGCGCCGACATGGTGTTTGCCCAATAGATCGTGCGCAGACGGCGCGGCGAGCCTAGCTGCACGAGCTTCTCCTCGCCAGTCTCCGGGTCGATCGCCAGCGCCTTGCCCCACCAGCCCTTTTGCTGCAGCACCGGCATGAGGTTGCGCTGAAACTCCTCAAACGGCGTCTTGCCGGTGATCGCTTCGGAGATCGCGGAGCGGATATCGTCCAGAATGTCATAACCGGCCGACTTGGCGACAGTGAAGGAAAACGCATGTTCCTCCGGCGCGATATCCCGCCAGTCGAATGTCGGCAGGCTGGCCTTGCCGTCAAAGTAACGGGTGACTTCCTTCGGCGCGGTCTTGAAGAGATCAGCTACGCCCATCGCCGATATCCCCCAAACCTCTGGCCTTCATCTGCAGCTTGGCAAGCCGGTCGGCGAGCGGCCCGGCGTCCATCTTGGCGATCAGGTCATCGAGACCCGCCTCAAGCTGCGCGTAGCTTTTCGACGTTTCAAAGAGCCTTTGAAGCGGCTTTACGAGCGGGTCAAGATCGGTCTCCCATTCCGACAGGGCGTCGTCGGCCAGCGCCTCCAGCTCGGGGCGCTGGTCAGCCGCAACGGCATGAAAGCCGCCGCAATGGGAGCACGGCTGGACACGGGCCTGCGCGCTGTCCTTCGGCTTCAGCGAGTTGTTTTTCTCCGACGCTGGCGGTTCCTCGGGCTTTGGCAGGGCTGTGCCAGGCACAACGGTTTTGAGAAGTTTTTCGTCTTCGTCCGGCTCCTCGAAACCGATACGCTCGCGGACCTTGGACATGGAAACCTCAAGGCCGAGCGGTACCAGCGCCTGCACTGCCTCGACCAACGCTTTGATGTCCTCGTTTTCGGTGATCGGAATGATCATCGTCGGATATTTGTCGCGAGGCCCGAAATTCAGGTCCACGAATGGCCGGATAAGATCGCGGTTTGCCGTCACCGCCGTCTGGCGGGCATCGGCGCGGGCAATATCATGACGGACGTTTTCATGCACGGCCGCCTGACCGAGCGATGAACCGTCATCCGTGGTCATGGTCTGGCCGAGAACACCCTTGGAAATCTGCCGGTCGAGATATTCCGCCTTGGCTGAGAACACGGCATTACCGGTGCCACCCTTGGCCTCGATAAACTCGATCTCCATTTCCTTAGGGATGATGGCTGCAGCGTCCGAGCTGATGTTGCGCACCGCCGTCAGAAGCACGCGCTTCTCGGCATCCTTGGCGTTGCGGCTGTAGCGGCCGACGCGGAGCGGCATGCCGTAGACTTCCAGAAACGCCATCCAGTCCTTGAGCGTATAGCTCTTGTAGAGGAACGCCCATGCCGCCAGCCGGGCGAGACCGGCGCGGATCGGCAGGCCGGACATCAGCTTCGGGCGATGAATCGAGAACTTGAAGGGCGGAAGGTCAGCGCCTTCAATGCTGCTATCCTTCAGGCGCAGCGTGCGGCCGTCACGTTGGTCGATCACGAAATGCCGTTGGTCACGCCACTCGTAGCGTTTCGGCCACCATTCCTTGGCGCTACGATCCCAAATCGTCTCGACAACCGAATAACCTTTGCCCAAGGCGTCGAGCAGGTCGGTCAGATAATCGTCCACGAACTCCGGCTGACCGATCATTTCCCGCACGGCCTCGGCGATCTTCTCATCCTCGGCCGAGTTCGACGCGGCAACGACAAGGGGCGTGATGCCGGTCAGCGCCCGCTTGCGGGTGCCAAGCACGGCCGCATAATGTAGGTCGCGCTCCTCCATGTCCGTTGCGAGCGAAAAGAAGCGGTCGGGATAACCGCGACCTGCCTGCCGCAGGACCTCCGCAAGCGCATGCGGGGTCAGTCCGCTGACAATGGTTTCCTGCCATACAGAGTGAATGCCGCCCACGGTAGGGGCGGCGAATTCATCCTCAAGGGCTGTGGTCGAGATCGGGTTTCCCCACTGGTCGATGATCCGGGGCGGCGTGGCCATCAGTGAAGACCTCCATTCAATGTCGGGATAAGGATGTCTCCGGTCGAAACCGCCTCGAAGAGCTGGACGCCGTCCATGGTGTCCAGTTCCTCGATCGTGGTGTAACCGAAGTATTCAAGTTCGGATCGCGAGGCGAAATAGGCCAAGGCTCCCGCGATCGCGGTGTCGCCGTGGCGATTGAAGCCGTTCGCACCCTTGAAGCGATGACCGTCTGGCACCTTGATGTAACCGCCGCTGACATAGGCGAGCGCCTGATGGTCGGCCAGAACATCGGCATCGAGCGGAAGGACGATTGTCTGGTCGCCGAAGGCCGCGACATAGGCGGTCATTTCGCGGCGATACCATTGTTCGGAGAATTTCACCTCAATGATGCTGGAACCGTATCTCTGGGTCGATTTTTCCGCGAGATAGGAACCATTGCCTCCGGCATCGAGAGCGCCACCGGCAAGGCTTGGGATGCGATCGCAAACATAGAAAAGGATTTCGCGCTGCTGGTCGAACGGCATGTTGTGCAGCTCGACAATGAAGCGGGTGCGCCTGACGAGGTCCTGACCGATCTCCATCACCACGATCGCGGTGGCATCGCCGCTGCGGGCAAAGTCCACACCGAACACATGCTGACGGCGATGGTCGAGCCGCTCCAGAACGGCGATCAGGTTTTCCCTGCACCATTTCAGCGCGTCGGCCGTCCGATCCTCTTCGCTCCAGTTCTTGAAGTCGTCGGTCTGGGCATGGCGCAGGATCGGGATATCCTTCTCCATGCGGCTTTCGATCTGGACGCGGGTGAGCGCTGCCCCCGCCTGATCGGCCGGGATCGCGTCCAGCTCCTGACGCATGGCGCTGAGACGAACGCCATAGGAACCACGGATTTTCTTTTCCCATGCGTCCTGTCCCGCTTGGGTCCACTCTTCGCCCTTGAGCATGCAGACGCGCCGGAACAGGCCGTTCTTGACCGCGAGCGCGAACGGAATGTGATGGACCGAGAACGGGATTTTTCCGGCGTGCGCTTCCCGGATCAGTTCGTTGAACGGATTGAGGACGCCGTTATGGGTTGAGATCACGCGGATTTTGCCGCCCCAGATCAGCAGCGCGTTGACGGCATCGAGGACGCCGCGCACGTCACGGTGATAAGCCGCTTCATCAATGCAGACGGTTCCCTGAAGGCCACGGATGTTCTCCGGCCGCGACGACAGCGCCTCGACACGATAACCCGATCTGAAACGCACCCGGTAGGCGGCGATGTACCGCGTTGAGCCGTCCTTCAGCTCGTCTTCAAACAGGAACTCCTCGATCTGGCCGAGATCGTCGGCGATCGTTTTGGCAAACTTGGCGACATAGCCGATGAATTCGCGGCCCTTGTCCTTGGTATCGCCGATATAGAAATAGTTCTGGCCACCGGCGCTCGGAGCCGATGACGCAATCAGTGTCGCGTCCGTCGCCTCGGCAAAGGTAATGCCGGTGCGTCGGCCCTTTTCGCCGAGCTTCAGATCGGACTCGTCGGCGAGCCACTCGGACTGATGTTTCATCAGCACGCCTTCGGCAAGCGGATCGAGATCGTCTGGCACGTCTGCCCCGCGGGGCAGTTCAGCGGGGAGGTCTGCCAGACTGGCGAGAACGGCCGAACCGTCCCACTTGCCACGCGGCAGGCCGGGCAGCGCGCTATCAGTCACGGCGCACCTCCATGCAGGCAAGGCCGCTTCCCTTGCAGGGCTTGCAGATCACCTTCAGGTCGTAGACGACGCTGGAGATCGTGCCGTCCCGGCGACGGTTGATGCGTTTCACAGCCTGCCCGACGCCACCGCACCGGCTGCACGGCTCTTGGCGGGCAGCTCCTATCATTCCTGCGATCCTCTGGTGGTGACGGTCTCAGGTTCCGTCTTATGCTCCGGCCGCACGCCGAGGAAGTCACGGCGCAGTTGCGCGACCCGCTCGGACGAGAGGCCCATTTCCTTCGAAACCTTGTCGATGACGTTTTCGGCCTTCTTGGAAAACTCGGCCTCGACCTTCTGGCGACGGGCCGTCGAGACGCCCTGCGCACGGCTCGCCGAAAAAAGAGCATCGGCAAGAGCCTTTGCGCCCTTCGGATCAAACCCGGCTTCGCCACCAGCCGTCACCAGTTCGAACACGAGCGTCTTGATGGCCTCGGAAGCGATCAGGGTGAGATCGTCGGAAGCGGCGGCATCGAACTTGCTGGCGAGCGTCGTGGCGATTTCGCGGGTCTGGTTGAGACGCTGCGTCAACGTTGCGAGGCGGATCGAATAGCGATTGAAAGCCGAAAATGAAGGAATGGTGAATTCCAGCTCGCCACGGAATTCTTGGTCGAGCGCCTCAAGCTTGCCGACGAACTCCTCATAGATTTCCGTCTGGGTTCGCTCACGCTTCTGAAGCTCTTCGGCGGCCCATGCGACGATATCGGCGCAGGCTTCGGGCAACAGTTCAATGCCGGAAAGGCGACCGCGACCCATCGTCATTCACCCGGCTCGGAGGGGCGCAGAATGCCCTCAATAGCAATGTCGCGCTGAAGGTGGCGGCGACCACGCTTATTGAGAGTGGCAATCATGACCGTTCCGGCCTTGGTGAGCGTGACCGCATCCCGTTCCGCCAGATACTCCATCTGCTCGTGTATCCAGAGACGCGTTTCCCGAATGGCAAAGCTTGGCATGATTTCTTCGATCATGCTGCTGTCCAAGGAACCATTAACCTGCTCGGCAAGCGCCTTCAGTATAATGAGCCGTGCACGCTCGCGGCGCATCCGCGCCCAATCCACACCGATATCAGACATTGGCCTGTCGCGCCCTTTCCAACAGCAGTTCGTTCATAGCCTCGCCGTTCGCCTTGATCGGCTTGAGGGTTTCGTTGAGGGTGTCGAGACGCCCGTTCACCTTTTCAAGCGCCAGCTCCAGCCGGTGCTGGCTCTCCCGGTCGGGTAGATATTTCATGTCGCTCTCGACCGACTGGATGCGCCGATCATGCTCGATCAGCTTTTTCTCGTGCACTTCAGTCTCGACCTTCAGCGCAGCGACATCATCAGTGAGCTTCTTTTCACCGCTGTTCATCCAGCCCTTGATGTGGCCGAGCAATGCGATCAGGCCCAAGGCGAGACTGACATAGGGGATCATTTCACCGGGGGTCATCGGCGTGCTTTCTGTTCGTGGCGTGTCTGGCACTGGATGCACCGGATTGCGGATGGGAGGGCGATGCGGCGTTCGCGGGGTATGTCGTTTGGGCAATCCTCGCACTGGATGGTGCCGGGACTCCGCAAGGTGCGGGAGGCAGCGGCGATGCCTGCCTCGCGCTCCTGCTCGGCCCGCATGTCGGCCTGTTCAAAAGCAGCATTTCCACCAAAATTCATGGAGTGCGCTTCCAAGTCTTGACGGCTTCGACCGCCTGCTTGCCGAACTCCTTCAGCGTATGGCCGCCCATATAGAGGGAAATGAACCAGCCGGTCAGCGTCATCAGGGTGGTGTTGTCGATCGGGTCGATGTGAACGCCGAAGACGCGCAGAACCGGGAAAAGGAGGAAGGCGCAAATCCACAGAAGCGCCAGCAGATACATCCAGCCCCAGCGCCAAGCGCTTTGCCAGAAGCCCTCGGCCTGCTCGGCCTGGAGGAGCGCGAACTGCCCCTGAAGGCCCTTTTCATAAAGGGCGATCAACTCCGGCATATTGGCGTTGACCTCGCTGACGGCATCGCCGAGTTCGGCCTGATCAACGGAAGGCAGTGCCTCCGGCTCGACACCAAGACGCTCGGCAACCTGATCGACCACGGTACCGGCCAGCGTTCCGGCAAGCCCGCCGACATGCTTTTCCAGCACGCCCTTGACGATGGGAGCGCCGACTTTCGCGGCGGCCCCGATAAGAATGGAGGTGATGGCTGCGCTCATGTCAGAAGCTCCGCAGCCAGTTCGCAAGACGCGGGGCCTTATTGGCAACGCGCACGGCGATGATGTCACGGTACTGGTATGCCTGCCACGCAAGATAGGCGACGGCGATAATGGCAATGCCGCCACCGATCCACGAGGCCATATGATCTGGCACAACGGAGGTCGGATCGGCTGGCGCTGGGGTGGTCACCGTACTGACGGCCTGATCCCCCGCAGCGACCGTGGTGCTGGCAGTGGTCGTTACCGCACCGCTCTTGGCCTTGCGCCGGGCATCCAGCTCGCGCTGCAGGGTGGACAGGGTTGCCCTGCCAATCTTCCCGTCGATCGTGAGATTGTAGGTTTTCTGGAACCCCTCCACCGCCGATCGAAGGATTTTGCCGGTCACGGTACCAGCATCAAAACCGATGTTGGTGAGGCCGGTCCTGACCTCCTCGATTTCCGGTGTCGTCGCGGAAACCACGAAAACCGCAAACCGGGCCGTATCGGCAATGGTCGTGGAAGCCGCCTCGATGTCGGCAGGATACTTGCCGAGCAGGAGGATGTTCGCCTCTTCGCCACGGCGGCGCGTCAGACCACGCAGCACTTTGCCGCCTGCCTTGTTCCAGAGGCCGAGGCGCTGGCGGGCTTCTTCCTTCTTCCCGGCAAGGAAGGATTTCACCCAAGATGCTCTCAGGATCGCGCCAGTGTTCCAATCGAACGAAACGCCCGCATCGATCGCGTAAGGACTGACATTCGCGCCGAGCGCCTTCACCACGCGGGGCAAATAATTGCGGGCGACAGCGAGATCGAACAGCTCATCGCACTTTTCGGAGGTAATCGTCATTCCCGCCTTGGGCGTGATGACACCGGAGGCAGCGGTCAGGCCGGGGCCGATCGTCCACACGCCGACAACGTCACGATAGGCTTTTAGGACGACGCCTTCGTGTCCGTATATGAATTTCCGTCCTTTCGGACTGACGTTGGGAGACATAAAAAAAGCACCTTGAACGGTTCGTTGAAATCCGTTCAAATGTGCTTCAAAGGTTGCGCAATCGCGCCCCTGACACTGTCAGTGCCAGAGATACTTTCTTCAGAAAAGACTGCCCTGATCGTCGTCGCTGTGCTTCATGCGCTTGCGGGCGCGAAATGCTGACCGGACATGCATGCCAGCGGCTGCAGCCGCATCCGGGGCCGACATGCCGTCAGCCAGTGCCTTCACCAATCTTAACCGCTTTGCGGCGTCCTTGGCAATCGGGACCAGAATGCGGTAGCCGGAATCGCCCGCCTTGTAGAAATTGCAGATTTTCGCGGCGGCCTCCATGCCGACCAGCTCCGTCAACCAATGGCCGGGTGCGGCCTTAGCCGGAATATAGGCCACGCGGCCGCCCTGCGCCTGCACGATTGCCCATGCGGCTTCCAGACCGGCAACCTCGGCGATCTCGCGCATGACCACGGGCAGATGGGCGAAACGGTCATCTTCCATGGTTGATCCTGCTCGATATTCTCAGTTGTTCTTCGGTCAAGGCTTTCAGCCGCACTTCCAGCTCTAGGCGTTTGTGTGAAAATCGCGGGAGCTTGGCAGCGCGTGCCGCCAGTTCGTCCCGCTTTGCCTGCAGAACGTCTATCTCCCGCTGCTCCGGCCAGCCGAAGAGCGGCATGACGGTCATGGGAGAGACGTCCCGGTTCATGGCGTCGGTGCCTCCGGTTGCCAGCGGATCAGAACGCCGGTGAACTTCGAGACGCCCGGATGGTTTTTCATCCAGAACAGGCCCATCGTCTCCCGCGCTGTCCGACCATAGAGCTTAGCCGGATAGCTGTTGCCGAGCAGCTCGGGCGCAAAGCCGTCACGGCGGGCGAACGCTTCGACTTCGGTCCGGTGCAGGTGCACACCGCCAATGACGATACTAGCGATCAGCTCATCAATGAGGTCGCTCACCACGATCTCGATCGGTACGACATGCGTGCAGACCGGATCGGCAATGATCTTGCGGCAATACTTGGTGCGCAGGGCCTCGTAGAGCTGGACGCGCTCACCCGGCCGGGCATGACGGGCGCGGTCACCGCGCACCGTCTGCCGCTTGTGGCCGCTCTCGATCTGGCCGCTGAAGAAGGATTTGAAGCCGTAGGCGACCATCAGGAAGTCGCCTTCATCTTCGGAGCGCGGCGGCCGCGAATAAGCTTGCCGTAGTAGTCCATGACCGTGATCCATTCCTTGTCGGTCACGGCGCGATACGTGATTTCCTGATCGAGAATGCCGGTCACCGAAGGCCAGAAGCCATCGCAGAGCATGGATTTCAGCATGGCGTGCTGCGCGATCGCGATCTTGTAACCGTAACGCATGGTGTACGCTTCGCAGGGCTTGCGATCCGCCCATACCACACCGGCCTCGCGGGCAATCCAGCTTTTCAGGGCTTCGACAACCGCCCTGGCATCGTCGGCATTGTTGACCCACCGGCCGCTATCGAGACCGGTCTGGCGCTTAACGAACGCCTCCAGCGCCCAGTCTTCGCGGTCCTCGATTATGCCGAGATTGTAGGCTGCAATCCACAGCGACTGCATCTTCGGCGCATAGCGGCCGTCGAGGCGACGGCGACCATTGCGGCGCACGGCCACCGGCTTGTAGCCGAGGCGGCGCAGTTCTTTCATGACGGCGTCTTGCTGTGGGGCCGTCATCAGCGAGAGGCGCGACTGTCCTGTCACACGAGAGTAAATCTCGCGCTGCGCGTCTTCCTCAGTGATACCGAGCTGGCGGAAACCGCCGAAAATTGCACGTTGAATGCTCATGCTGCTTCTCCAAATTTTCCGGCTTCATCACCCCACACTGTCCAGCCCTTGCGGTTGGTCCGGCTGAAAAGCTCAAGCCGCCGGGCGTTCGGCATCAGCTTTTCAGCATGCCGGTAGCCTTCCTCGGGTTTGCGGGAGTGGCCACGGACCACTCCGCGAAATGACGAGCGGACGGACTTCGTGGTCTTTGGGTTGCCGCGCTTGCCGATGAGGAAGGGTTCGTTGGACGTGCGTAGTACGTAACCCGGCCCAAATGCCTGCTTTCCGTTCTTCGTGATCTTTTCCCAAGAACCTGCCGTGACGAATTCGAAGCCCCAATCGATCAAAACCTCGTAGGCCTGAAACAACATGGGATTGGTGGCATAGAGCCAAAGCAGGCAGTTTTCCGATGCGAGATCGAGAACCGGCATGGCTTTGATCTTATCCAGCGGCATGCACTGGTAGTGAGCCTGCGCGGATTTGCCTTCGCCTTTTTCCGATCGCAATTTGTAAAGCCACGCTGGATCGGCCATGATGAAATCGAAGGAAAACGGCGGCAGGTCACCAAAACACCAGACGTCAGGGAACAGTCTCACTGGATCGACCCTCCGCTGTAAGGACGGTCGCCATTCTCGCGGGCGTAGTGAACAGTCTCCCGAAGGGTGCTCGCCCAAAACTGTGCGTTACCGACGGGATCGTCAGACTGGCCGATCGCATGCGAAATGATGGATACCATCGCGGTTATGACGTTGTCGGCGCTGTGGGGCTGGATGACACCGATGATCTTCAGTGCAATTGCTACCTGCTCATCTGAAAGGGCGTGGTTCTCGATATCGGTCATTCGCAAATCTCGCTGATCTCGGTGGTGGTGAAGGTGGCTTTGAAGACCGGCACGAAAAAGCGCACGTAGACGAACTGGACAGACCAGCCCCGGCCTTGCGCTTTTTCCCATGTCTCGCGTTTGCGGTATTTGGTTGCGATCGCCTTCGCGGCGGTCGCGGCCCAAGTTTTCGGCTGAAGTTTTCCCGATGGGGAGCAAAGCACGTAGCCCTTGGTGAAGGCCGCAGGGATTTGCCGCTTACTCGTCATAGGCGACAAACTCCAACTCGGCCGGATGGCAATTGCTGTAATGCTTGTCGCCTTGGAAATGCACCTTGACATAGTGCCGGTGCTCGCGGCCTTCCGGCTTGATCTTGCCGTAGCGGGCGGTCACTGTGTGCCGCACTAGACGGTTCACGGCGATTTCGATGCCGTAATAACTGCGGATATAGTCATAGCTCATGCCACGAACTCCGGTTGTCCGCTTTTCAGCCAACCGAGAAAATGCCAAGTCTTTGCGGGGACGAATGATTGTTCCCTTGATGTTGGCAAAGCGAGACTAAAGTGGCGAACAAGAGTAGCGAAGTTAGTTTTACAGGCTTGATAGGTGTCGTTGTCGTTGCCTTGATTTTCGGTGTGATCTACTTCACCGGGCCAGTGAAGCCGTCCGTACTTGACCAAATGCTGGAATATCTCCCGAAAACGCTCGCTGGAAAAACCGAGCCACCTATCCGTCGCTGGCTTTACGATTTTCAAGGGCTTGTGGGCGGCCTGCTTGCCTTGGCTGCTGGTGCCATTACCATCTTCCAGATGAGGTTGACGGATCGAGACGCCGCAGTCCGGCACGACGAGGCGATGGCGCTCGCTCGTGAAGCAAATAGAAACGCCATCGAGCGGGCATTGAACCCAACTCTCGCGAGCCTCACGTCGGTCAAGAAGTACCTTGACGAAACTGAAAAGGCCGTGCGCTCGAAGAATACCTTCGAATTGCAAACGGAGGAGATTCGCAGCAGATCTTGGCTCCTCGCTTATGTTCATGATGATCTGCTCGAAGCTTTTAACCGGGAGCAGTTTGTGGTCGGCAGCGCGCTTTTCCCCGGTAAACTTGCTTACAAAATCACGTTCCTTAAAAAACTTGTTGGAGATAACTTGGATTTGGTTCGTCTCATAGACAAGCAATTTGGACGCGGGGTACATCCCGCATCCGCCTTTCAGGCGAAGATGCTTCTTTCCGAATACTATGGACCGTTTTTCGAGATCGCTGGAATTCTGCCCGACATTGTCAGCATGTTGCGGGATGTAGCAGAAAGGCACAAGGTTGAGATTGAATAGCTTCGGCATTTGTCACGCCTTCGCCAAATCGATTGTGATGGCCTGCCAGTCTGCCTCAAGGCTGTCGCGCTTGTAAAAGCGGACATATTCTTTTGAGCCGGTCACGCGGATGGCGTCACGGATGGCTTCCATGGCCTTCTTCCAGCGAGTGTCCTCGATTTCCAGCTTGAGCAGCATGAACACGTCCGCACGGTTCACCTGTCCTTCCTTTTCGGTATTGAAGGCGCGGGTGACGATGGACTGGATTTCCGGACGGCTGTCGGCGCTCCATTCCGTCAGGCACTCATCAATGAGCGTCTTGGCGACCTGTAGTTCCGGGCCGAAAGTGATGAGGTCGGAAACCTGCACCTGAATTTTCATCAGGCCGTCATAGGTCTGATAAGTGCGGTTGCCCTTCTTGCCGCCGATCGTGACGTTGTACTTTTCGCCGAGCAGCGCATCCAGCGCGGAAAGGTCCGCTGCAGTGTGACCACGGAACCGGGAGAGCTGCGCATTCAGATTAAGGGCAAACTCGATGCATTTGCGCACCGTCTGGTCTTCAAGCTTGTATTGATCCTTGACGTTGCCGATCGGATCGAGGCCGCCCTTGGCGTTGTGCATGAACTCGCGACCATTGATGATCGTGACGCCGGGCTTGCTGGTTTCTTCCAAGATAACGGACTGCATGTGAATTTCCTCGTTGTTCGAATTGGGTTAAAGGGCGCTCAAACGCCCCTCGAAGGCGGCTTCAGGAGCTGTGCGGAGAGCGCGGGAACGGCACAACGTTGGTGCCAGGGCGCATCAGGTGCAGGATCGTCGCGCTTGCCGGGGGGACGAGCTTGTTCAACTCGGCGCTGTTCAAGAGCTGCATGTCGTTGAGCTGCGTTTCCATGGCGACGGCCATCTCGGCATAACCGTCGAGACGCTTCACCAGCAGCTCGACCTCTTCGCTGGACATGACAACGCCGCCATGCCGGTGTTCGGCAATCCTGTTGCGGGTGTCGCGCAAACGATCGGAAAGGTAATCAAAACGCTTCACTGTTCGTCTCCTTTATGCGGCTGTGAGGGCAATTATTCCGGCAGGCCTGATGCATGCGGACGGCGTTGGCGCTGGCGGTGCTGAAAGGGCGGCGCTGCCAACCGAGGCAGACATCCCGGCCGATCTCCTGCAGGACCGGGCAGCGCACGGTCTCGGACATGAGAGCGCCGCGCACGAGCTGCTCGATGCGACCGACATCGCCGGGATAGCTGTTCGAAAGGAGCTGGCTGACGGTCGAACCGGCGTAGCCGATGCGTTTGCCGACCAGCGTCTGGTTTTCGGCGTTGCAAGCCTCCGCCAGAGCGATAATCCATTCCGGGGGCTGCTCGCCCCATGCGGCGCGGGCCTTTTCCAGATTGTCGGGCTTGGGCTTTGTCGGGGTCATGGCTCAACCTCGACAGTCTCCGGCTCGCCGAAAATCTTCTCGGCGTTCGGGTCATAGATGCACTCGGTTTTGAGGAGCTTCGGCGCGATCGGGCCGGTATTGCGAACAAGCCGCCAGATCGTTGGCTCCAGCCGCGTTCCCTTCTGCAGAACGATCAAGTACCCGGCTCGAAGGAGGCAGGAAATATAAAGCCGGGCCGAACGCTGTGCGACCGTCAGCGAATCCGTCGAGGCATGCACCGAAATGTCGATGAGCTTGAAACCATTCCTGAAGAACGGAGAGCGCATGGCGTTCCAGAGCGCCTGCCGAGCCGTCATCGGGTCAGCGATCAATGTACCGTCTCGCTTGAATACCGGCGTGGCCGACTGTCGAGCCACGATGCGAAACAAGGCCAGGCCACGCGGGTTCTGGTCACCGGTGCGACTGATGAGTTCAGCCTTTTCGCACATGGCGAGGAAGGTCGAGATTTGCTCCCGACCGCGATTGTTGGACAGGCCGAAGATATCGTCCACGCTGAAGGGCTGGTTGCGCATGTCGGCGTCCATCATCAGCTTCCAGTAATGATCCTGACCGGTCAGCACGCGCTGGCCCTTGGCGACGGAAATCTTGAGAGCAATCGGAGTAACGCGCATTATGCTGCCTCCTTTCTGGAAGGCAGGCGCGAGCGCGAGAACAGGCCGTTACCGCCCTCGTAAGCTGCGAGGTCGATGGAGCTAAGGCCCATCCTCGCAGCCGCCTCGGCAATGTTATGCAGAGAGTTGCCGACGCGACGGACCCGGCCTTCGCCCTCGGTTCTGGCCTTTTCGAGCAGATCATCCGCAATCGAAAGCTTCGGATAGAACGTCCGGGCCAACGTGCGGGCATCTTCCATGTCGCAGGGATGGGCATATTTCGTATCGAGGACGAGATCGCGGAAGCGGTCCCCGACATGTTCAAGTTTCTTCGGGAACAGCTCTTCGCCGATAAGCATCACCGGGACGCCGCTCGCCTTGGCAATGCCGCGCACCAGCTCGATCAGGTTCTTTTTGATGAGCAGGTCGCCCTCATCAATGATGAGAGGGCGGCGCGGATCGCGGCAAAGAAGGCCAATGACCTCGTCTTCCATGTCAGACAGCGTGCCGCGTGGCTGGTAAACGCCGAGTTCGGAGAGGATCGAGCGCAGCAGCTTGGCGCGGGTCCATGTGTCGCGCACTTCGACATAGGCAGCGCCGGTCTTGTTCTGGCAATAGAGCGCCGCTACGCTTTTGCCATATCCGGAGTAACCGGCGAGGACGCCAAGGTTCGGTTGCAGGGGATGGCGGTTCTGCAGCGACCGGACAAGAGTGAGCGCCGTAGTGACGTTCTTGATCGGAGCTGTGTCGCCATTGACTTTCATCGGTTGTGTCGTCATTTTAATCCTCGTAATTATTGCGATGCAGAGGGGTCGATGGCAGTCGGCCCCTTTTTCTTGACCTAGCCGCGCAGTGCGGCGTCGATCCCGAAATCCTCGAAAATGTCCCGGCGCGTCTGGTAATCGGCGCTGGCCTTGTAGCGGGCGAGCTTGCCCGCCGTGGCGTCGTCAATGACGACACCGGAGGCGATCTGCGCCTCGACGGCCTGCGCCCACTTGAACATGCGGGCGCTGTCGGAAAGCGCCGCATCCGGGTCCAGATGAATGACTGTGGAATTGCCCTTCAGCTCGGCCTCGCGAACGATGGCCGCGTGGATTTCCGCCGCCTTCTCATTGAGCGTCGCAGGCTGCGGTGCCTTCGGCGCGGTCATGGCCTCAAGTGCTGCGGCAATGGCGGGCGTGCTGTGCTGCTGTTCGCGCTTGGGCAACTGGATGACGTTGGCGGTTTCGCCTTCGCGCTCTGCCTTCTTTCTCTTGGCAAGCTCAATGGTGCGCTCGATGCCGGAAGGGCCTTTCTTCAACTCGCGGAGATCAGCCTTGATCTCGCGTTCCTTCTGACTGATGAGATCAGCGGCAATCTGCTTCTGCGCCTTGACGTACGCCTGCGGATTGACGTCCGCGAGTTCGGGGCAGATCGCGACATCGAGATAGCGGCCGGTTTCACCGTCAAAGACATACATCTTGCCCATGTCGAGCGGATCAAGGCGGCAAAAGACATCAGTGCCGACCATGATGGAGCCGGAGAGGTAGAAGAATCCATCGTTCTGAATGCCACGCTTCTGCATGACGCGATGGCCGTTCTTGCCAGCGACCGGCATCAGCAGCGCATCCAGCGCACGCTCGTCAACGCGTTTGATCTTCGCCGTCGACGCGGCTGCGACCGCGTTGGGGGAGCGGCCTTTCAGGCCACCGTGTTCCCGCTCGTGATAGACATATTCCAACCAGTCATCGATATGGCGCTGGAGCTGCTCGGCGGTCAGAGCGACTTCGAACAGGTCTTTTTCGTCCGCGCCCAGCCGCTGCGCGAAGGACTTCCGGCCTTCAATCGCTTTCCGATCGGCAACGGAGTGGCCGATGTAACCCGGCAACTGCGGGCAAACCTCGTGCTGAAATGTCTTGATGACGCGCTCGACGTGACCCTTCTGCTCTGGCGAATAAGCATCGGAAACATCTGGCTCGATATCGAGATCGGCGAACAGGCGTTTGACTGAGACAGCAACGAAATCACTACCGTTGTCCGTCTTCACGACCTTGGCCACGCCCAATTTGAGAATGGCTTTACGCATCATCAAACATACGGCCAAGGCTCGCGGGGTTTTCGAAAGGGTGATGACAAGCCGACGCGTGGCAATGTCGATGCAGGCATACAAGGAATGGCGGCCGTCGATGCAGAGCGCGTCGACAGGAGAAGCGTCGATCATCCAGAGCGCGTTCGGCTCATCAATATGACGATAGGTACCGGTACCGGACAGCTTCATTGTCGAGCGGAACTGATCGGGGTTCGTGATCTTGGTGAGCACGACCTTTTCGTCCGCTTTCAGCTGCGCGATAAAATGCTGGAAGGTGCGCGGCGGCGGAAGCGGTTTCAACTCGCCGTTACGATCCGTCAGTTCCGATCCAAAATGATGCTCGCAGTAGCCGCGAA
Source organism: Agrobacterium genomosp. 2 str. CFBP 5494 (assembly GCF_900013495.1). Classification (NCBI taxonomy): domain Bacteria; kingdom Pseudomonadati; phylum Pseudomonadota; class Alphaproteobacteria; order Hyphomicrobiales; family Rhizobiaceae; genus Agrobacterium; species Agrobacterium genomosp. 2. Next base: position 764,312 of record NZ_LT009719.1, read on the forward strand.
TGGCATCCGCCGACAGCGCCGGGTTTTTGGCGATCCATGCCAGCACAAAGGCTCGGACCTCGCCATCGTTCGCCGTGTCAAGCAAGCCCTTGCCCTTGCGCGCCTCGGAGCGATCGACGGCGAGCTTGTCTTTTGCGCCAGCCTGTTTGGCCGAACGCCACCGGAAAACCGAGCGCTGCGAAATCTGCGGCAGGATGTCCTTCACCCAAGCGTCCGCTTGGATCATGTTCATGTTCCACCGGTCGCAGAAAATGAACATGGAGGCTTGCACTGAGATCGAAAGGCCCTTTGAGAAGGTCTCGAAAGCGGCGACAACAGCCAAGCGGGCATCGCGTTCGCGCCGGGCGCGATCGGATAACGATGCCGGGGCAGCAGGTTCTGGCTCGCGTTGCTGGTCTACCGGCTCGCTACCGACAACCATATAGCGCTGCACATAGGTGACCTGGGCGAGCGTTGGGAACAGGCGATAGTGGTACTCAAGACCACCGCCGACGCCGTTTCGGGCGCGGCAAAGGGAAGGAACGGACTGCCACTCCTCGCGCCGCGCATAACGTATCACAGCGCTTTCGCTTGTGGGCAGGCCGGGCAAGGCTTCGTGCGCGATCTCACGTGCTGTCAGCCATTCCTTCAGGTGGCGCTTTTCGGAGGCAAAAGGAACGGTGTTCAACGTGTTGCCCTCACGATCAGGACAAGCGCCGTGGCAACCTGAGAGAAATAGATCACTCCGAGGATGAAGCAGGTGACGGCCCATAGAGCGGAAACGTCTTTTACGATCTGGCTTTTCGCGACACGGCAGACGAGCTGCAGGAATGGCGCGATGCTGCTGGCTATATTCATCGGCGTGCTCTCTTCCTTACGGCGCGAGCTGCTCTCAGCGCCTCCATTTCCTTGATGTGATCTTCAAGGAGCTGGTCCTCGATCATCTCGGCGTATTCGTCCTCGATGACGGTCAGGCCGAACTCGCCCGGCACGAAACCGAGCAGCTCCTTGGCTTTGGTGGCGTGGACAAGCGCGATGAAGGCGTCGAGCGGAATGCGGTGTTCACCACTTCCTTCAGACGCCCACTTGTCGAGCATCGCGCTTGAGATCGTGCGGCCGAGGTACTTGCTCATTGCGCTGGCGATCTCTGACCGCTGAAACCCGTCGTCGCGGGCATCGCGCAGGGCGCGGGCGATGAGGCGGGAAATGCGGTTATCGAGCGGGCCGCGACCGGTCACGCCTTCCTCGTAGCGGATCGCCACCTGCGGCGGTGTCCACTCGAAAAGGTCTTTCGTGAGAGGGTCGCGGCGTTTGCTCATCGGCGAGCGGCCTTCCGCTCGGCAAGCCAACGCATGACGGAAGCTTCGTTCAGGCTAAAGAAAGCGTCCTGTTCGTTGGGCTTCAGCCGCGTAAAACGGTCATTGAGCTTTTCCCATGCGGCCAGTGGGTTGGCGCGGGGAACCTGATCGATGATGGCAATGGCGTCGGCGTAATTCGTCGCCTCGCCGGAAATCAGTAGCTCTACGATACGAGCGGCGCGCTCATATGGCTGGCCAGCAATTTCCAGAAGGGTTTGCTGGTTGTCGGCCAATCCCTCATCCAGCGCGATACGCTCCCGCAGTTCAGCCGGGATGCTGGCAATCTTGAGGGCATTGAAAACATTGCGGCGGCTGATCTTGAGGAAGCGCTGCGCTGCCTCGCTGAAGGTGCCGGAGAACGCGGCGGCGGTCTCGATCGTCTCGTCGTCGGAGTTTGGTGCAGACTCTGCACTTAATTCCTGCTTTGGTTTCGGGCCACGCCGGACGGGATTTGCGGCCCGCCATATTGCACACCAATCGGCAACGTCGACACTGTGCTCCAGCGCCGTCAGTTCGTGGCGATAAAGCGTTTCGGAGATTTCGGTCAGGCGGATTTGGGCGTCGTTCGCGAACTCGTCCGATTGGCGGACGATGGCGGATATATTGACGCCGAGCGATGCGGCTGCAGCGAGGCGTTTGACACCGAAGACGAGGCGATACCGTCCTTCGGGTCCGGCAACGACCTCGACCGGGACGCGCTGTCCGATTTGCTGGAAGCTTTCGGCCAACGCCTGAATGGCGTCGGGTGAGACTTTTTTCGCGTCGGAGGAGACGTCGATCAGTTGGGGGGACAGAAATTCAATCTGCATTGGGCACTCTGGATTGTCAGGAAAGGATGCGCGGCCTGACGGAAACATCAGGCGGCACTCTGCGCGCCGTCAGACTTCGACGACTTTTTTGCTCTGGTGTTGCCGCTCGTGTTGCTGCTAGTGTCGCCTCGGTCGTGACGACCAAGCGTGTAGCTGTCGGGAAACATCTCGCGGAAAGGTACGCCCAGTGCGCTGGCAAGAGCCTCGGCACCGGGACGGCTGGCCCCGATCATCCCTGCACGGCAGGCGCTCGCATAAAGGCCAGCATCGCGGGCTATTCCGGTCAGGGTTTTATTCTGCCGTAACAGTTCCTCTTTGATGGTCGTGCGGGTCCACGTTTTTGTGGGCGTCATGATTGCTCCCTGTTTTTCTGACCTTCGGCAAAAGGTCGGTTTGGTTGGGGGTTGGCGTTCAAACTTTGTTGCAACACATATTCGCACCATAGTGCGAAAAAGTAAAGTCAATTGCGCCTATGGTGCGCGTCAGACTTTAATTTTTCAAATTATGGTGTGAATTAGGGTTAGAATATTGATATCGCTGCCATATTTCGGATTGTGGCGCGGTTTCATGAGGTCTGACCCACGGTCAGAGTTACACTATGATGGGAACAACCTTCGCAGAACGGTTGGAAACGGCGATCGCAAAGTTCGAATCAGTTCACGCCTTCTCAAAGAAGGCTGACATCAGCGATTCGATGCTGCGGAAGTACCTTGAAGGGTCGATGCCGGGGCTGGATAAGCTCATAAAGATTGCGGATGCTGCCGAGGTCACCCTTGATTGGCTGGCCGCAAATCGCGGCCCGATGCACGCCAGTTCACCGACCTATGAACCGGATATCGTGGTGCATGGGCCGGAGGGTCCCGTGATGACCCTTGAAGTCAAATCTTACGGCGCTGACCACAGCACAGACCTGACACTGGTGCCGAGATTAGACATTCAAGCTTCAGCGGGTGTGGGCGCGCTCGCTTTGCAGGAGCAAGCCGTTGAATTAATGGCGTTTCAATCCGCGTGGCTAAGGTCTATCGGCGTTGCGCCGTCGTTCGCACGTATTATTACGGCGCGTGGCGATAGCATGGAGCCGACGATCCGCGACGGCGATGTGTTATTGATCGATACGTCCGTCGCGGAAGTCCGCGACAACGGCATCTACTGTGTCGTTTACGGGAATATGCTTCTGGTTAAGCGCGTCCACCCAAGAATGAACGGCTCTCTCCAGTTGATCAGCGACAACGCTGTGTATCCACCAGAGGAAGTCCCCGCCGCTGAGGTGCCGGGGCTGTCTGTCGCCGGTCGGGTGATGTGGTATAGTCGGTCACTGTGAGGGCCAGCGAGATTTTGTTCCGACCACGTTACCTGCCATTTGTTCTTGCGGCCGGATTTTCGTGGAAGGCCCTTTAAGACCGTCTCTATGATGTCGTGAGTTCCGGGAAAATAAGGCTTTTAACCGCAGGTTCCCGGATTTTCCCAGATATTCCCGGTTAAAGCCTACTCCTGCCATCTGTTATTGCGGGTTACACTAGTCCGGCATGACGGAGGACGTGCTTTCCCTCCGTTAAAATCCGGGCGGTATACCGCTGCTCTAGTTCAGCGCCTTGCCGTAACGCCCGAAGCTCTCCGCCAGCGGCGTGGTGCTCGCACCCGGCTGCTCAGGCCGTTTGTAGACACCATCCCGCACCTGGATCGGTTCTTCGAAATGATCCTTGATCCACGGAATATATTCGAGAATGGTCGACGCCGGATGCCAGTAGCTCAGATGCACATGCACCTGGCTCATCTCGCCGGCATGCGGCACGACAGGCAGGCGATGGGCGAGTGCCAAATCGGCAACCTGGATATATTCGGTGACGCCGCCAAGCCGTGTTACATCCGGCTGGACATAAGCGACGGCGCCGGCATCGATGAAGGAACGGAACGCATCCACCGTATAAAGCTGCTCGCCAAGCGCAATCGGGATAGTGGTATTGCGCGCCAGTCGGGCATGGCTTGTCACATCGTCATACCACAGCGGCTCCTCGAACCAGTAGATGTCCAGATCCCTCGCTGCCGCACAGAAGCGCTGGCATGTGGGCAAATCCCATTTGCCGTTGCCATCGATGGCGATGCGGATGGATGAGCCGACGCGTTTGCGGACAGCAGCAAGCCGGGCGATATCGATATTCGGGTCGTCATGCCCGACCTTGATCTTCAGCCGGGTGAAACCGTCTTCCCCCACCGCCCTTGAGCTGCCTGCAAGCAAATCGTCCAACGAGAAGGAAAGCCAGCCGATATCGGTATTATAAGCTTCCACTGCCGCCGTGCGTGCGCCGCCGAGATAGTGCCACAGCGGCACACCTGCCTTTTTTGCTTTCAGGTCCCAGAGAGCCACATCGATCGCAGCTAACGCCAGATGGGTGATGCCAGCCCTGCCGACCCATTGGAGCGAGGGATAACGGGCGAGCTTCATCCAAAGCCGTGAATGCTCCGACGCATCCTCGCCGACGAGCAAGGGCGCATAACAATCGCTGATGCAAGATGTGATCAACCTGTCCGATGCCAGATGCGCATGGGTGCCGGTGAAACCATAGCCCTCGAGGCCGTCACTGGTGGTGATCTTTGCGCCGACAACACCCCAATGGGTGATGCTGTGGGTGGAATCGGAAATGGAGTCCGATGTCAGCGGCAGGTGCAGGATGAAGGGTTCGACGGCGGTAATTTTCATAATCGGTCATTCCTCGATGCTTGAACGCTTCTGGGGAGGAAAGGCGGAAGCCCCTTTCTGAGACACGTTTTTCCGACTGCTCGGGTGAAATCGCGTCATCTCCCGCGTCCAATGGTTGCAGGAGTCAAACCGTCAGGGGATTGCCGGACCGCCCTCCTCCGGCAGCCGGCTTCCGACGGCAGATAGAGCTAACGGAAAAACGGATTTTGTAAAATAAAAAATTTTTATTTTTAATATTCGATCATTGCCTGCTTCGCAAAGCTGGGCGATGATGTGGTCATGAACACACTCGTCAAAGTCACGCTCGCCGAACAGGCGCACCGGGAACTGCGTGCACGCATCGTCAGCGGCAAATTGCGCGGCGGCGAACGTCTGCTGCCAAATGAACTTGCCGCCGATCTCGGCATCAGCCCGACGCCGGTCAAGGAAGCCTGCCTGAAACTCGAGGCGGATGGGCTGGTGGTCAGTTCGTCCCGGCGCGGAATGGTGGTGCGCGACTTCACGGTCGAGGATGTGGAGGAACTATACGCGGCCAGGATGCTGCTTGAAAAAGGTGCGGTTGAAGTGGCCTTCGATGCCGGGCAGCTGGACGAAACGCTGCACGCGGCACTGCTGGAAAGCCTTGGCAAACACCGCGCCTTCGCCAAAGGCTCGACGCTGGATGAATTGTCGAAAGCGCTTTTTTACGACCGCAGTTTCCACGCGACCCTGGTCGCAGCGGCGCGCATTCCGGTCATTTCCGGTTCGCATGAGCGCATTCTAGACCAGACCCACACGGTCTTCGTCTCGATCCTCGGTGATTACGCCCGCTCGGTCGAGGAGCACCAGAATATTGCCGATGCCATTGCCGCCGGCAGCAAGGCCCAGATCATCGATGCGCTGTGGCGGCACCTGGAGCGCAGCCGCCAGAACACGCTGCGTCAGGTCCGATTGCTCAAAGAGGCCGGCGCCTGATCAATTAAAAGACAAGTGGAGGACTGCATGCGCGAAAACCCCGGGGTCGCAATTCCATCAGCGCGAGCCGAGACCATCTCATTCCACAGGGGGGTTTTGTGCTGATGATGGACCGGCTTTCCGCTAGAACCCTGCCCCGCCTGCCGCACACGGTCACGACCCCTGCCTATGAGCGCATGAAAATCACGCCCGGCATCGTGCATCTCGGCGTCGGCGCCTTTCACCGGGCGCATCAGGCGGTTTTCATCGACGATTGCCTCAATCGCGGCGAAACAGGATGGGGCATCGTCGCCGCATCGCTGCGCAGCCCGGACACCCGCGACGCCATCGAACCGCAGGATAATCTCTACACCTTCTGCCTTCGCGATGGCCAAAGCGAGCGCCTGCGCATCGTCGGCTCGATTCTTGAGACCGTCGTCGCCCCGGAAAACCCGGAACGACTGGTGGAGCGGATGGCCGACCCCCGCGTTCTCATCGTGACCCTGACCGTGACGGAAAAGGGTTACCTGACCAATCTCGCCTCCCGCAGCCTGCTGCGCGACCATCCCGATATCGTCCACGATCTCGAAAACCCGGAGCGGCCGCGCTCGATCTTCGGCTTCATCCTTGCAGCGACCCGGCGCAGACGTGCCGAAGGTTCCCTGCCGCTGACGCTGCTGTCCTGCGACAACCTGCCCGCCAACGGCCACGTGCTGCGAAAGCTGCTGCTGGAATTCGCGAGCCTTGCGGATCAGGAACTGGCCTCCTTCATCGAAGCCAATGTTGCCTGCCCCTGCTCGATGGTGGACCGCATCGTTCCCGCCACCACGGATGCGGACCGGGATGCGATTTCGGCCACACTCGGCCTCAGCGATGCATGGCCGGTTGTTGCGGAACCTTATTTCCGTTTCGTCATCGAAGACCGTTTTCCCCATGGCAGGCCGGCGCTTGAGAAATCGGGCGTGGAATTCGTCGATGATGTCGAACCTTACGAGCACATGAAGCTGAGGATGCTGAACGGCTCCCACAGTGCCATCGCCGCCATCGGCCAGATTGCCGGCCTTGCGACGGTGGCCGATGCCTGGGCTGAAAAGACCGTGCGCGACTTCATCGACGTCTATTGGCGTGAGGTCGGACGGACGCTGGATCCTGCCGTCAATGGTTCTGAATTCGCAGCCGGCCTGCGGCAGCGTTTCGCCAATCCCTCATTGCAGCACAAGACCATGCAGATCGCCTCCGATGCGTCGCAGAAAGTGCCGCTGCGGATACTTTCGCCACTACGAGAATTGCTGGCGGAAAAGGCTGAGTGCGGAGCGGTCATTTTTGCCGTCGCGCTGTGGATCAGGTCCTGCGCAGAGGAAGATGAAAAGGGGCAGCCGATCACCATTCTCGACCCCGCCTTCAGGGAGTGGGATGCGCCGGATCAACTGGCGATGGCTCCGGATGCGGTGGTCGACCGCTTCCTCAGTTTCGAACGCACCTTTGGCAGCGACCTGCCCGCCAACGAAACCTTTGTCCTGGCCCTGAAAGCCGCCTATCGCAACATTCGCGAGCAGGGCGCCCTGGCGGCAATTGGGCGTTTCCTGAAGTCCTGAAAAAAGAACAGGCCGGAAATCCGGCCTGCTCCCAACCTCTTTCGTCAACCGTCAGGCTGTCGCAGACTGTCTCGCCGCCTTGCGGCGCTCCACGCGGGCGCGAATGGCATCGACATCCGTGATTGGGGTCGCGGCGAAGAGCTGACGGGTATAGGGGTGCTTCGGATCGGCGAAAAGTTCCTCGCGCGTGCCCTGCTCCACCGCCTCGCCCTTGGAGATGACCATCACGTCATCAGCAATGTAACGCACCACGGAAAGATCGTGGCTGACGAAGACATAGGTCAGTTCGAATTCCTCCTGCAGATCGCGCAGCAGGTTCAAGACCTGTGCCTGCACCGAAAGATCGAGTGCCGAGACCGGCTCGTCCAGCACCAGCAGCGCCGGGTTCAGCATCAGTGCACGCGCAATGGCGATGCGCTGGCGCTGGCCGCCGGAGAACATGTGCGGATAACGGTTGAAATGCTCAGGACCAAGGCCGACCTTAACCAGCATGGCTTCAGCCCGCTCGCGGCGCTCGGAAGCAGGAATCTTCGTGTTGATGATGAGTGGTTCCATCAGCACGTCACCCACCTTCTGGCGCGGATTGAGGCTGCCATAGGGGTTCTGGAACACCATCTGCACCTTGGAGCGCATTTCCGTGCCGGGACGGCGCCTGGCGATATCGACCGGCTGGCCATCGATCTTCAATTCGCCGCCGGAAGCCGGATCGATGAGGGCAATGATGCGAGCCAGCGTCGACTTGCCCGAGCCGGATTCACCGACAATGGCGAGCGTCTTGCCGCGCTCGACGGCGAAATCGATGCCCTTCAGGGCCTGCACCATTCTCGCACCGCCGAACAGGCCGCCGGGAACGTGATAGTCGCGGGTAATGCCCTTGCCTTCAACCACGATACTCATCGAACGCCCTCCTTGCCGAAGAAATCGGAGACGGTGGGCAGACGGTCGCCGGTGGCATTTTCCGGCAGGGCCGAAAGCAATGCCTTGGTGTAGGGATGCTGCGGGGCTTCGAAGAGGCTCAGCACATCCGCCTCCTCCATCTTGCGGCCCTTATATTGCACGACGACACGATCGGCGGTCTCGGCAACCACGCCCATATCGTGGGTGATGAGGATCAGCGCCATGCCATATTCTTCCTGCAGCTTCATCAGCAGGTCGAGAATCTGCTTCTGTATCGTCACGTCGAGCGCAGTCGTCGGCTCGTCGGCGATCAGGAGACGCGGCTTGGAGGCAATCGCAATGGCGATCATCACGCGCTGGCACTGCCCGCCCGACATCTGGTGCGGATAGGCCTTGAGCTTGGATTCCGGATCGGGAATACCGACAGCACGGAATAGCTCCAGCGCGCGGGCGCGTGCGGCAGCGCCGCTCATGCCGAGATTGAGGCGAAGCACTTCCTCGATCTGGAAACCGACCGTGAAGGACGGATTGAGCGAGGCGACCGGCTCCTGGAAGATCATAGTGATCTCACGGCCGATCAGCTTGCGGCGCTCCTGCGGCGACATGGCCAGCAGATTGATGCCGTCAAAGACCATCTCATCGGCGGTAATCGTCGCCGTATCGGGCAGCAGGCCCATGACGGCGAGCATCGATACCGATTTGCCCGAACCGGATTCACCGACGATGGCCAGCACTTCGTGTTTGTCCACGGACACATCAATGCCGTCGACGGCGGTGAAGGCACCGGTGGCGGTGGCGAATTTAACCGTCAGGTTCTTGATTTTCAGCAGGCTCATATCTCAGCTCCGCTTCAGTTTGGGATCGAGCGCATCACGCAGCCCGTCACCCATCAGGTTGATGGCAAGCACCGAGATCAGGATCGTCAGGCCGGGAAGGGTAACAACCCACCAGGCGCGCAGAATGAACTCACGCGCTTCCGCCAGCATCGTGCCCCATTCGGAGGCAGGCGGCTGAGCGCCCATGCCGAGGAAGCCGAGTGCGGCCGCATCGAGAACCGCAGACGAGAACGAAAGCGTTGCCTGTACGATCAGTGGCGCAAGGCAGTTCGGCAGGATGGTCTTGAACATCAGCCGGAGATTGCCGGCACCGGCCACGCGCGCGGCCGTGACATATTCACGCCGAAGCTCGCTCATCACCGCCGCACGCGTCAGACGCGCAAAATGCGGCTGATAGACGATGGCAATGGCGATCATCGCGTTGGTGAGCCCCGGCCCAAGGATCGCGACCAGCACCAGCGCCAGAAGCAGCGATGGGAACGCCAGGATGACGTCCATCACACGCATGATGACGGTATCGACCCAGCCGCCGAAGAAGCCTGCGATGAGACCGATGACAATGCCGCCAACGAGCGCGATGGAAACGACAACGATGCCGATGAACAGCGAATATTGCGCGCCGTAGATCAGGCGGGACAACATGTCACGCCCGACGGCGTCGGTGCCGAAGAAGAAGCCGGCACGGCCGCCTTCCTGCCAGACCGGCGGCACCAGCAGCGCATCGCGATATTGCTGGGTTGGATCATGCGGTGCGATCAGCGGCGCAAAAACCGCGACCAGCACGAGGAGAATAAACACGGCAAGGCCGATGACGGCACCACGGTTCTGACGGAAATAGAACCAGAAATCGGCGATCATCCGGCGGCGGATGGCGGCGTCAGAAAGCCTGACGACCGGAGCTGTGGTCACATCGCTCATTTGTGACGGATCCTTGGATTGATGAGGCCGTAGGTCAGGTCGACGAGCAGGTTGACGATCATCACCAGACCCGCAATCAACAGCAGGCCGCTCTGCACGACCGGATAGTCGCGGCGCGAGATGGAATCGATCATCCACTTGCCGATACCCGGCCAGGAAAAGATGGTTTCGGTCAGGATGGCGCCAGCCATCAGCACGCCGATCTGCAGACCGATGGTGGTGATGACGGGGATCATGGCGTTGCGCAGCGCATGGATGCCGACGACACGGGAAGGCGACATGCCCTTGGCGCGGGCCGTGCGCACATAATCCTCGCCCAGAACCTCCAGCATGGCCGAGCGCGTCTGGCGCGCAATGACGGCAAGCGGAATGGTGGCAAGCACCACCGAGGGCAGGATGAGATGCGAAAAGGCCGAGGCGAAGGCGCCCTTCTGTCCCGAAATCAGGCTGTCGATCAGCATGAAACCGGTGACGGAGGGGAAGAAATACATCAGCGAGATGCGGCCCGAAACCGGCGTCCATTGCAGGATACCGGAGAACATGATGATGAGCAGCAGCCCCCACCAGAAGATCGGCATGGAAAAACCGACCAGAGCCGTCGTCATGGAAATCTGGTCGAACCAGGAACCACGTCTGATGGCGGCGATGACACCGACCGGCACGCCGATGAGCGTTGCGATGATGATGGCGACGAGACCAAGCTCGACCGTCGCGGGAAAGAGCGACAGGAACTCGGTGAGAACCGGCTTCTTGGTGACCAGCGAATTACCGAGATCGCCCTGAAGCAGCCGTCCCAGGAAATGAAGATATTGCTGCCACACGGGCTGGGCAAAGCCGAGCTGTTCGGCAAGCTGCGCATGCCGTTCGGGCGAAATGCCACGCTCGCCCGCCATCAGCAGCACGGGATCGCCCGGCAGGACGCGCACGAAGGCGAAGGCAACGATGGTGATCCCGAGGAAGGTCGGAACGAGATAGAGAAGTTTGCCGAGAATGAACCGGATCATGGCTTTTTCCTGAAAAGACGCGCGGAAGAACAGGGTTCTTCCGCGCGTCCGGTTGTTCGGGGATTACTCCGCGATGTCGACGTTTTCGAAGGTGAAGTCGCCAAGCGGGCTCATGGTGAAGCCGGAAACCTTGGCGGACATGGGAACGAACTGCGTGGAGTGCGCAAGCGTCGCCCACGGAGCCTGTTCCTTGAAGATCACCTGTGCCTGCTCATAAAGCTTGGTGCGCTCGGCAACGTCGGTGGTCTGCTTTGCCTTGGCCAAGAGGTCCGAGAACTCCTTGTTGCACCACTGTGCACGGTTCGCACCGCCTTCACCGGTTGCGGCGCAGGACAGGAGAACGCTGAGGAAGTTGTCCGGGTCGCCGTTGTCGCCGGTCCAGCCGAGGATGACGGCACCGTCGCGCTTCGTTTCGGTGGACTTCTTGAGATATTCACCCCACTCGAAGGAGACGATCTCGGCCTTGACGCCGACCTTAGCAAAATCCGACTGGATCAGCTCGGCGGTACGACGGGCGTTCGGCATGTAAGGACGCTGCACCGGCATCGCCCAGATCTTCATCGACAGATCCTTGACGCCAGCGGCTTCGAGAGCCTTCTTGGCAGCTTCCGGATCGTAAGCATCGTCCTTGATGCTGTCGTTGTAGGACCACATTGTCGGCGGGATCGGGTTCTTGGCAACCTGGCCTGCACCCTGGAACACGGCGTCGATGATCGCCTGCTTGTTCATCGCCATGTTCAGCGCCTTGCGGACTTCCGGCTTGTCGAAAGGTGCAACGGTCGTGTTGTAGGCGAAGTAAGCGACGTTCAGGCCCGGCTGTTCATCGAGCTTGAGGTTCTTGTCGGCGCGGATGGTCGCGAGATCAGCCGGAGCAGGGTATGGCATCAGGTGGCATTCGCCAGCCTTCAGCTTCTGCAGGCGAACCGCGGCGTCAGGCGTGATCGCGAAGATCAAGTCGTCGATCTTCGGGGCTTCACCCCAGTAGTCGGCGTTCTTCTGGAAGCGGATGACCGCGTCCTTCTGATAGGCGACGAACTTGAACGGACCGGTGCCGATCGGCAGGTTGTTGAAGTCTTCCTTGGTGCCGGCCTTCTCAAGCGTATCGGCATATTCCTTCGACACGATGGATGCGAAAGGCATGGCGATGTTGGCGAGGAACGGCGCTTCCGGACGGGTCAGCACGAACTTGACCGTGTAATCGTCGACCTTGACGATTTCCTTGATCAGGGACGGCATTTCCATCGAGTTGTAATATTCGTAGGTGATGCCTGCGATATACTGGTTCCACGGGTTCTTCGCGTCGCCCTGGCGATTGTAGCTGAAGATCACGTCGTCAGCGTTGAATTCGCGGCTCGGCGTGAACTTGTCGTTGGAGTGCCACTTGACGCCCTTGCGCAGGTGGAAAGTGTACTCGAGACCATCCTTGGAAACGTCCCACTTTTCCGCAAGGCCCGGCTCTACTTCTGTCGTGCCCTTTTTGAACTCCGTCAGACGGTTGTAGACCGGATGCGCGGAAGCGTCGAAGGTGCCGCCGGCGGTGTAAGGCGACGGATCAAAGCCTTCCGGCGATGCCTCGGAGCAGTAAACGAAGGTCTTCGCCATGGCTGGCATGGCGGAAGTCATCGCAAGTGCAGAAGCGATAAGCAAACTGCGGGTCAGCATTTTCATCTGATGGTCCTTTCCCTCTTTTTCTGAGTTCCTGCGGCCCCCTCCAGGGGCCTACCTCTTCTGGTCAGCGGCGGCACGGGGATGCCCGTCTCGCCGTTCGGTCTTTGCCTCCCGACCAATTACCCGGCGACCGGCTGAAACAACCGGTCGAGGTTCGTTTCCGGTGGGCAGAACCAGCGCGGCCCTGCCTCCGTCATGTACGCGATATCTTCGAGACGAACGCCGCATTCCCCATAAACGCACAGCATCGGCTCGATGGAAAAACACATGCCGGGCTCAAGCGCCGTGGCATTTCCTGCAACGATATAGGGTTCTTCGTGAATATCCAGCCCAAGCCCGTGACCCGTACGGTGCGGCAGACCGGGAAGCTGATAATCCGGACCAAATCCGGCCGCCTTCAGACTGTCACGGGCGGCCTTGTCCACCTCGAAACACGCGGCGCCAACGCGGGCGGCAGCGAAGGCCGCGGCCTGTGCGTCGCGTTCGGCATTCCAGAGAAAACGCTGCCGTTCCGTTGGCTTGCCAAAGACATAGGTACGGGTGATATCGGAACGATAGCCATGAAGAATACCACCGAGGTCGACCAGCACCATGTCGCCCTGGTTCAGCGTCTGCGCATGGGGCACGCCATGCGGATAGGCCGTCGCCTCGCCGAACTGCACCGCCACAAAAAGCGGCTTCATGCCAAGGGCAATATGGGCGGCATTGACGAAATCCGCGACTTCCGTGGTGGAGATGCCGGGACGCAGGCCTTCGAACACGGCCTTTTGCACATTATAGCTCGCATCCATCGCTGTCTGAATGAGGGCGATCTCCGCTGCAGACTTGACCTGCCGCTGGGCGACAATCAACGGCTGAGCGGAAATGATGCGGCCTTCCAGACGCTGCATGAGCGCGGATGCGAAAACAAAGGGCGTGGCGGGATCAATGGCGACGAAGTGACCTGCACAGGCCAGCGCACCGATACGCCTTGTCATCAGGTCGAACGGGCTTTCATCCTCTTCCCAGGTGGCGACTGCGCCGGGGATACGGATCAGGGTCTGGAGTTTCGGTTCCTCGAAGGTCGGGCTTATATAGATCGGCTCGCCCTCGGCCGGCACCAGAGCACCGTGAATACGCTCGGAAAGGCCAAGCGACAGACCGGTATAATAAGTCAGCGACGACGAAGCGTCGAGCCAGACCGCCTTGATGTTTTGCTGGGTCATTCGCGCCTGCAGGCCACGCAACCGCAACCTGAGCTCGTCTTCAGCGATCGATGAAACCGCGATCGGCTGAAACTGCTTCAGCGCCTCTTGAAAGTCTGCCATTCTCTCCCCGCCGCCTTCGGGCGCACGGACACTGGCGTGCCGGCACCTCCCAAGCGTTCTTTTGCCCATGCTTAACCACAGGGGGAAGGCTAAGCAATGGGGCGGGAGGACGCACCGCCACAAAACTGTGCATATTTATCTAGACATAACGAAATCGTGATCGATGCGAGCCTGATTTCAGCAGTCGTTGCCTTGACGCGGAAATCGAAAATCCCCCGGAATCCAAGGGAGAAACCAGCCCCTTATCCACGCATCGCGTGCAGCCGGGAAACGGACGCCAATCCACTACAAAAAAAGAGCCAAGAAAAGGAAAAAGCCTGCCGCGGGAGGAGGTGCGGCAGGCTTCAAACTTGATCGGTGATTGGGAGGAGGAGTACCACCGATCCACATCGAGCGACGCTGGGAGGAGGAGTGCGTCGCTTCGATGATTTGAATATAGCGGTATCTGTGAATTTTAACAGAGCAAGTCTCGCAATGCAGCATTGCATTTCTGCATAGCTCCGGAATGACTGCCCGGTTTTTCGGCAGAACCTACCCTACCGCGACAAGTCAGCTCTCCCGGTAGACCTGGAAACCGGCGAAGGACTGGTTGACTGGCATGAGCTCAAGACTGTTGATGTTGATATGTTTGGGCTGCGAGGCGACCCAATAGATGGTGTTGGCGATATCATCGGCCGTGATCGGATTGACGCCTTTGTAGAGATTGTCCGAAGCTTCCTGATTGCCCCCGGTGCGCACCAGCGTAAATTCCGTTTCGCACATGCCCGGTTCGATCGAGGTTACCCTGACGCCCTTGCCGTGCAGATCCGAGCGCAGACCGAGCGAAAACTGCCGCAGGAAGGCTTTGGTGCCGCCGTATACATTGCCGCCCGTATAGGGATAGTGCGCGGCAACAGACGAAAGGTTGACGACGATACCTTTACGGTCGATCAGTGTCGGCAGGAGATGGTGGGTGATGTTCAGTAGACCGGTGATGTTGGTGTTCACCATGGTCTGCCAGTCCTTTAGCGGCACCTGCGGCGCGGGGGCCGTGCCCAGTGCCAGACCGGCATTGTTGACGAGGACATCGATGTCTCGGAAGCCCTCCGGCAAGGCGGCAAGCGCTTTTTCGGCCGCGTCCTCATCGGTGATGTCGAAGGCGGCGCCGTAGAAAGCCGATCCGAGTTCGGCCGCCAGTGCCTCCAGTCGTTCCGCCCGACGGCCCGTGCCGATGACCTTCCAGCCTTCTCTGATGAAGCGTCGGGCCGTAGCCTCTCCGAAGCCCGACGTCGCGCCGGTGATGAGGATGGTTCCGCTCATGATGATGCCTCCACTCTATTCGTTTTTTCAGGGTCAATCGGTGTCAGTAGTTTTTCCGCCGCCGCTGCAAGGCAACGCCGGTAGGCCGCGAGATCCGTATATAAGTCCTCATCGGAAACGTCGCCGACAATAACGTTGCCGCCCCGCCGCAAAATCCCGCCGTGCAGCATGAGATTGTCGACCATGTCGAAATTCTCGATTGACAACCCGTCCGGCCCGCGATACCGGCCTGTTTCATCCACGGTGACAACATTGCCGTAATGCGCCTTGATGCGGCTGAAGTGATTGGCCGCGACATTGGTGTAGGCGAACACCGGCTTGCCCAGCGCGCACATGAAACCCAGCTCGTAGCTCGTTCCCGTGTCGGCGGCGATGCCGCGAAACGGTGTGAGATTGGCAATCACGGCATCCGCTTCAAGCATCATCCCTTCGTCGACTTCATTGATGTTGCAGCCATGACCGATCCTGGTATCCGCCGGCGGGATCTGCAGATCGCCCGGCGAAAGCGGGATGAAGCCGGCCTCCCGCGCCAGTGCTGCCTTGAGGTCGAGCATTTCGCGCGCATTCGGGAGGAACACTTCCGGTCCGGCGAGATAGATTTTCTTTGTCATTGGGAATTCATGCAATTTGTCAGGAAAAGATTTCCGACCCTAACCCGGGGACTTTCGCAAAGGCAAGTGCCAAGGGCGTGCGGCGTGGCGCGGCGGACCGACCGATAAAACGGTATCGTCCCGCTGGTCTTTCCGTTATAGCCGGAGCAGTAGACTGGAATTTCTGGAGCAGGACATGGCAGCACCCATCCGTTATCACGAAGGCGATATTTCCGCCGAAGATGCCGCGCGCTATACCGGCGCCATCGCCATCGATACGGAAACGCTGGGTCTGGTGCCGCGTCGCGACCGCCTCTGCGTCGTCCAGCTTTCGCCGGGCGACGGCACGGCAGACATCATCCGCATCGCCGCTGGGCAGAAAGAAGCGCCGAACCTCGTGCGCATGCTTGCCGATCCCGCCCACCAGAAGATCTTTCACTATGGCCGTTTCGATATCGCCGTGCTTTTTCATACGTTCGGTGTGACGACCACGCCTGTCTTCTGCACTAAGATCGCTTCACGGCTGACCCGCACCTATACGGACCGGCACGGGCTGAAGGACAACCTCAAGGAAATGCTTGAGGTCGATATTTCCAAGGCGCAGCAATCTTCGGACTGGGCAGCGCAAACGCTTTCCCCGGCGCAGCTCGAATATGCCGCTTCCGACGTTCTTTATCTGCATGCGCTGCGCGACAAGCTGACGGCGCGTCTCATTCGCGACGGCCGCCTTGATCATGCCGATGCCTGTTTCGCGTTTTTACCGACCCGTGCAAAGCTAGACCTGCTCGGCTGGGACGAAACCGACATTTTCGCCCATAGCTGAGCGTTTTCGCCTTCGTTTAAACACTGATTTACCAGACTTGCCTATTCTCGGCCGTAACTTTGGGCGGCCGGGGACTTTCCAGATGATTACTCCGCTACAACAGACGGCGGGCATTGCAGTGAGCGACCTCATGCGCTCGATGGTCGAATCCATCGAGGAACGCCAGCGCGAGGAGCAGGAAAAGGCCAACGGCACCAAGAAGGATGATGCGGTCAGAACGAACCCGCAGCCGGATGAAAGCCAGCGCGTCGCCAATGAGAAGATAAGCGCTTATCTCTTCGGTGCCATGAAGCCGGACCCGGATGCCTTCGCCTCGCTTGTTTCCCGCTTTTCCGCCGCCCTCGGCATCACGCAGGACGTGGATGAATCCAATTTTTCCTTTGCACAAAGGCTTCAGGATGCGCTGACCCTGACCCAGAGTTTCGAAAAAACCGATGCGCGGGGAAAAGCCACCACAATTTCCCTCGCCTCCTTCGGTGTTTCGCAGTTGCAGGTCGTCGATGTGCTGAACAACGGCGTCAACGCCAAAACCGATCCCATGGCGGCGCTTGCCGCCCGCATCGCCGAGCGTGCCGGCCTCACCGGAACGGAGGAGGATTTTGGCGCGCAGATGTCGGAGGCCATCATGGCCGCGCGGGCGACCTTGCCCATGAACATCAGTGAACTGGAGGAATCGACCGGTCTCGAGGAGCTCGGCATCTCAGCCAGCGCGATGATCGCCGCCATCGCCAATCCTTACGGAGATCAGGCGCGAGCGGTAAAAGATGCGCTCAATGACGAGGCACAAGGCACTCTCTTCATGACGAGGGAGACCCTGAAGGTCATCCAGCGTCTGGAAGACGTGGCAGATCCGAAGTCTAAGGAAGAATTGCAGGCCGAACGTGGCGAAAAGCGCATTGGCGAAATCAACGATGCGGAAGTGGCAGCCGAACGGGAAGAAGATATCCAGACCCGTGACGCACAGGGCAAGCTTGAGGACGTGCAGGAACTTCAGGACGTCGTGAAGGAGCACATTGACGCCTCCGCCGATGAGAAGGCGGATGGCGCAGCCGGCCAGGACCCCGCCGACATGTCATCGGAAATCGCCCTGATTTCCGTGCTCGCGGCGACGCCGGCGGAAGAGGCCCCACCTGCTGAAGGCGATAACGAGCCTGAGGGAGCGGATGCGGCCACCACGCCGGCCGATGCGGAAAACGAGGCGGAAAAGCTGCTTGATGCACAGGCCGCTGTCGAAGCTGCCGGAGCCGACATCTTGCCGATTTCGGTCGATGAAAACGGCCTTTATGCATTGCTGAAGAAAAAGGCGGCATGATTGCCGTCTGGAACTGTCACGTGAGCGAAACATGATGTGAGTTCAGACATGGTCGATATCTCAGGCGTGTCAGGCGGCGCCATTCACGATGCCGAACCGAACGCGGCCCAGGCCCTTCTTTCCATGGCGGCTCCGCCCCTCGCGCCGGAGGATGCCACCATCATTCCACTGGCTGGCGAAGAAGCGACTATCGCGCCCGCAGAAATCCAGCCGGAGCGAAGCTTTCCGAAAGCGAGCTGGCTGGATGCCATGCCGCCGGAGGCGCTGGAAGTCACGGTGAGCGAACCCGATCGTATCTCCTCCGTCAACTCGGACGACAACGGGCTTTATCGCATGTTCATAGGCGTTTCGCCCTGAGCCGGTCCGGCCGTGCGCAATCACTTGGTTAGCCAAATCTTAATATCTGCAGGCGAGGATTCGGCTTGATGATTCTGTGTGCGCTGAAAAGAGCGGCCTTCGAGCCTATGGTGCACATGGCGCTCCCGCATGAGCGGGCGAGATGACACCTGTATGCCAGCGGCGTGGCGATTTTCAACATTCGAGGCAGATGCGGATCACAGAGCCAATGGGGATTGGCGCTTTCGCAGCCGGCGCCGGCCACCGATAGAAACGGAGCGCAGCATGTTACCGCCTGTATCCAAAGTTTCCGCAGCCGATGCCACCTATGGAGCCTCGCTCGCGCCGGCGCAGCGCGCGCAGCCGAAAGGCGTCGTGCAGCCGCAACCAAGCGCTGCCCTTCCCGAACAGAGCGCCAGCCTTTTTTCACGGGCTGCAGTGGCCTCCCTCGCCGGCGAGTTCCATCTGGCCCGGAGCACCGCAGTCTTGGCGGAAACACTCGGCAAGCTGATGAACCTGCCGCGACGGGACGGCGAAGCCGTCGAAACCTATGTCGGGCGTCTGACGGAAGCCTTACGCGCCCTGCCGCCCGCGCAGCGTCTTGCGCTGGAACAGCAGATTGGCAAAGCACTGCAGGGTCTCAGCCTTTCGATGCTCGCGGAAATCCTGAAACAGCCGACGGGACCGGATGCGGCGCGGCTTGCGCTGCTGATCGAACTATCGCGTTACAGGGGGGCCGATCTGGCTGCGAGGGCGGTGGTCTCCTCCTATCAGCAGAATAATTCCGCCAGTCCGGCGCCCGCCCAGCCCAGGCAGCAGCCGACCGCCGCGAGCCCCAATGCGGAGTTCCGTTCCAATCCACCCGCGGCAGCGCAATTGCCGGGCTCCACGACAACCGGCCGTCTGTTGCCGCTGCTCACCGGCCCACTCGCCCTCAGCGGTGCGGCAATGAAGGCAACTCCCGCGGCGCTGACCGCGCAACCGGAAGGAGCCGTCCGGCATTCCGCCGCGCCAGTAGATGCGCCCGACCTGCCAGACCAGCCGGCAAAACCGGAAGGCAGGACGGAAAACACGACGCGTCCGCTTCAGCCGCAGACGGGCAGCATGACAAAAGAAGCGCCGGCAGAGACCCGTCCAGGCAATTCGCCTCGCGCGCAAACCGGCGAAACACGCCCTGCCCTTCCGCCTCGGGAGATGATGAAGACCGAGCAGAAAGACGTCCGCACCGCCTCACCACCAATCTTCGGCCCGCCTGCAACTGATGCAGAGAACGTGGCCAGTCTTGTGCTGGCCGCCACGGCCGGCAAACTGCCGGCGAGAGCAAGCACGACGCAGCAGCCCCCCGCCATGCCGCAGGGCATCGAGCCGCCATCGCCGGAGGATCAGCCAACCGAAAAGTCGGGGCTGATGACGTCCGCTGCCCACCCAACAGGGGAAGAAGCGGAAACAGTGGCTCACCGGCCTGAAGCTCCCTACTCTTCGCGACTCCCGCTGGACCCGGAAGCGAGAATGGCGATGATGGAGCAATCCGCCTCGCAATCGCTGGTTGCCGCCGCTCTGGCAAAAGACGGCACGCCGCTGCCGCTCGTCGCTTATCCCCCTGCCGATGATGATTACGAATCAGAAGCGCCACCCCGGGGCGGCGGGCCTTTTTCCGACGATGAGGCGGAAAGCGAAAGCGGAGCGGAGTCTGAAAATTCCGGCGATGACGACGGCCTGGAAGAGCGCGTTGCCGCCAATGACGGGATCGACACGCAGGAACGTCCGACGGCGACGGCCGCCGACGACAGTGCGGAGAATTATTACCTCAAGATGAGCGGCGTCCTCTGAACGCCACATTGCCTGCCGGCCGATTGCCCAAGAAAAAACCCGCCGGAAAATTCCGGCGGGTTCTTCATTTCAACGATCTAGACGATTATTCGCCGCGGTTCTTCAGAGCCGCGCCGAGGATGTCGCCGAGCGAAGCGCCCGAGTCGGACGAACCGAACTGTGCGACGGCTTCCTTTTCTTCAGCGATTTCCAGAGCCTTGATCGAAAGCATGACCTTGCGGTCCTTCTTCGAGAAGTTGACGACGCGGGCGTCGACAACCTGGCCAACGGAGAAGCGCTCAGGGCGCTGCTCGTCACGGTCACGGGAAAGATCAGCGCGACGGATGAACGAGGTGAGGTCTTCGTGGTTGACGAGCTTCACTTCGATACCGCCATCGTTGACCGCGGTGACTTCAGCGGAAACGACTGCGTTCTTGCGCAGGTCGCCGGAAGAAGCGGCTTCGCCGACAGCGTCCTTGCCGAGCTGCTTGATGCCGAGCGAGATGCGTTCCTTCTCAACGTCAACGTCGAGAACGACAGCCTTAACGACGTCACCCTTGTTGTACTCTTCGATGACCTGCTCGCCCGGACGGTTCCAGTCGAGGTCCGACAGGTGAACCATGCCGTCGACATCGCCTTCGAGGCCAATGAACAGGCCGAATTCGGTCTTGTTCTTGACTTCGCCTTCGACTTCCGTGCCAGCCGGATGGCTGTAAGCGAATGCCTGCCACGGGTTTTCAAGCGTCTGCTTGAGACCGAGCGAGATACGGCGCTTGGACGGATCGACTTCGAGAACGACAACGTCAACTTCCTGGCTCGTGGACAGGATCTTGCCGGGGTGTACGTTCTTCTTGGTCCAGGACATTTCGGAAATGTGGATCAGGCCTTCGATGCCCGGCTCCAGTTCAACGAATGCACCGTAGTCGGTGATGTTCGTGACCGTACCGGAGATCTTCTTGCCAACCGGGTACTTGGCGGAGATGCCATCCCACGGATCCGACTCGAGCTGCTTCATGCCGAGCGAGATACGGTGGGTTTCCTGGTTGATGCGGATGATCTGAACCTTGACCTGCTGGCCAATGTTGAGGATTTCCGAAGGATGGTTGACGCGGCGCCATGCCATGTCGGTGACGTGCAGCAGACCGTCGATGCCGCCGAGGTCAACGAACGCACCGTAATCGGTGATGTTCTTGACGACGCCGTCAACAACCTGACCTTCTTCGAGGTTCTGAACGATTTCAGAACGCTGCTCGGCACGCGACTCTTCGAGAACCGTACGACGCGAAACAACGATGTTGCCGCGACGCTTGTCCATCTTGAGGATTTCGAAGGGCTGCGGGTTGTGCATCAGCGGGGTAACGTCGCGGATCGGACGAATGTCGACCTGCGAACGCGGCAGGAACGCAACAGCGCCATCCAGATCGACGGTGAAACCACCCTTGACCTGGTTGAAGATGACGCCTTCGACGCGCTCGCCAGCTTCGAACTTGGCTTCGAGCTTGACCCAGCTTTCTTCGCGGCGAGCCTTCTCGCGCGACAGAACGGCTTCGCCGAGAGCGTTTTCAATGCGCTCGACGTAAACTTCGACTTCGTCGCCGACCTTCAGCGTGCCGTCCTTGGACTTCGCGCCGAATTCCTTCAACGGTACGCGGCCTTCAACCTTGAGGCCGACGTCGACGATGGCAACGTCCTTCTCGATTGCCGTTACGATACCCTTGGCAACATAGCCTTCGGCAAGATCGTTGGAGGCAAAGGATTCTTCGAGAAGCGCTGCGAAATCTTCGCGCGTGGGGGTAGATACTGACATGAAATCTCCTGATTGCATCCGCGCGATGGCGAATACAAAAGCGCCGGTGGGCTAGTGTTGTTGATACCCGACCCCATGCCCGCCTTTTCAAGAGGCTTTCCGGCGCAAGGACATGTCTTCGGGCAATTCCTGACTAAACGCAGACGGCAGGAAGCCGTTCCGCGAAAAACCTATCTCTTCAGAGCGGCGTCGATGATCGTGCGCGCGGCCTGAAACGCCGCCTCTATACTCATTTCCGACGTATCTAGCAAGTGTGCGTCTTCCGCCGGCTTCAGCGGACTGTCGGCGCGGCCCATGTCGCGCTCGTCGCGTTTTTTCACCTCGGCGAAAATGACATCATAATCCGCGGTGCCGCCATTTGCCAGAATCTCATCGTAGCGCCGGCGCGCCCGCACGTCGGCAGAGGCGGTGACATATAGCTTCACTGGCGCATCCGGGCATACTACCGTGCCGATATCGCGGCCATCGAGAACCGTACCCGGCTCCCTCAAGGCAAAACGCTGCTGCGCCATCACGAGCGCCCGCCTCACCGGCGTCATCACCGCAATCCTCGACGCGGCTTCGCCAATATCGTGCCGGGACAGGACGGAGCGGTCGAGCCCCGCAAGATCGACCTCCAGGGCGACCTTCTCCGCCACGGCCTCGTCATCCAGCGGCAGGCCCGCGTCCAGAAGCGCCTTCGCTGTCGCCCTGTAGGTCAGCCCGGTATCGAGATGATGAAAACCGTAGGCTTCCGCGATCTTTCGCGACAGGGTTCCCTTGCCCGCCGCAGCCGGCCCGTCTATGGCGATCGTGAAGGTCATTAAGCTTTCCGCCTGTGCATCTGTTATTCATATAATAGAGTGCGACACGCCTTACGATTTATATCAGCATTCCCGCACAGGGGTTGCGCCAAGGCAGGAGGCACCCGAAGTTTGTCTTTGACACGAAAGAGCGCAACGATTAAGGGGACCGGCTATAAATTTTACCGTCTATGCCGGTTTTACGGCGTACACACCGAAACTCATTCGACAATTTGAGGCTTAGACAGTGGCAAAAGCGGAACTTGGTACCAAGCGCACAGACCCCGATACCGGCAAGAAGTTCTACGATCTGAACCGCGATCCGGTCGTTTCTCCTTACACCGGCAAGTCCTGGCCGCTCTCCTTCTTCGAGGAAAGCACAGCTCAGGCAAAGCTCGAGCAGGCTGAAGAAGAGGATGTAGCGGAAGTCGATACCGAAAACACGGAAGTCGAACTCGTGTCGCTGGAAGATGCCGACGGCGACAACAGCGGCGACGATATCCCTGATCTCGGCGACGACGATGACGTCGAAATCGACGACGACGACGACACCTTCCTGGAAACCGACGACGAAGATGACGACGACGACATGTCCGGTATCATCGGCGTATCGGGCGACGACGAAGAAGCTTGATTTTATTCGATAATTCGGCCCGACGACAAAAAAATGACGCCGGGCCGTTTTTTATGCTTGCACTCGTCGGAAAGCCGCAGTAGTAAGCCGCCACCGAACGGAACAACAACCGCTTCGGTTCCCGGAACCGGAAGAAATGCCGGAACCCTTATGGGGCTATAGCTCAGCTGGGAGAGCGCTTGCATGGCATGCAAGAGGTCAGCGGTTCGATCCCGCTTAGCTCCACCAAATTTCCCAAGATAAAATTCATCACGTCAGTAAATCTGAATCGTGCGACCTTCAGTCCAACCTCACCCGGCCATCTATCGTAATAACGCCCGCACATCCTGTCCGTTGATACGGCATTCCAGAGAACGGAGCGCGCCGCTCTCCCCCACCACGCGACATTCGATATATCTGCCGCGCAAAAGGTTCTCCAGCGCTTTGAAGGCATTGAGGCCGCAGGCATAACGGCGGCCGTCCGGGGTGGTGCAGACACGGTTTCTCTCCACCTCCTCCACGCCCGCGAGGCGGAACTCCTCGTTTTTGAAGGTGAAGCGGCTGCTGGAGATGACGCGAAGGCGCTGGTCGGCATGCATCTTCAGCGGGAAGGGATCCGGCGGGGTCGGGACGCGCTCGTATTCCTGCCGGGTGGGGTCAACCCGTACGGGCGAGGTGGTCCACAGCTGTTCGGTGTTGGCCGCAAGTCCTGCCGGGGCGGAGGCAGTCTCGCCATTGACGAGCGAGGCAATCCGCATGCCGGCTATGGCGACGCCTATGACCAGGGCGATCTGAAACAGCAAAATTGCGACCTGCCGGACCATGTCACCGCAACATCAAAAACAATGAACAAAATAAAATCGGTCTGACGTTCCCTTGCGAGAGGCCACGGCCGCCCATCACATCAATAGAAGCTTGCCTGCGCTGATATCCCTGACCGTGCCCATGGCCATGATCGGAAGCCGATCGCTGTCGAGGATCACGCGTCCTGTTGTCCGCAGCCAGCGAAAACCACCGGAGGTGAGCTGGATACGGTATTCCTGATCGTAAAACACGCCGTTCGTCAGCGAATTATAGACGGCTTCAGCCACACGCGCCCGGGAGCCGCTTTCGATTTGTGCAATAAAATCCTCTACCGGGATACCGCGGGCGGCCTTTTCCGGAAGAACCTCCCGCAGGCGCGCGGCCACGGCATCCAGATAAACCAGATTTTGCCCGATATTCCAGGTGTAGTAACCCACAAGTGTCTCTTCGAGAGATATGTTCTTCAACATCGGCCTTCAACAGTCTGAGATGCTTGTGGCGGGTCTCTACCATAATGGACGATAAACGGCTAACCACAAGAATTCATTCTTTTGTCTGATATAGTATCTTTTTTGGCCGGTCGCTTATCGACAGGCCATTTCGGCAGCCATGTTGGCGAAGCGATCTTCCTGTGCCAAAGAAGATTGACCTTGCCGCTACAGATCACAGGAGCCGCCGTGACCATCGGGCTTGCCCATGCCGAACTCATTGCCGTCGTCACCGCCATTACCGGAGATGAACCGCGCGTGATGACCGTTCGGGCGGGGGCGGCGCTTCCTTCGGGACCCTTCGAATTCGGTCACAGGACGCTTCAAAGCGGCTTGCGGGAATGGATTCACGAGCAGACGCATCATCCCGTCGGTTATCTCGAGCAGCTCTACACCTTCGCCGACCGCGACCGAAACAACGATATTCCGGGCGGCAGAACCATCTCCATCGGCTATCTGGGACTTGTCCGCGAACAGGAGGCGATGGACGGCAAACGTCCTTTCTGGCACGGATGGTACGATTATTTCCCGTGGGAAGACCATCGCCAAGGACGCCCCGCGGTTCTCGCCAGCATCGTCGAGAAGCTGCGGGCATGGGCGGATTCCGACCCATCTTGTAAAAACCAGCGCCACTTGCGGGCCGATTTTACCTTCGGCCTCGACGGCGGCGGCTGGAACGAGGAACTCACCCTTCAGCGCTATGAGCTGCTGTATGAGGCGGGGCTGGTTGAGGAAGCGCAGGCCGAACCCCGGATCAATTTCGGAAGGCCGATGTTCGCCGATCACCGCCGCATCCTCGCCACCGGAATTGCCCGGTTGAGGGCCAAAATCAAATACCGGCCGGTGGTATTCGAACTGATGGCCGATACCTTCACGCTACTGCAATTGCAGCGCGCCGTCGAGGCGTTGGCCGGGCTGACGCTGCACAAGCAGAATTTTCGCCGGCTGATCGAACAGCAGCAACTGGTGGAAGAAACCGGCGACATGGCCACCGAAACCGGCGGACGACCGGCAAAGCTTTTCCGCTTCCGCCAGACCGTCCTCGATGAACGCGCCCTTTCCGGAACGAAACTACCGCTCTCCCGCAATTGACATATGCTCATAATGAGAATATTCCTTCGTTCTAGATATACTCAAAACGAGCATAAATGGGAGCGCACCGTGAACGAGCAGATTTCCGCCGCAAGCCTTTACGACCGCGTTGCCCGCGTCATTCCCAAGGCCGAATGGATGGGTTTCCAGGACGATGTGGAGGCGATCCTTGAGTTGAAGCGCAAGCGTAATGCCGTCATCCTCGCCCATAATTACCAGACACCTGAAATATTCCATGCTGTCGCCGATATCGTCGGCGACAGCCTTGCCCTTGCCCGCAAGGCGATGGAGGTGGAGGCGGATGTCATCGTTCTCGCCGGCGTGCATTTCATGGCCGAGACGGCGAAGCTGCTCAATCCGAGAAAGACCGTGCTCATTCCGGATATGGCTGCCGGCTGTTCGCTTGCCGATTCCATCACGCCGGAGGATATCGCCCTCCTGAGAAAGGCCTATCCCGGCGTGCCTGTTGTGACCTATGTGAACACGTCCGCCGCAGTGAAGGCGGCGTCCGATATCTGCTGCACGTCGGGTAATGCCCGCCAAGTGGTGGAATCGCTCGGCGTGCCGCGCGTCTTGATGCTGCCGGATGAATATCTGGCGAAGAACGTGGCCATGGAAACCAATGTCGAACTGATCGCCTGGCGCGGCCATTGCGAAGTGCACGAGCTTTTCACCGCCGATGACATCAGGGAGCTGCGGGAAAGCCATCCCGGCGTGATCGTACTGGCGCATCCCGAATGTCCGCCTGAGGTTGTCGAGGCCGCGGATTTTTCCGGCTCTACCGCCGTGATGTCCGACTATGTCGGTCGTGAGCGCCCCGCCCGCGTGGTGCTTCTGACGGAGTGCTCGATGAGCGACAATGTCGCCGTGCATCACCCGGACGTCGAATTTATCCGCCCGTGCAATCTCTGCCCGCACATGAAACGCATCACGCTCGGAAATATCCGCACAGCCCTTGAGGAAAACCGCCACGAAGTGACTGTCGATCCGGCCATCGCCGCCGCCGCCCGTCGCGCGGTGGAAAGGATGCTGGAAGTATGAGCGAGCGCTTGCCGCAGCAGGACTGGACGGCCATCGTCGGCAGCGGCATTGCCGGCCTGATGGCGGCGCTGACACTTGCGCCGCAGCCCGTGCTCCTTCTGACACGTGGTGCGCTTGGCGGCGAAACGTCGAGCGCCTGGGCGCAGGGCGGCATTGCCGCAAGCCTCGGTCCCGATGACAGCGTCGCGCTGCATCTTGCCGATACGCTCGCCGCGGGAGACGGTCTCTGCGATGCGGAAATGGCCGCCGATATCGTTTCCGCCGCCCCTGCTGTCATCGAGGCGCTGGAGCAGGCCGGGGTGCGCTTCGACCGGGACGCCGATGGCAGGCCCATCTTCGGGCTGGAGGCCGCCCACAGCCGAAGGCGCATCCTGCACGCCGAGGGCGACGGTTCGGGCGCGGCCATCGTCAGGGCTCTCGCCGCTGCCGTTCTGCGCACACCGTCGATCACGGTTCTTGAAGGCACCGAAGTGCGCCGGCTGCTGACACAGGACGGCGCGATTGCTGGCCTCGCCTGCGCCGGACCGAAAGGCGGCTTCGTTCTGCCAGCAACGCGGGTGGTTCTCGCCACCGGCGGCCTCGGCGGCCTCTACGAGGCCACGACCAATCCTTCCGGCAATTTCGGACAGGGCATCATGCTGGCCGCCCGCGCCGGCGCAATCCTTGTCGACATGGAATTCGTACAGTTCCATCCGACGGCGCTTTCTTCAGCGCGGCGGCCGCTGGCGCTGGTCAGCGAGGCGGTGCGGGGCGAAGGCGCACTTCTCCTCAACGAAAGCGGTGAAAGGTTCATGGCCCCTGTTCCCGGCGCGGAACTCGCCTCCCGCGACGTCGTCGCACGCGCGATAGATCGTGAAATCCTGCGCGGCGGCAGGGTGTTTCTTGACGCCCGCAAGGCCCTTGGCTCCGGCTTTTCAGCCCGGTTTCCTGCAATCGACCTGCTCTGCCGGGAGGCTGGAATAGATCCGGCCCGTGAACTGGTCCCCGTCCGCCCTGCCGTGCACTATCATATGGGCGGCATTGCCACGGACGGCAGAGGCCGAAGTTCGGTGCCGGGCCTGTGGGTCGCCGGCGAGGCCGCCTGCACGGGGCTTCACGGCGCCAACCGGCTGGCCAGCAATTCCCTGCTGGAAGCTGCCGCAATGGGAATGCGTGCGGCACAGGATATCGCCACCCAGCCCTCGTTCGCACGGCCGAGTACCACCGCTTCTGCAACCCGCACGGTGGACCATCCTGCCGCCGATCCCGCCACCGTCCGCGCCATCATATCCCGACATCTCGGTATCGTCAGACATGCGGCGGGTCTAACCGAGGCGATCCGGGATTTACTGCCGCTCGTGGAGGGAAAGGGCCCGGCATCCGATCCCGCCCTCGTGGGTCTGGCAATCGCCGTTTTTGCCGCCTTGCGGACGGAATCGCGCGGAGCGCATTTCCGCGATGATTTTCCTGGGAAGGATGCGACGGCGACGAGGCGTCGCCTGAGCATGGCAGAGGTGATTGACCTTGCCCATGCCCTTTCCTCGACCAGCCCCCTCTCTTCCAGCTTCGCACGGACCGCCTGACATGACCCTTGCCCCCCTGCCCCGCCTCATCATCGAACCGCTGGTCCGTAACGCCCTTCTGGAAGACCTGGGCCTTGCGGGCGACGTCACTTCTACCACCGTCATTCCCGCCGATCACCGGTCGGTCGTCGTCATGGCGGCACGCGAAGAGGGTGTCGTCGCCGGGCTTGATGCTGCGGAACTGGCCTTCCAGCTCGTGGACCCCGCCATCACGATAGAGCGGAACGTGCAGGATGGAGCTTCCGTCGCACCGGGCGACACCGTCGCAACGATCAGGGGGCCTTCACGCGGGCTTTTGACGGCGGAGCGTACGGCTTTGAATTTCCTCGGCCACCTGTCGGGCATCGCCTCCGTCACGGCTAAGATCGTCGCGGCCATCGCCGGGACCAATGCTTCGGTCGCCTGCACCCGCAAGACCACACCAGGCCTCCGGGCACTGGAAAAATACGCCGTGCGCGCCGGCGGCGGCATGAACCACCGTTTTGCACTCTATGACGCTGTTCTCATCAAGGACAACCACATCGCCGTGGCGGGCAGCGTGCGTGACGCGATCCGCCGTGCAAAAAAGGGTGTCGGCCATCTCGTCAAGATAGAAGTCGAGGTGGATACGCTTTCGCAGTTGCGCGAGGCGATGGATGAAGGTGTCGATGCGGTTCTTCTCGACAATATGACGCCTGAACAGCTGCGCGAAGCGGTGAAAATCGTCGCCGGTCGTGCCATTAC
This sequence comes from Agrobacterium genomosp. 2 str. CFBP 5494, assembly GCF_900013495.1. Taxonomy (NCBI): domain Bacteria; kingdom Pseudomonadati; phylum Pseudomonadota; class Alphaproteobacteria; order Hyphomicrobiales; family Rhizobiaceae; genus Agrobacterium; species Agrobacterium genomosp. 2. Next base: position 793,395 of record NZ_LT009719.1, read on the forward strand.
CGAAGCGTCCGGCCGCATCACTCCACAGACGGCTGCAGCCATCGCCGCCACGGGCGTCGACCTCATCTCCATCGGCTGGCTGACCCACAGCGCGCCGGTTCTGGATATCGGACTGGATTTCGAGAGCAAAAATTGAAGCCTGCACGCGGCACGGAACAAATTTTCCGCGCCATCGTTATTATCCCGCCTGGGGTCGATTCAAGGCGGGGGGACGTGCGCACAAAGCGGGTCCATATGCCTTCTGACCTCTCTTAGAAAGGAAAGGCCTGTTATGGAAGACGCACAAGTTGGCTGGATTGCAGCAATCATCATTGGCGGCGTAGCTGGTTGGCTCGCCGAACAGTTCATGAAAAGCAATATGGGTGTTTTCATGAACATTATCCTTGGCATCGTCGGTGCCATCGTCGCCAATTTCCTTCTGGGACTGGTGGGCGTTTCGCTCGGCGGCTGGATTGGCTATCTCATTGCCGGTTTCATCGGCGCCTGCATTCTTATTGCCGTCGGGCGTGCATTTCGCCGCTAAGGGGAGGACAGAATGAGCTTTTTCGACAAGATCAAGAACGCGATTTTCGGCAAGGCAGAAGCCGCCCCACAGACTTCGGCTCCGGCCGGCACGCCGACGGGCACTGCCAGCACAACTGCAGCGGCCCCTGCCGCACCGGCTTCACCTGCACCGACAACGGCGGCACCGGCTTCTACCGGCAACGTCGATGTAGCGTCCATCCTGGATGCGGCGGTCAAGAAAAACGGCCAGAAGCTGGACTGGAAGCACTCCATCGTCGACCTTCTCAAGGCCCTCGACCTCGACAGCAGCCTGACCGCCCGAAAGCAACTCGCCAGCGAACTCGGTTACACCGGCGATACCTCGGATTCGGCGACCATGAACATCTGGCTGCACAAGGCCGTCATCAAGAAACTCTCCGAAAACGGCGGCAAGGTTCCGGCCGAACTTCTGGACTGAACCGATAAACGGGAGGCCGCCATGGACGACTATTCCAGCTTGAGGGAGCAGATCGGTCGCGATCTCGACACCCTGCAGGGAACGGAGAACCCGAAATCGATCTTCGAAATCGCCGACGATTACCTTTTGGGAGATCCGGGTCTGAAGCGAACCATCGTCGAAGACATTATCAAGGAAGAAGCGGACAAGCGCGGTATTGCTATCCACTGAAGCAGCGCCTAGCGGGCACCGGCATAAAAAAGGGGCGGCATCCGGTTTGGATGCCGCCCCTTTCGTGTCGCGCACATCAAGCCGCTATCTATCCAGCTTGGCTTCGGCCTTTTTCGCGTTTTCTTCCATCAACTCATACCACATCGCATTCATGACGGCGAAGATGGCGGCGAGAGGCAGGCCGAGCAGCCAGGCGAAGTACCACATGTTCGATCTCCTTCTTTCTTAATCAATAAGCATGACCGCTCTCATCGCGGATCGCCTCTTCATCCACCTTGCCCCACAGCACCCGATAGACCCACGAGGTGTAAGCGACGATGATCGGGATGAAGATGAGGGCGACGACCAGCATGATGAACAGCGTCATATGGCTGGAGGACGCGTCCCATACCGTCAGGCTCGATTTCGGATCGACCGAAGACGGAAGGATGAAAGGAAACATCGTGAGCCCCACCGTCGAGATGATGCCGAAGATTGCGAGCGAACTGGCAAGCAGCGCCATCACCTCCCGGCGCAGCGTCAACAACAGCAATGCGACGAGCGGAAAAACAAGGCCGAGGGTCGGCGCCAGCATCATCCATGGATGCGCTGCATAATTGGAGAACCAGACCCCGGTTGCAATCTCCACCGTCTTTGACAAGGGATTGGACGGTCCATCGGTCACGACTTCCGAGGTGAAGCGATAACCATCGATACCAAGCCACAGAAGAACGCCGCCAAGCGCGAAGAGAACGGTGGTGGCAAGTGCGGCGACGGAGCCGAAACTGCGGGCGCGGGCCGCCACCGGACCATCCGTTTTCAGTACCAGCCATGCGGCGCCATGCATGACCAGCATGGCGACGGATACAAGCCCGCAGAGAATGGCGTAGGGGTTCAGAAGTTCAAACAGCGTCGTCCCGTCATAGAAAATCCTGAGATCGTCATCAAGGTGGAAGGGAACACCCTGCAGTACGTTGCCGATCGCCACGCCGAAGATAAGCGAAGGAACGAAGCCGCCGATGAAGAGCGCCCAGTCCCAGCCGGTGCGCCATGCGGTGCTCTCGCGCTTGGACCGATATTTGAAACCGACCGGCCGCAGGATCAGTGCAAACAGGGTGGCGAACATGGCCAGATAGAACCCCGAGAATGACACCGCATAAAGCGGCGGCCAGGCCGCGAAGATCGCTCCGCCACCAAGGATGAGCCAGACCTGATTACCCTCCCAGACCGGGCCGATGGAATTGATGACGACACGCCGCTCCACATCCGTTTTCGCCACGAAGGGCAACAGCGCGCCGGTGCCGAGATCGAAACCGCCGGTCACGGCAAAACCGATCAGCACCACGCCAAGCAGCAGCCACCAGATGATGCGGAGGATTTCGTAGTCGATGAGTTGGTGCAATATCATGATCGTTTACTCCGCAGCGACGAGTTTTTCAGGAACGAGTGGCGCTTCCGGCTGATGGTCCGGATCGGGGCCCTTGCGGATCGCTTTCAACATCAGGCCCATCTCGACGATGAACAGCACCGTGTAGATGGCGATGAAGCACAGGAGCGTGATAAGGACCGTGGACGCGCTGAGACTGGAGACGGCGGCTGCGGTCGGCAACACGCCCTCGATGATCCATGGCTGGCGGCCGAACTCGGCCACGACCCAGCCCATTTCCGCCGCGATCCAGGGTAGCGGAATGGCGAATACCGCCACCTTCAGCAGCAACGGGTAATGATCCAGCCGGCGGCGGGCCGAAAGATAGAAGAAGGTCGCGGTCAGAAGGATGAAGAACATGCCGAGACCAACCATGATGCGGAACGACCAGAAGAGCGTCGGCACATGCGGGATGGTATCCGCCGCCGCCTTGGCGATCTGCTCTTCGCTCGCCTGACGAGGATCGTCCACGTAGCGTTTCAGCAGCAGGGCGTAACCGAGCTCATGGCCGAGTTCCGCGAAGGTGCCGCGCACCTCTTCCGGCAATTCGGCGCCCTTGCCGGTGGCGCGAATCTGCATCAGGGCATCATAGGCCTTGATGCCGTCGCGGATGCGGGTTTTGGCCTGCTCCACGAGATCGTTGATACCGGGAATTTCCGTATCGAGCGAGCGTGTGCCGATGAGGCCCATGACCCACGGGATCTTCACGGCAAAATGTGTCTCGCGCGATTCCTGATCCGGAAAGCCGATGGCGGTGAACGGGGCCGGCGCAGGCTCCGTCTCCCACATGGCTTCGATGGAGGCGAGCTTCATCTTCTGGTGTTCGGTCGAAAGATAACCACTTTCATCACCCAGCACGACGACGGACAGCGCGGACGCCAGGCCGAATGAGGCAGCAACCGTCATCGAGCGTTTGGCAAGATCGACATGGCGGCCTTTCAGCACATACCAGGCGGAAACGCCGAGCACGAAGATGGATGCCGTGACATAACCGGCGGAAACCGTGTGAACGAACTTCGCCTGCGCCACCGGGTTGAACAGGACTTCAAAGAAGTCAGTTACTTCCATGCGCATGGTCTGGGGATTGAAGGCGGAGCCCGTGGGGTTCTGCATCCAGCCATTGGCGATCAATATCCAAAGCGCTGAGAAATTGGAGCCGAGCGCCACACACCATGTCGCGACGAGATGGCCGAGCTTCGACAGTTTATCCCAGCCGAAAAAGAACAGACCGACGAAGGTGGCTTCCAGGAAGAAGGCCATCATGCCCTCGATCGCCAACGGCGCACCGAAGATATCGCCGACATAATGGCTGTAGTAACTCCAGTTCATACCGAACTGGAATTCCATGACGATGCCCGTGGAGACGCCCAGCACGAAATTGATACCGAACAGGGTGCCCCAGAATTTCGTCATCTGCCGCCAGATTGCGCGGCCGGTCATGACATAGACCGTTTCCATGATGGCGATCACCACCGACAGTCCGATCGTCAGGGGAACGAACAGAAAGTGATAGAGAGCCGTCACCGCAAATTGCAGGCGCGACAGCGCCACTATGTCGAGTTCCATGGTCTTATCCACCTTTTCCGGAAGGCCGGCCTTCCATTTGTAAGACGACGCCGGCTCTCAAAAAAATCTCAGTCCGGGCGCAATGTGTTCAGCACTACGCCGTATTCCGGAGTGCCGCTTTGACATTCATCAAATTGACGCCCCTCTTTCAGCACGACGATGCGGTCTGCGAATTCCGCCTCGCGGCGATTATGGGTGATGACCACGACGGTCCTGCCCTCCGCCGAGGCAAACAGGCGCGCAAGCACGTCGCGGGCGGTCTCGCCGTCCAGCCCTTCCGTCACCTCGTCGAGAAGCCAGAGAGGCTTGTCGGTGAGCAGGAAGCGGGCCAGCGCAAGCCGGCGCGACTGGCCGCCGGAAAGCCCCTGTCCCGCTTCGCCAAGCCTCGCCTCCAGTCGGCCCGGCATGGCCTTGACGTGTTCGGCGAGGCCCGCCGCCGTGAGGACCTCCCACAACTGGCTCTCGGTCGCGGCAGGATTTGCCAGCCGTAGATTGTCGGCGATGCTGTCGCGGAAGAGCTGGCTTCTCTGTGTCATAGGGCTGGACGGCAGCGCGCTGACCGTGCCTGCCGACGGCTGCAATTCGCCCGCCAGCAGCTGGATGAGGCTTGTCTTGCCCGCGCCGCTTGGACCGACGATCGCAAGCCTTTCTCCGGCGCAGATCTCAAGCTCGATACCGGTCAGCACTACGTTGCCTTCACGTTCGAGGCGCACGCCCTGAAGCTTGGCCGCAATGCCGCCAGCCGGCAGGGGCGGACAGTGCAACGCAGCTGCAGGCGCGAGCCGTGGTGCAATGCGGCGTGCGGAAAAAAGCGTTCGTCCCAGTTCCATCGCCCCACGGCGCAGCGCCGTGAACGGCTCCAGCGCCGCCAGACAGACCAGCAGGCCAAGCGCCGCGGCGGGCGCACCGAGCTTTTCCTGCTCCGCCAGCCAGGCCACGCCGAGAAGCGTCGCGCTCAAAAGTACCGCCGTTGCAACGCCGAAGGAAAACCCGGCATTCGTCTCAATGCGGTTCAAAGCTTCATCGCAATCGAGCAGATAATCATCGGCCCGTTTCACCGCCTCAACCTGTGAGGCAAGCCGGCCGGCCACGAGCAGTTCCGCCTGCCCGCCGACAAGATCCGCCGCGCGAGCGCGTAGCGCCTCCAGACCGACCGCCCTGCGGCGCGAGAATTTCTCCGCCCGCAAAGCTGCGCGCACCGCAATACCGAGGCCGGAAGCGACAAGAAACAATGCAGCCAGAAGACCGGCAAGCGGATCAATGAAAGCAAGCCCGATGCCGGTTGCGATCGCCGCAAGGACCGCGACGGCCGCGGGAAGCAGCACACGCAGGTAGAGTGAATCCAGCGCATCGATATCCGCTGTCAGCCGGTTCAAAAGGCGCGCCGGCCTTGCCTGGAGATTTTTCGCCGCCTGCGGCGCGGCAAAACCGCGAAACAGCTTTTCCCGAAGTGCCGCGAGGATGGAAAGCGTGGCCTCGTGGGTCGTCATGCGCTCACCATACCGCGCGGCGGTGCGGGCCAGCGCGAGAAGGCGAATGGCGGCTGAAGGTGCAAAAACGTCGAAAGCATAAGCTGTCGCTGGAAGCAGGCCGGCAATGGCGGTGGTCGTGATAAACCAGCCGGATATGCCAAGCAGACCGATGCCTGCCAGCACTGTAGTCGCCGCCAGAACCGCACCGGCCAGCAACATGCCGCTCCGTGCCGACCAGAAGAGGGCGATAACGGGTTTCAATATGGCGAAGCGCGACATCATGAGGGATCTCCCGATCTCACCGCCGCCATATCCACGACCCTGTCCATGCGCGCGGCCAGCACCGGATCGTGGGTCGCGACGATCAACGTCCTTCCCTTTGCCAGTTGCAGCAGGTTTTCCGTAACGAGTTCGGCCGTCTCGCGGTCGAGATGCGCTGTCGGCTCATCGGCCAGAATGAGCCGTGCGGCGGGGTCGGCGAAGGCACGGGCAATGGCGAGCCGCACCGCTTCACCGCCGGAAATGCCATGGCCGCCATCTCCCACCGGCAGATGCCCGCGGGAAGACGACAATTGATCGAGGCCGGTGCTTTCAAGCGCCATGTCAACCATGCTCCGCGTGACGCCGGCCCGGCCGAAGCGAATGTTCGCCTCAAGCGAGCCGGCTGTGAAAAACGGCTTCTGGCCAATCCACCCGATGGATTTGCGCAGTATGTCCGCCGTCTCATCGTCGAGTACGGTGCCGCCGATTTTTATCGTGCCGCCCTGTGCCTTGGCGAGCCCGGCAATAAGGGAGAGCACCGTGGATTTGCCGCAACCGGAGGGTCCGAGAAGTGCCACTGTTTCACCCGCCCGGACATTGAAATCGAAATTTCGAAGCACGGGCGATGCACCGGGATAGGCGAAGGTCAGGTCATGCAAATCCACGGTTGCCGGCGTCGCAACTGTCACGTCCGGCGCGTCCTTGCCCGTGCCTGCAATAGCCGATCCACCCTTCGCCAGATTGTCGAGCGCGCCGAGCGCAGCCTCGCCGGCCGCCCGGTCGTGCCAGACGGCGGACAATTCCCGCAGAGGCTCGAAAAATGCCGGCGCGAGAAGCAAGATGAAAAGACCTTCGGCAAGCGTCAGTTTCTGACCCCACGCGCCGAAATCGAGAAAGCCGAGCAGATGGAAACCGATGTAAACGGCCGTCATGGCGACGCCGAGCGCCGCGAAAAGCTCAAGCACTGCCGATGAGAGAAAGGCGATCCTGAGCACCGCCATCGTTCGCTTCTTGAGATTCTGCGCATCGGCGCTCAGGCGTGTGGCCGTTAGATCGACCGCTTCCAGCGCCCGAATCGTTTCCAGCCCGCGCAGCCGGTCGAGCAGGAAGGCGTTCATATTGCCGGCCTCAACAAGCTGCTTTTCACTGGCGGCCTTGGCCTGCCAGCCAATCAAAGCCATGAACAGCGGAATGGTCGGCATGGCAAGCAAAAGCACCAGCGCCGCGATCCAGCTGAACGGAAGGATGACGAGGGCATATGCCACGGGAACGATCGTTGCCTTCATCCTTGCCGGCTGAAAACGGGAAAGATAGGGCACCAGTGCCTCCGACGTTTCGGCGACGACAGCTGCCACCTCACCGGAAGCCGTTCGCGAGAGGTCGAGCGGGGAGACCCTGGCGAGGGCGTGGAGCGCTTCCAGCCGCCGCTGCGAAAGAGCCGCCCGCGCCATACGGAATGACATGCGCGCTGCGGTTTTCTCCAGAAGGGCCTTGAGGATACCGAGAAGAAAAATGGCGGCAGCCGGCGGCATGAGCGCCATCATTGGTGCACCATCAGCAATTTTTCCGACGGAAAAGGCAAGCAGACCCGCCTGTGGCAACCAGAACAGCGAAACGAGAACATGCAGCAGGGAAGCCGACCTTGCCGCCCCCGGTGCGTGCATTTTTTGCGGGGTGGGCGCTTTATCGGCGCGGGGCTTGCCGCCAGGAATGGAAAAAACCCGCCGCCGCGTACCGAGCGACAGTGCAACCGGCGCGGAACAGCCGTCATCGCGGCTGTCGGCCAAGGGAGGGGTCTGGGCTGACATGGTCATGATCGCCTTAGCCGTCCTTTTTCGCGACGCGGGGCCGACCAAGGGAAACGATCTTGTCCTTGGCCTCCAGAAGCTTGGTGACTTTGGAGCCGAGCGCCAGAAGAGAAGCCAGCCGTTCCGTCTCCAGCCTTTTCACATCGTCATACCAACCCGTCAGCTGCTCGATCAGCGTCTTCATCTCATCGATACGCCTCTGCGCATGACGCTCATCTTCGTTTTCCGGCGTTTCCATCAGGATTTCCCGAAGCACGCTGAGGGTCGGATCGATTTCGCGTTTCTTGCGCTCCTCAGCAAGCGTTCGCAGGATGTGCCAGACATCCTCAGGCGTCGTGAAAAAATCACGCCTGTCTCCGGGGAAGTGCTTGAGGATTGCCAGGTTCCAGGCTTGCAGTTCCTTGAGGCTCATCGACACGTTGGACCGCGAAATGCCGAGCGCCTCCACAATATCGTCCGCGCAGAGCGGCTGTGGCGATATGTAAAGCAGAGCATAGACTTGGCCGACAGTGCGGTTGATGCCCCAGCGGCTGCCCATCTCACCGAAATGCAGCACGAAGGACTGAACGAGCGGGGAGAGATTGGAAGACATTTCTCTTCTTTCTGAATTTTCAGTAATTTCTGAAATTTCGATAACGCAAAAAACGACTGGCGGCAAATCACCTTTTTGACCTGCGTCAAAATGTGCAAATGGGCAGAGACGACGCTGGTATAGACGGTCCTGGGTGCAGTCCGGGCAAAATATGCGGCAGTCGTGTTGGGGGGTATGACAGGCTGGAGCGTTTGCTGGCGTCCGTCACTTTCCATCCGTCATTCCGGTCTTGAGCCGGAATCCAGCCAGCCCAAGTCCTTGGGCCGCAAGGACTCTCTCGTCGCGCAGACGCGTGTCGGCTGGATTCCGGCTCAAGGCCGGAATGAAGTCCCCGAAGCAGTCGATGATATCGATAACATCTACGCGAGTCGCTACGACCAACAATCAGCCCAAAAAAATTGGCGGCGGGATAACCCGCCGCCAATCGAAACGTCGGCGTATTTGCACGTAGAAACCTTGCTTACGAGAAAGCGATCTGAACCTTCATGGCGCGGCTGCGGTCGGAAGCGAATTCGAAGGCCGAGATGGCATCGGCGAGATCAACGGTCTGGGTGATGAAAGGTTTGACATCGATCAGGCCCTTTTGCATCAATTCAACGCCGGTTGCGAATTCCTCATGGAAGCGGAAGGAACCGCGCAGATCGAGTTCCTTGGCGGTGATCGCCATCATCGGCAAGCTCATATCGCCGCCAAGGCCAAGCTGGACGATGATGCCGCGCGGGCGAAGCGCCGCGATGCCCCCGGCAAGCGCCACGGCGGCGCCTGAGCATTCATAGAGAATATCGAAGGTTCCCTTGTTCGCACCGTAGGCGGCAAGCGCGTCGGGCTCGTCCTTGCTATTGATGACGCGATCCGCACCCGCCTCACGCGCCTTGCCAAGCGTGAAATCGGAAAGATCGGTGGCGACGATCTCAGCTGCACCGGCGCGGCGCGCGGCCAGAATGGAGAGGATACCGATCGGGCCGCAGCCCGTGACAAGTACACGTTTTCCCAGCATATCACCGGCGCGGCGGGTGGCGTGCAGCGTTACCGCCAGCGGTTCCGCCATGGCGGCCTCACCGGCGCTCAGGCCATCAGCCGGCACGCATTGCAGGGCATCGGCCACCAGGACCTCGCGGAAGGCGCCCTGAATATGCGGGAAAGGCATGGCGCTGCCATAAAACCGCATGTTCAGGCACTGGTTGTGCAGGCCTTCCTGGCAGAAGCGGCAGGTTCGGCACGGCCGGGATGGCGAAACCGCAACCAGACCGCCGGTCTTCAGCCCATCGACGCCTTCGCCCAGTTCCTCAATGACGGCGGAGACCTCATGGCCCAGCACCATCGGTTCACGCAACCGCACGGCGCCGAAACCGCCATGATTGTAATAGTGCAGATCACTGCCGCAGATTCCGCCCCTGGCCAGACGGAGCCGCACCTCACCCGGTCCCGGCTTTTCCTCCAGCCGGTCTTCGATGCGCACATCCTTTGCCCCGTGGGCGACAATCGCTTTCATGACAACTCCCGTTCAAGCGCGCGCCATTATGGCGCATAAAATTCTTCATCCCATTGCTGCCGCAAGATGCGCCTCGACGCACCTTGTCAGTTCGCCACCCGCCCGATACGTACCGAAAGCGGGCGCATCAGCCTTGACATCCGCCCTCAAACGGATGAATGTTATCGGTAACATATACTTTCAAGAATGCAATGTCGAGAGACTGGAGGAAACAGTGGGCCTTAATTTGTTCGATCTTTCCGGCCGCCGCGCCCTGATCACGGGTTCGTCCCAGGGCATCGGGTTGGCGCTGGCGCACGGGCTGGCGGAAGCAGGGGCGGAAGTGGTGCTGAACGGGCGCGATGAGGTGAAGCTGAAGGCGGCGGCAGCCAGCATCAAGGGTGCCAGAACGCTTGCCTTCGATGCTACCGATCACGGCGCGGTGCGCGAGGCGATCGACCGTTTCGAAGCGGAGGTCGGCGCCATCGATATCCTCGTCAACAATGCCGGTATGCAACACCGAACGCCGCTGGAGGATTTTCCGGCGGATGCCTTCGAGCGCCTGCTGCAAACCAACGTCGCCTCGGTGTTTCACGCCGGGCAGGCTGCCGCGCGCCACATGATCGGCCGCGGCCGTGGCAAGATCATCAACATTGCCAGCGTGCAGACCGCCCTTGCCCGCCCCGGCATCGCCCCCTACACCGCCACCAAGGGTGCCGTTGGCAACCTGACAAAAGGCATGGCGACGGACTGGGCCAAATATGGACTGCAGTGCAACGCCATTGCGCCGGGTTATTTCGACACCCCGCTCAACGCCTCCCTTGTTGCGGACGAGCCCTTTTCGGCATGGCTTGAAAAGCGCACGCCGGCCGGTCGCTGGGGCAAGGTCGAAGAGCTCGTCGGCGCCTGCATTTTCCTGTCGTCCGATGCCTCATCCTTTGTGAACGGCCACATTCTCTACGTCGACGGCGGCATTACCGCCTCGCTTTGACACATCAGGCCCCGATGGCCGGCTGCACCGCCATCCGGGCTTGAACGACGACACCACGACGCTTTGGGAGGAGGCCGTGACCACCATGACCGAGAAGAACAAAGTTGCACTGATCGGCGCAGGCGCCATGGGCGGGGCGATCGGGACACGGCTCATAGAGACCGGCAATCAGCTGACGGTCTTCGATCTGGATGCGGAAAAGGTGGCGGCACTGACGAGCCTCGGCGCGCAGAGCGCGAGCACAGCGGCGGAAGCAGCGTCGATTTCCGATGTGGTCATTCTCAGCCTCAATTCGCCCAAAATCGTTCGCATTGCCGTCTTCGCCAAGGATGGCGTCGCGGCGGGGGCGAAGCCCGGCACGCTCATCATCGACATGTCTTCCATCGATCCGGAAGCCACAAAGGAACTGGCAGCCGATGCCGCCGAAAAGGGCCTGCGCTGGGTGGACAGCCCGCTTTCGGGCGGCGCGCCCAAGGCGCTTGTCGGCCAACTGACGCTTATGGCGGGGGGCAGCGAAAAGGATGTGGCCGATGCGCATCGCGTGCTGCGACATGTGGCCAGCAATTACACCCATATGGGACCCTGCGGCGCAGGGCAGACCACGAAACTCATCAACCAGGTTCTGTGCGGTCTGAACTTCCTTGCTGTAGCGGAAGCGACGCAACTGGCGCTGGACGCCGGCGTCGATGCCGCAAAAATTCCGCAGGCACTGAAGGGCGGCCGCGCCGACAGCGCCATCCTGCAGGAGTACATGCCGCGTTACGTGGCAAGGGATTACCGCCGCACCGGCCGGATCGACAATATGGTGAAGGACCTGAACGGCGCGCAGGATCTCGCCCGACGCACCAACACGGCCATGCCGCTGACGGCTGTTTGCGCCGAGGTGCACCGGATGCTCACGGCAGCAGGGCTCGGTGGAGAGGACCAGGCAGCGCTTATGGAGTTTTTCAGCGGCGCAAAGCAAAGCTTTCCGGACTGATTGACCGGCAGACAGGGGATGGCCGGAGCCTGTTGATACAGTCCCTGCGAGCCATTGCGAAATTGTCTTTCAGGGAAGATGATCAGGCGAATCGGCACGGCATTGGCCCCGATGACAGCAGACGCATGTATGCAAAGGACAATTTCCCGATGACCACCTCCGCGACAGGCACGGGAATTGCCAGTCTGACCGTTTCCGGAACCGGTTTCATTGCCGAAATCGCTTATCAAGGGGCGACGCTTCTGAGCTGGCGGCCGGTCTCTGCCGATGGCAGCGGAGGCGAAAATCTCGTCGACGGATATTCGACGCCCGCCGAAATGCAGTCCCAAAATGGCGTGAGGAACGGCATTCTCGCGCCCTTCTCCAACCGCATCCCGGATGGTCGGTTTAGTTTTGCCGGGCAGACGCACCGCATTGAGCCGGTGCTTGCCCATGAAGCCCTCGTCTTCCACGGATTTGCCAGAGCCCTGCCCTTCGTCCTCGCCCAGTCATCGGAGGAAAACGGCGCTCATACTCTCATCTTCCGTGCCGAAATATCGCCTGCGGATTTCAGCGGTTACCCTTACCGTCTCGCCATCGAAGTGGAATATTGCTTCGTCGGCCATGACGTTACCATCGACATACGCGGCATCAACCGCGACGACCGGCCCCTGCCCTTCGCCGCCGGCTGGCATCCCTATTTCCACCTGCCCGGCACCACGTCTATCGACGACCTTCTCCTCACCCTGCCTTCGCGAACGGCAATTGAAACAAACGAGTATCTCATCCCCCTGCGAAACCCACAGGGCGGGTTAGTCAAACGGAACGACACCCTTTTTCTCCATACCCCGCTGGCCGGGCATGTGGTCGATGCCTGTTTCACCGATCTGATTGCTTCCGCAAACGGGCTTTACGAGACGAGGCTCGAAAACCCGCGTGACGGTACAAGCCTGACGGTCTGGCAGGAGCGTGGGCACATGCATGTCTTTACCGGGGATACGCTCGCACGCGACAGGCGGCGCTCCATCGCGCTCGAACCCGTGGAAACGCCGACCAACGCCTTCAACCAGACGGAACTCGCGGATGCAATTACGCTGCAACCGGGCGAGACGCGAAGCTTCCGCTTTGGCGTCCGTTTCAAGGCAGCACGCTGATCAAGGTTCGATAGCCCTCAGATATGCGTCGTCGGCAGCGAAGACGACAGTTTCACCGTCTCCATGGAGATATAGGCGGACATGTCGTAAAGCTGCACGCGGCGCAGAATCTGTTTGTAGACCGTGTCGTAATATTCGACATTCGGCAGTACGAGCTTCAGAATATAATCAAAATTGCCGGTGAGCCGGTGAACCTCGACGATTTCAGGGATGGTGCTGACCGCGGCATGGAACCGGTCTAGCCAGTCCTCCGCATGAAGGCCCGTTCTTACCAGCAGGAAAACCGTGGTCGGAAGATTGATCTTCCGCCGGTCGAGCAGCGCCATGGTGCCTGTCACGTAACCTTCCGTCCGTAGCCGCGTGATGCGGCGCGAACAGGCCGATAGCGACAGGGAAACTTCCTCCGCGATATCGGCGAGCGGGGTTTCGGCATTTTCCTGGAGAATCGCAAGGATTCGGCGGTCGCGGTCATCAATCATCACTGAACAATGCACAGGTTAATGCAAGCGCGCAAGAAATTTGCGACATCGGGACTGAAAGCGCGCCGAGTTTGCATCCAAGCCGCGAAAACTGCGCAAAAACGCATGCCGTTTTCGTTGCGACGATGGCATTCTTACTTTCAATCAAAGTTGAAAAGGGAACTCTTATGAAACGGATCGGCCTGATCGGCGGCATGAGCTGGGAATCCACCGCAACCTATTACCGCATGATCAACGAGGCGGTTCGCGACAGCCGCGGCGGTCTGGTCTCGGCCGATATCGTCATGCATTCGCTCGATTTTTCCGAGGTCGTCGCCCTTCAGAAGGCAGACCGCTGGGATGAGGCCGGCGCGCTGCTGGGTGCAGCAGGCGCGCGCCTTGCCAATGCCGGCGCGGATTGTGTACTGATCTGCACCAATACCATGCATCTCGTTGCCGATACCGTTGCGAAAATGTCCGGGGTGGCGCTGATTGACATCATCGACGAGACCGCAGCCGCCCTGAAAACGGATGGACGCCGCAAGCCGCTGCTGCTCGCCACCCGCTACACGATGGAACACGGTTTCTACACGGACCGGATGCGCCGCCACGGCGTCGACGTGGTCGTGCCGGATGCCGAAGACAGGGCCGCCATCCACGACATCATCTTCGGTGAATTGTGCCAGGGCGAGATCAAGTCCTGCTCGCGTGACCGCTATCTTGCGGTCATCGAGAAGGCCCGCGCACTCGGCGTTGATTCCGTCATTCTCGGTTGCACCGAAATTTCCCTGCTGATCGATCCCGACGCCCTGCCGCTGCCGGGTTACGATTCGACCGCCATTCACGCGAAGGCCGCCGTCGGCTTTGCGCTCGGAGACAAGGCTTTCGACAGAGCCGCATGAATGTGCCGCCTCTTTGCCTATTCCGGTAAACCGGTCTGGCTCGACAGCCTGCTGATCGAGCCGGAAGCCTCGCTGGTCAGCCAGTCCATGGCAGCAAGGGAAGCCAAGACCGTCGTCAATGGTGATGGTTGCGGCCTTGGCTGGTATGGCGAACGCGGAACGCCCGGCGTCTTTCGCGACACGCGGCCGGCCTGGTCAGACGCCAACCTCGCGGCACTTTGCCACCAGCTTCGGTCGGGCATGTTCATGGCGCATGTGCGATCCGCCACGTCGGGCGAAGTCTCGCGCGCCAATTGCCACCCCTTTGCGCATGGGAAATACCTTTTCATGCATAACGGCCAGATCGGTGGCTATGAGCAGATCAGGCGCGATATCGATTCCCTTATCCCCGATGACATCTATGCATCCCGACGCGGCACGGGCGATAGCGAAGCGATCTTCTTGATTGCCGCCGGCCATGGCCTTGAGGTGGACCCGGTCAATGCCATCTCTACCGCGCTGCGGCTTTGTCAGGAAAAGATGATGGCGGCAGGTGTCTCTTCCGCATTGAGATTCAGCGCCGTTCTGATGGATGGTGATTGCGTTCACGCCTTCCGCTGGTCAAGCGATGACAAGCCGCCGACACTTTACTGGCGCGGTCTGGACGAAGGCATTGCGTTGAGTTCGGAACCCTTTTCCTTCGATTGTGCTCCCTGGTGCGCCGTTCCACCAAATACCAGCGTGACGATCCGCGCCGGAAAAATGACGACACAGGCTTTTTTCCTTCCGTAATCCCGGCTTTGCTGGCCGCATTTTCCCGGTTTCGCGGCGTCGCTTCCGTCGACCGGTGCGGCTGCCGCGATGCCTCGTTTATTTTCATTGAATTTTTGCAGCCGCGAAGGCTAGTGTGTGGTCCATGGCGTCGGATCGGAATAAGCACGATTTTCGGCTCGACGCGCAAAACGGAATATTAGAGCGAAACAGATTTCAGGACCGGTGAACCATTTAGAAGTGTTGCAGCCTCTCCCTTTCTTGCACGTTGCCCGCCATCGCGAAGACCATGCAAACCCGTTCAGGACCGACCCATAATGGGCCGGCAACCCCTTCGGCGATCCTCGGAACGCAGAGTAAAAAGTCTTATTTTTCATCACCCTAAGCCGTTCAACTTTCCGAAAAAATTGCTGTTGCCACACCTCCATATCGATGCATAAACTGGCATCAGCAAAGGCAACACGGATCGACCTCATCAGACCCTCTCCTCCCACCAAGGTGCTGACCGACCAATGATCAATAATCTCAACGCCGCCGATCTCCCCCGTCCCGCGCCGCGCAGTTCCAACCCGGAAATCATGGCGTCGGAAATCATCGAACGCCTCACCTACCGTATCGGCAAGGACGTCAAGGTTGCCAAGCCGCATGACTGGCTGACCGCAACCATTCTCGTCGTACGCGACCGCATCATCGACAAGTGGATGGAATCCACCCGCAAGGCCTATGCCAACAATTCCAAGCGCGTTTATTACCTGTCGCTCGAATTCCTGATCGGCCGCCTGATGCGCGACGCCATCTCCAATATCGGCCTGATGCATGAAATCCGCGACGCGCTGTCCTCCCTCGGCGTCGATCTTGACGTCATCGCCGGGCTGGAGCCGGATGCCGCGCTCGGCAATGGCGGCCTTGGCCGTCTCGCCGCCTGTTTCATGGAATCCATGGCGACCGTTGATATCCCCGCCTATGGTTACGGCATCCGTTACGTGCACGGCCTCTTCCGCCAGCAGATGGCAGATGGCTGGCAGGTGGAACTGCCGGAAACATGGCTTGCCCACGGTAACCCCTGGGAATTCGAACGCCGCGAAAGCTCCTATGAAATCGGCTTCGGCGGGTCGGTGGAGACAATCGGCGGTTATGAAGATCCGCAGCGTTTCGTCTGGAAACCGGCCGAACGCGTCATCGCCATGGCCTATGACACGCCGGTCGTCGGCTGGCGCGGCACCCGCGTCAATACGCTCCGCCTCTGGTCGGCACAGCCGATCGATCCCATTCTGCTGGCTGCCTTCAACGCTGGCGACCACATCGGCGCGCTGCGTGAAAGCAACAAGGCGGAGAGCCTGACGCGGGTTCTTTATCCTGCGGACTCGACGCCTGCCGGTCAGGAACTGCGCCTGAGGCAGGAATTCTTCTTCTCCTCCGCCTCCTTGCAGGACATTCTGCGCCGCCATCTGCAGCAATATCCGGATTTTACTTCGCTGCCGGAAAAGGTCTCGATCCAGCTAAACGATACACATCCGGCCATATCCATTGCGGAGATGATGCGCCTTCTATGCGATGTGCACGGGCTGGAATTTGATGAGGCTTGGAAGATCACCCAGGGTACCTTCTCCTACACCAATCACACGCTGCTGCCGGAGGCGCTGGAAAGCTGGCCCGTGCCGCTGCTCGAACGTCTTCTGCCCCGGCACATGCAGATCGTCTACGCCATCAACGCAAATACGCTGCTCTTTGCCCGCAAGGAAAAGAAGATGGCGGATCAGCAGATCCGCTCCATCTCGCTCATCGATGAAGGCGGCGAGCGCCGCGTGCGGATGGGCAATCTCGCTTTCATCGGCTCTCATTCGATCAACGGCGTTTCTGCCCTCCATACCGAGCTGATGAAGGAGACGGTGTTTGCCGATCTCCACGGCCTCTATCCTGACCGTATCAACAACAAGACCAACGGCATCACACCGCGCCGCTGGCTGATGCAGTGCAATCCGGGCCTCACCAGCCTGCTTCGCGAAACGATCGGCGACGATTTCCTCGATGATGCGGAAAAGCTGACAGCGCTCGACCGTTTCGCCGACGATGCCGCGTTCCGCGAGAAATTTGCCGAGGTGAAGCGTCTGAACAAGGTGCGCCTTGCCAATACGGTGGCGCAGCGAATGGGCATTCGCGTCGATCCGTCGGCCATGTTCGACATCCAGATCAAACGTATCCATGAATATAAGCGCCAGCTTCTGAACCTCGTGGAAACCGTCGCGCTTTATGACCAGATTCGTTCTCACCCGGAACTGGATTGGGTTCCGCGCGTTAAGTTCTTTGCAGGCAAAGCGGCGCCGAGTTACCACAACGCGAAGCTGATCATTAAGCTTGCCAACGATATTGCCCGGGTCATCAACAACGATCCGGCCGTGCGCGGGCTTCTGAAAGTGGTATTTGTTCCGAACTATAACGTCTCGCTCGCGGAAATCATGGTACCCGCCGCCGATCTCTCCGAACAGATCTCGACGGCCGGCATGGAAGCCTCCGGCACCGGCAACATGAAATTCGCCCTCAACGGCGCACTGACCATCGGCACGCTCGATGGCGCCAACGTTGAAATGCGCGATCATGTCGGTGAAGAAAACATCGTCATTTTTGGCATGACGGCCGATGAGGTGGCCAGAGCCCGTGCAGAGGGTCACAATCCCCGCGCGATCATCGAAGGATCGTCGGAACTGTCGCAGGCCCTTTCGTCCATCGCATCAGGCGTCTTCTCGCCGGATGACCGCTCACGATTCGCCGGCCTGATCGACGGTATTTACAACAGCGACTGGTTCATGGTTGCCGCCGATTTCGACGCCTATGCCGGTGCGCAGCGAGAAGTAGATGCGATCTGGAGTAATCCGGATAGCTGGTACGCCAAAACAGTGCGCAATACGGCGCGCATGGGCTGGTTCTCGTCCGACAGGACGATCCGCCAATATGCCACCGAGATCTGGAGAGCCTGATGAAAAAACCGCTCAATTCGGCCGAAGAAAAAAAGACTGGCGACATCACGAAGGCTGAAATCGAGGCGATCAAGAGCGGTTTGCATTCCAATCCCTTTGCCCTTCTCGGCGTTCACGAAACGCCGGAAGGGTTTTCTGCCCGCTGTTTCATTCCGGGTGCCGAGGAGGTTTCCGTCCTGACGCTGGACGGAAATTTCGTGGGCGAATTGAAGCAGCTGGACCCGGACGGCTTTTTTGAAGGCCCGATCGATATTTCGAAACGCCAGCCGGTGCGTTACCGCGCCTGCCGCGACGATGCCGAATGGGCGGTGACAGACCCCTACAGCTTCGGCCCGGTTCTCGGCCCCATGGATGATTATTTCGTCCGGGAAGGATCGCATCTGCGGCTGTTCGACAAGATGGGCGCGCACCCGCTGAAACTCGAAGGCGTTGAAGGTTTTCACTTCGCCGTCTGGGCGCCGAATGCGCGGCGCGTTTCCGTCGTCGGCGATTTCAACAATTGGGACGGCCGCCGGCATGTGATGCGTTTCCGCAAGGATACGGGCATCTGGGAAATCTTCGCGCCCGACGTCTATGCCGGCTGCGCCTACAAATTCGAGATTCTCGGTGCAAACGGCGAGCTGCTGCCGCTGAAGGCCGACCCCTATGCCCGCCGCGCCGAGTTGCGGCCGAAGAACGCTTCCGTCACTACGTCCGAACTGACGCAAAAATGGGAAGATCAGGCCCATAGGGAGCATTGGGCGCAGGTGGACCAGCGCCGCCAGCCGATCAGCATCTATGAGGTACATGCCGGCTCCTGGCAGCGTCGTGAGGACGGCACCTTCCTAAGTTGGGACGAGCTCGCCGCCCAGCTCATTCCCTATTGTACGGATATGGGCTTCACCCATATCGAGTTCCTGCCGATTACGGAACATCCCTATGACCCTTCCTGGGGTTACCAGACGACGGGTCTCTACGCCCCAAGTGCACGTTTTGGCGATCCCGAAGGGTTTGCCCGCTTCGTCAATGGCGCTCACAAAGTTGGCATCGGCGTTTTGCTGGACTGGGTTCCCGCACATTTCCCGACCGACGAACATGGACTTCGCTGGTTCGATGGCACCGCACTCTATGAGCACGCCGATCCACGTCAGGGTTTCCATCCCGACTGGAACACGGCGATCTATAATTTCGGCCGCGTCGAGGTCATGTCCTACCTCATCAACAACGCGCTTTACTGGGCTGAAAAATTCCATCTCGACGGCCTGCGCGTCGATGCAGTCGCCTCGATGCTCTATCTCGATTATTCCCGCAAGGAAGGCGAGTGGATCCCGAACGAATATGGCGGGCGTGAAAATCTCGAATCCGTGCGCTTCCTGCAGAAGATGAATTCCCTCGTTTATGGCACGCATCCGGGTGTCATGACGATTGCCGAGGAATCCACCTCCTGGCCGAAAGTGTCGCAGCCCGTTCATGAGGGTGGCCTCGGTTTCGGTTTCAAGTGGAATATGGGCTTCATGCACGACACGCTGAGTTATTTCTCGCGGGAGCCTGTGCATCGCAAGTTCCATCATCAGGAACTGACCTTCGGCCTGCTTTACGCCTTCACCGAAAATTTCGTGCTGCCGCTGTCCCACGACGAGGTGGTGCACGGCAAGGGGTCGCTGATCGCCAAAATGTCCGGCGATGACTGGCAGAAATTCGCCAATCTCCGCTCCTATTACGGCTTCATGTGGGGTTATCCCGGCAAGAAGCTGCTGTTCATGGGGCAGGAGTTTGCACAGTGGAGCGAATGGAGCGAAAAGGGCGCGCTCGACTGGAACCTTCGCCAATATCCGATGCATGAAGGCATGCGCCGCCTCGTGCGCGATCTCAACCTCACCTACCGATCCAAAGCCGCCCTGCATGCCCGGGACTGCGAACCTGACGGCTTTCGCTGGCTTGTCGTCGATGATCACGAGAATTCCGTCTTCGCCTGGCTGCGCACGGCGCCCGGCGAAAAGCCGGTCGCGGTCATCTGCAACCTCACCCCGGTCTATCGGGAAAACTATTATGTGCCGCTGCCCCAGGCTGGGCGGTGGAGGGAGATTCTCAACACCGATGCCGAAATTTATGGCGGCAGCGGCAAGGGAAATGGCGGACGCGTTCAGGCGGTCGATGCCGGCGGCGATATCGGGGCGATGCTCGTCCTGCCGCCGCTCGCCACGATCATGCTCGAGCCGGAAAACTGACAGACAGAGAGGGAGGACACCATGTCGGAAAAAAGAGTTCAGCCTTTGGCGCGTGATGCAATGGCCTATGTCCTCGCGGGCGGCAGAGGCAGCCGCCTGAAGGAACTGACGGACCGCCGGGCAAAACCCGCCGTTTATTTCGGCGGCAAGGCGCGCATCATCGATTTCGCGCTCTCCAACGCGCTTAATTCCGGCATTCGCCGCATCGGCGTCGCCACGCAATACAAGGCGCACTCCCTCATTCGGCACCTGCAGCGCGGCTGGGACTTCTTCCGCCCCGAACGTAACGAAAGCTTCGACATCCTGCCCGCCTCCCAGCGCGTTTCCGAAACGCAATGGTATGAGGGTACGGCAGACGCGGTTTACCAGAACATCGACATTATCGAGCCCTATGGGCCGGAATACATGGTCATCCTCGCCGGCGACCATATCTATAAAATGGACTACGAATACATGCTGCAGCAGCATGTCGATTCCGGTGCGGATGTGACGATCGGCTGCCTTGAAGTGCCGCGTATGGAAGCAACCGGCTTCGGCGTCATGCATGTGAATGAAAAAGACGAGATCATCGATTTCATTGAAAAGCCCGCCGATCCGCCCGGCATTCCCGGCAATGAGGGTTTTGCGCTCGCCTCCATGGGCATCTACGTCTTCCACACGAAATTTCTGATGGAAGCGCTGCGCCGCGACGCCGCAGACCCCACTTCCAGCCGCGATTTCGGCAAGGACATCATTCCCTATATCGTGAAACACGGCAAAGCCGTTGCCCATCGCTTCGCAGACTCCTGCGTGCGTTCGGATTTCGAGCATGGCCCCTACTGGCGGGACGTCGGCACCATCGACGCCTACTGGCAGGCCAATATCGACCTGACGGATGTGGTGCCTGACCTCGATATCTACGACAAATCCTGGCCGATCTGGACCTATGCGGAAATCACACCGCCGGCAAAATTCGTGCATGACGACGAGAACCGCCGTGGCTCGGCCGTGTCTTCGGTCGTTTCCGGTGACTGCATCATTTCGGGTGCGTCGCTCAACCGCAGCCTTCTGTTCACAGGCGTGCGCGCCAATTCATACTCCCGCCTTGAGAATGCCGTAGTACTGCCGAGTGTGAAGATCGGGCGTCATGCCCAGCTCAGCAATGTCGTCATCGACCATGGCGTGGTCATTCCGGAAGGACTGATTGTAGGAGAAGACCCAGAACTGGATGCCAAACGTTTCCGCCGTACCGAAAACGGCATCTGCCTTATCACCCAATCGATGATCGACAAGCTGGACCTGTAGCGCCGATGAATGTCCTTTCGGTTTCATCCGAAATCTACCCCCTGATCAAGACCGGAGGGCTCGCCGATGTTGCCGGCGCGCTCCCCATCGCGCTCGAAGCCTATGGCGTAAAGACGCGCACGCTGATACCCGGGTATCCGGCGGTGAAAGCTGCCGTGACGAACGCGGTGAAATGTTACGAATTCACCGACCTGCTGGGCGAAAAGGCCGATCTGCTCGAAGGCCGGCACGAGGGACTAGATCTCCTCATCCTCGATTCGCCCGCTTATTACGAGCGCTCCGGCGGGCCCTATCTCGACCAGACGGGCAAGGATTATCCCGACAACTGGAAGCGCTTTGCGGCGCTTTCGCTGGCGGCGGCCCGCATTGCAGCCGGCGAATTTCCCGACTGGCGGCCGGATCTTCTGCACGCTCATGACTGGCAGGCTGCCATGGCGCCAGTCTACATGCGTTATGCCGAAACGCCTGAAATTCCGAGCCTGCTCACCATTCACAACATTGCCTTCCAGGGGCAGTTCGGCGCCAACATCTTCAGCAAGCTTGGGCTACCAGCCCATGCTTTCGGCATGGAGGGCGTGGAATATTATAACGATGTGAGTTTCCTCAAGGGCGGGCTGCAGACGGCGACGGCGCTCTCCACCGTCAGTCCCTCCTATGCCGAGGAAATCCTCACCCCGCAATTCGGCATGGGCCTGCACGGCGTTATCGGCAGCCGAGCCCATGTGCTGCACGGCATCGTCAACGGCATCGACGCGGACGTCTGGAACCCGGCAACGGATCATCTGATTCATGACAATTATTCCGCCGCCAATCTCAGAAACCGGGCCCTGAACAAGAAGTCTGTCGCCGAACATTTTCGCATCGACGACGATGACAGCCCGCTGTTCTGCGTCATCTCACGCCTCACCTGGCAGAAGGGCATCGACCTCATGGCCGAAGCCGTGGACGAGATCGTTGCTCTCGGCGGCCGTCTGGTGGTGCTGGGCGCGGGCGATGTGGCGCTGGAAGGTGCGCTCCTAGCGGCAGCATCCCGCCACCATGGCCGCGTCGGCGTTGCCATCGGTTACAACGAACCCCTGTCACATCTCATGCAGGCGGGCTGCGACGCGATCATCATCCCCTCGCGCTTCGAACCCTGCGGCCTCACCCAGCTTTATGCGTTGCGTTACGGCTGCATTCCGGTCGTCGCCCGCACCGGCGGCCTTGCAGACACGGTGATCGACGCCAACCATGCCGCCATCGCCAACAAGTCGGCGACCGGTGTGCAATTTTCCCCCGTCACGCTTGATGGACTCAAACAGGCGATCCGCCGGACCATCCGTTATTATCACGACCCGAAACTATGGACACAAATGCAGAAACTCGGGATGAAATCCGATGTTTCCTGGGAAAAGAGCGCCGGCCTTTACGCCGCGCTTTACAGCCAGCTTATTTCGAAAGGCCATTGAACCAATGATCAAGACTGTTCAGACGAAGCCCTATCAGGACCAGAAGCCGGGCACTTCAGGCCTGCGCAAGAAGGTGCCCGTCTTCGCCCAGGAAAATTACGCCGAGAACTTCATCCAGTCGATCTTCGACGCGCTTGAGGGCTTTGAAGGCCAGACGCTGGTGATCGGCGGCGATGGCCGATACTACAACCGCGAAGTCATCCAGAAGGCAATCAAGATGGCCGCCGCTGCCGGCTTCGGCAAGGTTCTGGTCGGTCAGGGCGGCATTCTTTCCACGCCGGCCGCATCCAACATCATCCGCAAATACAAGGCCTTCGGCGGTATCGTGCTCTCCGCGAGCCACAATCCCGGCGGCCCCACCGAAGATTTCGGCATCAAATACAATATCGGCAATGGCGGTCCCGCCCCGGAAAAGATCACCGACGCGATCTATGCCCGTTCCAAGGTCATCGACAGCTACAAAATCTCCGATGCCGCCGATATCGACCTCGACAAGGTGGGCAGCTTCAAGGTGGATGAGCTGACGGTCGAGGTGATCGATCCGGTCGCCGATTATGCCGCCCTGATGGAAGAGCTGTTCGATTTCGATGCCATCCGTGCCCTCATCGCCGGCGGCTTCAAGGTCGTGGTCGATTCCATGAGCGCCGTCACAGGCCCTTATGCCGTTGAGATCATCGAAAAGCGGCTTGGCGCTCCAAAGGGCTCGGTCCGCAATGCTACACCGCTGCCGGACTTCGGCGGCCATCACCCCGACCCTAACCTTGTCCACGCCAAGGAGCTTTATGACGATGTCATGAGCCCGGAAGGCCCCGATTTCGGCGCTGCTTCCGATGGCGACGGCGACCGCAACATGGTCGTCGGCAAGGGCATGTTCGTCACGCCATCAGACAGCCTGGCGATCATCGCCGCCAATGCCAGGCTGGCGCCCGGTTACGCGGCAGGCATTTCCGGCATCGCTCGTTCCATGCCGACAAGTGCGGCAGCTGACCGTGTCGCCGAGAAGCTCGGCCTTGGCATGTACGAGACTCCAACCGGCTGGAAGTTCTTCGGCAACCTCATGGATGCCGGCAGGGTGACGATCTGCGGTGAAGAAAGCTTCGGCACAGGCTCCAATCATGTACGGGAGAAGGATGGTCTCTGGGCCGTGCTCTACTGGCTGAACATCGTCGCCGCCCGCAAGGAAAGCGTGAAGGACATCGTCACCAAGCACTGGGCCGAATATGGCCGCAATTATTACTCCCGCCACGACTATGAGGAGGTGGATTCGGACGCCGCCAACACGCTGGTGGCGACCCTGCGCGAAAAGCTCGCGACGCTTCCCGGCACCAGCTACGGCAATCTGAAGGTCGCCGCGGCAGATGATTTTGCCTATCACGATCCGGTCGATCAGTCCGTCAGCAAGAACCAGGGTATCCGCATCCTGTTCGAAGGCGGTTCGCGCATCGTGCTGCGCCTTTCCGGCACCGGTACGGCGGGCGCCACACTTCGTCTCTATGTCGAGCGTTACGAGCCGGACGCGGCGCGTCACGGCATCGAAACGCAGGAAGCGCTCGCCGACCTGATTGCCGTTGCCGATACGATCGCCGGCATCAAGGCCCATACGGGACGAAGCGCGCCGAGTGTCATTACCTGATGTTGCCGCGGCGCTTGTCTCCTCTTGGGAGAGAGGCGCCGCGCAATACCATGGCGTTTCGCAAGGAAATTTTTCGGGGTGACGCACCCCTCGTCACACTCGGTGTCATCCTTGGCTCAAGCCCGAGGACGACGCAGAAGAGGTTCCAGCCCTCCAACCCTGCCGACACCCTTGAGAAGAGACAATATTCTATCGGAGACAGACCATGCAGACACCGCCCGTTTTCCCCAAAGGCGCAATCCGAACGGAAAACGGCACGGAGTTCACGGTCTATTCCCGGCACGCCTCACAGATCGATCTCTGCCTGTTCGATGACACTGGCAAGAAAGAGACGGCACGTCTGCCGATGAGACGCGGTGAAGACGACGTTCATCGGCTCACGCATGCGCAGGCCGGCCCCGGCACGCGCTATGGCTTCCGTGCCCACGGTATTTATGCCCCTGAACATGGCCTGTGGTTTGATCCTGCAAAGCTGCTGCTCGACCCCTACGCCACGGAGATTGACCGCCCCTTCCGTCATGACCCTTCGCTTTATGCTTTTGGCGCGGAAACCGGCGCGATCATGCCGAAGGCGATCCTTTCCGAGCATGAGACGGTCAAGCGCCAGCCGCCTTATTTTGCCAAAGGCGGACTGATTTACGAGCTTGCCGTCAAATCCTTCACCCAGCTGCATCCCGAGGTGCCGGAAGACATCCGGGGCACCATCGCCGCGCTCGCCCATCCCCCCATCCTCGCCCACCTGAAAAAAATCGGCGTCGACGCGGTGGAGCTGATGCCGATTACCGCATGGATTGACGAGCGTCACCTGCCGCCTCTCGGCCTTTCCAATGCCTGGGGTTATAATCCCGTCGGCTTCATGGCGCTTGATCCTCGACTCTGTCCCGGTGGCGTGCGGGAACTGCGCGAAACGGTTGCAGCGCTGCATGCGCAGGGCATCGGCGTCATTCTCGATCTGGTCTTCAACCACACGGGTGAAAGCGATATTGAAGGATCGGTTCTGTCGCTGCGCGGGCTCGATAATCTCACCGCCTTTCGTCACCCGCCGGGCAAACCGGGGGTTCTGGTCAACGATACCGGCACCGGCAACACGGTCGCCTGCGACCATCCCTATATCCGGCAGCTTATTATCGATTCTCTCAGGCATTTCGTTCTGAGTGCCGGCGTGGACGGTTTCCGCTTTGATCTGGCCCCAGTGCTCGGACGAACGGCCAATGGCTTCGAAATGGCAAGCGAAACGCTCTCGGCCATGCATTCGGACCCGGCGCTTTATGACCGCCTGCTAATCGCCGAACCGTGGGATATCGGCCCCGGCGGTTACCAGCTCGGCAATTTTCCGGAAAGCTTCCTCGAATGGAACGATCGCGCCCGCGATGACATGCGCCGGTTCTGGCGCGGGGACGCCGGCACGACCGGGGCGCTGGCCGATGCGCTTTCCGGTTCCTCGCCGATCTTTTCCCGCCATGGCCGCCAGAACACCCGCAGCGTCAATTTTCTCGCTGCCCATGACGGTTTCACCCTGTACGATCTCGTCAGCCACGAACATAAGCACAATGAGAAAAACGGCGAGAGCAATCGCGACGGCCACAATGACAACCATTCCTGGAACAATGGTTTTGAAGGACAGACAGACGATCCCGCCATTGGAGCAGCCCGGATTGCAGATGTGAAGGCGCTGCTTTCCACGCTTTTCGTCTCTCGCGGCGCCCTGATGCTCACGGCGGGCGACGAGGGCGGCCGCAGCCAGCAAGGCAACAACAACGCCTATTGCCAGGACAATGAGATAAGCTGGGTCGACTGGTCATCGCTTTCCCGCGAATTGATCGACCATACGGCCTTTCTCGCTTCATTGCGCAAACGTTTCGACGTGTTTTCGAGGACAGGCTTCTTCTCAGGCCATGGCGATGTGACATGGCTCGCCCCCGCCGGCGAGCCGATGACGACGGCAGACTGGGAAAGGCCAATTGCGAAGGCTTTTGCCATGGTGCTTTCCACCCTCGACCGGGAAACTGGTGCCGACGCTGAACTTGCCGTGCTGATAAACCGCAGCCGTGAGATCGTGCCTTTCACCCTGCCGGGCGGTGGCTGGTCCGCCATCGGCACGGATTTCGGTAACCCCGCCTTCCTTCCAGCCCGTTCGGTGGTGTTTTATCTGCGCGGTTGATCCCGTCGCGTCACGAGCCGTATAAGTCGCGGGAGACAATGCGGACGAGGTAACATGACAAAAGAAATTGCGCTGGCCGAGATGAAAAACCACGTTGGCACAGAAATGGGCGTTTCCGACTGGATCACGGTCGACCAGACAATGATCGACAGCTTCGCAAAAGCAACATTGGATGACCAGTTCATCCACACAGATCCGGAACGCGCCAAAGCGGAAAGTCCCTTTGGCGGCACCATTGCACATGGGTTCCTGACGCTGTCTCTGCTTTCGGCCCTGAATTACGACGCCCTGCCGCGCATTCGCGAGCAGACCATGGGCATCAATTACGGCTTCGACGCCATTCGTTTCGTCGCTCCGGTCAAAAGCGGTGCTCGCGTGCGCGGCCGTTTCACCCTGGCTGAGACGCGCTTTCGCGGAGCCTCCATGCTGATGACCACCTACGATGTGACGGTGGAAATCGAAAACGAGAAAAAGCCGGCGCTAACCGCGCGCTGGACCACCATCAGCCAGTTCAATCCGGAGGACAGGCCGGAGGACGCCTGAAACCCACGAGGGAGAGACCGCATGCATGACGAAGCCGTGAGGAATGCGTTTCTCGTTCAGGCAAGAGCCTGCGACAGCCTCGGCTCTCCCTTCACGGCACGGCTTTGCCGCGCCATGGCAACAAGGCTCGACCGCCAGACAGAGGTCGGCGAGCGAATTTTGTCCTGGTCCGGCGATGTCGGCCCATCCGGAGATTCCGTGCCGCTACGGCTGGCCGGCGCCCTGCATGCGCTTGCCATAGAGGAAAAGATCGCGCCGCTCACCGATATTCCGCCGGAAAACGAAGAAGCGCTCTGGCAGGCATGTGCAAACGCCCTGCGTTTTCATTCCGCCTTCATCCTCGAAAGGTTGCAATCACCGCCGCAGACCAACGAGGTTCGCCGTTCTGCCGTTCTGCTGCCTGGCTTTCTTTCGATTGCGAAAATGACGGGCAAGCCGCTGGTGCTTTCCGAAGTCGGAGCCAGCGCTGGCCTCAACCTGCAATTTGACCGTTACCGATATCGCCTCGGCGATCTCGTCTGGGGTGAACAGTCCGATGTTTTCCTGTCACCGGAATGGCGCGGCGACACCCCCGCCCATGAGCGGATCGACGTTATCGAGCGCGCCGGCTGCGATATCAACCCACTCGATCCGTCATCCGCGGAAGATCGTCTGCGGCTGATGTCCTATGTCTGGGCCGACCAGACGGACAGGCTGGAACGAACGGCCGCAGCCCTGCGCATAGCGATGGAACACGCTCTGCATGTCGAGAAGGCCGACGCTGTCGACTGGCTGCAACGCCGCCTTGCCACGCAATATCCGGGCGCTGCCCATGTCATCTATCATTCCGTCGCCTGGCAATATCTGCCCGATGACCTGAAACAGGCCGGCGAGACTGTGATTGCCGAGGCCGGCGCCCGCGCCACGCCGGACGCCCCGCTTGCCCGGCTGCAAATGGAGGCGGATGCGACGCCCGGCGGTGCTGCAATGACGCTTCAAATCTGGCCGGGCGGCGAAAAGCAGGAAATCGGCCGCGCCGATTTCCATGGGCGATGGGTGGAATGGCGGGGTTGGACAGAGAGTTAAACCGCCACGTCCTCAGCCGCCTCCTGCAGCAGCCCGCCGACATAGGTCGCGAAGGATCGCCAGCACTCTACCCGGAATGTGTCATCCGCCGTGCGCAGCAGGACCACTTCCGCCTTGCCGAAAATAGTGCGTGAGCAGCCACCTACCGGGAACCTCGCAAGAGAAAGGTCTTGCGGGCAGCCGGCATTGAGAGCCGCTTCCGCGCCAGCGCCGGAAACGATGATGGCGGTGTTGCGGTGGGAAATATCAGTTGCCGAAAACAGGCCGGAAACGCCGGCAAGCGCCACCATGAGATCGCTTTCGCCCTGATCGATCACCAGCCATTCATCCGGGCCGAGCCACAGAGCGGATCGCAGACCAGAGGTGACCGAGCTTTTCGGGCTGGTCGGCAGGGCAAGACCGAGCGCTTCGGACAGCGCCGGCACGGCGCTCTCGCGTGCCCGCAGCGACAACCGCGAGGCAGAAGCCGCAGGCTTCAGCGATACGAAGGGGGAACCGCCGTGAAAATCCTCAAGCAAGGATTTGCGTTTTGCGTGCAGCATATCAGCCATTGAGACGGGCTCCTTCCTTGTCGAGGAAGACCATGTCGGTCACTTCGACGGCAATGGTTTTATCGGCAAGCGGAATATAGAGCGTTTCGCCCATGCGCGCCCTGCCATCCGCCACCAAGGCGAAAGCAATGGAGTGGCCGAGATTTTCCGACCAATAGGCTGAAGTGACGTGGCCAAGCATGGTCATTGGCTTTGGCTGGTTTGGATCGGCAACGATCTGACCGCCCTCCTCCGGAACGGTCAGCCGGTCCTTCGTCTTCAGGCCAACAAGCTGTTTGCGGCCGGAGCGCGTTAGATCGGGGCGTTTCAGACCGCGAATACCGACGAAATCCGTTTTCTTTTTGGAGACAGCCCAGGCAAGCCCGGCATCATCGGGCGTCACGGTGCCGTCCGTATCCTGCCCGACGATGATATAGCCCTTTTCGGCACGCAGGATATGCATTGTCTCGGTACCATAGAGGCAGCCGCCGACGGCTTCCGCCCTCTCCCGGATTTCAGACCAGACGGCTGCGCCGTAATCGGCAGGCACATTGATTTCGAAACCGAGTTCGCCGGTGAAGGAGACGCGGAAAAGCCGCGTCGGCACGCCGCAGAACTTGCCTTCCGCCACCGCCATATGCGGGAAGGCCTCCGGCGAAAGGTCGATACCCTCGACGAAAGGCGCGATAACCTCACGCGCCTTCGGCCCCTGCACGGCAATCACGGCCCATTGTTCGGTTGCCGATGTCAGCCAGACATTGAGATCGGGGAATTCGGTCTGGAGATAGTCCTCCATGTGCTGGAGAACGCGCGGCGCGCCGCCCGTCGTCGTCGTCACGTGGAAACGGTCTTCGGCCAGGCGCCCAACAACGCCGTCGTCGTAAATGAAGCCGTCTTCGCGGGTCATGATGCCATAACGGCAGCGGCCGGGTTTCAACGTATCCCAGGCATTGGTGTAGATGAGGTTCAGGAACTTCGCCGCATCCGGGCCAACCACCTCGATTTTGCCGAGGGTTGAGGCATCAAACACGCCAACGCTCTCACGAACCGTCTTGCATTCACGGTTGATCGCTTCATGCATGTCCTCGCCCGCCCGCGGGAAGAACCAGGCACGCTTCCAGTTGCCGACATCCTCGAATACCGCGCCAGCCGCCAGCTCTTCGTCGTGCATCGGCGTCTTGCGCGCGGGATCAAACAGCGCGCCGCGTGAATGGTTGATGAGCGTGCCGAAAGTAACCGGCGTATAGGGCTGGCGGAAGGTGGTGAGACCGACTTTGGGCAAATCCCGGCCGAGCGCTTCCGATGCAATGGCAAGGCCATGCATGTTCGACATCTTGCCCTGGTCGGACGCCATGCCATTGGTGGTGAAGCGCTTGATGTGTTCGACCGAATGCATGCCCTCGCGGACGGCAAGGCGAATATCCTTGGCGCAGACATCGTGCTGGAAATCGATGAAAGCCTTGACGCCGGTGCCCTCGCCTGCACCCTCCGCCGCACCAATCATGCCGCCTGTCCAGGCCCGGGCGTTTTCACCGGAAAACGCCACCGCGCCGCCACCCGCAGCCGCGGCCTCGGCGATCAGCGCCGAAAGATCATCCGTGCCATTGCAGGCGCCGATGGAGACGCAGTTCTGCACATGAATGTCAGGCAGGAAACGCTGGTTAGCCGCGTCAAACCTCAGCTTGCCGCGCGATTGCGAGAACAGATGCACTGAAGGCGTCCAGCCGGCGGAGACAACAAGCGCGTCGATGGCGATCTTGCGCTTGTTCGACCCGCCATTGCGGCCGACCGTCATGGAAGATACGCGCAGGCGGCCGGCGGTGTTGTAAACGCTGTGACCCGCCAGCACTTCAATGCCGAGCGCCCGGGCCTCGTCCAGCAGACGCTGGTCCGGATTTTCGCGGCAATCGACGATGGCGGCGATCTTCACCCCGGCCTTCTTCAGATCAAAGGCAGTCTCATAGGCGGAATCATGAGCGGTGTAGACACCGACATTGTGGCCCACGGCGACGCCGTAATGGTTCAGATAGGTGCGGGCGGCCGAAGCCAGCATGATGCCAGGCCGGTCATTGTTGGCGAAGACCATGTGGCGCTCGATCGCACCGGCCGCCAGCACGACCTTTTTGGCGCGGACCTGCCAAAGGCGCTCGCGCGGCTGATGTTTGGCCGGCGTCGCGAGATGATCGGTGACGCGTTCGGCGAGCGCGACAAAATTGTGGTTGTAATAACCAAAGGCGGTCGTGCGCGTCAGAACCCGCACATTGGGCAGGGACTTCAGCTCGGCAAAAACCTTCTGCGCCCATTCATAACCGGGCAGACCGTCGATGACCGCGCCGGCATCGAAACGCAGGGCTCCGCCGACGTCCGCATTCTCATCCACCAGAATGACGCTGGCGCCAGTTTTCGCGGCAGAAAGCGCAGCTGTGAGACCGGCGACACCGGCGCCGGCCACCAGCACGTCGCAATGGGCATAACGTCCGGAATAATGATCCGCATCCGGCTCGCTCGGCGCCTTGCCGAGGCCGGCGGCGCGGCGGATCAGCGGTTCGTAAATCTTGTGCCAGGCGGCCTTCGGCCACATGAACGTCTTGTAGTAGAAACCGGCCGCGAACATCGGCGACAGAAGATCGTTGATGGCGCTCAGATCGAAGGACAGTGACGGGAAACGGTTCTGCGAGGCGATAATCGCGCCGTCGAAGACTTCCTGGACCGTGGCGCGCACGTTGGGCTGCTTGCGCAGGCTGTCACGGGACACGTCTATCAGCGCATTCGGCTCCTCCGGCCCGGCGGACAGGAAACCACGCGGACGGTGATATTTGAACGAGCGGCCGATCAGATGCACGCCATTGGCCAGAAGGGCTGATGCAACCGTATCGCCCTCCAGCGCAGGATAAATCTTGCCGTCAAAGGTAAAGCGCGCGGTTCTCGCCGGCGTGAGACGGCCTGCGCCCTTGATACGATAATCGCCGCTCATTGCCCGGCTCCCTTTTCTGCCGAAAGGACCGTTTCAATATCGGGTTTCGGTTCACCCGCCTTGTAGGTCATCAGGAATCTGTCGCTCACCGAATCGCGGGCGGCGTTGAAAAAGCGGCCGCAGCCGTGAATGTGACGCCAGCGCTCGAAAACGAGGCCCTTGTCGTTGTCGCGGATGAAGAAATATTCCGCAAAGGCCTCGTCGGAAATATCGGCGATGTTTTCCGGCCGGGCGATATGGGCTTCGCCCGCCCAGCGGAATTCCAGTTCGGAACGGTCTTCCCCGCAATAGGGGCAATGGATCAGAAGCATCGTCGCTCCACCTAGAGAGAATTTTCCGGAAGGATCGTTCCGGCGGGTTGGTCACACAGCCGCTTCCCCATGGCTACAAAAGGGGAAAGCCGCTTTAAAAGCTGCTCAAAATTATCGAAGGGGCGCAACGCCGAGGCCCGGCCCATATTGACGATGGCGACCGCCATCATGTCGGTGTCGATCGCGAAGGGATAATCCTGCTCGCCATCCTCCTTCTCTCCGACAAAATAGACCATCTTGTCCGCGAGGCTGGGAGCACACAAAAGCAGGCCTTTTTCCGCCGTGAAGGGCCAGTCTTTCTCACCCTGCATCTTCGCAATCTTCTGGCTGCGAAAATCCTCGGCCCCGGGAATGACGCTACCGGCGGGCACGGCCTCGGCCGCGCCTGATATATTGATCGCAAGCATGGCCGCCGCCAGCATCAATGCGCCACCGCGGCAGCGGCAGCCTCATCAATCAGGCGGCCGGTGCGGAACCGGTCAAGCGTCAGCCCGGCCGCCAGGCGATGCGGTTCACCGCGGGCGATGAGATGCGCGAAGAGATTGGCGGAGCCCGGCGTCGCCTTGAAGCCGCCGGTGCCCCAGCCGCAATTAACGAAGAGGTTTGGCACCGGCGTCACGCTCTGGATGGCGGAACGATCAGGTGTGTTATCGGTGATGCCGCCCCACTGGCGCATCATCTTCACCCGCCGGAAGATCGGAAACAGCTCGCAGATGGCGTCGAGCGTGTGAGTGATGATCTGCAGACCACCGGTCTGGGAGTAGGAATTATACTGGTCGGTGCCAGCTCCGATGACCAGCTCGCCCTTGTCCGACTGCGAAATATAGGCATGCACCGTGTTGGACATGACGACGCAGGGGAAAATCGGCTTCAGCGGCTCCGAAACCAGCGCCTGCAGCGGGTTGGAATGCAAGGGAACGCGCACGTCTGCCATCTTCATGATGACGGAGGAATGACCGGCGGCCGATACGCCGATCTTCTTTGCGCCGATGAAGCCGCGATTTGTCTCGACACCCGTCACCGCGCCATCAGGCCCGCGGCGAATGCCGGTCACCTCGCAGTTCTGGATGATATGCACGCCGCGGTCGGAGGCCGCGCGCGCATAACCCCAGGCGACAGCGTCATGGCGTGCCGTGCCGCCGCGACGTTGAAGGGCTGCGCCATTGATCGGGTAACGCGCATTGCCGGATATGTCGAGCGGCGGACAGTACGCCTTTGCCTGCTCCGGCGTCAGCCACTCATTGTCGATGCCATAAAGACGGTTGGCATTGATATGACGGCTGAAGGACTGCCGGTCATGGATATTGTGCGACAGCATCATCACGCCGCGCGCAGAATACATGACGTTATAATTGAGATCCTGGCTCAAGCCTTCCCACAGTTTCAGGGAATGCTCGTAAATATCCATGCTCTCTTCATAGAGATAATTGGAGCGGATGATGGTGGTGTTGCGGCCGGTATTGCCACCGCCGAGCCAGCCTTTTTCCAGAACCGCGACATTGGTAATGCCATGTTCCTTGGCAAGATAATATGCCGCTCCGAGACCGTGGCCGCCCCCGCCAATGATGATGACATCATAGTCCTTGCGCGGCTCGGGTGAGGCCCATTGCGCATCCCAGCCCTTATGACCCCTGAGCGCCTCACGCGCCACGGCAAAAACGGAATATTTGCGCATTCGCAATCTGCTCCTCGAGAACCGGCCAGAGGCCTGGAACATAGCCCCGGCCCGTATCATACACATGGCAAATCGGGATGGGAGGCAATATCCATTTTGCGACGCGGCAATGGTTTTGTT
The DNA here is from genome assembly GCF_900013495.1 of Agrobacterium genomosp. 2 str. CFBP 5494. Lineage (NCBI taxonomy): Bacteria > Pseudomonadati > Pseudomonadota > Alphaproteobacteria > Hyphomicrobiales > Rhizobiaceae > Agrobacterium > Agrobacterium genomosp. 2. The sequence goes on from NZ_LT009719.1 coordinate 827,280, forward strand.
TCGACATGACCGAAAGATTGCGGGACGGCGCGCATTTTGTGGCTGAATATGCGCTACCGGCTGGACTTGCTGCAAATGATCTGTTATTGCACGTCACCAATCGCCCGGCTCAACAGCCGGATGAACCACTTTTTGTTTGCGTGCGAATGCCTTTATTCACACAGCAAGATAACCAAACTAAAGGAACGGGTTTAACGTGCAGGTACTAGTCCGCGACAATAACGTTGATCAGGCGCTCCGCGCCCTGAAGAAAAAGATGCAGCGCGAAGGCATTTTCCGTGAAATGAAGATGCGTGATTATTACGAAAAGCCCTCCCAGAAGCGCGCTCGCGAAAAGGCTGAAGCCGTTCGCCGCGTTCGCAAGCTGGCACGCAAGCGTGCACAGCGCGAAGGTCTGGTTGCTGGCCCCCGCGCAGGCCGTTAATAGGCCGTCTTTTGGACGTTTTTGAATGCTTGTTGGGCGGGGGCGATCAATTCGCCGCCGCTCTTTGTGTTTGTGGCCGGAGAACGCTCTTGAAAACGACCGTGAGACCGGCCTGCGAGGGAACCCACACCGAATGATCGCTGTCGACACCTGTGTTGTGAAAAACGCCGATGCCTCCACGCGCCGGTTGCCATTAAAAAACAACAGAGGGTTCCGCGCTTCTCTGGTCGTCTGCGCCGTGCTTGCCGGTCTTTCCGGCTGCGCGACATCCAACCAGACGGAAGATGTGTTCCGGATCGACCGCGCACAGGGCTCGCAGGAAAACATCGCCTCGCTCACCTCGGTCATCAACGCCAATCCGCAGGATCCTGAAGGTTACAACGTCCGCGGCTCGGCCTACGGCCGCGCCGGCGATTCGCGCCGTGCCATCGAAGATTTCAACAAGGCGCTGCAGCTCAACCCGCGCTTTTACCAGGCCTATGCCAACCGCGCGCTGGTTTACCGCAATAGCGGCCAGCAGCAGCAGGCCCTTCAGGACTACAACGCCGCCCTGCAGATCAATCCGAGCTACGATGTGGCGCTGATCGGTCGCGGCAATCTTTACCGGCAGTCCGGACGCGTCAACGAAGCCTTCAACGATTTCTCCCGCGCCATCGAGCTGGAAACCACCGACGGTCGCGCCTGGCACAATCGCGGCCTGATCTACCAGCTGCGTAACCAGCATGCCCAGGCCATCGAGGACTTCTCCAAGGCAATCTCGTTGTCATCGACGTCACCGGAGCCCTATAACGGTCGCGGCCTTTCCTACGTCGCGCTCAATGACGACGAAAACGCCTTCGCGGATTTCAACCACGCCATTTCGCTTGACGGGAATGTGGCGGAATCCTGGGCCAACCAGGCGCTGGTCTATGAGCGACGCGGCGAAATGGCCAAGGCGGCCAAGTCCTATGCGCATGCGGCGCGACTCGATCCCAAATACAAGCCCGCACTGGATGGCGTTGCCCGCACGCGCGGCGCCGCTGGCGCCTCCTAAGGCGTCCGGAACCAATAAAA
>NZ_LT009719.1:829419-1071919 GCF_900013495.1 Agrobacterium genomosp. 2 str. CFBP 5494
TGAAGAAAAAGAACCATCAATGGCTGTCGCGGCGTGCCTCGGGCGCGGCATCCACCGCCCACAATTCAGCCTGCACGGCGTTTTGAAATTCCATGACCTCGCGCCGCATGGCGGCGTCCTCATAGCCAAGCGCCGTCAGACGGGCGGCCAGTTCACGGCACTCCCTGCGCCAGAAATCATTCGCCTCCACACCATGCAGCCGGTCGAGCATGGTTGCACATCGTTTTACGTCGGCAATGCGGTTCTTTGCCGGAAAGGCGATTACTTCTGAACTCGTCGTCACGCGGGCACCCTGCTCTTCGAGGAATCAATACCGACTTTTTAAAGGCGAGATGGTTAACGAAGTCTGCAGAGCGAGCCAGACACTCCGCAAGGCCTGCACCGGAGGCGGTTTTAGACTTATCAGAAGCAGGCATCACTGTTGTCTGGCCGACGTCATCGATGCGAATCGGCAGTTACTGAGGAATTTACCAATCAAGATTACCGAAATTTCATGCCGCGGGAGGTAGAAGAAGTATATGTGTGTTGAAACAGCACCGGTCTCATCGTATATTTCCTGCAAAGAAGAAAAATGCCGCAGCGCAGTCAAAAATGGAGAAATCGTTCTCGGGAGGAGAGCAACATGTATGCACCTCGTGTTTTTTTCAGCATGATCGGTGCTTTGCTTGCTTTTGCGGTTGCGACATATTTCATCCACGGCTCCTTCTATACGGCGTTCATTCAGACCCTCATTTGCGCAGTCATTCTGCAAGTCGGTTACTTCGTGGCGATTTTGGTTCTGGTCGCCCGTGAAAAACGCCGGATGCGGGAGACCTTTTCCCGGGACCTCAGCGCTGAAACAATTGCGGCAGACACCGCGAAAAGCGCACCGCCGCATGGGGCAAAGCTGACGGATATGTAAGTTTTTTCGCATCCGCTTTTATTGCATCTCAAAAAATCGCTTGCATCCATATCGCTGACACTTTCTGCTGGCCAAATCCTGAAGGTTCGTCAAAGCAGAAGGACACCCCATGGTGAGCGGTTCACAGCCCATTTGCGTCATCATCGCTGCAAAGAATGCATCTGATACCATCGATATCGCCATTCGTTCCGCCCTTGCGGAGCCAGAGGTCGGTGAAGTCGTGGTGATCGACGATGGTTCCACCGATACAACGAGCGACGTGGCGCATGCGGCGGATGACGGCACGGGCCGTCTGCGGGTGGTGCGATTCGACGTCAACCGCGGGCCATCGGCTGCGCGCAATCATGCCATCTCGATATCCTCCGCTCCCCTCATCAGCATTCTCGATGCGGACGATTTTTTCTTCCGCGGCCGTTTCGCCGCCATGCTGGCCGATGACGACTGGGACCTCGTGGCCGATAATATCGCCTTCATCCAGCAATCCGTTCCAGGCGCGTCCTCCATGCAGCCGGCCCGCTTCGAGCCCCAGGCGCGGTTTTTGTCGCTGACGGAATTCGTGGAAGGGAATATTTCCAGGCCGGGTGTGGAGCGCGGGGAAACCGGCTTCCTGAAACCGGTGATACGCCGCGCCTTTCTCGACAAACATGCGCTGCGTTATGACGAGGCTCTGCGACTTGGCGAGGATTACGAACTTTACGTGCGCGCGCTGGCGGCCGGCGCGCGCTACAAGGTCATCCGTCATTGCGGTTACGGTGCGATCGTTCGCGGCAACTCGCTGAGTGGCCGCCACCGAACCGAAGATCTCCGTCTTCTCTACGAAGCAGACAGGTCGATTCTCGCCGGTTGCCGGCTCTCGGCAGAGGAAACGGCGATCCTGCGCGAGCATGAGAAACACATCCGCGCCAAATTCGAGCTTCGCCATTTTCTCGATACAAAAAAACAGAAGGGTGTGGGCGGAGCGCTGAGCCACGCCCTTGCGCGTCTGCCCGCCCTGCCCGCCATTACACGCGGTATCTGGAGCGACAAGACCGCCCGCTTCCGCAAAGCGGCGCCGGTGCGGGACGTGCGTTATCTGCTGGACGGCACGCCGGTTTCCTAAGGGAAAAGACAACTCACGACAAATCTCTTCCGTCCTTCCCGGGCTTGCCCCGGGGATTTGCTCACGTATCCTCTAAGCGTTCAGTCGCAGATGCTCGGGACAGGCCCAAGCTGGCGATGCGGCAACGGTGTCCTCAAGCAAAAGCCGCAGAAAATTCCCTGCGGCATCCGCTCCTCACCTCTAGAGATAATCCCGCTTTACCGTTTCCAGAACGGCGGCGAAACGCTCCTTGCGTTCTTCCAGTCTGCCATCCGGGCTAAGACGCGGTTCCGCTCGGCTTGCCTGCCAGAGCGCCAGTGTGGAAGGTGCGGCCAGCACCTGCTTGGCGAGCTTCCGCAACGAGCGGGATTGCGTTTCCTGCGGACGCACCATTACATCGCCCTCATGCGCCCGGCCCTCAAGCGCAGAGACGGAATCGGCGGTGACAACGGGGGCGGGCGGTGGGGGGAAGCTCATACCCCAGAAGCGTGAGCCCTTTTTCGCCGCTTCCGCGCGGGTCGAAACCGGTACATAGCGCGGCTGATATTCGACTCCGACGCTGCCCGCCCAATCGCTCCATTTGAAGCTGTTGATCGATGGTGAAGTGCTGACTGCGACCCACGGCACGCGGAAGGCATCGGCAAGGATTGCACCATGCATGGATTCAGCCACGATGAATTCCGATTGGGCAATGGCGCGGATGACCGCTTTTGCCTCGCCGCGCGGGTCGAGATAGGTGAGTCCTGCCGGTTCACAGACGGTTTCCCACATGCCGAATTCCGCCGATTCCCAATGGGGGACGAAAGTCTTCTTGTGGAGCTTCGGCAGCCCTTTGAAATCAGGCATCTCGGTGACCATCACGGCGGGATCGACAATGCCTTTTTCGGGAGCGAGCCCCAACTTGGCGGCGGTTTTTTCGCCGCGCACACAGCGGATATCCCAGAACTCGGTGCTGGTATCCGGCACCGCGCCATAACCATAGCCGCTGCCGATCACCAGCTTGCGCTGCTTGGCGGGCAGAAGAACGTCGTTGAGCACTGTTCCGACGCCCACGAGCATGACATCGTCATGCACATCGCGCAGGCCCGGAAGCAGAAAGTCCCACAGCCACAGGTTGAGATCGTCACCGAAATTTCCGTGATGAGATTCCCAGTGGTAAGGTTTCATGAGGTCACTCCTGGGTGAAAAACATATAAATTGTTGCGGGCGAAAATTCGCTCATCTGGAGCGGACGATTTTTCCGGCGCCGAGTTCGAAAGCGGCGCGCAGCAGTGCCGGATCGCGCATTGCCCATTTTAGGAGCAAACCGAATTCGGGAGCCTTGCGCCGTTTCAGGTTGCCAGCCTGGCTCCAGAGAGCCTGTTTGCGCGCGGTGTTTTTATAGGAAGCGATGGACGCCACATCGGCCGGCCGGCGAGAAAAACGTCCCTCCAGCGTATCGAGCGCCACCCAGGTATTGAACTGCTGGCGCAGGAATTCCGGCGAGGTATTGTCGATGCTGTGGAAGATATTGACGCCCATGCCGCGCATCGCGCCGGCGTCGTCACAGAGCAGTGTCCGCTTCGATGCAAGGATGGAATCGCAGAAAAACAGCACGTCTTCCGCCGCCAGTCTGAGCGCCGGATCGAAACGGATCTTCTCGAAAAGAGGACGACCGATCACCATGCAGGAGAGATGCAGGAAGCTCCAGTTCCGCAGCATGACGCTTGCGAGATCCGGCAGTTCGATCACCAGCGGCTTCTCCGAAAGCCGTGCCGCACCCTCATTCTTTTCCAGCTCGGAAATGGCGAAATGATAATAAAATTCGTCACTTGCCTGCATGGACGCCCAGTAGCACTCGCCGCCATAGGTCGTGAGCGCAAAGGCCGCATTCCGCAGATGATCGGGCGTCCAGATATCGTCGGAATCAAGAAAGGCAACGTAGTCGGTGCCGTCAGGCACATTGTCCAGACCGGTGTTGCGGGCGCCGCCCGGGCCGGCATTGGCCTGCTTAATGACAAGAATCCGGTCTTTCTGTTCCTGCGAAAGTTCCGCAAGTTCCTGATCGATCGGGTATGGCGATTCGTCATCGACGATGACAAGATCGAAGTCTTGGTAGGTCTGCGCAAAAACCGATGCGAGTGCACGTCCCAGGACACCGTGCTGCTTTTGATAGTAGGGAATGACGACAGTAAATCTTGCCATTGTTTCGCCCCTTGCGTTGATCAAGAAGTGTCGGGCCCGATCCTAAAAGCGGCCCCGATGGTATCGGCAACTCCCAACCGGCTTCCTCCCGCCGGCCTCCAGAAACAGGATGCTTGTATGCCCCCAGCGCCAAATGTAAAGACCATCACCACGAATGTCGGCTGGAGCGTTTTATCAAAAACAGGGACATTCGGGCTTAAATTTGTCACGGTCCCTATTCTTGCAAGGCTGCTTTCCCCGGAGGAATTCGGGGTGGTAGCGGTAGGACTAACGGTTGTACAGTTCCTGACCATGATTGCCGGCGCGGGGCTCACCTCCGCTCTCATCGTTGAGAAGGAAGAGGATATGGAAACGATCCATACCGTCTTCTGGGCTAATCTGGCGATCTCCTGCTCCATGGCAGCCGTCCTCTACATCTGGGCGGAATTTTTCGGCGGACTGCTGGGGGCGGTGGAAAGCGCATACCTGCTGCGCATCATGGCCTTCCTCATTCCATTGCAGCTTGCCGGCGATGTCGCCTATTCGCTGCTGGCGCGACGGATGAACTTCAGCAAGGATGCGCTCTGGAGCATGGCCTCGGAGAGCATCGCAGCGATTGTCGCGGTCGCGCTCGCCTTCATGGGGTTCGGCGTCTGGGCACTTATCATCCAGCTTTTTGCCGCAGCTCTCATCCGTCTCGTCGGGCTTTATGCGGTTTCCCGCTATTGCCCGCGTTTTGTCATGAAGCCACGCCGGCTGGTGCCGCTTCTCGGCTTTAGTTCGGGGCTGATGGGCTCCGAAATCGCCAATTTTGTCACCTTCCAATCGCCGATGGTGGTCATTGCCCGTCACCTGGGTCTGGCGGATGCCGGCGCCTATTCCGCCTCCAACCGTTTCGCCAGCATTCCCAACCAGGTGGTTTTATCCGCCGTCATGGGGGTTCTGTTTCCCGCCTTCAGCCGCATGATGGACGACCCGCAGCGCCGTCGTGATGCGTTGATGTTCAGCACGCAGGTGCTGACCGTACTGCTCGCGCCCATGATGTTCGGTCTCTGGGCCGTGGCCGAGCCGGCCATGCTTGTCATCTTCGGCCAGAACTGGGCCTATGCCTGGCCTGTCCTCGGGCTCCTCGCCCTGTCCAAGGCCATTCTCACACCGTGCAGCACCTTCATCCCGTATCTGAAGGGTGCTGGTTACGGTCGCGTATTGTTCTGGTCGGCGACGATCCGCGCCATCGTCACCACCGTGGCAGTGTGGCTCGCCGCACTTTATGGCACGCTGATCGACGCCATGGTCTGGCTTTGCATCGTCAACGCGGTCACACTGGTCGCTTACTCCTGGGCCGTGTTCAAGGCCAGCGACACGCCTTTCTTCCGGGGCCTTTATGTCAGCAGTCGACCGATGATAGCCGCTTTCGTGATGGCCGTTGCGGTGCGCTATCTGCTTCACCTTCTCGCCGATCGCGTTCCCAATGCCACCCTTCAGGTTCTTATCGGTGCTGCCGTGGGCGGCGCCATCTATGCAATACTGATCCTGCTGACTGAACGTGCCCTGCTGGGAAAAATCCTGGGCATGGTCAAATCACGGCGTATGCCGAATACCGCAACCCAAGGTTAGAAATATCACAGAAAAATGCGCCTCATTTCTGCCGTTAAGGGGCCTTGCCACGGTGATTTTTCTCGCCGTGGCAAGGTGGGTTCGGCGCTCTTTTTGCAGCGCAACATCACGGCAAATGACAAATTCGCACGCTTCAGAGATTTTTAATGAAGCGTGAGTTTAGATAAAATTCATTTATTTCAATCGTTTAATTTTTTCACGCGATAGAAACTGCGCTGACGCCAGACATTCACCCGCAAAATCTAATCTTGTGTTTTTCCCGCGTCGCCACATTTTATCCCAAAGTCGAAACCAGACTTCCCAGTGCGGGCTTAAGTTCGCTCTGGTTGCAACGCGGCGTGGGGAGACGCCGCCCAATAGGGGTGACTGATGTGACTGTCGATCAGAACCTATCCTCCCGTATCAACTTGATGCGCATATTGCTGATTTCAGGAATCGTGTTCGTGCATGTGCCGCACAATGCCGAAACCAGCCCCTTTCTTGGCCTTTACGGCTTTTTCGACTGGCTGCGGGTTTTCCTGGGCGACGCGCTGTTTCGCATCGGCGTGCCCTGTCTCAGCGCCATTTCCGGTTATCTGCTGTTTCGCCGCGGCATGAGCGCTTTCGATTATCCGGCGACGATCCGCTCCAAGACGAAAACCGTGCTGCTGCCATTCCTCTTGTGGAATGGCGCACTGTTTGCCGCCGTGCTGCTGATCCAGCTGTTCGAGGTTGGCGTCGGATATTTTCCCGACCTATGGAACGCCAGCCCGCGCGAAATACTCAGCCATGGTACGGCGCTGGAAGAGCTGCCGGTGAATGTGCCACTTTATTTCCTGCGCGACCTTTTTGTCTGCATTCTGCTGTCGCCGGTGCTCGCATTTCTGATGCGCCGCTTTGCGCTGCCGACGCTCGTAATCCTGCTGATCGTCACGGCCATGCCGGACCTGAAGATCTTCATTGTCCAGAAAAAATCCATCCTCTTCAGCTTTTCGCTCGGCATCGCGCTTGCGCTGCACCGGGTCGACGTCAAGGCACTTGATCCTTATGCCCTGCCGATCATGTTGTTGACATTTGCCGCGTCGGCCATTCTCGCCACAGGTCTCTATTTTACTGGCCCTGAATTCACATTCTGGCTGAATATGTCGCGCAATCTGCTCGCGGTCTTCGGCGCGCTCGGCTTCTGGGTGTCTTCATCGATCTTGATCCGCAGCCGGCTTGGTCAGAGGCTTGCCGAGACCGGCAGTCTCAGCTTCTGGATATTCTGCGCCCATTACCCGCTGCTGGTCATCATGTGGATGGTCTGGAACAAGGGTGGGCCGGATTTCTATCCCGCTTTCTACATCAGCGCGACGCTTTGCGCCTTCGTCATTTTGGTGATCAGCAATGCCCAGACCCGCAAATACCTGCCGGCCGTCTATGCCGTACTGACCGGAAGCCGCAGCGGCAAAGGCAAGGCAAAGGCCGAATTCGCGGCCAAACGGGCTTCCACGATAGGCCCACCCACATCCGAAACACTTTATTCGCAACGACAGAGGTGAACCAATGACAACATTTGTCACCCGCGTTCAGACACGCATTCTTCTTGCCGCCGCCCTCACTGCAACGGCATTCACGGCCCCCGTCAAAGCCCAAGAGGGCAATGGCGCGTCCTTCATGGAGAGTTTCGACCAGATGGACAGAAGCTTCTGGTACGTTTCTGACGGCTGGAACAATGGCGCACACCAGAACTGCACCTGGTCGAAGAAGCTGGCAACGGTGGAGAACGGCCAGCTGACGCTGGGCTTCGAGGAAGCCAAGGCGGGCGACCGCAACTTCGCCTGCGGTGAAATCCAGACCAAGGGCCGTTATCGTTACGGCACCTTTGAAGCGCGCATGAAGGCCGCCACCGGCCCTGGCCTGAACTCCGCCTTCTTCACCTATATCGGCCCGACCGACAAAAAACCGCACGACGAAATCGACTTTGAGGTTCTTGGCAAAAATACCGGTCAGGTGCAGCTCAACCAATATGTGTCCGCCAAGGGCGGCAATGAGAAGCTGGTGCCGGTGGAAGGCGGGGCCGATGCCGGCTTCAACGACTATGCCTTCGTCTGGGAACCGCAGCGCCTGCGTTATTACGTCAACGGCAAGCTCGTTCATGAGGTGACGGACGCGACGAAAATTCCGCAGAACGCTCAGAAAATCTTCTTCAGCCTGTGGGGAACCGACACGCTGAAGGACTGGATGGGCAAGTTTGCTTATGCCGGGCCGTCGCAAATGGTCGTTGACCGCTTCGCCTTCACGGCGCTCGGTGACAAATGCCAGTTCCCGGAAAGCATTGCCTGCGCTCTGAATTGATCGATTTTTTTGAACCAAATCCTGTGCTGCGGCGTCTTTGACCCGCGAACCGACCGGAACCCTGCATGATCCATATTCTCTACCTCGCGCATGATCTGTCAGACCCCGCCATTCGTCGGCGGGTGCTGACGCTGCTTGCGGGCGGGGCGCGGGTCACGCTGGCCGGTTTCCGGCGCGGACAGAACCGGCTGGCGGAGATCGAAGGCGTCGTACCCGTCGTGCTCGGGGAAACCGCCGACGGGCAATTTCTGCAGCGCATGGCGGCGGTGGCGAAATCCAGCCTTTCGCTCGGCAAAGTCTTGAACGGAATTCCGGCACCCGACGTCGTTCTCGCCAGGAACCTCGAAATGCTGGCTCTGGCAAAGCGCGCCATGTCGATCTATACCGGCCGCCCGGCGCTGGTTTACGAATGTCTCGATATTCACCGTCTGCTGCTCAACAAAGGCAAGCCCGGACAGATGCTGAATGCCGCGCAGCGTTATTTCGCACGCGACGCAAAGCTTCTGGTGACAAGTTCCCCGGCATTCGTGGAGCATTATTTCAAGCCCGTGTCGGGCCTCGACCTTCCTGTCCTGTTGCAGGAAAACAAGGTGCTGGCGCTCGACGACACCATTGCCGCCACGCCAAGACCACGGGCGCCCGCGCCCGGCGAGCCATGGAAAATCGGCTGGTTCGGCGCGCTTCGCTGCCGCAAATCGCTTGAAATTCTCGCTGAGTTCGCTCGCCGCATGGAAGGCAGGGTCGAAATCATCCTGCGTGGCCGGCCGGCCTATTCGGAGTTTGCTGATTTCGATGGCTTCGTGGCCGCAGCGCCGCATGTGCATTTCCATGGGCCATACAGGAACCCCGAGGATCTAGCCGCGATCTATAACGAGGTGCAACTTACCTGGGCGATCGACTTTTTCGAGGAAGGCCAGAATTCCAGCTGGCTGCTGCCCAACCGGCTTTACGAGGGCTGCCTTTACGGCACTCTGCCGATTGCACTTGCTGGCACGGAAACGGCTCGCTTCATTGAAAAACGCAATATCGGCTTCGTCCTGCAACAGGCGGGCGCTGACGATCTTGCCGCCCTCTTCAACCGGATGACCCCGCAAACCTATGCGGATGCCTTCCACACCCTGTCGGCAACAGACAGGAAACAATGGCTGACCGACCGCGACGATTGCCGTCTGCTGGTGCAGCAATTGTCCTCACTCGCCAAATCCGCTTCCGGCCACGCCCGTGAAGCGCAGTTTTCACCCGTGTAGTGCGTAGGGGGCAAATCATGGAAGGTCCAGGTCATTCCGGCATCAGAACGCTGATCGTCATACCCTGCCTCAATGAGGCGAAGACGATCGAGGGGTTGCTTGTCAAATTCACCGGCGCAATGCAGGGGCGCCTGTTCCGCATCGTCGTCGCCGATGGCGGCAGCACGGATGGAACGCGCGATATCGTTGCCGCCTTTGCGGCAAAGGACGAACGCGTCACGCTTCTCGCCAATCCGAAGCGTATCCAGAGCGCCGGCATCAACCTTGCCGTCGCCACCTTCGGCGAGGATTTCGATTATCTCATCCGCATCGACGCCCATGGCGATTATCCCGATGATTATTGCCAGCGGCTGATCGAGGATGCGGAACGGACGGGTGCGGACTCCGTTGTCGTTGCGATGGATACGGTCGGCCACGGCCTGTTCCAGAAGGCGACTGCCATTGCCCAGAATTCCAAGCTCGGCAATGGCGGTTCCAAGCACCGCGAAGGCGCAAAAGGCCACTGGATCGACCACGGCCACCACGCGCTGATGCGGATCGCCGCTTTCGATGCGGTCGGCGGTTATGATGAGAGCTTCAGCCACAACGAGGATGCGGAGCTGGATTTCCGGCTGCGCAAATCCGGGTTCCGCATCTGGATGACCGACAAGACCCGCATGACCTATTATCCGCGCGCCAGCGTCATGCCGCTCTTCAAGCAATATCTCGCCTATGGCCGCGGCCGGGCGAAGAACCTGTTGAAACATCGCTCAATCCCGAAAATCCGCCAGATGATTCCGCTCGCCGTGCTGCCGGTCTTCATCTTCGCGCTGCTGTCGCTGGTGCATTGGGCAGCCCTTATTCCGCTCGGCCTCTGGATTGCCGCATGTGTGGGTTATGGCTTGTGGATGGCAATAGGTCAGAAAAATCCATACGGCCCGCTCGCCGCTTTTTCGGCAATGGTGATGCATCTGGCCTGGTCCACCGGCTTCTGGCTGGAACTCCTGAAATTCCGGGGAAGAAAGGCTGTCTCATGACCGACAACACCGTCACCGGCACGCAATATCTCAAGACCGTCGATATCGGCATCTGCACCTACAGACGCCCGGCGCTTGTCGCCACACTTCTGTCACTCTTCGAGCTGGATGTGCCTGAAGGCGTGAAAGTTAGGCTGATTGTCGCCGATAATGACGAGGAGCCCAGCGCAAAGGCAAGCGTCGATCGCCTGCGCGAAACCGCCCCCTTCGAGATCACCTATGTGCATTGCCCGAAATCTAATATTTCGATTGCCCGCAATGCCTGCCTGTCGGAATGCAAGGCGGATTATCTCGCCTTTATCGATGATGACGAAACGGCGCCGCCACACTGGCTGGCCGCGCTTCTGGAAAAGGCCGACGAGACCGGTGCAGAAACCGTTCTCGGCCCCGTCACTGCGGTTTACCGGGACAACGCGCCGGGCTGGATGAAACGCGGAGATTTCCACTCGACCGTTCCCGTCTGGGTCAATGGCGAGATCATCACCGGTTATACCTGCAACACGCTGCTCAGGATGGAAGCGCCATCGATAAAGGGCCGGCGCTTCGCGCTGGCGCTTGGCCAGAGCGGCGGCGAAGACACACATTTCTTCTCGCATCTCCACGCCGCCGGCGGCCGTATCGTCTTTGCGGAAGACGCTGTCTTGTCGGAGCCGGTTCCGGAAAATCGGGCAAGCTTTCTATGGCTTGCCAAGCGCCGGTTCCGTTCCGGCCAGACCCATGGACGGGTGCTGGCTGAAAAGAAACCCGGTGCGCGCCGCGTCGTCCAGGTGGTGAAAGCTGGTTCGAAAGTACTTTATTGCGCTCTTTTTGCCGCCTTGAGCGGTTTCAATGCCGTACGCCGCAACCGTTATGCGTTGCGAGGCGCGCTGCATATGGGTTCAATGAGCGGCGCCTTCGGTGTGCGCGAAATCCGCCAATATGGTGCCGTGGAGGCGACCTGATGGAAAACCTCACCTCTCCGCCAGACATCAGCTTCGTCATCGCCGCCTTTAATGCCGCCGATACGATTGAGGCCGCCGTTCAAAGCGCGCTCGATCAGCAGGGGGTGACGCTGGAAGTGATCGTCGTCGACGACCAGTCTGCTGACGATACCATTTCCTTCGTTGAAGCGATCGCCGCAATCGATACGCGCGTGCGGCTGCTTGCGCTCGAAGAAAACCGCGGTCCGGGCGGCGCCCGCAATGCCGGCATCGAGGCCGCGACAGGGCGCTGGATCGCCGTGCTCGACTCCGACGATGTCATCCGCCCGGAGCGCTCCGCCTGCATGATGTGCCGGGCAGAAGCCGCCAACGCTGACATCGCTGTCGATAATCTCGATGTCGTCTACACCGATGGCCGGCCGATGGAGACGATGTTTCCCGAAGAGTTTCTGGAGGAACGGCCTGTTCTCACGCTGGAGGACTTCATTTCCTCCAACATCCTGTTCCGCTCCACCTTTAACTTCGGCTACATGAAACCGATGTTCCGGCGCGATTTCCTTAATAACGAAGCACTGCGCTTCCGTGAGGATATCCGCATCGGCGAAGACTATATTCTTCTCGCCTCGGCGCTTGCCGCTGGCGGCCTCTGCGTCATCGAACCGAAGCCGGGTTACATCTACAATATCCGCGAAGGTTCGATTTCCCGCGTCCTCGAACTTCATCACGTCGAAGCGATGATGCGGGCGGACGAAGAATTCCTGAGCCACTACACCTTGCTGCCGGCCGCCATGGACGCGCAGCAGGCGAGAGCCCGCAGCCTGCGGCTGGCGCATAATTTTTTGACTTTGGTGGAAAACATCAAGCGCCGCTCGGTAATCGGCGCCTTGAAGACCACAATCCGAGATCCCGCCGTGCTGGGGCACCTGAGAATGCCGATTGCAGTGCGGCTGAGGAGGCTGCGGGACGCCGTGTTTGCGCCCGCGACGAATACAGGGGTGAAAAGGCAGATTTCATAAAATTTGCGCGCGGACCATGTCTGCGCGGGGACTGGGGACAGATCAAACCTTGATGAAGGAGAACGCGATGGACCTGAAGAGAACTGTCAGAAAAGCCGTCATTCCGGTAGCCGGCAACGGCACGCGGTTTTTGCCCGCCACCAAGGCGATGCCAAAGGAAATGCTGACGATCGTTGACCGGCCGGTCGTTCAATATGCCGTGGATGAAGCCATGCAGGCCGGCATTGAGCACATTATTTTCGTCACGAGCCGCAACAAGACCGCCATCGAAGACTATTTCGACAGCGCACCTGAACTCATCAACACGCTGACCCGCTCCGGCAAGACCGTGCAGGTGCTGCAGCTGGAAAAGATGCTGCCGGTTGCCGGCACCGTCAGCTATACCCGCCAGCAGGTGCCGCTTGGCCTCGGCCATGCCGTCTGGTGTGCGCGTGAACTGGTCGGCAAGGAGCCTTTTGCGCTGCTGCTGCCTGACATGGTCTCCTATGGCGCGCGCGGCTGCATTGCCGGACTGATGGAGCTTTACGATGAAGTCGGCGGCAATATTCTCGGTGTCGAGGAATGCCTGCCGGAAGAAGTTTCGTCCTATGGCGTCGTCGGCGTCGGCCAGAAGGTCAATCACGGCTTCGCCGTGACCGAAATGGTCGAAAAGCCGGAACCATCCAGGGCGCCTTCGAATTATTACCTGAATGGCCGTTATATTCTGCAGCCGGAAATCTTCGATATTCTCGCCAAGCAGGAGCGCGGCGCGGGCAACGAAATCCAGCTGACCGACGGCATGAAGCGGCTCGCCGAAAAGCAGGCCTTCCATGCGCAGAAATATAGCGGCCGCACCTTTGACTGTGGCAGCAAGCAGGGCTTCATCGCCGCCAACGTCGCCTTCTCGCTGCTGCGCGCCGACATGGAAGCGCAGGTTCTCGCTTCGGTGAAGGAACTGGTGGCAAACCACGAAAGCCGCGTGCAGGCGGCCTGACTTTCATCGCGCCGCCGGGGGAGGCGGCCGGCGCACCAATAACGGGAGGCGGGAAGGCGAGAGTTGCTCGGCTTCCCGCGTACCATTTTTAATTCACAAGGTAGGTCCATGCACCACAAGACCTTTAAATCCAATATCGGTTTTCCGGAATCCGGCAAGGATTCCGACACGTTCATCGACCTCGACCGCCTGTGGGCCGCCGTGGTGCGCCGTGCCAACGTCATTGCCGCCTCCGTCATTGCCGCCGTAGTTTTGGCCGGACTTTACCTGGTGCTTGCGACCCCCGTTTATACGGCGATGACGCAGGTGCTGCTCGATGAAAGCCTCTCCCGTTATGCGGAAGAGGAATCGCCTGTGCCCGCTGCCCAGATCGTCGACAACCGCATTGCCAGCGCCGTGGAAATCCTCAAATCCAAGGAAATGGCGCTGACCGTGGTGGACAAGGCCAAGCTTGACGAGAACGACACCATCGTCAATCCGCCGATGTCGCCGGTCGAGCTCGTCAAATCCTCCGTGCGCGGTATCCTCGATCTCGTCCTGCCGGGCGATCCGCCGGTCTCCGAAGCCGCAATCCGCGCCGGACGCCGCGAAAAGGCCGCTGCCGTGCTGCAGCAGTCGCTGACTGTGGAGCGGGTCGGTCGCAGTTCCGTCATCGCAATCTCCACCCGTTCGACTGACCGCCAGCTGGCCGCACACATCGCCAAGACCTACGCGCAGGCCTATCTCACCGAGCAGCTGAACGCCAATTTTGACGCCAGCGAGCGGGCCTCTGTCTGGTTGCAGGAACGCCTGACCGACCTTAACCAGCGCGCCCAGGCGGCAGAGCTTGCGGTGCAGAAATTCAGGTCCGACAACAATATCGTGTCCTCGCGCGGCGAACTGATGTCGGAAGGCCAGCTTGCCGATCTCAATGGCCAGCTGATTGCGGCACAGGCGGATGCCGCGACGGCCTCCGCCCGTTACAATCAGTATAAATCCATCATCGACCGCGGCCCGGAAACGGCCGTCGACAACGCCGTCGTCTCGGCCCGTGATACCGACAATTCCGTTATTCAGGATCTGCGCAAGCGCTACATCACCATTTCCGACCGGCAGCGGGGCATTGTGCAGCAGTTCGGAGCAGACCATCCGCAGGCAGCCGCGCTGGACGCCGAGAAGAAAGAAGTGGCGCAGCAGATTTTCCAGGAACTGCAGCAGCTGACCGGCAGCTTCAAGAACGAATACGACGTCGCAAATTCGCGCGTACAGTCGTTGCGCGACAGTATCGACAAGGTGGCTGGCCGTAATTCGGAAGCCAATATCACCATGGTGCAGCTGCGCGAGCTCGAGCAGCGGGCGACGGCCCTGCGCACCCTCTACCAGTCCTATCTCGGACGCTTCGAAGAGGCTTCGCAGAAGCAGTCGCTGCCGATCGCCAAAGCCCGCATTATCTCCGAGGCCGGTCTTCCCACATCGCCTTCCAGCCCGAAAAAGACCATGACAATGGCACTTTCGGTCGTACTGGGCCTGATGCTGGGTGGGGGCATTGCGGCACTTCTCGAATTCCGCGACCGCTTCTTCCACACCGGCAACGATGTGCGTGATAACCTGCGCATGCGCTTTCTCGGCTACCTTCCCTTCATCGGCGAAAGGGGTGTGGAAAACGCCAAGACCGGAAACAGCGCCGCAACCCCCGGCGGCGAGAACGCCACGCTTGAGGACAGCGGCCAGGTTTCGTTCCAGAAAATGCTGCGCCTTGCCGTTGACAGTCCGCGCTCCAGTTTTGCGGAAACGCTGCGCAACGTGAAACTGACGGCGGATGTCGTCATTCAGGAGCGCCAGTGCCGGGTCATCGGCGTCATTTCCTGCCTGCCGAATGAGGGCAAATCGGTCGTTGCGCTCAACCTCGCGGGCCTGATCGCCTCCACCGGCAAGCGCACGCTTGTGGTGGATGCCGACATCCGCAATCCGGGTCTCAGCCGCATGCTGACCACGCGCCAATCCGCCGGTCTGGTGGAGGTCGTGCTTGACGAGGTGCCATGGACGCAGGCGGTGAAAGTGGACACGCGCACCAAGATGGGCATTCTGCCGGTTTCGACCAGCAACCAGTTCGCCCATTCAAGCGAATTGCTCTCCTCTTCCGGCATGCGCAAGTTTATCGACTCGGCCCGCGAGGCCTGCGACTACATCATCGTTGACCTTGCACCCGTTGTGCCCGTCATCGACGCCAAGGCCTTTGCGCCGCAGGTGGACGGCTTCGTCTTCGTCACCGAATGGGGCAAGACACCGATCCAGATGGTGCAGAACCTGATGGCCAACGAACCGCAGATCGCCAACAAGACGCTCGGCATCGTGCTCAACAAGACCGACATGACGGAACTGCAGCGTTATGCCGGACCTGGCGGTTCGGAGCATTACCACGAGTCGTTCTCGGCCTATTACGGCGATGCAAAGCCGCCGGTGAAAGAAGATGCGTAGTGGCAGAGATTTAACAGGCCGGTTGCATCCACACTCCGTCACTCCGGCCCCCGAGCCGGGGTCCAGCCAGCCCAAGTCCTTGGGCTGAAAGAAGTCTTGGCGCCGCGCGGACGCGCGGCGGCTGGATACCGGATCTAGTCCGGCATGACGGAAGAATCACAAATTCCCCCATTCCACCCATGGCATTACCCGCCGAAATTGCGCATTGATGGCGTCACGCAAAAATCGCAAGCAGGACCAATACCATGTCTTCACCAATCGCCTTTGTTTCACGGATGAATGCAGAGACGGAGGCCGTTTGGAAACAGGCGTTGCGCGCCGCAATGCCGGAGGAGGAGATCCTCTCCTTTTCCGAATTGACGGACGAGCAGCGGCGGGCAGTGGAATTTGCCATTGTCGCCAATCCCGATCCGGCCGATATCGCCGCTCTTCCGGGCCTCTCATGGATCCACAGCCTATGGGCGGGCGTGGAGCGGCTGGTGCTGGAACTGGGCAGCAAGGCTCCCCCCATCGTTCGGCTGAAGGACCCGGAACTTTCCCGCGTCATGGCCGAAGCGGTGCTGGCATGGACCTATTATCTGCAGCGTGACATGCCCGCCTATCGCGAAAATCAGCGAAAGGCGCTCTGGCAGGAACTGGATTACCGCCACCCCGGCGAGATGACCGTCGGTCTCCTGGGGCTCGGAGCACTCGGCGCGGCCGCGGCGGAGCGCCTTATCCATGCCGGCTTCAACGTCGCAGGATGGAGCCGTTCGGCCAAAACAATCGAAGGCGTGGAAACGTTGACCGGCGATGCAGGGCTGCAGGCATTGCTGGAAAAAAGCGACATTCTCATCTGCCTTGTGCCGCTTACCGATGCGACGCGCGGTCTTCTCGATGCCCGCCGTCTCGCCGCAATGAAACAGGGCGCGGCAGTCATCAATTTCGCCCGCGGCGCCGTCATCGTCGCCGATGCGTTGATCGCGGCGCTCGATTCCGGCAAGCTCTCGCATGCCGTACTCGATGTCTTCGAACACGAGCCACTCCCTGCGGCTTCGCCATTTTGGCAGCACCCCAAAGTTACCGTCCTGCCGCATATTTCCGCGCCGACAAGCCGGGAGAGTTCGGCGCGGATCGTGGCCGGCAACGTCCGCACATGGCGGGAAACAGGCAAGCTGCCGGAAACCGTCGACATGGACCGCGGTTACTGAACCAGCATCAAGGCGGCCTATTCGGCCGCCACCGGCCTGGCCGTATGGGCCTTTTCAACGGCGGCAATGATCTGCTGTTCATCGTAGGGCTTGGTGAGCAGGACTGCGCTTTCCGGCGCCCCCTCCGGCAGATGGCTGTCGCCCGTCGCAAAGACGATGGCAAGACCCGGCCTGCGGCGCAGGGCCTCCACCGCCAGTTCACCGCCCTTCATGTCCGGCAGGCCGATATCTGTAACGAGAACGTCGATCTGCTCCGATTCGATAACCTTCAGCGCCTGCGCCGCGTTGCCAGCCTCAACAACGGCAAAGCCGCTCTCCGAAAGCATCTCCATGGAATTCATCCGGATCAGCTCGTCATCCTCGACCAGAAGAACCTGGATTGACCGCTCCCGGTTGTCGACCGCCATGGCGGGTTCGGGGATTTTTGAAGAACCAGGCCGCGCCCTCGACAGCGAAATCTGCTTGCGGTTGGCTATGACGTGGCGGATGCGCCGCGCCAGCGCTTCACGCGTATAGGGTTTGGATAGCAGTTCCACACCTGCATCCAGCTTGCCGCCATGCACGATGGAGTTTTCGGTGTAACCCGAGGTGAAAAGAACGGCGAGATTGGGCAACCGCTCCTGTGCGCGACGCGCCATTTCCCGGCTTTTCAAGGGGCCTGGCATCACCACGTCGGTGAAGATGACATCGATCGGAATGCCGCTTTCCACCACCGTCAAACCCGCCTGTGCGTCGCGTGCGGTCAGCACCCTGTAACCGAGATCGCTCAGAGTTTCCACGACAGTACCGCGCACTTCTTCATCGTCCTCAACCACGAGGATCGTCTCCGTCCCACCTTCGACAGGGCCGTTATGCACCACGACCTCCCTGTCCTCATCGGCTGCGGAACGCGGCAGATACATTTTCACCGTGGTGCCCTGCCCCACCTCGCTATAGATGTTCACATGCCCGCTGGACTGTTTGGCGAAACCATAGACCATGGAAAGGCCAAGGCCCGTGCCCTTGCCCTCGGGCTTGGTCGAGAAGAACGGTTCGAAGACCTTTTCGAGTATCTCCGGCGACATGCCCGAACCCGTATCGGTGACCGCGAGCATCACATATTGCCCGGCCGTGACCTCGGAATGTTTGCGGGCGTAATCGCGGTCGAGAACAGCATTGGCTACCTCGATGGTGAGCTTTCCGTGCCCTTCCATGGCATCGCGCGCGTTGATCGCGAGATTGAGAAGCGCGTTTTCCACCTGGTTGGGGTCGGCATAGGTGTTCCAGAGGCCACCTGACGTGATGACCTCCACCTCGATCGCCTCACCAAGCGAGCGGCGAAGCAGGTCATCCATGCCGGTTACGAAACGGGCGATATTGATGACCCGCGGCTCCAGCGCCTGGCGGCGGCCGAAGGCCAGAAGCTGGCTCGCGAGCTTCGCGCCACGTTGGACGCCCGCGAGCGCATTCTCCAGCCGGCGCTCCGCACGTTCATTGCCGATCACATCTTTCGACAGCAATTGCAGATTGCCGGCGATCACCTGCAGTAGATTGTTGAAATCATGCGCCACGCCACCGGTCAGCTGACCGATCGATTCCATTTTCTGCGCCTGCTGAAGGGCCTTTTCGGTCTGACGGCGCTCCGCCATTTCAGCTTCGACCCGGGCTTCCAGCCCCTCATTCAGTTGCCGGAGCTGCTCTTCCGCCCGGATGCGATGGCGAATTTCACGCTCAAGGTTGCTCGCATGTTCCTTGAGGGTGTCTTCGGCACGCCGCTGCTCGGTGATATCGGTGTGAACGCCGACCCATTCGGCAATAGCACCTGACTTGTCGAAAATCGGCACGCCGCGGATCGCGAAAGTACGATAGACACCGTCATGTCTGCGCACGCGATGTTCCCAGATATAGGTCGATTTTTCCGCGACCGCCTTGTTCCAGCTATCGACTGAACCCTGCCTGTCTTCCGGATGAACGGCGTCCGCCCAGCCAAAGCCCTGATATTCTTCGGGCGTTTGGCCCGTCAACGCCGCCCATGCCGGCTGCTCACCCAGCATCCTGCCTTCGGCACTGTTGGTCCACAGCACACCGTGCACGGCCTCCACCGCCGCGCGAAAACGGTTGTTGCTGATGAGGATTTCCTGCTCCGAGCGCTTCCGCTCTTCGATATCGATGATCAGGACATAGATGCCGTCGACGGAGCCGTCGGCAATGTAGCGCGGAACATACCGGATTTCAGCGGCGCGCTTGGTGCCATCCGGTCTGCTGATGACGGTATCCGAAACGATCTTCTCACCGGCAAGCGCCCGGTCGAGATAGGCCTTTCGCGCATCGAAAAATGCCTCGCCGACAATCTCGGGAACGCTGCGGCCGATGACGTCTTCACCACTTCGGCCGAACCATTCGAGATAACCGTCATTGGCAAATTTATAGATGTAATCGCGATCGACATATCCGACCAGAATGGGCAGGGCGTTGGTGAGCCGGCTCAATTCCTTGCGGCTCTGCTCCATAGCCTCAACGGCTTTCACCTTGTCGGTATTTTCGAGCACGGTGCACAATACGCCATCAACCGTGCCACCTTCATTATAGATCGGCGTGTAAAACAGGTCGAAGATCACCTCTTCCGGTATGCCATGTCGCATAAGCGTCATTGGCTGGTCGCGATAGGCCAACACTTCACCGCGAAAACCGGCTTCGAGAATGCGGCTGTTCCAGTCCCAGATTTCCGGCCAGATGCCGGGCACCGTGCCGCCCAGCGCCTGCGGATGGTAATTACCGGCGATCTCCGCATAACCGTCATTGTAGATCATCACATGATCGCGGCCCCACATCAGCACCTGCGGAATAGGTGAATTGACGACGGAATTGGCTTTTTGCCTCAGATTTTGCGGCCAGTCGCAAATCGAACCAAGCGATGTCTTCGACCAGTCGAAGCGGCGCACAAGCTCACCCGTTTCACCGCCGCCGATGGGCCATACCGGGGCAGCACGAAGATTGGTCATTCAAAATCACCACAAAAATCGAGAAGAAATCTCCCGTAATACAGAACGGGATAAAAGTCCAAGAGAACAGAAACTTCTCCTGATTGTTCCCGGACTTTTCAAAAAAATGAAAAAGTTCCCTCGCTTGCGAAATATCGTTGATGCGCCGCTAAACAACTATATGTTTCAATATCTTAATTCCGAAATTTTCGCTAATATGGCCCTGCGATCGCGCCTTCGTCCGGCGAATGGCATCCTCAATACGCCAGAAATTGCCGCAAACGGGATGGCGACAAAAGATTTATTAAGCCTCAATAAGGGTGCTGGCGGTCGCGGTGCCGTCAGCGCCCGGGTCATCGCCACACCGCGACCAGAGGGAACAACAATGAAAATACTTTTGGGTGCCACAATTCTTTCCGCCGGCTTCGCCTTTTCAGGCAGCGCAGCCTATGCCGCCGACTGTGGAAACGTAACAATCGCCAGCATGAACTGGCAATCCGCTGAAGTTGCCGCCAACCTGGACAAATTCATTCTCGAAAAAGGCTATGGCTGCTCCGCCGAAATCGTTACCGGCGATACGGTGCCGACACTGACCTCCATGGCCGAAAAAGGCCAGCCGGATATCGCACCTGAGGCCTGGGTCAGCCTGCAGCCGGAAATCGTCAAGCAGGGTCTGGAAGGCGGCAAAGTGGTCGCGGCCGCAAAAATCCTTTCCGATGGCGCTGTTCAGGGCTGGTGGATTCCGAAATACGTCGCTGACGCCAACCCCGATCTCAAAACGATTCCTGATCTTTTCAAGCATCCCGAGCTCTTCCCATCGCCTGAAGACAAGTCCAAGGGTGCTGTGTTCAACGGCCCGCAGGGCTGGGGCGGCACAGTCGTCACCGCGCAGCTGTTCAAGGCGTTTGGCGGCGAGAAGGCCGGCTTCACCCTCGTGGACACCGGCTCTGCCGCAGGTCTCGACGGCTCCATCGCCAAGGCCTATGAAGCCAAGCAGCCCTGGGTCGGCTATTACTGGGCGCCCACCTCCCTGCTCGGCAAATACGAAATGGTGAAACTTGGATTCGGCACTGAGTACGACGCGGCCGAATGGAAACGCTGCACATCCGTTGCCGATTGCGCCGATCCGAAGCCGAACGCCTGGCCGATCGATGACGTACAGACGCTGGTCAGCAAATCCTTTGCCGATCGTGCCGGTCCGGCAATGGATTATCTCAACAAGCGCGCCTGGACCAACGCCACCGTCAACAAGCTGATCGCCTGGATGACGGATAACCAGGCGACCGGTGAAGACGGCGCCAAGCAGTTCCTGAAGGAAAACGAAGCCCTGTGGAAGGGCTGGGTCTCGCCCGAGGTCGCGGAAAAGGTCAAGGCCGCCCTTTAAAAAGCGCGTCCTGACATATCTGCCCGGCAACCGGCGTCTCCCGCGGCGACGCCGAACCGCATCGGCTACCCGGCTTTGGCTGATAACGATGCGCCGGTTCAACAGAGCGTTCCGCCCATGCGTCCAGTTGGCCGCGCGGCGCTCTGGCGATTTTACTCCCGGAGTGCGGAGGACATCGATCCCCGCCTCCGGTTCGTCATGGAGAACAGGATATGGAATGGCTTTTCAAATTTCCGACCATGAATGACGATGCTCTGCGCGCGCTGAAAAAAGTCATCGACGAGGGGTTCCGGGCCTTTACCCGAACCTATGGCGGCGCAATCGAGGGGTTGTTCACCCCACTCCAGAGCTTCCTCATCTGGGCGGAAAGGCTTTTGATCGGCGCCCCCTGGCCGGTCGTTATTCTTATTGTCGGCGCTCTTGCCTGGTTCGGCAGCCGCAGCGCCACCATTGTTTCGCTCTGTTGCGGCATTCTCTTCGCCATCGGCTGGTTCGGCATGTGGGAAGACACGATGAAGACCGTTTCGATGATCTTCGTCTGCGCCGTGCTGTCCATCATCGTCGGCCTGCCTATCGGCATTGCCATGGCGCGCTCAAACCGCCTTCAGAACGTAATAAACCCCGTTCTCGATGTGATGCAGACGATGCCGAGTTTCGTCTATCTTATTCCGGTCGTCATGCTGCTCGGCATCGGCCGTGTGCCAGGTGTCATCGCCGTCGTCATCTATGCCATTCCGCCGATGATCCGGCTCACCAATCTCGGCATCCGCATGGTCGACCGTGACGTTCTGGAGGCGGCCGATGCCTTCGGCTCCTCCAAACGCCAGAAACTTTTTAAAGTTCAGCTGCCGCTCGCGCTGCCCACCATCATGGCTGGCATAAACCAGACCATCATGATGGCGCTCGCCATGGTCGTCATCGCCTCCATGATCGGCGTCCAGGGTCTTGGTCAGCCAGTGCTGAAAGCCATCGCCAACCAATATTTCACCCTCGGCGTCTTCAACGGGCTTGCCATCGTCGGCATCGCCATCATTTTCGACCGCATCAGCCAGGCCTATGGCCTTCGCCTGCAAAAACACCGGGAAGTGGCGCATGGCTAGTCAATCGATCGAAATTCGCAGTCTTTACAAGATTTTCGGCTCCAAAGCGGGGGATCATGTCGAAGCCGTCAAAGCCGGCATGTCCAAATCGGAACTCAACGCCAAGCACGGTCATGTGCTCGGCCTGCGTGACATCAACATCACCATGCCGGGCGGGCAGATCACCGTTATCATGGGCCTTTCCGGCTCCGGCAAATCCACGCTGATCCGCCATGTCAACCGGCTGATCGACCCGACCGCCGGTGAAATCCTCTATGGCGGCACAGACGTGTGCAGCCTCAACGAAGCGGATCTTCTGGAATTCCGCCGCCACAAGACGGCGATGGTGTTCCAGAAATTCGGTCTCCTGCCCCACCGCAACGTGCTGCAGAATGTCGTCTACGGCCTTGAGGTGCAGGGCGTCGACAAGCGCGAGCGCGAAGAAAGGGCAGAGGTCTGGATCAGGCGGGTCGGCCTGGAGGGCTTCTCCAACCATTACCCCAACCAGCTCTCCGGCGGCATGCAGCAACGTGTGGGTCTCGCCCGGGCGCTCACCAACAATGCCGAAATCCTGCTCATGGACGAGGCCTATTCGGCCCTCGATCCGCTCATCCGCGTCGACATGCAGACGGTGCTGCTGGAACTTCAAAAGGAGCTGAAGAAGACCGTGGTCTTCATCACCCACGATCTCGACGAAGCGCTGCGGCTGGGTGACAAGATCGCCATTCTGCGCGATGGCGAAATCATCCAGCAGGGAACGGCCGCCGAAATCGTCATGTCGCCGGCGGATAGTTATATCGAGGCCTTCGTGGAAGAGGTCAATCGCGGCCGCGTCATTCGCCTTGGTGCCGTGGTGCAGCCGGAATTTGCCGGCCAGTCCCGCCTTCAGCTCGATGCGGATATGACGGTTGAAGAAGGCCTGCGCGCGCTGGTCCGGGAAAATGTCAGCAGCGCCACGGTCGTCGGAGAAAACGGCAAGGCGCTTGGTGCAATCACCACCGATGCCATCATGCGCTGCCTCGTCCGAACCGCACATGGTGAGGAAGCAGGCATGGCTGAACGTTTGTCAGGCTGAGCCTTCGAGCCACGCGGCCATGCCCTTTGCGGCCGCCTTGCCGCTGGCGAAACAGGCGGTCAGGAGATAACCGCCGGTGGGCGCTTCCCAATCCAGCATTTCCCCGGCAGCAAATATGCCGGGGAGCTTTTCCAGCATGTAGTTTTCATCAAGGCCGTTCCACGCGATACCACCGGCGGACGAAATTGCCTCGGCAATCGGCCTCGTCCGCAAAAGCGGAATCTCCGCATGTTTTATTCTCGCGGCGGCGAATTCATCCGGCATGGCCGCGATATCGGGAAATATTTCCCGCAGAAGCCCGACCTTCACAGCCGATAAGCCGGCCGCCTTGCGCATGCGGTTTGCAAAGCTCTCTTTCCGTCCGAGTTTCGCCAGATCGCCGCTGAGGCGTTCCACCGTACGTCCCGGCGCAAGATCGATTGCGAGCGACGCTTTGCCCGCCTCGTCCAGCCGGTCGCGCAGCGCGGCGGAATGGGCGTAGATCACGCTGCCCTCAATACCATGCTTCGTGATGACGAATTCGCCCTGAAAGGCTCCGGCTGGCGAAATGGTGATGGTGGATTTCACCGCTTCCCCCGCAAAACGCGAGCGGAAGACATCGCTCCAGTCAACGTCGAAACCGCAATTGGCGGGGCGGAACGGGGAAAGCGCCACGCCTCTCTCCGCCAGCGCCGGAACCCATACGGCGTCCGAACCGAGACGCGGCCAGCTTGCGCCACCGAGCGCCAGAAGAACGGCATCGGCCTTGATGATGATCTCGCCCTCCGGTGTCGCGAAAACCAGGTGCTCGCCGGAAAAACCCGTCCAGCGATGCCGCGTCCTGATGGTCACCCCCTGCGCCTCCAGCCGGGCGAGCCATGCCCGGAGCAACGGCGAAGCCTTCATGACGGTGGGAAACACCCGGCCCGAAGTGCCGGCGAAAGTTTCCTGCCCCAGCCCCTGCGCCCAGTCGCGCAGCATATCCGGCGTGAAATCATCGAGAGCGGCGCGCAGCCTCGGTTCCGCATCGCCGAACCGGTAGCGGAAACTGTCATAGTCTTCGGCATGGGTGATGTTGAGGCCGGATTTTCCGGCCATCAGCAATTTGCGCGCCACGGTCGGCATCGCCTCGAACATCGTCACGGCATGGCCTGCAGCCGAGAGCATCTCCGCCGCCATCAGCCCCGCCGGTCCGCCGCCGATAATCGCGACCTGCCTCGCCTCGCCCAAAACCCTCTCCATTGCCATCTTCACCGTTGAAAGCCTTATAGCGATTTCCGCAGGCGAATATATGCGATATTGAAGTGCCCATGTTCACGCTCGACCGCCCCGTCACCTTTTCGCAGGATATCAAGAAAAGCCGCTTCATCGCCTTTGCCGCGCCGGTGACGGGTGAAGAGGACGCGAAGAACTTTCTTGCAGCGCATTCCGATCCCGATGCAAACCATAATTGCTGGGCATGGCGAGCGGGTCAGACCTATCGTTTTAGCGATGACGGCGAACCCTCGGGAACGGCCGGCAAACCGATCCTTCAGGCTATCGACGGTCAGGCACTCGACAATGTCGCGGTTCTCGTCATCCGCTGGTTTGGCGGCATTCTGCTCGGCAGCGGCGGGCTGATGCGCGCTTATGGCGGCACGGCGGCCGCCTGTCTTCGCCTCGGCGAGACGTCACCGGTCATCGCTTATGTCAGCGCCACGCTGAGTTGCCCTTTCTCAGACCTGGCACTGGTGAAATCACGCCTTTCCGCCACGCCGAACCTGCGGCTTGAGAGGGAGGACTTTACCGGCACCGGCGCGAATATGCTGCTCTCGGTTCCGGCCGTGGAAGCCGAACGACTGACCCGGCTCCTCAGCGACCTGACCAGCGGACGCGTGAATCTCCATATTCCCGACTAGAGTTTTCGCTTTTCTTCGAATCGCGGAAACACTCAAACTCTTTATTTCGGCGCATTTCCGGTCGGAAAACCGGGGCCATTTTCTCGGAAATGCTCTAGCGCCTGTCCGAATGCGCAATTCGTGCTAAGGAAGCGACATGTCATCCGAGCTTTCCAACCTCATCTACAATCCGCCACTCGACCCTTGGCTCACCATCGTGCACCGCGATGACGATCTGCTGGTGCTTGATAAGCCGAGCGGGCTGCTATCGGTGCCGGGGCGCGATCCGGCGCTTTCCGACAGCCTCATGACGCGTGTGCAGAAGCAGTTCCCGAAAGCGCTGATGATCAACCGGCTGGACAAGGACACCTCGGGCATCGTGCTGATGTCGCTGAACCGCAAGGCGCACGCCGCAATTGCGTCGCAGTTTGAAAACCGCCAGACGCGCAAATCCTATGTTGCCATTGTCTGGGGAGAGGTTGAGGGAGAGGCCGGAGAAGTGGACCTGCCGCTCGCCATCGATCCCGAGAACAAGCCCCGCCACCGGGTCGACCACGAAAATGGCAAGTCCGCGCAGAGCCTGTGGCAGGTGCTGGAACGACTGCCGCTTCCAGCGACGCGGCTGGCGCTCACTCCCCTCACCGGGCGCACCCATCAATTGCGGGTACATATGAAGGCGCTTGGCCATCCCATTCTCGGCGATGAATTTTATGCCGAAGGTGAGGCGCTTTCCGCCGCGCCCCGCCTGATGCTGCATGCGCAGGAAGTGGCATTCCGTCATCCGGACGGCCGGGATGTCATCTATACCGTGCCCTCTCCGTTCTGAGGTCGATATGAAGGAACAAGACGATAGTTTCGTGGTGGATTTCGTCGGCGGCGCGGTGGGGCACCGTTTTCGTTCCGGCGAGGGGCGCGGACAGGCACTGCCCAAGGCCGCAGGTTTCACCAAGGGCCGCACGCCAAAAATCGTCGATGCCACGGCTGGCCTCGGGCGGGATGCCTTCCTGCTCGCATCGCTCGGGGCTGACGTCACCCTCATCGAGCGCTCGCCGGAAATGCACGCACACCTCGCTGACGGCATTCGTCGTGCACTGGAAGCGGGCGGCGCTTATGCCGAGGCGGCGGCGCGCATGACGTTGCTCCACGGCGACTCCCGGCATTTGCTGAAAGAGCTGTCACCGGAGGTGGTGATTGTCGACCCCATGCATCCGCCGCGCCACAACACGGCGTTGGTGAAAAAAGAGATGCGGGTTCTGAGAGAACTGGTCGGCGCCGACCCGGACCAGGTTGAGCTGATGGAGGCTGCGCTGGAGAATGCGACGAAGCGGGTGGTTCTGAAGTGGCCGCTCCGCGCCGACCCGATGCCGGGTGTTCGCAAGCCATCACATCAGATACTGGGTAAGAACACCCGCTATGATGTCTTCATGATCTTCGGAAAATCCCACGACGAGGATGAATGATCAGCGGAAGTTCGGCTTTCGCTGCGCGTTCATCAGAAGCTCATGCCGCGAGGCGAACTCACCGAACAGCTTTCTGAGCCTGACTTCCTCGGCCTTGTCGAGCCGATAACGGCGGCAGAACTCCGCCACGTTGAGGATCGGCTTGGTTCTGTTCGCGTCTATGGTCTTGTTGTCGATGATTTGCATGGCGCCCTCCGTATAACAGAGGCCAAACGCAGCGCACGGCTCACGGTTCCCTATGAATTCGCATGGATGAGAAAAGAGCGTGACGCCTGCACACGCAATGATCAAGTTTTCTTGAAACTGTCGAAGGAAACGAAATCCTCCCCAAATGGTTTCCTGCGTGACCTAAACGACGGAAGGGAGACCCATGTTCCACAACAACCGATTTCTGAATTCGACGATCCTGTGCGCGATGCTTGCCGTTCCTTTGGCCGGCGCAGCCAACGCACAGACCGCCCCGGCTGCCGAAACGAAACGGCCGAATGCGCCGGATCAGAAACCGGCTTTTGAGGGCCAGACGCGCGCGCCGCAGGCTGCTGCCCAGCCGAGCATCGAAAAAACCGTCGTCGCCGATGGTCTGCCGCATCTGTGGTCCATGGAATTCCTGCCCGATGGTCGCATGATCGTCGCTGCCAAGGAGGGCGCCATGCATATCGTCGCTGACGGCAAGGCCGGGCCGGCGATAGAAGGCGTGCCGGAGGTGGCTTCCGATGGACAGGGCGGGCTTCTCGACATAGCGCTGGCGCCCGATTTCGAAACCTCCCGTAAAATCTTCTTCTCCTTTTCCGAGCCGCGTGAGGGCGGTAACGGCACCTCCGTCGCATCGGCCAAACTGACAGAAGACGGTGGAGCGGCGAAACTGGAAGACGTCTCGGTGATCTTCCGCCAGATGCCGACCTATGATGGCGACAAGCATTTCGGATCACGGCTGGTTTTCGGACCGGACAACGAACTTTACGTCACCGTCGGGGAGCGTTCGGATGCCACGCCGCGCGTGCAGGCGCAGGATCTGTCGAGCGGTCTCGGAAAAGTCTTCCGGATTGATGCCGATGGCAAGGCCTTCGAGGGAAATCCCTTCGCCGGACAGCAGAATGCTCTTCCGGAAATCTGGAGCTACGGCCACCGCAATCTTCAAGCCGCGGCTTTGGATGGTCAGAGCCGGCTCTGGACCGTCGAGCATGGGCCGAAGGGCGGCGACGAGCTGAACCTGCCGAAAGCGGGCCTCAATTATGGCTGGCCGGTGATTACCTACGGGGTGGAATATAGCGGCCGGGCGGTTGGCGAGGGTGCAACAGCCAAGGAAGGCATGGAACAGCCGGTTTATTATTGGGACCCCGTCATCGGCCCGTCCGGCATGGCCTTTTACGACGGCGACCAGATTCCCGAGTGGAAAGGGGCCTTCATCGTCGGCGGTCTGGTGAGCCAGGGCCTCGTCATCCTGCACATTGACGGCGACAGGGTTGCGACGGAAAGCCGATTGCCGCTGGAAGCGCGCATTCGTGATGTGAAAGTGGGTCCGGATGGCGCTGTCTATGCCGTGACTGAAGAACGCGGCGGCGGCAACTCGCAAATTTTACGGATCGCCAAGGCCACCTGAGAAAGCGATGACAGGAACAGCAGGCCGCCGGAACGAAGGCGGCCTGTTTTTCGTTTGCCGCAGCGTGAAACCTGCCGGGAAAAACAATGCCACAGCCGCCAACCCGCCTTCTTGCCAAAATCGGACTTGCCTATGTCAGTGATCAGGAACCGGGTATTTCCCGCGAGAAACGCGGGCGCGGTTTCTGTTACCGGCTGCCGGGCGGCGAACTCCTCTGCGATAGTGATGAGCTGAAGCGCATCAAATCGCTCGGTGTACCGCCCGCGTATAAGGATGTCTGGATCTGCATCGACCCGTCGGGGCATCTGCAGGCCACCGGGTTTGATGCCCGCGGCCGAAAGCAATATCGTTATCATCCCGACTGGCATACGCTCAGGGGAGAAACGAAGTTCTTCCAGCTCAAAAGCTTCGGAAGGGCGCTCCCTGCCATCCGCCGTCGCGCCATGGCCGACGTCGGTAAACAGGACCACGGCCAGGAAATGACGCTTGCAGCCCTCACCCTGTTGCTTGATGCCGCCTATTTGCGCGTCGGAAATCGCTCCTATCTCGAGAGTAACGGCACCTATGGCGCAACGACACTGCTCAAGCGCCACGTTTCCTTCGGTGAAACGATTGAACTGCGCTTCGCCGCCAAAGGCGGGCAGAAGGTGAAAAGGCAATTGCGACACCCGCGGCTACAGAAAATCCTGGAGGAGATTGCCGATCTTCCCGGCAAGGAACTCTTCGTCTGGCAGGATAGTGAAAACCGGGTTCACTCCGTCGATTCCAGCGATCTCAACGCATATCTCTCACGCATCGGCGGCCAGGGCATTTCCGCCAAGACCTTCCGCACCTGGGGCGGAACGCTCGCGGCCTTCTGCAACGCCATGGAGCATGTGGCAGCCGGTGAAAAACCGAGCATAAAAGGCATGTGCCAGGCTGCGGCGACCGAGCTTTCCAATACGCCTGCCATCTGCCGCAAGAGCTATGTGCACCCCGCTGTTCTCGATATCGCCACGGAGGAAAAGGCCCAGAAAAAGCTCAGCCGCATCTTGAAGGTCGGGGCAAAACCCGTCTCCGGCCTCAGGGCGGACGAAAGACGCCTGCTGGCCTTTTTACCCTGACAGGTCAGCGGCCTCCCACCCATTCCGCCAGTTCGCGCTCGGCCTTTTCCAGCGCGCTGTAATTCAAAAGCTTGCGCAGGAAAGCGACGGTAACGGCGCGGGTTCTAAGATTATACCGGCCTTCCGCCTCGTCATCGCCGGCCGCCTGATGCACGTTCAGCTTCTCGTAGAGACTTTGCAAGCGGTTCTGCACGCTGCGCAGCGACAGGTTCCGCCGGCGCGCAATCGCCTTATCGGTAAGTCCAAGCGCGACATCGACAAGAATTTCATATTCGGAATCGGTAAAACCATGCGCCTTGCCGAGGCTCTTCTCCTGCAGGCCGCGCACTTCCCGGTCGATCACGCATTGCGCCTCGATGAAGATGCTGCGAAGGGCCAGCCGCAGTCGGTCATCGGAGGCGGATTTCAGCACATATCCATAGGCGGCACCCTCAGGCACGATGCGGGAAACGCCACATACATAGGCCTCGTCGGAATAATTGGACCAGAACAGGATGCGGGTATCCGGCCTTTCCTTCCAGATGGTGCGGGCCGCCTCGATGCCGTTGCGCTCGTTCATCTGCAAGTCCATGACGATATGGGCGGCGCGATTTTCCCGCGCCAGCTTTTCGCCGGTTCTGCCGTTTGCCGCCTCCAGCACCTTGTCGCATTCCGGCAGGGCGGCTCTTACCGCCTCGTTCAGATAGGCCCGGTGCAGGGCATCATCCTCAACGATGAGCACGTCCATGTCACATCTCCTCCCGGAAATTGAAAGCGCCCGCAGGCAGGGTGACGGTGATGCATGTACCCGCCCCATCACGGTTGCCGCCTCTGTCGAACCGGGCAGAGATCAGCCGCGCCCGCGTCGTCATGTTGCCCATGCCGAGACCGCCGGGGGCACCACTGTCACCGCCGCCATTGCCGTCATCGCTCACCGTCACCCGCAACCCGCCGTCGATTGCGGCCAGTCTCACGGCAATCGTTTCGGGCTGGGCATGGCGAATGGCATTGTTCACGGCCTCCTGCACGATGCGGAAGAGCGATATGGCCACCGTCTTGTCCAGCCTTTCAACCAGCCCCTCCGTCTCGTCCGTCACTGACCAGTCGATAGCGCATCCGCTGTCGCGCACGGAGCGGTCCACATAGGTCTCGATGGCTTCAACGACGCCGAACAACTGCAGGATCGAGGGTTTCGCCTCCTCGATAATCTCGCGCAGATCCTGCATGCAATGCTGCAGGCTGCGCACCACCGGCTCCAGCATCTCGCCGGAAATATCGGGAGTGTGGCTCATGCGCTCGATACGCCGCGCAAGCCGCGTCAGGTCGGCTAGGGTCTGGTCATGCAGGTCCATGCCGATGCGCTGCCGCTCGGCCTCCAACGCTTCCGTCAATTGCAGCGCGCCGAGGCGCAGGCCTTCTTCGCGGGCATTGGCGCGCGCCTCCTCGATGGCCGAGCGCTTGGCCTGTTCAGCGGCACGAATGGCGTAGAAATAGGGCGCCAGCAAATCCGCAACGGCGCGTGCATTGGTGACATCTTCTATCGTATAGGCGTTCGACTGGTGCGAGGAGCAACTGAGCGCACCGATGATGTCGCCATGCACCTTCATGGGGACATGCAGGCGGCTGTGCAGGCCAAGTTCGATGATGGGGCTGGAAAATGACCCTTCGAAATGAAAGCGCGGATCGGAACAGGCGTCGCCGCTTAAAAGATATTCGACCGAGCCCGACAACAGCGACCGGATCGGGCTTCCGGTGAGAAGTGCGGGCGGCTGTCGGCTCCAGGCGCTGACCAGACCGCTCTCATAGGCAATGTGATACTTGTCATCCAGCTGCTTGATGCAGACATCCATGTGATCATGCGGGATGATATGGCTGATCTCGGTTGCGACCGCCTGAATGATGGCATTAAACTCCAGCTGCCCGGCGAGCAGCCTCGAAATGCCCATATAGTGATGAAAAAGAGCGCTTTTCGGCGTATCCAGCATGCGCGGACGCCCTCCCAAGCGTCTGCCTCCAATCCCTGCGGCGAAGATTTAACCTATCGGGTCCGCATTCTTCATTCTGCGCCCGGCAGCAGCCTTTCGTCCTGCGGGTTCCCGCAAGCTTTATGCGGAAATCCGCAGGAAGATTGCCGCGATCCGCCTATACAAGCCAAATCTTCTTGGTCATTCTCGCTTCTACTGGGGAAAGGAGCTCCAGTGCAAAGGAATTCCGCCTGCCGCCGAGGAGATTTGCGGCGTGCGAGAATTCCGGGCTCGAAAAGGGCAAGCCACGAGGGAGGAAATCAAATGGCTTTCAGGAAGATGCTTCTGGCATCGGCCGCTGTCGCATGTGCAGCGCTGCCGATCACCGCTCATGCCGATACGTCGGCAAAAAAGATTGCGCTTTCAAACAATTACGCGGGCAATTCCTAGCGTCAGGCGATGCTGACCAGCTGGGACAAGATCACCAAGCAGGCGGTTGCCGACAAGCAGGTGGCCGCAGCTGACGCCTTCACGACAGCCGAAAACCAGGCGACCGAACAGGCGGCGCAGATCCAGAACCTGATCCTGCAGGGTTACGACGCCATCGTCATCAACGCCGCTTCGCCGACTGCACTCAACGGCGCGGTGAAGGAAGCCTGCGATGCCGGCATCACCGTCGTATCCTTCGACGGCATCGTCACCGAGCCTTGCGCATGGCGCATTGCGGTCGACTTCAAGGCCATGGGCGCAAGCCAGATCGACTACCTTGCCAAGGCCATGCCGAAGGGCGGCAACCTGCTCGAAATTCGCGGCCTGGCCGGTGTTTCCGTGGATGACGAAATCCATGCCGGTATTGTCGACGCCGTCGCCAAGAACCCGCAATTCAAGATCGTTGGTTCGGTCAATGGCGACTGGGCACAGGATGTCGCCCAGCGCGCCGTTGCCGGCATTTTGCCAAGCCTTCCCGAGATCGCGGCCGTCGTAACGCAGGGTGGTGACGGTTACGGTGCGGCCCAGGCTTTTGCCGCCGCCAAGCGCCCGACGCCGACCATCGTCATGGGCAACCGCGAAGACGAGCTGCAATGGTGGAAACAGCAGAAGGATGCGAGCGGCTATGAGACCATGTCCGTCTCCATCGCACCCGGTGTTTCGACGCTGGCTTTCTGGGTGGCGCAGCAAATTCTCGACGGCAAGGATGTGAAGAAGGACCTGACGGTGCCCTTCCTGCGCATCGACCAGGCCAATCTCGAGGACAACCTCAAGAACACCCAGAAGGGTGGCGTGGCGAATGTGGAATATTCGCTTGAGGATGCCCAGAAGGTGATTTCCGCGGCGAAGTAACCCGCGGTTCCTACCTGATCCTGCGGCGCTTTCGAAGGAAGCGCCGCAGTGATGCCTACATTCAATTTCAGATCACTGGCGTAATTGCTCATGAATGACATCATCGAGGCGGAAGAAGTCGTCGCCGCGCGCGGCGTGAAGGTCGTGTTCGGCGCGGTCAGGGCGCTGGATGGGGCCGATCTCGTCATCCGCGCCGGGGAATGCCTCGGGCTCGTCGGCCACAACGGCGCAGGCAAATCCACCATCGTCAATGTCATCAATGGCGGGCTCACACCGCATGAAGGCTCCATTTCCTATCGTGGGAACCAGAACCGCCACGGCATAGCCGCTGCGCGTGCGAGCGGCGTGCGCTGCGTCTTTCAGGAACTCTCGCTCTGCCCCAATCTGACAATCAGCGAAAACGTCCGCATCATGCATGCCGCCATGAACGGGCGGAACTGGCGCGGGCGCGCTCTTTCCATGATCCGCCAGACGCTCGACGAGATTTTTCCCGGCCACGGCATCGATTGCGAACTGACGATTGCCGAGCTTTCGATTGCAGAGAGGCAGATGGTGGAAATCGCCATCAATTTCTGCCGCACGCCTGAAGCCCCGAGGCTGGTCATTCTCGACGAGCCGACATCCTCGTTAGACGCGGGCCTTGCCGAACAGTTGATGGATTATGTCCGGCGTTTTGTGCGCACCGGCGGCTCCGTTCTGTTGATCTCGCATATTCTCGGTGAAATTCTTTCAACCGCCACCCGCATCGTTGTCATGAAGGATGGCCGCGTGGTGGCCAACCGGCCCGCCGCCGACTTCACCACGCGGACGCTGGTGGAGGCCATGGGCAGCGTCGTCAAGCCGCAGGACAGGCAAAAGGGTGAGAGCCGCAAGGCGGGCGAAAAGGTGCTTTCCATGCCGGCGCGCCGGGGCGAAGGCCTTGCCTTCGAGGCTTTCCGCGGAGAGATCATCGGCCTTGCCGGCCTCGGCGGACATGGCCAGACCGAAGCGCTTCTCGACCTCTATCTTGCCCGCAACAGCAGCTGGCTGCCGACGCGCAAGACCGATATCGCTTTCGTCGCGGGCGACCGCAGCCTCAACGGCACCTTCCCGCTGTGGAGCATCCTGAAGAACCTCTCCATCGCGTCGCTGCGGGATATTTCATCCGCGGGCATTGTGGACAGGAGCAAGGAGAGCGAACTGGGCGCGCAGTGGAAAAAGCGCATCGAAATTCGCACGCCCGACATGGGCAACAGGATCCTGTCTCTCTCCGGCGGCAACCAGCAGAAAGTGCTTTTTGCCCGTGCGCTCGCCACCACCGCCAGCACCGTTTTGATGGACGATCCGATGCGCGGCGTCGATATCGGCACCAAACAGGAGGTCTACGATATCTTGAGAACTGAAGCCTCTCACGGCCGCACCTTCATCTGGTACTCGACCGAGATGGATGAAATCCGTCTCTGTGACAGGGTTTATGTCTTCCGCGACGGCGCCATCCAGGCGGAACTCGTCGGCGACGACGTTACCGAGCAGAATGTGCTGGCCGCTTCCTTTGCCGGAGAAGACCACGCATGAAACTTTCGGCAAACGCGCTCCGCCTCATCATTCCCGCCGCCTCGCTCGCCTTCCTGCTCGCCGCGGTCTTCTACATGCAGCCGCGTGCCATGAGCTACACCGGCTTGAACCTCCTGTTCAATCTGGCAGTGCCGATTGCACTCGCCACCATTGCGCAGATGCTCATCATGTCGGTCAACGATCTCGACCTGTCGATGGGCACCTTCGTCAGTTTCTGCGCCTGCGTCACTGCCACCTTCCTGCAAACGACGCCATTGCTCGGTATTGCGATCTTTGCCGGGGCGATCGCGGTTTATGCACTGCTTGGCGCCATCATCCATATCCGCGCCCTGCCCTCCATCGTCGTCACACTCGGCATGAGTTTCGTCTGGGGCGGCCTCGCCGTGCTCATTCTCCCCTCGCCCGGCGGCCAGGCGCCTGCCTTCATCCGCACGCTGATGACGGCGAAACCGCCTTTCGTGCCGATCGCGATCGTCGCCAGTATCCTGATTGCGGTCATCGCCCACTACATCGTCATGCGCTCCTCGTTCGGCGTGTTGATGCGCGGCGTCGGCGGAAATTTCCGCTCTGTCGAGCGTTCCGGCTGGTCAGTCATCGGCATCCGCGCCGCTACCTTTGCGCTGGCCGGTTTCTTCGCGGTGCTCTCCGGTATCGCCCTCGTGGGCCTGACGACATCGGCCGACGCCAATATCGCGCTGCGCTACACGCTACTGTCGATTGCCGGCGTCATCCTCGGCGGCGGCGAATTCGTCGGCGGAAGAGTATCGCCCATCGGTGCCGTCATCGGCGCGCTGACGCTGACGCTTGCAGGCTCCTTCCTCTCCTTCATGCGGATTTCGCCGGACTGGCAGATTGGCGCGCAAGGGGCAATCCTCATCATCGTGCTGGCATTGCGCATCCTGCTCAACCGTCTCGAAAAGCGGGAGAAAAACCAATGAACGGGCTCTCTTCCCTCACCAGAAAACCGTGGATCTGGTCCTTTGCCGCAACCATTGCGGTGTGGATCATCACCGTGCTCTTCACTGGCGGCGCAAGCTCATTCGGCCTGTCGCACGCAGCACTCACCTTCGCGGCCTTTTCTGTCATCGTCGGCATCGGCCAGATGTTCGTCATCACGCTCGGGCCCGGAAATATCGACCTCTGCGTTCCCGCGACGATGACGCTGTCGGGGACGCTTGCCTTGAAGTTCATGGATGTATCGGACAGCCTCATTCTGCCGGGATTGCTGATCGCCATCCTCACCGGTATCGCCATCGGCATCGGCAATTATGCCCTGATCAAGCTCCTGCGCATCCCGCCGATCATCGCGACGCTCTCCATGAGCTTCATCGTGCAGTCCATCGCCATCTGGTCGAACCGCGGCCTGCGCATCAAGCCGCCGGAAACATTGGCCACATTCGCCACATCGAGTTTTCTCGGCATTCCCAATGTCGCCCTGGTCGCCCTGCTGCTTTCCGTCATTGCATGGCTGCTGCTGGACCGCTCCTTCTACGGACGCTGGATTGCCGCCATCGGCCAGAGCACCTTCGCTGCCCGCATGACCGGCATTCCCGTGGATGGCGCACGCTTCGTCACCTACGTCCTCTGCGCGGTACTGGCAGCAATTGCGGGTTATCTGCTCGCCAGCTTCTCCGGCGGTGCGGCGCTCAACATGGGCTCGGAATATCTGCTGATGTCCATCGCCGTCGTTGTCATTGGCGGCACGGCGGTGGCGGGAGGGGATTCCAACGTGCCCGGCATATGGGGCGCATCGCTCTTCATGTTCCTGGTGGTCTCGATGCTGAATACCTATGGTTTCGGCGCGGGCATCCGCCTCATCCTCACCGGTCTCATCATCATCTCCGTCATTCTTCTGGCGAGTGGCCCGAAGGCCACGCGCTGACCCCGAACGACAAGCCAAAGCGGACCACGCTCATGACCACAGACAAGACTTCACCTTACGAAATTCACGACGACCGTTTCCGCCACCTGATCGTCGGCAATGCCGAACTGGAAGAGCTTTATTCGGGCTGCCGCTGGGCAGAGGGACCGGTGTGGTTCGCCGACCTGAACTGTCTGCTTTTCAGCGATATCCCCAATGAGCGCATGCTTCGCTGGGTGCCGGATGGCGGAATCTCGGTTTATCGCCAGCCCTCCAACTTCACCAACGGCAACACCCGCGACCGGCAGGGACGTCTTGTGTCCTGCGAACATGGGGGCCGCCGCGTCACCCGCACCGAGGTCGACGGCTCGATCACCGTCCTTGCCGATAGCTACGACGGCAAGCGGCTGAACTCGCCCAATGACGTGGTGGTGAAATCAGATGGCAGCGTCTGGTTCACCGACCCGACCTACGGCATTCTGTCCGATTACGAGGGCTACAAGGCCGAGCCGGAGCAGAAGACCCGCAATGTCTACCGGCTCGATCCCGCTACCGGAAAGATCGACATCGCCATCGACGACTTCGTGCAGCCGAACGGCCTCGCATTTTCGCCTGACGAAACGAAGCTCTACATTGCCGACAGTTCCTACAGCCACGATGTCACCCGACCCCGCCATATCCGCGTCTTCGACGTCGTGGATGGCGTAAAACTCGCCAACGGCCGGGAATTCTGCAATATCGACAATGGCCTGCCAGATGGCTTTCGCCTCGACACGGCCGGCAATCTGTGGACGAGCGCCGGTGACGGCGTGCACTGCTTTGCGCCTGACGGCACACTCATCGGCAAGATCAAGGTGCCGCAGACAGTGGCGAACCTCACCTTCGGCGGGCCGAAAAAGAACCGCCTGTTCATCACCGCGACAAAATCGCTCTATTCGGTCTATGTCGCCGCAACCGGTGCACAGACACCCTGAAATCCAAAAACGCTGGTCTGGCAGGAAGTGGCAAGATCGCTTCAGAGCGCTATAATTGGCCCATGAGTGACGATTCCAACCTCTTCCTGACTGACGATATGGAGTTCGACGGCAAAGCGCCGGCCGTTGAACCAACCAGCCGCATGCTCTCCTGGGCACGCAATTCCGCTCTATACCGGCTGGAACAGCGCATGATGACGGAAAAGCAGCTGCGCGACGCCATCATGCGCAAGGCACGGGAAAAATTCGAGGATATCGGCGCCGCGCAGATAAAGGCGCTTGGCGATTTCGCGGTGCGTTTCGCTTATGAGATCAAGGCGCTTGACGATACAGCCTTTGCGGAAATCACCGTGCGAAGCGGGCAGCGCAGCGGCAAATCGAAACGGGGGCTGGCGCAAAAGCTGCAGCTTAAGGGGATAGACCGGGAGACCGCAGCCGTCGCCCTTCAGGAAACCAACGATCTGGTCGCAGCCATCAATTTCGCGCGAAAACGCGCTTTTGGCCCTTACCGTCGGGCCGAGCTTGATGAGAAGCGCAGAGCAAAGGAGTTTTCGGCATTTGCCCGCAATGGTTTTGGTTTCGAAATCGGGTCGAAGGTTATGTCGATGACGACGGAAGAAGCGGAAGATATTTTGTCGGAAGCACCGCTCTGACGTTATTGCGGCAGTGGACGGGTTTTCAGATAAGCGATGAGATCGGCGATATCACTCTCGCTCCAGAGGCCGAAAAAGCGCATTGCATTTCCCGGGAGCGCCTTCTTCGGACTGGACAGAAATTTCTGCAACTCCTCCTCCGACCAAACCCTGCCTGCCGCTCCAGCATCCTTCAGAGCCTGTGAATAGTGGCTGTAGTCAACGATGGATGCGATGGGTCTTCCGACCACGCCCATCAGATGTGGCCCCATGCGGGTGCGCGGCGCGTCGATGCTGTGGCAGGTGGAGCAGCGGCTGAAAACCTTCTCGCCATGCGCAGCATCGCCTTCGGAGAAAGCGCCCGACGCCGGGAGGAGGATGAACGCGACCGCG
This sequence comes from Agrobacterium genomosp. 2 str. CFBP 5494, assembly GCF_900013495.1. Classification (NCBI taxonomy): domain Bacteria; kingdom Pseudomonadati; phylum Pseudomonadota; class Alphaproteobacteria; order Hyphomicrobiales; family Rhizobiaceae; genus Agrobacterium; species Agrobacterium genomosp. 2. The sequence continues at coordinate 867,529 of NZ_LT009719.1, forward strand.
GCCGCGACTTTTTTGATCGGGGACATCATACCCCTCATAATACAACGCCCTCTGCGTCTGACAACGAAGAGGGCGTGTTTGTCATGCGACCTAATGCCCGGCTCTAGCCTCCGGGCATCAGCCGGATCAGTTCATGGCCGTCAGCGTCACCGAGGTGCCGGTGGCGGCGAGGTTGAGGCCAACCTGGCCGGTCACGCTCACTGTCTGCAGCTGGATCGAGCCGGAAGTACCGCCGACGAGAACGTTCGTGCCAACGCCGAGACCGACGGTGACTTCAGCCGTTGCGCCCTGATAGAGGCCGCCAAGCGAACCGCGGTGGTAACCGGCGGTAGGGGCGAAAACGGCCCAGACCAGACGGCCCTGCGTGGTGAAACCAAGGTCAACGCCCATCTTGCGGATAGCGCCGCTATAGTGGTCGGTACGACGTGCGCCGATCGTGGACTGGAAGGTGCAATCCAGTTCCTTGGCCGAGCCGAGAACGTAACCGACGCCGCCGCCGATATCGCAGGTAAGGTAACCGATCTTGACGCCGTTGCGATCGTCCTGCTCCTGCGGAGCCGGCTCGTATCGTGCAAGGTCGGCAGCGAGTGCGGATGCGGTTCCGCCAAGGCCCATCGTCAATGCGGCAAAAGTTACGGCAACAGCCTTTTTCATCTGATTATCTCCTGTTTTATTCCTACCCGCAGCAGCCCTTCTTGCCCTCTCCGGATATTGAATTCCGCACTGTTAACGTTTGTTCCCTGAAATCGATCCAAAACAACTTAATTGGAGGCGATGAAAGCCGAACGGTTAACAATGTCTGATGGCGGTAGGATGCCATTAAGACATTGTTAGGGCGGGAAATGCGTGCGGAATCACCATCAACAGCAAGCGTTGGCGGGCGTGGTTCTGCAGCAACAACATCAGAGCGGCAGGGCCACGGGAAGGCCGGTGGCTGCGTGGGTCATCACGTCCATTCGCACGCCATAGATGCGCTCCAGCGTCTCCGGCGTCATGATCTCTTCCGGCGTTCCCCGGGCAATCAACCGGCCGGAATGCAGCGCGACGATCTCGTCGCAGAAGCGTGCCGCCATGTTGACGTCGTGCAGCACGACGATGACGCCAAGGCCTTTTTCACGCGACAGTCTTTGCACCAGCGAAAGCACCTCGATCTGGTGCGCCAGGTCAAGTGCGGAGATGGGTTCATCGAGAAGCAGGCTTTCGGCATTCTGGGCCACCAGCATGGCAAGCCATACGCGCTGACGCTCGCCACCCGAAAGCGTATCCACCAGCCGGTCGCGGAAGGCAACGGTATCGGTAAGCTCGATCGCCTCGTCCACTTTTTCCTGATCCGCCTTCGTAAACTGGCCCAGCGCGCCGTGCCAGGGATAACGGCCAAGTGCAACCAGTTCTTTGGCCAGCATGCCGGAAGCGGCCGGCGTGTATTGCGGCAGATAGGCGAGCTTTCGCGCAAATTCCCGATTGCCCCAGGCGGCAAGCGCCTTCCCTTCGAAGGACACCCGGCCCGCCGTCGGCTCCTGTATCCGTGCGAGAATCTTCAGCAGCGTGGATTTTCCCGAACCGTTATGGCCGATCAGGCCGATGGTCTTGCCGGTCGCAAAACTGGCCGTCAGCGGCTGCAGCAATGTCCTGCCCGGCACTTCCATGGTGACGCCATCCAGAGAAAAAAGCGGCATATCATCATAACCGGCCGCAGGCACTGCCTGACCCATGCTTCTCATCTCCATACATCTTTCAAAAAATTCATCATCGCCTGCCTGAAAGCCAGATCAGATATGGCGCGCCGGCAAGCGCCGCAAAAAGTCCGAGCGGCAGTTCATAGGGAAAGGTCACCGTCCGCGCGCCAAGATCGGAAAGCGCCATCAGCACCGCGCCGAACAGGAAGGAGGCGAAGAGATGGTCACGTGGCGTTGTGAAACCAGAGCGCAGCGCAATATGGGGCGCCATCAACCCGACGAAACTCAGGGGACCAACCAGCAGCGAGGCCGCACCGGTGGCAATGCCGGCCACGGCGATGACGGCGGTTCGCGCAGCACCGAGCGGCAGGCCGAGGGAGAGCGGCACATCCCGACCAAGCGGCAGGATCGTCAGCCAGCGCGTGACCGATAACGCTCCCGCCAGAAGCACGATGGAAAGAACGGCGAGAAAGATCGCCGAAGCCGGCGTTGCCGTCGAACCCGAGCCGCTGAGCCAGGCGAGGATCTGCCATGCCCGCTGGTCGCCAATGGCAAGCAGCGCCGAAAGCACCGCCGAGCAGAGCGAACTGACGGCAATGCCCGCGAGCAGCATCTTTTCCGGCGGGAGGTGTCTGCGCACGGCGAAGAAGAGCACAAGGATCATGACGACCGCCGAGCCGATGCCGGCGCCGCAAAACAGTTCCAGCAGGCCTGCTGCCGGAAAAATGGTGATGGCGACGGCAAAACCGAGGCCCGCACCGCCGCTGACGCCGATCACCTCCGGGCTCGCCATCGGGTTGCCTGTCAGTCGCTGCAAAAGAGCACCCGCCATCGCGAGAAGACCGCCAGCGGCCATGGCGGCCAGCAGCCGGGCCCAGCGGAACGGCAACAGGCTTTGCAGATCGTCCGCCTTCAGCATTTCCCAGCCATCCGGTCCCTTGCCGACGGCGAGTGCGGCAAACACCAGCACCGCCATGATGGCCAGTGCAGGCAGCAGGGACGTAAGCCGGCGTCTTGTCGCAAGCTCGACGCCTTCACCGCGCTGCACGTCTGTCGGCCGGATTTTCGGCAGGAGCCACAGAAGCAGCGGACCGCCGATCAGGGCCGTCACCGCTCCCGTTGGAAAAACTTCCGCCGTCGTGCTTGCCAGAAGCTGGACCAGACTATCGCAGAACCATAGAAGCAGACCGCCGAGCAGCGGCGAAACGAACAGAACGGAAGACGAGCGCCGCACGCCCAGCGCCCGGGTGAGTGCCGGTGCGGCAAGACCGATAAAGCTGACGAGACCGACCGCAGAAGCAACGAAGGCGGCCAGCATGACCGCGACGGCCGCAACCGCGAGCCTGATCGAAAACAGCGATACGCCGAGCGATCGAGCACCAGAATCGCCGAGACCGAGAATCGTCAAAGGCCTTATCAGCAGGCCGGTCAGAACGAGCCCTGCCAGAAGCTGGCAGGTGAGAGACAGGGCGTTCGACCAGTCCTGCTGGCTAAGCGAGCCGCCGTTCCAGACCACCAGAGACATCAGATATTCGCCCTGCGCGAGCGTCAGCGCCGCGGAAACGGAAGCGGCGGTGATGCCGACCAGCAATCCTGACACCACCATGGTCACCGGCTCGAAGGAGCGCCGCCAGCCAAGCAGGAAGACAATACCCGCGGCCGCAGCGGCCCCGGCAAGCGCCACCAAGGCGCGGTTGCCATCCAGAACAGATGGAAAAAACAGGGTGGCGATGACGATTGCCAGTTGCGCGCCGGCCGAGATGCCGAGCGTCGAAGGATCGGCAATCGGATTGCGGAGCAATTGCTGGAAAAGCGCCCCGGACAGACCGAGCATCGCGCCCGCCAGAACGGAAACCGCCACGCGGGGCATCAGGCTGAAGGCGAAAATCACCTGATCCATCGACAGCTTGGCAGCATCGAACGGTGGACTGGGCCATGCGCTGAACGGCAGCCGGAGCAGCCCTGCATGCAAGGAGAGCCCGCAGGCGAGAGCGAACAGCAGCCCCAGGACAATCTGGAGAGGGCGCGCCGTCACAGGGCTTCCCCCCGCACCGAAAGCGCTTCGGTCAGAAGCCGCGCAAAACGCATGCCGGCGGTGATGCCGCCATAAGGGGCGACATTGGCAAGCGTCACAACGCGGTTTTCCCGCACGGCAGGCAGTGCCCGCCAGATTGCGCTGTTGCGCAACGTTTCCCGTGCCTCGACCGGAATATCGGAGACGACGACGATACGGGCATCCGGCGAGGCCGCGAGGTGTTCAATCGGGACCGGAGCCGCGAAAGTGAATTGCGAACGATCCACCCAGGCATTGGCGAGCCCCAGCCGGCCAAGAACATCCCCGAACATGCTGTCCGCGCCGAAAGCGCGAAAATGCCGCGCGTCGCCGATATTGATCACATAGGTCGGCCGCGCCGCAAATCCGGCGAGGCGGGTCCGCATGGCGTGCAGCGCCGCTTCCGTTTCACCCAGAACCCTGCGCGCCTCTTCGGCCCGCCCGAGCTTTTCACCAAGCGCCGTGACTGCCGCCAGCGCCTTTGCGAAAGGCGGCTCGCCCTTTACGTAAAAGGGCAACGAGAAGACCGGCGCGATAGCTTCAAGCCTGCCGGTGTAGCGGGTGTAGAAGGGCGAGATCAGAATGAGATCGGGTCGGGTCAGTTGCAGGAGCTCGAAATTCGGAGCGCCGCGCAGGCCGAGATCGGCGACGGTTTCCGGGATTTCGGGCTCCACCGCACCCGCCCGGAACTGGATAAGCTCGGTCGCCGCCACCGGCATGACGCCAAGGGCCACGGCTGTTTCGAGCATCGCCCAGTCAATGGCGGCAATGCGCGGGGTCGACTGTGCCCGCGTCGCGCCAGCAAAGGCCGCAGCAGCGAGCAGGGCCAAAAACTCCCGCCGTCCCCAAACGGGAGACATCCATCGATCCTTGCGCGTCATGCCCCTGCTGTTTCACTTAGATGTGGCGTTACCAACGATAGGTCAGCTTGCCCATGACCGTTCTTCCGTCACCGTAATAGCATCCGAAAGTGGAGCAACTAGAAATATATTCTTTATCAGTCAAGTTTTGCACCATAAGCGAGGCGCGGTAGCCGTTCTTCTCGTAATGCACGCCGAGATCGAGCAGGGCGAGCCCCTTCATCTCAAAGGTATTGGCGGCATCGCCATAACGTTTTCCAACGTAACGAACACCGCCGCCGACGCCGAAACCTTCGAGCGCGGTATCTTCCGGGAAGGTGTAATCGAGCCAAAGGCTGGCGGCGTGCCGGGGGGTGCTATCAAGCTCGTTCTCATTATTCACACGGCCGGAGACCTCGCTGTCCATGTAGGTATAGGCCGCGCGCAGGTCGAGCCCGTCGACAAGGCTTGCAACGCCTTCAAGCTCTAGGCCTTTCACGTTCGCCTCATCCATCTGCTGCGTCACGCCACCCACCGTCGTTGTGACGTTCTTCTGTTTCAGATCGTAGATCGCCGCCGAAAAGAAACCGTCGAAACCTTCCGGCTGGTATTTGACACCCGCTTCCCATTGTTCACCGGTGGTCGGTTTTGGCGCATCACCGACGGCCGGCTGCGGCACCGGCTCGAAGGAGGTTGCATAGCTGACATAGGGCGCGATTCCGCCATCAAACAGATAGCTGACGCCGACACGACCGGTCAGCTTGTGGTCATCCTTGTCGAGCGTGCGATAGGTGGTGCCATTGAAGGTCGTGCCGCTGGTGCTTGCCCAGTCCTGCCGCAGGCCGGCAGTAATGCGCCAGTTCTCGATCGCCATCTCGTCCTGCGCATAAAGGCCGATCTGGGAAATATCGGTCTTCACATCGGCATAAAGCGTGCGCGCGGTAAGGCTGATCGGCCCGCCATAAACAGGATTGACGGGATTGAGCGGCGTTGCGGCCCAGAACTCGGTTTTGACGTTATTGTCGAAATAGCGGTAATCCAGCCCGACAAGCAGGGTATGATCGATCGGCCCCGTGGAAAAATCCGCCTGGAGGCTGTTGTCGATGTTGAAGGTGTTCAGCAGCTCGTCCTGGAACGTCGCATTGCGACGGATGAGATTGCCTATCATGCCGCCGCTGGTCGAAGACATGCCGAGCGCGCGGTAGGACCAGTCGAAATTGGAGTAACGCGCATTCTGACGGAAGGTGAAAGTCTCATCGAAGCGGTGTTCGAATTCATAACCGATATTGGTGAACTTGCGGTTTGATGTATCGAAGGACGGATCACCGACATAAAAGCTGCGGTCCAGCATATTGCCGGGTCTGAAATAGGTCAGCGCCGGCGGCAGGCCGGAGGGCGAACTCGGATTGTCGTGCTGATAGGAGGCAAGAACAGTCAGCTTCGTATCCTCGTCCGGCTGCCATGTGAGAGCCGGCGCGATGAAATAACGGTCGTTCTGCAAATTGTCCGTCTGGGCATGGGCGTTGCGCGCAAGGCCGGTCAGGCGATAGGCGAAACTGTCGCTATCCGCCACCGGGCCGCCAATATCGAACATCGACTGATAATAATCGAAGCTGCCGATCTGCGCACCGACTTCACCGAACCGTTCGAAGGTCGGCCGTTTGCTGCTGAGATTGATAAGGCCGCCGGGATTGCCCTGCCCGTAGAGCACGGAAGCGGGCCCGCGAATGACCTCCACGCGCTCCAGACCGTAGACCTCAAAAGAAGGCGCACCGGCCGTCCGCATCAACCGCAGACCATTGAGGAACTGCAGCTGATTCCCCTGAAAGCCGCGAATGCGCGGCGCGTCGAAACGCGGATCGGCGCCGAACGGCTGCGCAACCACCCCCGGGACGTAATTCAGCGCCTCGCCGAGATTGCGGACATCCTGCGCATCCATCTGATCTCTGGTGATGACGGATACCGGTTGCGGCGTCTCGATCAGGGATCGCCCTGTCTTGGTGGCGCTGGCGCTGGTTTTTGCCACATAACCCTTCACGGGCGCCTTGGGGTCCTGATTTTTCGCGCCGTCAACGGTGATGGTCTGCAGCACCGTGGTTCCGGCGTCCTGAGCAAGGGCGGAAGCCGGGGCCAGGAACGCCACATAAGCAATGGCGGCGCAGCCACCAGCCAGAATGGAAATGTGTTTGGTTTTTCCCTGCACGCCAAAATCCCTCGTCACCCGCACCAGCCATAGGCAGTCATTTACTGGAGAATTAAAGTCATCTTATTACGCAAGGTGTGGATTTCGATCCAATAAGTGAAACTGGATTTTTTCATAATTTTTGATTATGAAATCTCTCTCCATAATAGTTTGGAATTATTCAAAACCTGCCAAAAAAGGCGCTGACAATGGGCAGAAAACCGGCGAACCGGGCTGACGCGTTCGAGCTGCGGCATCTGCGCTATTTCACCACGCTGGTGGACGAGCGCAATTTCGAGCGCGCCGCTGCCCGCCTCGGCATTGCCCAGCCGGGTTTGAGCCAGCAGATCATGGCGCTTGAACAGATCGTCGGCATGCCGTTGCTTGATCGCACAAGGCGGTCCGTGAAGCTCACCATGCCCGGCCAGCTTCTTTACGAGGATGCCCGGAAAATCCTTTCGAATGCCGAAGCGACGCTTGCAACGCTGAAGCGTGTCGGCCGCGGCGAAACCGGGCGCATCTCCATCGGTTATGTCGCCTCCGCCGCCTATTCCGGGTTGATGATACAGTCGATCGCCAGTTTCCGCGCCTCCCATCCCGATGTGGAGCTGCAATTGATCGAGATGGAAATGCGGCTACAACTGGCCAGGATTGCCGACGGCAATCTGGATTTCGCCTTTATCCGCCCGCCCGCCCCTGTTCCGGAAGGTGTGACAACCCACGTGGTGTTGCGGGAGCCCTTGATGGCAGCGCTGCCGGAAAACCATCCTTTGGCTTTTGCCCCGCAGGTCGATCTGAAAAATCTTTCCGGTGAAGCCTTCATCACGCCGCGACAGCCGCCGGATGTCGGCTTTCATTACAACACCATCGAGGCCTGCAACGAAGCCGGGTTCCAGCCGGCAATCAGCCCGGAAGGCAGGGACTACACGACCATTGTCAGCATGGTGGCCATTGGCCTTGGCGTTGCGCTGGTGCCGCGCTCGCTTGATTGCCTGCGGTTGCCCGGCGTGCGCTATGTGCCGCTTGCGGCAAGCGCCACGACGTCGGACCTCGCCATCGCCCACCGGAAAACCGAAGCCTCCCCCGCCGTCAGGGCCTTCATTCTCCACGCCCGCAATTGAGCCGCGTGGAGGGAAATATCCGTGTCGCACCTTGTTCGCCGGGGACGAAAAATCGGCCGCCCTCCGTCGCGCGGCATTGATCGAGCGACGACGGTGCGCCGCAATGCCCGGATTGCCGGGCAGATGGCTGCCTGCCGGACGTCGTTCCGGCGACCGGGGTAAAAAATCTCCTTCCCCGCATCTCCCCGCCGCCCCGGCCCACTGCATAATCGCGACAGATTTCGATTTATGGGAGACAGCAATGGCTGAGATTTACGACCACTACGCCGCCGGCCTCGAATCACCGGCTTCCCACGCCTTTGACGTCGTTCCGGACGATGCAAAGCCGCTTCCTTGCGCCACACGCGCGATCTATGTGGGCAATGGCGGACATCTTTGCCTGACTGTGCTTTCCGGGGCAACCGTGACCTTCCAGAACCTGCCCGCCGGCAGCCTGCTGCCGGTCCGCGCAACGCGGATATTTTCGACGCGCACCACCGCAACCGGCATTGTCGGGCTCAACTGATGGTCTTTCCGCGGCAACAGCGCCACACACACTATGGAGGCAATGCCATGCAACATGACACTTTCATGACAAGCTTTCAGGTTGATGTCAGCAAAATCCTGCATGCGCCATTGACCGGCCCATGCGGCAAACCGGAAAGGGGCGTTTGCGCTCGCTTGTCATTGCCGCCGGCCTATCGAAAATTTGGTGGATCTGGCAGTGGCTCTTTTTACCGCGAAAGCGACGGGAACAACAACTTATCGTCCGGAAATCGGCAGCGTGGCGCTGAGCCTGCTGACGGCGGCTTATCTCCTGTTTTTCACGAACCGGACATTCTGGTCGAAGGTTCATACCTATCTTTCCGCCTATCCGGTCGCCATCGTCGCGCTCTATGTTGCCATGATCGCCTTTTTCGGCGCGCTCATCACGATTTTCTCCGCCAAATATCTCCTCAGGCCGTTTCTGATCGTCCTGATCTTCGCGGCGGCGGCGTCGTCCTGGTTCATGGATCGCTACGGTATCGTCATCGACAGCGACATGATCCGCAACGCCATGGAGACGACGCAGGCGGAAGCGGGCAATCTGATCACGCCCGGCTTTCTCTGGCATATGGCGATTTACGGGCTGGTGCCGTCCCTCGTCGTCGTCGCCGTCCGCATCCGGCATCGGCCGATCCTCGACAAGCTTCTGTGGAACACGATCAGCATCCTGGTCTGCCTTGCCATAACCGGCATCATCAGCTTCGCCAACTCCAAGACCTTCACCACCGCCATTCGCCAGCACAAGGATATCGTCAAGAGCGTCAATCCGTTGTCACCGATCATGTCGACGGTGCATTATTTCACGCAGGCCGGCAAGGAAGTCGATATTCAAGTCAGCCCAATCGGCAAGGACGCCAAAGTCCTGCCCGCATTGGGTAACGTGCATAAGCCACGCATTACCGTCATCGTTGCGGGCGAAACTGCCCGCGCGGCGAATTTTTCGCTGAATGGCTACGGGCGGGAAACCAATCCGGAGCTCAAGAAGCGCGATGTGGTCTATTTCCCCAGCACAACGAGCTGTGGCACCGCGACGGCGATTTCCATTCCCTGCATGTTCTCGCAATTCACGCGCTCGCAATATAGCCACAAGAAGGCGCTTGCGAATGAAAATGTCATGGATGTCCTCGTCCATGCAGGGGTCAGCGCGACCTGGCTGGACAATAATACCGGTAGCAAGGACGTCGCCGACCGTATCCCCTATTTCGACCTGCCTTCCACCAATGACAGCCGCTTCTGCACCGGCGGGGAATGCCGCGACGACATCTTTTTCGACAAGCTCGACGCCTGGCTCGATAACGTCAAGAAGGATAGTGTCATCGTGCTGCACCAGATGGGCAGCCATGGTCCGACCTACTACCTGCGTTACACCGACGAGTTCCGCAAGTTCACGCCGGACTGCCGCACCGCCGAGCTTGGCAATTGCAGCGACGCCGAAATCGTCAACTCCTACGACAACACGCTTCTTTATACCGACCACTTCCTCTCGACCGTGATCGACAAGCTGAAGGCGCGTTCCGACAAGCTGGCAACAGGCATGATCTACGCCTCGGACCACGGCGAGTCGCTTGGCGAAAACGGCGTCTACCTGCATGGCGCGCCCTATCTCCTCGCGCCCGACCAGCAGACCCATGTGCCGTTTCTCGTGTGGTTCGATGACGATTTTGCCAAATCCATGGGACTGGACAAGGCCTGCCTTGCGAAAAGCGCGTCAGAGGGCGGGCGCTCGCACGACAATTATTTCCACAGCATCCTTGGAATGATGAACGTCTCCACCTCGGTCTACGATCCCTCGCTCGATGTCTTCAGCGGCTGTACCCAACGCCGGACGAGCTGAACAGACAGTGCTTGACGCTTATCCGGAGAACAAGATACGCAAGACGACGCGATAGAGGGAGCTGTCTTGCGGGTTCTGCTTGTTGAAGACGATCATGTGCTGGGGGAGGCGCTGCGGGACCATGTGGCCGCGGCGGGTCACGCTGTCGACTGGTTCAAGACGCTGGGCGACGCCATGGCGGCGACGCTGACGATGGGTTACGGCCTGATCCTGCTCGACATGCGACTGCCTGACGGCGAGGGCATCACCCTTCTGCAAAGCCTGCGCAAGCGCGACGACGCCACGCCGGTCATCATTCTGACGGCGCATGACCAGGTCTCCGACCGGATTGCCGGGCTCAATGCCGGCGCGGACGATTATCTGGTCAAGCCTTTCGATCTCAACGAACTTTCAGCACGCATGCTGGCGGTCTCGCGTCGTTACGAGGGGCGTTCCGCCCCCGTCATCCGCCTGCCCGGCATCGAGATCAACCAGGTAGCGCGCAACATCACGGTCGATGGCACGGCGCAGACGCTCAGCGCCCGCGAATGGGCCGTGCTGGAGAAACTGGTCGAGCATCCCGGCGCAGTCGTCTCGAAAGCGCAGCTGCACGACACCCTGTACGAATTCGGCGCGGAAATAGAGAGCAACACGGTCGAAGTCTATATCAGCCGGCTGCGCAAGAAAATCGGCCATGACCGCGTCGAGACGGTGCGTGGCGTTGGCTACACGATCAAATAGACGAACCCCAGGCAGATACAGATGGCCAGACCGACCAGCATGACCCGCAAACTCGTGATGGCGCTGACCAGCGTTGTCGCCATATCATGGCTTCTCGCCTGCGGTTTGGGCGTCATGGTGATGCAGGACGAGTTCGCTGAGATTTTCGATGCCGGTCTCGAGGAAACCGCGGAAAGACTGCTGCCGCTTCTGCTCGACGACCTGCGTGAGAACAATACCGCGCCGGCCGCGCAGAAACTCAACCAGTCGGCGGAGGGAGCGGAATATCTGACCTATCAGGTTCGCGACCGAGAAGGCCAGGTCGTGCTGCATTCGCATGACAGTTCGACGGAGCCTTTCGAAGTCTCTCTCGACCCCGGTTTTTCAGAAACATCGTCGCAGCGCATCTTCACGGTCGCCTCACCCGACGGCAACTATTTCCTGCAGGTCGCCGATGCCTTCGCAAATCGCCGCGAGGCAATCGTGGAGGCAGGCACCGCGCTGGTTTTGCCCGTGCTCATTCTCATTCCTGCCAGCATTTTTGCGGTCATCGTCGTCGTGCGGCGAACGCTTCAGCCGGTGCAAACCTTACGCGACGAAATCGGCAAGAAGGACGGCGGCAATCTCGCGCCGCTTGCAACTCAACCCTTCCCGCCCGAACTGCACCCCATTGCGCGATCGGTCAACCTGCTGCTTGGGCGGCTGCGCTCGACAATCGACGCCGAGCGGGAATTCACCGCCAATAGCGCCCACGAATTGCGAACCCCGATTGCCGGTGCGCTGGCGCAGGCGCAGCGGCTGCACGCCGATATCCCCCCGGAGCTTGCGCCACGCGTTGAAAACATCGAAAAATCCCTGCAGCACCTCGCCCACCTCGCTGAGAAACTGCTTCAGATGTCCCGGGCTGAAGCCAGGATCGGGCTCACGGATAAGACAAGCGATCTCATCCCCGTGCTCGAACTCGTTATCGACGATATGAGCAGGACGGCGATAGGGGCGTCTCGCATCCGCTTCACCAATCGCTGTGAAGGCGCCCTGTCCGGCAGGATCGGTCCGGATGCCTTCGGTATCATCATCCGCAACCTTCTCGAAAATGCGTTGATTCACAGCCCGCCGAAAAGCCCCGTGCAGGTGATTGCGGAAACAGACGGCGCGATCCGCGTCGTAAATGCCGGGCCGACCGTCGATCCGGTGTTGTTGCCCAAGCTGACGACACGTTTCACCAGAGGCCAGTCTACGGCTGACGGCACCGGGCTAGGTCTGGCCATCGTCAAAAGCCTGGTGGAACAGACCGGCGGGAAACTGGTGCTTTCCTCTCCCGCAGAAGGTCAGCAGGACGGTTTTGAAGCCCGCGTGATCATTCCTAACGAAGCCGCCTGAACGCAAAAAAGAAAAAGCCCCGCCGGAAGGGCGGGGCTTTGCTGGTTTTTGTGTAAGCCGATCAGTCTTCGTGGATATGGCTGTGGTCGCGCGTGTCGCGCATCTTCACGTAAACCACCAGCGACAACGCGATCATGATCGTCACATACCAGAAGAACCAGTTCTCGTGGCCGATCTGCTTGAACTTCAGGGCGACGAATTCCGCCGTTCCGCCGAATATGGTGTTTGCCAGCGCATAAGGTAACGCCACGCCGAGCGCGCGAATATGGGTCGGGAACATTTCCGCCTTCACCACCGCATTGATCGAGGTATAGCCGGTGACGATCAGCAGGCCGATCAGCACGAGGCCGAAAGCCATGATCGGATCGGTTGTGGTCGAAAGCGTGCTGAAAATGACATAGGTGAACAGCGTTCCCAGAATGCCGAAGCCCACCATCAGCGGTTTACGGCCGATCTTGTCCGACAGCGCACCGGCAAGCGGCTGACACAGCATGAAGACAAAAAGCGCCGCCGTGGTAATTTCCGTGGCGCTTTCCTTGCTGAAGCCCGAGGTGTTGACGAGGAACTTCTGCAGATAGGTGGTGTAGGCGTAAAAGGCGAGCGTGCCGCCCGACGTCAACGCCATGACCATCAGCGCTTCCTTCGGATAATGCTTGAAAAGCGCCCATCCGCTGGATTTCGGCTTGTCGGCGGCGCCGGTCTTGGCGTTTTCGAACGACTGGGTCTCGGCGAGGCCCCGTCGGATATAAAATACCGCGATGGCCAGAAGGCCGCCGATGAAGAAGGGAATCCGCCAGCCCCAGGAACCGAGCTGCTCTGGGGTCAAAACCCGCTGCAATACCAGAAGAACGGCAAGCGCAAGGAGCTGGCCGGAAATCAGCGTCACATACTGGAAGCTGGAGAAGAAACCACGGCGGTTCTTGCCGGCCATTTCGCTGAGGTAAGTCGCGCTTGCGCCATATTCGCCGCCAACGCTGATGCCCTGCAGCAGCCTTGCAAATACCAGAATGGCGGGGGCGGCAATGCCAATCGTTTCGTGGCCGGGCGTAATCGCGATCAGCAGCGAACCGAGACACATCAACGTGACGGACAGGGTCAGACCCGCCTTGCGGCCCTTGCGGTCTGCATAGGTGCCCATGAACCAGGCCCCGATGGGCCGCATCAGAAATCCGACGGCAAAAACGGCAGCGGCACTCAAGAGTTCAGCCGTCTGATTGCCCGAGGGGAAGAACACCGGCGCGAAATAAAGGGTGAAAGCCGAATAGACATACCAGTCGTACCATTCGACGAGATTACCCGCCGATCCGCCGATAATGGATTTCAAACGGGTTTTCTGGTCCGGCGCGGCGGCGGGACCATTTGCCATAATATTCACGGGTTGACTCCAATTCATCTTCGTCTGGAGATGGAAGGGCGAACGGAAGGTGTGATAATTTGTCGCTCCTGTCGAGGGTATATACCCGCCAAGCTGCGATGCGCAAGTTTATACCGCGTTGCAATATTGCTGAAAAAGCAGCCGTGGCGTCTGAAAGACTTCCTCCTCCCCGGCATTTTCGCCACCCGTTTTTATCACGATTGCTGGGCAGAAACCATCGAAGGAAAACTGGACGACCTTGAAGCGCCTTGTAAGCCGCGCTTGCTCAAACTAAAATATATCAATGATTTACGACATATCCGACATCCAGCTCGAAAAGGTCCTCATCGCCGCCGCCCGCGCGGGCGAAGCGCTGGCGCGGCTGGACGAGCGGATAAGCCGATCGCCGATGAAACAGGGCTTCATCGAAAGGCAGGATTTCACCGACGCCATCTCCTCCATGTGGGTGGACGGCGAACTCGTGCACATGGAAGACCTCGTGTTGCATGACGCCCATATGGATGTGCGTGCGCCAAGCCATGAAATGACGGCGGCACACCGAATCCTCCGCTCGCGGCGGCTGATCTTTGCCAATGCGGCCGGCTGGGCTTTCACTGCACCGGGTCTTTCCCGGCTGCGCGGCAGGGCGTCGCCCGCCGCCGAAGAGATGCTACCCGCACGGCAGACCGTCGATCAGCCTGCGGGTGAGGAGGCACATGAGGCTGAGACATCGCTGGACGGCGCTTTTTCCGAACTCGACGCCCTTCTGGCGCGAAGCGCAGCCACGCTCGATGCGATCACCACGGGAAACGCGCTTCCGTCGATGCACAGGGAGGAAAGCCATGCGCTCATCAACGAGCCTGACTGGGACGAAGACGAACGGCTGAAAGAATGGTGGGACGTGCAGTCGCGGACGGAGGAACTGCCAGCAATTCTGCGCACCGCCATCCTGCTTGATTCCTGGAACATGATAGAGGTGCTCCAGCGCAGCCCCTGGCTTGGGCGGCTTCTGGCCTCGGCTTTTCTGCGCGATGGCGCTGTCACGCCCAATCACCTGCCGGCCCTGAGCGCCGGTCTTCGTGCCATCCCGCGGGAGCGGCGGCACGCCAGGAACCAGACACAGCGCATCCTCGCACTTCTCGACAGTTTTTATGAGGCGGCGCTGGCCAGCATGAAGGAACACGACCGGCTGAGCCATGCGCGGGAGCGGATGATGCGCAAGTTGGCCGGCCGCCGTTCCTCTTCGCGATTGCCCGAACTCGTGGAACTGGTCGTCTCCCGCCCTGTGGTCTCGGCAGCCATGATCGTGAAGGAACTCGGCACTACGCCACAGGGCGCAATCGGCCTCGCCAACCAGCTGGAATTGCGGGAGGTTACCGGTCGCGGCCGTTTCCGCGCCTGGGGCATGCTGTAGCGGCCCCTTGCAGACGATCCGGAAGGTAAAAAGGACCGTTTCGCAGCCGCTTTCGCATGGAAACGTGCCTCGTCAATTCGACGATCACGAATCTTAACAAAATTTAACTATTGCGTAGGTCAACGAAGCGGCTATGTTCCTCGCTGCGTTGCAACACCGATTTCTTCTCCGGCAACGCGGTCGCATTCGGCCCGGCAACTTTTCTCTGCCGCCCGCATTTAAGTGTCCATCATCAGGGAGATGCAATAATGACAATTTCAGTTTCACAACCCGATTCCGATCACGAAACCGATGCTCCTTTCGCCAAAAAGGTCCTGGCAGCGCGTAATCTTGCCGGCTATACGATCGAGCAGCTTGCCGTGACCTGTGGCCTCACCACGAGCGAAATACGTGCCCTGGAAGACGGCACGGACAGCGATCCCCTGCGCATCCGGCGTGTTGCCGCCGCGCTGCATATTCCGGTCGAAACCGTTATCTGATCTTTCCTATCGATCACGAAAAATCTCAGCGCCGCCGGGAAGATGTTCCCGGGAACATCGAGGCGGCGCACGCAGCCCGGAGGCTGCCGGTTCTTTCGGAACATTTTCCGCATCCGCTCCCTTAACATTTTCGTTATCCGGCACCACATGCAATTCGCGAGCGGGGACGTTCAGCGACATTCGACATGTATCCCGCCCGCCGAGAGCAGCAACAACCTCCGGAATCCTGCCATGACATTTACGCTCGACACCGAAGAACGGGTTTCTTCAGCATTGGCTGAATTGTGGCCGGCGGAGAAAACCGAGACTCTCGACTGGCTGGTCACCGGCACCAAGGACGAACGCTTCATCGACGAAATCTTCGTGGAGCTTTGCAACCGCTTGCGGGCAAGCGGAATTTCGGTGGCGCGCGGCGTTCTGGCTTTCCGTATCCGCCATCCGCAATGGCTGGGCGCGCGGATTTTATGGAAAGCCGGCATGTCCGAAGCCGAGATCGTCACTTATGGCTACGGCTCGGAAAACACCCCCGAATATCTCAACAGCCCGATCAGGGACATTCACCAGGGCGCCAGCGAAATCCGGCATCGCCTGAACGTCGACGCCATCGACGAAACAGGTTACACGATCTATGAGGAGCTGCGGTCGGAAGGGCTGACGGATTATTGCGCCTGGCCTATCGAGCACACGTTCGGCAAACGCCACGTCGCATCGTTTTCCAGCGATCGCCCCGGCGGCTTTTCCGACGAGGAGATCGTCGCGCTGAAAAACCTCCTGCCCGCGCTCGCGCTGGTGAGCGAGATACGCCTGAAGAACAGGATGACACGCACCCTTCTGGAAACCTATGTGGGACCACATGCGGGCGAAAAAATCCTGAACGGCGCCACGACACGCGGCAGCGGCATGACGGTGGGAGCAGCAATCCTGATCTGCGACCTGCGCAATTTCACCCATATTTCCGATCTATGGCCGCGTGACGATGTGATCGAGCTTCTGAACGGTTATTTCGACGCCATGTGTGATCCGATCGAGGAATTTGGCGGGGAAATCCTGAAATTCATGGGCGACGGGCTGCTGGCGATCTTCCCGCTCAGCAACCCGGACGCTTGCGGAAACCTCCTGAAGGCCATTGCCAGGGCGCAACGGAGCCTGATCGCACTCAACGAGATCAACCGGCAAAAAGGCCATGACCCCTTGGGTTATGGCATCGGCGTTCACGTCGGCGATGTCATGTACGGCAATATCGGCTCGAAAACCCGGCTTGATTTCACCGTCATCGGACCCGCCGTCAACATCGCATCGCGGCTTGAGACGCTGACCAAGGAAACCGGGCGCAACGTTCTCTTCTCCGAAGAATTCGTGCGCATGGCTGGCAACGGGACCGGGTTCGAAAGTCTGGGCCCTTGGCTGTTGCGCGGCCTCGAAACCCCGGTCGAAGTTTACGCTCTTCCGCAAAATCCCGCATCGGAGCCCGTCGCCGCCTGATTGGCTGCGCTGGCTGCCCGGCTTGTAACGGGGCATTTTAAGCCGAACGGCCATCTCCCCGACACCCTCCGGAGCCGTGATTTCGGCTGCCCTGCGCGACGTCAAATCGCTTGACACGCCATGCCTGTCGATCTAGCAAAATGGAACATATATTCTATATCGAAACATTGTTTGCATTCATATTCTGCCTCTCTGGGAGTGACGGGCGGACGTGTGAAGGAACCGGAGGAAAAATGGTTACGAAATTGGCCCTGCTTGGCGCCGGACGGATCGGCAAGGTCCATGCAAAGGCGATCGCCACCGACAGCCGCGCGCAGCTGGTGGCTGTCGTGGACGCCATGGCCGGCGCTGCGGAAGCAATCGCGCAGGAGGCCCACTGCAAGGTCAGCACGATCGAGGAGGTTCTGGCCGACGAAACGATCGACGCGGTCATCATCTGCACGCCGACCAACACCCATGCGGATCTGATCGAGCGTTTCGCCCGCGCCGGCAAGGCGATCTTCTGCGAAAAGCCCGTTGATCTCGATGTTGCCCGCGCGGAAGCCTGCGCCAAGGTGGTGGAACAGACCGGTGCAAAGGTCATGCTCGGTTTCAACCGGCGTTTCGACCCGCATTTTCAGGCTGTTCACAAGGCGATCGACGACGGCCGCATCGGCAAGGTCGAAATGGTGACAATCACCAGTCGCGATCCCGGCCCGCCCCCGGCCGAATATATCAAGGTTTCCGGCGGCATTTTCCGCGACATGACCATTCATGATTTCGACATGGCCCGTTTCCTGCTCGGTGAGGAAGTGGAAAGCGTGTTCGCCACCGGTTCCGTTCTGGTCAATCCGGAGATCGGCGCACTCGGTGATTTCGACAGCGCCAGCATCGTTCTGACGACGAAAAGCGGCAGGCAGGCGATTATTTCAAACTCTCGCCGCGCGACCTATGGTTACGACCAGCGCATCGAAGTGCACGGTTCGCTCGGTTCGGCAGCGGCCGAAAACCAGCGCCCGGTTTCCATCGAAATCGCCAATGCGGATGGCTACACCCGGCCACCGCTGCATGATTTCTTCATGACGCGTTACACGGCAGCCTATGCTGCGGAAATCACTGCTTTCATTGACAGCATTGAAAATAACACCGCGCCCTCTCCTTCCATCAAGGACGGTTTGATCGCGCTGAAGCTCGCCGATGCGGCGCTGAAATCCGCAACGTCGAAAACGGTCGTGACGATCGCCTGAGGTATCGGCCGTAGCGCCGCCCGTCTTGCCGAACTCTCTGTCCGCCGCGCAATTGTCGACGGCGGACAGCCGTGCCTTTCCCAAGGCCTCGCCAGCGGGCATATCGGGCACATCGTCCAGATCCCACATTGATCCGCGGCGCTCAAATCCACAACAGGCTGCTTCCGGGCTTGCATGGCTGCTATTCGGAAAATAAGGTTGTCTGACAAGGTGCGGCCATAACATATGGCCATATCCATCTCATTCACGCCGAATCTTTTTTTGCCGGCAAACTCCGGACAGCGGTTTTTCCATGCCATCAGCCAAGACCGGTTTTCTTTATGCGCTTGTCGCCTTCACGATCTTTGCGGCGCAGGATGGCATATCGAAACATCTGGGCAGCGCCTATCCACCCGTCTTCGTCGCCATGTTGCGCTATTGGGCCTTTGCCGTTTTCGTTCTGCTGATGGCGGCAAAGTCTTCAGGCGGCATTCGCGGTGCCGCCATCGCCAATCGCCCCTGGCTGCAGATCAGCCGTGGTGTCCTCCTTGCCGTACAGATCGTCTTTTCGATTTTCTCCTTCGCAATCGTCGGCCTTGCCCACAGCCATTCCATCATCGCTTCCGCCCCGCTCATCGTCGCGGCGCTTTCCGTGCCGCTGCTGGGAGAAAAAGTAGGCTGGCGGCGCTGGTGCGCTATTTTTGTCGGTTTCATCGGCGTTCTCGTTATTCTCAAACCCGATGGCGAAGGTTTCGACAAGAGCCTGCTGATCACCTTCGTCGCCGCATTCATGCTGGCGCTTTATGGTGTGCTGACGCGGCTCGGCAGCCGGAGCGATACGGCCATGACAAGCTTCTTTTATACCGGCGTGGCGGGCGCGGCCGCCCTGACGCTGGTTGGCCCGTTTTATTGGGTCAGTCTGGCGCCCCATGACTGGGGATGGATGCTGGCCCTGTGCATTACCGGCATGAGCGGCCATTACTGCCTAATTAAAGCCTTCGAACTGGCGGATGCGGCTTCCGTGCAGCCTTTTTCCTATTACCAACTCGTGCTCGTCTCCATCATCGGCGTTACCATCTATGGCGAGGTCGTGACTTCCAATATGGTGATCGGCGCGGCCATCGTCATAGCAGCAGGTCTTTTCACCATCTGGCGGGAACACATGACCGCACGGAAGGGTCGCCGGCAAGGCTGATATGCTTGCCGGCCGGAGCCGGCCTAGACGAGAGCCGCCTCGCAGCGCAGCAGCATCCCGAAAAGATCCCGCGGCTCATCCGGGTCCGCCAGCAGGTCCAACTCCGTATAGAGCCCAGTGGACGGCAGTTTTGAGCGTACATAACGCAGCGCCGAAAAATCCTCAGTCGCGAAACCCACGCTGTCGAACAGTGTGATCTGCCTGTCGTTTGCCCGGCCTTGCTGTTCACCCGTTATGACCCGCCACAGCTCGGTAACGGGGTAATCCGGCGGCAATTGCTGAATTTCGCCCTCGATACGCGTCTGCGGCGGATATTCGACAAAAATGTCGGATCGTAACAGAATGTCCCGGTGCAATTCCGTCTTGCCGGGACAATCCCCGCCAACAGCGTTGATGTGGATGCCGGGGCCGACCATGTTGTCAGTCAGGATCGTCGCATATTGCTTGTCGGCAGTGACCGTCGTGACGATATCCGCGCCTTCCACCGCTTCTTCCGCGCTGTCGCAGATCTTGATGGCAAAGCCCTGCCCGGAGAGATTGCGGGCGCATTTCTCGCTGGCGGAGCGGTCGATATCAAACAGCCGCAACGTATCGATGCCGAGAATGGCCTTGAACGCCCGCGCCTGGAATTCGCTCTGTGCGCCATTGCCGATAATGGCCATGGAACGGGCGTTTTGGCGGGCGAGATATTTCGCCGCAACGGCGGAGGTGGCGGCGGTGCGCAGCGCGGTCAGGATCGTCATTTCGGTCAGAAGCAGCGGATAACCATTGCCCACATTGGAAAGCACGCCGAAGGCCGTCACGGTCTGGCGGCCCTCCTTCATGTTCTTCGGGTGGCCGTTGACATATTTGAAGCCGTAAAGCGTGCCGTCGCTGGTCGGCATCAGCTCGATGACACCCTCCATCGAATGGGAGGCGATGCGCGGGGTCTTGTCGAAGCTTTGCCAGCGACGGAAATCCTCCTCCACCACATCGGCGAGCTCACGCAGGAACGTGTCGATGCCCACCTTGAGCACCAGCTTCATCATGTGATCGACGCTGACGAAAGGCACGATATTGAGGTTTGGTATCACGGTCATCACATCACCCCTTTCAGCCGGCCCGCGTCGGGCGGTCCATGACCCGCTTGCCCATCAGGCTGGTGGCAAGATCCACCATCAGCGTCGCGGTCCTGCCGCGCTCATCGAGAAACGGATTGAGTTCCACGAGATCGAGGCTGCAGACCAGCCCGCTGTCATGCAGCATCTCCATGACAAGATGGGCTTCGCGGAATGTCGCGCCGCCCGGAACCGTGGTGCCGACAGCCGGCGCGATGGACGGCTCCAGAAAATCGACATCCAGGCTGACATGCAAAAGCCCGTTTGCCGCCTGAACCCGCGCCAGGAATTCACGCAGCAGCACGGCAACGCCATGCTCGTCAATCGAACGCATGTCGTGAACGGTGATGCCGCTTTTTTCCAGAGCGGCCCTCTCGGCAGGGTCGACGCTGCGGATGCCGATCATGCCGATATTCTCTTCCGGAACAGCATGGGAAAGCGGCGGGAAATAACCGGAAAAACCGTCACGCCCGCTGAAATAGGCGACCGGCGTGCCATGCAGATTGCCGCTGCGTGTGGTTTCAAGGGTGTGATAATCTGTATGAGCATCGAGCCAGAGGACGAAGAATGGCCGACCCGTCTCAGCCACGCGGCGCGCCATGCCGGCAACCGTCCCCGCCGAAATCGCATGGTCGCCGCCGAGGAAGATCGGCACGGCGTCCGCGCTTTCGCGATAGGCCGCTTCCGTCAGCGCCTCTGTCCAGGCCACTGTTTCGGAAAGATGGTGTACGGCAGGATTCGGATGGCAAAATTCCCGAAGCGGCGCGGGCATCACATTGCCCGTATCCACCACCCGATGCCCCAGCTCTTCGAGGGCATGGGCAAGCCCCGCGACGCGATAGGCGCTCGGCCCCATTTCGCATCCCAACTGCCCGGCCCCGATCTGCAACGGCGCACCAACAAGCCTGATATCCATTCCCGTCCTCATTTCCCTACCGATAACTCCACTAGACCACGGAGACATGGCAGAACGAACATCAAAGATTGGCAATATTATCGAAATAAGCTACCGTTTTGGTAAAATTATTTTATCGAAATGGCAGGCATGGACAAACTCGACGAACGCCTCATCACCCTTCTGCGGCATAACGGCCGGCGTAGCATCTCCGACCTGGCCGTGGAGACTGAAACCTCGCGCGCGACGGTTCGCTCGCGCATCGAAAGAATGGAAAATGACGGTACGATCATCGGTTATACCGTTATCCTGCGCGCCGACGCCGTTGAAGCCGCAATCCGCGGCATCATGATGATCGAGATCGAAGGCCATGTGACGGACCGCGTTATCCGCACGCTCGGCGGCTTTCCGGAAATCTCCGAAATCCACACCACCAACGGCCGCTGGGATCTGATCGTGGAACTGAATGCCGCGACACTTAGCGATTTCGACGCCGTGCTCCGCCGCATCCGCCTCGTGCCCGGGATTACCGGCAGCGAGACCAGCCTGCTGCTCTCCACCCCGCGTTCCACCCGCGCAAGGCTCTGACACAGAGACGAAAGGCAAAAGCAGGATAAAACGCATTTTTCGATTTTTTCGACTTGCGCCCCGGAATAAATCATCTATATGACGACCCACCAAAGCGAACGCGACAACGCGTTTCAGGCTTTTGGGGAATAGTTCAATGGTAGAACAGCGGACTCTGACTCCGTCGATCTTGGTTCGAATCCAGGTTCCCCAGCCAACACCTTAACTCCCTTTACATCCTCGATTTTTGTCTCGTAGTGGACATCATTCCGATGCTACTCGCCCGCGGCCGATATCGCGGCGGCGAGCGCCCTGATGGCTGAGGCGTGGGCCGGTGTGCGCGCGCGGGAAAGAAGCACGATGTCAGAGATTGGCAACGGTGG
Source organism: Agrobacterium genomosp. 2 str. CFBP 5494 (assembly GCF_900013495.1). Lineage (NCBI taxonomy): Bacteria > Pseudomonadati > Pseudomonadota > Alphaproteobacteria > Hyphomicrobiales > Rhizobiaceae > Agrobacterium > Agrobacterium genomosp. 2. The sequence goes on from NZ_LT009719.1 coordinate 889,909, forward strand.
CAGGCCCAGCTCGGGGCCGCGATCCGGCAAGCCTCGCGCGCTGATCTCGCCGAGGGCTGCGATGCCTGCGCCGGCAAGCACTCCTTCCAGAAGCGCAGAACAGCTTCCAGCGGTGAACGCATCGCGCCAGGCGACGGCAGCCTTTCCGAGCTCGGCTATCGCAATATCCCGGACACCACACCCCGCCCCAAGAGAGACGAGCGGAACGGCGCTATTGGTGCGCGGTCGCCAGTCCGGGGCCACACGCCATCCCAGCCTGTCGGTGCGCAGCACTTCGCCATCGGACCCGCCGCCATTGCGACGGATGATGGCGGCATCGGCCAGTCCGGAAGCGAAGCTTTCCTTCACCCGCCGGGAAAAACCCAAGGTCACATCAATCACAGCATTGGCCGGCAGCGACGCGCGCATTGCTCTTATCGCCGCCGAAAGGCGGGTCCCGATCGCGTGATCGCTGGCCGCCAGTGCAAAGTGCAGCGGTGGCTCGTCACTGAAGTTCAGCGCATCCTCATGTTTGGCCAGCAGCTCGCGGGCCTTCGGCAGAAACACCTGCCCATCCTCCGTCAGCCGAAGGTGGCGTGGCGAGCGGTCGATCAACCGTCTGCCGAGACGCTGCTCCAGCATCTTCAGCTTCTGACTGACGACGGGCTGCACGGTTCCCGCAGCGTCGGCCGCCCTAGTCAGGCTGCCCAGTTCAACGGCGAAAATGAAGAGGCGGACGCTTTCAAGGTCAATCATATAAAATCGCTATGAATAGAATAGTATTCATTATCTTCTCATTATGATGAAATTTACGCAAGGTGGTTTTCGGCAACAAGGAGAAACACCATGCCCATGATCAAAACCCGCTACACCAAACCTCAAGACGCTGACGATCCGAAGCTGGAAATCGCCGCTCTCCTGTCCCGGTTGACTGCGGACATCCTGCACAAAGACCCGGCGGTTACCGCCGTTCTCGTCGAAAGTGCCGATCCCGCCGACTGGATCATCGCCGGATCGAGCGTCGCCGAACAGAAGGTCGGCACATTTTATGTCGAGGTTTCGATTACCGATCACACAAACATCAAGGACGAGACGACCGAATGGGTACGCCGTGTTTATGAAGAGATGAACAGGCTGCTTGGCCCCGTGCACGAAGCAAGCTATGTGCTGGTTCACGCCGTGGATGGCGACACCTATGGTTATGGCGGGCAAACGCAGAACCTGCGGTGGGCGCGCAAGCACGCATGATCGGGGCGGGTTAATAAGAAAAGCCCGCGGAGCAGTGGAACGAGATGGTACTCTATGAACTGGCCGCCGTGGGCGCTGCAACCTGCTGGGCGATAACGGGACTGCTCGCCGCCCGCCCGGCGGGGCATCTTGGTGCGCTTGCCTTCAACAGGACAAGGCAGCTTTTTGTCGCCTCGGTGCTCGGTCTTTACGTCCTCGCTTCAGGAACCTGGCGGGACCTGCAACCGGATGCGCTGTGGGCGCTGTTGCTTTCCGGCTTCATCGGCATCTTCGTTGGCGACACGCTGCTTTTCACCTGCCTCAACCGGCTGGGGCCACGCCGCTCCGGAATCCTGTTTGCGCTCAACGCTCCCATCGCCGCCGTGCTTGGCTGGGCTGTTCTCGGGGAACAGCTTTCCGTGACAGCCATAGCCGGCATAGGACTCACCCTTGCGGGCGTTCTGCTGGCCATCCTTTTCGGCAAGCGCAAGTCGCAGCTGCACGCATGGGAAAGCGTGAAGGGACCGCTCTGGCTCGGCGTCCTCGTCGGCCTTCTCGCAGCTCTCAGCCAAGCCGTTGGCTCGCTGATCGCGAGGCCTGTGATGGCAGCAGGTGTCGATCCCATCGCCGCATCCATGCTGCGGGTGGGCGTCGCCGCAATCTGCCTTACGATGTTGACAATGCTCCCCATCAAGGCCGTAAAACCCAAGGGGCCATTGACGGGCAGCATTTTCCTCCAGACGGCGCTGACCGGCACGATCGCGCTCGGCTTCGGCATGACGCTGCTGCTGTTTGCGCTTTCTGGCGGAAAGGTCGGCATTGTCTCCACACTTTCGGCCACCACGCCGGTCATCATCCTGCCATTACTCTGGCTCAGAACCGGGGAGCGGCCCGCATCTGGTGCGTGGGTGGGAGCCGCTCTTGTTGTTATCGGCATGGCGCTCGTGTTCTGGCGCTGAAGGCCGCCGCGGGGTTAGATGCGATAAACAACCGCTCCGCCCGTCATGCCCGCGCCGGCTGCCGTCAGGAGCAGATTTTCGCCGCTCGCGAAAGGTCGCCCGCTGTTGGTCATGGACAGCGAAAGCGGAATGGTTGCGGCGGAGGAATTGCCGAAGCTTTCTATGGTGCGAACCGTCTTTCCCCGCTCGATACCAAGATTGCCACAGACGGCATCAAACATGCGGGCATTGGCCTGATGCGGTACGAAACGGCCGATATCGGCTGCGGTCAGTTCCGCCTCTTCCAGCACGCGCTGTGAGGTCTCGCTCATCAGCGCCACGGCGCGGGAGAAAACCTCCCGGCCATCGCGCATCGTCATCAGGGCATCTTCGGCGGACATATCAGCGCAAAAGGGCCGGCTGCTGCCGCCTACCGCAATCTGGATGAGATCGTAACCGCTTCCATCGGCAACCAGATCGGCCGACAACAGCCCGCGTTTCGCCTCAGGGCTAGGGGTGAGCACCACCGCGCCGGCGGCATCGGCAAACAGGACGGCGCTCGCCCTTTCCGCCGGATTGATGCGACGGCTGAGAATATTGGCCGCGACAACAAGGACGGCGCGGCCATGGATACGGACAAAACCATCCGCGAGGGTGAGCGCATAAAGAAAACCGGAGCAGGCTCCTGCAAGATCGATCGCGCCCGAGCAAGTCAAACCGAGCCTGTGTGCCAGCAGCGGCGCGGAAGGCGGCAGAAGATGGTCCGGCGTGGAGGTGGCAAGCAGCGTAAGCGCAATGTTATCGGGATCGATCTTGGCATCCGCCAGCGCCATCCGGCCCGCCTTTTCCGCAAGGCCACTCAACGTGTCGTCCTTCTCTGCCCAATAACGGGAGCAAATGCCGGTGCGCCGCTCGATCCAGCCGGCCTCCAACCCGAGGTTGGCCTCTATTTCAGCATTGCCGACGCAACGGGCAGGAACGGCATGGCCGAAACCAGCTATACGGGAAGAGCGTGTCTGCATTGTCATGACTTTCGCAACGGTCCTGGCATCTCCATTCCTAGCTCCCGGCGGCGCGCGAATTTACCGGTGCAGCCTGAGTAACGATCCCGGCAACCTCATCGATGACGTCAAAGGCGCGTGTCAGGTCGTCAGGCGTCGAACAATAGGGCGGCATCAGGTAAAGCACGTTACCGAGCGGGCGGATGAGGAAACCGCGCTCGCGGAACAGCTGGCGCATGCGCGGGCCGGCCTCGGAAAGATAACCACCGACCGGCACCACAAGATCGAGCGCGGCGATGGTGCCCGCCTGCCGGAGATTGGCGAAACGGCCATCATCTGCAAATCGCCCGATATTATCGCCCAGCGCCTGTTGCACCTGCCCGATGCGCTGGAGAACCGGTTCATCCCGCCAGACCTGAAGATTGGCGACGGCAGCGGCGCAGGCGATCGGATTGGCCGTATAGGAGCTCGAATGGAAAAAGGTTTTGCGACGGTCGGTCGAAAAATGCGCATCGAAAATCTTTGCGCTGCACAGCGTTGCCGCCAGCGGCAGGGAACCGCCTGTGAGCCCCTTGGAGGTGCAGAGAATATCCGGCGAAATTGCCGCCTGCTCACAGGCAAACAGGGTTCCGGTCCTGCCCCAGCCGGTCATCACCTCATCGGCGATGACGAGGCAGCCGTGGCGTTCGGCTATCTGTTTCAGCCCGGCAAGAACATGGGCGCCATAGATCTTCATGCCGCCGGCTCCGAGCACCAGAGGTTCGATCAGCAGGGCGGCAATGCGGCCCGAGCGACAATAGACCTCGAACATATCCAATGTGCGCTGCTCGCTGCCCGCCTCCGGGAAGGCCAGACGGTCGACGCCGAAAAGCAGCGGCTCATAGGCGGCATTGAACACGCCGCGCTCGCCTGTCGACATGGTGCCGATCGTATCACCGTGATAGCCATGCTCCATCACCACGATACGATCGCGCTTTTCACCGCGATTGTGGAAATAACCGAGCGCCATTTTCAGCGCCACCTCCACCGCCGTCGAGCCGCTGTCGGAATAAAACACATGGCTTAGTCCGGCAGGTGCAAGCTCGATCAACCCCCGGGCTAACGTCTCGGCCGGTTCATGGGAAAACTCGGCAAAAATAACCTGGTCCAATGTCTCGGTGGCGGCGCGGATGGCCGCCATGATCGCCGGATGCCGGTGCCCGTGGGTGGTGACCCACCAGGATGAAATGGCGTCGAACAGGCGATTGCCATCCTCATCCACCAGAAACGCCCCTTGCGCCGAGACCACATGTTTCATCGGCGGTTCCAGCCCATGCTGGGTGAAGGGATGCCAGACCGGGGAACGGCTCATTCCGGTGCCTCCAGAAAATCAGCGAGATTGAAGTGTTGGGCGAAGGCCTGATGCAGCGCGTCGCTGGTCAGATCCGCCAGGCGTGGCAACCGGCCGAGCGGACGCACCGCGCCTATATTCGAAATGACGCGCTGGTTTTCCTTGTCTTCCTCACCGATGAAAACCACGCCCTGCACCGGAATGGCGCGTTGCCGCAACGCCTCGAGCGACAACAGCGTGTGGTTGATGGTGCCGAGCGCGGTTCTGGCGCACAGAATGAGCGGAATTTGCCAGCGGGCAAAGATATCGACGAAGAGCACGCTCTCCGTCAGCGGTACCAGAAGTCCGCCTGCCCCTTCGATGACAAGCGGTCCATCCAGTCGCGGCGGCTGTAAAAATGCGGGATCGATCGTGGCATTGTCGAGACGAGCCGAAAGATGCGGCGAGGCCGGCGTCTTCAGACGATAGGCTTCCGGCAGGATGTGCGTGTGCGGCACGCCGGCAAGCCTTGCCACCGTCTCGCTGTCGGTTTCTTCCTCAAGCCCTGACTGCACGGGCTTCCAGTAATGAGCCTTGAGGGCATGGGTAAGCGCTGCGGCAAAAACCGTCTTGCCGATGCCAGTATCGGTGCCAGAGATGACAAAACGGGGGCTCACGCCGCGTCCTCCCGCAACGAGAGGGCAAGCAACCCGATCATGGCCGCAATCTGGCTTTCCTCCACATTGAGCGTGATGGCGATGCGCAGCCGCGCTGTGCCTTCCGGCACTGTCGGCGGACGGATCGCCCGCACATCGAAGCCCCTTTGCCGCAGCCGCGCGGCAATCTTCAGCGAGCGTGCATTGTCGCCGATCATCACCGGAAGGATCTGTGAACCGCTTGGCGTCACGCCGAGTTGGCGCTGTAACTCCTCGCCGGTAAAACTGACCAGTTCTGCCAGTCGCGACCGCCGCCAGGGTTCGTCCGCGACGACGCGCAGGGCTTCCCGCACCGCCGCCGCCATCAGCGGCGAAGGCGCGGTGGAATAAATGAAACCGCGGGCGCGGTTGACGAGATAATCGGCAAGAACCGCAGGCAGGCTCAAAAGCGCGCCGGAGGCCCCGAGCGCCTTGCCGCAGGTGTGAAGCGCCACCACATTGCCACGGCCTTCCAGTGCCGCAGCAAGTCCACGCCCACCGGGGCCGAAGACGCCGGTGGCATGGGCTTCATCGACAACCAGAAAACCACCATGCCGTTCGGCAAGATCGGCAAGCGCCGCGAGCGGCGCGCAATCGCCATCCATGGAATAAAGGCTTTCGACAGCGATCCATGGTCGCCCCTTACCGCCCGCCTGCCGCCAGCGGATTATTTCCCGCTCGAATGCCTCGACCTCATTATGCGGCACAGCCACCGCCTTGGCCTTTCCCGCCGCAATGCCATCATGCACGCTGGCATGGATCAGGGCATCATGTAGGACAAGATCGTCCCGCAGCGGCAGGGTGGAAAAAAGCGCGACATTGGAAGCAAAACCGCTGCTGAAATAGATCGCTTTTTCGGCCCCGAAGAACGCCGCCGCTTCCGCTTCCAACGCCTCGTGTTCGGGGTGATTGCCACGCAGCAATCGCGAGCCACCGGCGCCCACCGGCACGCCTCTTGCCATGGCATCAACGATTGCCGCCTTCAGGCGCGGCGCTTCGGCAAGGCCGAGATAATCGTTCGAAGTGAAATCGACCCCCTCGCGCGGTGCAAGCGCACGAAGCCGCGATTTGCGGCTGAGGCCGGCAAGCTTCGCCTCATAGGGGGAGAGCGCCGCAAGGTTCACCGGCAGCCTCCTGCTTCCGCAGGCGGCAATTCCATCGGCTTCAGGCCAAGCCGCCGGAAGAGCGCCGTATCGTAATCTTCCCCCGGATTATCCGCGGTCAGCAGCGTTTCGCCGATGAAGATGGAATTGGCGCCGGCGAGGAAACAGAGCGCCTGCGTCTCATCGCTCATCTCGGTACGCCCGGCAGAAAGCCTTACATGCGAACGCGGCATCAGGATGCGCGCAAGCGCGATGGTGCGGACGAATTCGATCGGATCGACAGGATCGGCATTGGCCAGTTTCGAGCCGGGGATCGGGATCAGCATGTTGATTGGAACGCTTTCCGGCGGAGCCGGAAGGTTGGCGAGCGTCACCAGCATCGAAATCCGGTCCTCGACCGTCTCCCCCATGCCGAGAATGCCGCCGGCACAGACTTTGATGCCGGCATCGCGGACATTGGCGAGCGTCGCCAGCCGGTCCTCGAAGGTGCGGGTCGTAGTGATCTCGGAATAAAACCGCTCTGACGTATCAACGTTATGATTGTAATAGTCCAGCCCGGCATCGGCCAGCCGCTCGGATTGTTCCGGCGTCAGCATGCCGAGCGTCATGCAGGTTTCCATGCCGAGCGCCTTCACGCCTTCGACCATGGCGACCACAGCCTCCATGTCGCGCTCTTTGGGATTACGCCAGGCCGCGCCCATGCAATACCGCGTCGCCCCACCCTCTTTTGCCTTGCGCGCCTCCGCCAGCACCCGCTCGACTTCCATGAGTTTGGAAGCCCTCAGACCGGTCGGATTTCGGGCGGACTGACTGCAGTAACTGCAATCTTCGGGGCAGCCGCCCGTTTTGATCGAAAGAAGCCGGCTCATCTGGATTGCATTGGCATCGAAATGACGCCGGTGCACCTGCTGCGCTCGAAACAAAAGATCGTTAAAGGGTAAATTATAGATAATTTTTGCCTCTTCAACGGCGGAATTCGTTTCATCGTCGCTAAAAGTAGCCGGTTTTTTGTCAGTCCGCAGCGCCATCTGATCCATACGTCACTCCCAATCCTTAAATAAATAGATAGAACTTATTTTTATCTATTTTTTCCCGATGGCATTTTGCAAGCACTTTTTTCTTGAGAGTTTTTTCGACGCGAAAGGCAGACAGGATCGATCGGGACAAACAGGCCGCATTTCGAGGGTGGCAATTCCCCACATATTTGCCCCACGAAAAGATCGAGCAGGCCCATGGCGCGAAACCGTCCGAATTGCTAAAGCTCGGGAATGATATCACTTCGCACCTCCACCAATGGCGACTCGGCGCGCATCCTCGACATATGGAGCAGGGCCGTTGACGCAACCCATGGCTTTCTACTTCCGCAGGATCGCGTTGCGATCGGCGAGGAAGTCACGGCATTTTTGCCGCAGGCGCCGTTGACGCTTGCCGTCGACGAAACAGACCGCGCCCTGGGTTTCATGTTTCTGCATGAAGGCCATATGGAGGCGCTGTTCATCGATCCGGACCATCACGGCAAAGGCATCGGCAAGGCCCTGGTGGAAAGTGCGCTTGCGCTTCACCCGGCACTGACAACCGACGTTAACGAGCAAAACGGCGAAGCACTGGGCTTTTATCGCCAGCTGGGCTTCAAGCCGACGGGACGCTCCGATCTCGACGGACAGGGGCGGCCCTATCCGCTCATCCATCTTCGATTTCGCCCGACGGAAGAATAGACCGCCGGCGGCGCGGGGGATGACAGTGCCATGCACACCGTCATCCATTTCTGAGCCCGCATTTTCTGCGACGGAGCCGCTTTGCGCTGCCTCCTCCCGAATTCATCGCCGAGGCCGATATTACCCGCATCGTCAGCGAAAGGACCGCATCAGGCTGTGGTCTTTCGCATGAAATCGGATGGGCGATCAGCTTCACGTCAAGGTTTTCATCAATGGTTATGAACCATATCCATTGACAAATCACGGGACAGCGGCTTTTCTAAAGGCCATGCGTGAAACGTTGCGAGCATCGAAATTGCTGGCCCTTATGTTTAGACTGGTGATGATCCTATCACTGGCTGGCTACAGCGTTTCCGCCGTGAATGCCGCAATGCATGGTCCCGACGCCGGAGGAACGCTGCACGCTTAATCCGCGACGATGGATCACGGCAAGATGATGGATCATGGCGGCTCGGCGATGATGTCTGACACTCATGGTCGCCACGGCGTCCAGGACCTGCAGGGAATGTCCGACGAGGACGGTGGTGTCAAAAAAACCGCGAAGCCACAATGCTGCGGCGATTTCTGTCTCGGCATGGCGGTTCTGATCGATCACGGCACAGTCGGCACGCCCGTCGTCAGCGGCATCCGCTCCTTCCTCGACGACAGCAAGGCGCTGGGGCAGACCCCGCTTCTTCACCGCCCCCCGAACATCTGAACAGGCAAAGCCCGCCTTGGGCAATGACCGTGCGTGAGCGGCTGTAACGCCGCTACGCCGTTACATCTCCTGTTCGGAAACGACCCATGAACCCAATTTATATTGTGGTTGCGGCGCCCCTGCTTCTGGGCGGCTGCACAGCCACATCGATGATGAATGACGCCGCCTCCTATGACGACGCGGCGAACCCGACGCTTGCCGTCGCCCCCCTCCGCTACCAAAGCCCGGTCTCGGCATACACGGCCCGCATGCCGGTCGATCCCAAACCCTGGCGTGACCAGAACGATGCGCAGGCTCCAAAAGGAGACGCATCATGACACCACGTGCATTCAAACTCGGCGCAAAACTGGCAGCCGTTCTATCCATGCCGCTTTTTCTCAGTGGCTGTGTCTCGGCCGCACAATATGCGGCGTCGGATGCTGGGTTCATCAATGTTTCGGCAAAGACATCGGAAGCGACCGGAAAACAGGCCATCTGGGTGCAGAACCGGGTCGAAGCGCAGGCAACACAGGCCCGCGTCAAAAGGCTGATGGCGGCCAGCAAGGTCCTAGATGCCGAAACCGCCGTACAGGTTGCGCTGCTGAACAACAAGGGCCTGCAGGCGGCCTATGCCGATCTGGGGGAAGCCGCCGCTACCGCCTGGCAATCGACCATGCTGGTCAATCCGCGGGTCGGCATCGGGCTGACGGGGATCGGCACCCCCGGCCTCAGGGCCTATAAGTCAATCGAGGGTGTGGTCGTCACCAATATCCTGGCAATCGCCACCCTCAAGCAGAATGTGGCGATTGCCGATACCAACTTCCGCAAGGCGCAGCTTGCCGCCGCGCTGAAAACGCTGCAACTGGCGGCAGATACGCGCCGGGCATGGATCAACGCCGTTGCCGCCCTCGAAAATGTCGGCCAACTGGCGCAGGCGCAGACCGCGGCGGACGCCGCCTCTGAACTCGCCAAGAAGCTTGGCGAGGCGGGCTCGCTCAATAAGGAAGGCCAGGCCCGCGAGCAGGTGTTTTATGCCGAGTTGACGGGCCAGATCGCCAAGGCGCGGCTTGAAGCCCGCCTTGCCAAGGAAGAACTGACGCGGCTGATGGGTCTATGGGGAGCGGATATCGAATACGCCATTCCCAACCGCCTGCCGCAGCTTCCAAAAACACTCGCCAAGCGAGACATGATCGAGGCGGAGGCGCTGCAACGCCGCGTCGATCTGCAGATGGCAAAACTCGATCTTGAGGCGACCGCGCGCTCCTTCAAGCTCACGGAAGCCACCCGCTACGTCACCGATCTCGAGTTGCGCTCCGGTTTCGAGACCGAGCGCGAGCTGGAAGACGGCGAAAAGCACAAGCAGACGACCGGCAAGGCGGAACTGGAATTCGTCATTCCGATCTTCGATTCCGGTCAGGCGCGCATGCGGGAATCCGAGCTCGCTTATATGCGTGCAGCCAATCTGCTGGCGGAAAAGGCGGTCAATATCCGCTCGGAGGCCCGCTCGGCCTATCAGGCCTATCGCTCGAATTACGATATCGCCCGGCATTACCGCAACAGCGTGGTGCCCCTGCGCACCAAGATCGAGGAAGAGTCGCTGCTGACCTATAACGGCATGCTCACCAACACGTTCGAGCTGCTGGCCGACAGCCGCGAGAAGGTCAATTCAAACCTGCTGGCCATCAATGCCAAACGCGACTTCTGGCTCGCCGAAGCCGGCCTCGCCCCCGCCATTTATGGCGGCGGCGCAGGCGCGTCTGGCGGAGAGACCGAGGTTGCCGCCGCTTCCGGCGGCGGTGGTGGCGGACATTGAGAAAGGGAAAGACCATGTTCAATAGAAGACAACTTCTGGGCGTCAGCGCCGCTATGGTCTCCTCGGCGGCCTGGGCGAAAACCTCCAACAGCAGCCTGCCGGAAGCGGCAGTGATGGAAACGGCGGCAACGCAGGCGCCGGTAAAGCCCACCACCGGTCCCGATTACAACCCCGTCGTCACCCTAAACGGCTGGACCCTGCCCTTCCGGATGAACAATGGCGTCAAGGAATTCCACCTTGTCGCCGAGCCGGTGGAACGCGAAATGGCCGAGGGCATGACCGCCCGCCTGTGGGGTTACAACGGCCAGTCACCGGGCCCCACCATCGAGGCCGTGGAAGGCGACCGGGTGCGCATTTTTGTTACCAACAAGCTGCCGGAACATACGACGATCCACTGGCACGGCATGATCCTGCCATCGGGCATGGACGGGGTGGGTGGACTGTCGCAGCCGCATATCCCCGTCGGCAAGACCTTCGTCTACGAGTTCGACCTCTTGAAGTCGGGCACCTTCATGTACCACCCACATTCGGACGAGATGGTGCAGATGGCGATGGGCATGATGGGCTTCTTCGTTGTCCATCCGAAGGACCCCACCTTCATGCCGGTGGACCGCGATTTTGTGTTCCTGCTCAACGCCTTCGACATCAATCCCGGCGCCTCCGTCCCCAAAATCATGACGATGACGGATTTCAATCTTTGGGCATGGAACAGCCGGGTGTTTCCGGGCATCGATCCGCTGGTGGTTTCCAGGGACGACCGGGTGCGCGTGCGCGTCGGTAACCTGACCATGACCAACCATCCGATCCACATGCACGGTTACGATTTCGAGGTGACCTGCACGGATGGCGGCTGGGTGCGGCCGGAGGCGCGCTGGCCGGAGGTCAGCATCGATATTCCCGTCGGCGCCATGCGGGCTTATGAATTCGACGCCAAATATGTCGGCGACTGGGCGATCCATTGCCACAAGTCACACCATACGATGAACGCCATGGGACATGACGTCCCCACCTTCATCGGCGTCGACAAAAAAAGCGTCACCGAAAAGATCCGCAAGGTCCGGCCGGAATATATGCCGATGGGCACCGCCGGCATGGCCGATATGGCCGCGATGAAAATGGAAATCCCCGAAAATACCGTTCCGATGATGACGGGGTGGGGCCCGCACGGCCCGATCGAAATGGGCGGAATGTTCTCTGTCGTGAAGGTTCGCGAAGGCATTTCCGCGGGCGATTACGCAGACCCCGGCTGGTACGAAAATCCGCCCGGCACGCAGGCCTGGGAATGGACCGGCGAATTGCCGAACAGCCAAAAAAACACCGACCCCAAAACGCAGATCACGCCGCATCCGATGAAACACGGCTGAAAACGACCCACCCTTACAAACCAAGGAACAATGACATGACCAGACTGAAAATTGCACTGCTTCTCACCACTCTTGCCACGCCAGCGCTCGCATCCGGCACCCACGGCGGCGGCCATGAAGCGATGGCGGTGGGCGAACCGGGCGACAAGGCAAAGGTGACCCAGACCATTCAGGTGACGATGAAAGAGACACCCGATGGCAAGATGCTGTTCACGCCCGCCAAATTCGAATTCAAGAAGGGCAAGACGGTTCGCTTCGCTGTCAAGAATGCCGGCGAGCTGGACCATGAATTCATCATGGACGAGCAGAAAGCCAATCTGGAGCACAAGGCTGCAATGGCCAAGGCGCCGGAGATGGAACACGACAACCCGAACGCTATCACCCTCGCGCCGGGAGAAAGCGGCGAAATCATCTGGAAATTCACCAATGACGGCATGTTCGAATTCGCCTGCCTGAAACCCGGACATTACGAGGCCGGCATGCGCGGCGATCTCAAAGTATCCGCCAAGTAACCCGCAACCGAAGGAATCTCACCATGAAGACCGTCATTAAGATCACCGTCGCAGCCGCACTTCTACTCACCGCTCCATTCAGCGCATTTGCAGAGGAATTCACCAAGGGAACAGTCAAGAAAGTCGATGCTGCCGCCAAGAAGGTCACGATCATCCATGAAGAACTGAAGAACCTCGACATGCCAGCCATGACCATGGTGTTCCGCGTCAAGGACGATGCGATGCTCGCCAAGCTCAAGGAAGGCGCCAATATCGAGTTCATCGCCGAACGCGCCGACGGCAAGCTTGTCGTCGCAAAGGTGAAATAAGGCTGCCATCATCTGCGCAGAAGAAACGGAAGGGGCAGCGGTTTCCGCTGCCCTTTTGATATTAGCGGTCGGATGCCCGACGGGCGTTATTGTTCGGCAAACGGTCTTGTTTCGGCGGAGCACCGCGCACCATCGCTCTTGCGCGAAAAAGTCGCGTCGATCGCACGCCGATTGTTGATGAACGGCCGATGGAGCAGAAGAAATACCGCAAACATCAAAGGCCATGCAATCAGGACATCCGAGAGGAAATGAGCTCCCATCGCCACCCTGTTCAGGGAGAAAATCACGATGAACGGCGTCAATATCGCGGTGCCGATCAGGCGAAATTTCTCTGGCAGGAGAATGATGAAGGCCACAAGGGCGATTGCGGAAGCGCTTTCACCGGAAGGAAAAGAGCAGTTTCGGGTGCAGCTGCCACCGAGGGAAAGAACCGGTGTATAAACCAGCTCTCCCCCGAACTCTGCGAGATGCCGCGGCCTTGCCCTGCCGAACAGGTTTTTCAGGGCATGCACCGCAGCGCCCGGTCCCAGGGCAAAAAAGACGATAATAAGCAGCAGTCTGTGTGGTGGAAAAAGCCGTGGCAAGCCGCGCGAGAAGGGCATTACGACAAGCATGAACACAAGTCCGGACAGCAAGACCCAGGGAAGCCTGCGGTTCAGATCACGGACGGAAATCAGGAACTCGTCCTCGCCGAGTGTGAAACCTTCCGCCCAGAATTGCCGGCTTACTTCAAGATCGATATCCGGCCTGATCGTAAAGACAATCATCATCGCAAGGGCGACCAGAAGAGCCAGCACAAAGGGACTGCAGGAGGCACGCGCAAATGCCTGACGAACGACAGAAATAAAGTTGACACGAAATTTCGACCGTTGGGTCAAACGCCGCTTTTTGGGGTGGGTTTTATGGGTGAGAGACTGGTGCATGGCCAGTTCTCTCCCGCAGAAATGTCAAGGCTCTGCGGAGAAAGACACAAGAGTGTATGGAAAGGAGTGCCGGTGGCATTCATTCAGGCACAGCGGCTCTTGCCCGATGTTCCGCATCCGCTTAGCGTCCCGGCGCCGCCACGGCCGACACCAGTAAACTTGCGGATTGAGTATGGACAAAGGACTAATTCTAATCGTCGAAGACGACCCCGATATTATTCAGATCCTGGACGCCTATCTCGTTCGCGAAGGATACAGAACCGTCAGAGCCAGCGACGGAGAAACGGCGCTGACCCATTTCTCCATGTTGAGACCTGATCTGGTTCTCCTCGACATTCGCCTGCCGAAATTCGACGGCATCGAGGTTTTGAACCGCATCCGGCGGGAACGGGAGACGCCTGTCATCATGGTCACATCTCTCGCCGAGGACATGGACAAGCTGACGGGCCTTCGCCCCGGCGCTGACGACTACATCGTCAAACCTTTCAATCCGCATGAATTGATCGCGCGGGTGAATGCCGTGCTGAAACGCACGCGGCAACCGGGCTCTGGAGGGGTTTTACGCTTCGGGCCCATTGAGGTGGACACCGAAGCCTATGTCGCAGCCGTCTGCAACGACGGTCAGCGGGCCGTTCTGCCGCTCACGCTGAGCGAGTTCAGGATCCTCGCCCATATGGCGCGTCGTCCCACCCACGCCTTTCAGCGTGCCGATATTCTTGACGCCTGCCTGCCGGAAAGCGATGCGCTGGCGCGCACCATCGACACACACATCGCCAATCTGCGCAAAAAACTGACGGACCATGGCGCCTGCGGTTATCTCGTCTCGGTGCGCAGCATCGGTTATCGGCTGGCAGGGGAGCAAAAACCATGAAGCCTTGGCGGCTCCGCCTGCGGACGATGACGGCGATCACGATTACTACAATGCTCATCTTTGCGGTTGCGTTGGTCTATTTCGGCGTTTCCTGGTATGCGGACAATATTCAGGAGCGCATGATCGCCCAGCTATCGCCGGATGCCTCCAAGGCCTTCTCGGATATAGACCGGGGTGTGATGCCGGACCAGCGTCAGCTTGAGGCCCTTGTCAGGGTTTTGCCGGGCCTCGAGGACGAGGCCGATAACGAGCTTATCAAATCCGTGTTCATTTTCGGATTGCTCGGTGTCTTTCTCTGCAGCTTGCTTGGTTACTTCATCTCTCGGCGCATTGCGGCACCTCTCGGCGAACTTGCCGATGCAGCGCGGCGCATGGCGACCGGCAACTTCAGCGGAGGAGCAGAGATCAGGGGGAGCCAAATCGCAGAGGTCGCATTTCTCGTCGACAGTTTCGAGAGCTTGATCCGGGAACTTCAGATGATGGAGCACCGGTTGAAGTTCAACACGATGGCGGTAGCCCATGAACTGCGCACCCCGCTCACGATCCTGCAGGGCCGTTTGCACGGCATTGCCGATGATCTCTTTCCCCTCGACAAGGAAGCCATTCGCCACCTCATCGTCCATGTGGAGGGGCTGGCACGTCTCGTGGATGATTTGCGCACGCTTTCTCTGGCCGAAACCAACAGCCTCGTCAAAGATACCGAGCCACTTGATCTTGCCGCCGAATGCGCGGCCGTGGCGGAGGCGGCACGGCCGCTCATGAACGAAGCAGGCATTGATCTCGAGATGTCGCTGGAGGCAGCATCAGTTTGCGGCGACCGTCAACGCCTTCGGCAGCTGCTGCTTATCCTGATGGACAATGTGCGCCGCTACGCGGCGAGCGGCGGATTTATGCGTTGCTCGACCGGGCTTCAGGACGGGCGCGCCTTCGTCTCGATCGAGGATAAAGGGCCGGGCTTCCCCGCCGGCGTCGAGGCGCACGGCATCGAACTCTTCTGGCGGATGGAACCGTCACGCGCGCGTAAGACCGGCGGGACAGGTCTCGGCCTGTCCATTGCCCGCGCAATCGCACAGGCGCATGACAGCGATCTGCAGATAAAGACGCGCCCGGACGGCGGAACGATCGTGACCGTCATTTTCCGGGAGGCATCCTGAACTCCACCCTAGTCACGGGCAGGCTTTCGCGCCGGCCCGAAGATCATGAAGCTGATGGCGGCGAGTAGCCATACACTGATGCCGGCATAGAGCATGACCAGGCCGAACCCATCCGCAAGCGCCCGGTGGACAAGCTCTTCCGAAACGCCCTGCGCCGAGGCGCCAGCAGTTCCCGCGGCGATCTTTTCCGCCAGCGACTGCACATGAGACACATCCGCCCCGATCGGCAGGTTCGCCCGAAGCGACACCCCCACGCCCTCGACCAGAATAAAGCCCATGATCGGAATGTTGATGGCAAGCGAGATCATGCGTGCGCTTATGTCGATGCCCGAAGCCATGCCCGAACGGGCGGGCGAAACCGCGCCCGTGGTCGTGTTGGTAACGGGGGTATTGGTAAGTCCGAGCCCCATTCCGGCGAGGATGCAGCCGGGCAGCATTGTAAGCCAGTTCGCCTCTTCGATACCGCTTCCCAGCTTCATCAGCATGAAGCCGAGGCCGATGGTGAACAGTCCTGCCGGAATGACGAGGCGGGGTTGGTAGCGCAGCGACAGGCGTTCCGCCAGAGGCGGGACCACCAAGGCTGGCAGCGTATAGGCAAGCAGGCCGAGCCCGGCGGTGACGCTGTCATAACCGAGGCCAGCCTGAAACCAGATCGGCAGATAGATCATGAACGGCCAGAAGCTGATATTCATCGCGGCCGAACCGATGATCGCCCCGGAAAAAGGCCGGATGCGGAACACTGAGAAGTCGAACATCGGTCTTGAACTAAGCTTTTCGGCAATCAGGAAGGCGATGAAGCTCGCAGCCGAGGCGCCAAGGATCAGAAGCGCCGCCGGGCTCGCAAAACCAAGCTCGGGTCCCTGTGTGATGAAAAAGGCAAGGCAAAAAACGGACAGCGAGAGCGTGGCCATGCCGGCTATATCCAGACGTGCCGCCTCCGGGTCACGCGATTCTCTCACACCGCCCGAAGCAAGCAGCCACGTCACGATGGCGAGCGCTACGTGAACGAGGAAAACCCATTCCCAGCTCCACAGCGCAACAATGGCACCACCGATGATCGGGCCGAAACCGAGCCCAACGCCCGAGATGATGCCCCACCAGCCGAAGGCCATGCCGCGCTCCCGCGCCGTACGGAACTGGTGCGACAGAATGGCGATCTGGCACACCAGCATCGCCCCGCCGCTCAAGCCCTGAAAGAAGCGCGCGCCGATCAGCACCGGAACATTCTGCGTCATTCCGCAGGCAAGGGAAGACAGGGCAAAGGCAGCAATACTGGCAATAAAGACACGTTTGCGGCCGAAGCGGTCGGCCAGCGCACCGGTTGCCATCAGCACCATGGTCACGCCGATGGTATAGGCATTCATGATCCACTGGAGTTGCCGGAAATCCGCGTGCAGTAGCTCTTCCAGTGTCGGCAGGATCGCAGGAACGCTGGAGATTTCCAGTCCGAACATAAGAGCGGAGAGACAAACGGCAGAGAGCGCCATGGCGCTTCTGCTGCCCGTTTGTTCGGTAATAACAAGGGTCATTCTTCAGCCTTTCTTGGCTCGGCTCGCAACTGTGAAACCGATCTACGAGGCGACAGGCTAGACAAAGCTTGACCATAACTGAATTGGATGATTGGCTATTTCAGAGACAACAAATTGGAATAGTCGACATGAGCACGCTGGATGTGGAGGCCGTCGAAGCCTTCGTTACCATCGCCGATATGCAGAGCTTCACCCGCGCGGCCGAAGCGCTCGGCACCACCCAGGGCGCGATCAGCGTCAAGCTCAAGCGATTGGAAGACAGGCTGGGCCAGCGGCTGCTCGAACGCACACCGCGTTCGGTGCGGCTATCCGCGCAGGGTGCAGTGTTTTTGGCGCCCGCCCGCGAGTTTCTCGCCGCACACGATCGCGCATTGGCAGGACTTTCCTCACCGCGCCGTCGTTTTGGCCTCGGCATTGCCGCCCACGTGGCAGGACCGGAGGTGCCAACCCTTCTGGCCCGCCTCAACGACCATGATCCGGGCCTGACGATTGAAGTGCGGATGGACCATTCGCGCTCCCTGCTCGACGCGTTCGACCGTGGGGAAATCGATGCGGCCATCATCAGACGCGAGGACGACCGGCGCGACGGCGAGGTTCTCGGACCGGAGCATTTCGGCTGGTATGCAACCCCGCAATTCGAACATCGTCAGGGTGAACCGTTGCGGCTTGCGGCACTGTCTCCCGCCTGTGGCGTGCGTGATATAGCCACCCGCGCCCTGGACGGGGCTGGCATAGCCTGGACGGAGGTTTTCCTCGGCGGCACATCGTCCATGGTAACCGCGGCCGTTTCGGCGGGACTTGCGATTTCCGCCTTCTCCTCCCGTCTTGCCCCACCCGGCACCGTGGAGGTGAGCCAGCGTTTTGGGCTGCCTTCCCTGCCTTCCACCGAAATCATCATGTTCTCGACCCTGACGGACAGCAGATCGCGTGAGGCGTTGCGAACGCTCGCTGCCGCTTTTCGCGAGCATCGGCCGACCTAAGTGCCGTGGCGTTACAGATGGCCCGACCGCCTGTCGACATTTACTGGTGGAAAATCTAGCATCGCGCCAAACTGGAAGGACCGACCATCTCTCGATCCAGCCGCCACAGTGGAGTATTCATGTCCCTGCCCCAAAAAATCGGTTTTATCGGAACAGGCGCCATCACCGACGCGATGGTACGCGGCCTGCTTGCCAGACCCGCCGCCGTACCACATGTCATGGTGTCCCAGCGCAGCGCGGATGTTTCGGCTGAACTGGCTGCCGATTTTTCGCAGGTGATCGTCTCAAGCGACAATCAGGCGATCGTCGATGGCTGCGATACCGTCATGCTGGCAATCCGTCCCCAGATCGCCGAGGAGGTCATCCGGCCGCTACGGTTCAGGGACGAACAGAAAGTCATCAGCGTCGTGGCTGCGACCAGCCGGGAAGCCCTTCTCGACTGGATCGATGCGGATGTTCATCTCACCCAGGCGATCCCGCTGCCCTTCGTCGCCCGCCGCAAAGGCGTCACCGCCATTTATCCCGCCGATAGGGACTCGGCAGCAATCTTCAACGTGCTCGGCAATGCGGTGGAATGCGAGACCAAGGCCGAATACGACCTTCTGGCCGCCGGAAGCGCTCTGATGGCTACTTATTTCGGCATCATGCAGACGGCAACGGAATGGTTGGCCGAAAACGGACTGCCAGAAGAAAAGGCGCGCGCCTATCTTGCACCCCTCTTTGGCGGCCTCTCCGAGGTGGCGGTGTTGGCCGGAAGTAAGGCGGATTTTAACGAGATCAGCCGTGAATTCGCCACCAAAGGCGGCCTCAACGAACAGGTGCTCAAAGACTTCGATGGCAAAGGCGGTTCAAAGGCCTTGAAAGATGCATTGAGCCGCGTGCTCGAGCGGATTGCGCGATAGCAGCCGGTGCAACGGTAGGAACAAAAAGGGGCCTTTCGGCCCCTTCTGTTTATGCCTTGCCCGGACGGTTGATCGTCAGGAAGTGGCGCACGACAGGCTTTTCCAGCCCGGAATGATAAGCCAGCACCTTGCCCTGCAAATCTGCATCGGCATTGGAGACCCGCTTGTGCTGGCGAAGATGTTCCGCCCAGGATTCCACCATGAACCATTCGACGATCTTCTGCGGGTCGGCGGAGTCTTCCGTGACACCCCAGCCATAGGCGCCATCGCGGCGACGTTCCTGGGAAAGCTCGTCGAGTGCATGCAGGAAAGCGGAGCGGTGATGCTTTTCGACATTATATTCGATCAGGATCAGCACCGGGCCGCGATCATGGGCCACCGGCTCGGCAACGAGCGGTTCCGGCCAATGGTTGGATGGCACCATATCCGCATCACCCGCAGGCAGTTTCAGGCGGTGCATGACAAGGCCCGCAACCAGCAGTCCCGCAGCACCGATCAGCAATGCACCCGGTACACCTGTGGCTTCACCAACAGCACCCCAGCCAAGGCTGCCGGCTGTCATCGCGCCGTTGAAGACGGTGAGATAGACAGCAAGGCCACGGCCACGCACCCAGTTTGGCAGAACTGCCTGGGCGGCCCCGTTCAGCGTCGTTAGAGCCGTGATCCATGCGCCGCCGAGGAACAGCAGGACGATGATGGCAAGCCACTTCGGCGGTGCGAGCGAAAGCGCGGCCATGACGAGTGCGGTAATGACGGCAGCACCGAGAAGCAGGGCATCT
The DNA here is from genome assembly GCF_900013495.1 of Agrobacterium genomosp. 2 str. CFBP 5494. Taxonomy (NCBI): domain Bacteria; kingdom Pseudomonadati; phylum Pseudomonadota; class Alphaproteobacteria; order Hyphomicrobiales; family Rhizobiaceae; genus Agrobacterium; species Agrobacterium genomosp. 2. Next base: position 909,687 of record NZ_LT009719.1, read on the forward strand.
GCATCGAAACGTTCGCGCAGCTTCGGCATGACCAGCGCGCCGCCGATGGCGCCAGCGCCGACAGCACCGAGCAGGATACCGTAGAAGCTGGCGTCTCCGCCGAGCAATTGCCGGGCAACCAGGGGCAGCAGCGCCCAGACGGCGCTGGCGAAAGCGAAGAAGATCGCGGCCCGCAGCAGCACGACATGAAGCGGCTTGCTGGCACGGGTGTAACGAAGGCCCGCCCGGAAAGCGCCGAGGAAACCTTCGGCCAGCGCATCATCAGCGTTCTTTACCCGCGGCCACCACAAAAGGGCGGCGATGACGACGAAGTAACTGGCGACATCGGCGCCATAGGTAAAGGCCGCGCCGAAGGCCGCAAGCAGGATGCCGCCAGCAGCCGGACCGATGGAACGGGCGATATTGATGCCGAGCGAGTTCAGAGCCACGGCGCTCTTGATATCCTCGCGCTTCACCAGCTCCGGCACGATGGCCTGCCAGGTCGGTCCCATCAGCGCCGCACCGATACCGCCGAGGAAGGTGAGACCGATCAGGGCGCTGACGGACAAAAGGCCGGTGTGCGCAAGAACCATGAGTGTGACGCTGACAGAGGCCAGCAACAGCTGAACTGCGATCAGGAACTTGCGGCGGTCGAGAATATCGGTCAGCACGCCGGCCGGGATCGCCAGAAGAAAGATCGGCAGGGTTCCAGCGGCCTGCACCATGGCGACAGCCGCCGGAGAGGCCGAAAGATCGGTCATCAACCATGAACTCGCGACATCACGCATGAAGCTGCCGGTATTGCCCAGCACCGTCGCGGCCCAGAGGACGGCGAAGACCGGTTGTGCAAGCGGAGCAAAACTGCTTGCGGAGGATTTTGCGGCGCTCATTTGCCCGTTCCTTTCGTGAGATCGATTGCAGCGACGACGACAAATGCGCCAGCGAGACCTAGATGTTCAAAGAAGGCATTGGTGGCCATCATGCGGTCCATGCCCGGCGCCATTTCCCAGAAGCGGAGAGCAATGAAGGTGGCGACAAGAGTGAAGCCTGCCAGTGCCAGAGCTCCGGCCCAGCGCAGGAAGCCCGACACGACCAGAGCGGAGGCGGTGAGTTCGAACAGGATGACGACCACGGCGAATGCGGCCGCCGGCTGAAGGCCAAAATGGTTCATCTCGGCAATCGCCCCGGGAAAGTCGAAAATCTTCGTCAGCGGTCCCTGAATATAGGCCGAGCAAAGCGCCAGAAGCGCAAGGGTTTTTGCGGCGGGTGCGGCAACGATATCCGCAAGGAAGACCCGAAGGCGAAGGGTTGAAGACGGCTCAGTCATAATGTGCTCCTACTGGCCGTTCGGTTCGAGCGGCGCTGGCGTTCATCTGATGGAGCGATATTGGCGCAAAGGATTACCGCCAACAATTGCATCAATAGTTTCGATATAATTGCGTAATTTGTAATATTCTTTTATCGGTTATTGGTCGTATCCCACGGGCGGCACATGCGCCGCCCGTGAGTGGGCTTCTTTTGCCGATGAAGCTTATACCGCCCAGCAGGAGCAGCCCAGGGCACCGAAGAAGCCTTTGAGATCGGCAATCGGCAGCTTCGATGTCCAGGCACCGGCATGGTCGTGACCATGCACACCGCAATCGCTGGCGCAGCCGCAGGTGGAGATGGCCGTGCGGCGCAGCGAGCGGGCGCCGGCGCCATCCGGTTCACCCCAGGCGGCGTAGCCGCCGAACTTGCGCACTGGCGACCAGTCTGGCATGGCCGGCGGAATATTGCTCTCGTCCAGTGCCTTGAAGTCACCGGCGCCATAGACGACCTTGCCACCCACCATCGTCAGTTCCGAGGTAAGGAAGGAGATTTCATCCTCCGCACAGGAGAAGAAGTCCTTGTCCGGCACCACGAGATCGGCGAACTGGCCTTTCTCGATGCGGCCCTTCTTGCCTTCTTCATTCGAGAACCAGGTGACTTTTTCCGTCCACATGCGCAGCGCCGTTTCGCGGTCTAGGCAATTGGCGCGCGGGTAAAGCTGCATGCCGCCAACGGTCTTGCCGGTCACCATCCAGAAGAGCGACACCCACGGATTGTAGGAGGCGACGCGCGTTGCGTCCGTCCCAGCCGAAACGTTCACACCCTTATCGAGCATGCGCCGGATCGGTGGTGTGGCTTCGGCCACGCCCTGACCATAACGTTCAACGAAATATTCGCCCTGATAGGCCATGCGGTGCTGGGTGGCGATGCCACCGCCAAGCGCGGCGATACGGTCGATGGAGCGGTCAGAAATGGTTTCTGCGTGGTCGAAGAACCAGTTAAGCCCTTCGAGCGGGATATCACGATTGACCTTTTCGAAGACATCCAGCGCCCGCGAAATGGTCTCGTCATAGGTGGCATGCAGACGCCAGGGCCAGCGGTTTTCCGCGAGAATCCGGACAACATCTTCAAGTTCGCCTTCCATCTCCGGCGGCATATCGGGCCGCGGCTGACGGAAATCCTCGAAATCGGCCGCGGAAAAGACCAGCATTTCGCCCGCACCATTGTGCCGGAAATAATCGTTGCCCTGCTTGTATTTGACCGATTGCGTCCAGTTGAGGAAGTCTTCCTTTTCCTGTTTCGCCTTCTGCGTGAAGAGGTTGTAGGCCAGCCGAACGGTCATCTGGTTCTCATCTGACAGCTTCTGGATCACCTCGTAATCATCCGGATAATTCTGGAAGCCGCCGCCGGCATCGATCACGCCGGTCACACCCAGCCGGTTCAGCTCGCGCATGAAATGGCGGGTGGAATTGACCTGATAGTCGAGCGGCAGTTTCGGCCCCTTGGCAAGCGTCGAATAGAGAATGCCGGCATTCGGCTTGGCGAGCAGCAGGCCGGTGGGATTGCCGTTGGCATCACGGGTGATCTCGCCGCCGGGCGGGTTCGGCGTGTCCTTGGTATAACCGACGGCACGCAGCGCCGCGCCGTTCAGCAGCGCCCTGTCGTAAAGATGCAGAAGGAAGACCGGCGTATCCGGCGCGACCGCATTGATCTCCTCGATGGTCGGCAAACGCTTTTCGACGAATTGGTGCTCTGTGAAACCACCGACGACGCGCACCCATTGCGGGGCTGGCGTTATCGCGACCTGGCGTTTGAGCATGTCCATGGCATCGGCAAGCGAGCGCACGCCGTCCCAGCGCAGTTCCATATTGAAGTTCAGGCCCCCACGCACGACGTGGGTGTGGTTGTCGATCAGGCCCGGAAGAACCCGCTTGCCCCTGAGGTCGATGATCTTCGTTTCCGGCCCGGCAAGGGCCATGACCTCGGTATCGCTTCCCACCTCGAGAAACAGACCATCCTTGATGGCGACTGCCGTTGCATTCGGATTGCCACGATCAAGTGTCGTGACGCGGCCATTGTGAAGGATGGTATCTGGATGCATGGACGAAGCTCCGCTCTTGATGGGATCAGCGGCCTTAGCCGGTGAAAACAGATTCGGAAAGGCGAGACTGGATGCCGCGCCGAGGAAAGTGCGTCGTGTCGGCATCAGCTTCTCTCCCTCTCGATGGGTGCGTTGCCCTTGGCAATATCTACCGTTTCGACACCACCCCTGGGCATATGACCGAACATGTGCGGCTTGATCTGGTTGAACCACGAAACGGCGGCCGGTTCCCTGTCGATGATCGTTCTTGCGAAAGGGATGATCTGTTCTCCGACCAGGATGCCCAGCAGACCGACCAAGGCAATGACGGGCGGCGCGGGCGAACGCACATTGAGCAGGCTGTAAACGATGCCGACGAGCAGGCCGGCGCCAAGCGACAGAAGATAGACTTTCATGGAAACCTCCTTTGGATGGATGAAGCCGCGCCGGCCGGGATATTGATCCCGCCGGCGCGCCAGGGTTGAAAGCTTATTTCGCGGGGTTGGGGCCGATGCGCTTGCCGTGCTTGACGCGCTCAGCACCGCCATGAACATGCGTGACCGCATAATCGATGCCCATGCCGTAAGCGCCTGAATGTTCCTTCACCAGCGAGGTGACGGCGTCATAGGTTTCCTTGCGCGCCCAGTCGCGCTGCCATTCCAGCAGCACCTGCTGCCACGTGACGGGGATGACGCCCGCCTGCACCATGCGGTCCATGGCATATTTATGCGCATCGACAGAAGTGCCGCCAGATGCATCCGCCACCATGTAGATTTCGTAATCGGCGACATCATACAACGCCGAAAGAGCGAAGGTGGTGTTGCACACTTCCGTCCAGAGGCCGGAAACAACGATCTTCTTGCGACCGTTGGCGGCATTCTTCGCCAGGGCATCGCGGACATTCTGGTCATCCCAGGAATTCATCGAGGTACGCTCGAGAATGTCGTTTTCCGGGAATACTGCCAGCAGTTCCGGGAAGGTGTTGCCGGAGAAGCTTTCCGTTTCAACCGTGGTGATGGTCGTCGGAATGTTGAAGATCTTTGCCGCCTTGGCGAGGCCGACGACATTGTTCTTCAGGGTCTGGCGATCGATCGACTGCACACCGAAAGCCATCTGCGGCTGCTGGTCGATGAAGATGATCTGGCTGTTGGCGGGAGTAAGGACTTCAAGCTTCGACATGGTGGTTCTCCGTTCAGGTGATGATTGCCGATCGACGGCGGTGAAATTGACAAGGCTTCGCCGGCCGGCTGCCCGGCAGGGGCAGCCGCCTTGAAAGCGTGGATATGATTTCTTCAGTGGATGCGGATCAACGACCCGCTTTATGCCGCAAGGGGAGCGAGGTTAGCCTCGATCTGATTGCGGAAAGGCTCATAACGGCTTGGCAGCTTGAGCGCTTCGCCCAGATGCGCGGTATCCTCGTCGCGATCGAAACCGGGTTCGTTGGTGGCGATTTCGAACAGGATACCGCCCGGCGTGCGGAAATAGATCGCCCAAAAGTAATCGCGGTCGATGACAGGGGTGACCTGATAGCCGGTGTCCATCAGCGCCTTGCGCACGTCCAGCTGCTTTTGACGGTTTTCAACCGCGAAAGCGATGTGATGAACCGAACCGGCTCCCGGACGGGCAAAGGGCGTCGTTGGCAGTGTGGCGAGATCAATCGTATCGGCGCCGTTGCCGCCGGGAATGACGAAGCGGGTTACATCGCCTTCTACATCGGCGCGCTCATATCCCATGAAGCGAAGCAGTTCCTCGGTCGCGGCCGTATCATTCAGATTGAAGCGCGCACCGGTGAAGCCGCGTATGGCGTTGTCTTCGGAGATGCCCTCGGCAAGCCATGGAGCGCGAGCATCGTTATCCGTTTCGATCAGCGCGAGTCCATCGCCATCCGGACCGGTAAAACGCAGGCGCTGTGCACCGAAGACCGTATCGGCCTGAAGGCCGGCGGCACCTTTCGTAATGAGACGATCTTTCCAGAAGCCGAGCGAACCCTTGGGGACGGAAAACTGTGTCTCGCCCACTTCGCCGACGCCCGGACGGCCGGCCATCATGTTGGCGAAGGGAAAATACGTCATGACCGTGCCAGGCGTTCCCTTTTCGTCACCGTAATAAAGGTGATAGACGCTTGGCTCGTCGAAGTTGACGGTCTTCTTTACCCGGCGCAGGCCGAGCGTATCGGTGAAGAAGCTGTTGTTCTGCCGCGCATCCGACGCCATCGAGGTAACGTGGTGCAGGCCCTTGATATCCTTGATCATCGTCGGCGCCTTTCGCTGTTGGTGTGCCCGTTTCGATGGAGAAAGATGTAACCCGCTTGATTGTATCGCGGAATTGCAATATTTTTCTCGAATGAATTGCGATTTTTGAAATAATAGAGATGAACGATCACAAAGCTCTCAAAACCTTCCTGATGGCGGCCGAAAAGCGCAACTTCGCGCAGGTGGCCCGTGAACTCGGTATGACGGCAGCGGCCGTCACCCGTGCGATTGCAGCACTTGAAGATGATCTCGGCGTGCAATTATTCGTCCGGACCACCCGTCAGGTATCGCTCACGACGGACGGTGCCGTCTTCGCCGCACAGATTCAGCCGGCGGTCGAGGCTTTGGAGAACGCCCGGCGCGATGTTCGCAACGCCCACAAGGCCGACGAGGGACGCCTGAGGATCAGCGCGCCGACATGGCTCGGCAAAACGGTGCTGCCGCCGATCCTGTCGGGCTTCCGGGAACTCTATCCGAAAATGTGCTTCGAGATTTCGTTATCGGACGGCCTGGTCAATATCGTGGATGATGACTACGATCTGGCGATCCGTATCTCGTCCGCCCCATCGGACAAATTCACCATATGGCGCAAGATCAGGGCTGTGCCGCGCATATTGGTGGCGGCTCCGGGCAGCCGGTTCGCGCAGATGAAACACCCCGCTGAACTGACGCCTGACGATTGCCTTGCCTACAGCGGCGAGAGCCGTCGGGAGAATTGGGTTCTGTCAGATGGCGGGTCAAGTATCACGATAACGGCAGGTCGTGCGTTCAGCGCCAATAGTGGCGAGGTTCTGGCCGATATGGCTGCGGATGGCGCAGGGGTCGCCTTGCTGCCGGGCTTCAACATCGCACAGCATATCCACAGTGGCCGCCTCGTCCATGTCCTGCCCGGCTGGTCGCCGCCGGAACTCTGGCTGACGCTCTATTATCCGCCCTATCAGGCCCTGCCGCCCCGCATCGCAACTTTCTCGAAATTTTTCGAAGAACAGTTACCAGCCTATATGGTGGCGCTGGAGTAGAACTGCCCGGATCTGCGCATTAATGACGGCGCGGGAGCGGCGCGCTCCCTCGCGGGATCGAGCGCGCGCCTTCTGTTATGCGCCATCCTGCCCAACGATATTGGACCGGGAAGTCACCGGACAACACACCAGTAAAATTCCGCTTGATTAAATACCGACTAGTCTGTATTTAATCAAGCAAGGGAGATTTGATGTGGCAAGGAAACAGAACCCATTGACCAGGCCGGGCCTGCTGGAGGCGGCATTTACCGTCATCCGGACGAAAGGTTACGCCGCGACGACAGTTGACGATGTCTGCGCCAAGGCCGAGCTGTCCAAAGGTGCATTCTTTCACCATTTCTCCAGCAAGGAGGAAATGGCGGTCGCGGCTGCCCAGCACTGGTCGGAGGTAACCGGTGCCGTGTTCGAAACCGCGTCCTATCACGATGCCGCTGATCCACTGGAGCGACTGCTGAACTATGTCGCCTTCCGCAAGCAGTTGATACAGGGCGACTTGCCGGATTTTACCTGCTTTGTCGGCACCATGGCGCAGGAGGTTTACGAGACCAGCGAGGCGATCCGGCAAGCGTGCTGGACCAGCATTTCAGGCCACGCCGAAACACTTGTCAGCGATATCGAAGCAGCCCTGAATCAATACAGGATAACAGAGACATTTACGGCGGAAAGTCTTGCCCTGCACATTCAAGCCGTCATCCAGGGCGCCTTCATTCTGGCAAAAGCGAGCGGGAATCCGCAGCAAGCCGTCGAAAGCCTCGACCATCTTCACCGCTATATCCGGCTGCTGTTCAGCCCGACAATGATCGACCACGTTGAATGACAACGCATCAACAGGAGGAAACCATGCCAAGCGTCATTCGTCTACATCGCGTCTTCGCAACGAAACCCGAAAAGCTCTATCGCGCTTTCATCGAACCGGATGCGATTTCAAGCTGGCTCCCGCCATTCGGGTTCACCTGTACCGTTCATGAACTGAATGCGAAGGTCGGCGGCAATCACCGGATGTCTTTCCGAAATTTCACGACGGGCGACAGTCATTCCTTTGGCGGGACCTATGTTGAACTCGTGCCCGGAGAGCGCCTTGTCTACACGGACCGCTTCGACGATCCCAACCTGCCTGGCGAAATGAAAGTCACGGTGAACATGAAGGCAGTGGCATCCGGCACCGAAGTGAATATCGAACAGGAGGGCGTGCCGGATATCATTCCGGCTGATGCGTGTTATCTCGGCTGGCAAGAGTCACTGCGCAAGCTTGCCAAACTCGTGGAACCCGAAATCACGCAATAGCGCGCGACAATGTTCCAAATTGCGAGCGCATGATCTGCCTGCGCAGGGCTTACATGAACTCCCAGCTCCCGGAGGCTCCGGATCTGTCATCGCACGGATATCCGGGCCTCCTTCCTTTCCCCGCTGCTTGGGCAGGGTCTTGCAGCCCGTCCAGAACTAGAACGACCGTACAAAAGGCGGAAGTCCCGACACAGACATGTTAGCAGACCTCTGGCCGGTCAGTCTTCGATAGGAAAGGCGAATCCGGCCTTCACGCGGTCCATGACGACCATTGTCTTGAACCCTTTAATGTCGTGGTTTTCATAAAAGAAGCGGCGGGTGAAGGCCTCGTAGTCCTCCATGTCCTTTGCCGTGATTACCAGAATGAAATCGGCATCACCGGTGACATAATAGCCGATCATGACTTCGCGCGTCGCACGGATCGCCGCCTTGAAGCGATCGACGATGTCCGCGCGCTCCCGTTCCAGCGACACGAGGACGATCATGGTGATGCCCCGTCCCACGGCTTTGGGCGAGATGATCGCCACATCCGCCTCGATCACTCCCTCCTCCCGTAATCGCTTGAGCCGCCTCTGGCAGGCCGTCGGCGAGAGATTGACGATCCGCGCCAGCTCCTCCGACGTCAGACGGTTGTTCTTTTGCACGGCGTCAAGCAGCGCCCTGTCAGCTCGATCAATATTGGTCATGCAGAATTCCTGCGTATTTGGGTAAAATTAGCATTATTCCTGCGTCAAACAGGAAATAAATGCCGGAGATCGATCATGCAGCGACGCTAAGCTCCACGCAAATGAAAACGGAGCATATTCATGAAAGGTATTGCCAGCGCCGCGTTGAAGAACCTTCGCCGGCCCGATCTGATCGAGCATCGCGCCTTTTTGGACGGGGTATGGGTGGAGCGCAGCGAGAGGCTGAGCGTCATCGACCCAGCAGGCGGCGACCATCTCGTGGATGTGACCGCCTGCTCTCTCGATGATGTCGATTCCGCCATAGAGGCCGCCAGCGCAGCCTTCCTTCACTGGCGCGAGACGCTGCCGGTAGAACGCGGCGACATCCTGCGGAGCTGGGGCAGACTGATGCGCGACAATGCGCGCGATCTCGCCATTATCATCAGCGCCGAGCAGGGCAAGCCGTTTGAAGAATCGCTGGGGGAAATTTCCTACGCGGCCAATTTTCTCGACTGGTTCGCGAGCGAAGGCGAGCGATCCTATGGCGAGACAATACCGAGCCACCTGAAAGGTGGCAATCTCTCCGTACGGATGCAGCCGATCGGCGTAACGGCAGCGATCACGCCATGGAACTTCCCGTCAGCCATGATAGCCCGCAAGGCAGGAGCGGCCCTTGCCGCCGGTTGCACCATGATCGTCAAGCCGGCACCCGAAACTCCGCTCTCGGCGCTGGCTCTGGCAAAACTTGCGGAGGAGGCAGGCATGCCGGCCGGCGTATTGCAGGTACTGCCCGGTGAAGCCGCGCCTCTGGCGCGTCGTCTTCTGGAGCATACCGATGTGCGGGCGTTCTCCTTCACTGGCTCGACGGAGGTCGGGCGGCTGCTCCTTACCCAGTCGGCGGCAACCGTCAAGAAAGCGTCGCTGGAGCTGGGTGGTCATGCACCCTTCATCGTATTTGGGGATTCTGATCTTTCTCAAGCGGTGGCGGGGTGCATCAGCGCCAAATTCGCTACATCTGGCCAGGACTGCCTGGCGGCAAATCGCATCTATGTTCAGCGAACGCTCTATGACCGCTTCATCGATCGGTTTGCCGACGCAACTTCCAGACTGACCGTTGGCCACGGCCTTGAACCGGGCATCGACATTGGGCCGATGACACGGCCATCGGTCGCCGAAAAGTGCCGTCAGCAGATCGCACAGGCGCTCTCCGCCGGCGCGCGCCTCGTCTGCGGCGGGCAGGACAGTCCGCTCGGCGGTAATTTCGTAACGCCAACCGTGCTGGCTGATGTGACTGACGACATGCTGATCGCACGTGAGGAAACCTTCGGGCCTGTGGCAGCCATCCTTCCCTTCGATGACGAGAATGAGGTCGTCCGCCGCGCCAATGCAACCGAGATGGGACTTGCGGCCTATGTCTACACCAACGATCTGGGCCGGGCGATGCGCCTGACCGACCAGCTGGAATACGGCATGGTTGCCGTCAATACGCCGAAATTCACCGGTGCGCCAATTCCCTTCGGCGGCTGGAAACAATCCGGCCTCGGTCGCGAAGGCTCGCGCCACGGCCTGATGGAATATCTCGAACCCAAATATGTCTGCTTCGGCAATCTGGCTGCCTGAAAGGAACCCGCCTATGACCATCGACATCAAAAATATCGCGGAAATGGATCGAAATGCGGTTCTGCACCCCTTCACGCAGCTGAAAGACTTCGCCAGCGGTAAGCTCGGGGAACCGACCATCGTTGAAACCGGCAAGGGCATCCGCATTCAGGACGCCCACGGCAAGCAGTTGATCGATGGCTTTGCCGGTCTTTATTGCGTCAATGTCGGTTACGGTCGCACCGAGGTGGCGGAAGCCATTTCCCGTCAGGCCTATCGGCTCGCCTATTATCATTCCTACGCCGCCCACACGACGGACGAACTGGCGATCCTGTCCGACCGGCTGGTGAAGATGGCGCCCGGCAAGATGAGCAAGGTGTTTTACGGCATGTCCGGCTCGGACGCCAACGAGACCCAGGCCAAGCTCGTCTGGTATTACAACAATCTGCGCGGCAAGCCGGAGAAGAAGAAGATCATTTCCCGCGAGCGGGGATATCACGGCTGCAGCGTCGTTTCCGGTTCCATGACCGGCATGAGCTTTTATCATGACCACATGGACCTGCCGCGCGCTGGCGTGCTGCACACCGGCGTCCCACACCATTATTGGGGCGCTGAAGCCGGTGAAACCGAACTGGAATTCTCAAAACGGCGCGCCGACGAACTGGAAGAGCTCATTCTGCGCGAAGGCCCCGACACAATCGGTGCCTTTATTGCTGAACCGGTGCTTGGCACGGGGGGTATCACGCCGCCGCCGGAAGGCTACTGGTCGGCGATACAGGATGTTCTCAGAAAATACGATGTCCTGTTGATTGCCGATGAGGTGATTACCGGCTTCGGGCGTACAGGCTCCATGTTCGGCTCACAACATTACGGCATCGAGCCGGATCTGATCACCGTCGCCAAAGGGCTGACATCAGCCTATTTCCCGCTCTCCGGCTCGATCGTAGGAGAGAAAGTCTACAAGGTGATGGAGGACGGCGCTGATCGCGTCGGCGCCTTCTCGCACGGCTACACCTATTCCGGACATCCCATCGGTGCGGCTGCGGCAAACGCCGTGCTTGATATCGTGGAAAAGGAAGACCTGCCGGGCAATGCACGGGCCGTCGGCAACTATTTTCAGGAGCAGTTGAAAGCAAGGTTCGCACAGCTTCCAATCGTCGGCGAGGTGCGTGGCGTGGGCCTGATGGGTGCCATCGAATTCGTGGCGGACCGGGAAAAGAAGACACGTTTTGCACCGGGTCTTGCGGTTGGTGCACGCGTTTCGAAGGCAGCACGCAATGGCGGCCTTATTGCGCGGGCCATGCCGCATGGCGATATTCTGGGCTTTGCACCGCCGCTCGTGACGACGAAGGCGGAGGTGGACGAGATCATCGCCATCGCCGAAGCCGCCGTCCGCAGCGTCATGGATGATCTGGTCCAGGCCGGCGAAAAAATCTGATCACCAGCCAGGCTTTTACCGGACCGGGAACTGCTCGTCTGGACAGCAGGGAGATGACGATTGCGCCTGTTTTGGATGCAATTGTCATCTACGCTGCATAAGGCTTCATCTTTTCACCGAACCGTGCATAATGTCATGAAATCATCTTCGTCTAAAACGAGACAATTTCATGCGCCGTCAAGCCAATCCGCTCAGCCTCGATCCGGTTCCCGCAACGAAACCGGTGGCATGGCGGCCAGTTCTCGCGAAGCAGAAGGGCGAAACGAAACATTCGGCACTGACCGAACGCATCATCGCCGATATCGACGCCGGCGTTCTGAAGCCGATGGACCGCATGCCGACCCATCGCGACCTCGCCCGTGAACTCGGCCTTTCCGTCCAGACCGTTAGCCTCTCCTACAAGGAGGCCGAGCGGCTCGGCTATCTCAGCGGCGAAATCGGCCGAGGCACCTTCGTGAAGACACGGGTGACGGACCGGGCGGGCCGCATGATGCTCGACCACAGCCCGACTGAGGTCCTCGATCTCTCCATTATCCGCGGCGTCTATCTCGACGAGCATGAAAACGCCTCACGCGCCATCCTTCGTGAATTGGCCGATGGTGACAATTCGGGTTTCATGCGCCCCTGCAGGCCGGTGGCCGGCCTTGACAGCCATCGGGAAACCGCCCGAACCTGGCTCACCATGATGGGCGTGACCGCCGGTGCGGAGCGTATCCTCGTCACTAACGGCGCAGCCCACGGCATTTTCCTTGCCCTGAGCTGCATCATTCGATCGAACGACGTGGTTCTCTGCGAGAACCTCACGGACCACGGCATTATCGGCCTGTCGAACATCCTCGGTTTCAGTCTCAAGGGCCTGCCCACGGATGGCGAGGGCATATTGCCCGATGCGCTGGAGGCCGCGTGCGCAGCCGGTGGTGTGCGAGCGCTGGTACTCATTCCGACCCTCAACAATCCCACCGGGCATGTATCGGGCCCGGCGCGACGGCAGGCGATCGCCGCGATCGCTGAACGCTATGGCATCTTTGTCATTGAAGACGAAGTCTATCGGCCGATCATCGAGGAGGATCTGCCATCCATCACTGAAATGCTGCCTGATCTCGGCTTTTTCGTCACCAGCTTCACCAAGACGGTGCTGACCGGGCTGCGCGTTGGTTATCTCGTCGTGCCACCCGCCTACTCCATCCGCGCCGCCTCAATCCTGCGGGTATCGAGCTGGAGCGGAACCTATCTCACGGCCGAAATAGCGACGCGCTGGGTCGAAAACGGCACTGCCTTACGGCTACTGGATGTGCAGCGCGCCGAAGCGCGGGCGCGGCAGAAAATTGCCCTAGATATCTTAGGCCAGCATATCGCCTCGACCCATCCCCTTTCCCTCTGCGCTTGGCTGAAGGTCCCGACGCGCTGGACGGAGGACGGCCTGGTGCGCGCGCTGACGACCCAAAATGTCGCCGTGACCCCATCAGAACCATTCATTGCCGGACCCGGCCATGGCGGCGGCATTCGCATATGCCTCGGCGGCCGCCTTAATCATGCAGCCCTCATCAAAGCTTTGACCACAGTGCGGCAGACCTTCGAACAACTGCCGCCCGTCTACGATATCGGCTCGATCGGCTGAGGCTGTCGATCGAAAATCATTGAATCATTACAATATAATAATTGACATGATTTTACTTCGCTCACAACATGACAATCATGAAGAGCGAAAACCCGTCCATATCGGTGTACAAGAACCCGCTGCCGGTCTCAGTGGAAGCGATAGAGCAGGCTGCGGTGCGGCTCGAGGGAAGAGTTGAGCGAACACCGTTGGTTCGCTCGGACAATCTTTCCAAACGCGTTGGTTATCCCGTTCATCTGAAGCTTGAAACCCTTCAGCCTATTGGCGCCTTCAAGCTGCGCGGCGCGATGAACGCCATTCTCTCTCTTGACGATGAGAAGCGCCAGCGGGGCCTCGTCACCGCCTCCACCGGCAATCATGGCCGGGCGGTGGCCTATGCGGCAGAGAAACTCGGTATTCCTGCCACGATCTGCATGTCGGAGCTGGTGCCAGCAAACAAGGTGGAGGCAATCCGCGCGCTTGGCGCCGACATCCGGATCGTCGGCAGATCACAGGATGACGCGCAGGAGGAAGTGGAGCGCCTGACCAGAAGCCGTGGCCTGACCGCTATACCTCCGTTCGATCATAGCGACGTCGTGGCAGGCCAGGGCACGATTGGTCTCGAGGTTATCGAGGACATGCCTGAACTGGCGACAATTCTCGTTCCCTTGTCGGGCGGAGGCCTTGCGGGCGGTATCGCCGTTGCGGTGAAAGCGTTGAAGCCGAGGGCGCGGGTTGTCGGTATTTCCATGGAGCGGGGTGCGGCCATGCATGCGTCGGTTAAAGCCGGTCGCCCCGTCTCGGTCCAGGAGGAAGAAACGCTGGCGGATTCGCTTGGCGGCGGGATTGGACTGGCGAACCGTGTGACCTTTGCACTTTGCCAGGCATTGCTTGATGACATCGTGCTGGTTTCCGAAGACGAGATCGCAGCAGGCATCCGCCATGCGGCGCACGAGGAAGGCCTGAGAGTGGAAGGCGCGGGCGCCGTTGCCTTCGCTGCCGTCCTGTCGGGCAAGGTCAACATCAGCGGCCCGACCGCGATCATCGTATCGGGCGGAAACATCGATCCGGCGCTCCACAAGACCATCATCGACAGGGGAGCCGCATGAGCCGCATCACCATCCTCACCGAAAAAGACCTGCGCGCCATCGTTAAGCTCGACCTTTCCGCGGTCAACTGCGTGGAGCAGGCCTTGGGCGCCCTTGCCACCAAAGCTGTCGCCATGCCGCCGATCCTCCGGCTCGATATTCCCGAATTTCGCGGCGAAGTGGATGTTAAGACTGCCTATGTGCCGGGTTTCGACGGCTTTGCCATCAAGGTCAGCCCCGGCTTCTTCGACAATCCGAGGCTTGGGCTACCGAGCCTCAATGGCCTGATGATCCTCTTCAGCGCGAGGACCGGCCTGGTGGAGGCCCTGCTTCTCGACAACGGTTATCTCACCGATGTGCGCACCGCTGCGGCTGGCGCAGTCGCGGCGCGGCACATGGCGCGAAAGGACGCGTCCGTCGCAACGATTTTCGGGGCGGGCATGCAGGCGCGTCTGCAGCTTGAGGCTTTGACGCTGGTACGCCCGATCAAATCCGTCCGGATCTGGGCTCGGAACCATGACAAGGCTGAAAAGCTCGCAAACGATTTTACCAGGGAACACGGCATCGAAGTTTCCGCGGTGGCCGATCCCCAGGCGGCCGTGCGGCGCGCAGACATCATCGTCACCACGACACCGGCCGAAAAGCCAATCCTGCTCGCCGACTGGCTGGAACAAGGCCAGCATCTGACCGCGATGGGATCGGATGCCGAACACAAGAACGAAATCGATCCGGCCGTATTCGCCAGAGTGCGCTATGTCGCGGACAGGCTTACGCAGACCCGCATTCTCGGCGAATTGCATCACGCGATTGCCGCGGGTTACGTCGAGCGGGATCAGTCCTTCGCGGAGCTTGGAGAGGTGATTGCCGGCAAGTCACAGGGCCGCCTCTCGAACAAAGACATCACCTTTGCCGATCTGACCGGCACCGGCGTGCAGGACACAGCCATCGCCAATCTCGCCTTTGCCCGCGCCAAAGACGCAGGCAGCGGCCAAATCATCGAAAACAGCGTAAAAATGGGAGACGCAGCGTGAGTGTAACGCTGAACTTTACGCGCGAGGAATATGCCGCGCGCCTGGCTAAAACCCGTAAAGCCATGGAAAGTGCCGGTATCGACCTGCTTGTCGTCACCGACCCGTCCAACATGCATTGGCTGACGGGTTATGACGGCTGGTCCTTCTACGTCCACCAATCTGTGCTCGTGCCACCTGATGGTGAGCCGATCTGGTACGGTCGCAAACAGGATGCCAATGGCGCCAGGCGCACGGCGTACCTCGCCCATGACAATATCATCGGCTATCCCGATCACTATGTTCAATCGACCGAACGGCACCCGATGGACCTGTTGTCTGAGATCATCGAGGAACGGGGCTGGTCAGGCCTGACGGTCGGTGTCGAAATGGACAATTATTACTTCTCGGCAGCAGCTTTCGCATCACTGAACAAACATCTGCCAAACGCACGTTTCAAGGATGCCGCCGGCCTCGTGAACTGGCAGCGTGCTGTCAAAAGCCCGACCGAACTCGACTATATGCGCAAGGCGGGCAAGATTGTCGAACTGATGCACAAGCGTATCGTCGACGTCGTTGAACCGGGCATGCGCAAGTGCGATCTCGTGGCAGAGATATACGATGCCGGCATTCGTGGCACCGCAGAATTCGGCGGCGATTACCCCGCCATTGTGCCGCTACTTCCTTCAGGTGCCGACGCTTCCGCCCCGCACCTGACATGGGACGACAAGCCGATGCGCTCAGGCGAAGGTACCTTCTTCGAAATCGCCGGCGCGTACCGTCGTTATCATTGCCCGCTGTCACGCACGGTCTTTCTCGGCAAACCGACACAGGCATTCCTTGACGCAGAGAAAGCAACGCTCGAGGGCATGGAGGCCGGTCTTTCCGCAGCCAAGCCCGGCAATACCTGCGAAGACATCGCCAATGCCTTTTTTGCCGTGTTGAAAAAATACGGGATCATCAAGGACAACCGCACCGGCTATCCGATCGGACTTTCTTATCCGCCTGATTGGGGCGAGCGCACCATGAGCCTTCGCCCCGGCGACCGCACGGAGTTGAAACCCGGCATGACGTTCCATTTCATGACCGGCCTGTGGCTGGAAGACATGGGGCTCGAAATCACCGAGAGCATCGC
Organism: Agrobacterium genomosp. 2 str. CFBP 5494; assembly: GCF_900013495.1. NCBI lineage: Bacteria > Pseudomonadati > Pseudomonadota > Alphaproteobacteria > Hyphomicrobiales > Rhizobiaceae > Agrobacterium > Agrobacterium genomosp. 2. The sequence continues at coordinate 926,138 of NZ_LT009719.1, forward strand.
GATTACCGACACCGGTGTCGAATGCCTTTCCAATGTACCGCGGCAACTCTTCGTGAAGGGCTGAGACGATGTTGAAGACCGCGCTTCGTCCCTCCCCGATCACGCCCTCCGTCGATTTCGACGCCAGGGGCGTGCAACACGGTCATCTGCGGCTGCCCTACAGCCGCGATGACAGTGCCTGGGGCTCGGTGATGATCCCGATCTGCGTTATCGCCAATGGTGAGGGGCCGACCGCCCTTTTGACCGGCGCCAATCACGGCGATGAATATGAGGGGCCGGCGGCGCTTTTCGAACTCGCCCAGACGCTCGATCCGGCCGAAGTGAAAGGCCGCATCATCATTGTCCCGGCACTCAACTACCCGGCCTTTCGCGCAGGTACACGCACCTCACCCATCGACCGGGGAAACCTCAACCGCAGCTTTCCCGGTCGCCCTGACGGTACCGTGACGGAGAAGATTGCCGACTACGTCACCCGTCATCTGATACCGCTCGCGGATATCGTTCTCGATTTTCATTCCGGCGGCAGGACGCTTGATTTCCTGCCCTATGCAGCGGCTCACGAATTGCCCGACAAAACTCAGGAAAGCCGTTGCTTTGATGCCGTGGCCGCTTTTGCTGCCCCCTATTCGATGAAGATGCTGGAAATCGACGCCGTCGGCATGCTGGACACGACCGTCGAGGAAATGGGCAAGGTCTTTGTCACCACCGAACTCGGCGGCGCCGGCACGGCGAGCGCGAAATCGATCGATATCGCCCGCAGGGGCACCATCAATCTGCTGCGACATGCAGGCATATTGGCCGGTTCGCCCGTTGCCGCGCCAAGCCGTTGGCTGGATATGCCCTCCAGCGACTGCTTCACCTTTGCCGAAGACGACGGTCTCGTCGCCTTTGTCCGCGATCTGGGAGACGCGGTCACGGTTGGTGAGACAATCGCACGGGTTTATCCCATCGGGAAAACCGGCCTCGCACCGGTCGATTACCGCGCCTCCATGTCAGGGCTGCTTGCCGCGCGCCACGTACCCGGCCTCATCAAGGCTGGAGACTGCCTTTCCGTCATCGCCACGGTCACGGAGAATACCTAGCCACCAGAACACCGTGAGATCCGAAAACGGACCACGCAACCCAACCAGAGGAGTTAGAACATGAAGATCACCAAATTCGCCGGCCTTTCCGCCCTCGCCCTTACCATCGGCGTGACGTCAGCCAGCGCGCTCACCGTCGAAGAAGTCAAAAGCCAGGGCTACATTCGCGCCGCCACGGCTAATGAAGTGCCCTATTCCTACATGCAGCCGGATGGCACCTCCGCTGGCATCGGCCCGGATGTGGCCAATGCGGTTCTGAAATCGATGGGCATCGAAGAGGTCAACTGGACGGTGACGCCCTTTGGCACGCTGATCCCCGGCCTCAAGGCCCGTCGCTTCGATTTTGCGGCTGCGGAACAGAATATCTCGCCCGAGCGCTGCAAACAGGTTGCCTTTACCGAGCCGAACTCGTCCTATGGCGAAGGCCTGCTGGTGAAAAAGGGTAATCCGAAAAAGCTGACCACCTATGCCGATATCGCAAAGGACCCTTCATTGAAGGTGGCCGTCGTGTCGGGCGCGAACAATGTCGACTTCCTGCGCGCCGTTGGCGTCAAGGAAGAACAGATCGTCTTCATCCCAGCCAATGCCGACGCCATCCCAACCGTGCAGAGCCGCGCCGACGCCTATGCGGCCACGGAGCTGACGGTTTCGGAACTCGCCAAGGGTCAGGCGAACGTCGAGCAGGTAAAGCCTTTCACCGATCCGGTCGTGAAGGATGCGCCGGTGCGCAACTACGGCGGTTTCGCTTTCCGCCCGGAAGACAAGGAGCTGCGTGACGCCTTCAACGCTGCCCTGGTCGAATTCCGCAAGACCGACGACTACAAGAAAATTCTCGCCAAATACGGTCTCTCCGAACAGAGTATCGCGGCAGCGGCCGAAAAGAAGGTCGCCGATCTCTGCGCCGGCAAATAATGCCAGCCGGCGCCCGGGCATAACCGGGCGCCGTTCCTCGGGAATTCGGGAAATCTCCAGATGGACATGACTGCCTATCTGCCGATGTTGTGGCAAGGCGCCGTCGTCACCATGACGATTACGGTGGCAGCACTTGTCGTCGGCACCGTACTCGCTTTTTTCTTCGGCATTCTGCGCGTCGAGGGCGGACCGATCCTGTCGGCAATCGCGCTTTGTTATACGGAAGTGTTCCGCGGCACCTCGCTGCTGGTTCAGCTATTCTGGTTCTATTATGCCCTGCCGCTGGTCGGGTTGAGCTTCGATCCGATCACGACGGGGGTGCTGGTGCTTGCCGCCCATGCTGGCGGCTACGGCGCGGAAATCGTTCGCGGCGCGCTGTCCTCCGTCTCGGTGCAACAGCTGGAAGCCGCACGCGCGCTGAACTTCACACGCATGCAGACGCTTTTTCGCATTTCCTTGCCACAGGCGATCGTCGAAATGATGCCGGCTTTCGGGAATCTGGCCATCGAGACACTAAAGCTTTCCTCGCTCGTCTCGTTGATCTCGATTGCCGATCTCACCTTCGCGGCACAGTCGATCCGCAACCTGACGCTGGACAGCGCCAGCATCTATTCGGTCACGCTGCTTTGTTACTTCGCGATGTCGCTGATCCTGATGGTCGTCATCCGGGCGATCGAACGCTTCGTGCGGCGCGGCAATGTCTTCCCGCGCACGCGCCATTCGTAAGGATATCTTCTCATGATGTATGGTTACGAATGGGACACGACCACCTGGCTTACCTACACGACCTCCATCCTGCCCATCATCCTGATCGGTCTGACCGTGACGCTGAAGGCAGCCGCCGCCGGTTTTGCCATCGCACTGGTTCTGGGACTTGTCTTTGCGCTGCTGCGCCGCAGCCGGGTAAAGATGATTTCCTGGCCGACCGCGCTGGTGGTCGAATTCCTGCGCGATACGCCGCTTCTGGTGCAGCTGTTCTTTCTTTATTACGTGCTTCCGGATTTCGGCATCGTCTTGCCCGCTTTTCTGACCGGCGCGCTGGCGCTCGGCCTGCAATATGCGGCCTATACTTCCGAGGTCTATCGCGGCGGCATAGAGGCGATACACCATGGCCAATGGGAAGCGGCGACCGCGCTTAACCTGACGCGCATGCAAACCTATCGCGATATCATCATTCCCCAGGCCATTCCGCGCATCGTTCCAGCCATGGGCAACTATCTCGTTGCCATGATCAAGGAAACGCCGGTGCTATCAGTCGTCACGGTTCTCGAGATGATGGGACTTGCCAACATGATCGGCGAACGCACCTTTGAATATCTGGTGCCGCTGACGCTTGTCGGCCTGATCTTCCTCCTTCTGACCATAATCTGCTCGGCAGGCCTCAGCCGCCTGCAAAGGGCGCTCCCAAAAGCAGGAATACCCTTGCGATGACCAACACCACCAATCAGCCACTGATCGAATTTTCGGATGTCACGAAACGCTTCGGCATTCTGACGGTGCTCGACCAGTTCAATTTCAGCGTGGCAAAGGGTGAAAAAGTCACCCTCATCGGCCCTTCCGGCTCCGGCAAGTCGACGGTCCTGCGCGTTCTCATGACACTCGAACCCTTCCAGGAGGGAAAACTGACGCTGGCTGACATGTCCTATCATGAGCCGGGAGGCAAGGGCCCCTTCATGGCCTCGGAAAAACACCTGCGCCAGATCCGCAACCACGTCGGCATGGTTTTCCAGAGCTTCAATCTCTTTCCGCATATGACCGTGCTGCGCAACATCGTGGAGGCGCCGGTGCGTGTTCTGGGTATCGCCCGTGGAGAGGCTGAGGCGCGTGCGATCGAACTATTGAAAATGGTGGGGCTTGCGGACAAGAAAGATCATTATCCGGTTCAGCTTTCCGGCGGACAACAGCAGCGTGTCGCCATCGCCCGCTCGCTCGCCATGCGCCCGCGTGTATTGCTTTTCGATGAGCCGACCTCGGCGCTGGACCCGCAGCTGGTGGGCGAAGTGCTCTCCGTCATCCGCGATCTCGCGCATGAGCACGATCTGACGATGCTGCTTGTCACCCACGAAATGCGCTTTGCCCGTGAGGTATCGGACAGGGTCTGCTTCTTCGACAAGGGGCGCATCTGCGAACAGGGAAAGCCGGAGGAAATTTTCGGAGAGCCGAAAGAGGAGCGGACCCGCGAGTTTCTCTCTTCGGTTCTGCGGTAAACATGGTTGCCCATAAAAAGCCGACTACGAAAAGCGTCCGCGTTCTCGCACCGTGCCACCGACCGCTGCCATTCTTCACCACGTATCGTAGCAGGCGCGCGCACCACCGGCCTTGGTGTGGATTGGCTTTTCCCAATCGATAATTTCACGCGGTTCGGGGATTTTGAATTCCCGTTACCCTGCGATCATGTCCAGATGCTTTCCGGCGTCAGGATTTCAAAGGGCACGATCCGCTGTTCGACGGAAGACGAATCCGCGTTCTCGATGCGTCGCAACATCACGTCGATCAATTGTTGCGGCATCCCGTCGAGGGGCAGTGGCAGCGAAGCGGTAATCAGCCCCTCATTCAAGCCCTTGCGCGTTTCCGGGCCGATATCGTTGCAGACGATCTTTATGCCGCGCTGTTTCTCCGCAGGCAGCTCCCTGAGCGCCCGCAAGACGCCCGATATGCCGCCGCCATTGACATATACCCCCCTGAGCCCTGGTTCGGCAGCAATGATGTCCCGAATGACGGCATAGGCATTTTCCGGCTCTTCATGGGTCAGCAGTGTTTCCGCTACCTGCAGTTCCGGCGTGTTCTCGCGCATGTAGGAGCGAAAACTGGCATCTGAAACATCCTGGCACTGATAACGGTTGCTGCCGATCAGGGGCACGACCACCCCCTCGCCTTTCACGGTCTGACTGAGGAACCAGGCGGCCGTCCGGCCGCGTTTCCAGCTGTCGGTTCCGACAAAACCCGCCCGGCTCGCCGCTGACAGATCGGACACATAGGTCACCACGGGAACACCTTTGCTCCGCAACTCATCAATGGCCTGGCTCACCAGCGGGTGATCGGCAGTCACAACCGCAATTGCGTTGCAGCACTGCCCCATCTTCAGGAGATTGGCGGAAACGGCCTCCGGTGAAAGATCGTCCTCAAAAACCACGTCCGGCTCGATGACGCTTTCCAGCCTCTGATGTGCGGCAGTGACGATCCCTTCTCCCCAAAGGCGGTAAAGCGGCCGGTGGGATTGCTGCAGCAGGAAGCCCAGCCTGTAATGTGGCAAGGCCTCGCGCCTTCGGTCCTTGATGGTGCCCAGACCATAAAACCCGATCTCCTGCGCCGCCTTGAGAATCTGGTCGATCGTATCCTGACGTACGGCGCTCGAACCGTGCAGCAGCCGGTTGACAGTGGAGATGCTGACGCCCGCGGCTCTCGCAAGATCGGCAATGGTGGGTCGATTCATGGCGCCCTCAATCGTATCATTGATGAATGACATGAAATGATACGAAATGCAACGCCAAATGAAATATAAATTCCATTTCCGCGAAAATGAAAGATATAAATCGGCCTGTCATTCAGGCCCATCGGGAGGATGGGCGGGGAGGAAGCAATGGCATTTTTCAGAAAATCTTTCGCGATACGAACCGCGTCGCTTGTGATGGCGTCCAGTGCCTTTGCGGCCATCCGCCCTCGCCATCCGGTCGAGACATAAGAAGGATCAAGATCAATGAAAATCGCCATCGACCCCCACATGCACCGTTTCACCAGCCTCGATGAGCTGCCCGCCAAAGTTAAGGAGCTCGGTTACGACTGGATCGAACTCAGCCCGCGCGCCGATTTCCTCGAATGGTTCAAGGCGCCGCGCGTGTTTCCCGAACGTATCAGGTCCTTCAAGAAGGCTTTGAAAGACGCCGATGTCGGCATCGCCGCGCTGCTGCCAATGTATCGCTGGGCCTCCAATGATGAAATCGAGCGGCAGGCAGCGGTCAAGCACTGGAAACGCGCTATCGAGATCGCAATCGAACTTGAGGTCGACACGATGAACTCGGAGTTCGGCCGTGGACCGCATCCCGACAAGGGCTCATGTTATTGCTGCCATACGGGTTCGATGATCGAGGCCTGCGAGGATGCATGGTGGCGCTCGATGGAAGAGCTGGTACCGATCTTCGAGCGCGAGAACATCAGCCTGCATGTCGAGCCGCATCCGGAAGACTGGTGCGAAACGCTGCAGCCGGCGCTTGATATCATCCGCACGGTCAACTCCAGGAACGTCAAATTCCTCTATTGCGCGCCACACACCTTCTATTTCGGCGACGACACCAAGGCGATGCTTCGGGAAGCCAAGGACGTGCTGGCCCATGTGCATGTCGGCGACACCTTCAACCACAGGGCAAGTTCTGGGCTCCGCTACATTCTCAACCCGCCCGGTACACAGGCAAGGGTGCACCAGCACCTGAATATCGGTCAGGGCGAAGTGCCATGGGACGACTTCTTCGGCACGCTCGCTGAAATCGGTTTTGACGGCATCATGACCTCCTGCGTCTTCGCCTGGGAAGACAGGGCGGATGAATCGAGCCGGTTCATGCGCGCCAAGATGCAGGACTATATCGACCTCTATTTCAAGAAATAACGCGAAAAACCGGTGCCGGTGCCCAGGCGGAACCTGCCTCTGGCTACGCCATTCGAAACATCCGACGGAAAGACGATCGACATGATCAATGGAGAAAGACTGATTTCGCGACCGCTGCGCTGGGCCATGGTGGGCGGCGGCCGCACGGGACAGGTAGGATACAAGCACCGCACCGGCGCTCTGCGCGATGGCAATTACCAGCTCGTCGCCGGTGCCTTCGACCTCGATGCCGAAATGGGCCGCGATTTCGGCGTCAATCTCGGCGTGGCGGCGGAACGCTGCTATCCGGATTACAGGGCACTGATAGCTGGCGAAACCGCGCGCAAAGACGGTATCGACGTCGTCTCCATCGCCACCCCCAACTTTACCCATTACGAGATCACCAAGGCCTGCCTTGAAGCCGGGCTGCACGTCATCTGCGAAAAACCGTTATTCTTCACCGTTGCAGAATGTGACGAGGTGGCGCGGCTGGCCGAACAGAAGGGACTGATCGTCGGCGTCACCTATGGCTATACCGGCCATCCGCTGGTGCACCAGATGGCGGCCATGGTCAAAAAGGGGATGCTGGGCGATATCCGCATCGTCGATCTGCAATATACCCACGGCTTCAATGCCGGCGACGATGTGGGCGCAGGCGAGGCCGTCAAATGGCGCACCAATCCCCGTACCGCTGGCCCGACCTTCGTGCTCGGCGATATCGGTACGCATCTCTATTATCTCTCGGAAATCGTGCTGCCGCACATGAAGGTGGAACGACTGCTTTGCGACCGGAAGGCCTTCATCCCGACGCGGGCGCCGCTGGAGGACCATGCGACGGTTCTCATGCATTATGATAATGGCGCACGCGGGCGTCTGTGGGTTTCTTCCGTCAATGCCGGCAATATGGGGTCGCAGCGTTACCGCTTCATCGGTTCCAGGGCATCGCTTGAATGGTCAGATTCGCGTCCCGATCAGCTGATCTATCAGGTTCAGGGCGAGCCGGAGCGTATCCTGCATCACGGCATGCCGTATCTGGAAGAGGAGAGCCTTGCTGTCGATCGTATGGGCGCGCTGCACACCGAAGGTCTCGGTGATAGCTGGTCGAACATTTACCTCTGGATCGCCCAGGCAATCGATGCGGCCAATCGCGGTGACAGGGCTTTTCTCAAGACCCATCACTATCCCGGCATCGCAGCCGGCACAGAAGGCGTTCGCTGGCTGGAAAACTGCGTTCGTTCGGCCGATGCCGGTGCCACCTGGGTCGATTTCGCATAATGGATTTAAGGGCATTCCGGATCAATCCTCCTCCGGCTGGGTCAGCCTTCATGTGAGGATTTCATCATATTCACCAAGCGGACAGCCGGCCCTCCATCGTTGCCCTGCAAGCCGCCATCAGCCGATAAGACGTTGCACCGGGCTAGAGAACAGGCCGATGCCGCTGCCGCCATGAGGATCAAATGACCAACCCGATCACCATCACCACCGCTCCCTGCTGCTGGGGCGTCGACGATGTCAAGAACCCGCATCTTCCCCACTGGGAAAGGGTGCTGGACGAAGCGAAAGCAGCCGGTTTCGGCGGTCTGGAACTCGGCCCCTACGGTTATCTGCCGCTCGACCTCAGGCGCGTTTCGCAGGCGCTGGATGAACGAGGCCTCAAGATCGTCGCCGGCACCATCTTCGACGATCTGGTCTCACCCGGAAATCGCGACAATCTGCTACGCCAGACTGAGGAGATCTGCGCGCTGATAACGCGCCTGCCAAAGCCGGAAACCCATGCGGGCCAACGCTTTTCCGCTCCCTATCTGACGGTGATGGACTGGGGCCATGACGAGCGTGATTATGCCGCCGGACATTCTGACCGCGCGCCACGTCTCGATAAAACCGCCTGGCGGGGCATGGTGGAGAACATCCGGGCCATCGCAACGCTCGCCCGGGACAAATATGGCGTGCGCGCCACCTTACATCCCCATGCCGGCGGCTACATCGAGTTTGCCGATGAGTTGCAGCAGATCGTTGAGGACATTCCCGCAGATCTTGCGGGTTTCTGCCTCGATACCGGCCATATGGCCTATTCCGGCATGGACCCCGTCGCCACGTTGCGCCGCTATTGGGATCGCGTCGACTACATTCATTTCAAGGATATCGACGCCGCGGTCTTTCAGGAGGTGATGGCGGAGCGCATCCGCTTCTTCGAGGCCTGCGCCAAGGGCGTGATGTGTCCGATCGGCCGCGGCTCGATTGACTATCCAGCCATCCGCAGCCTCCTGACCGAACTTGGTTATGGCGGCTATATTACCATCGAACAGGAACGCGATCCGCGTAATACTGGCAGCATTCTCGATGATCTGGCAGCCAGCAGGGCATTTCTTGCAAAAAGCGGCTTCTGAACCGAAGGGCGCGGCCAGCGGCCGCGTCTCCCGTTTTCATACCATGGCTGCCTCAATCTTCAACGATCGTTCGATCATATGCGAGAGCTTTTGAAGCGAGACACTATTCCCTCAACGCCAATATCGCGACGCCATGAAAGGCTGGGGCTACCTGACGACAGAGCCGGCTCTGCGAACTAAACCTCGACAGGCTCGCGGACATCATCCAGCAGAAAGTGCACGATCACATAAGGCGTGGTGTATTTTTGACCGCTATCCGACACGCTTTCGACACTGCCGCCATCGGAGGGATGCCACTTCTGGTAATGGGGATTATTGGCGATCAGCGTAATGGCCTTGCCCGCAAACCTGCCGTTCAACCGATAGCGAGCCTCGGCAAGCGGCCAAATTTTCTCGAAGTCCTGCTGGCTGATACGAACTTTCAAGGCTTTCCTGGAAATGGTTTTTCCCGGCGATCCTTCCTCATGTGCCACCGGTGGAATATGCAAGTCGACCTCTTCCGCATCGTCCAGCAGAAAGGCAAATTCATCTGGCCACATCCGTCTCACGTATCGCTCCTCCCAAAGCTTAGCGCCCCACAGCACTCCCATGATAGCGCCTCAGCCGCTACAGGCAATGGCAGAGATTTGTTGTTGCGAACAGACGGAAGCCCGGGATGCAACAGAAACCATACTCATGGCTCTGCAATTGAACGCAAGACCCGGTCCAACGAGACGATATTACTTGCTACAAGCCGCATAAGCTATCCGTCTCAGACCGGCTCGCGCTTCAAAGAAAGCCCAGGAGCGCCAAAGGGGTTTACATGACCGCATCACCCGTCTGGATGTCAGCTGACTGCTCATACGCCAGTGCAAATTCAAGGGTTGCCCGGTCACTGCGTGGTGGTCCCACCAGCTGTATACCAGTCGGCAATCCGTTAACCCCGAATCCCGCGGGAACGGCCGCCACGGGAAGTCCAGCCAGCGTGGGACCGATCACGACCTCCATCCAGCGATGATAGGTGTCCATGGCTTTGCCGTCGATTTCGGTCGGCCACGAGAGATCGATATCGAAAGGGAATACCTGTGCACTCGGCATCAAAATAAAATCGTACCGTTCAAACAATCTGCAGAGATACTGGTACCAGGCTGTCCGGACGACGGACGCATTAAAGATATCGGCGGCACTGCACGAAAGCGCGATGTCGAATTCAAACATCTGTTGCCGATTGAGAAGCGACCGTGTTTCCGGCTGGTCATAAAAGGCGCGCAGGCCGTGGGTCACGCTGAAGCTGCGCAATGTCATCCACGCTTCCCAGAGTTTCGGCAGTTCGAAATCCGGCACGAGTTCATCGATATCGCAGCCCATGTTCGCCAGGACGGCGAGAGCCTTGCGATCGACATCCAGAACCCCGGGCTCAAAGGGAAGATATCCACCGAAATCACCAAACCAGGCGACTTTCATTCCCTGTGTCGTTGCAGGACCTCGGATTGCGAGACTTTCGTCCGCCAGAGATAGCGGGTCGCGCCGGTCATAACCTGCCTGCGTTGCGAGAAGCAAAGCGGCGTCCTCCACCGTCTTGCCCATGGGGCCTGAAGTGGCAAGCTGGCCAAGGAAAAACTCGTTCCCTTTTGTGCCTGGAACCCTCCCAAAACTCGGCCGGAAGCCGACAACGTTGTTGAAGGCGGCAGGATTGCGCAGCGAGCCCATCATATCAGAGCCATCTGCGACCGGCAGCATCCGGCAGGCGAGCGCCGCCGCCGCGCCACCGGAAGAACCACCGGCGCTTCTGGTCCTGTCATAGGGGTTTCGGGTTGGGCCATGGACAGGGTTGGTCGTATGGGACCCAAGGCCAAATTCGGGCGTGTTGGTCTTGCCAATGAAAATCGCGCCGGCGGCGCGAACACGTTCCACATGGAGACTGTCGGCGGTGGAAACAAAATTGTCAAAGAGCGGCGACCCCCAGGAGCACGGCAGGCCCTGAACTTCGGAGAGATCTTTTACCGCCTGGGGAAACCCGTGCATCCATCCGCGCGAGCGACCCCCCTCAAGTTCCCGGTCACAGGCGCGCGCCTCCTCCAGCAACTGTGTGCTTGGTCGACGAAAGACGATCGCATTCACGGCCGGATTGAGACTGTCGATGCGATCGAGATAGGCTTCCATCACGGAGAGGCAGGAAACCTGCCGCAGGTGGATTGCCCTGGAAAGCGCGGCTGCGGAGAGCCGGGTGATGTCGCCTGTCATTACTCTGTCCTCAATCCAGCGTCGCCAGAAGACCGGCCATCAGCCTGCCGCGATCAATCAGGCTGTCAATTTCGATGTGCTCTTCGAGGGTGTGATAACCTGCGCCACGCAGCCCCAGGCCACAGAGCGTGGCAATGCCGAGCGCGCCCGTAAAATTGCCGTCGGAACCGCCGCCTGAACTGCCGTGGGGAAGGCAAACCCCAAGACTGTCGGCAAGCAAACGAGCCTTTTCGTAAAGCGCCATGGTTTCCGGACGGTCCGGTGGCCAGACGGGTCTGGTGACGCCGCAGGTGACCGAGAACTCCACCTCGTTTTCCACCCCTGACAAATTGAGCATTCGGGCGACACCGGACGCGAGATCGTCATCGGTTTTCGCCATGGACAGTGCCTCGGCCGTGCACAGCGAAGAGACACAATTGACCCATTGCCCGCCATGCATGACGCCAACGGAAAAAGTGCAGTCGTCGTCGCTCATTGCATCTATTTCAATCACCCTGCGGGCCATTTCGCGAATTGCAGACCGCCCGGATTTCGGCGAAACGCCGGCATGCGAGGGTCTGCCGCGGGCCACCAGGTTGTAGCGGGCGATGGCATAGCGACCGGTGACCACCCCGTTCTCCTCCCGTGCCGGTTCGGGAACCAGCACGTATTTGTTGCGCCGGGCCTCAGCCTCGATCAGGTCCCGCGTCGAGGGTGTGCCGATCTCTTCGTCGGGGGTCAGCAAGACGGTGACCGGCAGGCGGGTGCCGATGCCCGTGTTCAGAAGCTGCCTCATTGCCTCGAAGACCAGAAAGTTGCCACCCTTCATGTCGAGTATGCCCGGGCCGTAGGCACGTGTATCCTCGATACGAAACGGGAGTTCTTTCAGCGTGCCAACCGGATGAACCGTATCGAGATGACCGGAGACGAGAATTCCGGGCGTGTCGCGGGTGTCGCCAAAACGTGCACGAAGGCTGCCGCCAAGTCCCATACGGCCGGGGATTCGTTCTATTGTGCCACCGATTGTTGCGAAATCGGTGGCAGCAAGATCCATCATGCGATCTACGGCTGCAGCATCGAATGTCGGGCTTTCGCATTCTATCCAGGGCCTGAGACGCTTCAGCATGGCGTCTATATCAAGGGGAAGTTTGGTGAAATCCATAATAGGGGGCTCGTTTCATCGTGACGGGACGCCCGCGCTCAAGGGAGGGAGCAATCCCGATCTTGTGGCAGGGCATGGGCGTCAGGCGGCCAGACGTTTTTCGACGACACGCGCCAGAAGGCTCGCACCAACCGGCAGAATATTGTCATCCAGAACAAAGCCCGGATTGTGCAGCTGTACCGATCCGGCATGGCCAACGGTGCAGTAGACGCCGGGCACCTTGTAGAGCATATCGGCAAAGTCCTCGCTGCCCATGACAGGCTCGTCCTTCGTATAGACAAGGTCTGCACCCACGATGTCGCGGGCGGCATCAGCGAAGCCCTCTACAAGTTCTTCCGTATTGATGAGGACGTCGAAAACATTGCGAATGTCTGTTACAATTTCGACTTCGAAAGACGCGGCAAGGCCGGCTGCGATGGTGCGCATACGCTCACGGATCTGTTCGTTCACCTCGCGATCGAGATAACGCACGGTGCCGGAGACTGTCGCCTCTTCCGGAACGACATTATAGGCGGAGCCGGCATGAATCTGCGTGACCGACACCACGGCTGACCGAAGTGGAGAAATGTTGCGCGACACGATCGATTGCAGAGCCGAGACCAGGTGAGTTGCGACAATGACGGGATCCTTCGACCCTTCGGGACGCGCACCGTGGCTGCCGCGTCCCTTGATGTGAAAATCGAAGAAATCAGCGCCGGCCATTGCGGTGCCCGGCTTGATGCCGATCTTGTTCGGCTCTTCGTTCGGCATATTGTGCAACCCGTAGAGCTCGTCACAGGGGAAACGTTCAAACAGGCCGTCTGCAAGCATGGCGCGAGCCCCTCCGCAGCCTTCTTCGCCGGGCTGAAAAATGAATACGGCCGTGCCGGCAAAATTGCGGGTTTCGGCGAGGTATCGCGCGGCACCAAGTAACATGGTCGTGTGACCGTCATGGCCGCAGCCGTGGAAGCGGTTCGCGATTTTCGACGAGTAAGGCAGGTTGGTACGCTCCTCCATCGGCAGCGCGTCCATGTCGGCACGCAGGCCGATGGTACGCCCCCTCCCCTTAGCCCCCTTCAAAACGCCGACAACGCCGGTCTTGCCGATGCCGCGATGCACCTCGATGCCGTAGCTCACCAGCTTGTCGGCAACGATGGCGGAAGTTCGTATCTCCTCAAAACCGATTTCCGGATGAGCGTGAATGTCACGGCGAAGGGCAGTCATTTCATCGTGCCAGGCGGCAATTTTCTCGATAACGGGCATTGCTGTATCCTTGAATTCAAAAAAGTGACGGATCAGGAGAGGGCGGCAGAGAGAGGGGAGAGGCGGACGCCCGGGCGAAGCCTCCTCCATGGAAGGGCAGCCGGGTCAACGGCCATTGGACCGGGTGCGGCACAAACGAGAATTGTCTCGGCAAACGGTTCGAAATCTGCGCGGAAGTGCACCGAGCTCTTGTTGACGAGAATGCTCGACGTTTCCGGCTCGATGCCGAGATAACGGAACAGCCCGCGGTCGGCCATCTGCACCTTGTGAGAGGCTACGGCTACGCGAACGCCACCGATCCTGAGGCACGCTGAAGGTCCAAGCCGCATCAGGGTGTCGCCGTAGTAGGGACCGGTGACGCGTGTCAACCCGTCGGACAATGCTTCGACGATGAACTCGGCCTCAAGCGGCTCGTCACCGGGAATGCCGGATTTTCCACCGAGTGCGATGCGGATCGTTGCGCCGACGCCTGCTGCCTGTGCTGCCAGCGCAGCCTCAGGGTCATAGAGCAGGCCAAGCGCCGCGTTCTGTGCACCGTTGTCGATGAGAGCCCGCAGCATTCCGGTCGTATCGGAATCGCCACCGGCGCCGGGATTGTCCTGCGTATCCGCAAGCACGACAGGCTTTGCGGCGGTTGCGGAAAGACGGATTGCCTCCTTTACGCCCTCATCAGCGCTGTAGACGCGCCCGGCAAAGGCGGGCTCACTGGCGTCGATCAGGGCCTTCAGCTCGTCGGCGGCAAGATCAGCTGCTTCCTGCGTCGTTCCATAGGAGAGAACAGTCGCACCGCAATCGTTGAAATCGGCAGCCGGGAAGCCGGGAAAGAAGGAGAGCGAGACAATTGTTTTCTCTTCTTCCAGTCCTGCGAGGCGGGCGTAGATGGATTGCGCCGGCTCCATCTCAGTACATTGCCACGATATGGGGATCAGATAGTCGATCTGACGATAGGACTTCGCAAAACGCTCACCATCCATCAGGCGGTCAAGCAAACCCGCGGCACGTTTGCCAGTCAGGGCCATGTCCACATGCGGATAGGTGCGGTAGCCGATCATGACATCGGCGTCGTCGACCGACCGCCTAGTTATGTTGCCGTGCAGGTCGAGACTGACAGCGACGGGGATGTCGTGGCCGACTGCGCTTTTGATGCGGGCGAGAAGTTCGCCCTCGCCATCGTCCAGATGTTCACAGACCATGGCTCCATGAAGATCGAGGTAGATTCCGTCGACGGGCAGCGCTGCCACGATGCCGGCAACGATCTCACCGGCAATGCGCTCGAAAGCATCCTCGGTAACATGAGCAGAAGGAACGGCGCTGGCCCGCAGTATAGGAACAACTTCCCAGTTTGCTTGCCGGGCGTAATCGAGCGCGCCCTCGATACCGGTATTGGCGCCCCGGACGAGAGCGATCATCTCCTCGCCACGGCAGAGCGGCAGATGGCCGGATCCCTTCAGAAAGGCGTCATAAGTGGCTTTGGTGGGAGCAAATGTATTGGTCTCATGAATGAAACCGGCAAAGGCGACACGCCGGGACGTCATCGGTCATTCTCCTGGAAATTATGCAGCTTCGGGGGCAAGCGGCCGGAAATTGGCGAAATCCCAATGCCGCCCCGGGGCGGCATCGATAAGCTGGCGGGTGTATGCATGAACCGGACTGGTGAGCACTTCGTAGCCGCTGGCATATTCCACAATGCGACCTTTCTGCATAACGATCACGTCGTCACATATCTGGGCGGCAACGCGAAGATCATGCGTGATGAACAGGATGGAAATACCGAGCTTTTCCTGCAAGTCCGCAAGAAGGTCGAGTACCTGTGCCTGAACCGATACGTCGAGTGCCGACACTGCCTCGTCGGCCACGAGAACCTTCGGGCTCATGGCAACGGCACGGGCGATCGCGATGCGCTGGCGCTGGCCGCCTGAGAACTGGTGAGGATAGCGGCCCACTGCATCCGGGGGCAGGCCGACGATTGCGAGAAGTTCGCGCGCTCGCTTCAGGGCGTCCCGCCTCGGCGTACCGTAATTTACTGGCCCTTCAATGATACTTTCCCCCACCGTGATACGCGGGTTGAGCGAGCGATAGGGATCCTGAAACACCATCTGGATATGCTGGCGATATGGCTGCAGGGTCCGGCGGGAGAAATCGGCGATTTCCTGTCCCGAAATGCGGATCGAGCCGGAGGTGGGATCGATCAGCCGCATGATACAGCGAGCGACGGTCGACTTGCCAGAGCCGCTTTCACCGACGATACCGAGAGTACGACCCTTCTTCAGTGTGAAGGACACATCCGTCGCGGCTTTTGTTCCGGCCGCGGTTTTTCCGAAAAAGCCTTTTTTGCCATACACCTTCTCAAGCTCCGAGGCCGAGAGCACGACCTCGTCCGAGAGCGCGGGGCGCGGCTCGCGCGGTTGAAGGCTTGGCACGGAAGAAAGAAGCGTGCGGGTGTAGTCCATTTCCGGCGCTCTTAAAATCGTGTCGACCGGACCACTCTCGACGAGATTGCCACGGTTCATGACGTAGACGGTGTCTGCAATCTCGGCCACTACGCCCATGTCGTGGGTTATAAAGAGAACGGCGGTACCCTGCTTTTCCTGAAGTTCATTGATGAGCTTGAGGATCTGCTTCTGGGTCGTCACATCAAGGGCCGTGGTCGGTTCGTCGGCGATCAGCAGTCTGGGTTTGAGGATCAAGGCCATGGCGATCATGATACGCTGGCGCTGTCCACCCGAGAGCTGATGGGGATAGGCTGCGAATATCCGCTCGACATCGGGCAGATGCACTTCCCGCATCATCTCAAGAACGGCGATCTTCTGCTCTCTTGCTGAAAGCGTCGTGTGCTCCTGAAGCACCTCGCAAATCTGCCTGCCAACCGTCAGCACCGGGTTGAGTGCTGTCATCGGCTCCTGGAAAATCATGGCAATATTTTTCGAGCGCAGTGCCCGCATGCGACCGGCGTCGGCCTTGAGGAGGTCTTCACCTTCAAAGAGGATTGTACCCCCTGCAGGTTCAAGAGAATTTCGCGGCAGGAGCCCCATCGTAGCGAGCGAGGTCACCGATTTGCCAGAACCGCTCTCGCCCACAAGGCACACAGTTTCTCCGGCTCGGATGGTGATCGAAATGCCGTTGAGGACCGGCACGCTGTCATCGTCTCCGGTCAGGCGGATGACGAGGTTCTCGACGCGCAATACTTCGGACGCGGTGGCGGGATCGAATGCAACAGCCGTCATTTCGCGGCCTCCCTTTTCTTCATGCGCGGATCGAGCAGATCGCGCGCCGTATCACCGAGAAGGTTGATGGATAGAATGCAGAGCGAGAGCACCAGACCTGGCCAGAAGATCAGTTGCGGATTGATCTGGAAATAGGCGCGTCCCTCGGCCATGATATTTCCCCATGTCGGTATTTCCGTGGAGACACCAGCCCCGAGGAAAGACAGGATCGCTTCTGTAAGGATCGCCGAGGCGCAGACATAGGTGGCCTGCACGATGAGCGGCGCCAGGGTATTCGGCATCAGATGCCGCCAGAGGATTTTCGGAAGGCCCGAACCGGCAGCGATCGCGGCCTCGACGTAGGGCTCTTCGCGTGCAGTCAGCACCACCGAGCGAACAAGACGCACCACACGAGGAATTTCCGGGACAGTAATGGCGAACATGACGGTCCAGATATTTGCCCCGGTGAGCGAAACCACGGCGATGGCGAGCAGCAGGCTTGGAATTGCCATCAGTGCGTCCATGATCCGCATGACCACGGCGTCGAGGAACCGAAAGAAGCCCGAGACCAGGCCAATCCCCAGTCCGACAGCCACCGAGATGACAGTCGCTCCGATACCAATAAAAAGGGAGATGCGAGCCCCGTAGAGCACACGCGACAGCAGGTCCCGTCCGTAGGCATCGGAACCGAGCGGGTAAATATCGCTGGCGGGCTTGAGGCGGGCAGAGGGCG
This sequence comes from Agrobacterium genomosp. 2 str. CFBP 5494, assembly GCF_900013495.1. Lineage (NCBI taxonomy): Bacteria > Pseudomonadati > Pseudomonadota > Alphaproteobacteria > Hyphomicrobiales > Rhizobiaceae > Agrobacterium > Agrobacterium genomosp. 2. The sequence goes on from NZ_LT009719.1 coordinate 943,640, forward strand.
TCATGGCCACGGGATCATGCGGAGCAAGCCATGGCGCGAGAACAGCCATGAGAATGATCAGGATAAGAATTGCAAGCGCGATGGCAGGGACGAGGACAGCTTGTCCGCGTTTTTTTCTGCCGGCGAAAACGGGCAGCCGCATGGCGGCACCAAAAAGCGTGGAATTGGCCATCAGTACCGTATCCTCGGATCGAAGAAGGAGTAGGAGAGGTCGATGAGGAGATTGACCATCACATAGATGCCGCTTGTCAGCAGGATCATGCCCTGAATGACAGGGTAATCGCGGGCAAGAATGGCATCGACCGTGAGCCTTCCAATGCCGGGAATGTTGAATACGCTCTCCGTTACCACGACGCCGGAAATAAGCAGCGCAAAGCCGGTGCCGATAATGGTGAGCACAGGAACCGCGGCATTGCGCAGCGCGTGGCGGAACAGGACGGTATTTTCCTTCAGCCCTTTTGCGCGGGCGGTTCGCACATAATCCTCGCCCAGCACTTCGAGCACGGAGGCGCGTGTCATGCGGGCGATCAGCGCGATATAAATGGAAGCAAGTGTGAGGGCCGGCAAAATGGCGCGTTCCGCGAAAGGACCGACGCCCTTGGTGATGCTCCGGAAGCCCTGCACCGGAAACCATTTGAGGTCGATGGCGAAGACCTGGATGAGGATATAGCCGATCACGAAAACCGGCACGGAGAAGCCGACGACCGACACCGTCATGACGGCATAGTCGATCCACGTGCCGTGGCGCCACGCAGCGATGACCCCAAGTGGAACGGCAATCAGCACCGACAGGACGATCGTGACGAGCGCAAGGCTCACGGTCGGTTCGATGTGCTTGCCGATCATCGCAGTGACTGGCGTATTGGAAATCAGCGACACGCCAAGGTCGCCCTGGAGAAGCAACCAGAACCACGAGACGAATTGCACGACGATTGGTTTGTCGAGGCCGAGGGCAGCGCGGATTTTCTCAAGCTGCTCTGGCGTGGCCATGTCGCCGGCGATGATGGCGGCCGGATCGCCGGGCGTTATGCGCAGCAGGAGAAAAACGAAGACGGCGACCGTGATCATTACCGGAACGGAGGCCAGAATTCGGCGGAACGTATAGGCGAGCATAAGCATCCTCACGTCGGTTGGGCAGGCAGGGCAGCGGCATCCGCAGGATGCCGCCATGTTCTTCCACGAGGCTCAGTCTTCTGTTTTCTCGATGTTCCAGAACACGGGAACCGGCGATTCCAGGAAGCCGGAAAGCTGGTTGCGCCACACGGAGGGGTTCTTGTACTGGCCAAGTGGAACGTAGCTGACCTCGTCCATGGCATGGGCCTGAAGCTCGGCGGCCGCAGCCTTCTGCTCTTCAGCTGTCGCCGCGGCGATGTATTTGGCGCGCAACGCTTCCAGCTTCTCGTCTGTCTGCCAGCCAAAAAATCCCTTGGCGCCGCGACCGTTCAACATCGGATTGTTAAGCGGCGTCATGATTTCCGGCACAATCCAGTTGGTGAAGAACATGTTCCAGCCACCCTCAGCCACCGGCTTCTGCGAGGCGCGGCGAGTGACGAGCGTCTGCCAGTCCATGGGCTGAAGTTCGACGTTGAAGCCCGCAGCCCGCAGCGCAGCCGCCGCCACGACGGGCTGGGCCTTGACGGTCACGACGTCGGTTGGCTGAAGGATGACAACGGGAGTTCCGTCGTAACCGGCCTCCTTAAGGAGTGCCTTTGCGCTTTCCATATCGCCCGCGCCGGTCAGGCTTTCCGAACCGGCCAGTGCTTCAAGCGGCGTGCCGCAGCCGAAGACGGAGCCGCAGATGGTGTAGTAGTCCGGATTGCCGATCAGCGCGTCGAGAACATCCTTCTGGTTCATCGCTTTGAGAGCAGCCTGGCGGATCTTCTTGTTATCGAATGGCGGGTAGAGGAAATTCATGCGGCCCATGGTCTGCGAGCCAAGCGTGTTTAGCGTCTTGACGGTCAGTTCGTCATTGCTCTCGACAAGTGGTAGAAGATCAACCGGCGGAGCTTCGATATAGTCGATCTCCCCGGACTGGATAGCGTTGATTGCGGTCTGGGCATCGGGCATGCTCAACCATTCCACACGGTCGACCTTGACCACCTTTCCGCCGGCCAGCCAGCTCGCAGGCTCGTTGCGCGGTGCGTAATCGGTGAATTTTTCATAGACCGCCTTGACGCCCGGCTGGTACTCGGCCGTGACGAACCTGAAGGGGCCGGAACCGACAAATTCGGTAATGGCGGTATCGGCCGGGGTTGCGGCAATACGTTTCGGCATCATGAACGGCACGACCGAAGACGGCTTGGCCAGAACGTTGGGTAAGAAGCCGAAGGGTTCCTTCAGCTTGAAAACAAAGGTCCTGTCGTCCGTAGCCGTCAGGCTTTCTGTCTTGTCGAAGAGGATCTGACCGGAAGTATCCCGCTTGCCCCAGCGCTGAAGCGAGGCAATGCAGTCTTCTGCTGTCACAGGTGTGCCGTCGTGCCATTTCAGACCGTCGCGCAGCGTGAATGTATAGGTCAGCTTGTCATCCGAAACAGTGTAGTCAGCCATCTGGGGCTGCGGTTTGAAATCGGCATCAAGCGCCAGCAGCGTGTCATAGATCATGTAGCCGTGATTGCGCACGATATGAGCGGTCGTGATGATCGGATCGAGAATACGCAGGCCAGAATGCGGTACGGCCATCATTGTTGTGGCCGAGGCATCCGTTCCAAAGCCCGCAACACAGGCTGAAAGGGCGATGATCGCCGCAACGAGCCCGCTTCTTGCCCGGCTTGCTTTTCTGGTCAACTGAGCGTGCATGATTTCGCTGTTCCCTTTTTTGTTTGGCAGGTAGCGACCGAAACGCGCGGGCATTGGCCCGCACGCAAGCGCACGGCACCCTTCCGATCCGGACCGTTTTCGATAATGTCGCTGCGATCCCTCAAAGTTTGCGCAGCGAAGAGCACTTGTACCGCCGCAAAGGTGCGGCGAAACATACGACTGCAATATCTTGCGCAACTGCGGCTGTGAGACCGCAACGCGACAGGCTTGCAAGGTTCAGCTTACCGTCACATGGCGAGCATGTGGGCATAGCTGACTATGACGTCATTCCGATTGGCATAGAGTGCAAGGCGTTCCCCTTAGGATTATTTTACCGCGATGCGATTGCTATTCTCGACTATCGATTATAGGTTCGTTGAAAGCCTTGTCAACGATCTTGCTGCGTCGCAAAATGAATTTTACCAAACCCTCAGAAGGGTTCGATCACCGGGCCCGTATTGCCGCGCTGGAGAAGGCATTTGCCGTTCTTGAGATGTTCGGGCCGGAAACGCCTGAACTGAGAATTGCCGATGTTGCGAGGCGAGGCGCGATGAACCGGTCCAGCGCCCAGCGTCTGGTTCATACACTTGTCAAATCCCATTGGCTTGAACGCGACGCACTGAGCGGTGTCCTTTCTCTCGGGCACCGGGCGTGTTATCCCGCACATGTCTATCTTTATAGCAACGAGTTGATCGATCTCGTGATGCCGCTGGTCGTCGAACTGAATGCACGCACCGGCCTCAGCACCGACCTCTGGCTCCTCGACGGCAAGACCGCCGTTACGCTGGCCCGGGTCCCCTCACCCGCCGCATCCCTGGCACTTGCCCCGGTTGGCAGCCGCGTCGCACTTGCCGAGACCGCGCCAGGCCGGGCGCTGTTGTCTCTTATGGATGCGACAACACTCGATACATTTCTGGCAACATGGACAGGCGACGCGGGTTTGCTGCGCGAGCGGATAGCCTCTGAGCGCAGCATGGGATTTTCCTTTGACGGTACTGTCGAAGGCGGATCCCGCCAAGTCATTGCGACCGCTTTTCGCGATGCAGCCGGCCAGCCGCTTGCTGCGATTTCGCTTTCCGGTCCTGTAGACACAGAGGCAGCAGGCACGGTGACCGGGCAACTTTGCGAAACCGTCTCACGCATGGGGGAGTTGATGGTGACACGGGCGGTACGCCCGGCCAACCTCGAGCCAAATCCACGCACGCTGTGGCCGCTGGTCGACGACGAGAATGATCCGCTCGCGGTGACCGCAGTTTCCAAAAGCCTGCATTTATTGCAGTTTTTCCACCCACAAACGCCGCTGCTCACCCTGACGCAACTTTCACAGCAGACCGGTTTTCCGGTGCCGACTGTCCAGCGCATTACAGATACGCTGGCGGGACTGGGCTATCTGAAGAAAGACCAGCCCAAACGCGCTTTCCATGTCTCGGAGCGGGCGCTTGATCTTCTTTATCGTTTCCAGATGGGAAACGCGTTGCTCCGGTCGGTATGGCCTCGGCTTGTAAGGCTGCGGGAAGAATGCGGGCTGCGTTGTTCCTTCTGCATCCTGGATGGCACGGAAATCATCCACCTGCTGCATGTTCAAAGCCGACCACAACCGGCTTTCAGAACCGCCTATCCGGGCAGGCGACTTCCAGCCGTTTCATCCTCCGGTGGTCGGGCGATCCTGTCGTGGCTGCCACCTGGAGAGATTGGCAGAATTCTTTCGGAAAGCCCCGTCCAGCCCGGTACTCCCTTTACCGTTACGAACAAGGACGAAATCCGCACAGAGATTCTGGAGGCAAGCGTTCGAGGCGTGGCTTTCACGGATCGCCAGTCGATCCGCGACGAGGTAAATGTTGCCGCTGCGGTACCAGGGCCAGAGGGTCGTCCGGCGGGAGCCATCGTCGTATCCGCTCCTGTGCACAGCTGGTCTGTCGAGCGGCTTGAGCGCGAAGTCGTGCCCCTGCTGGTGTCCCACGCCCGTGGCGGATAAGACCTGCCTCACCCGATGTTCTGATCCGCATGGGCCTCCCGGGAAGGGGGGCGTCGGGATCAATTACGGTCCTGACGGACTGCGTGTGAACATGCAGGCGCTGGTTTCACAGCTTGAGCAGTGACATCGAGCCGAAGCCATAATGACGAGCACCGATAATCGGCGAACCAGTTTTCGACCGACCGTCCATTGCTCCCGACTGCAGCTGTCAGCATGAACGTTTCCAGACTCCCTCGGGCTAAGCTCTATTATGGAACTACCCGCGCTTTCATCCCACATGAGATGAGACGCGAGCTTTCCGATATTTCGGCGGAAGTTCTGCGGTTGGCAGATCGTCGACCTTGAACTGCTTGCCGGTCGACCAGGGAAGCATGTTGAGCGCCACACCAAGCCCCGCGATGATCGCAGCAACTACGGGCCTGGTTCCGAATTTGTTCAACCCGGAAAATTTGAAGCCGGAAACAAGAGCACCAAGCGGTTTAACGATCAAGAACGGTATCACCAAGAATGGCATGGAGACGAGAAACAGCACCGTCGGGATCGCTGCCTCGAGCATAGGGTCGCCACCGTGTCGGAGGCGAATCCGCGGGTTACGGGCGATTGCAAATGGAATAAGTTCTTCCATGAAGCGAACGTAGCCGGCTGATTGATCGGTACGTGCCTCTCCCTGCCAATGCAGCGAGGATATCTCCCTCGACGCGAAGAGCATCCGCAAACGGGCGCTGTAGACGGGAAAACCGGTGGAGCCGACCCCACTCGTTACGTGAACGTGTATGAACCGAATAGAGGTCCACGGGATGAGACGGACGGATCCTGCCTGCGTCACCAAAAGGCCTTTGGCGTCGATGACGTAAGCGGTTGTGATCATTGTGGATCCCACGCGAGGCATCACGACTTGCGTGGTAAAGCTGTACGAAGGAGGGGCGTCCGTCTGCAATCAAGGGCTCTCGTGCGTTCAAAATCAGAAAGCCGGGCTAACCCGGCTTTCATTACTCATCGGAACGGCCATTAGCTGGTGGCGACGTGATACCATTGCTGTAGGTAGACCCAAGCGGTGTCGAGCGCTGCACCCACCACGAACACTACAACGAACAGTGCGACCGCAACAAAAATCGCTGGCACCTCAGGATTGCGATCACGCGCAAACTCGTCCGCCAATTTCTGCTCGTGGTACATGTGAAGCAGGCTTTTTCCGTTCATCTTACCGTTCCTGGTCGTCTCGATCGCGCTTGTCTTCGCGCTCCTGCCTCAGTTCATCAAGGCGGTTCAACTGCCTTGCCGGAGGCTCCGCCTGCGAGACTTCGCCTTCTCGGACCGCTGCCTTTTCTTCTACTACAGGACGCGCGTTCGGAGAAGTCTCAACCCCGACAGTCTTGTCATCAAGCTCCGGAACAACCTCGGCGTACCATCTGCGCCGGGCGACCAGTTCAAGACGCCATCGATGGCGGAATGACCAAAAGCCAATGTCGCGCTACTGAAGAGAAGAAATGGCGTAAAATACCGCATAATTTATAGGGTTTTCGGCCTGCTTTTAATCCCTGGAAATCGACCTTTGGAATGACTAGCCGGAAATCAACTCTGCGCGCTGGCCGGATTCGATATTTCCTATTTTGACAGGTTCGCAGTAAACTCCGAACGCGCGACCTGCTTTTCTCAATACCGTTCTGAGAATCTCCGGCTGTTCCGGCAGATCAGGCTGTGCGGCAAGGATCATTCCGCACCGTTTTGTGAGGTCTGTCACCTCGACCTCCGCCAGCCCGAAACGAATGACCTTACCGATCCATTGAAACTCAGCAAAACCTGTCACATTACTGGTTTCGAGTAGAATATTTGGCCGAAAGCGCAAACGGTCAACCGTACTATCCGATAACATTTGTTGAAGCTCGGCCAGTGACGAAGTGGTGACCAAGTGAAGTGCCGATCTCGAGTATCGGTTCTCAACGGTGGGAAGAGAAGGGGCAAGCGGGTCAGCATCGATGTAACTTCCGATACCGACGTCAAAACCAAAATACTTCGAAAGTTCCAGTCCTAATTGAGGATCTTCAATATAGAAATTACACCCAGTTGGAAACGTGATCCGCACACCGCCATCATCAATGGCGCTGCGGAGGAAAAGTGCCGGCCGCCATCGAACGTCTTTTTCCGGCGCTGCCGCGAGGCCGGATACACTGTCGAACAGCGCAAAACGCCTGTCGCCGACGATGCCCCCTGGCTCAATTTCGGCGCATTTGCATCGTTCTCCACCAAGCGAACTTACCGGGAAACGCCAGATCTCAGCGACTTTCCCGATAGCGTGTTTTGAGCGAAAAGTGACCGTCATATCTATTCTGTCCGCTATGTCAGGCTGTGAGCAGCAAGTCGGCTGTCGTCGCCCGAATATCGTCGAGGATAGCCTGCGCGGCCGCCTGCCCTAACTCAGCGGCGCTGGTGATACCCTGTACAAAGGGGTTCTTATGCAACAGGAATGGTATCGCCACGCAATAAAGCCGGTTGGATAACAAGCCGGTATCGCGTGGACGATAGCATTCGTCGACCTCGATACCGCCGGTCCTCTTGAAGTTGTGGCCTGTAGTATCGGCTATTAATCCAGTCGAAGCCACGCGCGTGACAGCCGGTTTGACAGCCGCCTGCTTCACGAGCGAAGGAAACGGGAGGTCCCGTGCCGATAACGCCGTTTGGCCGGTCGCATCGATGAAACTTTCGAAGACTTCTTCCGAGTCGCCCGTGGTCACTCTGGCGCCCCGCGCAAGGCCACACGTGTCTATTGCGTAATCTTCTCCCAGCGCGATAATTTCCAACCTGCCAGCGTTTCGAAGCGCAAGCAAACGCTTGATCGAAAGGTGGGGTACGGTCGCATATTCATCGATGAATATACTTTTAAACGATCGGTTGAACCGCGCTAGGTCACGCGTGTCCAGGTGCGGGATTGCTCTGGCGATGATTTCATGTGTGATGAGTATGGCGTAGCGCCAAGGCACAGTGAACCGCAGCTCCGCGTTGCGTTCGACTTCGGCTAGGTTTGCTGCTGCCCAGACAAACGGATCCACTCCCGACCGGCGAGAGTAATATGCGTCAGCAAAGGTGTCTGCCGTCAGGCAATTTAGCCCTATTTCGGCTGCGTAGTCAGGATCGGCGGTCGCGATTTCCCGCTTGAAGAGCTCGAAAACCCTGTCGAGCAAACCGGCAGAGCCAATCTCGATTTCTCCATTGACAGCTTCCTGCGTGCAAACACTCGGTGTCCGGTAGGGAAGCGGGCAATAGAAATCCGCCTCCGGTAACAGTCCCTTGCGGGACATCATCACGGCTGTGAAGTTTTCGTGCCCGGTGGATGCGTGAAACCTCATTGTTCCCGTGTCGTCATAAACAAACGAGCCGCAGGATACCGCGACGGTCAAAAGCGCGTCGATACTGCTGAGCGACGTCCCAAGTATCCCAAGCCTTCCATAGCAGGAACTTTTGAGCGCGGAAGCGGGCCACGGAGACGCAAAGTAGCCTGGCTGCACTTCGGTCTTATCAGGCCAATTATGGCCCGTTGCCATCACGACGTGGTCATAGATCGCGTCGAACTTTCCGTCAGGGCTTTCGACGCAAATTCGGATATGGTCGACGTCGAGCGATATATCACTGACGCGGTGCCCGGGGCGGATATCGATCTGATGACCTTTCTCGACTCCATAATCCACAAGCGCACTGAACTGCTCTTGAAAATAATCCCCGAGAACCAACCTCGGGTAAAACGCACGCTCGCTGATGGCATCGCGCACAATGGCAAAACGGTTAAGGTAATCGTCTTCCTGGCGAGATAGCCATTCCACCAGTGACAGCGGCAACGGCGGTATCTCGATGCTCGGAATGTTGGAAAGCATGACAGGATCATTTGAGCCGGGAAGATAGGGCGTTCCCTTCCCTGCCAACATTTCCGCTTCGAAAACAGTAATACTCATTGGGGAAGGAGAATGAATAAGTCGCTGAAGGGAAAAGATTCCGGTAGGCCCCGAACCGATAATGCAAATGCGACTGTTCATGCAAACCATCTCCAACGCCACCCTTTGCAGCGCCGGTTTATAACGGTGTGCAGCGCGGACTGTTCCAGTGACGGCAAACTTACATTCGATGGACGCGCCGTGACGCGGCGATTCTGCCAATGACGCTGGTGTGCAGATTCGCTACGGATAGGATATCGCCCGTTCCATCTTGTCACGACGATATCAGAATACCAAATCATGACGGTTAACTCACTGCGGTTTTCATGACAGTTATAGCTTCCTACATCTACCGCCTTGGCAAGCGTGCCGAAGAACTCCCCTTGACTGGCCGACCGTTCCCCGAGAGGGACGGCGAGTTTGCCTGGATCGGTATCACCGACCCGACCGTCGAGGAAATGGCGAGCCTGAAGTCGATGTTTGACCTGCATCCGCTTGCCGTCGAAGACGCACTGAACGGGAGGCAGGTGCCGAAAGTTGAGGTGTACGGCAATCAGCTCTTCGTCATCATCAAGACCGCTCATCTTGAGGGCGACAAGATTGCCTATGGCGAAACCTGTATTTTCGTCGGACGGCACCATGTGATTTCGGTCCGGCATGGTTCTGCACGCTCCCACAAGGAATTGAGGGAGCATCTCGAACAGTCTCCGCAACTCCTCGAACATGGCCCGGACTATGTCCTGCACGGTATCATCGATTTCGTCGTCGACGGTTATCTGCCGATGGTCGAGACGCTGGAGGACAAGGTGCTTGAGATGGAAAAGCACATGCTGATTGCATTTCTCGAACGGGAGCAGATCAGACGGCTTTTCCGCATGCGACGGCAGGTGATCCGCTTTCAGCGCATTCTGGGCCCGATGGAGGAGGTCGCTGGCAAGCTCGCCAATCTGGAGCTGCCCTGTATTGACGAGAACGCCAAAGCCTATTTTCGGGACGTGCTTGACCATGTACGGCGCGTCGAATTCATGATGTCAGGCTTGCGGGAAGTTATCACTTCCGTGTTCGAGGCCTCGAACCTGCTTGAACAGCAGCGCCAAGGCATGATCACCCGCCAGCTTGCAGCCTGGGCCGCGATCCTGGCTGTCCCAACGGCGATCGCCGGCATTTATGGAATGAACTTCGAGCACATGCCGGAACTGAAATCGGAATACGGCTATTATGTCGTGATCGCCGTAATCATCACCCTTTGCGCGATACTTTATTACCGGTTCAAGAGGACAGGATGGCTGTGATATATCGAGCAACCTTTACTCTCCATTCTGTGCAACGGCCCCAAATCACGGACAACGCTGAACCTGTTCAGGAGTTAAATTGGCTACCGGATTGATCGCATTGTTTGACGACGTGGCAGCGATAGCTAAGGCTGCCTCCGCGTCCCTCGACGACGTCGCAACCCAGACTGCCAAAGCCAGTGTGAAGGCGGCAGGTGTCGTGATCGACGACACCGCCGTCACGCCGGCCTACGTCGTCGGTCTGACTCCCGCGCGTGAACTGCCGATCATTGGCAAAATTGCGCTTGGATCGCTTAAAAACAAGCTGATCTTCCTCCTGCCCATCGCTCTCGTCCTCGGATATTTCGCTCCCTGGCTCATCACACCGCTCCTGATGATCGGTGGCATATACTTGAGCTACGAAGGCGCGGAGAAGCTACATGAGGCATTTTTCGCTCATGCCCCGGAACACGGTCCGGACGACAACGCGGCGCTTGATGCAACAGATCTGGAAAACCGCAAGGTCGCAGGCGCGATTCGTACCGACTTTATCCTCTCGGCCGAGATCATGGCGCTGACACTCGCTGGTGTCTCCTCCTCCGGCATCTATACCCAGGCAGGGGTCCTGGCGGCGGTTGGCATCCTGCTCACCGCAGCCGTTTATGGCGTGGTCGCGCTCATCGTCAAAGCAGATGACGTCGGATTGCACCTGACGAAGTCCGGTGGACCCTTGTCAAGAACGGTCGGTGCCGGCCTGGTCAAAGGTGTACCGTTTCTTCTCAAGGCATTGGCAATCGTCGGAACGGCGGCGATGCTCTGGGTAGGCGGAAGCATTATCGTACACAGCCTCGCTGGGATCGGATGGCATCAGCCTGAACATCTGATCGAAACAGTCGCATCAAGGATAGAACAAACCCTGGTGATTGTCCCCTCCGTGACAAATTGGCTGGCCACCGCGTTTATTCAGGCGGTAATCGGTATAGCGACCGGCGGTGTCACGATCTTATTGCTGTCGATCTGGACGAAATTCACGCGGCGTATCGAACGACCCTAGTCACGTCTCCCGAACTTCTTGATCTATCCATGACGCTCGCCGAGCCACCTCCTCTCGGTGATCGTCGCGCGCGTTCTCGCCCTTTCCTGTCGATAATCGTGCAAAGCGAGCGCTCCACAAAAACTCGCGGGCAAGTTTTGACCTGAGACACGTTTAGCGCTCGGTGGTTTGATAGGTCAAAGTCTATATGCGCCGGTTGTCATTTAACCGCGCGCTAACTCTGGGAGCGGGTTTTCTCAAGCAGGGTGAACCGATCCCCGGCCGTACGTTTTGTTAGGTAGATGCGGAGGAGGAAACATGAAGCTCATAAAGATCGGATTCGGTTTGTTGCTGATCTGCGGTGCTCTTTATGTGGTGCTTGGGGAGCAGCTTAGCGGCGCGAGTGCGAATGCGTTCATAAATGCCCGTTTGACGACGATACGCGCTCCCATCGCTGGCAAAATTGAATTGATTTCCAGGCCGCTGGGCGCCCAGGTTGCGCAAGGCGATCCACTGGGCTCTCTTGAGGATCCTCTTGTTGACGGCATCCGTCTCCTTGATCTCGAACTTCAACAGGCCGATGCTCAGACCGAAATAAAAAGGCTCGAGACCGTCGTCACGTCTTTCGATGAATCGATTGATGAGTTGCAGACCCGCGCGGCTATCTATCGTGAGGAAAGAAAACGCCAGCTCGCGGCTCAGGCTCAGTCTGCCGACGCCTCGCGTGCTGCGTCCGAGGCACGTCTGAAATACGCGGAACTCAGCCGCGAGCGATCATCACGGCTAAGCGGTCAGGGCATTTCTACCGCACAGTCCCTTGAACAGGCCCAGTCACTTTCCGAGGTTTCCGCGCTGGAGGTCGCAAATGCAAAGGCTCAGGCCGCCGAAATCGTTGTGGCACAGAAGGCGGCCGAGCGGGGAGTATTCCTCGGAGACGGATTTAACGACGCCCCCTACTCCGAACAGAGGATTTCCGAGATCGACGTGCAGCGTCTGGAATTAAAAGCGCAACTTGAGGCGAAGAAACTGGCATTGGCTGCAATTTCCGATCGGCTGGCAAACGAGCGTCTTCGTGTAAACAGACTTTCTTCCTCAGATCTGGTGGCGAATGTGAATGGTGCGCTGTGGGAGTACCTCTCCGCTTCGGGCGAAACGGTCCAGCGCGGTCAGGACCTCATGCGCCTGATCGACTGCGACTCCGCAATTGTGACCTTATCCGTGTCGGAAAGCGTCTACAATTCCCTCAGGGTCGGCGCACCCGCGACCTTTCGCCTTAACCGAAGCCGTCAGGTTCTTCAGGGATCGGTAATCCGCCTTGCGGGTTCCGGCGCGGCTACGATCTATGAAAACATGGCAATAGCACCGAGTCAGCGCCACCTCCAAAGGTACGACGTGGCACTTGATGTGCCGGCTCTGCGGGACGACCCCGACCTTCGGTGCCTCGCAGGGCGCACGGGCAGGGTGTTTTTCGAAACGCGCGCTTTTGACTGGCTGCGAGGACTATGGAGATAGGACTTGGACAGTTTTCTCTATCTTAGCGAACTTCAGTCGAGCTTCGCTCATCTGGCTCTGGCCTTCGGGTGCGCACTCGTCCTGCCATACCTCCTGAACAATCGTAACTGGACCCACAGGACGTTCCTTTTCGCAATCGGAATGGCTTTAGCGGTGCGATATATCTGGTGGCGAGGAACCCAGACCCTGGCCCCGCCCGGCTTCACGCTGGATTGTCTGTTCAGTTGGTCATTCTTTGCTCTGGAAGCATTATCTGTTCTCTCGTCGCTGAGCGCGTTTACAATCCTGACCAGAACCACCGATCGGTCCCCTGAAGTCGAGGAGAATAAATCCTGGTGGCAACCGGATCCGCCTCCAAAAGTCGCGATTCTGATCGCCACATACAACGAGGAGCAAGCCGTTCTGGAACGGACGGTCGTCGGGGCAAAGGCCAGCGATCATCCGGACGTCCAGGTTCTTGTGCTGGATGACGGGCGCCGTGACTGGCTGCGTGACTTCTGCGAGGAGCACGACGTTCGATACCTTCGCAGGCCAGATAACAAGGGCTCGAAAGCCGGCAACATCAATCATGCCCTGGGCGTTCTTGCGCAAGACGATCAACCGCCAGACTTCATAGCCGTGCTGGACGCGGACTTCGTTCCTCACACGGATTTTGTCTCGCGCGCACTTGCGCTTTTCCACGACCAGGAGGTCGGACTGGTTCAAACACCCCAGCACTTCTTCAATCCGGATCCTATCCAGCATAATCTCGGGCTCAGCCGATCGTATCCCGACGAGCAGCGCTTTTTCTTTGATCATTTGCAACCAAGCCGCGACGGGTGGGGGATCGCATTCTGCTGCGGCACGTCGTCGGTGATCAGATGGAGGGCAGTGCAGGCCTCCGGTGGGTTCCCGACAGACAGCATCACGGAAGATTTCATGCTGACGCTTCAGTTGCAGGAGCACGGCTATCGGACGGTCTATCTGAACGAAGCGTTGACCGAGGGCCTTGCTCCGGAGGGGTTGAAGGAATACGTCACTCAGCGAGCGCGATGGTGCCTGGGGCTCATGCAGATTGCCCGGGGAAGGCTGGGTCCCTTTTCGCGGAACAATTTGCGGCTGCGCGATCGCTGGAGCGTCGTTGACTCGGTATTTTTCTGGCTCACCACCTTCACATTCCGCATCGCCTCCATGACCTTTCCTCTCTTTTACTGGTTTTTCAACATCACGGTGGTCAACGCATCTGTCCCCGATGTCATCAGCTATTTCGGGGCGTATATGGTGTGGATCCTGTTCGTGTTGAACTTCATCTCGTCCGGAATGGTGATCCCCATCGTCAATGACGTCAGCCAGTTGCTTGGTGCGCTCCCCATATCGAGAGCCGCCATTGTGGGGCTTGTGAAACCGAAAGGTCACCCTTTCAGTGTTACGGCAAAGGGAGGAGACCGAACCAAAGTCGTTGTCCAATGGCGTCTTATGCGCCCCTTCCTTCTTTTGACGTTTCTGACCGTTGCCGGGGTCCTGATCGGTCTGGTCTCTGACCGTTTCGCGTTCAATGACGCAGGAGACGGGAAGGTCGTTATCCTGTTCTGGACTGTTTACAATCTGGTGATCCTTGCCGTAACGCTGCTGGTCTGCGTCGAGTTGCCACGACGTGAGAAACACTATGCGGACCGTCCCGAGCGGGTCGTAATATCCCTCGGCGGTGCGCTGAAGCGCGTCTGGATGACGGACCTGACGCAGGAAACGGCCCGTCTCAGAGGGGTAGACGCGCCTATAGCTACCCAGATCATCATGAAACTCAAAGAAATCGGAGATTTCACCGCCACGGTGCTGGATCGGACCGACGACGGCCTGGTCGTTGCGCTGGGGTTGGATGAAACACAGTACCAGCTCTTGCTGAAAAGACTTTACGCTGGAGGGAGCGTACCAAGTGTCACGTCAACACGGCTATCGGCGATCATCAAGGATGCCACCACCCGTTTTGCCCGCCAGTAGTGGTCTAGCTTACTTAACCGCCGTCCTGCCGGTCTGCACTTGCCTGCAAGCGAGAAATTGCCGAGCCGATTGTCGCTAGTTCGGAAGTTCTCCTGCTCTCGTAGGGATATACGTTCTGTCCATCCGCAACGGCTTTGGCATTGACGGCGAGGTGATGGAACGGCCGGATAAACGAGACAATGAACAATGACATGAGGAGCAGAAGGAGCAGGGTCAGAAGAGACAAACTAATAAAAAGACCGCTGGAGAAGCTACTGGCCGCATTGCTGAATGCGTTCGCATCGATCCTCGCGACAATGGACCACCCGAACCTCGGTAGGCTTTGGTAGCTGGCCTCGGGAAGCGTGGCTACGAAGTAATTCTTGCCATCCGGCCATAACTCGAGGCTCACGCCGGTGGCACCTGTCCTTGCTCTTCGAAAGCTTGGCAGATCCAGGTTTGAAGGGCTCTCGTTTGTGGACGATATAACAGCCCTGCCCTCGGGATTGACTATGAGGACGTCGACGTCCAGGGCATCACTCAGCTCACGAATGTAGGCTTTTGCCCACTCCAGATTGAGATGAAGCCCAAGAACTCCTGTTACTGACTGACCAACACCGGTTACAGGGGCTGCCAGGTCGAGGAACCGTAACGGCTCCCCACTTTCGGGAGCAGGAAGTTTAGCCGCAAGAAGAACCGCTTCGTGCGCATCCCCGGCGAAGTTGCCCTGAAGCCCCCTCTGAAACCACGGACGGGATGACACGTCGGCGCCGACCAACAGACCGTTTGACGCGACACGGACTTTGCCGTCATTTCCGGCATAACCTGCCCACGACACAACCCGTCCGCTTCCCACGAGCGTTGAAAGATCGTCCTGGATCTCTTCAGGCTGGCTCACCGCAAGCGACCTTCCCAGCGTTTCGAGGTTTGTCCATTCTCGATAAAGGGAAGCGGCGAAGGCTGTTTGAACGCCCCGTACCCTCGTTTCCACGGCAGTACGCAGACTTGCCTCCTGAAAACTGAGCATTCGATCGTCGATCACCTTGAACACAATCGCGGCACCGACGAGGATACAGGCAAACATGAAGCCCGCCGTGACCGCACTCAACGATGGCAGGCGACTTTTTGGTTCATTGGACATGGACACCCGCGCGTTTTGTCGTGTCAACCTCGACCGAAACTAGATAACGGCCGGCGGGCGAGCAATCTGCCGATTATCAGGGGTTGTTTTTTCGGCGTGAGGTCGCGAATTCGGATCTGCCAGGCATCGCGACCAACCTCGTTCCTGCACGGAGCCAATGTGACGAGCTTGGAAGGCTTGCATCCCATTGGTGTTGAGGAGAACGACGCATTTCGCCAGAAGCAGGTCGTGTTTTGCGATAACAGGACGAGGAACAAGCGGGGGAGCAGAGTTACCTGGCTCCGCCCGCCGCGGAGTGCGACGGTTGATCAGCGGCTTACGTTGTACGACTGTCGGTCAGGCCAGAAACCCGCGTGACCGGGCAGCGTCGAGAGGGGATCAGGGGCCGAGAGCAGCGCGCGAGCAGCATTCGGCGACAAGGGCCGTGCGAGTAGAAAGCCCTGCAGATGATGGCAACCGAGGCTCTCTAGAGCATCGCGCTGCTCCGTTGTCTCAACACCTTCAGCTGTAATCTTCAACCCCTTGGCCCGCGCGACATTGATCATGGCAGTGACGAGAGCCCTGTTGTCGCTTCGGTGGATTTCCTCGATGAATGATCTGTCAATCTTGATGCGATCCACCTCAATCTTTTGAACCCGCGAGAATGACGAATATCCTGTTCCGAAATCATCGATCGCAAATCTTACTCCGGCTGCGCGCAGGGCCGCAATGGTCCGTTCCGATCGACCGTCTTCTCCGGTAGCTGCGCTTTCCGTTATCTCGATTTCCAGGCGGTTAGCCGAAACCTTCCATTTTTCGAGCGCAGCAATCACGTTCAGCGGATAGGCCGGCGAACACAGTTCCAGCAAGGAGGCGTTGAGCGCGATGTCGATGTCGGGAAAGTGCGCCAGCATGGAACAGGCGTCTTCTAGCACAATGGCTCCGATTTCGTGGATCAAACCGCACTCTTCGGCGAGCGGAATAAACTCTCCGGGGCTTACGTATCCAAGTGTGGGGTGGTTCCATCGGGCCAGCGCCTCGAGGGAACAGAGCATCCCGTCCCGTGCTGAGAAGACTGGCTGATAGAATATCTCTATCTCCGCGCGGCCGTTGACCGCCTTGCGCAGGTCGGCTTCCATAGCCCTTCTCTTGCGAAGCAACTCGTCCATGTGGTCGCCGAATATTGCGTAAGTATTTCTGCCAGCTGCTTTGGCGTGATACAGTGCGATGTCGGCCTGACGTATCGCCTCGTTTGCATCAAAGGCGCCGTTCTTTACGGCCACTCCGACGCTGGCACCAATCGTGACTTGCGTCTCCTCGATCTCGAACGGCAATCGAAGGTCGTCCACAATGGCTTTTGCAACATGCTCGGGCTGCAGCAGATCGTTCGATGTGACAAGGACGGTAAATTCATCACCACCGATCCGCGCAACAAGACTGTCGGGCAAAAGGCTCGTGAGCCGCGCCCCGACAAGTGATATCAATCTATCGCCTGCAGGATGTCCAAGCGAATCGTTCACCTCCTTGAACCTGTCGAGATCGATGAACAGCACGGCGTGTGCCTCGTCTTCCCTCGCATTTTGCGCGGCGGTCGCAACTCTCGCATTGAATTCCGATCGATTGGCAAGGCCGGTTAGAATGTCGTGTGCCGCCTGATACCGCAACTGCTCCTGGTTCGCCTTCAATCGGTTCGACCGTCTCCAGAGGGCGTTTCCGCCGACGCTCGCTGCACTGAATATGGCAAAAAAAGCAAATGCGATCGCGGGAATGGTAGCTTCAAGGACTTGCTGGCCGGGCCTGAACGGCTGCCATTCGAAGTAGCCAACGACCTGTCCGGATGTTGAATGCAACGCAAGATAAGAAAAACGCGGGTCCGTTGGCTGATGAAGGGCAAATCGAAGATTTTCGAACTGGTATTCCTGACCCACCGTTGCTGCGAGATCTCCGTCCAGAAATCGGACCGCAACATGCAGATTTTCTCGCCCCGGTTGCTGCTCGATATCACCCGTGTCGGAAACGATCGGTTTTATGCTTATGATCGCCGGACGTGAGCCAACGTAGACGATGTCGGCTTCTCCTATGGAGAGCACCTTGCTACTCGTTCCGTCCTGATCGCCTGCGATAAGGCGTTCCTTCAGCTTCGTCGCTAACGGGAGATAGGCGGTCCGCAAACCATCGGCGGTGGACGCGTCATTGTGATCGACAAGAAATTGATAGGTCGGATTAAGGTCCGCTGTCAGCACGATTGCTGCATCGTGTCCGAAATAGGTATTCATCCATACGCCGAGATTGGTTTCCATCCAGTCTGGATTACGGGCAAGGGAGTTCGTGACGGCGTCATCCCAGACAGTGGCGCTTTCCTGATCATGAGCAATCGATGACTTGAGTTTCGATACCGTCAGGGCGACCACGTCACGCTGCCTTGCAACTGCGATACCGTCGCTTGCGATCGCCGCAAAATAGAGTGACAAGAGAAGCAGCCCGCAGATGGCGAATGACGCCATGACGGGCAGGCTAAATCTCCAAAACCATTTCGACTGCAGAAGGGTTTGCATCGTTTCATATCCGCCTGTGTTTCGTCCAGACTACGTGAACGAAACTTAAAGCGGCTGGAACCAACATGGTTAAGTCCGGTCGAAATCGCTTTCGTACGGTGCCGCACAAAACGGTTTCGAAAGAGGGATCGCGCTGTCACGGAGCGCTTGGCAATCTCTCCATCGACATGGTTGTAACGATGGTATTTTCATCCCGCAGGAGTAACACCCGGTGCCGGTCCGCTTCCAACTTGGCTTACGATGGCAACCTCTTGGCTTGCCGGCGCTCAGCCCGACTGCAAAGTTGCCAGACGCGATGAGGCACCAAAATAACAGAAAATTTGGGCGACTGGTCAAAACGGTGGAGCACCGTCGCTTCACGGGCGTGCGCATTTTGAGGTTCGTTATTTGTAAGTTCGGGCACGCGCTGCATCCGCTTCTCCTACCCCTGGCTCTGCAGTGGCAATTTTACCTGATGATTTCGTCTCGGTTGCGCTTCCTGGCGATTTGGCCATATTTGTCGGCTCAATAGTCACGGGGAAAGAAAAAATGTCGATAAATGCTAGGTCTCGGGTCGCGGTGGTGATGGCTGCGCTTCTCTTGGGGGCGAGCTCTGCGCTTGCAGAAACAGTGTTACACCGCGGTAATGCCGGCGAACCACAGACGCTCGATCAGGCACAGACCTCCATCAACATCGAGGCCTTCATCGTCAAGGATCTCTATGAAGGTCTGACCATCTATGACGCGACCGGCAAGATCATTCCGGGCACGGCCGAAAGCTGGACGCTGTCCGACGATGGTACCGTTTACACGTTCAAACTGCGCGCCGATGCGAAGTGGTCGGACGGTACACCCGTGACGGCGGAAGATTTTGTCTTCTCTTATAAGCGCGTCGAAGACCCGAAGACCGCAGCGAAATACGCCAATATTCTCTACCCGATCAAGAACGCCGAAAAGATCAACAAGGGCGAAACGCCTGTTGACCAGCTTGGCGTCAAGGCGGTGGATGACAAGACCCTGGAGATCACGCTTGAGCGGCCGACGCCGTTCTTCCTTGAACTGCTCGCCCATCAAACGGCTCTGCCCATTTCCAAGGCGAGTTACGAAAAGAACGGCGCGGATTTCGTGAAACCGGGCGTGATGGTGTCGAACGGCGCCTACAAACTCGAAGCTCATGTTCCGAACGACAGCCTCACTGTGGTCAAGAACACCAATTTCTGGGATGCTGCCAATACCAAGATCGACAAGGTGATCTTCTACCCGGTTGACGACCAGGCCGCCTCCGTTCGCCGTTTCGAGGCGAAGGAAATGGACCTCGCCTACAATTTTTCAGCTGACCAGATCGACCGTCTGCGCAAATCCTATGGCGACCAGGTGCACGTTTCACCGACGCTCGCGACCTACTACTACACCTTCGATACACGCGAAGCGCCATATGACGACGTCCGCGTGCGCCGGGCGCTATCCATGGCTGTCGACCGCGACTTCCTCGCCAAGGAAATCTACAGCGGCTCGCAGGTTCCGGCCTATTCGATGGTTCCACCCGGCATGGATTCCTACGGTGAGCCCGCCAAGGCCGACTTTGCAACCCTGTCGCAGCTTGATCGCGAAGACGAAGCTCTAAAGCTCATGAAGGAGGCCGGTTACGGTGAAGGTGGCAAGTCTTTATCCATCGAAATCCGGTACAATACCAACCCCAACCACGAACGCGTTGCGACCGCGATTGCCGACATGTGGAAAAACACCTTCGGCGCCAAGGTCTCCCTCGTGAACCTCGACGTTGCCTCGCACTACGGCTACCTCCAGGAAGGCGGCAAGTTCAATGTGGCGCGTGCTGGCTGGGTCGCTGACTATGCGGATGCGGAAAACTTCCTTGCGCTCTCCATCTCGTCCAACAAGACCTTCAATTACTCGAAGTTCAACAACGCCGAGTATGATGCATTGCTGAAGAAGTCCTATGAGGAAAAGGATCCGGCAGCTCGCTCCAAGCTGCTGCACGAGGCCGAAACGATCCTCATGAAGGAACAGCCGGTAGCGCCGCTTCTGACACAGGCCGATCTTTGGCTGGTGTCCAACCGCGTCAAGGGTTGGGTGGACAACGCTGCCAATCAACACCTCAGCCGCTTCCTGAGCGTTTCCGAATAAGCAGCACTGGCACGGTGGCCCCGCCACCGTGCCATGCCGGAGCCCAAAAACATGATCTCGTTTATTCTGCGCCGTTTGGCGAGCGCCGTGCCGACGTTGTTTATCGTCGTCACGATCTCGTTTTTCCTGATGCGTTTTGCGCCCGGTGGTCCGTTCAATCTCGAACGTCCCCTCCCCCCGCAGACCATGGAAAATCTGATGAGAACCTATCATCTGGATGAGCCACTATGGCGCCAGTATCTCATCTATCTCGGCAATGCCGTCACTGGCGATTTTGGCCCAAGCTACATCTATAAGGACAACACCGTCGCGCAGCTGATCGGCAAGGGCCTGCCCTATTCGCTCGAACTGGGTTGTTATGCTCTATTGCTGGCTCTGGTGGGCGGCGTGCTCGCCGGCACGCTCGCAGCACTCAGGCAAAACAGCGCTTTCGATTTCTCGATCA
This sequence comes from Agrobacterium genomosp. 2 str. CFBP 5494, assembly GCF_900013495.1. NCBI lineage: Bacteria > Pseudomonadati > Pseudomonadota > Alphaproteobacteria > Hyphomicrobiales > Rhizobiaceae > Agrobacterium > Agrobacterium genomosp. 2. Next base: position 964,350 of record NZ_LT009719.1, read on the forward strand.
TGTCAATCTCGACAGTGGGCGTCACCGTCCCGAACTTCGTCGTGGCCCCTGTTCTCACGCTTGTATTTGCCGTGCTGCTCGGGCTTCTTCCGGCAGGCAGCTGGGGTGACGGGTCGCTACGCTACCTCATTCTTCCGATGATCGCACTTGCGCTGCCGCAGCTTGCGGTCATTGCCCGGCTGACGCGCGGTGCCATGATCGAGGCACTGCGAATGGACCACATCCGCACGGCCAAGGCCTATGGCCTTCCAGCGCGCAGCGTCGTCGTTTTCCACGCCATGCGCGCGGCAATGCTGCCGGTCGTTTCCTATCTCGCTCCCTGCGCCGCCGCGCTTTTGACTGGCTCGGCAGTCATCGAAACGATCTTCACCATTCCCGGTGTCGGCCGCTACTTCGTTCTCGGCGCCATCAATCGTGACTATACGCTGGTGATGGGCACCGTTGTTCTCGTCGCCATTTTCGTCATCCTGTTCAATTTAGTCGTCGATATTCTCTACGGCCTTCTTGATCCGAGGGTCAGACATGACTGATAGCCCCGGCACTAACCCTCATTCGCAACAAATCAAAAGCCGCAGCCTGTTCCAGCTGGCAGTCCTGCGTTTCAGACGCAACAAGGCAGCCATGGCGGGTTCCGTCATGTTGCTCCTTATCACTCTGTTCTCGTTTGTCGGGCCTCATTTCCTGGCACATACCTATGATCAGGTGTTTTCCTCCTATGTCTCGGTGGCACCCAGTCTCGAGCCACGCCCGGATGTGAATAACCTTCAGGACGTGATGGAGGGTGTTGCGAGCCGGGCCCGCGTCGAGCTGAAGGAATTTGCCGTTGAAGGCCAGACTTTCACGGCGACCATCACCTCCAGCAGCGCAATCGATCCGCGCGCAACGCGCTACTTCGACCGTGCCAATGAATTCAAAAATACCAAGGTGACTGCGACCGAAGACGACGGACGCACGCTGAAGCTGGAAGGCGACGTCAACCGCGAATACTTTTTCTTCGGTACAGATTCCAACGGCCGCGACATGCTTGCGCGCGTCATGCTTGGCGGTCAGATTTCGATTGCGGTCGGTGTCCTGGCGAGCCTCGTTTCCTTGGGAATCGGCGTGGTCTACGGTGCAACAGCGGGCTATATCGGCGGGCGCGTCGACAACGTGATGATGCGCTTCGTCGAAATCCTCTATTCACTCCCCTTCGTCTTTCTGGTTGTGGTTCTGGTCGTCTTTTTTGGCCGCAGCTTCATCCTGATCTTCCTCGTCATCGGCGCGGTGGAATGGCTGGACATGGCGCGCATCGTGCGTGGCCAGACGCTCGCCTTGAAACGACGGGAGTTTGTCAGTGCGGCGCAGGCTCTGGGACTAAGCGACTGGCAGATTATCCGCCGTCATATCATCCCCAATACGATCGGACCCGTGGTCGTTTTCGTTACGGTCGTCGTGCCCAAAGTCATTCTTCTGGAAAGCTTCCTGTCCTTCCTCGGTCTCGGCGTTCAGGCGCCGCTGACAAGCTGGGGAGCGCTGATTTCCGAAGGTGCCAACAATATCCAGTCCGCCCCGTGGCTTCTGATATTCCCGGCGATCTTTTTCGTGCTGACCCTGTTTTCGCTGAATTTCGTCGGCGATGGGTTGCGTGATGCACTCGATCCCAAGGATCGTTGACATGAAGACGACAACTGACACCATTCTTTCCGTTCGCGACCTCAAGGTCGATTTCACCACGCCGGATGGCACTGTCCATGCCGTCAAGGGCATCGACCTTGACGTTAAACAGGGTGAAACGCTCGCAGTCGTCGGGGAGTCCGGCTCGGGCAAAAGCCAGACGATGATGGGCATCATGGGATTGCTTGCCTCCAACGGTGAGATCAGCGGCTCGGCGAAATATCGCGGAAGGGAACTTCTTGGACTGCCTGTCGGCGAGCTGAACAAAATCCGTGGCGCGAAAGTCACCATGATCTTCCAGGAGCCGATGACCTCGCTCGATCCTCTCTACCGGATCGGTGCGCAGATTGCTGAGCCGATCATTCACCACCGCGGTGGCAGTAAAAAGGAGGCGCGCGCACGCGTTCTCGAACTGCTGAGGCTCGTCGGAATTCCGGAGCCCGAGCGGCGTATAGACAGCTATCCTCACGAGCTTTCCGGTGGTCAGCGCCAGCGCGTCATGATCGCCATGGCGCTCGCGAACGAGCCGGACATCCTGATTGCGGATGAGCCGACCACCGCCCTCGACGTTACGATCCAGGCCCAGATCCTTGATCTTTTGAAGTCGCTGCAGCAGCGTTTCGGGATGGCGATCGTGCTGATCACGCATGATCTCGGCGTCGTCCGCCACTTTGCCGATCGCGTCGCGGTCATGCGACGGGGGGAAATCGTAGAGGCTGGGACCACGGAGGATATCTTCGAGCGCCCGAAGGCGGATTATACCCGGATGCTTCTCGATGCCGAGCCCCGAGGGAACAAGCCTGCAGTCAGCCGAGAGGCTCCGATCGTGCTTTCCGGCCAGAACGTAACGATCGATTACACAATTCCGGGCGGCTTCCTGTCGAAATCGAGCAAGTTCCGGGCCGTTGATGGCGTGAACGTCAATCTTCATCAGGGACAGACGATCGGCATTGTTGGCGAATCCGGGTCAGGCAAATCCACGCTCGGTCGCGCTCTGCTGCTCCTGATCCAGGCCGATGGCCGGATTTTTTTCGGAAAACAGGAAATCACCGGGCTTGATCGAAAGGCCATGCGGCCGCTACGGCGGCATCTCCAGCTCGTGTTCCAGGACCCCTATGGTTCGCTTTCGCCGCGACAGACAGTAGGCGAGATCATCACCGAGGGGCTCTTCGTCCACGACCGGGACCTCAACCGTGCGGAACGGGACAGGCGCGCAATCGAGGCGCTGAAGGAAGTCGGCCTCGATCCCGCCGCCCGCAACCGCTATCCCCATGAATTTTCCGGGGGGCAACGCCAACGTATCGCCATTGCCCGCGCCATTATTCTCAAACCAGAGGTCATCATTCTTGACGAACCCACGTCGGCGCTGGACCGGTCCGTTCAGGGCCAGGTTATCGACCTCCTGCGTGATCTACAGAAGGCCCACGGCCTTTCCTACATCTTCATCAGCCACGACCTGTCCGTCATCAAGGCCATTTCAGATTACGTCATCGTCATGAGAAACGGAAAGATTGTCGAGGAGGGAGAGACAAACGCCATCTTCAACCGGCCTTCGGCTGAGTACACTAGAACACTTATCAAATCAGCTTTTTCGCCCGCCGTCGTGCCGTAGATAAAAAAGGAGCGCACGCAGACCGCAGCGCCGTAGTCCCGCCTGTGCGAAACCAGTTGCTTTTGGCAGGTGCTCATCAGGCTATGACGTCCGGCGCGGGTGGCACAGTGCAACATATCGGGGTTAGCACCTCCTTAGTCGCTCAATTGTGAGGCTCGCGACTTGTCAGAGCCTGCCGACCGTTGAGAGGTCGATGCGCTCGTTGCGCGCGTCATTGCAACCGGTATTGAACGCGCCGGGCACTATCGAAGGTGCTGATTTCGCAAAAACCTCAGGGCGCCTCGCCATTGCGGACGTGCGAGCTGACGACCACGCGTCATTCCCTTAGGAGCACAGGAGGCCGTTGTTACCCGCCTGTCGTTGGTCGTTATCTGTTTACTCCCTCTTCGATTGTTTGATGACGTGGAAACGCCAGGAAAGACCGGCAGTCGGACCATGCAAACTTCCGCCCTCATCAGCCGTTGAACGCCACTCGACCGACCAGAGGCGATCGTCTTCCTCATTTGATGATCGATCGCAAGTACGCTGCTGCTTGACATAAACTGGCTTCACCCAAGCGCCGGATTGATCTATCCTGTTAGCAGACATGACAGTCGATTTGCATCCGGACGGCGAGGGTCGCCAAGGCAATGTCCGGCCGCGACGATCTCGCCAAGCGGGCGCGAAAGGTCGATGATCCGCTGAAACTGGTCATCGTGCGCGACATGTGGCTTACGGGGTTCGATGCGCCCTGCATGCACATGATGTATATCGACAAGCCGATGCGGGTCATGGGTTGATGCAGGCGATTGCCCGCGTCAACCGTGTCTTCAAGGAGAAGCCAGGCGGCCTCCTGGTCGATTACATCGACATCGCCACCAACCTGAAGAAAGCGCCCGCGCAGTATTCTCAATCCGATCAAGACAAGACGGGGATTGATGAAGAGGAAACCGTCGCCGTCCTCCTGGAGAAATACGAGATCGTCCGGGGCATGTTCACCGGGCATGACTAAAGCCTGGGTGTCACGGGCAAGCCTATCGAGCGGCTGAAGGCGCTGGCAGACGGTATCGCCTGGATCTTGAAGTGGCAGCAGGCGGAAGCAGCAAAAGTCGAAAGCCCAGAGGTCAAGAAACAGGCGCATCGCCGATATCAGGATGCGGTTTTGGAGCTGAGCAAGGCCTATGCCCTTGTCTCCGCCAGCGATGCGGCAACGGAAATTCGTGATGAGGTGTGCTTCTTCCAGGCCGTTCGCGCCGCTCTGGTGAAAACCACGGCTACCGGCAAGATGTCCGACAAGGCCAAATCAATGGCGGTGGAGCAGCTTCTCAACCAGGCCGTAGCCAACGCCGAGATCGTAGACATCCTGAAGGCTGCGGGGCTGCAGTCGCCCGACATCTCTGTTCTCTCTGACCAGTTCCTGATGGACGTCCAGAAGATGGAAAAGAAGAACCTCGCGCTGGAAGCTCTGAAGAAGCTTCTGAACGGGGAGATCAAGAGCCGGTCCAAAACCAACGTCGTTCAGTCCAAGACCTTCTCTCGACGCCTTGAGGAGGCGGTGGCCCGGTATCATGCCAATGCGATTTCGACGGTCGAAATGATTCAGGAACTGATCGCGCTGGCGAAGGAAATCCAAACGGCGACCGCACGTGGTGATGAGCTTGGTCTCTCTCCGGAGGAGATCGCCTTTTATGACGCGCTTGCTGGCAATGAGACGGCCGTCGAGGTCATGGGTAGCGAACAGTTGCGTGTGATCGCCCACGAACTGGTCGAGAATATGCGGGGCTCAGTCACCGTTGATTGGCAACACAAGGCAAGTGCCCGCGCCAGGATGCGCATCCTAGTGAAACGCATCCTCAAGAAGTTTGGATATCCGCCAGACCTGGAGCAGGAGGCCATACAAATGGTGCGAGCTACTTTTGCATGAGATAAGTCGAGGCTGAAGAAAACGCCACTGCACTCTTTGGTCAACCAAGAGCGCAAAGCGAACTTTTTCGGGGCCTAGGCACGAAGACTTTACCCACGGTGCGACGTTCGCGACACTTATCTAACAGCCAAGCCAACGATGATGATCCTCACACAACAATTATGTGGGTCATTTTGTGGGGCGAAGGCGCAAATTAATTACAACACATTGATAAAATTACGCTTTTTTGCATCAATGGCGGAGAGGGTGGGATTCGAACCCACGATACCCTTGCAGGTATGCCGCATTTCGAGTGCGGTGCATTCGACCACTCTGCCACCTCTCCGCATGCGCGAACGCTTGCGTTGCGCGCTCCTCTTAAACATCAATGGCCGGGCTGACAAGCGGAATTTCGCGTTTGTGTCACAATTATTCGTCTTGAACGAGCTCACGGAATGGGGTTGGAGTTTGATTGTTTTTGCCGATATTTACTGATGACACGCCTCGGATTTTGCCAGGCGCGTGTGATTGATCGATCGGGCCTACAGGCGCTGATAGCGCCGGAGGATGTCAATGATCCGGTCATCCTGATCAGGATCCGGCAGGAGCGCCGGCTGTCGGCTGGCGCCGACGGAAGGGTCCTGGAGATAAAGCGAACGTTTTACCATGGCCGGCGCGAAACCGAGGGCATAAAGATCGGTGCGGAAAGCCGCATAAATGGCCTGCTGGCGTTCGGCTTCGGCGATGTCGCCGGCGTTGAAAGCATCGAGAATGCCGGCGAGCACATCCGGAAGCGCGTTGCCGAGACCGGAAATGCAGCCTGCCGCACCGTTCTGCAGCGACCACAGAACGAGATGGTCCGGGCCGGAATAGACCTCGAAGCCGGGCACATCCTTCGCCACCCGAAGATAGGCTTCGAGCGTCTGCTGTGCACCGCCGGAATCCTTGATGCCGGCGATATTGCCGTGAGTGGCGAGCTTGCGGGCGGTTTCCGGTTCTATGTGGTTCTGGGTGCGGGCGGGAATGTCATAGAGATAGACCGGCGTGTCGACAGCGTCGGCCACCGTCGAGAAATGGCGGATCAGGCCATCTTGCGTACAGGCGATGAAGAAGGGCGTGATGACGGCGATGCCGTCGACACCGATACGGTCGAAGGATCTCGCGAGCTGCAGGGTTTCGAAGGTGGCCGGCATGCCAGCATTCACGATGACCTTGGCGCGGCCGGCCACCTCATCCACCACCTCCTCCGTCAGCCGGATCTTTTCATCATGCGTCAGCGCGGTAAAATCGCCGTTGGTACCGGCGCACATGATGTTGTTGCCGGCGGCTACCTGACGGCGCACCTGCGCACGCGTCGCCTCATAATTGATGGTTTCGTCTTCATTAAAACAGGTGACGAGCGCAACGAAGGCTTGTTTGCTCATGAAAGAACTCCGCTTGAATTTCCGGTGGCCTGGACAGGCGATGCAGCGTTATGTCCGGCCTCCCTATCGGGGTCGGGGTCGAGACTGGCTGATAGGAGCGCGCGCGTGTAAGCCTCGCCCGGCGCTTCGAAAATCTGGCGGACGGTGCCGAATTCCACCACTTCCCCGCGCTGCATGACCATGACGTGATCGGCAAAATCCCGCACCACCGGCAGGTCGTGAGCGATGAAGATAAAAGAGAGGCCCATTTCGCGGCGCAGCTTGTCCAGCAGCGCAATAACCTGCGCCTGAACCGAAACGTCGAGTGCAGAAACCGCTTCGTCGCAGATGATCAGCTTCGGCTCCAGCGCCAGCGCCCGGGCAATGGCGATGCGCTGCCGCTGGCCGCCGGAAAACTGGTGCGGATACCGGCGCATATGATCCGGTGAAAGACCGACCTGCTGTAGCAACTCGCCAACCCGTTCACGCCATTTCGCCCTCGGCACTATGTCCGGATGGATGACCCAGGCTTCGGAAATCAGCTGGAACACCGTCATGCGGGGATTGAGCGACTGGGTAGGGTCCTGAAACACCATCTGCAGATCGCGCCGAAGCGCATAAAGCTCCGCTGGCGACAGCCTGAACAGGTCACGCCCCTTCCAGACGGCGCTGCCGGCATCCGGCTCATCGAGCCGCAGCAGGATGCGGGCGAGCGTCGACTTGCCGGAACCGCTTTCGCCGACGACGGCGATGGTTTCTCCGGCCATCAGGTCGAAAGAGACACCTTTCAACGCCTCGAAGGCGCCGTAACGCTTGCGCACATTCCGCACGCTGAGCAATGGCTCACCCGTTGCTTCCGGCTCATGCATCTCGCCCCGGCCGGGGGCGGCGTTGATCAGCTTGCGGGTGTAGGGGTGCTGCGGATTGCTGTAAACCTCGCGAACGGTGCCGGCCTCTACCAGAACGCCCTTCTCCATCACCACGACCCGGTCGGCAATTTCGGCAACAACGCCGAGATCATGGGTAATGATGAGCACTGCCATGCCCGTTTCCCGCTGCAGTTCCCTGAGCAGCGAAAGCACTTCCGCCTGCACCGTCACGTCGAGCGCGGTGGTGGGTTCGTCGGCGATCAGAAGATCTGGGCGCAACGCCAGCGCCATGGCGATCATCACGCGCTGGCGCTGGCCGCCGGAAAATTCATGCGGATATTTCGTCAGCGCCCTGTCAGGATCGGGAATGCCCACACGCGATATAAGCCGCCTCGCTTCCGCTTTTGCCTCGGCCTTGCCCATGCCATGCGTGGTCATTGCCTCGCGGATCTGCCAGCCAACAGTATAAACCGGGTTGAGATGGCTGAGCGGATCCTGAAAGATCATGGCGATGCGCCGGCCGTTGATCTCGCGGCGCGCCTCGGTCGGCATGGTCAGCAGGTCCTTGCCGTCGAGCAATATTTCTCCACCGCCGATGCGGCCGGGCGGCATGTCGATGAGGTTCATGATGGCCGACGAGGACACCGACTTGCCGGAACCGCTTTCGCCAAGGATCGCCAGCGTCTCACCTCGGTCGATATGGTAGGAGACATCCTTCACCGCATGCACGACACCGCTTACGGTGTGGAATTCCACGGAAAGATTGCGTACCTCGAGAAGATGATCAGCCATTTTTACGGCCCTTCATTTCCAGTCGCCAGCGCTGCACCGGGTCGAGCGCGATGCGCAGCCAGTTGGACAGCAGGTTGAGCGACAGGGTGGTGAGAATGATGGCGAGCCCCGGCCAGAAGGACAGCCACCAGGCATTGGTGAGATATTGCCGCCCCTGCGAAATCATCAGGCCCCAGGTGATTTCCGGAGGCTGAATGCCGATGCCGAGGAAGGACAGCGCGCTTTCCGCGAGCATAACATAAGCGAAATCAAGCGTTGCCAAGGTCGTCAGTGTCGGCAGCACCACGGGCAAGATGTGGCGGAAGAGGATGCGTTTTCCCGAAGCGCCCATGACCCTTGCCGCCTGCACGAACATCCGTTCGCGCACCTCCAGCACCTCCGCCCGGGTGGTGCGGATATAAACGGGAATCCGTGTGATGGCGAGTACCAGCATCAGGTTGAGGATGGAGGAGCCCAGCAGATAGAGCACGATGACCGCAATCAGCAGCGATGGAAAGGACATGATCACATCCGCAAGCCGCATGATGATCTGGCCGGTGCGGCTGGAGGAAAAACCGGCGATGAGGCCGAGTACGGTTCCGGTAACGGCGGAGAGAAAAACCGCGCCGGCGGCGATCATCACCGTGTTTTGTGTGGCGGCGACGATGCGCGCGAGAAGCGGGCGGCCGAGTGCATCCGCCCCCAGCCAGAAATACCACTCGCGCTGCCAGTCGAACGGTGCAAGGTTGCGCCCGCGCAGGTTCTGTTTCGTCGCGAGATCGCCGAGCCAGGCCGGGCCGACAAAAGCGAGAATGACGACAATGACGAGAAAGATGGCCGCGCAGAGCGCAAACTTGTCCGCCCACAACATGCGCAGCATGCGGGTTGCGAAAGACGGTTCATCGATGATCTCAGTATCGGCGTTCATAAGGCTCATGGCTGGACGACCTCCTCAGTGCCGGATGCGCGGATCGAGCAGCGCATAGGCGATATCGATCAGAAGGTTCATCAGGAAGATGGCCAACGCCGTGACGAGGATGGCGGCCAGAACGACATTGAAATCCCGCTGAAGGATGGAATCGATCATCAGCTTGCCGACGCCGGGGAAACCAAAGATGGTTTCAACCACGACGGCGCCGTTGAGAAGGCTCGCCGCCTGATCGCCGATAACGGTGATCACGGGCAACATGGCATTGCGCAAGGCGTGGATGAAGATGATCGGACCCGATTTCACACCCTTGGCGCGCGCCGTTTTGACATAGGCCGAGGACAGCGCGCCGATCATCGAGCCGCGCACCACCTGCACGATAATGCCGAAGGGGCGCACAAACAGGACCGCGATAGGCAATATCCAGTGCAGCACAGACCCTGTGCCGGACGTGGGAAGCCAGGCCAGGTTGACGGAAAAAACCACGATCGCAACGATCGCCAGCCAGAAATCCGGCACGGATGCCCCGATGAGTGAGATACTCGAAGCGACGCGGTCAAAAAAGCCGCCGGAACGGAACGCCGCGAGCGAGCCGATGATGATGGCAGCCGTGGTGACCAGCGACATGGTGATAACGGCAAGCCAAAGCGTCCAGACGAAAGCCTCCAGCACCACATCCAGCGCCGGGCGCGCCTTTCGGAGAGATTCACCCAGGTCACCCGTCATCACATCGCCGGCATAGCGCAGAAACTGCACCATCAGCGGGTCGTTCAAACCGTGCAAGGCGCGAAACTGCTGCTTCAATTCCTCGGAGGCTTCCACCGGCAGAAACAGCGCCGCAGGGTCCCCCGTCAGACGGGACAGGAAGAAAACCATCACGATGAGGCCGATCAGGGAGATCAGGCTCGCAAAGGAACGTTTTCGGATGAAGCTCAGCATTGTTGCCTCCGGTTTTTCAATGCGGCGGCGAAGCTTCCGCCGCGCCGCCGCTTCTTCATTGACAGGACACGGGACCTTATTTGATGCCGATTTCCGAAAGCTGCAGCATCGAGTTGGTGGCAATGGTCGGCTTGAAGTCCAACCGCTCGGAGACACGGGAGAAACCGACCATGTGGAACAGCAACACATCCGCGACCACGTCATCATGCAGATAGGCGATGAGTTCGGACCAGAGCTTGGCGCGCTCGTCACCCACGGCTGCGGAGGCGCGTTCGATCAGATCATCCACCTTCTTGTCAGAAAAGCCGGACTGGGTACCCTTGGTGGCATATTTGAAGAACATCGTGAAGGACGGGTCGCCCTTGGAATTGTCATGCATGGCGGCGACGATCTGCGGTCCACGGCCTTCCTTGAATGGCTTCGAATAATAGCTTTCGTGCTCGGCCACTTCCACGAATTTCAGGTCGATCTTGAAGCCGACTTCCTGCAATTGCTGCTGGATCGCTTCCATGATCTCGGTAACGTTCGGGAAATTCGCCGTGCGCGCGATGACGGTGATCGGTGTATCCACCTTTACGCCGGCGGCCTTTGCCTCTTCGAGCAGCTTTTTTGCACCCTCAGGGTCATAGGGGAAGACCTTGACGTCGGGATTCCAGCCGAGCGTGGTCGGCGGAACCAGCGCCGTCGCCAGGACCGCTCCTTCGGGAACCAGCGTGCCGAGAAATGCCTGCCTGTCGATGGCAAGGTTAAGCGCGCGGCGCACCCTGACATCGTTCAGCGGCGCGATATTATGATCGAGGCGCATATAGACCGTTTCACTGTCGAGATAGGAAAAATCGGTCTTCGGATTTGTCGCGTCTAGCTGTGAAATGGAGGGGGAGAGATCCGCCTCGCCAGTCTGCACCATGGCGGCCCGCACCGAGGGATCGGCGCGAAAGAGATAGGTCGCTTCCGTGACCTGCGGCTTCTTGCCCCAATAATCATCACGCGACGTCAGTACGATCTGCTGGCCGGGAGTCCAGTTGGTCAGCTTGTAGGGCCCGGTGCCGACAGGCTCGCGGATGAATTCCATCTTGGTTTCTTCGGGAACGATGGTCACGAGCGACATCAGCAGCGGCAGGATCGGCTGGGCCGGATCCGTCTTGAAATCGATCGTATGGTCGTCGACAACCGTGGGCGTCACCGTCATGCCGCCGAAATAGCGACGGGACTCGCAGGCGTTCTTGTCGCTCATGATGCGCTCGAAGCTGTGCTTCACATCCTTGGCGTCAAAATCCGTACCGTCGGAAAATTTCACGCCCTGGCGCAGGTGGAAGCGCCAGCTGCCATCGGAGTTCTGCTCCCATTTTTCAGCAAGGCGCGGCTGAACGCCGTTCTTGCCGCGCACATCAAGCTCGGTCAGGGTCTCACTGACATTTTCCATAATGATACGGCCAATGTTGGAGCGCGTGGCCATGCAGGGCTCAAGCAGGTCCGCTTCTTCCGCCAGCACGATCTTGATCGGCCCCGAAGCTGCAAACGCCGGCGAGCCGGCGGCGCTGAGGGAACCCAAAACAAGGGCGCCCGCAATCAATGACTTCTTCATTCCGTTCTCCTCCCAGATCAGAAATTCAGCAACATGGCGGTGGACCGCAAGAGGCAGTTAAAGGCCCCGTCTCCCGCATCGGGGAGCATGGCGTGCGGATGATCGTCTCCTCCACCCGTCATCAAAGCATCGACGCTATCGCATTTTTTGTCAATTTATTTTTCCTTACCGATTTCAGATCAGTCTCTGTTTATAATTTTTATTATTGTAAATCAACATATTAGATATAAAACTCCGAATGAATATCACGATATTTTTTACATAATAAACTTGACAACTTTTCGAATGTGCCGTTTTCATCTGCCCAAGAGGAGATCAAGATGACCCCTGATGACATCGCTCAGGCCATGACCGGAGATATCCACGTCACGTCAGAAAAACGGCGTGAAGCCTTTCTGCCATCGCCCATGATCCAGAACCATGCGAGCTTCCTGCATCTTCTGGACGATGGCGTGCTGCTCTGCGCATGGTTCGGGGGAACGCTCGAGGGAAAGTCGGATATTTCCATCTTCGCATCCGTGCTGACGCCCGGAGCCGGACGCTGGGGAGCGCCGCAGCGCCTCAGTCATGATACGGCCCACTCCGAACAGAATCCTGTTTTTTTCACCGCGCCGGATGGCGCTCTCTGGCTGTTTCACACCGCCCAGCCCTCCGGCAATCAAGATGAGTGCCGCATCCGCATGGCGAAAATCCATCGTAATCGGTCGGAACCGGAGAAGCTCATTTCGGAGGACGGACGATTTCTCGATCTTCCGAAGGGCTGTTTCATCCGCGCGCCGCTGCGTATCCGCGATGATAGAGCGTGGCTGTTGCCGATCTTCCGTTGCGTTCAGCGACCCGGACAGAAATGGAACGGCAGCCACGATACGGCAGCGCTCGGCATTTCCACGGACGATGGCGATACATGGACTTTGCAGGAATTGCCGGACTCGATCGGCTGCGTGCATATGAGCCCGGTGGCGGGAACGGACGGGCAACACTCCGCTTTTTTCCGCCGTCGCCAGGCCGATTTTGTCTACCGCACCGAAAGCAAGGATGGCGGTCGCTCATGGTCAAGGCCGCATCCGACCGATGTGCCGAACAACAATTCTTCCATCGCCGTGACAAGGCTCGGTAGCGGCCGGCTGGCAATGATTTGCAATCCCGTCAACGCCGCCCAGTCGAGCGACCGCCGCGCCTCGCTTTATGACGAACTCGGAGAGGACGATGGCAGGCCGGATGCTGATCCAAGCGGCGGATGCGTGCCCGTCTGGGGGGTGCCGCGCGCACCCGTCACAATCTGCCTTTCCGATGACAACGGGCGCAGCTTTCCGACCCGTATCCTGATCGAGGACGGGCCGGGCACATGTCTGTCGAACGATTCGACGGATGGCCGAAACCTGGAAATGTCCTATCCATGGCTTCTGGAGACACCTGACGGTGCGCTGCACGCGAGCTACACCTATCATCGTCGCGCCATCAAATATGTGCGGCTGGAGCCCGGCTGGGCCGAAACTGCGGACGGGAGAAAAAGATGAGCAATATTATAGGCATCACGATGGGCGATCCTTGCGGGGTTGGTCCCGAGATCACTGTCCGGGCATTTGCTGAAATGTCCGCTTCCGACCAGGCCGCAACGCGGATTTACGGAAACCTCGCCACGCTGGAGGCAGCAAGGCAGGCGCTCGGTCTCGATATCGATCTTGCCCCCCACGTGGCAGACTTGCCCGTTGAGGGTGCGCCTTTGCCCTGGGGCACGCTTTCACCGGTGGCCGGCGACGCCGCATTCCGCTTCATCCAAACGGCTGTGCGGGACGCCGAGGCAGGGCGGATCGGCTGCATCGTCACCGCGCCGATCAATAAGGAAGCGTTGAACCTTGCGGGCCACCATTATGACGGCCACACCGGCATGCTGCGCAGCCTGACAGGTGCCTCGGCCGCTTATATGCTGCTCGCATCCGAGCGGCTGAAGGTCATTCATGTTTCGACCCACGTCTCGCTGCAGGAGGCCATACGCCGGGCGACGACGGAGCGGGTGCTGGCCACCATTCGCGCCGGCAACGCCCACTTGAAGCGCATCGGCTACGAACGACCCCGCATCGCGGTGGCGGGCATCAATCCGCATTGCGGCGAAAACGGTCTTTTCGGCACCGAGGACGACGATCAGATCGCGCCGGCGGTTGCGGCCGCACGCACCGAAGGCATCGAAGTACAAGGGCCTGTTTCCGCCGATACCGTATTTCATCGCGCCTATTCAGGCGCTTTCGATCTCGTCGTCGCGCAATATCATGATCAGGGGCATATCCCCATCAAACTCGTCGCCTTTGACACCGCCGTCAATGTCTCCGTCGACCTGCCGATAGACCGTACCTCCGTCGATCACGGCACCGCCTTCGACATAGCCGGCAAGGGCATCGCCAATCACGGCAACATGAATGCGGCCATCGCCTATGCGCGCAAGCTCGTGGCAGGCAAGGGTGGAAAGGGATGAGCACCATGCCTACGGCTCCCATTCTTATCCACCAGCCGCGCAGGCTCGCGGTTGGCGCAGGCACCGTCGCGCAGGTTGGTGACTGGGCCGGCAAAACCGCCTCAACACTGGTAATCGCGACGCCGCTGACGGCAAAATTCGCCGAACGTCTGCAACTGCAAGGGCCCTTTGCCGTCTTCGACGCCATTCCGGGTGAGCCGGATACGACGACACTGGACGCCGCTCTCAACGCGGCGCGCACTGCCAGGCCCGATCTCATCATCGGCCTCGGCGGCGGTTCGGTGATGGATGTGGCAAAGCTTGTCGCCGCATTGTGGAATTCAGATCAGACGCTTGAGGACGTCGCCGGACCTAACAAGGTCGCCCGTCGCGATACGCGCCTCGTGCAGATAGCCACCACGGCCGGCACCGGCTCGGAAGCAGGCATCCGCTCGCTGATCACCGATCCCCTCAAGGGCAGCAAGATCGCCGTCGAAAGCCCATATCTGATCGCGGATTTCGCTATTCTCGATCCGGAACTCACCTACTCCGTACCATCGGCCGTAACTGCGGCAACAGGCATCGACGCCATGGCCCATTGCGTCGAAGCCTTTACCAACCGCAAGGCCCATCCAATGATTGACGGCTTTGCCCGCATGGGCTTCACGCTGGTCGGGAAATATCTCGCCCGCGCCGTTCGCGACGGTTCGGATACGGAAGCGCGGGAAGGCATGATGCTCGCCTCCTATTATGGCGGCATTTGCCTCGGCCCGGTCAACACGGCGGCCGGCCACGCCATCGCCTATCCGCTCGGCACGCGTCTCAGCCTGCCGCACGGGCTGGCCAACGCCATCGTCTTTCCACATGTGCTGGCCTTCAATCAGCCTGCGGTTTCCGCGAAGACGGCGGAAGTGGCTGGAGCGTTGGGGCTTCGTGACAATCTCTCGCCCGGTGATCTGCGCAAGGCAGCAACCGATTTCTGCGCGGCGCTCGGCATCGAAATGTCGCTTGCCAAACACGGAGCAGCCGAGGCCGAACTGACCCGCTATGCCGAGGATGCCCATGCCATCCGCAGGTTGATGGATAACAACCCCGTCGACATGACCCTGCAGGACGTGCTGGGAATTTACCGTCACGCCTACTGAAGCAGAACCGATGCGCGTGACCGCGCATCGGTTCTCGGGCCGTTTACTTGAGCCGCCTAATCTCCGTGCGATGACTCGAAGAGCCGGTCGCGCGATCCTGTCAGGTGCTGCAGCATCAATTGGCGGGCTGAATCGGCATCTCCATCCGCGATCGCCTTTGCGATGGCCTCGTGCTCGGCAAAAACGCGGGTCAGGCCCGAGGCCTCGCGCTTTACGGACATGCCGTGGAATTTCATCCCGACCGCGATATGATCCTTGAGAGCCTCCATCGCGGTGGAGAAATAGCTGTTCCGCGCCGCCCGCGCGATGGCAAGGTGGAACTGATAGTCGGCATCCTCGCGGTGGGACTGGCGGTTGGTCGCATCCCGCATCAGCTCAAGCGCCTTCCTGATGGCGGAAAGTCTCTCGGCGTCATGCCGTAATGCCGCGGCAGCGGCCGCCGCGGGCTCGAGCGTCAGCCTGAATTCGTAGCAATTCAGAAGGTCCGCAACGTTTTCCAGCTGTCCGAAGCCAAGCGGTTCACGCAGACCGAAGGCCCGGACATAGCTGCCGGAACCTCTGCGGGAGTAAATGAAACCCTGCTCGCGTAATCGCCGTAGTGCCTCGCGAACGACCGGCCGGGACACTTCGAATTCCATGGCGAGTTCATGTTCGGTTGGCAATCTTTCATCCGGCTTGTAGGCGCCGGATTTTATCGCCCGGTGCATCCTTTCGAAAATAATGTCCGGAAGTGCCTTGCGCGCCGTTTCTTTCATCAGCCCCATCTGGTCAGCTCTCTCCAGCATCTGTCGCGCCAAGCATCATTTTCGCGATACGTTTCAGTGTGTCAGCTTGCCCAAAACCGCCCGATTTCGCAATGATGCATTGGTTTCCCGCCCAGCCGACACCGAGGCCCGGCAGGCACTCGCCGGCAAGACGCAGCCGCAAAATGCCCATCGCGCGCAGCACCGCCTCGGCCGTTGCCCCACCCGACAGAAGCAGCCTGCCCGCGCCGGCCGTGAAGTGCGGAACGACCCCTTCCGCCAGCCGGTCTGAAACTTCAAGCGAAGAAAGATACTCATCCCCCTGGGTTGCCTGAATGAGGGAAAGGTCGACGTCTTCCTCCTCGTCCCGCGGAACGGCACCGTTGGGCGCTTCAATGATCGACACCAGATCCGCGCTCTTGAGGACGTCAATCTGCTCCAATGTAATCGGATCGCGGGAACCGATGACAAAGATCCCCTTGCCAGGTGGAACGGTTGCAACATCGGGCAGGACGCGCGCCGCCATCACCGAAGCCAGCGTCTCAGCAAGACCACGCGCGCCAATGAAAAGATCAACCCCTTCAGCCTGCGCGGCAGAAAGGGCCTGCCTGATATCGTCAGTCGTTCGCGTATCGGGTATTGAACAACGCAGGGCATGTCTTCCCAGTTTTTCATCAATCGCGATGGCGGTTTCAACCCCAAAGCCCGAGACGGCGCCGCCACTGACGATACGTCCGAAATCCGGAATCGCCGGCACGACAAGAGCGCGCCGGAAAGAAATTGCATCCATTTCAGCCGCTATATGTCCCTTCAGGCGGGAATCGATCTTTTTGAACAGGATCGTGTCGGCTGGAACCAGTGCCAGTAGTTCCTGTGTGCGACGTCGGGCCTCGTCCGCCTTCCCATCGCGGCATCCAAGATTGACGCTGAGAACGGCAGGGGCAGCGGCCAGCGCCGCATGCACGCCTTCCAGCCCCGTTGCCACCTCTGTCACCATTCCGCGCCCGGCAAAGGGGGCGGCCGCGTCGAGCGCGCCGGTCAGATCATCGGCAAAAATCAACAGCACGGCATCGCCTTCGAAAAGTTGTAAGGTTTGACATCGATAAATTTATTTATATTCAATAGATAAAGAGATGTGAATAACAAAATTGATCGCACGGACCTTTCAAGTCGCCGGAGAAAAATGGAAAGCAAGATCAGCCATGCCCACCGGTAGCGGGTGCCAGCAAGGATGACGAACCCTCGCGTCGCTAAACGAAGCGGAAAGGCAGACCGGAGATAAGGGCTTTGACGAAGCGCTTTTTCTGAAAGCGGCCGTTCAGTGAAACACGCGGCAAGAGTGTGGGCTTTTCGAGACTGCCGAGGCCGAGAACCCCCGCCTGTGTGGTAACTGCCGCGGAAAACCCTGCGTCCGATACCGCCTTCGCCTCGCGCTCGCCCACCGCCTTCGTCCAACCATAGGGATAAGAAAAGGAGCGCGGTGTATGGCCCGCATATTCCTCTACCCGGCGCTTCGATTCCGCAATCTCGTAAGCCAGGCGCTCAGCGTCGATCTTGCGCATATTCACATGGGTCATGGTATGGGCGCCGAGATGCACCAGAGGATCCTCCGACAGCGCCCTGAGTTCTGCCGCATCCATGATAAGCTCGTCCACGATGTCAACCGGATCGATTCCACACTGTCGAGCGGCGCGATCGATCCTCTCCACCGCTTCATCTTCGGCGGCACTTTGGACAAAATTTTCCAGCCGCGCGAATGCATCCGCTTTTTGCAGGGGCGTTCCGCATGTCACGTGCTCCGGCCCTGCCCCGAAATCGAAATCGAACCACGCCGCCTTCTGCGTCAAGGCGGCGGCGGTCTCCCACCACAGGCCGCGTTTACGCTCGACAAAACCGGGCGTGATGAAGATCGTGTAGGGAACGCCATATTTGCGAAAGATCGGCGCGGCGTAGTCTGCGTTGTTGCGATAGCCATCATCAAGCGTGAAGGCACAAAACGACCGGTCTTCTCCGCTGCCGGCAAGCAGTGCCGGAAGATCATGCAGGTGCACGGGAACGAGACCCGATTCGAGCGCCGCCTGTATGGCCTCTTCGAGGAACTCCGGCGTGACGGACAATTGTACATTGGGCGCGAAAGCCGAAACAGCGCCGCCCGGACGCACGTGGTGAAGCGTGAAGATGACACCTCGCCCGGCAAGCGAAGGGAATGCCGAGCGGACAGCCGGAAGGGAACTCACCTCCAGCCCGGCCCTTATGACGGTGTATTTCACAAGGCGTTTTACCGGCTGCAGAAAAAGTCCCGCCGGTTGTCGCGACGACAGGCCGGGTAATATCCGCTTTTTCAACACCCTGAAGGCTGTGAGCGGCAGGTCGATCAGGCCCGGCAGCGGGTCATTCAGCGCAAATGCAGCCCAACTGCGGACTTTGGCGAGGGACGCAAGATAGTCGGCAGCCCGCACCTCCCCTCTCCGCCCCAGGGTAAATGCGGCAACAAGATCACGGACAAGATAGGACCACGACGTGCCGTTGCGGGCCTTGACCGGCTCGCCGGTCGGCTCTTCGTTGGCGGCACGCCATAACAATGCGCCAAGATCAATGCCGGCAGCAGAACAGAGGCCGAACCACGACCAAGGACGCGGATTCACATCGAGAAGTTTCAGCGTCCCGTCCCGGTCATCGAACTTGAATTCCACCTCGACCAGTCCGCTATGACCGGCGGACCTCAATATTGTCCGGGCGGCATCGATCGCCGACGGGTTGTCGACAATCTCGACCCGAGTGCTGGTGTAACCGAAATCGACCGGATACTGACGGATGCGCCGGGCGGTGAATTCCGCCACTGGTTCTCCGTTCAGCCACAGGGCAGCATAGGAGAACTGGTTTCGTCCGCCACCTGGAATGAGTTCCTGCACCACCACATTGCCGGCGCCGATCTCTTCGCTGGCCTCGGCAAAGGCGGCTTTCAGGGCCTGCCGATCTTCGGCGCGGACGACCTTGGCGCGGGCAATCGCAGTATCGCCGCCGCCCATATTTGGCTTGAGAATGACGGGAAACAGCACGTCAAGCGCATCGATATCAGCGGCTGATGCCAGCGCATAGGTCCTGGGAATGCTGACGCCGAGTTCCGCCGCACGCCTGTATAGCAGCGGTTTTTCACACAGCCATTGCAGCGCCGCCCAGTCTGGCAGAACGATCTTGTAGAGAGCCGAAAGTTCATCGTGATGCTGCGAAACGAGCTGAACCTCACCATCGCCGGATGGGACCAGCAGCCAACCCTTGAGATGATGCCTGTCGGCCATCTGCCGCAGGAAAGACATTGCCCCTGCGTCGTGCGGACCGGCCCAGCGTATTGTCTCCCGCACGAAACGCGACCAGCTAGGCAGGGGTGAGTCATGGGTGAGGTAATAAACAGGCACATTCAGGGCCCCGAGGCTGCGCGCGAGGGCGAGCGTGCCATGAGCGCCGCCGACAATAACAACACCTGGAATGGTCAAAGCCTGATCCCCGTCCTACTCCATATCTTGATCGCAAAAATTGATAAATAAATTCGATATTTCCGAAATATGGGGGTCGCGGAAAGGCCAAGGCGCTTGCGCTGCCGGTCTCTCCACGATGCGTTCCGGACAGCATCCGGAAGGAAAATCAACGCCTCATACGTCTTTCCGAACCGGGCGCGGCTCACCGTTCTCATCGACGGCGACCATGATGAAGACGGCCTCTGTCACCTTTTCACGCGAATCCCGATAGTGCCGGCGCGTCCAGGCTTCGATCTTGAGCGTGACGGAGGTGCGGCCAATCTTTTCGATGCGGGTATAGACGCACAATGTATCACCGATCTTGACCGGCTTCTTGAAGACGATCTCGTTGACTGCGACCGTGACGGTTCGGCCGCCGGCCACATCATTGGCGCGGACGAAGGCGGCAAGGTCCATCTGCGACATGACCCAGCCGCCGAAAATATCGCCGGCCGGATTGGCATCGGCAGGCATGGCAAGCGTTCTGAGCGTCAGTTCCATATCGGCGGGCGGCTGCTGATCCATCTGTCAAATTCCTTTCACAAACCTCCCGCTGCCGGACTTAAACAACCGCACCCCTTCCGCCAATAGCCGATTTGTCGCGGCAGCCCTTCCAAAACCGCAAGGAATCACAGGGGCATCGTAAGCTTCGGTTAACCATGATGGGGCACGATTCCAAAAAAGCGCGGGGGCGTACAAATGGCCTATGACTGGAGTGGAAACAACACGATACAGCAGCGTTACGATCGTATAGTTCTGGCGGTCGCTAGCGTTGTCGCCATCAGCCTGGCAACAGGTACACTGGCTTTCCGCTCACAGGTGGAGCCGAACAACACCATAAGTATCGCCAAACAACAGCGGCTCAACTCTGAAAAATGGCATTTGCGGCTCTGATACGCCTCGATCGGCACACCCGGCAGCACGACCATTGAGCTATTGCGAGGTGCCGCCATCGCGCCTGTCGGTCCCGTCCTTCTGGGAGACGTGGTCTAGATGGGCGACCGCCGGAGAAAGAATCGACAGAAAAGTCTCGGACCGGCCGATATAAACAATCGCCGCGCCCTCGATCCCGTTCAAAACCCCGGCCAGCGTGTCCTGCGTCTGTTTTTCCAAGCCTTCCAGCAGATCGTCAATGACGATGAATTTCGGTTTCAGCAACAGCGCATTGGCAACCCGGATGCTGGCCTGTTCGTCCGAATCCAGTTTTTTGTCCCAACGGATGTTTTCATCAAGACGAGAGGCCATCTCGCCGAGACCCGATGCGGCGAGCGCCGAAACATAGTCCTCATCCGCAAAGCGCTGGGGTGCACGCGGATAAGCCATGATTTCGCGCAGCGTTCCTGCCGGTAGATAACCGTGCTGAGCAATGAAAAGCGTGTCGGTTTGATCCGGCATCTCTATCCTGCCCTGGCCCCAGGGCCACAGCCCCGCCATAGCTGCGAACAAAAGCCGCCGGTTCACACCCTGCTCGCCATTGATCATCAGCCGTTCGCCCGGCCCGACCTCGACATCCGCCTCATGCAGCATGAACCCGCGTTCAATGTCCTGCCCGCCCGCATCGCGGCAGATCGTAACCGACTGAAGACGGATTCTGTCATTCTCCGCGCTGCGTTGCAGATCGATCGTCAGGCCGTGCTGTTCCACGCTGTCCATCTGGATCAAAGCGTTCCGGAACACGGAGACACGCTGCAACGTCGCCTTCCAGCTGGCGATCGGCCCGAAATTGTCGATATACCAGCGTAACGCCGTATTCACCTGATTGAAGGCGCCGACCGCCATCATCAGCCCGCCGAAAGTGAGATTGCCGGAAAAATAGACCGGAGCCGCGATCAGGATCGGCGCCACCACCGCCAGCCAGCCATATCCCGCCGAGACCCAGGTCAGATGTGTCAGCGCCATGGCGAGTCCCCGGATGACACCGAGGACGGCATCGATATCGACGCCAATCCGCCGCCTCTCATTTTTTTCGCCACGCGCAAGGGCAATGGCGGCAAGATTTTCGCTGGCCCGCATCAACGAAAAGCGAAGCTCAGCCTCTTTGGAATAACGCTCCGCGTTCAGCCCCACCAGCCGATAACCGACGAGGTTGCTGAGCAGGGAAGCGGAACCGGCATAAAGGATTGCCGCCCAGACCATATAGCCGGGGATAGCATAGGTATCGCCGCTGATGGTAATGGCAAAGCCCGCCGAGAGCGACCAGAGGACGCCGATGAAGCTGACAAGCAGGATCGTCGCGTTCACAAGACCGATCGAAAGCGCCGTACTGCTTTCGGCGAGGTTGCGGACATCGTCATGGAGCCGCTGGTCCGGATTGATGGCTATCGTACCGAAACTGGCGAGGCGGGCGGCTCGACCCGGCTTCAGCCACTGGTCCACCATATCCTTGGCAAGACCCTCGCGCATGTTAAGCGCCGTCATCTGGTTGAGCCAGGTCTGAATGACGTTGAGGAGCAGCAACAGCCCGGCGATAACCGCGAAAACCTCGAGCTGATGAAGGAAGGCGTCGAGATCGCGCCGTTCCAGCGCGTTATAAAACGGCGCATTCCATTCATTGAGCCTGATCTGCCCGTAGGCCGTCAGCAATATCACCGTGAGAAGGGCCATCGACAGCAAGATCAGACGGTTGCGCACCGGCGATGTCCAGAAGGCGCGCCCCATCACGCGCAGCTGAGCCGGAAAATCGAGATCGAAGCCCGAAAGGTTAGCCGCGCCCTTGCGCTGATCGTCGCTTACCGATGTTGCCATTCATCCATTCCGAAACGTCAGTGGGCAAAGAAAGCCGGTCGCGATTCTGCGCCTTTCGATGCCAAGCAATAACACGCCGTTCGACCATGTCCACAATGCCGGCGAAATCTCCGCGGCGACAACCTGAAAGCCCGCGCAATTCTTCGTGCAGGCAAACGAAGCGGCTTCGACCAACAATGCGATTGCCCCAGGAAATGATCCTTGCTTTCTTTTCCTGCATTGCACAAAATCCGAGTAATTTCAGAGGGGCGGACAAACCGCATAAGCCGGAAAACCGGGCAAGGCAGATTAATGGCGATCAAAGCGAGCATCTATCATCTGACGCATTATAAATACGACAATCCGGTTCGCCTTGGACCACAGATCATCAGACTGAAGCCCGCCTCACATTCCAGAACCAGCGTCATCAGCCATTCTCTCAAGGTTTCACCCTCCAATCACTTCGTGAACCTTCAGCAGGATCCCTACGGTAATTACCTTGCCCGCTTCGTTTTTCCGGAACCGGTGAGTGAATTCAAGATCGAGGTCGATCTTGTCGCCGATATGACGGTTTATAATCCGTTCGATTTCTTTGTGGAGGAAGAGGCGACAAAGTGGCCCTTCGACTATCCGCAGGAACTGCGCGACGATCTCTCCATCTACATGAAGCCGGAACCGACCGGTCCTCTGCTCGCCGCCTTCATGGCCACTGTCGACCGCACTCCAGGTCAACAGACGGTGGACATGGTCGTCGGCCTCAACGCCCGCCTGCAGCAGGAGATCGGTTACGTCATCCGCATGGAACCCGGCGTCCAGACACCTGAGGAGACGCTTGCTTCCGGCAAGGGGTCCTGCCGCGATACCAGCTGGCTGCTCGTGCAGGTCCTGAGGCATCTTGGCCTCGCTGCCCGTTTCGTGTCGGGATATCTCATCCAGTTGACACCGGACCTCAAGGCGCTGGACGGCCCCTCCGGCACCGAAGTGGACTTCACCGATCTGCACGCATGGGCCGAGGTTTATATGCCGGGTGCGGGCTGGATCGGCCTCGACCCCACTTCCGGTCTATTGACCGGCGAGAGCCATATTCCTTTGGCGGCAACACCGCATTACCGCAACGCCGCGCCTATTTCCGGCGGCTATTACGGCCATGCCAACACGGAATTCGCCTTCGACATGCAGGTCCGGCGGGTTGCCGAGACGCCGCGCATCACCAAGCCTTTTTCGGACGAAAGCTGGGAAGAACTCAATGCGCTCGGCCAGGAGGTCGATGAGGTTCTGAATACCCATGATGTCCGGTTGACCATGGGCGGCGAACCGACCTTCGTTTCCATCGACGATTTCGAATCCGATGAGTGGAACACCGGTGCGGTGGGGCCGACAAAGCGCGAAAAGGCCGACCTGCTGATCCGCCGCCTGCGCGAGCGTTTCGCACCGGGTGGGTTTTTGCATTACGGCCAGGGAAAATGGTATCCGGGCGAAAGCCTGCCGCGCTGGACGTTCTCGCTTTATTGGCGCAAGGATGGCCTGCCAATCTGGCAGAACCCGGCGCTTATCGCCGAGGAGGGCGCGAATACCGGCGCAAAGGCGGAAGACGCGCAGAAACTGCTGGGCGGCATCGCCTCCCATCTCGGCATCGAACGGGAGCTGGTGCTGCCGGCCTATGAGGATCCGGCGGAATGGATCATCAAGGAAGGCAGCCTTCCCGACAATGTTGACCCGTCAAATTCCAAGCTGAAGGACCCGGAGGAGCGAAACCGCATAGCCCGCGTCTTCGAGCGGGGACTGACGACACCGACCGGCTATATTCTTCCCGTTCAGGCGTGGAATGCGCGCGCCGCCGGCAAGCGCTGGATCAGCGAAAAATGGAAGACGCGGCGCGGTAAAATATTCCTCGTTCCGGGTGACAGCCCGGTGGGTTACCGCCTGCCACTCGGCACGCTGCCCTATGTGCCGCCCTCCGCCTATCCCTATATTCACGAGGCCGACCCCTCGATCCCTCGCGGTCCGCTTCCCGACGTCTTCACGCCATCGGGCCGCGCCATGCCCGAAGCTTCTTTCCATGCCAGCGAAGCTGCGGGGCAGGAACGCGTAGAGCAGACGATCGGCGAAATCGGCGGCGCGGTGCGCACCGCCATGTCGGTGGAACCGCGTGATGGCAGGCTCTGCGTCTTCATGCCGCCAGTGGAACGCATCGAGGACTATCTCGAGCTGATTGCAGCAGCGGAGGCGGCTGCCGCCGAGCTTGGATTGCCAGTCCACATAGAGGGTTATGCGCCGCCGCATGATGAGCGTATCAATGTAATCCGCGTCGCGCCTGATCCCGGTGTGATAGAGGTCAACATCCACCCCGCTTCAAGCTGGAAGGACTGTGTCGACATTACCACCGCAGTCTACGAAGAGGCGCGCCAGTCACGTCTCGGTGCCGACAAATTCATGATCGATGGCCGTCATACCGGCACCGGCGGCGGCAACCATGTGGTGGTGGGCGGCGCCAATCCCAATGACAGCCCATTCCTGCGCCGACCCGATCTTCTGAAAAGTCTTGTGCTGCACTGGCAGCGGCACCCCTCGCTTTCCTATCTCTTCTCAGGGCTCTTCATCGGCCCGACAAGCCAGGCGCCACGTATCGACGAAGCCCGGCACGACAGTCTCTACGAACTGGAGATCGCGCTTGCGCAGGTGCCGCTGCCCGGTGAAGGCGTTCCGCCCTTGCCATGGCTGGTTGACCGCCTGTTCCGCAATCTCCTGACGGATGTAACGGGCAATACCCACCGCGCCGAAATCTGCATCGACAAGCTGTTTTCGCCTGATGGACCGACCGGCCGCCTCGGGCTGGTGGAATTTCGCGGTTTCGAAATGCCGCCGAATGCGCGCATGTCGCTTGCCCAGCAGTTGCTGGTGCGTGCTCTCATCGCGCGTTTCTGGAAAAACCCGGCCGTCGGCAAATTCGTGCGCTGGGGCACGGCACTCGCCGATCGTTTCATGCTACCGCATTATATCTGGGCGGATTTCCTGGATGTGCTTGCAGACCTCAGGGAAAACGGTTTCGACCTGAAGCCCGAATGGTTCACCGCCCAGCAGGAGTTCCGTTTCCCCTTCTTCGGGGAGGTGGAATATGAAGGATCAAAGCTGGAATTGCGCCAGGCGCTGGAACCTTGGCATGTGATGGGCGAACAGGGCGCCATCGGCGGCACCGTGCGTTATGTCGACAGCTCCGTCGAGCGCCTGCAGGTGCGGCTCGAAACGTCCAATCCCGCCCGCTACGCGGTGGCCTGCAACGGCCGCGCCGTTCCGCTGACTCCGACGGAAAACCGCAGCGTCGCAGTTGCCGGCGTCCGCTTCAAGGCATGGCAGCCCACTTCCGGCCTGCATCCCGTGCTGCCCGTCAATTCACCCTTGACCTTTGACATTTATGATACATGGTCGAGGCGATCGATCGGCGGATGCATCTATCATGTTGCTCATCCGGGCGGGCGCAATTACGAGACATTTCCCGTCAACGGCAATGAGGCGGAGGCACGCCGCCTCGCCCGTTTCGAACCATGGGGGCATACGGCAGGGCAATATCCGCTTCGGGCGGAAACCGTGTCGCCAGAATTTCCGCTGACGCTCGATCTGCGCCGGCCTTACGGAGTATAAATTGTCCAAAGCCCCGGCAACGGAACGCAAGACGGAAACGAGCGCGCGACCAAGCGGGCTTGAATATTCGCCCTTGCCTGGCGTTGCCGACGAAATGCTCGATAATAACGGCGCGGTGAGACCGGTCTGGAAGACCCTGCTCGAGGCCCTCTCGCGCATGTCTGAGCGGGAGCTGCATGAGCGTTTTGCCCGCACTGACCGCTATCTGCGCGATGCCGGCGTGTTCTACCGCGATTACGGCAAGGGCAGCAGCGAAAGAAACTGGCCGATCTCCCATATTCCGGTGCTGATCGACGACCGGGAATGGACGGTTCTTGCCGAGGGGTTGAAGCAGCGCGCCAATCTTCTGGAAGCCATGGTCGCCGATTTTTACGGCGAAAACCGACTGGTGAAGGAAGGTTATGTGCCGCCGGCGCTGATTGCCTCCAATCCCGAATATCTGCGCCCCATGGTCGGCGTAAAGCCGGCAAGCGGTCATTACCTGCATTTCTGTTCCTTCGAGATCGGGCGTGGGCCAGATGGCAACTGGTGGGTGCTGGCCGACAGGACGCAGGCGCCCTCCGGTGCGGGTTTCGCGCTCGAAAACCGGGTGGCGACCACGCGTGCGCTCTCCGACATCTATGCCGAAACCCATGTTCACCGTCTGGCCTCGTTTTTTGGTGCTTTCCGCGACACGCTGCAGGCGCAAAGAAAACACCCTGACGACCGGATCGCCGTGTTAACGCCCGGCCCGGCCAACGAGACCTATTTCGAACACGCCTATATCGCCCGTTATCTTGGCTTCATGCTGCTGGAGGGCGAAGACCTGACCGTTGTCAATGGCCGCGTCATGGTCAGAACGGTTGCCGGGTTGAAGCCGATCGGCGTCCTCTGGCGGCGTCTCGACGCATCCTATTCCGATCCGCTGGAGCTCAACCAGCAATCCCATATCGGCACGCCGGGCATGGTACAGGCATTGCGCAATGAAGCGCTCACCATCGTCAACGCGCTCGGCAGCGGAATTCTGGAAACGCGGGCGCTGCTTGCCTTCATGCCGCGCATCTGCCGCCACATTCTCGGCGAAGAACTGAAATTGCCGTCCATCGCCACCTGGTGGTGCGGACAGGAGGCTGAACGCCGTCACGTCGCCGGCAATATCGAAGGCATGGTCATTGGCCCGGCCTATTCCCGGCTTCCATTCTTCGACGATAACGGCCAGTCCGTGCTCGGCTCTTCCCTGAGAGAAACTGCAAAGGAATCGATCAGCGACTGGCTTGCCTCCGATGGCCACAGGCTGGTGGGCCAGGAAGTGGTGAAGCTTTCAACCACCCCGGCCTATATTGACAACAAGCTCGTGCCGCGCCCGATGAGCCTTCGTGTATTTGCCGCCCGTACCCAGGATGGCTGGCAGATCATGCCGGGTGGCTTTGCCCGGATCGGCAGCGGTGACGACGTGTCCGCCATCGCCATGCAATCGGGCGGAAGCGCGGCTGATGTCTGGATCGTCAGCGACAGACCGGTGGAGCGCACCACGCTTCTGCCGGCGGAAGAGAGCTTCACCCGCAACATGCCGGGCAGCCTGCCAAGCCGCGCGGCCGACAATCTCTTCTGGCTGGGTCGTTACATCGAGCGCTCTGAAGGCGCCTTGCGCATCCTTCGCGCCTGGCATGGGCGTTATGCCGAATCCGCTGATCCGCGCCAGCCGCTGCTCGCGCATGTCACGCGGTATCTCGAAGCGCTTGATGTGGAGATGAACGATGCCGTGCCGGAAAGCCTGCTTACCAACATCAACAGCGCGCTTTATTCCGCCAGCAACATTCGTGACCGCTTTTCACCGGACGGATGGCTGGCGCTGAACGACCTTGCCAAGACAGCCCGCCGTTTCCACGCGAAAGTGGCTCCCGGCGACGACGCGACCCATGCCATGACGGTCCTCTTGCGCAAGCTTGCGGGCTTTGCCGGCCTGGTGCACGAAAACATGTATCGCTTTACCGGCTGGCGTTTCCTGTCGATCGGCCGTTATCTCGAACGCGGACTGCATATGACGCGTCTTCTCGGCCATATGACCGGCCCGGACGCGCCAGATGGATCCTATGACATGCTGCTTGAAATCGGCGACAGCGTCATGACCCATCGCCGGCGCTATAACGTCAATACGGCAGGTCTGACCGTGACCGATCTTCTGGCACTCGACCCGCTCAATCCCCGCTCGATCCTGTTTCAGCTGAACGAGATCCGCACCGAGGTGGAGCAGCTTCCAAACGCCTTCGTCAACGGCCAGATGTCGCCCTTCTACCGCGAGGCGATGCGTCTGCATTCCGGGTTGGCGGTCATGACGCCGGAAAACATGAATGGCGCGATCTACCGCCAGCTCGAAACCGACATGGAGCATCTTTCCGATGTTCTGGCCCGGACCTATCTTGGATAATCCTATGCTCTATGATCTTTCCCTGCATATGGGTTACACCTACGACACGCCGGCCCATGGCGCACGCCACATCATCCGCGTCCTGCCGCTCTCCATCCCGGGTCGACAGCGGCTTGTCGCCGGCTCCATCGACGTTTCGCCGACGCCGGAAGAACGGGCCGTCTTCGAGGATTTCTTTCATCTCTCGGCAACATCGGTGCATCTGCGCGCACCGCATGAAAAGCTCGATATTCGCATGCAGGCGCGGGTGATGGTGGAAGCCCCGGCATTGACGGCGGATTTTTCGCCCGAGCTTTCCCGCCTGCCGCAGGACCTCGCCGGCGTGTGGTCGCTCGATTTCCAGTCACCGCACCACTTTATCGGCGCTAGTCCAAGGATCGGAATGGACACGGCGATATCCGCCTATGCCCGGGAAGTGCTGAAGCCCGGAATGACCATTCGCGAAATTGCGCTCTCTCTGTGCAAACGGATCCATAAGGACTTCAGCTATGACGGCGAGGCGACGACCGTTGATACGACACCTGCGGAAGCCTTCAAACTAAAGCGCGGCGTGTGCCAGGATTTTTCGCATATCATGATCATGGCCTTGCGCAGCCTCGGCATTCCCGCCGGTTATGTCAGCGGTTTCCTGCGAACCATTCCTCCGCCCGGCAAGGAACGGCTTGAAGGCGCCGATGCAATGCACGCCTGGGTGCGCATCTGGTGCGGCGAGGCTGCCGGTTATCTGGAGCTCGATCCCACCAACGACATCGTGGCGGGGAGCGACCATATCGTCGTCGGTTATGGCAGGGATTATTCCGATGTCGCCCCCGTTATCGGGGTATTGAAGAGCTACGGCAACCAGCAGATAAAACAGGCGGTCGACGTGATCCCTATCCAGCAATGACACAACGTGTATTATTCCAGACCTTCGCGACGACAATTCTTGAAAATACTTTGAAAGCTGCGTCAATTTGACCACTGCGTAAAATTGAACCGATCACCTTAGCGGATTTTACATCGTTTGCGGGTTTCCTGCGCTCAGTCGAATATTCTAATCGGTGAGCCCCCCTATGACCGCCTCCGCACCTGACAAATTGAAGCGCCGTTTCCTGACCGATAAGAGCGGCAATTTCGGCATCATGACGGCAATCCTACTGCCTGTCTTGCTAGGTTTTGCCGGTGCCGGCATGGAGTTGGCGAATGTGATGCAGGTGAAAGCGGACATGCAGAACACTGCGGATTCAGCCGCCCTTGCGGCGGCAACCGAGGCGCGGCTGAAAAAGGGCGATCTGACGGATGAGCAGATCAAGGAAATCGCCAAGGGCTTCATTGCCGCGCAGATGGAAAAAAGCCTGACCGAAGAAGAAAAGAAGAAACTGGAGGAGAATTCTCCAACCAGCATTACGACGACGGAAAATGCCCGCGGCAAGACCTACACGATCGAAACCACGATCAACCACAAGGTTCAGCTCAATCCGCTGCTCGGGTTCATTGGCGCAAAAACACTCGATCTTTCGGTAACCGGCACCGCAAAGAGCACCGTCAACAAGGGTGCTCCAATCTCCATGTATCTGGCGCTAGATCGTTCCGGCTCGATGTCGTTCAAGACGGATACAATCGATACCAAAAAAACGTCATGCCAGAACTACACGGCTGATAATTGGGGTAAATATCCCAATCTGGGAAAGACATCCCCCTGCTATGTCAACAAGGCCACGTCGCTCAAAACCGCGGTCGGATTTCTCGTCGCCACATTGAACAAGGCCGACCCGACTTACACTGCCAACGGCAGTTCGCAACTGGTGCGGACAGGTGCCTCGGTCTATACGCACGAGACCTATGCCGTCCAGCCCCTCAGCTGGGGCACGAGCAGTGTTGTCAGCTATGTGGACAAACAGATTCCGGAATTTCCCACCGGC
Source organism: Agrobacterium genomosp. 2 str. CFBP 5494 (assembly GCF_900013495.1). NCBI lineage: Bacteria > Pseudomonadati > Pseudomonadota > Alphaproteobacteria > Hyphomicrobiales > Rhizobiaceae > Agrobacterium > Agrobacterium genomosp. 2. Next base: position 994,515 of record NZ_LT009719.1, read on the forward strand.
GGCACGGATGCCCGCAGCAGCCTGAACGCCGCCTATAACGCGCTCAAGAAAGCCAATCCCGACGAGGCGAAGGCACATAAAACGCAGGGGAACGAATCCTTCGAGCGCTATATTGTTCTGATGACCGATGGCGAAATGACGGGAAACAGCGCCTCGTGGAATTCCAGCATCGACCAGTCGGTGCGCACCACCTGCGAGACTGCCAAGAAAGATGGAATCAAGATTTTCAGCGTCGCCTTCATGGCGCCGGACAAGGGCAAGGCGCTGCTGCAATATTGCGCATCGAGCGCTGACAATTATTACGCCCCTGAAAACATGGAGCAGATCGTAACAGCCTTTGGCGAAATCGCCCGCAAGGCTGCAGGCAGCATAGCCACGCTCACCAACTGATCGGCTTCCGGCGCGCCGCGCCGGAGCGCCTTGTCCGCTGCATGGCTGACAGAACATGTGCGGCAGGTGACAGCGGCGGCGGCCCGTGGCATAGGAGGGCCGCTCCCATTCACAGGCCCTGTCATGATCCGCATCGAAAACATCAGCAAGTCGAACAGTCACCGCATTCTCTATATCGAGGCCTCCGCCGCGCTCAATCGCGGTGAGAAGATCGGCCTTGTCGGTCCGAACGGTGCCGGCAAGACCACGCTTTTCCGGATGATCACCGGCGAGGAGCAGCCGGACGAGGGTCAGGTCGTCGTCGAAAAGGGCATGACGGTCGGCTATTTCGATCAGGATGTCGGTGAAATGTCCGGCCGCTCTGCCGTGGCCGAGGTTATGGAGGGTGCAGGCCCGGTCAGCGAGGTCGCGGCGGAGCTTCGGGAACTGGAAGCCGCCATGTCCGATCCCGACCGGATGGACGAGATGGACGCCATCATCGAACGTTACGGCGAAGTGCAGGCGCGGTACGAAGAGCTTGATGGTTACGCGCTGGAAGGCCGTGCGCGTGAGGTGCTGGACGGGTTGAGCTTCAGCCAGGAGATGATGGACGGCGATGTTTCCAAGCTTTCCGGCGGCTGGAAGATGCGCGTCGCGCTTGCCCGCATCCTTTTGATGCGGCCGGACGTGATGCTGCTTGACGAACCCTCCAACCATCTCGATCTTGAAAGCCTGATCTGGCTTGAGGATTTCCTGAAGAATTATGACGGCGCGCTGCTGATGACCTCGCACGACCGGGAATTCATGAACCGCATCGTCAACAAGATCATCGAAATCGACGGCGGGAGTCTCACCACCTATTCCGGCGACTACGGCTTTTACGAACAGCAGCGCGCGCAGAATGAAAAGCAGCAGCAGGCACAGTTTGAACGCCAGCAGGCCATGCTCGCCAAGGAAATCAAGTTCATCGAACGTTTCAAGGCGCGCGCCTCGCATGCCGCGCAGGTGCAGAGCCGCGTGAAGAAACTCGACAAGATTGATCGCGTCGAGCCGCCACGCCGGCGCCAGACTGTTGCTTTCGAATTCGCGCCGGCGCCCCGCTCGGGTGAGGATGTCGTGGCGCTGAAGAAGGTGCACAAGGCCTATGGCAGCCGCACCATTTATGGCGATCTAGACTTCATGGTGCGGCGCAAGGAACGCTGGTGCATCATGGGCGTCAATGGTGCAGGAAAATCAACGCTGTTGAAGCTCGTGACCGGCACGGCGGAACCGGATTCCGGCAAGGTTACCCTCGGCGCCAGCGTCAAGCTCGGTTACTTCGCCCAGCACGCCATGGATGTTCTTGACGGTGACAGCACCATCCTGGAATGGCTGGAAGAGCGCTTTCCAAAGGCGGGGCAGGCACCGTTGCGCGCCCTTGCCGGCTGTTTCGGTTTTTCCGGCGACGACGTGGAAAAACGTTGCCGCGTTCTTTCCGGCGGTGAAAAGGCCCGTCTCGTCATGGCTGCCATGCTGTTCGATCCGCCGAATTTCCTCGTGCTGGATGAGCCAACCAACCATCTCGATCTCGACACCAAGGAAATGCTGATCAAGGCCCTCTCGGATTATGAAGGCACGATGCTGTTCGTTTCGCATGACCGTCATTTCCTGGCCGCCCTTTCGAACCGGGTTCTGGAACTGACGCCCGATGGTATCCATCAATATGGTGGCGGGTACACCGAATATGTCGAAAGCACCGGACAGGAAGCCCCGGGCCTTCACAGCTGAGCCATCTGCCGAACGCACCGCCCTGTGACGGCAGCTTTCTTTTGGAGACTGGAGAAGCAGATGCGGATCGTGGTTTACAGCGCCAAGCCCTACGACCGGCAGTTCCTTGACGCTGCCGCCCACCCTGGCATGAAGATGCAATATTGCGAAGCGCGCCTGTCTGCCGAAACGGTGGCGTTGGCGGAGGGAGCGATGGCGATCTGTGCCTTCGTCAATGACGACCTGTCCGGACCGGTGCTCGAGAAACTTGCGGCAATGGGTGTGCGACTTGTCGCCCTGCGATGCGCCGGGTTCAATCAGGTGGACCTTCAGGCCGCCGAAAAGCTCGGCCTCACCATTGCGCGCGTGCCGGCCTATTCGCCTTATGCGGTGGCGGAACACACCATGGCGCTCATCCTGTCGCTCAACCGCAAGATTCACCGCGCCTATAATCGCGTTCGCGAGGGAAATTTCGCACTTGACGGGCTGCTTGGCTTCGATCTTCACGGGAAGACGGTTGGTGTTGTGGGGACGGGAAAGATCGGAGCGATCTTCACGCGTATCGCGGCCGGCTTCGGCTGCCGTCTGCTCGGCCACGATATCCGCCAGAATCCGGATTGCGTGGCGCTGGGCATGACCTATGTCACGCGAGAGGAGCTGTTCCGCGCGTCGGACGTACTCACACTGATGTGCCCGCTGACACCGGAGACCCGCCATCTCATTCGTAGCGAAACGCTGCCGCTGCTGAAAAAGGGCGTAATGCTCATCAATACCAGCCGCGGCGCCATCATCGACACGCAGGCCGCGATTGCCGGATTGAAAGACGGCACAATCGGTTCCCTCGGCATTGACGTCTACGAGGAGGAAGCCGATCTCTTTTTCGAGGATCTGTCCAATGACGTGTTGCGCGATGACGTTTTCGCGCGGTTGTTGACCTTTCCCAATGTTCTGGTAACCGGTCATCAGGGTTTCTTCACACAGGAAGCACTCACAAACATTGCGGTCACGACAATCGCCAACATTGCGAGCTTTCTTGATACCGGCAAGGCGCTGCATGCCGTCTCGAGGACCTAGGTCGCCGGGATCGCTAACCGCCTGAGAACTGCAAAATTCGCCCCGGACGCAATTGCCCGCCCCTGAGACCCGGTATAGGTTCACTCGATCTTTTTCGAGCTTTCAAAGCTGACCGGTCGGGCAACAGATGCAACTCAAAGACTGCTATAATTTCCACGATTTTCGCCGCATGGCCAAACAGCGTCTTCCCGGACCGATCTTCAACTACATCGACGGCGCAGCCGATGACGAGGTGACGTATCGACGAAACACGGCCGCCTTCGAAAAATGCGATCTGGTTCCGGACGTGCTGCGCGGCGTTGCCGATGTGGATATGTCGGTCACCGTCATGGGGCAGAAGCTGTCAATGCCGGTCTATTGTTCCCCGACGGCACTTCAGCGCCTCTTTCACCATCAGGGTGAACGGGCGGTTGCTGCGGCGGCCGGCAAATTCGGCACGATGTTCGGCGTGTCCTCTCTAGGCACCACAAGTCTGGAGGAAGCGCGCCGGATCAGCGGCGGGCCGCAGGTCTATCAGTTTTATTTCCACAAGGACCGTGGCCTCAACCGCGATATGATGGCGCGCGCAAAAAGCGCCGGTGTGGAAACCATGATGCTGACGGTGGACAGCATCACCGGCGGAAACCGCGAGCGCGACAAGCGCACCGGCTTTGCCATTCCCTTCAAGCTCAATCTTTCCGGCATTGCGCAATTTGCCATGAAGCCGGCATGGGGCATCAATTATCTGACCCATGAGCGCTTCAGCCTGCCGCAACTCGACGATCACATCAAGATGGACGGTGGAGCGCTCTCCATCAGCCGCTATTTCACCGAAATGCTCGATCCTTCCATGAATTGGGAGGACGTGGAGCAGATGGTGCGCGAATGGGGCGGACCTTTTTGCCTGAAAGGCATCATGTCGGTGGACGACGCCCGGCGTGCCGTCGAGATCGGCTGCAGCGGCATCGTGCTCTCCAATCATGGCGGCCGCCAGCTTGATGGTTCCCGCAGCGCTTTCGACCAGCTGGCCGAGATCGTCGATGCGGTCGGTGACCGGATTGACGTGATGATGGATGGCGGCATTCAGCGTGGCACCCATGTACTAAAAGCCCTGTCTCTGGGGGCAAAAGCCGTGGGGCTTGGCCGCTATTATCTTTTCCCGCTTGCCGCTGCAGGCCAGGCGGGGGTCGAGAGGGCCTTGGAAACAATGCGTATCGAAATCGAGCGCGGCATGAAGCTGATGGGCTGCACAACTGTCGAGCAGTTGACCCGCCGCAACCTCCGGTTCCGGGACTAGGGAAGCGTTCCACGATCTCAGGGCAGGTCAAAGCCTGCCACTGCCACCGCAGACCATTTCAGCCGCGTTTCGTTGATGTTCCTGAAGCGCCAGACCGATGTTCCAGGTGAGCGCCAGGGATACCAGCACGCAAATGCCACCGGAAATCAGCGAACGATGGCGCCTGGCGCCAGACAAAAACAGCCAGCCGATGACGGCATAGGCCAAAAACGCCGGCACGGCAGCGACAAGAACCGATAGAGGGCCGTCGCAATCGATAGCCTCGATACCGACGGCGCGATATTCATTCGGCGTTCCCACAAGCCCGAGGGCGGCGACGGGGAACATCGCAACCAAAACGGCATAACGGAAAAAGCGGGGCGTATCGGGCATATCTGCTCCCTGACCGGATTATTGACCTCCCTGGTGCGGCCAAGAGACGCTTTATCGGTGCATGGAAGGAGGATCGCCAATATTTGCCAAGAAAGCCAGTCCTTATGCCGAGATGGCCTTGGCAGACCGTTCCGCATGTGTATATGGTTGCACCATGCAACCATATTGGATTAACCATGCCTGAACAGCCCCTTCCCATACACGATATCCGCTCCATCTCACGGCGGCTTGTTCGCGAACTCGGCTTTATGGGAGGAGATTTTGCCGGCACTGATCTGCCGCCCTCCGCCGTGCACGCGCTGATCGAGATCGAGGCGTGCCCGGGCATCACAGCTCGGGATCTGGCGAAGTTGCTCAGGCTGGAGAAATCGAGCGTCAGCCGAATGCTTCGCAAACTCGTCCTTTCAGGAGACCTCCTGGAGGAGACGGATATCGACGATAGCCGAATCAAACGGCTCCGACTGACCAAACCCGGGCACAATAGGGTGGGAACCATTCACGCCTTCGCAAATCGGCAGGTATCGAGTGCCTTAACACGGATCGGCCCGGCGCAAGCTCTCACGGTTCTGGAAGGGCTACGCCTTTATGCCGATGCGCTGGGAGACAGGGGCGATGTCGCGGCTCCCGCCGTCGAGGTCATCGAAGGCTACAGGCCGGGGCTCATCGCTCGCATCACGCAGATGCATGCGCTTTATTACGCCCGGACATCCGGCTTCGGCCAGCGTTTCGAATCCGTTGTAGCAGAGGGCCTCGCGGCTTTTTGCAACCGGCTGGACAGCCCGAAGAACGCGATCTGGGTTGCAATGCGCAGCCAGCAAATCATCGGCTCCGTCGCGATCGACGGTGAAGATCTCGGAGCGGATATTGCGCATCTGCGCTGGTTTATTGTCGACGACGGTGTGCGCGGCAGCGGTGTCGGACGCAGACTGCTCGAAACAGCACTGGCCTTTGTCGACAAAAATGGCTTCACCGCAACCCATCTCTGGACATTCAACGGTCTCTCGACCGCACGCCACCTTTACGAGACCCATGGTTTTACATGCGTCGAGGAATATCCGGGCAGCCAATGGGGAAACGAGGTCTTGGAGCAACGCTTTGTCCGGCGGCGGCCCGGTTGATCGTCTGCACGTGGTGCACTTTCAGGTTCGCGCCAGCCGCAAGGCGCTCCAGAAGCCACGCAACTGCGCGGTCAACTCCGCATAAAGACCATAACGCCGCGCATAATGCGAGACTTGCGCAGCATCCGGCTGGTAGGCATTCGCAACCCGTGTCATCGCCGAAACCGCCTCCTCATAATCGGGATAAAGTCCAATCGCCACGGCCGCACCAATGGCAGCACCGAGCGCACCTGTCTCGCGGGCCTCCGCGACACGCAGCGGAATTTCCAGGACATCAGCCATGATCTGCGGCCAATGCTGGCTGCGGGAACCGCCGCCAGACATCACGGCGCTTTCCACCGGCAAGCCCGCTTCGCGCAAGACGCCGATGTGGCGGCGATGCTCAAAACACACACCCTCGAAAAGGGCGCGTAACATGTGCCCTTCACCATGCCATCCCGCGAGGCCGTAAAAGCCGCCGCGAAATTCCGCACCCAACCGTGAGCCGAAAATGAACGGATGGAAGAACGGATCGTCGGCGCGCGGAGTAACGGAGCCGACCAATTCGTTGCAGCGCTCGAAGGCGTGGGCGCCGTGGTCACCGCGAACACGATGCACGTACCATTCGAGATTGGCGGCGGAGGTGGCGCTGGATTCGATATTGACATAGCGGTTGCGGCCAAAGGTCGTAACCATGAAGACATCGGGACTGATGACCGGCCTGTCTGCGAAAACCTGGTTGATGCTCCAGGTGCCGGCGATGATCGAAGCTTCCCCGGCATTGATGACGCCCGACCCCATGGCGCTGGAGACCACATCGAAGAAACCGCCGATGACGGGTGTGCCTTCGGACAGCCCCGTGATGGCCGCAGCCTCGCCGGTCACCCGGCCGACGATGTCGGCCGATTCCACGCGATGGGGGAAAAACGCGAACGCGTCCTCGATATCGTAAAGAGACAGAAGCTCGCGGTCGAGCCGCGCTTCCGGCAAAGCCAAAAGTCCCGCGCCGCTGAGATCGGAAATATCATTGGCAAGGCGGCCCGTCAGGCGAAAATTGACGAAATCCTTGCAGAACAACACCGTGCCGGTCCGGGCGTAAAGATCGGGTGCATGTCGCTTCACCCAGGCCAAAAGGCTCGGGGTTTGCGCAGGCCATGGCCGCTGCAGGCAGCGGGCCTGCAATTGCGCTCCGCTTTTCCCGTCAAGCTCGGCCGCCACATCGGCGGCGCGGCTGTCGAGCGACTGGATGCCGATCAGGGGCTGTTGTTTCTTGTCTAGAAGATAAAGACCATTGCCATGGCCGGCGCAGCCTACCGCGAGGATGCTGCGAGGGTCGACAGCCGCTTTTACCACAAGCTGCCGGATCGCCTCGCAACCGTTGCGCCACAATTCCTCGAGATCGCGCTCGACATAGCCGGGCTGCGGGAATGTCGACTGTCCGTCGATCGCGTGTTGCGCAACCTGTCGGCCCGCCGTGTCGAACAGCACGGCCTTGATGACCGTGTTGCCGACATCCAGACCCAATATGTGATTTTTGTCAGCCACGATTATAGATATCCCATGCTTCCTCACCACCCGCACCCTGATGGATGATGGCCATCAACGCCGCAACAACGGCCTTGGGATTGTCGTGCTGGTAAATATTGCGCCCGTAAACCATGCCGTTTGCACCTTCGGCCACCAGAGCCGCCGATTTCGCCAATACATTGCGCAAGTCCTCACGCCCCCCGCCCCGCACCAGCACCGGGCACCGCGCCGCCTCGATCACCTTGTGAAAGTCCTGCGGGTTACTGGTCGGATCGGCCTTGATGATATCGGCTCCCATTTCCGAGGCAAGACGAACCAGCGTAACGATCTTTTCGGCATCGCCATCCACCTGATAACCGCCGCGCACATCATTCGGCAGCATGACCAAAGGTTCGATCATCAGCGGCATGCCGAAACGATGGCAATCGGCACGCACGCGGCTGATGTTTTCAACACATTGACGAAAGAGCTCGGGTTCGTCCGGCAGCATGAACAGGTTCACGACGACGCAGGCGGCATCCATTTCCAGCGCGCCGATGATCGGGTCACGATAATTCTGAAGCTGCGACCACATGGTCCTGTGGCGTGTTGAGTTATAGGGGTTGCCCATGTCAATGCGCATGACGAGCGCCGGCTTGTCGCGCTCCGGCCGCTGCTGCAGCAGGTCTGCCTGGCCGTAGGCCATCTGGATGGCGTCGGGGCGAGCCTCTACCAGCCGGTCCACGGTCTGCGACATATCCTCCAGCCCGACGAGGAAGCTCGGCTCGTTACAAACCCCGTGATCGATGGCCACATCCAGACAGCCGCCATTGCGGAACAGCCTGTTCATGCGCGCCTTCTTCGAAATCCGCATCATCATGCATTCTCCTTGCATCTGTGTTGAAGCATTGCCGGCGTGACCCCGTAAAAGGTCTCCAGCTCGTGAATGAGCCGCTGACGTTCCGCTGACGCCTGATTTGGCAGCCAGCCCAACTCGCGCGCTGCAACGGCGAGCATCGCGTCGATCAGATCGGCATCGATGACGCCGGTGATGGCGAGCGTCGTGCGACGCAGGACGAGATCGGTCAGGTGCCGCACCTGTTCGCAACGGATGAGCCAGACCACTTCCGCTGCCGTGATCGGCGATTTTTCTGAAAGCCGCACGTCATCAGAACGATCCCGGCAAAAACCCATCAGCTCAAACGCGCGGGAGCCGTAAGCCAGGGCCAGATGCTCCGCCCGGTCTTCGGCAATGGAAAACTCCTCCGACAACAAGGCAGGCAGGCCGCCTGCACCGGCCGGAAAATTCCTGCCGCCGCCGATTGCGCGGTCCATGGTGCCGGTCAGTCGCTTTCGTCCAAGAAAGGCCAGAACCTCGTCGGTCACCTGTTCGCCAAAAGCTCTGAAAGTGGTCCACTTGCCGCCGATCATGCAGAGCTGCGGCGGATCACTTGCAACGCGGTGGATGAAATGGCTGCGGGATATTTTCCCGGTGAAGGCGGCATCGCTTCGCGGCAGCGGGCGTATACCGCTGAAACTGAAGACGATGTCGGAGCGATCGACGGCAATCTGCGGAAAGACCTGCCGGATCGCGTCCAGAATGTAGTCCCGTTCCTCGGGCTCGCAGCGCACCCGCTCGGGCCGATCCACCTTGATATCGGTCGATCCCGCAAGAACCCGGTCGAGATAAGGGAAGAGGATGCAGACCCGGTTGTCCGTGTTTTCAAAGAAAATCATGTGGCCGTTCAGCGCCTTGAGAAGTTCGTCATTGGCAAGGATCAGATGCGATCCCTTGGTGCCTGAAACGGTTGGTTTTGCCCTGTCCGACGCCGGGCCATCGGCCAATACACCGATCGTCTCGTCGATCCAGGCTCCAGTTGCATTGATGATGATCCGGGGCCGTATCGGCAGGATTTCGTCCGCTTCCTCCGTCCGCAGACCATATTCATCACCCACACGGATGAGTTCGGCATAGTTCAGTGCAACGCTTTGCGGCGCATCCGACTGGCTGTCGATCAGAAGCTCCAGAGAAAGCCGTTCGGGCTGGCTTATCCAAGCATCGTAATAGGTGGCGGAATATCTGATCTCCGGTGTCAGATCCGGCCAATGCTGCAAAGTATCGGCCGCGCCGCGAAAGACGTGACGGGGCAGCATGCGGTTTTTGCGAGTGACGAAATCATAGAGCATCAGACCCGCCTTGATGGCGAGCGCGCCCCGGCTTGCGGGTTTCCCACCGGAGCCGGCAAAGGTTGCTGCCGCATTGAACAGGCCGCTGAAAGTCGAAAAAATCGGGATCGTGGTCGGCAGCGGCCGAACCATATGCGGTGCGAGCCTCAGAAGTGCATCGCGCTCCCGCAGGGATTCGGCCACCAGGCCGAATTCGCCGTTTTCCAGATAACGCAGGCCGCCATGGATCATCCGCGAGGGAGCAGCGCTGCAGCCCGAGGAAAAATCGCTGCGCTCGACCAGAAGAACTCTCAGCCCCTGCAGGGCAAGATCACGATAGGCGGCGATGCCATTGATACCGCCGCCGATGACCACGGCGTCGAAATCACCGTCTTGCCGGATGCGATGGAGAGCGTCCTCGCGAAAACTGGACATAGGAATACCGTTCGCTGGCGATGACCAGCGTCCCAATGTTGTTGAACGTTAAGCGACGTGAGAAAGGGAACGAAATTATGCGATGTGCGCCTGAAACCCCGTTCCAGCTACATAATCAGGTATCGAGACCCACGAGATGCTCCGCGATACCAGTGCTGATGAGCGCCAACTCACTCTCTGTGAGGCGAAGACGCGCGGCGGCGGCGTTTTCAACCGCCTGAGCCGGATCGCGTGCGCCACACAGCGAGAATGTTATACCCGGCTGGGCAATCGTCCAGGCAATCACCACCTGTGCCACTGAGGCGGAATGGGCGGCCGCCACCGGTTTCAGCACGCCGATCAAACGCGCGATCTTTTCACGGTTGGCCTGGCTGAAGCGCGGATTGCCGTGGCGCTGGTCATCTTCCGCAAAAACCCGCTCCGGCCCGACCTTGCCCGAGTGGAGACCGAGCGCCAGCGACGAATAGCTGAGAACCGAGACGGCATTCTCCCGGCAAACGGGCAGGAGCGCCGTCTCGATGTCGCGCTTTACCATGGAATATTCTTCCTGAATGGCATCCAGCGCCCCGGTGGCGATATAGGCTTCCAGATCGGCCTGCGAGACGTTGCTTGCCCCGATCGAACGGATCTTCCCCTCTTCCTTCAGCCGCACCAAAGCCCCGACTGTCTCGGCAATCGGCGTCGTGGCATCCTGCCAATGGGTGACGTAGTGGTCGATATAATCTGTCCCAAGCCGTTTCAGGCTCTCTTCGACCTCGTACCGGATGGATGCGGCGCCGAGATAACGATGAACCGGCTTGCCATCCTGATGGAAGAAATAAGCGCCCTCATTCACATGCCACACAAGCCCGCATTTGGTGACCAGCACCACCTTGTCGCGTCTGCCGGCAATTGCCTTGCCAACGATTGTTTCGGCAAGCCCCATGCCATAGGCTGGCGCAGTATCGATGAGGGAAATCCCCGCATCGATGGAGGCCTGGATGGCTGCTATGGACTGCCGCTCGTCGGTGCCGCCCCACATCCAGCCACCGATGGCCCAGGTTCCAAGCCCCACGGCAGATGAGTTGATACCGCTTTTGCCTATCGTCCGGGTCAATATTGCGTTGTCCGTCACGAGGTTTCCCCTCCTTCATGATCCAATAAGCAGCCGGCTATCGCTTCATCCACGACCAGCGAGGTCAGATAGTGGCCGGCAAGCGTGGCCGCCACCGGGCCGGCCTTGATGGCGCCTGCTGCGACACCGATGATGTTTGGGCACCGGGCAAGCTGCCCGGGGTCCAGCGCCACCACGCGCGAGTTGAGATCGATCCGGGCAAGCTGGCCGTCCGCCATGGTGAGGTGGGCGAGGAACTCGCCGGCAATGCCGGCATCCACCAGCGCCTGTCCGCCACGGGCGGCATCCGGCAGAAGATCGTAATAGCCAGAGCCTGGCGCCTCCACCGAACCAATGCCGACCAGCGCCACCTGCGCCTGACGCGCCAGATCGAAAACCTCACGGATCGATGCAACATTCATGAGGAGATCGCGCTGTTCCTCGTCTTCGGCGAATAACGGTGCGTGCAGCAGCGAGGCGCTGCCGCCAAGTTTTTCCGCCAGTTGCGTGGCGAGATGATTGACATCGGTGTAATGCTTGCCCTGCACCCCGCCGGTGAGCGGCACTACCCGCACATCGAAACGGCGCTCCGCCTGCAGATTGTCGACAACCGCACTCACCGCCTTGCCGCCCGTAATCGCGATCACATCGCCGTCGCGGATCGTTTCCAGCAAATGGTTTGCGGCCACCCGCCCGACCATTTGCAAGGCTGTTTCCGGATTGTCCGATACCGTTGGCGTAACGACGGATTGTCTAAGGCCAAACCGGCGGGTGACCTCGTTTTCAAGGTCCACAAGCCGCTGATAAGGACTGGAGATGCTGATCTTCACCATGCCCGCCTTGCGGCCGGCCGCGATCATGCGGTTCACCTTGGTGTGGGAAAGGTTGAGCCGCTCGGCGATTTCGGACTGTTTCACCCCTTCGATGAAATGCAGCACCAGGACGGAATACATCTGCCTCTGTTGATCGAAATCGTCCTTGATATCCAGCATGATCGTCTTTCTCCAGTTACCTTCGGGCGAGCGAACGGCGCTCAACGGCGGCGCCTGACCAGATAGTGGTCGAACAGTACCGCAGCCAGCAAGATGCTGCCCCTGATGATGTCCTGCCAGTAGACAGACACATTGAGCAAGGCAAGCGAACTGGAAACCACCGAGAGAAGAATGGCTCCCAGGATCGCGCCAAGAATCGTACCCGAACCGCCCGAAAGGCTGGCGCCGCCGATGACCGCGGCCGCAATGACGTTGAGTTCCATGCCGATGCCGAAGCTTGGCTGGGCAGAACCGAAGCGCGCCATGTAGATGACACCTGCAACACCGCAAAGCATCGAACAAAGCGTTGTGGTGGTGAAGACCACGCGGCCGACACGGATGCCGGAATAGGCCGCGGCCTTGGGATTACTGCCGGTGTAAAAAACCTTGCGGAAAGCAGTCGTGCGCCGCAGCAGCAGATCGAAAGAAACGACCACCACCATAAATATGATCAGCACCAGCGGAATGCCGCCAATCACACCCTGACCGATGAACTTGAATTCCGGCGGCAGGGAGTAGAGCCCGAGCGGCCGCCCGCCGGTCGCCAGCAGGCAAACACCGCGCGCAATGACCATGACGCCCAGCGACACGATGAAATGATGCAGACCGATGACCGTGGTCAGAAATCCCATGACCATGCCGACCAATGTCGTCAGGCAGATTGCCAACCCCGCCGCCACCCAGGGGTCGACGCCGTTGAGGAAAAGCCAGCCGGCTGCCACCATCGCGAGCGCCGTAACGGATCCCACCGAAAGATCGATGCCACCAGAGATCAGAAGAATCGTCATGCCCACCACGACGATGCTTTCGATAGCGAAGACCATGGCCATGGCCCGCAGATTGTCCACGGTCAGGAAGTACGGCGAGATGAAGGACATCACGGCAAAAAGCGCGAGAATGATTACGATCAGCCCGGTTTCCCGCGCCTTGAGCGCCGGCTCCCACCACGCTGTCCGGCGAACCGCCGTCCCGGCAAGGCTTGAAGGTGTTTCCGATGTTGCCATTTTCCCGCTCCCTCAGGCTTCCGCCGCATTCTGCATAATAGTGATCGACGCGAGCTGCATGATCTTCTCCTCCGTCATGTCGTCCCCCTCGACCTCGCCGGTGATGCGCCCCTCGCGCACGACAAGCACACGATCGCTGACGCCGATGAGTTCCGGCAGTTCGGAGGAGATGACGACCACGCCAACCCCCTCACGCGCCAGTTCCCGGATCTGGCGGTGGATTTCCGCCTTGGCACCCACATCCACCCCCCGTGTCGGCTCATCCAGAAAGATGACCTTCGGTTCCACCGACAGCATCTTCGCCAGCGCCACCTTCTGCTGGTTGCCGCCGCTCAGGGTCGAGACGGAATCACCGACGCTGTTCGCCCGCAGTTTCAGCCGGCGCCCCAGCTCATCTGCGCGCTTCATCTCTTTGCGCCGTTCGATGAAACCCATGCCATTCGATATCCTGCCTATGTCGAGCGCGGAGACATTGGCGGCGATGGACATGTTCAGGAACAGCCCGTCCCCCTTGCGGTCCTCGGAAAGATAAACGATCCCTTCCCGGATGCTGTCACGATAGTCTTTCAGACCGAGCCGCCGGCCACGTAACATAACCTCGCCTGTCGGCTTGCCCTCCAGCCGGCAGACCGCCCGCGCGATCTCGCTTCTTCCCGCACCGATCAGTCCAGCCAACCCCAGGATTTCACCCCGATGCAGATCGAAACCGACATCGAAAACGCGCTTTCCTTCATTCAGACCCCGAACAGAGAGAATGACGTCGTCAGATTTCTCATCATCCGAGAGCTTCGACGGGTAGAGCTTGTCGACTACCCGTCCCACCATGCTGTTAACGACTTCCTCAGGGGAAATATCAGCAATATTCTCCGTCCTGATATGGCAACCGTCGCGCATGACGGTGATGCGGTCGCAATGTTCGAAAATCTCCGCCATGCGATGCGAAATATAGATGATGGCAATGCCGCGGTCGGCCAGCCGGTGCATGATCCGGAAAAGTGTCTGGGCTTCGGTCTCTGTCAGCGCTGCCGTTGGCTCATCGAGGATCAGGATGCGGCAATCCAGCGTCAACGCCTTGGCAATCTCAACGATCTGCTGCTGCGAAATCGAAAGGCCGCCCGCGCGGCTGGCGGGATCGATGTCGCCGATCTCCCGCAGCACCGCTGCCGCCCGCTTTTCCAGGTCGCGGTAATTCATGAACCGGGAACGGCTTCGACCGGTCTCTGACATAAACATGTTTTCGGCAACCGAAATATCAGGGCAAAGAGCGATCTCCTGATGCACGAAACCGATGCCAAGCCGGTTCGCCACATTAGGCGAGGATATCTTGACCGGCTTGCCATCCAGCAGGATCTCCCCTCCATCGGGCTGCAGAATGCCGTCGATGATATGCATCAGCGTCGACTTTCCGGCACCGTTTTCCCCCGCCAGCGCGTGGATTTCGCCGCGCCGCAGGTCAAGTGCAGCACTCCGCAACGCCTTTACGGGCCCGAATGCCTTATGAATATTCGTCATGCGGAGGATGACCTCACCCATAACGCCCTCCCGAACCGGCTTTCCACATGGCCGGCGAGGCGTAAACCTCGCCGGGGTCCAGATCGACGCCTCAGCGCCCCTTCATATATTCGTTGAGATCGAAGGAGGCGGCGTTCGCCTTGGTGATGACGGCAAAACCATTGTCCATCGAAGGCACCTGCATCGGGTTGAAGCCGGAGACCTTGTAGTCGTTGAACGGGTCGATCAGGTCCGAATGAGCACCGAGAAACGTGTTCATGAAACCCATGAAGCCCTGAACCCCCTGATTGGGATTGATGGCCATATAGATATTACCCTGCTTGATGTGTTCCAGCGTTGCCGGCGTGATATCCGCATGCAGGATCAGGACCTTCTTTTTTGCCTCGAGAACGGCGGTCGTCGCACCTTCAGCCGAACCGGCCTCGGGGATCCACAATGCACCGAGATTGGGATTGGCCTGCAGTAGTGCGGCGGTTGCCTGATAAGCGACGTTTGCATCCTGGTTGGTCGCTTGCCGGCCAACGAGCTTCATCTGCGGATAAGTCCGCCCCATATAGTCTATGAGGGCGGTAACGCGCAGATCATGGTTGCTTTGGCCCGGATTTTCCAGAACGGCATATTCGCCTTTTTCGCCAAGCTTCTTGACGATTTCGTCAGCCGCAAACTTCGCCTCTGCGACATTGTCCGAGGTAATATAGGCGGTGCGCTTCGACTTCGGAGAATCGGCGGCAAAAGTGGTGACGGATACACCTGAGGCGATCGCCTTGTTGATCGGCTCGATGAAAGGATCGGCCTGCATCGGGTGCAGGAGAACGCCTTTCGGCTTCTTCACCAGCTCCTGCTCGAAGGACGCGATCTGCTTTGTGATGTCATATTCCGGCGTGCCGGTGAAAACAGCTTCGCAGCCGAGCGCCTTGGCGGCCTGCTTGAACCCTTCAAATACCGGAACCCAATAGGGATGGCTGGAAACCATGACATTCATCACATAGGTTTCGCCGGGTTCACAGGCAAACTTGCCTGCGGCGGGGGCAGGCGAACCGGCGCCAGCCGCAAGCGCCACGGCCAATACACCCGCAGCAACGGTCGATTTCAGAAAAGCCAACATATTCCCCTCCCAAGGATAATGACTTGTCGCGCAATAAATTTTAGTCTCTGTAATTTATTGCACGCTGATGGGATAGCTGGAAAAACTGGAGACGTCAACGGCATTGAATTTTATTTTTCAATGCGAAATTTATTGCAAGCATGTCCCGCCACGCGGTGACTTGAAGCTCATCGCAGGCGAAAGCCAGCAGCGACAGAAATCGCTTCCGAGGAAAAAGGGCCGGGCTGAAGGAGAAACGAAAAAGGGTTTCTGACTGCTCAGAAACCCTTTTATGAATTCGGATGGTGGGCGTGACAGGGATTGAACCTGTGACCCCTACGATGTCAACGTAGTGCTCTCCCGCTGAGCTACACGCCCTCCGTGGCGGCGGATAGACCACAAAACCGGTTCATGCGTCAACTGCTTTTTTTCGGTTTTGTGAAGGTTTTTTGAGAGGCCTTACGCCACAAGGAGTTTGTTGACCTCATCCACCAGATCGCGCAGATGGAACGGCTTGGAAAGCACCTTGGCGTCCTTCGGAGCCTTCGAATCGGCATTCAGCGCAACCGCTGCAAAGCCGGTGATGAACATGACTTTCAGGTCCGGGTCGAGTTCGGTCGCGCGTCGTGCAAGCTCGATACCGTCCATTTCGGGCATGACGATATCGGTGAGCAGAAGGGAAAAGGGCTCCTCGCGCAGCCGGTCGTAAGCGCTTGCGCCATTGTCGAAGGAAGAAACCTTGTAACCGGCTTTTTCCAGCGCCTTGACGAGGAAGCGGCGCATATCGTTATCGTCTTCAGCGAGAAGAATTTTCTGATTCATGGTTAAGTGACCGTAACTGCTCAATGTTTGGAATACCCTAGCCCGATTATAGGATTTTCACGGTAAATATCCTGTGAACACGTGAATCGGTATAGCGCTACTTGGGCGACAGTATGGACTTGCCGCACCGTAACTGGCAACATGAACCTCCTGATAGTTTGCGACATGGTAAATGGCCTGAATGGACTGGGTAACAGGTGAATATGAGCTGTTCGAAGTAACGGAACCTGCCGTTCAAACCCTGCCATTCGTCTATAATTCCCCCCATAGCGGCCGCTGCTATCCCATCTCCTTTCTAGAATCGGCGCGGCTCGATTCGCATGACATCCGTCGCTCCGAGGACCACTTCGTCGACGAGCTTTTCGGCGCCGCCCCAGAGATTGGCGCGCCGCTGTTGAAAGCGAATTTTCCGCGCGCCTATCTCGACGTCAATCGAGAGCCCTATGAGCTCGATCCCCGCATGTTCGAGGGCACCTTGCCGCCCTACGCCAATATCGGCTCCATGCGGGTTGCAGGCGGCCTTGGCACCGTGCCGCGTATCGTTGCGGAAAACATGGATATTTATGCCCATCGCCTGCCGGTGGATGAAGCCCTCTCCCGTATCGAGACCATATACAAACCCTACCACGCCTGTCTGCGCCGCCTGCTGTCCCGCACGCACGCACATTTCGGCATGGCGGTCCTGATCGATTGCCATTCGATGCCCGGCAACATCCGGGTCACCGGGTCAAACCTCAGACCTGATGTTATTATCGGCGACCGCTACGGCACCAGCGCCTCCCAGGAAGTCTCGCGTGCGGCCCTGCATTTCCTCGAAGAACTTGGCTTCGTCGCCGTCTGCAACAAGCCCTATGCCGGCGGCTTCATTACCGAACATTACGGCCGTCCCATACGCTCGCTTCACGCGCTGCAGATAGAGGTCAACCGGTCGCTTTATGTCGATGAAAAAACGCTTTTGAAGAAAGGCGATTTCCCCGCCATTCAGGCTTCGCTGGAAATATTCATGCGCCAGCTCGGGGCTTTCGTGTCGGAATATGCGATCGAAACTTCGCTTGCCGCCGAATAGCACAGCCAAGCTTCTCAATTAAATCGTTCGCCCCCTTGCCTGGCTGTGCGCCGGGCAAAAAAAACCGCGCCTTGGCGCGGTCAAGTCTAGGGAGGAAACACCCAAGGAGGGTATTTACAGTCAAAGACTGTACCATCACGCTACGCAGTAATTGCACAATTGTCAATCATTTTATTTTTTGCATGTTTTTTGTGCTTTTGCCGAAAATATGGAAACCGCGGCTTCGTCACCATACGAGTGGACGGCGGATGTGATTCCGGTCTATGCATTTCGCGACACAATTGAGGCCATCAATTCAGGCAATGAGGTTTCGCATGCTGCCCGACCGGAATTTCTTCTTCGAACTTGCTGATGCGGCCAGCGCCGAAACGCTTCCCCGCTTTCGCACGGGCGTTGCCGTTACCAACAAGCAGGATGGCGGCTATGATCCGGTGACGGAAGGCGATCAAGCGGCCGAAAGCGCCATTCGTGCGCTCATCGAGGCTCGTTTTCCCCAGCACGGCATCCTCGGCGAAGAACATGGCAATGTCGGTCTCGACCGCGAGCATGTCTGGGTCATCGACCCCATTGACGGCACACGCGCCTTCATTTCCGGCGTGCCCGTATGGGGAACTCTGATCGGCTTCCAGTCTGCCGGCCGCGCCACGATGGGCATGATGGACCAGCCCTTCACCGGGGAGCGTTACTTTGCCGACGGCACCTCCGCCTGGTATTTCGGACCCGAGGGCGAACGAACCATCCGCACGCGTGACTGCACTTCGCTATCGGACGCAATACTTTTTACCACAACACCCCATATTTTCACCGCCGAGGAAAAGCCCTTCTACGAAAAGGTGCAGGATCAGGTCCGCCTTTTCCGCTACGGCGTGGATTGTTACGCCTATTGCCTGCTGGCCGCGGGTCATGTCGATCTCGTCATTGAATCCGGCCTGAAGCCCTACGATGTGGGCGCACTTATTCCGGTCATCGAGCAGGCCGGCGGCATCATCACCACATGGGATGGCGGACGTCCTGAAAATGGCGGCCGCATTCTGGCCGCCGGCTCTAAATCCGTACACGAACAGGCGCTTGCCATTCTCTCCAGACTATAGACCTGCCCTTCAAGGCGGCCATCACTCCGGCGCGAAAAACGCGTCGATGGCGGCCAGTGCCTGCTTGCGGAAAACATCCCGCTCATGCAGCAGTTCATGACGCGCGCCGGTGATGGGAAGAAGCTGCGCTGCCCGGAAATTGCGCGACAGCTCTTCCTGCGCCTTATAGGGCGTTATCGTGTCCAGCATGGGCGCCAGAATGAGGGTAGGAATGGTTATGTTCGTCAGATGATCCTGACGGGTCACGCGGCCCATGGTCTTCAACGCCTCATAGACCCAGCGGGCCGTTGGCGCGCCAATGAACAGTTCCGGAAACTGCCTGTGCAGCGAGAGATTCCTTGCGAAACGTTTTGCGTCCGAGGTTAGCGGATTGCCGTCAAAATCCCGTTCGCGCTGGTCCCTGCCAAGCTGAACTTTTCCCAGGCCGGCAAGGCTCAAAGCCGTGGCGACCAGCCGGATAACGGATGACGGGACGGATTGCTGACTGTCGAGTTCTATGAAGGGCGAACAAAGCGCCAGCCGATCAATCCTGTTCGCGAGCCCGGGCGCTGCGGCAAGCGCGGCAAGCGCGCCGGTAGAATGTGCAATCATGAAGAACGGCAGCCTCGTATCCGGAAGCACCACCTGTTCCAGAAAAAGGCTGATGTCGTGCTGATAATCGGAAAAGCGCCGCACGTGCCCGGCACCCGGCCTTTTCAGCAGCCGTTCGGAACCGCCCTGCCCGCGCGTATCGAACGTCGCGACCCAGAAGCCCATGGCCGTCAGATCGGCCACTGTTTCAAAATATTTTTCGATACATTCGTTTCTGCCATGCAGCAGAACCACCGTTCCGCGGGCAACATGACGATGGGTTCGAAAGATCGCATAGCGGAGCTGTTTGCCGCCATGGCCAGAAAAATATCCAACCACATGGCTATCGGGAACCGGATTGTCTTCACTGGCGCGCAATGTGGCTTCGATCATCGGTCTTTTTCCGGCTTT
The DNA here is from genome assembly GCF_900013495.1 of Agrobacterium genomosp. 2 str. CFBP 5494. Classification (NCBI taxonomy): domain Bacteria; kingdom Pseudomonadati; phylum Pseudomonadota; class Alphaproteobacteria; order Hyphomicrobiales; family Rhizobiaceae; genus Agrobacterium; species Agrobacterium genomosp. 2. Next base: position 1,014,240 of record NZ_LT009719.1, read on the forward strand.
TCAACTCTTTTCGGATAGGTCGGCGGCGCGGGAAGGTCAAAGAAAAAATTGCCGGAACCGTCGGTTAAAGCAGTCGCGGTTCCGGCGAGTAAGACAGAAGAAGAAGGGACGTTATTGCTTCTGTCCACGGAGAATGTCTCCGATGACGGGATTTTTATGGCTCTCAAACTGAACGATGCCGGAACCGGATGTTCAGACATGGTTCATGTTGCATCCACCCCTTGACGCCGCGCGACGCCATTCCCATCTCCTTCATGCGGTCGCCAAAGCGGGGCCGCGCCAAATGTCCGACCGTCGCCAGAATGGGATGGCGGACTTAACCGCAAACAGTCGCTTCTTAAGGAGGACACCATGCGTCACGTTGATTTTTCCCCTCTCTATCGTTCCACCGTGGGTTTCGACCGTCTTTTTTCGATGCTTGACGGCCTCGGCCAGCCCGAGCAGGCCCAGTCCTATCCGCCCTACAATATCGAGCGGACCGGTGAGAATACCTATCGCATCACCATGGCGGTTGCCGGTTTCGATGAAAATGAACTCAGCATCGAATCCCGCGCCAATGCGCTGACCGTGAAAGCCGAGAAGGCCACGGATGAGAAGACGACGGAAGGCGAATTTCTGTATCGCGGCATCGCCACGCGCGCCTTCGAACGCCGCTTCCAGCTTGCCGACCACGTAGAAGTGCAGACCGCTTCCCTGAAGAATGGCCTGCTTCACATCGATCTTGTTCGCAATATTCCGGAAGCCATGAAGCCGCGCCGCATTGCGATCTCTTCCGACAGCGCCGATGCGCCGAAGACCATCGAAGCCCAGGTCACCCCGGCTCAGGTCAACTAAGTATTCCACATGCAAGACAGACGGCCCCCTTGAGGGGCCGTTTTTGTTGGCGGGAGCGCGTTTTATCGAGCGGAGGCTGCGGCGCCTTCTGCCGCAGCCGCTTCGGCTATCGCTGCCTTTTCATGGGCCTTGCGGGCATAACGCTGGGCAAGGACAGCGCAGACCATCAACTGGATCTGATGAAAGAGCATGATCGGTAAAACGATGGCACCGATGCTCTGGCCGGCGAAGATCGCGCCGGCCATGGGCACGCCGCTGGCGAGGCTCTTTTTCGAGCCGCAGAAGGTGATGGTGATTTCATCGGCCTTGTCGAAACCCAATAGTCGGCTGCCGAACATCGTCACACATAGGACAAGCGCCAGCAGCAGGATATTGATGACGATGACCACACCGATATCCCGGAGCGAAAACGTGTGCCATATGCCCTCGATGACCGCATCGGAAAAGGCGAGATAAACGACCATCAGAATGGAGCCGCGATCGACCGGAGAAAGCAATTTCTTGCGCGCCCTGATCCAGTCACCAATCCAGGGCTGCAGGACCTGACCGACAATGAAAGGCAGAAGCAGCTGCAGGAAGATTTGCAGGAAAGCATCCAGCGAAAATCCGCCGCCATGGCCGCCGACCGTGAACAGCAGGCCAACCAGCAACGGCGTCAGGAACATGCCGAAAATATTCGAAGCCGAGGCTGAACAAATCGCCGCCGGCACGTTTCCGCCCGCCATTGACGTGAAGGCGATGGATGACTGCACGGTGGATGGCAGCACACAGAGAAACAGCACGCCCATATAGAGCGGTGCCGGCAGGATGTTTTCGGGAATGAAGCCTATCGCCACACCGAGAAGCGGGAAAAGGCCGAAGGTCACGAGCAGGATCGCCAGATGCAGACGCCAGTGCAGGATGCCCGCAATCACCACATCCCGCGAAAGCCGCGCGCCGTGCAGGAAGAACAGCAGAGCGATCGCGAGTTTTGTCGCAAGCCCGAAATATTCTGCCGGCTCGCCGCTGATCGGCAGGATGGAAGCCAGAATTACGGTGGCCACCAGCATCATGGTGAAACGGTCGGGCAGGAAGCGGGTCATGGGAGGTCTTTCCGGCAGCGGTTTTGCTTGAAACGCGCGCCACTATCGCTCATCATGATTTCGGATGCAAAGATTAACAGTTATCATGATTTGAGATAATGCTGAACCTTCAACATCTTGCCAGTTTCGTCATGCTCCAGCAAACCGGCAGTTTTACCCTTGCTGCCGAACGGCTCGGCATTGGCCAATCCACTGTCAGCCAGCATATTCAGAGGCTTGAAGCCTCCCTTGGCCGCCGATTGATCGCACGCAACACCCATCAGGTAAAACTGACCGGCGAGGGTGAGGCATTACTCGGTTACGCTCGCAACATGCTTGATATCGATAGCAAGGTCTCTTCGCTCTTCAGCGAAAGCCGCCTGCGTGGGCGCCTGCGGCTTGGTGTGTCGGAAGATTTTGTCGCCAGTCGCCTTACGACCATTCTGGAGGAATTCATTCGGCTTTACCCGCTGGTTGACCTTGAACTAACGGTCTCGCTGAGCGGTGTGCTTTACCAGATGCAGGACAATGGCGAACTTGACGTGGTGTTGGCCAAGCGTCGTCTCGGCGACAAGCTTGGTCATTTCCTTTATCGCGAACCGCTCGTCTGGCTGGCGCGCGATCCTGAGCGGATGCTGAACCAGCCGGATGCGCTCCCGCTGATTGCCTTTCCGCCACCGAGCATCACCCGGAAGGCGGCGCAGGAGGCGCTGGACCGGGCCGGTCTCGCCTGGCGGATCGTCTGCACTTGCGGCAGTCTCAGTGGACTAACCGCCGCAGCAAGGGCGGGCATGGGCATTCTGGTGCAGCCGCGCAGCATGGCGCCGGCTGGTCTGAAGGAGATTGCCGCAGGCGTGCTGCCGCTGCTGGAAGACGTGGAATTCGTGCTTCAACCGAGCAAGGGCGCGGAGGCGGAGCTGGTGCGCGCCCTTTCCGATCTCGTTTCCAGCAAGAGCATCGCACCCGGCAGTTTCGTGTAACCGGCCTTAATTGTCCCGTTTCGAGAGGCAACGGCCGACGCTGTCGCGCCAGCCTGCGATAGCGTTCTTCCGCTCGCTCTCTTCCATCTCGGGGCTGAAGCGGCGGTCGCGCCGCCAATGGTCGGCGAAGGCCTTGCGGTCCGGCCAGATGCCGGCACGTGAGGCCGCAAGCCAGGCGGCACCAAGGATTGTCGTCTCGAGAAACACCGGTCTATCGACGGGCGCGGCGAGAAGATCTGCCAGCCGCTGCATCGTCCAATCGGAGGCGACCATGCCGCCGTCGACCCTCAGCACCGTCTTGCCATTGTCACCTGCCCAGTCCTTGCGCATCGCATCCAGCAGGTCGAACGTCTGATAGGCAACGCTTTCGAGCGCCGCGCGGGCAAATTCCGCCGGGCCCGTCCCGCGTGTGAGGCCGAAGATCGCACCCCGCGCTTCGGCATCCCAATAAGGCGCGCCAAGACCGGTAAAGGCAGGCACGAGATAAACGCGCTGCTTTGGATCGGCCTTTTCGGCAAGCGCGCTGACTTCTGATGCAACCGAGATGAAACCAAGCTCGTCACGCAGCCACTGCACCGCCGCCCCGGCGATGAAGATAGAGCCTTCCAGCGCATAGGTCGTCACGCCGTCGAGACGATAAGCAATCGTCGTCAGCAGCCGGTTTGTGGAGGCCACCCGGTCTGTGCCCGTATTGAGAAGTGCGAAGCAGCCGGTGCCGTAGGTCGATTTCATCATGCCCGGCTCGAAGCAGGCATTGCCGATCACCGCCGCCTGCTGGTCGCCCGCAACGCCGAGGATGGGAATTTCCGCGCCCAGAAGCGACTTGTCAGTTACGCCGAAATCGGCGGCGCAATCCAGAACCTCCGGCAGCATGGCGCGGGGGACGTCGAGGATGGACAGGAGCTCATCATCCCAGACATTGTCTTCGATATTATAGATCAGCGTTCGCGAGGCGTTGGTGGCGTCGGTCACGTGCCGGCGGCCGCCGGTGAGACGGTAGATCAGGAAACTGTCGACGGTACCGAAGCAGATTTCTCCCTTGCCCGCCCTTTCGCGAAGACCGCTGACGCTGTCCAAGAGCCATTTCAGCTTCGTGCCGGAAAAATATGGATCGAGCAGCAGTCCGGTCTTTTTAGAGAAGAGCGGTTCCAGCCCCCTTCTTTTCAAATCCTCGCAGACCGGGGCGGCACGGCGATCCTGCCAGACCACGGCGCGGTGCACCGCTTCGCCGGTGTTGCGGTCCCACAGCACCGTCGTTTCCCGCTGATTGGTGATGCCTATCGCCTCTATATCGGTTGCGGCGATGCCGGCATCGGCAAGTGCAAGTCGGATGGTTTCAAGCACACTTTTCCAGATGTCTTCGGCATCGTGTTCGACCCAGCCGGAGGCAGGAAAATGCTGCGGAAATTCTCGCTGCCCGACACCGATGACCCGCATGTCGCGATCAAAGACCATCGACCTTGTCGATGTCGTGCCCTGATCGATCGCCAGAATATAACCGCCCATTATGTCACTCCCTTTCAAACGCAATGACGGGGCGGCAGAGCCGCCCCGATTTAAGATTTTATGCAGACATCACTTCTGCCAGCTTTTCACCAGTTCGTCGTAATTGACGGTGACCGGCTTTTCCTTTTCGTTGGCGATCTTCAGCTGCGGCGCGAGATTGCCCTTCGAAACGGCGTCCTTGTTCCAGTATTCGATATCATGCTCTTCCGCCAGCTTCGGGCCGATATCGCCCTGCACGCCAGCACGTTCCAGGCGGCTCATGACCTTTTCCTGTTCAGCGCAGAGCGAGTCCATGGCAGCCTGTGCGGTCTTGGCACCCGACGACGCATCGCCGATTGCCTGCCACCAGAGCTGCGCCAACTTTGGATAATCAGGAACGTTGGTGCCGGTCGGCGACCACTGAACGCGGGCCGGCGAGCGATAGAACTCGACAAGACCACCGAGCTTGGAGGCCCGGTCCGTGAAGCTCTTGTGATGGATGGTGCTGTCACGAATGAAGGTGAGACCGACATGGCTCTTCTTCACATCCACGGTCTTTGAGGTCACGAACTGCGCATAGAGCCATGCGGCCTTGGCGCGGTCGTCTGGCGTGGATTTCATCAACGTCCAGGAACCCACATCCTGATAACCGAGCTTCATGCCGTCCTTCCAGTAGACGCCGTGCGGCGAGGGTGCGACGCGCCATTTCGGCGAACCGTCCTCGTTCACCACAGGCAGGCCGGGCTTGGCCATGTCGGCAGTAAAGGCCGTGTACCAGAAGATCTGCTGGGCGATGTTGCCTTGTGCCGGCACCGGGCCTGACTCGGAGAAGGTCATGCCCTGCGCTTCCGGCGGCGCATATTTCTTCAGCCATTCGAGATATTTCTCGATGGAATAGACCGAAGCGGGACCATTGGTATCACCACCGCGCGCCACGCAGGAGCCGACCGGCTGCGACTTGTCATTGACCTTGATGCCCCATTCATCGACCGGCAGGCCGTTTGGCAGGCCCTTGTCGCCATTGCCGGCCATGGAAAGCCAGGCATCGGTGAATCGCCAGCCGAGCGAGGGGTCCTTCTTGCCGTAGTCCATATGGCCGAAGACCTTCTTGCCGCCGACGTCGCGGCCGGTGAAGAATTCGGCGATGTCCTCATAGGCCGACCAGTTGACGGGAACGCCGAGGTCGTAGCCGTACTTGGCCTTGAAGTCCGCTTTGTTCTTGTCGTCGTTGAACCAGTCGTAACGGAACCAGTAGAGGTTCGCGAACTGCTGGTCGGGAAGCTGGTAGAGCTTCTTGTCCGGTGCCGTCGTGAACGCGCTGCCGATGAAGTCCTTGAGGTCGAGACCGGGATTGGTGACATCCTTGCCTTCATTGGCCATGAAGTCCGTCAGGTTGCGCACCTGCTGGTAACGCCAATGGGTGCCGATGAGGTCGCTGTCGTTGACCCAGCCATCGTAAAGGTTCTGGCCGGTCTGCATCTGGGTCTGGATCTTTTCGACAACGTCACCTTCCTGGATAAGGTCGTGCGTCACCTTGATGCCGGTAATGGCGGTAAATGCAGGCGCCAGAACCTTTGATTCATATTCATGCGTGGTCAGGGATTCGGATACGACCTTGATCTCCATGCCCGCGAAAGGCTTCGCGGCATCAATGAACCATTGTACTTCCTTTTCCTGCTCTGCACGGGAAAGCGCCGACATGTCGCCGATTTCCTTGTCCAGAAACTGCTTTGCTTCCTCCATTCCGGCAAAAGCCGAACCTGTCATTGCCAGCAGCATGGCTGCCGTCGTCGTCATCAGATGCCGTCGCATATCAGTCCTCCCAAGGGTTGCGATTGCATGAAGTCTGCGAGATGCGGTTTCCTCCGCCGCATCTTTTCCTGCTCTAGACAAAACGGAAAACGCCAACGGCGTAGACCACGGATAGAGCGAGAGCCCACCACAGGTTCGGGCCGACCAGCCCGAGCCATGCGAGATGAATGAAGGCGCTGCCAAGCAGCGAGATGAACAACCTGTCACCACGCGTCGTTTCGAAGCGCAACAGGCCGAAGCGGGGATTGCCGCCGGGCGAGAGACGTTCCCAGAGCCACATGCCGACCAGCAAAACCGCGATGGTGCCGAAAAAGGCAGCCGTCTGCCACGTCCACGCCATCCAGGTAAAATCGGGCATCTTCGTCATGGTCAAACCCTTCCCAGCGCAAAGCCTTTGGCGATGTAATTGCGCACGAACCAGATCACCAGAGCGCCGGGTATCAGCGTCAACACGCCGGCAGCGGCAAGCAGGCCCCAGTCCATGCCGGCGGCAGAGACGGTGCGCGTCATCGTCGCGGCGATCGGTTTTGCGTCCGTGGTGGTCAACGTGCGGGCGATCAGAAGCTCGACCCACGAGAACATGAAGCTGAAGAAGCAGGCCACGCCGATGCCGGAAGCGATGAGCGGCATGAAGATCTTCACGAAGAATTTCGGGAAGGAGTAGCCGTCAATATAGGCGGTCTCGTCGATTTCCTTCGGCACGCCGGACATGAAACCTTCGAGAATCCAAACCGCCAGCGGCACGTTGAACAGGCAATGCGCGAGCGCCACCGCAATATGCGTGTCAATCAGCCCGAAAGCGGAATAGAGCTGGAAGAACGGCAGGGCAAAGACCGCCGGTGGCGCCATGCGGTTGGTCAAAAGCCAGAAGAACAGGTGCTTGTCGCCGAGAAAACGGTAACGCGAAAAGGCATAGGCCGCTGGCAGCGCGACAGCCACCGAGATCACCATGTTCATGACGACATAAATGATCGAATTGATATAGCCGGAATACCAGGATGAATCGGTGAAGATCGTCCTGTAGTTCTGCAGCGTCGGCTGATGCGGATAGAGCGTCATGGAAGAGACGATTTCCGCATTCGTCTTGAAGCTCATATTGATAAGCCAGTAGATCGGCACGAGCAGAAGCAGGATGTAGATGGTCGGCACCAGCCAGGAAAACCGGGATGGCCCGTGATGGCGGCGTGAGCGCGCCGTTGCGGCAAAGCTGGGTCTTGCCGACGTGGCAACGCCCGACGAGCCGGAGACCAAGCCGTTACGTTCCACGCCGGTCGTGACATTGGAGGCGCTCATGACTCAGGTCTCCGCGTCGTGGCTGGTCATCACGGTATAGAACACCCACGATAACAGCAGGATGATGAGGAAGTAGATCAGCGACATGGCCGCTGCCGGGCCGAGGTCGAACTGGCCAAGTGCCATCTTCACGAGATCTATGGACAGGAAGGTTGTGGAATTGCCCGGGCCGCCGCCGGTGACGACGAAGGGTTCGGTATAGATCATGAAACTGTCCATGAAGCGCAGCAGGAAGGCGATCAGCAGCACCCGTTTCATCTTCGGCAGCTGGATGAACCGGAACACCGCAAAACGCGACGCGCCATCGATCCTTGCCGCCTGATAATAGGCGTCAGGAATGGAAACCAGGCTGGCATAACACAGAAGCACGACAAGGCTCGTCCAGTGCCACACATCCATGATGACGACGGTAATCCAGGCATCGACGGGATCGTTGACATAGTTGTAGTCGAGCCCGAGCTGATTGGCGTAATAACCGAGAAGTCCGATATCGCTGCGCCCGAAGACCTGCCAGATCGTGCCCACCACATTCCACGGCACCAGCAGCGGCAGTGCCATGGTGACGAGGCAGATCGGCACGCCGATGCCGGATTTCGGCATTTTGAGTGCGATGAAGATGCCGAGCGGAATTTCAATCGCGAGGATGATGCCGGAGAATAGCAGGTTGCGCCCCAGCGCATCCCAGAACCGGTCCGACGCCAGGATTTCCTCGAACCATTGCGTTCCCGCCCAGAAGAACTGGTTGTTGCCGAAGGTGTCCTGCACCGAATAATTCACGACGGTCATCAGCGGAATGACGGCGGAGAAGGCGACCAGCACCAGCACTGGCAGCACCATGAACCATGCCTTGTTGTTCCAGCTTTTTTCCATGGTCAGGCCCCCATCTTTACACGCCAGGAATCGGCGAAAACACCGATGGCGGCCGGGTCGAAGCGCACACCGGCCTCCGCCGGGATTTCCTCGTCTTCGGCCACGACGATCGCGAGTTTCTGGCCGGCGAACCGGGCGCGCACGATCTTCTGCCGGCCGATATCCTCGACCTTATCGACAGTGATGGGCATGCCGCCGCGTTCCAGCCGGACGAATTCCGGGCGGATGCCGATTTCGATGCGCTGCCCCGATGCGATCGTCGGCGCACCTGCCAGCGGCACACCAAGACCGCCGACTACGGCCGTCGTCCCTTCGATATTGGCGGGCAGCACATTCATGCCCGGCGAGCCGATAAAATAACCGACAAATGTATGCCCCGGCCGCTCGAAAAGCTCAGCCGGCGTGCCGATCTGGACAATCTGGCCGTCATACATCACCACCACCTTGTCGGCGAAGGTCAGCGCTTCGGTCTGGTCATGGGTGACGTAGACCATAGTGAAACCGGACTGGCGTTGCAGGCGCTTCAGCTGCGAGCGCAGCACCCATTTCATATGCGGATCGATGACCGTCAGCGGCTCATCAAAGAGAATGGCGTTGACGTCGGAGCGTACGAGGCCGCGCGCCAGCGAGATCTTCTGCTTCTGGTCCGCCGTCAACCCGCGGGCCCTGCGTTTGGCCATACCGGAAAGGTCGGTCATCTCAAGGATTTCCCGCACGCGGCGGTCGACCTCGGCCTCCGGCACATGCCGGTTGCGCAGCGGAAAAGCAAGATTGTCGTAAACTGTCATCGTGTCGTAAACGACCGGGAACTGGAACACCTGGGCGATATTGCGATCTTCAGTCGCAAAATCCGTGACGTCTGTTCCGTCGAACGCGATGCGGCCTTCGGAGGGGCGCAGCAGGCCAGAAATGATGTTGAGCAGCGTGGTCTTACCACAACCGGAGGGACCGAGAAGTGCATAGGCCCCGCCATCCTCCCATTCGTGATGAACCTCCTTCAGCGCATAATCGCCGGCAGCCTGCGCCTTGGCGTTATAGGCGTGGCGGATATGATCGAGCGTGATACTTGCCATGACCGATCCCCCTTACGCCGCTTCGCCGATGGCGCGGCCATTTGCGTCGAATGCCATCAGGTGGCTTGTATCGAGAAACAGCTCGATATCCCTGTCCGGTTCGATGTCGTGAATGCCATGCGCCAGCATGACCCAGCGTCGGCCCGAAAATTCCACATGCACGAAGCTTTCCGACCCGGCGATTTCCGAGATCAGCGTCCGCGCCCGTATAGACTGCCGTGCTTCACCCTTCGCCTGCGGGAAAAGATGATGCGGCTGGAAAGCGATGGTCAAAGGTCCATCCGGCACGGTGGCAAGGTGCGCCGGCACCGCGACAACGGCGCGATCAGCACGGGTAAAGGCTCCACCCGTCTTGATGACCTCGATGGTGTTGAGCGGCGGGTCGGCGAAAATTTCCGCCGTCACAATATCCACCGGGCGCCGGTAAACCTCGATGGTGCGACTGAACTGGGTTACCCTGCCCTCGTTGAGTGTTGCCGTATTGCCGCCCAACAGCAGCGCCTCTGACGGCTCTGTGGTGGCATAAACGAAGATCGCGCCCGACTCCGCGAAAATGCGCGGCAGCTCCTCGCGCAATTCTTCGCGCAGCTTGTAATCGAGATTGGCCAACGGCTCATCGAGCAGCACCAGAGTGGCGTTCTTGACGATGGCGCGGGCAAGTGCCGTGCGCTGCTGCTGGCCGCCGGAAAGATTGAGCGGCGTACGGTCGAGATAGGGTGTAAGCCTCAGAAGCTCCGCGGCTTTTCTCACTTCCCGGTCGATGGTTGCCTGATCCTTGCCCGCAACCCGCATCGGCGAGGCAATGTTTTCGTAAACGCTGAGCGCCGGATAGTTGATGAACTGTTGGTACACCATGGCGACATTGCGCTTCTGGACCGGCCAGCCGGTCACATCCTCGCCGTTGACCAGGATCGAGCCGCTGCTTGGCTTGTCCAGCCCCGCCATAAGCCGCATGAGCGACGTCTTGCCCGAAAGCGTCGGTCCAAGCAGAACGTTCAGGCTTCCGCGCTGCAACGTCAGATCCGTGGGATGAATATGATAGTCACCGCCCACCATCTTCGAGACATTTCGCAATTCAAGCATGGTGATCCAAAGCCTCCTCCGCTTTTGTCCGGATCGTCAGATTGCCTTCAATCGTCCACCTGCAATGTCATCGATGTAGTCCTCCAACCCGCGCACCTCGTCGGGGGTCAAAAACAGCCCCTGCTTGGTACGGCGCCACAGAATATCCTCCGCCGTCAGCGCCCATTCCCGCGCCATCAGCCAGCGAACTTCAGCTTCGTAGAGCGTGCCGCCGAAATACCGCCCAAGCGCCGGCGCGTCTGTCGCATTGCCTATCATCGCCGCCACATCGGTGCCGTAGCAGCGGACAAGCCGCTCCGCATGACGCTTTTCCAGGAAGGGATAACGCGATAGCAGCGCAGAAACCTCCGCAGCATAAGCTTCTACATTGAAATTTCCGCCCGGCAGATGAGAACCCGCTGTCCATCGGGCTCCCTTTGTTCCCAGCGCATCGCCGATCTTTTCAAGAGCATGTTCGGCGAGTCGCCGATAAGTGGTGAGCTTGCCGCCGAAAATATTGAGAAGTGGTGCCTCGCCGTCGGTCCCCTCGGTCTTCAAGACATAATCACGCGTCGCCTCCTGCGCTTTTGACGCGCCGTCATCAAAAAGCGGCCGCACCCCGGAATATGTCCAGACGATATCGGACGGCTTCACCGGTTCGGCAAAATATTCACTCGCCGCGCTGCAGAGATAGCTGATTTCCTCGTCGCTGATCTTAACAGCCCGGGGGTCACCGGTATAGTCGCGATCCGTCGTGCCGATCAGGGTGAAATCCTGTTCGTAAGGGATGGCGAAAATGATGCGGCCATCCGGATTCTGAAAGAAGTAGGCGCGCGGATCGGAGAACTTCTTGCGCACGATGATATGGCTGCCCTGGACGAGGCGAACATTGTGAACGTTGTTTTTTCCGAAGGTCGCCGACAGAACCCTGTCGACCCATGGACCGGCGGCATTCACCAACATCCGTGCCCGGTGGACCTGCGTTTCTCCGGCGGCATTTCTCGTCTCGACCCGCCAGAACGCGCCGTCGCGCCGCGCGGAAATCACCTGCGTCCGATTGAGGATCAACGCGCCACGGTCAGCGGCATCACGGGCGTTCAGCACGACCAGGCGGGCGTCATCGACCCATCCGTCGGAATATTCGAAAGCCCGGGCGAAAATCGGTTTCAAAGGCTTTCCGGCCGGATCACGGCGCAGATCGAGCGAGCGGGTGGCGGGCAGAAGCTTGCGGCCGCCAAGATGATCGTAAAGGAAGAGCCCGAGACGCACGAGCCACGCCGGACGCACACCGCCCTTCTGGAAGGGCAGCACGAAACGCATGGGCCAGATGATATGAGGCGCCATCGCCCACAGAACCTCGCGTTCCATCAGTGCTTCGCGCACCAGACGAAACTCGTAATGTTCGAGATAACGCAGGCCGCCATGAATGAGCTTGGTTGCAGCAGACGACGTACCGGAGGCGAAATCGTTCATTTCCGCAAGTGCGACGGAATAGCCCCTGCCGACGGCGTCGCGCGCAATGCCGCAGCCATTGATACCGCCGCCGATCACGAAAATATCGTGAATTGCCTCGTCAGACATGCACCCTCCCGCGCTTTCATCGACGCTCTCCTCATCGATATATTGAAAGCACGACCATCTAATTCGAAGACAAAACGAATGTCAATCGAAATTCCGACAGCCCGTGGATCAGGTGCCGCGGGCCTCCGTCTCGATCAGCCGGACATCATGATCGGCGCAGATACCGCGGATGGAATCAATCGGACAATGATCGGTGATGAAGGTATGAACCTGCGAAAGATGGCCGATGCGGACAGGGGCCGTCCGTTCGAATTTGAGCGAATCCGATACCACAATCACATGGCGCGCGTTGGAGATGATTGCCTGCGCAACCTTGACCTCGCGGAAATCGAAATCCAGCAGGGCGCCGTCCTCATCGATGGCGGACACGCCGATGACGGCGAAATCCACTTTGAACTGGCGAATGAAATCCACGGCCGCTTCGCCGACAATGCCGCCATCGGAGCCGCGCACGACACCACCGGCAATCACCACCTCAATACCCGGGAAAACGCGTAACCTGTTGGCAACATTTATATTATTCGTGATGACCATCAGTTCGTGATGATCCGCCAGCGCTTCGCCCACCGCCTCCGTGGTCGTGCCGATGTTGATGAAAAGCGACGAATTGTTGGGAATGAGAGCGGCGGCAGCGGCCCCGATCGCCTGTTTCTCCACGGAAGCAATCGCCCGCCGAGCCTCGTATTTGACATTTTCATTGCCGCTTGGAAAAAGCGCGCCGCCGTGGATGCGGGTCAGAACACGGGTATCGCAGAGGTCGTTCAGGTCCTTGCGGATCGTCTGAGGGGTGACGGAAAACCGCGATGCCAGCTCGTCGACCAGCACTCGCCCGTTCGCTTTCGCCAGCGCGACGATTTCATCCTGACGCGGTGTGAGCAACATTTCGCCCTCCCTCCTCTTTCAATTTTTTCGTTTTATTGAAGAGCGAACGAAAAACCAATGTCAAGGGATGGTTTAGGCCGACCGTGGGTGGCCGCGTCGACGTCGTGTGTCAAAAATTTGCGCCGGGGCGGCGCGTGGTCCGTCATCGAGCTATCAGAACGGGCGGAAGGATCTCCTTTGCGTCCATCAAGGACAGCGCCGGGGAAGCGCCTCGGAACGCGTCGCCAATGCCGATCAGAACGGGCTCGTTTACCCCCAGCCGCTCGATTGCCGCAGACAGTTGCGTGAGTGTGCCGCACCAGCGCTGCTCATTCGCCCGGGTGACGGAAACCACGACGGCAACGGGCGTCGAGGCGTCCATGCCGTGGGCGAGCAAGGAGGACTGGATTGCCGCCGCGGTTCGCCCGCCCATGTAAAAAACCGTGGTTACGGCGGGGTCGGCAAGCGATGTCCAGTCAATATTCTCCGGCAGCTTTCCCTGACGGGAATGGCCGGTGATGAAGCGCACCGACTGGGCGTGGTCGCGATGGGTCAGGGAAATGCCCATGCGGGAGGCCATGGCGCTTGCCGCGGTGATGCCGGGCACGACATCGACGGGAATGTTTTCAGCCGCCAGCGCGGCGATCTCCTCACCGGCGCGCCCGAAAATCATCGGATCGCCGGATTTCAGGCGCACGACCCTTTTTCCCGCCTTTGCAAGCCGGATCATCATGTCGTTGATATCTTCCTGCCTGCAGCTTTCGCGGCCGCCGCGCTTGCCAACCAGCATGCGCTTGGCCTCCCGCCGCGCCAGCTCCAGCACCTCGGCTGAGACAAGATCGTCAAACAGAATGACATCTGCCGCCTGCAGGGCGCGCACCGCTTTCAGCGTCAGAAGTTCGGCGTCTCCAGGGCCGGCGCCCACAAGCGTCACCCGCCCCCCAACCTCGCAAGCCTGCATTCCGGTAGCCATCAGCAATCGTTCTGCGCTCTCTTCGTCCAGCCTTTCGGTAAAGGCCCGATCAACGAATTTCTCCCAGAACAGCCGCCGGGACGGACCTGGCGTCAGCCGCAGGTTAACCCGCTCACGGATGGTCTGGGCAAGCGCGCCCCAATCCCTGAGCGAGGGCGGCAGCAATGTCTCAATGCGCCGACGGATGGCCTGAGCCAGAATAGGTGCTGCGCCATCGGTGGAGATCGAGACGACCACTGGCGAGCGATTGACGATGGAGCCGAACTGGAACTGGCAGAATTCCGGCTTGTCGATGACGTTGACGGGAACACCCGCTGCCCGCGCAGCGGCATGAAAGGCTGCCGCCTCCGTATCCGTTTCGCAATCCGCCAGCGCCAGTTCCGCATTGGCGAATATGCCACTATGCCAGCGCATGGCATGGAAATGCAGGCGAGTGCTTCTGGCAACGAGCCCTGCAAATGTCTCGGACAGGTCACCCCTCTCACAAAAGACATGCAATTCCGCGCCGCAGGCCAGCAACAGCTCCGCCTTCCAGGCGGCCCCATCCGATCCGCCCGCCAGCACCACGCGCTTGCCCTCAAGCCCCCAGAAAACCGGCAGCTTGGCGAGTTTCTCCATGCGGGCCGGTTCATTCCGCTGCGGTTTTAAGGCATCCATTGATGACCCCCTTGATTTCGGCGCGGCACGAGCCGCAATTGGTGCCGGCATTCAACACCTTGCCGATGGCTTCGACGCTATGGCAGCCATCCCGGACTGCGGCCGTGATCTGGTTGACGCCGACATTGAAGCAAGAGCAGACCGTGGCCCCCGGATCGGGACGGCCGGCTCCGGGGCGACCGGCGATCAGCGCAAATCGCATTCGCAGATCCTCATGGCGCTCGGTCAATTGTAAAATCGCCCAGTTGCGGGCAACAGCCACCGGCCGCCTTGCGATGAACAGCGCCACCAGCAGTATATCGCCATCGAAAAAGGCAAGGCGCAGATCGCCGGTTTGCCGGTCGCTGTAACCCAGCGGCTCGATCCCGGCGTCGATGCCGAAGACCTGTCGCGCCCAGAGCGTCCAGTCCTGCGGCTCTTCCGCAAAGGCAAGCTCCATGCGATAGCCGCCATCCGCCTTTGCAATGGCCCAATAGGTGCAGTCCGGCGCATCGGGCCGGGTGCGGGAAATGGCGAAACCGTAAGCCTTCGCTTCGAAACGTCTTGCCCTCACGCCCGTGTTTTTCGAGGCGGGCTGGCCGGAATAAGGGTCCGTGACCGGGGCCACAACCATATCGATCCGCGCCAGCGAGGCGAACTGGTCGTTCCAGTGCATCGGCGCGAAGACCGACCCGCGCGCCTGCCTTTCGCTGATCAACGCCCGCAGCAGAACCTTACCATGTGGACTTTCCAGCTCTACCAGATCGGCGCTTTCGATGCCCAGCGCCTGTGCATCGCGCGGGTGAAGCTCGGCGAATGGCTCGGCGATATGGGCGGTAAGGCGTGCGCTTTTGCCGGTGCGGGTCATGGTATGCCACTGGTCGCGAATGCGCCCGGTATTCAGCGTCAGCGGATAGTCCGCCGACGTTCTGTCCACCTCCGGCAAGGCTGTGACGATGAACCGCGCCTTGCCATCGGCGTGATAAAACCGGCCATCTGCGAAGAAACGCGCCGTGCCGGCGTCACCTGCCTGCGGTCTTGGCCATTGGAAGGGCGCCATCCCGTCATAGACTTTCGGGTCGACGCCACTGATGTCGAAATCGCGACTGCCCAGATTTTCGAAGCCAGACAGAGCCGCATGTTCGGAGAAAATCTCCGACGCGTGCCGGAAGGCAAAGGCTGCGCCGAAACCCATGCGCCGGCCCACTTCCGCCATCTGCCACCAGTCCGCTTTCGCTTCACCGGGTGCATCGAGAAAACCGCGCTGGCGGGAAATGCGCCGCTCGGAATTGGTGACCGTGCCGTCTTTTTCCCCCCAGCCAAGCGATGGCAGAAGCACATGGGCATGGCGCGCCGTATCGGTCTTGTCCATGACATCGGACACCACGACGAATGGACAGGCCTTGATGGCCGCTTCGACAGCACCGGCGTCAGGCATGGACACCACTGGATTGGTTGCCATGATCCACAGCGCCTTGATGCGGCCATCGGCCACGGCCCGAAACATATCAACGGCTTTGAGGCCGGGTTTTTCCGCAATGGCAGGCGAGGCCCAGAAGCGCTGCACGCGATCACGATCCCCGGCACTTTCGATGGCCATATGGGCGGCCAGCATGTTGGCCAGCCCGCCGACCTCGCGCCCGCCCATGGCGTTCGGCTGACCGGTCAGCGAAAACGGTCCCATGCCGGGCCTGCCGATGCGACCGGTCGCAAGGTGGCAATTGATGATAGCGTTGACCTTGTCGGTGCCGCTTTGCGATTGGTTGACGCCCTGGCTGTAACAGGTGACGGTTTTTTGGGTGCGTTCGAACAATTCGTAAAAGGAAATCAGTTCGGCAATCGTCAGCCCGGTGGCCTCAGCGATATCAGGCAGGCTATATTCGGTTGCTGCCTGCATCGCAGCATCAAAACCGACCGTGTGATCTTCCACAAAGGCGTGATCGACTGCAGGACTACCGGAAAGATGCGCCAGCAGGCCGGTAAACAAGGCCACGTCTCCATCCGGGCGGATGGCGAGGTGCATATCGGCAATATCGGCGCTCATCGTGCGACGCGGATCGATGACAACGACTTTCATTTCCGGCCGTGCCGCCTTTGCCGCCGCTAGCCTCTGGTAGAGGACGGGATGGCACCAGGCGAGATTTGAACCGGTGAGGATCACCAGATCGGCAAGCTCCATATCCTCATAGGTGCCCGGCACCGTATCGGCCCCGAAAGCGCGGCGATGGCCGGCGACCGAGGACGACATGCAGAGCCTTGAGTTGGTATCGATATTGGCCGAACCGATGAAACCTTTCATCAGCTTGTTGGCAAGGTAATAATCCTCCGTCAGCAATTGGCCGGAGACGTAAAAGGCGACCGAATCCGGGCCATGTTCGGCAATGGTGTCGGAGAAGCGGGAAGCGACGAGATCAAGCGCTTCGTCCCATGTTGCCCATTTGCCATTGATCTCAGGGTGAAGAATGCGTCCTTCAAGGTCGATGGTTTCGGCGAGAGCCGAGCCCTTGGAGCACAGCCGGCCGAAATTGGCGGGGTGGTCCTGATCGCCTCTGATGGAAACGATGCCATCGTCGTTGACGGTGGCGATGACGCCGCAGCCGACGCCGCAATAGGGACAGGTGGTTTTGGTTTCAACGGGCATGGGTTTGCCCTCTCAGCGTGTGGCGGTTCCGCCGCCTCAACGTGTAGCGCTTACCCCCCTCTGCCCTGCCGGGCATCTCCCCCTCAAGGGGAGAGATCAATCGCGGCACAAACTTCCATTCACAACTGGCGTCGTCGCCGGTGGAGAGGGAACGAGGAGCCCTCCGCTTGTCGATCTCCCCCCTTGAGGGGGAGATGCCCGGCAGGGCAAAGGGGGGTAAAGCCACCGCCATCGCAATTCACTCCGCCGCAATCATCAGGGTTTCGAGCGCTATCGAAAGCCTTCCATCCAGATTACGCACCGGGATGGTCCGCACCTCGCCCTCGTCTGCCCCCAGCGCTTTGCCGGTCTCCAGCGAAATGACCCAATTGTGCAGCGGACACGTCACTGAAGCGCCATGCACGATGCCTTGGCTCAACGGCCCGCCCTTGTGCGGGCAATGATCCTCGATGGCGAAGACATGATTTTCCGCTGTGCGGAACACGGCGATCTTGCCCATCGGCGTTTTTACGCACCGTGCGCCGCGCAGTGGGATGTCGGAGATGTCACCAATATCGACCCAGTTGCCTTCCATCGTTCTCACTCCGCTGCCTCGCTGAAACCGATTGCCGCCATGGGCCTGAATTCGTGCTTGTCGTGGCCGGACACACGCTCGGACCAGGGATCGACCTGTGCGAATTTCTGGCTGAAGACGAAGCGTTCGAAATAGGCTCGACGCTTCTCCGCATCATTCATGATCTGGCGACGAACCTCGTCGTAGCCGATGCGCTTGGCCCATTTGTAGATGCGCTCAAGGTAGCGCGCCTGCTCACGGTACATTTGGGTGAGCGCCACGATATGCTCCAGCGCCTCATCCTCGGTTCTGACAAGACCCAGAACTTCAGTGCCCTTGATATCGAGACCGGCGGCGCCGGCGAAGTGGATCTCGAACCCGGAATCGACGCAGATGACGCCAATATCCTTGCAGGTGGCCTCGGCGCAGTTGCGCGGACAGCCTGAAACAGCAAGCTTCAGCTTGGCGGGTGTCCACGAGCCCCACATGAATTTTTCAATGCGGATGCCAAGCCCGGTGGAATCCTGCGTGCCGAAGCGGCACCATTGCTGGCCGACACAGGTCTTCACGGTGCGCAAGCCCTTGGCATAGGCCTGGCCGGAAATGAACCCGGCCTTGCCGAGATCGGCCCAGACCGCCGGCAAATCCTCCTTCTCGATGCCGAGAAGGTCGATGCGCTGGCCGCCCGTCACCTTCACCATCGGGATTTCGAACTTGTCGACCACATCGGCAATCGCCCGAAGTTCGGAGGAGGAGGTGACCCCACCCCACATACGCGGCACGACGGAATAGGTGCCATCCTTCTGGATGTTGGCGTGGACGCGCTCATTGATGTAACGCGACTGATAGTCATCGGCATATTCGTCCGGGAAATCGCAGACGAGGTAATAGTTGAGCGCCGGCCGGCATTTCGCACAGCCGCAGGAGGTTTTCCACTCAAGCTCCTGCATCACAGCGGGAATGGTCTTAAGACCCTTGGCCTTGATGAGACGGCGTACATCGTCGTGGCCGAGATCGGTGCATTTGCACATGGGCTGCACGGCAGCGGGGTTATAACTGTCGCCGAGCGTCAGCGTCATCAGCTGTTCGACGAGGCCGGTGCAATTGCCGCAGGAGGCGGAAGCCTTGGTGTGGGCGCGCACATCATCCAGAGACGTCAATCCCTTGGAGGTGATGGACGAGGTGATCTTACCCTTGCAAACGCCGTTGCAGCCGCAGATTTCCGCATCATCCGGCAAGGCTGCAACGGCCGCCATAGGGTCCAGCGGCGACCCTCCCTGATAGGCATGACCGAAGATCAGGGTCTCACGCATGGCAGAAATATCGGTGGACTTCTTCATCAGGTCGAAGAACCACGATCCGTCCGACGTCTCGCCGTAAAGCACCGCGCCGATGATGCGGTTTTCCTTGAGGATCAGGCGCTTGTAGACGCCGGCCGTGGCGTCTCGCAGCACGATTTCCTCGCGGTCGTCGCCTTCTGCGAAATCGCCGGCGGAAAACAGGTTGATGCCGGTGACCTTGAGCTTCGTGTTAGTGACGGAGCCGTGATATTCGGCCGAACCGCCGCAAAGGCGGTCGGCTAACACCCGGGCCGATTCATAAAGCGGGGCAACCAGCCCGTAGCACATGCCGCGATGTTCCGCGCATTCGCCGAGCGCATAGATCGAGGCGTCCGACGTCATCATGCCATCGTCAACGACGATACCGCGATTGACGGCAAGACCGGCTTCCCTGGCAAGACCGGAAGCGGGACGGATACCGACCGCCATCACCACCATGTCGCCTTTGATGATCCTGCCGTCTTCCAGCTCGATGCCTTCGACCTTCTCCTTGCCAAGAATGCATTTGGTATTGGCCTTGGTGATGATGTCGATGCCGCGCTCGGTGAGCGCCTTCTCCAGAAGATAGGCCGCTGCCGGATCAAGCTGACGCTCCATGATCGTCGGCATCAGGTGGATGACGGTGACGTCCATTCCCTGACGCTTGAGACCATAGGCGGCTTCCAGCCCGAGAAGCCCGGCGCCGATGACAATGGCGCGGCCCTTTCCTTCTGCGATCTCCAGCATCTTCGTCACATCATCGAGATCGCGATAGGCGAGCACGCCGGGCAATTGATGGCCGGGGACGGGAATGATGAAGGGCAGAGAACCGGTGGCGATCACCAGCTTGTCATAGGAAGCCGTAATACCGTTTTCGCTGGTGACGGTCTTTTTGTCCCGATCGATACCGGTGACCTTCGCACCCTTGTGCAGCGTCACATTATTGGCCGCATACCAGTCGTCATTGTGGATGACGATGTCCTCGTAGCTCTTTTCGCCTGAAAGCACCGGCGAGAGCATGATGCGATCATAATTAACACGCGGCTCAGCGTTGAAAATGGTGACATCGTAGAGGCCGGGCGCGGTTTCGAACAGGTTTTCCAGCATGCGCCCCGGCGCCATGCCATTACCGATGATGACGAGTTTTTGCGTCATGGTCGTTACTCCGCGGCTTCGACGAAGCGGTGACGTTCGTAAAGGAACTTCAGCACGGCCTCGCGGCATTTGAGGTAGGTCTTGTCGGATGCAAGCTCGATACGGTTGCGCGGGCGTGCCAGCGGCACCTCGAGCACTTCGCCGATGTGAGCTGCGGGACCGTTGGTCATCATCACGATACGGTCGGAGAGCAACACAGCCTCGTCCACGTCATGGGTGATCATGACCATGGTGTTGCCGAGCCGGGCGTGGATTTCCATCACCGCGTCCTGAAGATGGGCGCGGTTCAGCGCATCTAGCGCCCCGAAAGGCTCGTCCAGCAGCAGGATTTTCGGCTCCATGGCGAGCGCCCGGGCAATGCCGACACGCTGTTTCATGCCGCCGGAAATTTCCGAAGGCTTTTTGTCTTTCGCGTGCCCCATCTGAACGAGATCGAGATTGCGCATGACCCAGTCATGCCGCTCGGGGCGGGTCTTGGCGTTGCGAAAGACCTTCTCGACAGCGAGATTGACGTTTTCATAAACCGAAAGCCAAGGCAGCAGGCTGTGGTTCTGAAACACGACGGCGCGTTCAGGTCCGGGTTCGTTGACCTCCCGGTTTTCGAGGAGCACGGCACCGGCGGAGACTTTCGTCAACCCGGCGATGAGGTTCAGCATGGTGGATTTGCCGCAACCGGAGTGGCCGATGACCGAGACGAATTCACCCTTTTCGATAGTGAGGTTGATGCCTTTCAGCACCTCGGCGCGCGAGCCGCCCTTGTCGAAATATTTGTCGATGTGATCGAGCTTGAGATATGCGTTCATAGTTATCGCCCTTTCAGTTGGCCGCAGCGCCGCGGGTGATGACGTTGCCGAGCGCCGCCACCAGCTTGTCGAGCATGAAGCCGACGACGCCGATGTAGGCGAGTGCCACGATGATGTCGGGCAGGCGCGAGGAATTCCAAGCGTCCCAGATGAAGAAGCCGATGCCGACGCCGCCGGTCAGCATTTCCGCCGCCACGATGGCGAGCCATGACAGGCCGATGCCGATGCGCAGGCCGGTGAAGATGTAGGGTGCCGCCGAAGGCAGCATGATCTTGAAGAAGAATTCGAGCTGGTTCAGCCGCAGCACCTGCGCCACGTTGCGGTAATCCTGCGGAATGTTGCGCACGCCGACTGCGGTATTGATGATGACCGGCCAGATGGAGGTGATGAAGATCACGAAAATGGCCGACGGA
Organism: Agrobacterium genomosp. 2 str. CFBP 5494; assembly: GCF_900013495.1. Taxonomy (NCBI): domain Bacteria; kingdom Pseudomonadati; phylum Pseudomonadota; class Alphaproteobacteria; order Hyphomicrobiales; family Rhizobiaceae; genus Agrobacterium; species Agrobacterium genomosp. 2. The sequence continues at coordinate 1,035,645 of NZ_LT009719.1, forward strand.
TTGCTGTCCTGGAAGGCGGCCAGTGAAAGCGGCAGCCAGGCGAGCGGCGGCACGGTGCGCAGCACCTGAAAGATCGGATCGAGCCCGCGCATCGCCCAGACCGACTGGCCGATGACAGCCCCGAGAATGATGCCGGCGATGGCGGCAAGGCCGAAACCGTAGGCCACCCGCTCCAGCGAGACCAGCACGCGCAGGCCGAGACCTATATCCTGCGAGCCGTTATGGAAGAACGGCGATACGATGAGATCGTAGCTCTCCTCTAAAACCTGGCTCGGCGGCGGCAGGGAGGCGCCGGGGGCGGAACAGAGCAGCTGCCAGACAGCAAGCAGAATGGCGAGAACGACAAACGGCGGGATGATGTTGCGGGCCGCTACCACAGCCCATTTGCGCAGATCAATCCGCGGCGACTGTTTCGGCGCGAGCGCCACGACATTTGCCTTCTTCGCTGCCTGCTGCTGCGGCTCTTCGTTGAATTTTCGGGCCAATGCGGACATGGGCATTTCCTCTTGATGTCGGTTACGGTCTGGGCTCGCCCCTCACCCGGTCTTCAGCCGCACCGGTTGGGAAGCGCGGCCGGCGGATGAAGGGCGACGCCCGGGTCTCCTCCTCAGGAGGCCGCCTTGATGGACAGGCTTTCGAGATAGGCCGACGGGTTTTCCGGGTCGAAGACCTTGCCGTCGAAGAAGGTTTCCTTGCCGCGCGAGATGGAGGCGGGAAGATCGGTTACGCCGAGATCCTTGGCGGCCGCGCGCCAGATATCCTCTCGGTTCACCTTCGCAACCAGCGCCTTCACATCGGTGTCGGGCGCGAATTTGCCCCAGCGGATGTTTTCGGTGATGAACCAGCTGTCGTGGCTGCGGAAGGGATAGGAGGCATGGTCCTGCCAGAACTTCATCTGCAGGCCGGTGTTTTCGAGCGCGCGGCCGTTGCCGTAATTGATATTGCCCTTCAGACGGCCAAGCACATCCTTCGGCGGCACGTTGAACCATTGGCGTTTGCCGAGGATGGTGGACATTTCTTCCTTGTTCGCCATCTCGTCGCACCATTGCTGCGCTTCCATGACCGCCATCAGCAGCGCCTTGGCGGCGTTGGCGTTCCTTTCCACCCAGTCGGCGCGCATGCCGAGCGCCTTTTCCGGATGGCCCTTCCAGAGTTCGCCTGTCGTACAGGCAGTAAAGCCGATGCCCTGATTGACCAACTGCTCGTTCCAGGGCTCGCCCACACAGAAGACGTCCATGTTGCCAACCTTCATGTTGGCGACCATCTGCGGCGGCGGAACGACGATGGTGGAAACGTCCTTGTCGGGATCGATACCGCCGGCGGCAAGCCAATAGCGGATCCAGAGATCATGCGTGCCGCCCGGGAACGTCATCGCGGCCTTGATTTCCTTGCCTTCCGCCTTCTTTTTCTCGAACGCCACCTTCAGTTTGGAGGCATCGAGTTGAACGCCGGTATCTGCATATTCCCTGGCGACGGAGATGCCTTGGCTGTCGAGGTTCAGGCGGGCGAGGATTGTCATCGGCACCGGCACATTGTTCTGGGTTACCTTGCCCGTATGCATCAGATACGGCATCGGCGTCAGAATATGCGCGCCGTCAATACCGTTCGAAGCGCCGCCGAGCACCAGATTGTCGCGCGTTGCGCCCCATGACGCCTGCTTCAGAACCTCGACGTCAGGCATGCCATGCTTGGCGAAGAGGCCCTTTTCCGCGGCGATAACGAGCGGTGCGGCGTCGGTGAGTGCGATGAAGCCGAGTTTTGCGCCTTTGACCTCAGGCTCGGCGGTGGCTGCGAAAGCCCCGGAGGGAAACGCGCCGCGTACCGCACTGACAAGGGCTGCGGTGGCCGTGGTCTTCAAAATCGCGCGGCGGCTGACAGCGCCGGAGAATATCTTTTTCATTCGCATGTTCCCCTTATTGGGCCACCCGTGGGTGACGTTTTCGCTTGCGAAAAAACCGGAAAATAAAAAAACGCCGCTCGGTGTTTGCGTCTGCGGACGGGAGAAGTCCGGACTGCAAAACCTTGCGACGTCTGTGTCTTTGAAAGCGCCTATGCCGCGCCCTGCTCGCTCCGATCGCCGTTGACCGGTGCGAAAAACAAAAAGCAAGAGGCGTGCCAGTTTATCAAAATTAGATTATAACCCTGAAAAGAAAGGCGTATTTCAGGAGATGAGCTTTACGACTAAATTTTAATCAGGGATTTTCTTGACTTGCATTTGGGCAAATGGAGAAATCCAGCGCTTGAATTTTACGCAGCTTGACCAGCTTGGGGACCGTTTATGCCTCACCGGAAGCGTGAGAAACAGCCGTAGATGTACGTACTGAAAATTTCTTCACATAGCCTTCTATGTCGGCGGGATCGAATATGAGGCCATCTACGAAACGATCACCTTCTTCCTGCCCTTCGACACGGATATCGGCATCATCAGGTGCATTGGCGTCGCCCAGCACCGCCCGGTAAATATCCGGCCGGTAGGAAGACAAGGCGGCCGCCACGCCTTTGCGAGAAAATTCCGCCTGCCCCCAGCGGATCATCTGGCTGTAAATCCACAAAGCCTGACTTTGCCGGGGATAATTCGCATGGCCGCCATGAAAAGTGAAATATTTGTCGATCACGCGCCTATTCCCCATGCTATCAATGCTGAATTCACCGGCAAGCACACGACGGATAATCGCCTCAGGCGCTCCGATGTAACGCGGATCGGCAAGGGCCCGGCTTAGTTCATCGTGATTTTCTGCAAGGTCGCACCAGCGCGCGGCCCCATCAAGCACCGTCAGCAGCCGTCCGACCGCTTCTTGTTGGTTTGCCGCCCATTCGGGCCGCATGCCGATGACCTTTTCGGGTGCGGAAGGCCACAAATCCTGCTTGGCGGCAACGATCCGACCGACACCGCGTTCGGCGGCGACGATATTCCACGGCGCTCCAACGCAGAAACCGTCAATCGCTCCCGCAGCGAGCGCATCCGATGTCAACGGCGGCGGCACGACCACAAGCTTGACATCGTTATCGGGGTGAATGCCACCAGCGGCAAGCCAGTAGCGAAATTCGTAATTATGCGAGGAAAACGGGTAGGTCATGCCAAGCGTCGGTGGCGGCTCGCCGCGGGCACGCATATCATCGAGCACACGCTTCAGCGCCTCAGCATTTTCGAGCGCTCCCGCCGTTTCGGAAAGTCCGGTCACGGCCTCCATGCGGTCAAACAGGCGGGTCGAAAGCGTGATCGCATTGCCGCCGCGTCCGAGTGAAAAAGGCGTAATCGTCGGCGACGGGTTGGAACCGAGCCCGAGCATGGAGGCGACGGGCATTGGCGATAGCATATGGGCAATGTCGAATTGCCGGAACGCCAGCCGGTCACGAACATTTGCCCAGGAAACGTCTTTCACGAGATCGAGCGTAATGCCCTCGCGTTCTGCAAAGCCGAATTCGGCCGCTGCGATAAGAACCGATGCGTCAACAAGGGGTATAAAGCCAGCACGCAGGATTTTCTGCCGGTCACTGCCGACCAGTGCCGGTGCGCCGGGGGCTTTCGTCGCTCCGCTGTCTGGTCCTGCCGTTTGTTCCGGTGCCGCCATGTTATTCACTCCACGCTGTCCGGCTGGTCTTCGTCACATCAACAGACCGGCCGCGGTGACCACGCTTTGCGCGATCTCGGATATCTTCTTTTTCTCGTTCATTGCCGTTTGCCGCAGAAGTGCAAAGGCCTCTTCTTCAGAAAGGCCGCGCATCTTCATCAATATGCCTTTGGCGCGTTCGATGACCTTGCGCTCCTCAAGCGCCGATTTCGCATCGGCCAGCTCCCGCTGCAGGCGGCTGAAAGCATTGAAGCGGCTGACCGCCATATCGAGAATCGGTTTCACACGCTCTTTCTTCAACCCGTCCACCACATAGGCGGAGACACCGGCCTCGACGGCTGCCTCGATGGAGGCGGTGTCGGAACGATCGACAAACATGGCGATAGGCCGGCCAACCGTGCGGGTGAGCTGAAACAGATGCTCCATCATGTCACGATTGGGATTTTCAAGATCGATGAAAATGACATCAGGCTGCAGCGTCTCGATGGTGCGCGCCACCCCGTTCACCTCGTGGATGACGGTAACGCGCTGATAGCCCGCCTCGCGCAGGCCCTCCTCTATGATGGAAGCGCGGATCGCGTTTTCGTCGATAACGAGAATTGTCAGGTCGCGAAGCGTCATGCCAGCATTGATGACGCAGCGCAGCAAACTTGGCAACCGCCCTGATCGGCAAAAGTGAAACAGTACGGCACGAGACGTTTCGCCGCCGCCTCCCGCTATGTCAGGAGGCGTGTTCCACGGCACGTTCGAGCGCTTTCAGGACCGTACGCTCTGAAAGATTGAGATAGGTGTCCATCTCGTCACCCGCTTCCTGCGCCTTGCCTTCCTCCATCAGTGACAGAATCTTGCTGTTCATGTCGACAAATGGAGAATGAAGCTGTTCGGGATCTTTCAAGAGACCGAAACACAGCCGGAGTTCAGCGGCAATACGCTCGTAAAAATCGCTGATCCGGGCACTGTCGAGGAGATCAACGACAGCGGCATGAAATTTCATGTTGGCGCTGCCCACGCCCAGCCAATCAGCAGCCTCACGCTTCACCTTCGCATCCTCAACCGCCGCCCGCATCGTTTTGATCGCGGGGTGCTTGTGCCAGGCCTGCCGCAGCGCGCCGCATTCCACCATGCGCCGCACCCGGTAGATATCGATGACCGAGGACATGGTGGGAACTGCGACGAACACACCGCGATTGGCCTCATGACGCAGAAGCCCATCCTTGGTCAAAAGCCGGAATGCCTCGCGCAGCGAATTGCGGGAGACATCGAAACGTTCACTGAAGGCTGCCTCTGACAGGCGCTGCCCCGGCGCCAGCTCACCTGATATCAGCAGGGTACGAATACCCTTGGCCAATCGATCCGCAAGCGGCAGACCCTCTATCGTTTCCGTCATGGCGCTCCTTTCCTAAGAGCAATGCAGCATCGGGAATTCCGTGACAGGCATGTTCGGACACGGCATGTTCTGCCCATAGCACAAAGCATTAGCAAAGCACGAAAAAAACATGCTGAATTCATGCGCATAACGTCCAACAAATAGACAAAATAAGAGAACGATTATTATTTATTGTTGAACAATGTTGACAATTTCGCGGAACAGGCCAAACTCGGTCTCATAAAGCATCCGCGAGGGGCGGATTGCAAATGGAGCGGAGAAAATCCATGGAGCAGAATAAGCTCTCGCCCGCCGACCCTAACGAGGTTGCGCGCAAGGCGAAGAATCAACGGTATGCCTTGCTTTCGGCAATGTTCTTGATGTCGATGTCGGCCGTCGGACCGGGCTTCATCACACAGACCGCAAATTTCACGGTTAAACTGGGCGCCGCATTCGCATTCGCCATCGTCATTTCCGTCCTCATCGACTTTGTCGTGCAGGCCAATATCTGGCGCATCGTCACCATTACCCGCATGCGGGCACCGGCCATTGCCAATGCCGCTATTCCGGGTTCGGGTTATCTGCTTGCGATTCTCGTCATTATCGGCGGCCTGTTCTTCAACATCGGCAATATTGGCGGCGCGGGCCTCGGCTTCAACGCCATGATCGATCTCGATCCGAAGATCGGCGGTGCAATCGGTGCACTGGCGGCCATCGGAATCTTCCTGTCCCGCCGCGCCGGCATTGCCATGGACCGCGTGGTTTTCGTCGCGGCCTTTGTCAAGCTGGCGTTGATCGTTTATGCGGCATATGTTTCCGGCCCGCCGGTCGCGGAAGCCTTCCGCCAGACTTTCCTGCCAGACACCATCGATTTCGTCACCATCACCACCATCGTCGGCGGCACGGTTGGCGGCTACATCACCTATGCCGGTGCGCATCGCCTGCTGGACAAGGGCATGGTGGGCATTGAAAATATCAACGCGGTCAATCGCGCGGCGCTCAGCGGCATCGCCATCACCGGCGTCCTGCGCTACGTCCTGTTCCTTGCCATCCTCGGCGTTGTCGCAAGTGGCGTGGTCATCGATCTCTCCGGCAAGGCGGCGAATCCGGCCGGCCAAGCTTTCCATGCCGCCGCCGGCAATATCGGCTACCGCCTGTTCGGCGCCGTCTTCCTCGCCTCGGCCATGACCAGCATCATCGGCGCGGCCTATACCTCCGTGTCATTCCTGACAGCTTTCAAGCCTGACATAACGGAGCGTCAGCGTAATCTGGCAACGGTCGGCTTCATCGCCATTTCGCTGATTGCCTATGTCATCATCACCACCCCGCCTGCAGCCATGCTCGTCTTCGTCGGCGGTCTCAACGGTCTCGTCCTGCCGATCGGTCTTTCGATCTTCATGTATGCCGCCTGGAAGCGCGCGGATCTGATGCACGGGTACCACTACCCGCGCTGGCTGCTGGTGCTTGGCGTGCTGACCTGCGCGCTCACCTGGTATATGGCCTATAAATCGGCGGGCGCGATCTTTGCCCTGCTCGGCTACTGATGGAATAAGGGAGGCAAACATGGCCGCTATCGATCTCAACAGCGATCTTGGCGAAAGTTACGGCGCATGGCGTATGGGTGATGACGAGGCGATGCTCGCCATCGTTTCCAGCGCCAACATCGCCTGCGGATTTCACGCAGGCGACCCGGCCGGCATCTACCGCACCGTCAAGGCCGCTGCCGAAAAGGGCGTGGTCGTTGGCGCCCATGTCTCCTATCCTGACCGCGTCGGCTTCGGCCGCCGCGATCTGGACGCCACCTCGGAAGAACTGATTGCCGATGTCATCTACCAGATAGGCGCGCTGAAGGGTGTTGCCGCCGCTGCGGGCACCACGGTGCGTTACGTGAAGCCGCATGGCGCACTTTACAACCGCATCGCCAATGATGCGAAACAGGGGCAGGCCGTGATCGACGGCATCAAGGCCATAGATTCTTCACTGGTGTTGATGGGTCTTGCGAACGCGCCCATCCTCGATCTCGCCCGCAAGTCCGGTCTTGCCGTCGTTGCCGAAGCTTTTGCCGACCGCGCCTATACGCCTCAGGGCCAGCTCGTTTCCCGCCGGGAAGCCGGTGCCGTATTGCATGACGCGGCAAAAATTGCCGACCGTATGGTGCAGCTTGCCCGCAAAGGCACGCTGGAGGCGATCGATGGCAGTATTATAAAAATCGAGGCGCAATCCATCTGTGTACATGGCGACAGCCCCGGTGCGGTCGCCATCGCCCAGGAAATCCGCCGGCGCTTCGAGGCTGATGGCATCGACATCCGCTCTTTTGCATCCAGTCGCTGAAAGGATAGCCGATGACGATACCCACATCCTATCTCAATCACACGGACGCGGACGCCGCCCGCAAGGCCCGCGCCACCTATCGCGGCGGTCTTGTCGCCCCTACCTCCGGCATCGCGCCCGGCTTCACGCAGGCGAACATGATCGTGCTGCCGCGCGACTGGGCTTTCGATTTCCTGCTTTATGCGCAACGCAATCCCAAGCCCTGCCCGGTACTCGACGTGTCCGATCCGGGATCGCCGACCACTCTTCTGGCGCCTGGCGCCGATCTCAGGACTGATCTGCCGCTTTATCGCATCTGGCGTGACGGCAAGCTTGTTGACGAAACCGCTGATGCCACCGCCGCATGGGCTGAGCGCGACGATCTCGTCGCCTTCCTCATTGGCTGCAGCTTCACCTTCGAAACACCGATGGTGGAGGCGGGTATCGAAATCCGCCATATGACGGACAAGAGCAATGTGCCCATGTATCTCACCAACCGCCCCTGCCGTCCGGCCGGTCGGCTGAAGGGCAATATGGTCGTTTCCATGCGGCCGATCCCGGCATCGCGCGTCGCTGATGCGGCGACCATTTCGGGACGTTTTCCAGCGGTGCATGGTTCGCCCGTGCATGTGGGTGCGCCCGAGGAGATCGGCATTACCGATCTCGCAAAGCCCGATTTCGGCGACGCGGTGCGGATTGAACCCGGCGAGGTTCCGGTCTTCTGGGCCTGCGGCGTCACCCCACAGGCGGCTGTGATGGCATCCGGTGTTCCCTTTGCCATTACCCATGCGCCGGGACACATGTTCATTACCGATATTCCCGATTCCGCCTACCACGCGTGAGGATATGATGCGTTTTCTTCCCGTCAGCCTCGCCACCATTCTTGTCGAACTCGCCGATCTCGATGAAACGCTTGCGCTTTTCGCCTCGCTGCAGAACGATCCCATCGAAGGTATAGAAGAGACGGTGCCGGCTGCCCGCACGCTGATGATCCGGTTCCGGCCCGAGAAGATCGGCTCCGAAGCGCTGGCTGCGCGGCTTGCGAGCCGCGATCTCTCGGCAAAGATCGCGCCGTCGGACAATCTTGTCGAAATCCCCGTCCGTTATAATGGCGAAGACCTTGCAGATGTTGCCGAACTAACCGGCCTGAGCATCGAGGAGGTTATCCGCCGGCACACCGAAAGCGAATTCACCGTTGCCTTCTGCGGCTTCGCTCCCGGTTTTGGTTATCTGGTCGGAGGCGATCCCGCGCTGCATGTCCCGCGCCGGCAAAGCCCGCGCACCCGTATTCCGGCCGGCTCCGTAGCATTGGCCGGTGCTTTCAGCGGCGTCTACCCGCAAAACAGCCCCGGCGGCTGGCAGATCATCGGCACCACGCCGGTGAAGATGTGGGACATCGACCGTGAGCCCGGCGCGCTTTTCCAGCCGGGTTACCGGGTCCGTTTCTTCGACATGGACAAGGCCGGCAGATCGGTCGACATTCCAGCCCCGACACAGCGCGAAAAAGGGCAAACAAAGGACGGCCCGCATTTCGAGGTGCTCGCCGCTCCGATGCCGGCAATTTTCCAGGATCTTGGCCGCTTTGGCCAGACCGGACAGGGCGTATCGGCCTCCGGCGCGCTGGATCGCGGCGCGTTCAACGCCGCAAACCGTATCGTCGGCAATCCGGTCAATACGCCGTGCCTCGAACTGACGCTCGGCGGTTTTTCTTTCAGGAGCACGAACCGAGCAGTCATTGGCACAGCCGGCGCCCCCTGCCCCATCACCATAACGGCGGCAGATCGCAGTTTCGTGGCAAAGGCGCATGCACCGGTTTCCCTTGAGGCCGGTGATGTTGTCACTTTCGGCCAACCATCGAAAGGTATGCGTTGTTATCTCGCGGTGCGCGGTGGCTTCGATGTCGAGCCGGTGCTCGGCAGTTTCGCGACGGATACACTTGCCGTTGTCGGCCCGGAGCCGGTCGGTGCAGGCGCCATCCTGCCGCTTAAGGGTGAGACGTCCGGCCTTTCCAGCGTATCGATCGACGAGGTTCCGGCTTTCGAGCCGCCGGCAACAGGTGAGGTCGTGACACTGGATGTCGTTCTCGGGCCCCGAACGGACTGGTTCACGCAGAGGGGTATCGAGACGCTGACTGGCCAGCTCTGGCAGGTCACCCCACAATCGAACCGGGTCGGCATTCGCCTCTCAGGCGACGTGCCGGTGGAACGCAAGGACAGTGCGGAGCTTCCGAGCGAAGGCACGGCAACGGGCGCGATCCAGATTCCCCATAGCGGCCAGCCGGTTCTTTTCCTTGCCGATCACCCGCTGACCGGAGGTTATCCTGTCATCGGCGCGGTAGCGGAATATCATCTCGATCTTGCCGGGCAGATCCCCGTCAACGCCAAAATCAAATTTCGCCCGATCGGCCCCTTTGCCGAAATCGCGGCCAGGAACATAGAATCCCGAGGAGAAAAGCGATGAAAAAAGTGCTGATTGCCAATCGCGGCGAGATCGCGGTGCGCATCATCCGCGCCTGTCGCGATTACGGCCTGAAATCGGTCGCCGTTTATGCCGATCCCGATCAGGACGCGCTTTTCGTCCGGCTGGCGGATGAAGCCTATGCGCTGGAAGGGGTGCGGCCCGCCGAGACGTATCTCGATATCAATAAGCTGATCTCGATTGCCAAACGCGCCAGCGCAGATGCCGTCCATCCGGGTTACGGCTTCCTTTCTGAACGCGCGGAATTCGCAAAGGCCGTCATCGATGCCGGCCTGATCTGGATTGGGCCGGATCCTCATGTCATCGAGGCGCTGGGCGACAAGGTCGAAGCACGGCGCATCGCCACCGGCGTCGGCGCACCGCTGGTGGCCGGCAGCGACGGTCCGGTTTCTTCTGCCACAGAAGTCATCGCTTTTGCCGAACAACACGGCCTGCCCGTCGCCATCAAGGCCGCCCATGGCGGGGGCGGCCGAGGTCTTAAGGTCGCATGGAAAATGGAGGAGATCGCCGACCTCTATGAATCCGCCGTGCGCGAAGCAACCGCCGCCTTCGGTCGTGGCGAATGCTTTCTGGAGCGCTTCCTTGACCGGCCGCGCCATATCGAAGCGCAGGTTCTGGCCGATAAACACGGCAATGTGCTTGTTCTCGGCACCCGGGACTGCTCGCTGCAACGCCGGAACCAGAAACTGATCGAAGAGGCTCCAGCCCCCTTCCTGTCCGATGAGCAGCGCCAAAAAATCCATGACGCCGCCAAGGCGATCTGCGCCGCAGCCGGGTATTCCGGCGCCGGCACCGTCGAATTCCTGCTCGGCGTTGACGGCACCATTTCTTTCCTTGAGGTCAATACGCGCCTGCAGGTGGAACATCCTGTCACCGAGGAAACCACCGGCATCGATCTCGTCATCGAACAGTTCCGTATTGCCGAAGGCCAGAAGCTGCGTATCCTCGAAACGCCCGAACCGCTCGGGCACTCCATGGAGTTCCGCATCAATGCCGAAGACCCTGGCCGCGGCTTCCTGCCGACGCCCGGCTCGATCTCGGTTTTCGACGCGCCGTCCGGTCCCGGCATTCGCATGGATAGCGGTGTCGTCAGCGGCTCCGTCGTGCCTGGTGTCTTCGACTCGCTGATGGCGAAGCTCATCGTGACAGGTGTCGACCGCGATCAGGTCCTGCGCCGTGCCCGCCGCGCGCTGAAGGAATTCCGCATCGAGGGTATCGCGACCGTTCTTCCGTTCCATCGCGCCGCGATCGAGACGGACGACTTCATCGGCACGGATGGGTTCAAGGTCCACACCCGCTGGATAGAAACCGATTTTGCCGCCATGCCCGACGCCATGGAGCGCCCGGCACCGGCCGACGATCCTTCCATGACACGAACCTATCTCGAGATTGACGGAAAGCGTGTTTCGGTCGGCCTGCCCAGCATTCTCCTTTCCAGCCTCGGCAGCGTCAACGGTGGCCAGGCGTCCGTTTCCGGCACTGCGGTCGACAGGAACGAGGGTGAAATCACTGCTCCCGTTTCCGGCACCTTGCAGTCCTTCAAGGTAAAAGATGGCGACACGGTCTCGGAAGGTGATCTCCTGGCAATCATGGAAGCAATGAAGATGGAGACGCAGATTGTCGCCACCAGGGCCGGCAGGGTCCGCCTGATCGGCAAGGAAGGCGACTATCTTCAGGCCGGCGATAGGGTGCTCGAAATAGCCGGCTAATATTGAAGCGCCGCAACGACCTCATAATCGCAGATCGCGCATCCAGGGTGGCGGAACCCTTTCGTCACCGGGCCGTTTATGGCGCGACCTGCTAACCATCGTGAGGGACATATGGCCGGACGCACCTTGCTTCAATTCTTCCATTGGTATTATCCGGACGGAGGGAAATTATGGAGCGAGGTGGCCGAGAAGGCCGAAAGCCTTGCCAAAATGGGCATTACCGACGTCTGGCTGCCGCCCGCCTACAAGGGCGCCGCCGGCGGTTATTCGGTTGGATATGACACCTACGATCTCTTCGACCTCGGCGAATTTGACCAGAAGGGCACCGTCGCCACCAAATACGGTGATCGTGGTGCCCTAGAGCATGCGGGCAAGACACTGAAAGAGAATGGCATCCGTGTCATTCACGACGTCGTCCTCAACCACAAGATGGGGGCGGATGAAAAGGAAAAGGTACGGGTTCGCCGCGTCAACCCGGACGATCGCACGGATATCGACGACGAGGATTTTTCCGCGCTCGCTTATACACGTTTTACCTTTCCCGGCCGAGGCGGCGCGCATTCCAAATTCATCTGGGACCAGAAATGTTTCAGCGGCGTCGACCACATCGAAGAGCCGACCGAAGACGGCATTTTCCGGCTCGTCAACGAATATGGCGACGGTGAGTGGAACGAGGAAGTCGACCAGGAAAACGGCAATTTCGACTATCTGATGGGCGCGGACGTCGAGTTTCGCAATCGGGCCGTCTATGAAGAGCTCAAATATTGGGGCCGCTGGCTTTCCGAGCAGGTCCAGGTGGACGGCTTCCGTCTGGATGCCGCGAAACATATTCCGGCATGGTTCTTCCGCGACTGGGTCGGCCATATGCGCGAGACTATTGATCCCGATCTTTTCGTCGTAGCGGAATATTGGCACCCCGATCTTGAGGCCTTGAAGAGCTATCTCGAACTCGTCGACAAGCAGCTGATGCTTTTCGATGTCGCCCTTCACCACAGCTTCCACGACGCGTCGAAACAGGGCGTTGATTTTGACATGCGCAGCATTTTCGATGGTGCGCTTGTTTCCGCCGTTCCCGATCACGCCGTCACGCTTGTCGATAACCACGACACCCAGCCATTGCAATCGCTGGAGGCTCCGGTGGAGCCCTGGTTCAAGCCCCTCGCCTATACGATCATATTGCTGCGTGAAAACGGCGTGCCTTGCGTTTTTTATCCCGATCTGTTCGGCACGAGCTATACCGACACGGGTAATGACGGCAATGAGTACAAAATCGATATGCCGGCCATCGAATGCCTGCCGAAGCTCATAGAGGCGCGCAGCCGTTTCGCCAATGGCGTACAGACGGACATTTTCGATGACCCGAACTGCATCGCCTTCATTCGCCATGGCACCGCCGATGCGCCGGGCTGTGTCGTGGTGATGTCGAATGGCGAACCGGCGGAAAAGCATGTCGATCTCGGTCCGGATCATGCAGGGGCGGTCTGGCGCGACTTCCTCGGGCACCGTCAAGAGGAGGTCACCCTCGATGAGAGCGGCAAGGGCGCCTTCCCCACCAATGGCGGCAGTGTCAGTGTTTGGGTGCCAGCCGAATCCGGGTGAGCAACAAGGCTAACGGTCCGAAAATTATGCTCACTCTGCCGAAACGAGGCGGCGGGGACCTGCGCCGTTATCGGCGAGAACATCGTTCGGATTGCGCAACGGACAATCATCCAGCGAAAGGCACCCGCAACCGATACAGCCGGTAAGCTGGTCGCGCAGCATGATCAGGTTGTTGATGCGAAGCTGGAGCATTTCCCGCCAGGATTGGGAGAACCTGCGCCAGTCGGCTGTTGTCGCCACCCGGTCCTGCGGCAGGTCGGCCATCGCGTCCCTGATGATGCTCAGCTGTATACCCGCCCGCTGTGCAATGCGGATGATGGCGATGCGCCTCAGAACCGCGCGATGATAACGGCGTTGATTGCCGGCGGTGCGCCAGCCCTCGATCAATCCCTTCGCCTCGTAAAAATGGATGGTGGAGACGGCGATGCCGCTGCGGCGGGCAACCTCTCCCACCGTCAGGCTGTGTTTGAGTATGGTATTTTCCATTCTGGCTCCTGCTTCCGGACCGATTTCCGCTCGGAAACGCGGAAACACAACGAAGAGCAGCCGGTATAATTCCTCAACCATAGTTGAGGTCAATAGACCAACGGTCAAAAAAAGAGGCGCCCTATGGCGCCTCCGAATTTCGCGGCTATGACTGGATCAGAACTTCGCTGTCATGCTGATCCAGAAACGACGGCCTTCCATGATGGTGTTGAAATCGTCGGTGCCGACATCCTTGTCGAAGACGTTGTAGACGGCGGCATTGAGATCGACATTTTCGGCGACCGCATATTTCGCGCCGATATCAAGCGTGGTGTAGGCGTCATATTTTCGACCGGCCTTGCCGTTGATCGTCACCGGCGTGCCGTTCGTGCCGATGCGCGGGCCGGCATTGATTTCCGATCCGTGGTAATTCAGCGAGGCCCAGGCTTCAAGACCATCGATCGGTGTCACCCAGTCGCCGCGCAGATTGGCCATATGCTCCGGTGTCCGCGCCAATGGAAAACCTTGGTAATCACCGGTCTTCTGTTCGGAATGCGTATAGGTATAGTTGCCGCGCAGCGTCAGTTCCGGCGTCGCGTACCAGGTCGCCGTCAATTCCACACCCTGAATGACCGCATCGTCGATATTGTAATTATACCAGAGGCGGTAGTTGCGGTCTTCGCTCCAGCGGACAGGCGTTCCATCGGGATTGAGCACCAGCGCGTTGGAAATCTTGTCCTTGAAATCGGTGTAGAAATAGGTGGCCCCCAGAGCGACGTCACCATTCTCCCAAAGTGCCGCCACTTCGTAACTCGTGCTTTTTTCCGCTTCGAGGTTAGGATCGCCGATGATCACACCGCAGGTGCCGCTCGGACCATAGGTGCAACCGCCCCCACCTGTCGTATAGGCATAACCCGGCGCGATCTGACGGATTTCCGGTGCGCGGAAACCGGTGGAAACGCCGCCCTTGATGGTCAGCTCTTCCGTGGCGCTCCAGACGCCATAAAGACGCGGGCTGAAATGATTGCCGTATTTTTCATGGTTATCGAGGCGAAGCCCGCCCGTCAGCGCGAAATTGTCGACGATGCGCCACTCATCCTCAAGGAATAGAGCCCATTGCGTGGCCGAAAACGTCTCGTCCCGGCCGGTACGGCGGCCCGGGTTCTGGTCCGTCAGCCGTGCCTCGAAATATTGGCCGCCCGTGACCAGTGTGTGGTTGCCGAAGAGCTCGAAAGGCGTGGTGAACTTGCCATCGAGCACGGTATTGCGCACCTCCGGCGAGCGTGCATTTTCAGTCACGCGGCCGGTTCGGATGTTTCTGGTGAAATTGGTGCGTTCCGCCCATTCCTGCTGCAACGAGAATTCGGATGTGGTCGGTCCCCAGCGGCCGGTGTGCGAGAGTGACCAGTGGTCACGCGTGTTGATGTTGTAGGTGCCGTCGCTATTGGCCGCGAGCGATTCGCCAGGCTCGGCGCTCCGGCGTAGCCTTGTCTTGCCACCCTCGAGATAGATGTCGTGATCTTCGTTCGGCGTAAACGTCAGGCGGCCGTTGAAATCATATTCCTTGGCGCCGGTGGTCCCGCTCAAAATGCGGTCTTCGCCGCGCGTGAAGCCCCTGCCCCAGAACTGCAGACCAAGCTGATCCTTGAGGATCGGACCGTTCGCATACCAGGAGACCTGGCCGCTGTTGCCGAATTTCGAATGTTGTTGAACCGTGCCCTCGGTGGTGACGGAGCCCGACCAGACGTCGCCGACCTTGCGGGTGATGATGTTGATCACGCCGCCCATGGCATCCGAGCCATAAAGCGAGGACATGGGACCGCGCACCACTTCGATACGTTCGATCGCCGAAACCGGCGGCACGAAGCTCTGTTCGAAGC
Source organism: Agrobacterium genomosp. 2 str. CFBP 5494 (assembly GCF_900013495.1). Classification (NCBI taxonomy): domain Bacteria; kingdom Pseudomonadati; phylum Pseudomonadota; class Alphaproteobacteria; order Hyphomicrobiales; family Rhizobiaceae; genus Agrobacterium; species Agrobacterium genomosp. 2. The sequence continues at coordinate 1,051,024 of NZ_LT009719.1, forward strand.
CGGAGTTGCCATTCGTGCGGGCATCGCGCGTGCTCTGCCGCTTGCCGTCAACGAGGATCAACGTATAGGCGCCCGGCAAGCCGCGGATGAAAACATCCTTTTCGTTGGCGATTCCGGTGACGGACACGCCCTGCACTTCGCGCAAGGCGTCAGTCAGGTCGCGATACGCCCCCTTTTCCAGATCCTCCCGTGTGACGACGGTGATGCTGGCCGGAGCGTCTTTTACATTCTGCTCGAAACCGGACGCGGTGACGACGATCTGCTCAAGAACAGTGGTATTTTCGGATGCCTGCTGCGCAAAAGCGGGCAGAGCAATATTTAACGCGGTTCCCGCCATTGCTGCCGAAAAAGTAGTCTTTATTGTCATCGAAGCCTTTTTGCAGCCCCGGTACTTCAATTCCATGTTACGCCCCCGCATTTAACTTGAGTACCCCACTTATTTACGAGGGGGTGCGGGTGCAACAGGTTTGTTTTCGAACGGTTCTAAATTCTAGAAATTGCAAAAAGGGCTCCCTCTTAAGAGGAGTGGAGTAAAAATTCGCCAGATGACAACCAGCAAGAGAAAAGACGGACCGGCTTCCACGGCAAAACCCGACAGGCTTGGGCAGCTGAAACTGCTTGTCGCTTTTGATGCTTTGTTGCGGGAAGGTAGTGTCAGCCGCGCCGCGGCGGGCATGGGACTTCCAACATCATCGATGAGCCGGATCTTGCAGCAGCTACGGGAAAAATACGGGGACCAGCTCTTTCTCCGCACCGGCCAAGGCCTGCGCCCCACTCCCTTTGCCGAAGCCATGCGCCTGCGCATCCGCTCCCTGGCGGCCGAGGCCGAAAATCTGATCGATTATTCGCAGGAAGAACCCGACGCGCCGGCCACCATCAATAAGAACGGCTGGGAGCAGCCGGCATTGATGAAAGCACCGCCACTTTCCCTTCGCCCCAGCATTCTTCTTGAAGGTCAGCCGACGCCGGAAAACATTGCCGAGCGTCTCGCCCGCATCGGCCACAATTCTGCCCCACAGGAACGGCTCGCCAAGTATATTGCAACGTCTGCGATGGGAATAGGCAACAGCCGTCCGCTCAGCCAATCGGAGGCGACGGATGCACTGTCGATCATTCTGGAAGGGGATGCCGATCCGATACAGATCGGGGCACTGCTCGCCACCATGCATTATCGCGGCGTGACGGCGGCCGAACTGGCCGGCTTCATCCAGGCCACGTGGCGACATGTCGGGCGAGACCGGCACCGGCCTGTCACCGTCGATCTCGACTGGCCGGCTTATATGTCCCCCAAACACTGCGATGCGCCATGGTTCGTGCATTCCGCCCGCCTCGTTTCCATGGCGGGATACAGGGTGCTGCTGCACGGCCATGTTGGTCAGGGCGAAAATGGCGGCAAGCTTGAACGCGCCGCACAAGCCAGCGGTATTCCCCTTTGCCATTCGCTTTCGCAGGCGGCCGAGGCCACGTCATCCGAACGGATCGCCTATCTACCCCTGGGCGGCCTGTCTCTGCAATTCCAGAGCCTGCTCAGTCTCCATGGCATTCTGGAAATGCGCCTGCCGGTGCATACTGTCGTCCACCTTCTCAATCCACTGCGCGCAAGGAGCACCATTATAGGGCTCGCCCGTCCGGCCTATCAGGAGCTGCATCGCGATACCGCCCGCCTGCTCGCCGTGGAGAATCTCGCCATACTCGGTAACACGCGGGATTTCGCACAGTTCACGCCATTCCGCAGCACACGGATTTTCGGTCTTTCAAGCGGAAGGGACGTGGAGGTCCTGGTCCCCGCCCGCGAAGCACCGCCTGCCGAAATGCCAACCATGTTTACCACCTTCGAATATTGGCGTGCAGTCTGGACGGGAGCCGCGAAAGACGAAAGGGCGGAAACCATCATCATATACACCGCCGCCGCCGCGTTGATGCTCGTCAATGACATGGGGCTTTCCTTTGATGAAGCTTACGCGAAAAGCCTTAAGCTCTGGAACGAGAGGACGCGCAATCTGGTCAGCGTCTGAGCATTCGAGATCACGCCGTGGCGACTGACTTTTTCAAAGCCAGATATTCCCACAGGGCAACAAGCAGCAGAATACCCGTGCTGACCAGCTGCAGGATGAATAGCGGAATGCCCGGCACCGGCAACAATAGGCAGAGCGCTGCCACGCCCGCAAAATGCGAGACGGGGCGCTGATAGGTCGCGGCGATCTTGACACCGATATTGCCTGCCAGAAAGAGGACGGGACCACCGACGATTGCGATGGCCTCCCTTATCGTTGCGGCCTCGTGGGCGTGGGACAGGCTGAAATCCTCTCCCACCGCCGTTAGAATGATACCGGCGACGATTGGCAAATGTCCGTAATTGAAGAGATTATGGGCGATCTTCGCCTTCTCGTCGGCGTTCTCGGCTTTTCTGGAGGCTTCCGCCTGTCCGTGATGGAAGTAAATCCACCACATCGCGACGGTGCTGATGAAGGCGGAGCAGAAAACGACAAATGTCAGCCCGGAGTTCATATATTCGGTTGCCGTCCGGCCAGTGGTCAGAATTGTTTCCCCCAGACAGATGATGACAAACAGGGCGCAACGTTCCGCCAGATGCTCTCCGGAAAGATGCAGACTGTCGTCATCGCGAGAACGCAAGCCGGGGACAACATAGCGGCAGGCCGGACCGGCATACTCGATTGCGAGCGCCATGCCCCACAGGAGAATGCGTTCCCCCAGATCGCAAAACCCGCCTGCCAGCCAGAACAGGCTCGAGATGGCCAGCCAGATCGTCACCCTCACGAACACCAGAAACGACTGCCGGTCTTCATCCCTGAAGGCATAGAGAGCAAACAGGCTTCGACCGATCTGCATGACGCTGTAAATCAGCGCGAAGACCAGGCCCTGTTCGGCAAAGGCTTCCGGCAAAGCGATGGCCAGCAGTACACCGCCAAACATCAGCACGAAGAGCAAAATCCTGACCGGTTCTTTCTCAGTATTCAGCAGATTGGTGATCCAGGTGGTGTGTATCCACAGCCACCACAGGGACAATATCAGGATGCCGGCTTCCAGCACCGCCGTTGGCCCAAAGTCTTTCGCCAGAGAATGGGATAACTGAATAAGAGCGAAAACGAAAACCAGATCAAAGAACAGCTCAGGAAATGTCGCCTTTCCCGTCTCCTGACCGTCATGCCGGATCCAGCTTTCTGCACTCGGCGCCCGTCGGGAAATCTTGGTTCCTGTTCTCATTCTGCTTCCGTTTGCGGAGCATAGATCATCGCAATCCCTCACTGTCGCAAGAAGTGGGTTTCAGCCCCGGTATTGTTATGATCTGACCCGCGGCCGGGGAATTCCAGCCCACGCGCGCTGTCGGGAAGGAACTGCGGTCCCACCAGCCGCACCGTTTTTCCGGAGACATCAATAATGTAACTTTGGGCGGAAGGCGCCGATGAAACCGCTGCGTTACCGTCTTTTTTATCTTCCAGCCGGCTGATTTCCAGGGACTGGGAAAATACCGGCACGACCATTACGCAGACGAGGCCGGCGGCGAGAAAGAGGGGCTTGGGTAACATCGAAATTCCCTGACGCTTTTATCTGCGCCAATAACAGCCATCCCCTGCATTTGTTCCGCACAGCTTCAGGTATCGCCGTCAAGGTAAGTGCGGTATTGCACGTAATCACCGCTCGATTGCCCATCGACGACTTCAGGCGGCCGCCCCTCGCCCCCTGGGAGATAGCCGGTGTCTTCGAGGACTGATTTCACGAGCTCTGCAATCGCAATATGTCGGGGCAGAGCTTTATCCGCCATGTAAAGGGCGACGGCCAGTTCTATATCATCCGGAAATGTCATGAGCGTGGCGTTCCGTTAAACCATTGACTGGAACGCGCAGTGCCAGCGAAAGTTCAATTCGTCGGCGCCAAGGTAGCGCGGATTGGCGACATATCGCGGAACTTTTTTCGAGGCCGCAGGGAGGAACTTCTGCCCGAACTGCACAATCTGATGTGTTCAGACCGCTACTCCGCATTCAAAATGCTCCAGACTCAAGCAATTGAAACCAATCACGGAAAAGCGCAAACGAAACCTAAATTGGACTTAACTTGCGTTACTGTGCATTCACCACGGGAAGCCCCGATCGGACACAAAGTGTTCTAGCAGCTTCGTTCCAACGAATCCTTTGGTGTTTGCGTGAACAGCAAGAATCTAACCGCATAGCCGGTTTTTCGCAAGCTGCCGCCGCGCCGCTCATCACGCCCTCATGATCTCGTTCCCGCTTCCTGCTTGTCTGTTCGGCCACGCAGTTGCGCCGTGAGCATGGCCTTGAGATCGAAACTGCCTTCCTGGGCCTTACGTGTGAGATTGCGCAGATATCCGCCAAGCGAACTGATTTGATCAGCCTTCTGCAACAGGCAAGCGAGGATGGCCGCTGTTCCCTGCCTCCCGAAGGTGGCTAATGCATCCTGATAGGCCGACTGGCTGATGCTGAACATGGTTCTGATGACGGAAGTTGCCACCTCCATATCTCTCCAGCCAGTCACCGCACCTCCAGGTGCATAGAGGGAAATATCGGGGCACGCTTTCAAAACCAAAACAATATCAGGAACAAAAAATTGCTTATGAAGATCGTTCCTGGGTGTTGGCTTTGCAGGAGTGACACCAGCGACCGCGGCATCTGCGGATGTGGACGCGATTGTTGCAGCAGTTCGAACCGGCGCGGCATCCTCCAATTCCTGCGGTTCAGATATGGATTCGGATTCTGAATTCTTTATGAGGCGCTCATTTTGGCAGTCATTGCCGCTCAAATTTTTCGATTTTTCAAGATTTTCCAGATAGTTGGTCACTTCTGCGCGGAGTGAAGCCAGAAAACCGGCGATTTCCTTGAGTTCAGCTGTCTTCGAATTGCGCCCTAGAGTCCGCGCGATGTCGTTGTAGCGGGCCTGAAACCCGTCAAAGATCTCGATCTTGCCGCTGGCAGCAATCATTTCGCAGAGTTTCTGGATGTCCCGCCGGCAGAGGCTGATCGTCTCGCGAAGCCGTTGAAGATCGAGCCGTTCGCGAATGATGCGTTCGGCCAGTTCCTCTATTTCCGTTTTACGGGCAAGAAGCGGTGCGAGTGAGAACCCGTAGGCTTCGCTGATCTCGCCACCCCTGTGCTTCCGTGCGTAACGTTTCCCATTCGGGCTGTCCTTGCGGATGATGAGGCCGGCTTCGACAAGAGCCGAAAGATGCCGGCGCAATGTCTGTTCCGCCATGCCATGTGCCCTGAGCGACAACTGCGTATTGGATGGAAACACCACCAATCCGGCTTCGCTGGAAAGCTCATTTTTGGGATAAAAGCTCAGGAGCGCGTTCAGAACGGCAAGCGAGCGATCGGTTACGCCGAGCAGCGGTCTTGCTTCACAGACGGACCGATAGAGTTTCCATTTGTCGACTGCTTCGCATTTTCTGGTTTTCTGCGCGGCAAACTGGGTTGCGAGCACGCCAAACGACATCGCTCGCCGCCCAAAGGGCGTCGTTACACATGTGCTGTTCATGTCTTTCACCTTTCACAAGGCAAAAGAAAATCGCTCACCGAAAAATTCGATGCCAAGACTCTTGACTATGATTCGCGGAAATGAGATTCTTCGGGTGCTTAAATCAAAGAAAGGCTTCCGCGCGGCAACGTTCGGGGGCTTTTTTCTTTTGTGATGCGTCTCCTGTTAGTCGTTCGGGTTAGAAATCACTGCTTGGACCGGTACTCGGCAAACAGCGTCTGAAGATGTTCCAGAACGAATTCGGCAAATTCCGGTGCTTCGTTCTTGTCGATCGATATATCCAGCTTCCGGTCGCTCTCGACCACTTTCGCCAGGCGACGGCCCGTATCCGAAGACCATACGCCGGTTTTCTTGACCTGTGTCTTTGGCTTCAAAAAGTCCAGAAGCGCCTTGAAGCGTTCTTCGGAAGGAAGCGAGGCAACCGCAGGTTCGCTGACATATGCGCGGGCCGCCTCCTTGACCTGTGAGGAGGAAAGCTGGTCGGCTAGATCCATCCAGTTGCGGCGGCCGACAGTGGGTGCGGGGCCTATGAGATCGACCAGATCCTCTGGAATGCGTCCAACGACCGAAAGCATATTGGACAGATCGCCCTTGTGAAGCGACATTGCCGCCATGATCGTGTCTCGAGGGAACCGCATCTGCAGTTTCTGCGCAAACCGTGCTTTCTCGATATAGGTCAGGTCGCGACGTTCGTTATTTTCCTGGCCCTGGGCCACCACCAGCTGTTCATCGCTGAGATCCCGCACAACGGCCTTGACCGGAATGCCAAGACTTGAAACGGCGCGAAGGCGGCGATGACCGAAGGCGACCTGATAACGGCCCGGGAAATCGGGATGCGGGCGCACGAGAATCGGCACCTGCTGCCCCTGCTCACGAATTGCCTCCACCAGACCGGCATCGGCCTCTTCGGAAGCGGGCATACGATCCGGTATGAAGGAGGGATCGATATCCGCGGGGTCGAGAGAGACAATCGTCAGTCCTTCGGCGAGCTGCTTTTCAATGGCTTCAGCCCGTTTGGCGCGCTCCGAGACTTCATTCAGCGATTGACCGATCATACCAACGGGGGAGTTCAGAACATCCGTCACCAGCTCGGGGGAGCCGAGGATAGGCCTGATACGGGGTCGTGAACGCTCCGGCGTGGTATCGTTGTTGTCGCTACCCGGTGTGCCAAGATTTGCGAAGATTTGTTTTCTGCTCATGCTGCCCTACCCCACGCTTTTTTAATCAGTCCTTCGATTTCAGCGTTCACATTGTTCATGGCTTCCAGCGCGCGATCATAGGTCGACCGGGTGAATTGCGTCCTCTCCACTTCGAAAAGCGTCTGGTTGGTCAATCCAGCGTCCGAGACCGCCGTGCTTTTCAGCATCGGATGATTGAGGACGTTTTCACCAAAGATCGATCGCAGGAAAGCGACCATCTGGTTCTGCGGCCCGTCGCTCGGTTCGAAACGGGTGATCAGGTAACGCATCCAGTTATAATCCGACCGAGCACCGGCCCGGCCAATTTCCGCCAGAAGGTCGCCGGTCATGGCGAGGAACTGGTTCATCGACATCACGTCAAGCATCTGCGGATGGACGGTGACGAGCACCGATGTCGCCGCTGTCAGAGCCGAAAGCGTCAGATAACCGAGTTGCGGTGGGCAATCGATGACGACAACGTCGTAGAAATTTTGCGCTTGGGCGATCGCCTGGCCGATACGGGCGAAGAACAGCGTGTCACCCGGTGCACGGCGCATCAGCGCACGCGGAGTATCGTGTTCGAACTCCATAAGTTCCAGATTGCCAGGAACAATGTGGAGATCGGGAATATAGGTGCCACGGACAATCTCGGCGATGGGGCGGCGTTCATCGTCATAACGGATCGCGCCATAAAGCGTCTCGTTCGGCCCGACATCAATCTCGGGCTGGTGACCAAAAAGCGCGGAAAGGCTGGCCTGGGGGTCGAGATCGATGGCAAGAACCCGATAGCCACGTAGTGCCAGATATTGCGCCAGATGGGCAGAGGTGGTTGTCTTTCCCGAACCGCCCTTGAAATTCATGACGGCGATGACCTGTAACTCTTCGCCCTCCCGGCGGTGGGGCAGGTAGCGGCGTGTGCCACGCGCACCCTGGTCCAAAAAACCCCTGATATCGCGCATGTCTTCTACGGAATAGGAGCGACGCCCGGATACCTGCGCGGCATCAAGCTCAGGCAACTCGGAAGCGATCTGGCGCAGATAGGCTTCGCCAATGCCGATGAGCTTTGCGGTCTCCGCCGGAGAGAAATGCCGCATGCTCTTTTCGGTATGGGGGGAAAATGTATTTGCGTTATGCGCCTGCAACTGGGCTGACAACGCAGCCGAATGCTGTTGTATAAGACTCGTCAGGTCAGGTGCTCCTGCGGCACGTCTTAAATCGGCACTCTGTGTCATCGGTCTTCTTTCGCTCGAAATTGCAGTAGCGGTTTTTTTCGAAAAAGGCGGTTTTTTCCGCAACTGAGATATAAGCGCCGATTCTCTTTTTGGCGCAATAGGCTTTTTTCTCATGTACAGAGACGCCGCTAAAGCATTGTGGAAGAATCACTTTTCCCTTCTTGGCGTTTTCTGGTTTGCCGCGGCTAACTTGGCCTCGTTTTTCCCCTCGCTCCCTCGCTCCCTCGCTCCCTCGGCTTGAGTTATGACAGCAGGTGGGCCGGAAGTTTGCCGCGGCTAACTTTCGCTATCTCGCTAGGGCGGGGCAGTTGGGAAATTCAAGGGTAGACATTCGCAGCTGGTTAATCTCTACTGCATGACTAGAGTATGGGACGCCTCGCGCCGGTTGCCGGGCAATTCCATTGTCGTTGGTTGGAGGATTGAATGTCCTATGACGTCGCTCTAGTCGGTTCGGGTTTCTCGGCCATTTGTACAGCAGCCCATCTCCTGTCATCACTGCCAGCGGAGGCGTCGATTGCCATCGTTGGTGACGAGTCGGATTTTGGCCGCGGAACCGCCTATCGCACGGAACTACCCTATCATCGGCTGAATGTGCCCGCGGGGCGTATGAGCGTCTTCCCGGACCGCCCAGACGATTTTGTCGAATGGTTGGCGCAGAACGGGCTGGGAAACGATCCCCTTCTATTCGCGTCGAGGGGCGATTATGGGCTCTATTTGCGGGACCGGCTCGCCAGTCTTCTCAGAAGCCGGGAACAGCGGGCGCGTGTGGATTTTATTCGGGCGAAGGCATCCGCTTGCCGGCCCGAATCACAAGGCGGCTTTACCTTCACCCTGGAAAACGGCGAGACATTGCAGGCACGCAATGTCGTTCTGTGTCTCGGCGTTGGTGCTGCAAGTTTGCCGGTGCAAACTGTCGCAAAACGTGAAGAGGGCGTGCAGCGCGTGGTGAGCCACTGCTGGCAGCCGGGATGGTTGTCCCGGGTGAAGAACGGGGATCGTATCTGTATCCTTGGTTCCGGCCTCACGATGATCGATCAGGTGTTGACGCTGCGCGGAAAAGGTCACCGGGGCCCGATCCATGTCCTGTCCCGCCGCGGGCTCATTCCGCATCCGCATGTTAGTCCGCCTGTGCCGCCGAGCGCTCCGCGTCTGCCTGAAAGTTCTACTGAGATAAGCGAGCTATTACGATCTCTCCGTCAACAGGTGACCAACGGGGCGCCATGGCGCTCGGTTATGGACGGTTTACGGCCAAAAACACAATCGCTATGGCAGAGCCTCAGCTCACAGCAACGCGCAAGGTTTTTGCGGCATGCGCTGCCTTGGTGGAATATCCATAGACATCGCATCGCGCCTGAGGTGCATGACGCCTTTGACAGGCTGTTGTCAGACGGCGTTCTCACTATCCACGCGGGTTATCTCCAGGCGATCGATGAACAGGAGGAGAGCATCTCCATTCGTTATCGCGTTCGGCATACACAGATGATTAAGGAACTGCAGGTCGATCGGGTCATCAATTGCACCGGCATGGAACGCGCGGGTATCGGCCACTCTCGCCTTCTGGAAAGCATGCGATCTGACGGGGTGCTTCGGCTCGATTCCTTTGGCCTTGGTGTCGAGGTCGACGGCGATTCCCGGCTGCTGCGCACGGATGGCCAGGCATGGCCAAGTCTCTTCGCCGTCGGCGCGCTGACGGCAGGCCGGTTTTGGGAAATTACCGCCGTTCCGGATATTCGACTCCAGGCTCGTGATATAGCGCATTTCATCACTGACAGAGTGATCGGTAAACGCCTCCTATCCGCACAAGGCTGATACCTGTTGCGGACCCAACAATGGGGCCGAACTCTCCGGCCTCCTCATTTATACTGCGTAGTTTGCCGCGGCAAACTCGTCGGTTGAGTCACGGTCACCGCGTGGATGACGCTCTTTGGCCTGGATGCAATAGGTCATATTCGACGCGTGGCGAAAAATCGCCGGCCGTTAAGTAAGTATCCGCAACATTCAAAAAATGTCGCGAAAAGCGAACGAATCTCATCATTTGCTAAATAATTTACATGGGTTATGGAGTATCGTCGTTAAACCGGCTATAAATGCAAGAAAAATTGAACATCATGAAAATAATTTGCGAGGCTTGAATGGTGAAAAATAAGTTGGTGCGGTTCGAGGTCGCAGATAGCCAGGCCGGTGGGCAGCGTCGGCCCTTCGCCAAGGCCGTCCGGGCCGGTGATTTCGTCTATGTGTCCGGACAGGTGCCCACCATTGATGGCGAAGTGGTGACTGGCGGTATCGTCGCCCAGACCGAGCAGGTGGTGGCCAATCTCAAGGATGTCCTGGCGCTGGCTGATTGTACGCTTGCCGATGTGGTGAAGGTGAATGTCTGGCTGGATGACGCCAGGGATTTCTCCAGTTTTAACGCCGTGTTCCAGAAACATTTCATCGATCATCCGCCTGCACGCTCAACCGTGCAATCCCCGCTGATGGTTGACGGCAAGGTGGAAATGGACGTTATCGCTTATAAGCCTTTGGCTTAAGTATCTGATTTATTTCGCTTAGAGAGCATATGATGACCTATCCATGGCCTGACGAGGGCGCAAAGCTTGATGCCATTTCGACGCCAATGCCGGTGATCGACGAAGACCGGCTTGCCGCCAATATAAAGAAGGCGCAGGCCTATCTCGACAGTCATGGCAAGGCCTTCCGGCCGCATATCAAGACACACAAGATACCGGCCATCGCCCGACAGCAGCTTCAGGCCGGCGCCATAGGCATCAATTGCCAGAAAGTTAGCGAAGCGGAGGTTTTCGCAGACGCCGGTTTTGACGATATCCTGATTACCTACAATATTCTTGGTGCCGCGAAACTGTCGCGGTTGAAAGCGCTGAATTCCCGTATAGCTCAGCTGAGCGTCGTTGCTGATAGCGACGTGACGGTTGCCGGCCTCGCTGCCACATTTGATGAGGGGCGGCCGCTCGCCGTGCTCGTTGAATGTGATACCGGCGGAAAGCGTTGCGGTGTGCAGACACCGGCGGCGGCAGCGGCACTTGCTGAGAAAATCGTCGCCGCGACGGGACTTATATTCAAGGGTATCTTGACCTATCCGGCACCGGGCGGAGCTGAAAAGGTGGAAAGCTTCCTGCGCGACACCATGGTGCTGCTTGCGGCAAAAGGCGTGGACTGCCCGGTTCGTTCCAGCGGCGGCTCGCCGGACTTCTATGCAGCGCATCTCGTTCCCTCTGCAACCGAACACCGGGCAGGCACCTATGTCTATAATGACCGGGCGATGTTGCGTGCCGGCCATTGCACGGCCGATGATCTGGCAATGCATGTTCTCGCTACCGTTGTCTCGCGGCCTGCAGCGGACCGCGCCGTGCTTGATTGCGGCTCCAAGGCTTTGACCTCCGATCTCCTCGGCTTCAACGATTATGGGCTGATCGAAGGCCATGAAGGCGCAAAAATCATCTCACTCTCTGAAGAACACGCGGTTGTAGATCTTTCCGGCTGCGCGTCCGGCGGTCCCCGGATCGGCGATGTCGTCAGGGTCGTACCGAACCATACATGCGTCGTCAGCAACCTTTTCGACAGGATGGTGTTCCATCGAAACGGCGTTGTTACCCGCGTCGAAGAGGTCGCTGCACGCGGCACGGTCTGGTAATGTTACCCGGCTAATTAACTTGAGGAAACGAGCTCAGCCCGCAGGCAGCTCCGGCAACGAGACCCCATAAATGCGCATATTCACGGCGTCGCTCGCCACCGAAACCAACACGTTTTCGCCTGTTCCCACGGATATGGATGCCTTTCGTGCGGCTTTCTATGCCGGGCCGGGTGAACATCCGGACACGCCGACGCTATGCTCCTCGCCGGTCCCTATTCTCCGGCGCCGCGGCAAGGCGGAAGGGTTCACGGTCATCGAGGGCACGTCCTGCTGGGCGGAGCCTGCCGGCCTCATCCAGCGCCAGACGTATGAAACACTGCGAGACACCATTCTTTCGGAGCTCCGGGCAGCCCTGCCGGTCGATGCTGTGGTTCTTGGCCTGCATGGCGCCATGGTGGCGCAGGGCTATGACGATCCTGAAGGGGATTTCCTGTCGCGGATGCGGGCAATGGTGGGCCCGAACGTCTTAATTGCGGCGGAGTTCGATCCCCATAGCCATCTCACGGCATTAAGGGTTGAAAGCCTGGATATCATGGCGACGTTCCTGGAATTTCCCCATACCGATTTTGAGGAACGCGGCGAACATGTCGTCGAAATGGCGTTGCGTACTCTGCGCGGCGAAATCAGGCCCGTCATCTCGACTTTCGATTGCCGGATGATCACCATTTATCCGACCAGCCGTGAGCCGATGCGTTCTTATGTGGACCGGCTGAAGGCGATGGAGGGCAAAGACGGTATTCTCTCCATCTCCGTTATTCATGGATTCATGGCAGGTGATGTACCGGACATGGGCACACGCATCGTCGTTATTACGGATGACGACAGGACCAAAGGGGACTCGCTGGCCGAGAAGCTGGGCCGTGAACTTTATGCCATGCGCAGGCTGACCGCCATGCCGATGCTGGATACGGAAGCTGGTCTCGACCAGGCCGTTGCCATTCGCAGCGCAAATTCGCAAAGGCCGGTGGTGGTTTCGGATATATGGGACAATCCCGGCGGCGGTGTTGCGGGTGATGCGACCCACATTCTGCGCCGCATGGTAGAGCGCGGCATGGACAGGATCGGCGTTGCGACGATCTGGGATCCCATCGCAGTGTCTTTTTGCCATGCAGCGGGGGAGGGCGCAGAGCTCGATCTTCGCATCGGTGGAAAATCCAGTCCGCAGGGCGGCGATCCGCTGGATTTCCGAGTAAAGGTCATGCGCACCGTCGAGACCGGCTGGCAGAGTTTCCGTAATAGTCGCGTCACGCTCGGCCGCGCCGCCGTTGTCCGGCCGCTCGGCACCGAAATCGACATCATTCTCATCACCAGTCGAACGCAAACTTATGAGCCGGATATCTTTTCCAATCTCGGAATCGATTTCGCGAAAAAAGACGTGTTGCTCGTCAAGTCGACCAACCATTTTCACGCGGGTTTTGCGCCGATCGCTTCAGAGATCGTCTATATCGCGGCCCCGACCTCCTATCCCACCGACCCGGCAAAAACACCTTACCGCAAGGCAAGCCTTGGCCTATGGCCACGGGTTGCCGACCCGCTCGGTCTCGATTGAGGGAAGCAGCTTAGACCTGATCAAACGTCACGACGAAGAAACGACCAGCCTCTTCCATGCCCTCCACCGCAAATCCGGCGCCGCGCTCCAGCAAGAGGCTGTCGCGTCGCTGCAAATGCACCGTTTGGCCGGCTGATGAGACGCTGACGGGATCAACGGCAAAAATTATTGTCGCCGTTGACCCCGTCGACTGGACAGTGAGTGTGGTGCAGTGTCTTTCGACGCGATGCGAATATTGCTCGCGACGGGACATGACATTGAGATCGACGATGGGACCATCTGCCAAAACGGCGTCCACCGGAACATCCGCGGCGAAGGGCAGGGGATCGCTTGCCATCGTCAACGCCACCGGCTCGCGTGCGTCGATGCTGAGGCTCATGCCTTTCCCTTCGAGGATGCAAAGGGTGCGGTCGATTCCGGGAAATATGGAAAAAGGCCCGTCTTGCGCAACGTTGGCCATGCTGATGCGCCAGTCGAAATCCGCCATCGAGGCTTTTGCGGGATGAACGATGATCTCCGTCGTTACACCGCCGCCGTTTTTCCAGGGCATTGATGTATAGGCGGTGTTTTCTAGGTGTCTCATCTGCTGCATTCCCTGGTCGTTTGTCTGGACGATGGCACTATTTATCGCGGTCGCCAGCGATACGTTGTTCAAGCTTTTTTTGCGCGGCGCGTAGATCAACACTTTTTCCGGCAAGTTTTTCGATTGCCGCGACCACAAGATCACGCGCAACGTAGTCCGACTTGTGCCCGAGATTCCTCACAACGATCAAGCTCGACCCGTCAATAGCGCGTGCGAGCTGGCGGGAATGAATATCCGGTGAAACAACATTGTCGGTGTCGCCGGTTATAATGACGGTCGGCGCCTTGATTTTGGAGTAGTTCGGTGAGGCGCTCCGCGCCCATGTGTTCAGCGCGGCGACTTCCTGCGCGTTATGGCGAAAAGCCTGCGGTCTCAACGCCCCCCATGCGCGCGTTGCCTCCACATAGCCAGGAGGACGATGATTGGGGGCGAAAACCCCGCGCGTCGCCCGGTCGAGCGCAAGGAAACCCACGGGCGGTGCGACGAAGATCGAAAAAAGCGGGCCTGTCACCCGGGCGCTTGCCGCCGTGTAATACCAGGCGATGCCTCCAGGCCAAGGGTAAACTGCCGGAGAAAGAAACACCAGGCCCGACACCATCTCCGGGTGGCGAAGCGCGAATGCCGCGGTAATGGCTCCGCCAAAGGAGTGGCCGACGATGATGGCCTTGCGGATGCCGCGCTTTTTCATCAGTTGAGCCACGGCGTCGGCCTGTCCGTCGGGCAGGATATTATCTTTGCCGCCGATGTCGGAACTGCCATGGCCCGGCCTGTCGACGAACAGAAGTTTTGCGCGACCGCGGAATTTGTCCGCAAAGGACAACAGCGGGTCGTAGAGACTTGCGCTCGCGCCATGCAGGAAGACGATCGGTGGCAGCTCTGCCTGCTTTTGCGGTTCCAGCAACAGGCTGTTGAGCTTATATCCGCCAACATCGATTCTTACCGGCACAGGCTCTTGGGCCTGGGAGGATGCAGGAACGGTCAAAGAAAAAGCCGGAAAAATTGCACCAACCAAAAAGCTGAAGGCAAGTGAAATACGCCGTGGTGCCATGCTGTCTTCCGCACTCCATTAAAGCTTGCCGCGCCGTTATAGACGCTAAAAATGATCGGCTATGACCGACCAACAGCTAACAACGAGAAAATCGAACCGGAAGTTTCAGTCAAAGGAGCGTTGGGTAATGCCCTGAGGCTTTGCCGACGCAAGGTCGGAATGCCGCGCGGCGATGGACCGCGCGGCACGCTCATCAATTGCCGAGAATACCGGGCAGACGCAGCCCCTGCTCCTTGGCGCATTCCACGGCAATCTCGTAACCTGCATCGGCATGGCGCATGACGCCGGTTGCCGGGTCGTTCCACAGAACACGCTCGATCCGACGCGCGGCGTCGTCGGTGCCATCGCAGCAGATGACCATGCCGGAATGCTGGGAAAAGCCCATGCCAACACCGCCGCCGTGATGCAGCGATACCCAGGTTGCACCGGATGCAGTGTTAAGCAGTGCGTTAAGCAGCGGCCAATCCGATACGGCATCGGAACCGTCCTTCATGGATTCGGTCTCGCGGTTGGGCGAGGCGACGGAGCCAGAATCGAGATGGTCGCGGCCGATCACGATGGGCGCCTTCAGCTCACCGTTCCTGACCATTTCATTGAAGGCAAGCCCGAGACGATGGCGGTCGCCGAGCCCCACCCAGCAAATGCGGGCAGGCAGGCCCTGAAACGCGATGCGTTCGCGCGCCATATCCAGCCAGTTGTGCAGGTGTTTGTTGTCGGGCAGTAGTTCCTTCACCTTGGCGTCGGTCTTGTAGATGTCCTCCGGGTCACCGGAAAGTGCCGCCCAGCGGAACGGCCCGATGCCTCGGCAAAACAGCGGGCGAATATAGGCTGGCACGAAGCCGGGGAAAGCGAAGGCGTTTTCCAGCCCTTCGTCCTTTGCGACCTGGCGGATATTATTGCCGTAATCGAGCGTCGGAACGCCGGCGTTCCAGAAATCGACCATGGCCTGGACGTGAACTTTCATGGAGGCGCGAGCGGCAGCGGCAACGGCCTGTGGATCACTCTCCTGTTTGGCGCGCCATTCGGCCACGCTCCAGCCGGCAGGCAGATAACCATGGATCGGATCGTGCGCCGAGGTCTGGTCGGTCACGATATCGGGCCGGATGCCGCGACGGAAAAGTTCCGGGAATATCTCCGCCGCGTTGCCGATCAGGCCGACGGACTTGGCCTCGCCGGCCTTGGTCCATTGATCGATCAGCGCCAGCGCCTCATCGAGTGTATGCGCCTTCGCATCAACATAACGGGTGCGCAGACGGAAATCGACGCGGGTTTCATCGCATTCGACGGCAAGGCAGCAGGCGCCGGCCATGACGGCGGCGAGCGGCTGCGCGCCGCCCATACCACCGAGACCGCCGGTCAGGATCCATTTGCCCCTGAGATTGCCGCCATAATGCTGGCGGCCAGCCTCCACGAAGGTTTCGTACGTTCCCTGCACGATGCCCTGAGTGCCGATGTAAATCCAGGAACCCGCCGTCATCTGGCCGTACATGGCCAGGCCCTTCTTATCCAGCTCGTTGAAATGATCCCAGTTGGCCCAATGCGGCACCAGATTCGAATTGGCGATCAGCACGCGCGGCGCATCCTTGTGGGTGCGGAAGACGCCGACCGGCTTGCCGGACTGCACGATCAGGGTCTCGTCCTCGTTCAAATCCTTCAGCGTCGCGACGATGCGGTCGAAATCGTCCCATGTGCGGGCGGCGCGGCCGATGCCGCCATAAACCACCAGCTCATGCGGTCGCTCGGCAACATCAGGGTCGAGATTGTTCATCAGCATGCGCAGCGGCGCTTCCGTCATCCAGCTTTTGGCATTGAGCTCGGTGCCCTGCGGTGCGCGAACGTCGCGAATATTATGGCGCGGATTGTTCATAAGATTTCCCCTTATCGTTTCGTGTCGAGCGCAAATTCTTCCATGCGCGTGAGAATCGTCTTGAGATGCTGGCGAAGGCGTTCGGCTTTGCCCGCGTCATAAGCAAAAGGCGGCACCTCGCTTTGCAGATGCGTGGATTGTGCCAGCTCCATCTGGATTGCGTGCACACCTTTCTGCGGCCTGCCATAATGGCGCGTCGTCCAGCCACCCTTGAAGCGGCCGTTCAGAACGCTGTCGTAACCTTGCGCGGCGGCGGTGGCCTCAACGGCGATGTGTTCGATGGCGGGATCACAGGTTCTGCCCATATCCGTGCCGATGTTGAAATCCGGCAGCTTGCCTTCAAAGAGGAAGGGGATGTACGAACGGATCGAATGGCAATCATAGAGAATGGCGATCCCATGGATGCCCTTGATCCGCTCGATCTCGGCGGCAAGAGCTGCATGATAGGGCGCGTGGAAGTTTTCCAGACGGTCCGCAATGTCATCCGGCGTGGGTTCCTGCCCTTCATTCCAGATAGGCTTGCCGTCGAAATCGGTGTCCGGAACCAGCCCGGTCGTGTTCTGGCCCGGATAAAGGCTCACCCCGGCCGGGTCGCGGTTGGCGTCGATGACATAACGATGGAACGTCGCCCTCACGGTTGTCGCGTTTTCCAGAAGCCCGGCATAAAGCTCATGGATGTGCCAATCCGTATCGGCCAGAATTTTGCCGTTGTCGTTGAGGCGGCTCCAAATCTCCGCCGGAACATCCGTGCCGGTGTGAGGCAGACCGAGGATGATCGGCGAAGTGCCTTGGTGAAGGGCAAAGGGAGGCTTCATCGATTGCCTCTCTTCTCCGTGGGTTTAGCCCCTGCAAGAACAGAGTTGGCGAAGGTTAAAACGTGCCTCATCTCAAGCCTCCAGCTTGGGCAGGATGCCGTCCGAAATCGTGGCGACCAACGCACCGGAGGCGATCAACTCCGCCGCCGTCTTGAGATCCGGCGCCATATAACGGTCTTCCTCCAGCGAAGGTATCGCGGCCCGTAGCACGGCAATGGCCTTTTGCAGTTCCGGGCTGGTTTTCAGTGGCCCGCGCAGTTCTACGCCCTGAACGGCTGAAAGCGCCTCGATCCCGAGGATGGCAAATAGATTGTCGGTCATCGACAAAAGTCGCCGCGCTCCGTGGCAGGCCATGGAGACATGGTCTTCCTGGTTGGCCGAGGTTGGCGTCGAATCCACCGAGGCCGGATGTGCCATCTGCTTGTTCTCGCTCATCAGCGCTGCGGACGTGACTTCGGCGATCATGAGCCCGGAATTCAGCCCCGGCTTCCTGGAAAGGAAAGCGGGCAGGCCATAAGAAAGCGCCGGATCGACCAGTAGCGCGACACGGCGTTGGGCGATGGCCCCGATCTCGCAAATCGCGAGCGCGGTCTGGTCGGCGGCGAAGGCCACCGGTTCGGCATGGAAATTGCCGCCGGACACGACGGAATTGTCAGAAAGCACCAGCGGATTGTCGGTCACCGCATTGGCTTCGATTTCCAGTGTGCGGGCCACCTGCCGCAGGAGGTCAAGGCAGGCGCCATCCACCTGCGGCTGGCAGCGGATGCAATAGGGATCCTGCACCCGCTCATCGCCTTCAATGTGGCTGATGCGGATTTCGGAGCCGTCGAGCAGGCTGCGAAGCGCAGATCCCGCGTCGATCTGCCCCTTGTGGCCCCGCAGGCTGTGAATATCCGGGTGAAATGGAGCGGAAGACCCCATGGCGGCGTCCGTGGAAAGTGCGCCGGTAATCAGCGCAGCCTGCGCGGCGCGATGGGCGCGAAAAAGCCCGGCAAGCGCCAGTGCGGTGGAGGTTTGCGTGCCATTGATCAGGGCAAGCCCTTCCTTGGCGGCGAGAACCACCGGCGTCAGCCCGGCTTTCATCAGCGCCTGGCCGGCGGGCAGCAGAGCGCCCTGATAAAAAGCCTCACCCTCGCCCATCATCACCGCCGCCATATGGGCAAGCGGCGCGAGATCGCCGGAAGCGCCCACGGAACCCTTTTCGGGAATGACGGGAATAACGCCCTGTTCCAGCATGGCCTCGATCAGCCGCACCAGTTCCAGCCGCACGCCGGAAGCGCCGCGGCCAAGCGAAATCAGCTTCAGCGCCATGATCAGCCGAACCACATTTTCAGGAAGCGGCGCGCCTACACCGCAGCAATGCGACAGGATGAGATTGCGCTGCAGCGTTGCCACGTCGGCTGCATCGATCTTGATGGAGGCAAGTTTTCCGAAACCGGTATTGATGCCATAGACGGGGGCATTACCCGCGGCAATCTCGGCAATGCGGGCAGCCGCCTTTTCGATGCCGGCGTCGAACGAGCGGTCCAGCTTCGCGGAGCCGTTGTTCCAGTAGATGCCGGCCAGGTCGGCCAGGGCCACGTTGCCGGGGTGAAGCGTAATGGTCGTCATGGTCATGGAGAAACCTTCTGTCCCTTGAATATGCGGGCATGGAGCGGGTTGAAACCGATGCGATAGACAAGCTCGGCCGGGCGTTCGATATCCCAGATTGCAAGATCAGCGGATTTCCCGGCCTCCAGCGTGCCGGTTTCCGCAAGCAGGCCAAGCGCCTTGGCGGCATTGCGCGTTGTCGCTGCCAGGCATTCCTCCACGGTCATGCGGAAAAGCGTTGCACCCATGTTCATGGTCAAAAGCAGGGAAGTGAGCGGTGAGGTGCCTGGATTGCAGTCGGTGGCGAGGGCGATTGTCGCGCCTGCATCGCGCAATGCCTGCATCGGCGGAGCCTGTTTTTCACGAAGCGCATAAAAGGCGCCGGGCAAGAGTACGGCCACGGTTCCCGCCTTGGCCAGTGCCTTGGCGCCTGATTTATCCAGATATTCCAGATGATCGGCGGAAAGCCCGCCGCAGGAGGCGGCAAGCGCTGCGCCGCCCAGGTTGGAAAGCTGCTCGGCATGCAGCTTGACGGGCAGACCAAGCTGCCGCGCCTTTTCAAAAACGCGTGCTATTTCTTCGACGGAGAATGCGATGCCCTCGCAGAAGCCGTCCACCGCATCGACCAGCCCTTCCGCCTGTGCCTTTTCCAGCCCGGGCAAAACGACATCGGTGATATAGTCACCGTTCCTACCCTTATATTCAGCGGGTGTCGCATGGGCGGCCAGATAGCTGGTGACGATCCGCACCGGCCGCAGCGTCTCCAGCCTGCGGGCAACACGCAGCATTTTCAATTCGGTATCTATATCGAGGCCGTAACCGGATTTGATTTCGATCGTCGAGACGCCCTCGGAAAGAAGCGTATCGAGACGGGGCAGCGCTTGCGCTATCAAGACATCCTCCGAAACCGCGCGTGTGTCACGCACGGAGGACACGATGCCGCCACCCGCCTTGGCGATCTCTTCATAAGTCGCGCCATTCAACCGCATTTCGAATTCCATGGCGCGGTTGCCGCCAAAGACCAGATGGGTGTGGCAATCTATCAGAGCGGGAGTGATCCAGCGCCCGTCGCAATCGGTGATTTCCTCCGCGGCGGCGAGATAAGCGGGCAGATCGCTCTCCGAGCCAGCAAATGCGATGCGACCGCTGCTGACGGCGATCACGCCATTTTCGATTGCGCCGATGCCTTCCCTCAATGGATCGAAGGTGGCCAGCCGGGCATTACGCCACAAGGCCGTTGCGTTTCCCATCGCCGCTCCCTTTGCAGATTTGTTCCCGGGCATTGCTTTTCGCCTTTCCTTTATGGCGTAAATGTATATACATAATAATCGGCTTGGCAAGCCGCATTTTCTGTCCGAAATGGCCTTGCCCGATGTCGTAACAAGAGGAGAGGGTGGTATGACGGCAATTCACGCAGGTGCGGCACTTCTCAGCGGCGGGTGGGCGCAGGATGTCCGTATCGTCTGTAATGGCGGGGTTGTTTCATCGGTCGAAAGCGGTGTTTCTCCCGAGCGGCAGGATGAACGCCATGCCGTCATCGTTTCGGCCATGCCCAATCTTCACAGCCACGCCTTCCAGAGGGCCATGGCTGGACTTGCCGAAATCCGCGGGCCTGCCGACGACAGTTTCTGGAGCTGGCGCACGGTCATGTATAAATTCGCCCTCTCCATGACGCCTGACCATGTCGAGGCCGTTGCTGCACAGCTTTATATGGAAATGCTGGAGGCCGGTTTCGGCAGGGTCGGAGAATTCCATTACCTGCACAATGACAGGGACGGTTCACATTACGGAAATATCGCCGAAATGGCGGAGCGTATAGGCGCTGCCGCTGCCCAAACGGGTATAGGCCTTACATTGCTGCCGGTCTTTTACGCGCA
>NZ_LT009719.1:1080689-1345843 GCF_900013495.1 Agrobacterium genomosp. 2 str. CFBP 5494
CCGACACTTGCAAATTCTCCCACTCTGGAGACTTCCGCAAAAGCTCCTCGGCGTAAGCCTCGAGGAGCTTTTCCTTTTTTGCCTCCGTGTCGATCTCGCCTGATGCAATGCGGGCCATCATATCGTTCTGCGCAGCCGCCACAAACTGCTGCTGCATGATGTCGATCACATCCATAGACGCCATGATGTTGGCGATGTCGCCATGAACCTGCAGGACTGCTGGCTGGTGGCCGGGAGTCTTGCCGATCACGACCGCCTGGATGAGATCACGGACGATCGGCATCAGCCGGCGCTTAGCCTGCTCGTCGGCATTGTTGCGGGCGAGGAAGATCAGCTCGCGGATGGCGAGCTCCGTGTTGGCTGGATTGAACTGCGCCTTCAGCTTCGCAATCTTCTCGTGAAAATCCTCTGCCGGCTCTTCGGCCGTGCCGGCGAGCTCCTTGACCAGCTTCTCGCGCGTAACTTCCAGCTCATCGAGCTGGTCGTCAAGGATGGCGAGGCGCGGCCGGCCTTCGGCATGCCGGTCCTGGATCTGCTGCATGAGGCTAGCCTGCTTTGACTTGATGGTCGAAAGCTCTTCCGCCAATGCGTCTCTTCGGGAAGGGGCGCTCTTCAGCTTGGTCGTCTCGTGCGCGACCATTTTCTCGGAAATGCGGTCGAAGATATCGAGCGAGTAGAAGGAAACGGGGAGGCAGTTGAGCACGCGTTCTTCGAGTTCGTGGCGAGTGATTGTCTTGCTGTTACCGCAGCAGGCGCCGCCGAGGTCATCGACTGGCAGGCGCTTCTTTCGGTTTGTGCAGCTATAGCGATCCTTGCCGGAGATCGCGTAGGGGCCGCCGCACTCGGCGCATTGCAACATGCCGCTCAGCAGATATTCCGGCCGGTGTGTCGCGTTGAGCCGGTTGCTCTGCCCGAAGTCGAATAGATCGCCCACTACCCTCTGCCGGCCCTTGACGCGCTGCCACAGTTCGTCCGACACGATACGCATCTCGGGGACTTCTTTGAACACCCACTCGGCGGCGTCGTTGGCGCGGGCGGTACGTCGTTCCGTCTCCGGATTCTTTCGGTACTGGCGCCGGTTCCAGACGATACGGCCGATATAGCTCTCGTTGTTGAGGATGCCGCTGCCCCGGCCAACATGGCCACGGATTGCGGTGTCGCGCCATTTGCGGCCACGCGGGCCGGGGATGCCTTCCTTTGTTGGTTTCCGCGCAGAAGTGAGCCGGTGGGGGTGCGGACGAAAACTTGGACCACCAAGGAGGTAGTTCATGTATTCCTACGCAGACAGACTTCGAGCGGTTGAGCTCTATATCCGGCTTGGCAAGCGGCTTAACGCGACCATTCGCCAGCTGGGATATCCCACCAAGAATGCGCTGAGAGGCTGGTACCGCGAGTACCTACAGCATCTCGACCTGCGTACTCAGCCGGTAGCGCGAGCGCCAAAATATTCAGAGGCTCAGAGGCAGGCGGCACTTGAGCACTTTCGCACCCATGATCGTTGCATCTCTGCGACGATGAGGGCGCTCGGCTATCCCGGTCGAGGAACTCTAACCGCATGGGTTCGTGAGGCGTTTCCGGAGGCGCGGACATCGATGGTCGGTCGATCGTGGCACCCTGGCTATTCCGAAGAGGTCCGGCAAGCGGGGGTCATCGGATTATGCAGTGGAGATGAAAGCGCTCAACAGGTAGCTGACCGACTGGGCGTCTCAAGGCCGACATTGTACAGCTGGAAAGATCAGCTACTCGGTCACGAGGCTCCCTCATCCATGAAACGCCGCAAATCCAACCCCAAGCTGCCTGAACGTGAAGAGCTCGAGCGACAGCTTGAAGCCCTCCAGCGTGATGTCCGCCAGTTACAACTCGAGCATGATCTCCTGAAGAAGGCCAACGAACTCCTAAAAAAAGACCTGGGCGTCGATCTGCAGATCCTGAGTAATCGGGAGAAGACCCAACTGATTGACGCCCTTAAGGAAGTTTATCGCTTGCCAGAGCTGCTTGCCCAGCTTCGGATTGCCCGCAGCTCCTACTTCTACCATCGCGCCCGCATGTGCCTGGCAGACAAGTATGCCGCCGTCCGCCACAGCCTAGCTGAGATCTTTGAAACGAACCGTCGTTGCTACGGTTATCGACGACTGCAGGCGTCGCTGGCCAGACAAAGCGTGGTAATCTCGGAAAAGGTTGTCCAGCGATTGATGAAGCAGGAGCAATTGGTCGTTGCCAAGCCGCGTCGACGGCGGTTTGGATCCTATCTGGGAGAGATCAGTCCAGCGCCCGAGAACCTGATCAATCGCGACTTCCATGCAGAAGCGCCGAACGTGAAGTGGCTGACAGACATCACCGAGTTCCAGATCCCAGCAGGCAAGGTGTACCTTTCGCCCATCATCGACTGCTTTGACGGCATGGTCATCAGCTGGTCCATCGGAACCCAACCGGATGCAGGTCTCGTCAACACCATGCTGGATGCAGCCATCGAAACCGTCGCCAACGGCGAGGAACGGCCAATCATCCATTCTGATCGCGGAGCCCATTATCGATGGCCCGGCTGGTTAACCCGTATCAGCGAAGCAAGACTGGTTCGCTCGATGTCTCGAAAGGGTTGCTCGCAAGACAACGCCGCGTGCGAAGGGTTCTTCGGTCGGTTGAAAACCGAGCTCTTCTATCCACGAGACTGGAAGGTCATCACGATCGAGCAGTTCGTGGCAGAGGTGGACGCCTACATCCGATGGTACAATGAAACGCGCATCAAAATTTCACTGGGATCACTCAGCCCGGTCGAATATCGTAAGAGCCTCGGCCTGAGCATTTAAAACAGTCCAACTTTTTATCCGCACCCCCTTATGCGCCTAACCGGCTCACTTCTCCGCGGAAACCAACAATCCCTCGTACTGGATCCTCTCGGCGGCCGTCAGCAGTTCGGGGTTGATCGTGGCCGCTCCGATCGCAGTTCGGATCTGGCGCATCGATTTGCGCACCGCATCGAGGAATGCCCGGCTGGCGTTCTCCATTAAGTGCCAGCGGTCAGCGACCTGGGTGGCGTGTGGCAACGCCTTGGCTGCAGCCGTCGCGTAACCACCGCCGCGGTCGCGAGCGACGATGCTGATCTGAGGTTGGTCCGAGAGCCAGGCCTGGGCCGTCGACGGCTCCCGATCCGGCAGGAGAGCAATGGTTTTGCGCCGTTCCAGATCGCAGATGATGGTCCCATAGCGTTGATTTCGTCGCCACGCCCAGTCGTCGATACCGATCACGGTGGGTGGGACAAAGCGCGGACTGCCGCGTCGCCGCACGACGCGCAGCAGCGTATCGTTGCTGACCGGCAACATCTGCCTTTTGGCAAAGGTGGCCGCTGGCCTGCCACCCAGTGCAAGTCCGAGATGATGGACGATGTGGTCAAGCCTGGCGGTTCGCCGCGCCGAAGGCGCGAGAATGTCTCCGTCGAAGCGCTCGGCGAAGATTCGCCGACCGCATAGCAGTGCATCGCAGTGGAACCGGCGCGCTTCAATGACAAGCCGAACGGGCTTTCCCACCAAGGGCAGGTCAGCCAGGCGTCGTTGATATCGACTGTGGATTCGTTCCGACCTTGTTCCACAGATTGGGCAAAAGCTTGCTTTGCTCGTCGGCCGGACTGCGATCAACATGACGTCGTCATCAATGGCTGTATTGTCGACTATAAAGCCGCGAGGGACGAGCGTCGACGATCTGAGCGAATGGCCCATGGTATTGATTCCTTGCGTGAAACCAACATCAGCCAGCACTTGATTTCATGAAAAGTGAGTCAGAGCCCCGTTTGGACGCCGATCACCCCATGTGCAGGGTCCTTATTCCATGCCTAATCACCGGTTCTGTCTCATGGGCGCTGATGTCGGACAATCAAAGTGCTGCCGGTTTAACTTTTCGCATCTAGTCACTTACAAGGCTTCGTCGCCGCCAGCACCATGCCAGTGATTAGAAGTGACGATGGGAGGCATCGTTTTGATCTGCAGCTCCATCAGTCTGCTTACTGCGCTGAGGGAGACAAGTTGGATAACGCAAGGAAAACGAAACTCATTCGAAGAGCCATCACTCTCATTGCGGATTTCAGATTAACGGGACATCGATTCCGGTAAATCCCGGACAGTCGTTTCACTAAATCGCGGACAGTCTCGCGGGATTGACTTTCGTTCGCCTGGTTGATGTCATTGGTTATTGATTTCGGCGTTTTACGCTTCGGTCAAGAGCGGTCTTGGTTTTTGCTTCCTCATGCTGTCTCCCTCGAGCGCAATTCGATGGGCGTTATGGACGATACGATCGAGGATGGCGTCAGCGATCGTTGGTTCGCCGATCATCTCGTGCCACTGCGCGACGGGAAGCTGGGCGGTGATCAGAGTGGATTTCCGGCGGTAGCGCTCTTCGAAGATTTCCAGGAGATCGAGCCGCTGCTGATCGCTGAGCGCGTGGGTTCCCCAGTCGTCAAGGATGAGTAATTGAACACGCGCGAGCTTGTCGACCAATCGGGGAAACCGCCCGTCGAGGCGCGCTAGCGCCAAATCCTCGAAGAGACGGGGCATGCGGACATAGAGAACGGAATAATCGAGGCGGGCCGCTTGCCGTCCGATGGCGCAGGCGAGCCATGTTTTGCCCGTTCCCGTTTGTCCGGTCAGGATCAAGTGCTCATGGGCCTTGAGCCATTCGCCTTGGGCAAGCGAGAGGAGCTGTCGGCGGTCGAGGCCGCGAGGGGCGGCGAAGTCGATGTTCTCGATGCAAGCATCGGGGAAACGCAGTTTGGCGATTGCAAGCCGGTTGGTCAGTCGCTTGTCGCCGCGCACGGCCATCTCCCGATCAAGCATCAGGCCGAGCCATTCATCGCGGTTGAGATCGCTGCCCTCAGGTTGATTGGCCAGGTCGCGATATGCTGCCGCCATGCCGGATAGGCCGAGCGCATGCATCTGGTCGAGGGTTGGATGTGTGAGCATGTGAG
Source organism: Agrobacterium genomosp. 2 str. CFBP 5494 (assembly GCF_900013495.1). Classification (NCBI taxonomy): domain Bacteria; kingdom Pseudomonadati; phylum Pseudomonadota; class Alphaproteobacteria; order Hyphomicrobiales; family Rhizobiaceae; genus Agrobacterium; species Agrobacterium genomosp. 2. The sequence continues at coordinate 1,085,644 of NZ_LT009719.1, forward strand.
TATCTTCCTTTCTTCACTGGTAATAGGAGCTGCCGCGGATGTTGCCATGCATCGGGGTGGGCTTGACTGGCTCAGCACCAGGCGGGGCCTGATCGAGACCGGATTTGAGGATGGTGCTGACGGAGGAATAGCTGAGCGCATTGATCGTCAGTGCCCGATCGCACGCCGCTTCCAGACGCTCGGGGCCGTACCGGCGCGCGAGCGATAGAACGCCTTGAGCGGCGCGGTATCCCTGCTGAGGATGAGGTCTATCGCGCATCAGCCGCTCGATCAGGATTACAGCGTTGCGGCCAATCTTTGCAGCTTGCTTGATGAGGCTCGCAGGCGTCGTGTTGGCATAATGCTGATGTGTCTTCGGCATATGCTCGTTGACGGTGACATGACCGCCCCGCTGCGACGTCCGGCGGTGGCTGGCGACACGTTGGTGATCATGGAGGATCTCGACGATCCGGCTTGTAAGCCGGACATCGACCTGGCGGCCGATCAGGCGGTGCGGCACGGAATAGAAGGCCTTGTCGACCTCGACATGGTAGTCGGGATGAACCTTTGCCGACTTCCATTCGGAATATTCGAATGGCGTTGCCGGCAAGGGCGCAAGCGCGTCTTGCTCGATCTCCTCGAAGAGCTGCCGGCGGGATTTGCCAACCCGGCGCATCGGCCGGCTATTGAGATCGTCGAGAAGCTGGCTGATCCGCACGTTGAGATCGACAAGGCTGAAGAAACGGTCGTTTCTCAGCCGCGCCAGGATCCAGCGCTCGACGATGAGAACGCTGCCTTCGACCTTGGCCTTGTCCTTCGGCCGTTTCGGACGGGTCGGCAGGATCGTCGTGTCGTAATGCTCGGCGAATGCCGCAAAAGTGGCGTTGATGGTCGGCTCGAACCACAAGGGCTTGGCAACGCCGGCCTTGAGGTTGTCGCAGACGATGGCTTTCGTCACGCCACCGAAGAAACCCAGCGCCAGCTGCTGACCCTCGATCCAGTCGGGCAACCGTTGAGTGAAGCTTGCATAGGCGAAGGTGTACAAGGAGGCTGGCAGAACCGCGACGAAAATCTGCGCCAGCCGGATTTCGCCCGTCACCGGATCGATCACCGGGACGGTTTGGCCGGCGTAGTCGGTCTGCATCGCCGCGCCGGCAGTGTGGCGATTGCGGAAGGTGGCGCTGGCGCGCTGCTCGAAAGCGGCAAACCGCTCGCAGAACCACGTGTATCCGTAACCGTTGGGGTGCCGTTCGCGATATTCCTGCCACAACAGCGTCAGTGTCACGCCCTTCCGCTTCAATTCACTGGCGATCTTGCCCCAGTCGGGTTCGTGCATGTCCTGGGGCGGACGGCCGCGACGATGGAACAGGCGGCGCTGCAGAATGCCATCATCGTCCAGCCCAGGCGGTAACGGCCAGCCCGTCAGCCCGGCCTCACGCGCCCGCAGCAGGTAGGTCGAAATGGTCGTTTTGCTGATCTTCAGCCGTTCCGATATCGCACGAACCGAAAGCCCCTGTTCGTGCGTCAGTCGCAATATCGATCGAATGTCCTTCACGTCAGTAAGTCTCACCTGCTTCCGTCTCGCCATTCATCAGCCCCTCGTTCAAATCGAGGTCCAGAATGGCAAAACGGCGCGTGCGAAAGTCGATCTTTTTGCCGAAAGACTGTCCGGGATTTACCGGAATCGCTGTCCGGGAATTAGCGGAAATGCTGTCCCGGATTTAGTGAAATCGCTGTCCGGGATTTAATGGAATCCCTGTCCGCGAATTACCGAAACCCGCAACTCTCATTGGCGTTTCCGGCTTAATCGCTGCTATCAGCGCAGAAAAGAGGCCATTATCCGGCAAGAATGGCACATTCCCGCGTGCCGAACGACCAAGCAGGCTCGTAGCGTCAATCAGCATCAGCGCTGTCGAAAATCTCCGTGCGACGAACACAGCCACGTTAAATTTTTATTCGACATCCTTGTAATATTCGGTGAGATTGCCTCCAAGGAACGAGTTTGAAAGAGGGCGATAAGTGTTTGCGAGATCCGTGGCTGCCGTGTCGCCACCCTGCAGGTATAGGTAAGGTTCGAGCCACGCGATCTGGAACCCGCGGAGTTTTTCCTTTTTTGTTTGAAAGCTTTGCCTCGCACCAGCAAGGTCGGAAACCATAGCGGGGTCCGCAAGTGCGGTGATAGTGAAGTCCACGATTTTGTCCAGCTTCCCTTCGCAGACCCCCAACGTTTCCGGGCGGGATGGATATAGAAGCAGTGCCGTAACGACGAGGGGGGCGACAGCGTGTAGTTGATAATGCAGCGCCTTGTCCTTGCGCTTCATTTCTTCAGGCAGGCTGCCATTGGGGTTTGCCGAACAGATCAGCATCTCGTTCGTCCGCGCCCCCCAGTCCAGAAGGTTTTGGCGATTGGTGATTGCCCCGACCTGTGCGGCAGCAAGCCCTGCCCATGCGCGGTGGTTGTTGCGAGAAGCAATGGGCGGGGCCTCGGTATCGAAAAACAGGACTTGCTTTTCAGCCAGCCACCCAAGCCAGTTTTCAATCGACGTTCCCGCTTCTGTCGGCGGCGTTTTCACGGTCATAGCTCTGGCGTAAGCTGCTGCGATGCCGGCTATACGGGACGATAGAGCCAGATGTGCATTCATCGTTTCGGCCTGCGTCAGCGCTCCAGCCGTAGCCCAGACCGCAAGATTGGCGAAAATGCAGTCGGCTGCTTCATCCGCCTTTTTTTCGTCCATGGTCCTGTTTGCGACTTCGGCCAGATCGCGGATAAAGCCATCGATAGGGGCAATAGATTTTTCCACCTCGGCATTCAGTTTTTCGTCGATTTCCGAGCGGGATTTATCGTCGTCCTTGTACCGCGACGGTAGATCCACATTCACCACCGGGTTTAGCGGTTGCGGGCACTTGTCATCAGCAAGCGCATTGGCTGCAAACAGGAAGCCCACCAGGCTGAAGACAATTCCGGCACATTTGAGAAAAGAAACGGTCACATTCCCACCTTTCAGTTCATTTTGGCGTTCATGCCGGTCAGCATTTCTGCGGCCTCGTCACTTCCAAGAGCGGATGCCTTGCGCAGCCAGCCTCTCGCCTCGTCCAGAGACACGGGGCCACCGATGCCATAGGCGTGGTTGCGGGCGAGAATGAGCATAGCAGGCACGTCGTTGAATTTCGCGGCTGTTGTCAGCAATGTTTGCACCTGTTCCACGCCTTCACCCGGCCTTGGTTCAGTCATCACATATTTCGCATATTCGCGCATGCCACCGGGATCTCCGCTCTCCGCTGCCGATTTGTAAAGATCGTGCAGATTTACCTTGGAAAGAACCAGTGATCGGATCGGATCGTTCATTTTCTTGATACGCGCAACACGCTCATAAAGCTGGTCCGGCGTGGTGTTGCTGATCGAGGAGAGAACGACTTCGGCGGCCTTGTCCTTAGAGTAAGTCTTCTTTGTCGGATCTGAATAATGGCTCAACAGAACCATTTCCGCTTTCATGTCGCCCAGACGAACAGCATCTTCATAAAGAGCGATGGATTTCTGTGCCGCATCGCTTCCCTGATTTTGGGCAACGAACTCGGCGAGAAGCCGGAAGCGCCAGCCCCTTTGTTCGGACACGGTCTGCGCGATTGTGATCCAGTTTTGTGACTTCGCCGCATCGATAGGAGCATATGCCTTTGCCAGCGAAAATGCATTCTCGAAATTGCAGTCCATGATGGAAGACGCCATGGAAAGAAGCCGGGCCCGGTCGCGTGTTGAGTTCTCGCTTTCTGCGGCAAACATCAGAGCCGTTGAATCGCCGTCGCTTGCGATGACGTCCTTGTATTGCCGATAGATTTCCTCCTGTCCACGAAGCGACGCCAGCGCCCGCATGGCGCGGCCATTGCCTTCTGCGCTGGCTTTTTCGAGATAGCCAAGTGCAAGTTTCCGAAGCTGTTCATTGTCAGGAAGGTTGGCGATCACTGCAATTGCTGATGCGACCTGCGTAGCGACGGACCCCGTTTCGGCTGCGGAAAGATAAAGCTGGAGAGCTTCCTGTTTCATGCTGTCGTTGGTTGCTGCGGACAGCAACAGCTTGGCATGGCCAACCCCGGCGTCGCCGTTTGCGCTGACCTTGGCGGTCCATTCACGCATGGTTGCAGGCTCTGCAGCCGTCAGTTTCAGATAATACAGATAGGCCGCAAGTGCATCGGAGCGACCGTAGAGCGCTTCCGACTGCAAGGCCGCAATTTCAACGGCATCCGGTCGACGCCACAGCTTGACGATCCGCCACAATGGCCAGTTGGAGGCGACTTCCTCATCGCTCATCTCATCCCATTTTGCGGCCTCTACAAAATCCGGGCCGCCCGGTCGTCTGCATAGATACGCCGCTTTTAGGTCGTTTACGGTGCCGGTGACGCCAAAATTCTCCAGAACTGCGCGGAGAAGGTTTGTGGCTTCATTGAAGCGACCGGGTTCATCGACATGTCTGAAGCGCATTTCGGCCAGACTATTCATGGACGAAATGTCGCGAAGCTTGGCCCCCTTCTCGAAGAAGGCGGTCGCTTCGGCTTCCCCGGCCCACTGTCCCTGCTTTTCCAGGGTGAGGTTCCCCAGTCTCGAAAACACCCAGGCAGGCGCATCGTTCAGCTTTGCAAGCTCGCGCAATGTGTCTTCATATGCCTGTAGCGACTGAAGATTGTCGCTATCTGCGCGGTAAATCGCGGCCAGATGTGTCAAGCCGCTCTTATTACCAACGTCGGCAGCCTTTATGAAATATTCGCGCGCCAGCGTCTCGTTTCTCTCCACGATGGCACCGGTGTTGTAAATCTTGGCCAATTCGACCATCGCCGGCACGACGCCGTTGTCTGCCGCCATTTTGAGATAGCGTAACAGGGTCTCGTTGTCCTTTTCGATCGCCGTACTTTCGAGGTGATAACGGGCGACCTTCCATGCGGAAGCGCCATCGCCCAGATCTGCGGCGACGCGAAGCCATGCCTCTGCAATCCGCCGGTCCGGCGCTACGGCCTCACCCTTTTCGAATTCGCGGGCGATACGCGATACGCGCTCGCATATCCGGTCGTCCAGCTTGCCGACCATCGAACCCAGCGCCATTGTTATGGCGAGCGATGGCTCCATTTTCCAACCCGGCACCGGCTTGCCGCTGAGCTGCGATTTGGCAAGGGTCAGAAGGGCATCGGCGTGACCATTCGAAGCGGCGCGGACCAGCAGACGTTCTGCCTCTGCCTCTCCGCCGTGATTTTTTGTCACACCGGTGAGGATCAGGTCGGCGGCGAGCTTCATTTCCCTCGCCGACATGGCGTTTCCGACAGCGAAGAGCTTGGTCAGCAGACCGCTGCTCTCAAGTTCATTGAGCTTGCTGGCGCGTAGATGCAGCTGAATTTTCTCGGCAACGACATCGTTTGGCGTCAGGTCGGAGCGTTCACCGAGGCGATCGATGATCGTTTGGACAAGATCGAAATTGCGCACCGCGTCCAGATCGCGAAGTCTCTGTGCCTCGCGCAGGATTACCCATTCCTTGGCGTCCGGCAGTTTTTGCCGATCCCACGCCGTCCAGCGCGTCGCGATATCCTCATCGGTCGCGCGCTGAACACATATTTTGGCAGGCTCGACCTTCGGTGGCAGGAATTCGATTTTGAGTTGCTGTGAAGTGGCGGCAAATGCAGCCGTGCCTGCGAAAACGACTATTGCCGAGGATAGAGCGCTGCTTGCGGCTTTGAATGTTCTGGATGCACGCAACATGGCGTATTCCCCTTATCTTTGTAGGAGATTGTTTTCGAGCGCGACGGCTTTGTACTGACCGTTCGTCCCTCTGATCACGATCGAATATCCGGCTTTCCGCTTGATATCGATTGGTTCGATGCTTGCGACTGCCGCACCGTCCTTTTGGACTTCGAAGGCCAAGGAAAGCGGTGCCTTCAGCGCAACGTCCTTGCTTTCGCCCTTCGCCACGCCTTTCAGGGCAAGCGCCTTTGCTGCCGGCACAAACAGGTCGACATTCGGAATGTCGCTTAGATTGTAAAGGTACAGTTGGGCTTTCGCCGGATCGTTCTTGACGATATCGCTGAACACGCGTTCGCCGTCAGCCCCGATGGTCATCGTATAATATTTGCCGGGCTCGACTTTCACGACGGCGTTCTTGCCGCCGGATGAAACCTCCACGGAGCCGGGGTCGACGTTCACATATGCCGACACACCCTTATCGGGCGAAACCGGCTTGCCGCCAATCGTTGCCGTCTGTTGATCGAAGGTAACCACACGCACGAAGGACGCATTTGGATCGTCCGCTCTGCCATAAAGTCCCGCGTCCTGCGCATGCGCGGTGAGGGAGGCCGTAACGCTGGCGGCGAAGACTGCAAACGGAAGTACTTTTGATAGAAGCTTCATGTCAGTTTTCCTTTACGCTTGCCGAGTGGCAAATGCTCACACCGGCCCTTTCGGGAGACAGGGTGTCGAAAACGATTTGTACGTTCGTCACGTTTTTTGAATGGGCATCGAACGGGAAGTAATAGCGCCCGCTTGATGTGGCACGGGCAGGTCTCGAAATCTGTGTTTCGATGACATCGCCCCCTTCAAGTGCCACGCGCAGTATGGCTTGCCGACTGTTCTCGTTTCCGGCGTCAGCCAGAATAACGGAAGGGCTATTGAGAATTTCAGGCCGCAAAGCGAGATCGAGGACATTGCTTTCAAGTGCGGAAACAAGAGGTGTGGGAACGAGATCGCATGTCTTAGTGGCGGCAGCCGTCAGCTCTCGCAACGGCGCATCGCCGAACTTGCCAAGGTTGTTGTAGATAGGATTTTCCCAGATCAGAAACCTGGGACGCTTTTCGGCGAAGGCTGCCGAGGTGATGTAAGAGGTGATGGAACCGAACTGGTTGCCGCCTGACACCGCATAATTGCTGACCGGCGTCTGCATTTCCTGGGAGAGAAAGCCTGCGAAGTTGGCCGGTGCGAGATCGGAAAAGCTCGTCCCGACCAGCGCGACCTGATCACCGGCGTCGTCGCTGCCGAAGATATCGAGTTGAGCGTCGCCCGGTGCTGAAACTTCCGTAGTCTCGAAAGAATCCATTTCCGCAAGTGGCAGAGAGGACAGGCATGAAGCCTGAAGAAAACGCCGCATGGTAGAAATGATCTGCTGCCGATTGGTCGGCTTGGTTTCGAAAGACGCCGTCTGGAGCGTGTCGGCTCCCGGAAGAGATTTGATCGTCGCCGCAACTTCTTTTGCCGCAGATTGAGCGCCCCACGCCGTCCAGTGGAAATCCGCCTGCAAAAAGGGTGGATGATACTTATCATTGCTGCGAAGCGCGCTGAGCACATCGACGGTGAGAACGCCGTTGTGGCGCAATTTTGCCAGCGCGTCATCATAGGCCGCCTTGGCGATATCGTAGTTGAAGCCGAGCTCGTAGGTCCGGTCAGGCAAGAACTGCGGCATCGTCAGGCTTTTGGTGGGAATGGGAACGTATACCAGCGTCGTACCATTTGCCTCCAGCGCTTTCGCCACCTCGGCGAGCTGCTTGGCGGTGTGGTCGCTCAGCTGGTGTTGCATGCGAATATCGGCTAGAACGCGATAAAAATAGCCCTGCTTCCCCTCCACGGAGGCGACCAGCGGGTCGTTCTCCAGTCGCGAGCAACCGAAATCTGAAGCAATGGCGGGTAAACAAAAAATGGCCATCCAGACCCCACATGGGGCGAATGGTAAATGCATATTGCGGATGCTAATCATCAACGTCCCCAGATTTATGGTTTTCCGTGACATCGTTGGAGGCGAGCTTGCGACGAAGCGCGCCCGCCACGCTTTGCGTTTTCAGGTCGCCTGCGCGCTCCGCAACGACGAGATAGGCTTCGATCTCCTTTTTCTTGGTCGCTGCATCGCCCAGCGACATCAGGCTGATTGCCTCTTCCAGTGCAGCGACAGAATTGCCCCTGAGCGCCGCTTTCGCCCGGAAGTCGGCATATTTTTCCGAGCTGTTATCGAAAGGCGTCCCTGAGCGGTATGCTGACATCAACCCTTCGAACGCGGCTTCGTCGCCCCGTGCGGCATGTGCCTTGAGTGCTGCTTCCGCCGACTCCAGACGCTTCCTGTTGCTGGTGGTTGGCTCCGCCTTATGCACCAGCGCCACCAGCGGCTTCACGGCCCCGGCTCGGCCAGCCGAGGCTGCCATCGTGAAATAGTGAAGGGCGTCATTGGACAGCTCAGGTTTTTCATAAAGCTGTTTGGCAATTAGAAGCGCCGCCAAGCTATCGCCGTGGTCCGCCAGTGCCTGCATCTGCCGGTAGGGAATGCGCTTGTTACTGACCATGCGCTTGCGCGCATCCCGCAGTTCCTGTGTCGGCAGTTGATCCGTTCTGGTGATGCCGGAGATGAAACTCTTCTTTTTGCGCGCTGCCGCCGAGGCATCGCCCGCAACGGAGAGAACCAGAACCGCCCCCATGACGGCGGCTCCACAAAAACGAAATACGTTAGAGTCAGTGCGAGCCATGACCGGCCTCCTTCTTTTCAGGCGCTTCGCCCCACAGATGGGGATCGGTCAGAAAGCGGACGGGAAACTCCCAGACAACGCTCTGCGGCTGAGCGGCAGCTTCGTTCAGCGATGCGAGATACTTGCGCATCGGCGCGACAGGGCCCTGGCCGACGAGCGCGGCATTGGCGACGTCGAGCCCTGTCTCGAAAGACAGGAGAGGTGCGAAAGACCAGAGTTCGTTGGCGCTGTAACTGGTGCCGACAAGCGCCACCGGAATGCTCGTCGCATCTCCGAACAGGTCGTTTATCTGAAACGTATCGGCCTTGGCCGTCACCGTATAGGGCGTGACCGTTTCCGTTCCCAGACCGACGAAACGAGCGAAAACTCCGCCTGTCACGTATTTGACGAGATCGCCCTCGACCTGTTGATCCGCGCCTTGAGACATTTCGAACATATCCGGCTTTTCGCCGAGCGCTTGTGCGGCCACCGCATCTGCCACGACCTGTGCGCCAGCGGGCGTCCAGTGAGTGTCCGTTTTCAGAAAAACCTGCTGGCCGTTGCGGGCCGAAACAAGTACGCTGCGGGTATCGACGGACGTTATGCCGCGCTCCACGAGTTTGGCCCGGAAATTCTCATAGATTTCCTTGGCCATGGCCGAAGCCGCCGGCTGGTGCAGTTCATCGTGATAGACATCGCTCTTCATCGGCAGCGGGACCATGATGAGCCGGATGTTCCTGTCTGCCAGCGTTTTGGCAATGCTGGAGATCTGATCGACGGACGCCGTCATAGATGCTTCAAGATGGGCAGGTGAACGAAACTCCTCGTCGGTAAAAAGATAACCATCTTCCCCGGCAACCACGCCACGTCTTCCTTCACCCAGAAGGAGGTACCGGGCGGCACCGACCATCTCGACGGCGAGCTGACGGTGCGGCAGGCCATCCCGATAGAGTTTCTCGAGATGAACGGTCACACCCCCGTTGAAATAGGAGGCGAGCGATGGCTCTTCCGCTGATTGGGCGGGTGCGATCCTACCCGGTATGCTGAAGTTTGCGATGGCCGCGTAACCAAAGAGGGCGGCTGGTATCAGAAGCTGGATGGCGAGCGTCGAGCGAACTGCCGTCATGATCTGGCTCCTTAGAACTGGAAGTAGAGGAAGGGTGAATAGGCGCTGTCGGCGAGCTTCATCACGGTAATCACGCAGAGAAGCAGGATGATCAGCGGCAACGCGACGGATGTCTCCATGACCATGGTGCCATCGGGCCGGATGACGACATTCTGATCAGACTGGAAGGCGTTTTGCAGCCATGGCTCGAAGGCCGCGACGAACGTCGCCACAATCATCATCAGCATGGCTTCCCGCGTGAAGGCAAGATTGAGCACGGGCGTCCGTTCCAGACCGTTGAAGCCGAGCATCCCGGCATAGACATTGGCGGCAATGGAGAGATTTTCCGCGCGGAACACCACCCATCCGATCAGGACTAGGAGAAGCGTGAGGGGAAGCGAAACCCAGTGGTGTTGCGCCTTCTTGTCCCACCCAGTTGCGCGCTCCACGGCCAGAAGCCCACCGTGCCACGCTCCCCAGATCACGAACGTCCAGTTCGCGCCATGCCACAACCCGCCCAGCAGCATGACGAGGAAGAGGTTGATGTAGGTGCGGGCTGGACCGAGACGGCTGCCGCCCATCGAAATGTAGAGGTAATCGCGAAGCCAGGTGGAGAGGCTGATGTGCCATCTGCGCCAGAATTCGGTGATGCTGCGGCTGGTGTACGGCATGTCGAAATTCTTGACGAACTGGAATCCGATCATCAGGCCCAGACCGCAGGCCATGTTGCTGTAGCCGGAGAAGTCGAAGTAAAGCTGGAGCATATAGGCGATTGCGCCGGTCCAGGATTCCAGAAGGGTAGGCGAGGGGTCTGCAAAGACCGCATTGGCAAGGGGCGCGATGCTGTCGGCGATCAACACCTTCTTTGCCAGGCCGACCGTAAACAGTGCGGCGCCATCGGCAAACTTCTGGAGGCTGTGTTCACGATACTTAAACTGGTCGGCAAGGTCGCGAAAGCGCAGGATCGGACCGGCCACAAGCTGAGGGAAGAGTGCCTTGAATGCTGCCAGATCGATGAAGTTGTGTGTCGCCAGTGTATCCCGACGGTAAACGTCGATGAGATAGCTGACGGATTGGAAGATGTAGAAAGAAATACCGATCGGCAGGATGAGGCGCCAGTGGAAACCCATCTCGGCGGGCGTCGTACCGAATACGGCAGCGATGCTGTCCATGAAGAAGTTCAGGTACTTGAAGATGCCAAGCACCAGAAGGCAGCCGGTTATCCCCACGATCATCAGTGTTTTCGCCAGCGGCTTATCGAGGTTCTTCTCGATGAGGATGGCGAAGCTGTAGACCCACACCGTCGTTGCGAAGAGAAGCCCGAGAAAATCGACCCGCCACCAAGCATAGAAGATGTACGAGCCGATCAGGATCGTGAGCGAACGAAACCGGGGCGGCGTCAGGTAATAGGCGATCAGAAAGCATGGCAGATACATGAAGAGGAAAATTTCGGACGAAAAGACCATCTTGGGTGCCTATTTCTTGGAGGTGCAGTCTGCGAGACCGAAGGCGGAAAAGGATGCCAGTTGAACGCTGGCCGTCTTCGCTTCTCCCTTCAGCACGAATTCGGAATTGCGCCCAGCATCTTGAGACGCGAGATATCGGCCCGTGGAGCTGGCGATCGCGCCCGCAAAAAGCCGGGTCCATTGCTTGGAAAAGTCATTTCTGGCGATGTTTAGATCGCCATGTGCGTCGGAGCGGATGCCAGCGAGGTTGCGTGAGAAGAGATTGTCGTGAACCTCTGTCGCAACGGAGCTGGTCTGCCCCTCGAGCGTAATGCCGTCACGGTTCTCGACGATGGAATTGCCGACGATGGTAATCCCAAAGCTTGCTTCTAAACGAATGCCGCTAAGGGCGTTGTTCGCCAAAGTGTTGTTGGAAACAGCGTTGCATCCGCTTTTCTTGAGCACGATGCCGGACAAACCGTTTTTTTCGATCCGGTTTCTGCTCATCGCCACCAGAACCGAGCCGTCATCGACGAACACACCGTGGCTCCTGGCGTTGACGATAGTATTGTCCTGCAGATCGATTTTCTGGCTCTGGCTGGTGATCCTGATACCGTGACCAGTGGCGGACAGCAGGGAATTGCCCTTCACCTTCGCGTTCGAGGCGGACTGCAGGACGATCCCGGAAGACCGCATCCCTGTCAGGCGATTGCCCGTCACGGTGCTGTTTGAAGACCGGATGAAGCTGACGGAAACCAGATCCGAGATGTCGTTGTCGCTGACCTCGATATTGGGAGAGCCCAGCGAATAACCTCGTCCAAGAAAAGAAAGGCCCGATGTTTCTGCGAATGTGCCGAAACCGAGATTGTGGATCACGCTTCCCTTGAAAACGGCCTCACCATCGACGACAGTCAGGAGAAAGGGCCGGAAAGGCGTTTGCGCATCCGCAAAAGCACTTCCCTCAATCGTGGCATCGATGACGGAAAGCGTGCCGGCATTGAGGATCAGCGCATACCGCGAACGGTCCAGAACGACATGCTCTCCCGCGCCGATCCTGAGTTCGGCGCCCTTCCAGACGACTAGAGGTGCCGCAATAGTGACGGAGCTTCCGCTTTTCCCGATGAGCCGGCCCAGCCCTTTTTTGGATGCTGAGGCGAGTATATCCGAAAGGGTATAGGAGCCGCTTTCGATGACGATAGCGGTCACATCGGGGCCGATATTCTTCTCGAGTTCCGCCAGCAGACCTTCCCCGGCTCCGATCGTCGCGATCGGCACCATGGTGCTAAATTTCGCGGTGATGAGCCGACGTTGCGCTTCCAGAGGAGCCGCGAGTTTTCCCGCTGCATCCTGTGCGAAAGACGCCAGTGGCAGAACGCTTGCCAGGCAAAGGGAAAGAAGTGCTGCGCGCACTGCCGGTCTAGGCATAATCTTCGTCCCCGATTGCCTGTTGCAGGGCCACGACGGGCATCTGGATATGCGAAACCTGCGGTATGGCTGGCCGGATTTCGCACGTGATCTCGATGAGTTCAGCAGGCAAATCCGAATAGTTGCTGACGAGCGCATAATCCGCGCTCAGAAACATTTCCGCGCTACCGGCGTGGACCGGCATTCCCATCGCGCCGGACTTCAGATGCACCGTGCCGCTCAGAACCGTTACGATGTGGCTTCTGTCCGAACCGCCGAGAATGCGTGCCTGTTTGCCCGGCGCAATCGTCATGAGATTCATGGTGACGCCGTTGGCGGTATGGATGGATTTGAAGGTTCCCCATTCCATATACTGATTACGGTGGCTGCTGACCTCCGGTCGTTGGGTGGAAACGAGTTTCTCGACGATTTTCTTGACGTCCTGCGCCCGCTGCTTGGATGTTACCAGCAGGGCGTCGTCGGTATCGACAACAACTACATCCGTCATGCCGACCACGGCAACCAGCCTGTCGCCGCCGCGAACAAGCGAATCCTGCGTATCGTGCAGCACCACATCGCCGGACGTGACGTTACCGTTTTCGCATTTGCGACTGATGGAGTGCAGAGCGTTCCATGCTCCAACATCGTCCCATTTGATGTCGGCCGGCGCGAGAGCGATATCCATCGTGCGCTCGAAGATCGCCTTTTCCGTCGGCAGGCTGATCGCCTTAATAAAGGACTTCCCTGAAAGCGAGATGCCCCGATTTCCACAGAGCGGTTGCGCATCGTTGAGCGATCCGCGCACTGCGGCATAGGTGGCGGGATCGTGCTGGCGATATTCGCTAACCAGCTTGTCGGCGCGGAACATGCTGATCCCGGACGCCCAGTAGGCATAACCGGTTTCGAACAGGGAGTGAGCGATGCTCAGCTCCGGCTTCTCGATAAAGCGTTCGACACGATGAAGGCCGGGATAGCTGTCGAAGCTACCGCCATCCATGATGTAGCCATAGCCGGTTTCGGCAAAGGTCGGGCGAATGCCGAAGGTTACGATCATGCCGTCGAGCGCGGCTTTCTGCATCTGATTGATGACGCCGTTGAGATCACCCTGAATGACATGGTCCGAAGGAAGCACGACGATCAGGGAATCCGGTTCGGCACCTGCCACATACATCGCCGCAGCAAGCACGGCAGGACCGGTGTTGCGGGCCATCGGCTCGGTGATGATATGCGCCTTGCACTGAATATCGCCCAGTTGCCGCGAGGCGGTTTCCAGGTGACGTTCACCCACCGAGACGATGGGACGTGCGAAGATGCCGCCACGGTGACGCTGCACCGTTTGTTGGAAGAAGGTCAGCGAACCTTTGCCCTCGATTGGCTGGAATTGCTTGGGCTGCGTCTCGCGGGACATGGGCCACAAACGGGTTCCCGAACCACCGCAGAGGATCAAAGGGTAAATCTTGGAGCTCTTCATGGTCATTGTTTCCAGTTTGTAAGGAGCGAAAGCGCTCGGGCGCCCGCATCGTTGATTGCGGCGATGAAGGGCGGTGTGGTGTCGATTGTGACGCGCACTGGCTTCTTGGCGTTGGAAGGTGCCAAGGCCACGTCGGGTTCGAGGGTCACGAGTATGGCCATCGAGGGATCTGTCCCGGCGCTCCTGGACTTCATGTCGGTTAGATTCGCACGATGAACGGTGCCGTCCGCAGCCGTCATCACGATGGTCGCTGTGTCTGACAGGGCGTTGAAGTCCGCCGAGGAGAGGCGTGCTTCGACGACCAGCGCCCCATTGCCGTCACCCAGTTGAGCGACTGGCTCCCCGGCAAGAACGGTCGCGCCTTGATCGACATACCGTTCGCGAATTGAGCAGTCACACGGCATAAGTGTGGTCACCGAAGAGCCAGAGGCGCTTTCGATGGTGTAGAGCGGCTGCCGGTTTGCCGGGTTTTGGGCGAAGAAGGACAACTGTCCCGATGTCGTGGCCCGGAGTACCGATCCGTTCCAGACCGCAACGGACGGGCCCTCTACATCGTGCTGGTAGAGACGACTGGAAATCAGTGCTGTCGCGCCGAAGACGAATAGTACGGATGCCGCAGCCGAAATCGCCCCGCCCACCAATCGGGTCGCGAGCTTTCCGGGGGAGACGTGGGCCTGCTGGTTGCCGGATGCTTTCGGCAGCCGGGATTTTGCTTGCAGAATATCGTGCAGATTGACGACATCGCCCGCGAGCCACGCATTCAGCAAATAGCGAAGCTGAGGCATGTGCGGACCGGTCGGTTCCGCGAAGGTGAGGTCGAGTTCGCCTGTATTGGCGTTCGCGGTATCGACGATGACGGCAATCGGGAGCGAAAACAGGAATGCTCCGAAGTTGAATCGGAATATTGCCATTCGCGTTCCCTGCGTCAGACCCGGTGCTGCGAGACCATTGATCTTGGCCGCAGCCATGGACAGGCATATGCCCTCATAGCTGCGCCCTTCGATGACGACGCTGAACGGCAGGTTAATCGACGGATGCTCGTTTCCGGCGTGCAGGTCCGAAGTGATTGGTGAAAAGCTGCCTGCTGCCCGTTCAGGGCCGACTTGCTCGATATTGGACATGTGCGCTTTCCTTGTTGTTTGGGTTCAACTCAGGGCGATTGCGGTCAAAAGCAGCCAACCAGTGGCGACTGCGTGGAGATAGAGGGACGTCAGTGATTTCAGGCGAAGCGACAGCGGCTGTTTCGCGGCACCCTTGCTCGCGGACTGGCGCGTCCATTTCTGCCGGTCGAGACGGAACAGCACGTAAGTCTTGACGGCGGCGCCCACCAGCTGTCCGAAGTAGAGCAGAAACGGGTAGGTGATCGGAAAGCTGGGTCGGAAGCTCATGATCGCCAGGCAGTAGACGTAACGGGTGAACATGACCCATGCGATGTAGACGGCGAGGATCCGCGGGTGAAGGAACAGGGCCGAAACCAGAACCGTTGCAGGACCAAGTAGCGTCGTCCACATCGATACGCGCTGATCGAGAAGCGACCACCAGGTAAAGTAACCGATTCTGCCCGGGCTGAGTGCCAGAGCGCGTCCATTTGTTCGCAGCATGTTGCCGAACCAGCGGACCATCAGCACCACTGCGGAGTGGACGAAGCCGGGTTTCGGCTGCGTTTCCATCGATAGGCTGCTGACATCGGGCAGGTAGAGCATATGCCAGCCGTTCTTCAGCAACCAGAACCATGTCGACTTGTCGTCGCCGGTCAGAAAGGTCACCCGACCAAGCCGCCAGTGATCCATGCTGTCCCGCTCCACCATGCGAATGAAATCGCCGTTGCAGGCGAGCGTCGCCCGGAACACAGACATCCGACCCGTCAGCGTCAGTATCCGCCGCGATAGCCCCATGGAGGACATCATCATCTGGCGCTGGGTGAAACGGAGGTTGAACCAGTCGCGGAAGAGGCCCGGATCGGGAACTTCGCAACGCTCGTCCGTCGTCAGCGCGCCGACCTTTCCATCGCAGAAAAAAGGGGCAGATTTCTCCACGATGTCGATCGGCGGACAGCTGTCGCCGTCCACGAAGATGACGATGTCTCGCTCGCCCGGACACTCGCGGGCGATGATCCGCAAGGATGTTGCAAGCGCGTCGCGTTTGCCGGTCCCGGCGATACGGTCGATGACCAGTCTCACCCGCTCCATGCCGGGTGTGAGATCGTAGATGCTGCGGATCAGACGTTCGTCAGCTGCCTCTACGACTGAAGCGACGACGGTCGATCCACCCCGGGATTCCCTTGCTGCTGCAAAGATGGAACGATAGACCGCGCTCGAAATTTCCGGCTCGATCTTGTAGCTGGTGGCGAGAAAGAAAGCGTGCGTCGGTATGTTCTGCTGCCCGTACAACCGCTCCGCCGTTGCGCGACGGCGCGGGTGAACGAAACGGATGAAGACATGCGCTCTGACGAAGTTGATCGCTCCCCAGCTATACCGCCAGGTTCCGATGAACCCGATCGTCAGCGCAAGGCCGATATGTTTCGAGAGTTCCTCGAATGGCAGAGACAGTACCAGAAGGGTGACCGTCGCGAGATAGAGCGCATGTCCGATCATTGTCGGGGCCTCACCAGCAGATGCCTTCGTAGCGCCCGTTCGAACGCAGGCCTGCCGTCAGCCGAGCCAGATCGACACAGGACTTTTCGGTCACGGCTTCGCTCAGGGAGTCGACCGTTTCGTCATAGCGGTTGCCGATCAGAAGCACGTCCGACGTATCGATCAGTTCGCCGATGCCGCCGACGAGACGATCCTGCAGGTCGGGAATGGAGTCGTTGCCACGCCCGGAACCGGTCATCTGATGCTCGTAAGCTTCCCGGACGCTCGGATCATAGACCTTGAGGTCGTAACCCTTGGCGATGAGGCGGGCGGCGAGATCGGCCAGAGGGCTTTCACGCAGATCGTCCGTGCCAGCCTTGAAGCTGATACCGACGAGACCGACGGACTTTGCTCCGGTGTTTTCGATCATCGTTTCCGCGCGCTCGATCTGGCGGGCGTTTGCGACGAGAACGGCATCGAGAAGCGGCGTGCTGGTGGCCTTGGCCGCAGCCAGATGACGCAGCGCCCGCACATCTTTCGGTAGGCAGGAACCGCCGAAGGCAAAGCCCGGACGCATAAAGTACGGCGACATGTTCACCTTGTGATCGGAGCACAGAACCCGCATGACCTGCTGGCCGTCGATACCCAGAGACTTGGCGATATTGCCGATTTCGTTGGCGAAGGTGACCTTGGTTGCACGCCATGAATTGCTTGTGTATTTGATCATTTCAGCCGTCGCCAGCGAGACGATACTGAGCTCGCAGGGCAGTCCTGCGTTCACTTCCTTCAGCACGTCGAGCGTTGGTTTATCCAGCGCACCGAAGACGATGAGGCCCGGGTTGTAGTTGTCTTCGATGGCCGTGCTCTCACGCAGGAATTCCGGGTAGTAACCCACGCCGAAGTCCACGCCTGCAACCAAGCCAGATGCCTGTTCCAGCAGCGGGATGCAGACAGATTCCATCGTTCCCGGAACGATGGTGGAGCGGATGACCACTGAATGGAAACGACCCTTGGCCGCGATTTCCTTGCCGATCTGGATGCAGGCCTGCTTGACGTAGGCGAGGCCTACGGCACCGTCCGGATCGCTCGGCGTACCCACGCAGACGAAGGAAACGTCGGTGTCGGCGATTGCCTTGGCGATATCGAGCGTTGCACTCAGCTTGCCGAGTTCCACCGTTTTTTTGATGAGGACATCGAGGCCCGGTTCGACGATCGGCGTTTCGCCACTGCTGACTTTGTTGACCTTGTTGGGATCGACGTCTATCGCCACAACATCATGCCCATCACTGGCAAGACACGCGGCTGACACCACTCCCACATACCCGATGCCAAAAATACTGACACGTGCCATCTGGAGAATTCTCCTGTTGAAGATCTTGGTTCGAAACACGCACCGAACACGGCTCTCTTTTCGCGTTCGGCGTGTGTCCAACTTTATGTCAGGGAAAATCCGGCGCAAGTCAGGAAAAAGCGAAATCTTAAGGTTAAATTAACTATATAAATGTCAAAAACAGTAAAGCTTCCGCTACGTAATGCGTACGGGTGGTAAAAATCTTAAAAATTTCTGAATTTTAATTGAGTAGAACCGAGAACCAGCCGCTTCTGCATCCATATTTGACTATTGACACACGAGATCTTAGGTCGAGTTTTTCTGATGCGCGTGCCTTATATGTCTCGACGGTCTTTGTGCTGACTTTGAGTTCGGAAGCAATTTCCTTGGTGCTGAAGCCAAAGGCAAACAATTTCAGGACCATCTCCTCCCGGTGGCTGAGCGGGCCGCTTTCCATATCTTTCGCGTTTGCCGGAGTGGTGTTGAGGGCTGAATAGAAGGAGCGGATATTGGGTTCTCGGATGAGGCCGAATATGCGGCGGCTGATGTAGTTTCCACCGCCTGCGATGATGGTAATCGCGCGCGAAAACTCCATGGCGATGTCGGATTCCAGCAGGATGTTATGGATGCCCGCTTCATAGATCTCCGGCACTTTATCGATGAGTTCGTCTGTCGCGACGCAGATCACCGCTGCATCCGTCCGCGCGCTGCGTAGGCTGCCCCTGACGATGTGAGCGTCGAATTCCGATACCTGACTATTGATACCGACGACAACGATATTCGGCAATGTTCTGACGATGAAGTCGCTTATTCTTTCGAGTTCACGTATTTCATCGACAAAAATCGCGGTTCCACTGAGTGAAACATTGTCGCAAAGTCTTTTTACAGTCTCTCTATTTACTCCGACCGTCGCAACGCGGAGCCTGTTCTGATCAATCATAGAAGTTAAAACTTTCTACCAACAGAAAATATTAAAAGGATCGTCAGTCTTCCGCCAAAGACTGTCGATCGTCATCCATAAGATTTATTCATTTACAAGAGAGCATCGTTATGCTGCATTATTTTTTTCGCGAGTCAACACGTTAAAGTGAGCAATCGCGAAAGGATTGTAATTTGGGCATCGTAAAGTTAACCGGACTTGGAATTGGATATGCGATGAATGGGTATGTCAGACCGTGATCCGCTCTACCGCCGCCACCGTTTCCCAGCTGAGATCATTGCCCACGCGGTGTGGCTCTATTTCCGCTTTCCGCTGAGCTTGCGGATGGTTGAAGACATGCTGGCGGCGCGCGTGATGTCACCGACAAGCTCCGATCTTATGACGCCGCAAGACGAGAGGTCATGCCCGGTGTCGAGCACCGCTCCCACAAAGGTCTTCTGTGGTTGCCGCCCCTGGTGCAAGTAGTTTCTCACTTCATAAGCGTGTGATCGAGTGTAGTCTTCTGTCAGGCCTTTTTGATCTGCGGCACTTTCAGAAGCCGCCGGCCGGTATGGTGATCTGCAGAACAGGGCCAAATCTGAACAGCGAGCTTTTCGCTCGTTCCTTTGTCCTGGCTCCAGATCTGTTCAATCATTGCGCCCATTCAGGTCATCGACTTCTCACACCCCTTTCACCGCCGTTAGCCGATCTGCTGCATATCCATCATGCAGCCGCGGCCACCGCCGGACTCCGATAATCCTCTCCCTTCGTCAGCATAGCCCAGATCGCCAGCGCCATCTTATTGGCCAAGGCGATTGCGACCAGCATCCTCGGTTTCCTTGCCAAGCATCCGCGCCAGCCAATACCCATTCGATTTTACCTTCGCCCCTGTCAGCTCAGTCGCGACATCGCCCCAATAAGCAGAAGCCGGCGGATATCAGCCTGTCCGGCCTTTGAGATGCGTCTAAGCCTTTCCTTGCCGCCCGACGAGTGTTGCCTTGGCACAAGCCCCAGCCACGCCGCGAAGTCTCTGCCGCGCGCGAAGGTCGCCATTTTCGGCGCGAATGCCTCGACGGCCAATGCGGTCAGTGGCCCAATTCCCGGCATGGTTTGCAGCCGACGCGCCACATTGGTGAGCCGAGCCAGTTTCTTTGCCTTACGCGTCTTGGTGTCTATCCGGACTGTCTTCCCTGCGATCTGCTCCAGAAGATCCTGGCACTCCTCTCGTACAAGCATAGGAAGCTCACTGTCCCGATCAGCCAGGATTTCCTCGATGCGCTTGAGCTGGACGAGCCCCTGTGGAACGATGTGACCGTATCAATAGAGTACCGCACGTAGAGAATTCGCCAACTCCGTGCGCTGATGGACCAGACGCTCGCGCCCTCGAAACAGCACGGCATTGGCCTGCTGCTCTGGCGATTTCATCTCGACAAAACGCATTTCTGGACGCTGTGCCGCGACAACGATCGCTTCGGCATCGGCCGCGTCGTTCTTCTGCCGCTTGACGAAAAGCCGGACATATTGCGGTGGGATCAACTTCACTTCATGGCCAAACCGTAGCATCTGCCTGGCCCAATAATGGGCGCTGCCACAAGCCTCCATCACAACGCAGGGCTTCCAGCGAGGCCCGGGTCTGGGCGGCGATATCGCCCCTGACGATGTCGCCCGTCTCAAGATCGACGGGCGGCATGCCGCAGGTGGCGACGATGTTGCCGGAGCGGACAAGCGCCGAGGTAGGCGCGCCCAGCCGGCGGATCACCTCTGAAACCACCGGCACTTCAAGGATTTCGCGTTTGGCCATGTCTTTCATCCTTTTCCGTTCAGCGTTGCGGCCTCATAAACCATGGTGGCCGCCGCAAGATCGGCGAGCGCGGTTCCGACAGCCTTATAAAGCGTGATCTCATCATCGCTACTGCGCGCAAACCGGTTTGCCCAGCAAAGTCCGGCAAGCGTTGACCTGACGCTCTCCTCAGAAAACAGGCCCGCTTCGATCGGCTGAACGAGATCGCCCGCTTCGTGCAGCGCTTCCACCGTATCGATAAAGACCGAGGCGCGGCCTATGGCTTCGTCATCCGCTTCGCGCATGCCGGGCGTGAAGCCGCCGATGAGATCGACATGCGTGCCGGGGCGCAGCCACGCGCCCCGGATGAGCGGGGTGGTGGCGAGCGTCGCGGCGCTGACGATATCCGCCTCGGCAACCGCCCTCTCCAGATCATCGACCACCGCGGCGGCAAGCCCCGATGCCTCGATGGTTTGCGCCAGCCGCTCGGCATTGCCGCGATCGATATCCCAGACCGCCACCTGCTCGAGCGGTCTGACGGCCCGATACGCGTCGGGAATGAGGCTCGCGACGCGGCCGGCGCCCAGTACCAGAAGCCGGCTGGCATTCTTGCGCGCCAGATAATCCGCTGCAACCGCCGACGCCGCAACAGTGCGGCGGCCGGTAATAACATTGCCGTCCAGCGTGGCAAGCTGGATGCCGGTCTGTGCGTCGTAAAGCATATAGGTCGAGGTCAGTCCCGGCAGGTTTCTGTTTGCGTTTCCAGGAAAAACGGTGACGATCTTGATCCCCAGATAACGAGAGGACCGCTGGGAGCCATGCCAGGCGGGCATCAACAGCAGTGTCGCGGCGGCCTCATCTGGCGCATCGATCGTGTGATGGTGCCGGACCGGCATCTCGCAACCTTCCGCGAAGGCGGAAGCAAGCGCTTTGATGAGCCCGTCAAACGGCAAAAGACCGGCCGTTTCCTGTGAATTGATCATAAGCATATGCGCCTCCCTTCAGCTTTCTGGCGGAGGTCAAAATGGCGCAAGTCAGTGCGTTTTATAACGTCGAATTTCGCTATTCTATTTATAGCCTATATGAAGGCAACATAAGCGCATGCCGCAAAGGCGGAATGTCACGCTCCCCGGGTTTGGACGATGCCTGGGAGATTGCGGATGGGATTGATGGCGATGAGCGAGCGCGATCTGCGGCGGATCGAGATTTTATCAAAAGTGATCGCCGGCCGGATGACCATGGTGTCAGCGGCACATGTGCTTGACCTGAACACGTTCCAGGTGCGACGGCTGCTGGAGCGGATACGAACTGGCGGTGCGGCGTCGATCCGGCGCAAGGCGGTCGGCCGGCCATCGAACAATCGGATCAGCGACGGGGTTCGGGATTATGCTATGAAGCTGGTTTGCGAACGTTATCCGGATTTCGGGCCGACCTTGATGGTGGAGAAGAAAATGATTCCCGCCAACGCGGGACTTATCCAGCCGCATTTACAAATCTCCGTGCAATCACGCCCCCGCAACCAAAACAACAATCCAAAACAAAACAGATAAACCACACCCAAAGCCACCCTTCACGCACAAGCACCCGCACTGAAACTTGCAAATTCGCCCATTCAAGTCGCTTCTCAAAAAGCTCCTCCGCGTAGCCGTCGAGGAGCATTTTTTGTTTTTGCTGCGTGTCGATCTCGCCAGCTTCCATGACCTTTGACCTTGCCCCCCAAATTTTATCCAGTGTTGGGTTTGCTCCAACGTTTTTGGGTTGCTGTATTCTGGGAGGTAACGGCGGGTTGCGGTGCGGAGCCATTCCGGCTGCGCAGCACCGCATCACGTCACGTCGCGGGTTGATTGTCTGAGCGAAGAACTCGGCGGGTGTCAGCCACCCGAGTCCGGAGTTCAGTCGATGATCGTTGGAATCGCTGCGCCAGTTTGAAAGCGCTGGTCGGGCGTATTGTCGATAGGCCAACTGCATTGTTATAATTCTGTCAGTGGCCGTAGCAATCGGTTGTCTCCTGCCTCGCCGTTCTGCGCGGCCATACGGGCGTATCGAGCAGGAGGGATGCCGGTGCGTCGGGCAAAAGCCACGCTGAACGTACTTGCTGATCCATATCCCACCCGCTCGGCTACATCGTCGATTGCGAGATCACCACTCCGCAAGAGCTGCCTCGCCAACGCCATACGCCATGTCAGCAGGTATTCCATCGGCGCAACCCCGACTATTCGGTTGAAGCGCGCAAAAAATGCCGAACGGGAGAGCGCCGCCTCTTTCGCCAGATCAACGACGGTCCAGGGATGGCCGGGACGGTCATGCATAGCCCGAAGTGCCGCCGAAAGGCGCTCATCACCAAGCCCTCTGCCGAGGCCCTGTGCAGAATTGGTGTCGGTTGAGGACCGTAGTGCCTCAATCAACAGCACCTCGATAAGTCGTTCCAGAACCGGTTCGCGCGCTGCGCGCCGTTCCTGCGTCTCCTCGTCGATCAACTGCATCAACGTCGCAAGCCGGGGTTTGTCGCGAACCAGAATCACGTCCGGCAACAAAGAAACGAGCAGGGCCGCATCCGGCGTGCCGAAGCTGCAATGTCCGATACGCATTCGTAGTGCGGGTGGGCCGTCATGTGGTCCCACACGAAAATGTCCCTCATTGATCTTTGTCGGAACCGTTGCCGGCAAGTCGGCTGTGGCGTCGGAGCTTTCATTGACGAGATCGCGCATGGCAGGCGCGAGAATGAAGTCTCCGGCCTGCAGGATAAACGTTTGTCGGCCACCGAAAGTGACCCGGCATTGCCCTTCCAGGATGGCACAATAAAACGGCTCGCCTGTGCCCTCACGACGTATACGCCATGCACCGGCGCACTCCACCAGTTTCGAAGCCCGCGCGGCGGGTTGCAGGAGTGTGACGATCTCGGTGAGCGGGTCTGTTGTCATATCCAGGACTATTACTAAAGAAATGAGTAGCTTGGAATATATAAAGTCTTCCTTCGGGTCGCTACCATAATGACACAGCCACTTATGGAGAAAATAATGCCCGCAATTCTGATAACCGGTTGTTCCTCGGGTTTTGGCCTGGAAACTGCAAAACTGTTCCTTGAAAAAGGCTGGGACGTGATCGCCACGATGAGAACGCCCGACGAGAGCTTACTCCCTGCGTCCGGGCGTCTGCGTGTTCTAGCACTCGATGTCACCGTCCCGGACAGCATCTCACAGCTTATGAAGGCAACGGGTCAAATCGATGTGCTCGTCAATAACGCCGGGTTCGGAGCACCATCTCCTGTCGAACTGACTGCATCCCAGACCGCACAGGCACTATTTCAGACGAACACGATAGGCACTCTGGCGATGATCCAGGCCCTCGGCCCGCAAATGCGTCGTCGCCGGGCTGGCGTCATTATCAACGTTACGTCCTCGGTCACACTGAAACCGCTACCGGTCATTGGGGTTTATCGCGCCAGCAAGGCCGCAGTGAATGCGCTCAGCGAGTCCCTTGCGATTGAAATGGAGCCTTTCGGCGTTCGCGTCCACATCGTTTTGCCCGGACGTTCGCCGGAAACGAGTTTCGGCGCCAGTGCCCGCCCACACCTGCGCGGCATGGACGATGCGGACTATGCGCCTCTTTTGCAGCAGTTCGTCAGGAATGTTCAGGACGACAAGGGCCCTGTGACCCACGCGCGCGATGTCGCGGAAGCGATCTGGAAGGCTGCCACCGATCCGTCTGCGCCACTGCGCATACCGGCAGGTGCAGACGCAGCGCTATGGATGGCTGAGGCGGGCCTGTAATCAGCGAAATTGCGATCCGTCGCTTCTCTGTCGAGCCTTTGCTGTACCCGGTCATTCCAGATCGGGTACAGCGCTTCGAATTCTGGCTCAGACCTGCCGCAAGCCGCCATCGACGCACAGTTCGGCACCGGCGATGTAACTCGCCTCATCGCTTAACAGGAACAAGGCAGCTGCAGCCACTTCGGCGGGGCGCGCCATCCGTCCCATGGGAATCGGAGCGACAATGGCCGCGCGCATGTCTGGCTGAACCGCAGCCATCATTTCCGTATCGGTTGGACCCGGTGCGACGACGTTAACGCGTATACCCTTGGATGCCAGTTCTGCAGTCCAGGTTCGTGCATAGGAACGCACGGCTGCCTTGGTCGCAGCATATGTGCCATAGGAAGCATAGCCGCCGCTGTCTGCAATTGACCCGACGAGGACGACCGAGCCGCATTCCCTCATCGCCGGCAGAGCCGCCTGGAAGCCGAAGACCATTCCTCGAACATTAACGTCGAAGTGGCGGTCAAAGTGTTCAGGCGTTATCTCCGTGATCTGGGCGGGCTCGGAAAGACCGGCGTTCAAGACCAGCGCGTCGATACGGCCGTGTTCCCTTCTCACTTTTTCGACCGCCTCCCGCATATCTTCGGGGAGCGCGGCATCGGCGACAATGCCGACCGCACTATGACCGATGGCAGTTGCCGCCTTTTCGGCATCTTCGCTTCGGCGACTGGTGATGAAGACCATCGCTCCTTCGGCCGAAAGCCGCTCTGCAATTGCCAAGCCGATACCCTTGGCGCCCCCGACAATCAGGGCAACCTTGTTACTCATCCGAGCCATCGTAAGTCCTTTCAATTGATGGTCGCTGCATGATATACATTAGATATCTGCTATCAATTACGCACCTTAAGTAGCCTAGATATGGACGAGTATACTGACCTTGAAGCACTTTCTCAGTGCGCCCTTAGAGACATGGCGCAGGTTCGCCCCGTGCTCGACAAGATCGCGGACAAATGGACAATCCTGATCCTGACGGTGATTTGTCCCAGGCCCTCGCGCTTCAACGAGATCAAGCGCCGTCTCGACGGTATCACCCACAAGGCCTTGGCCGATGCTCTAAAGAGGCTTGAGCGGAACGGTCTTGTGACGAGGACCGTCCTGCCGACCCAGCCGGTGGGTGTGGAATATGCGATCACCCCGCTGGGCCATTCTCTGCGGCAACCGTTTGAGGCCCTGTGCTCATGGGCAGTAGCTAATGGCGATAAGGTCGAGGCCGCTGCGCTGCTTTATGACAACAGGGCAAATCATCGCTGATATCGCGATGGCCGCTTGAGCACCTACTGGCCGGAAGGCTCGTCGTTTTAAACCGGAGAGCCATACCCCGGCTAAGCAGGACCTTTCCGATAATCGTAGGCTGGTTCGGATCTGCGGTCGCCGAACAGTTCACCTCGTTGAACGAAAGGAGATCGGCACTATTTAGAAGAGATGCGGAAACTCGAGAAGAGCGATATCGAACTGATCAGGACGTGGATGTTGTCGCCTGCGATGACGCTGGGATCGTCCGTGCGAGCGAAAGGCATTCTGCAGGAAATGCAGGCCCGACTGCCTGCGGCTTTGAAGAAAGCGATCAGCCTGGAGGGCAACGAGATCACGCTCACGATGCCAGCCCGCGACAAAAACGCCTTCGACGCCGCTGCGAGGACCGTGGCAGGCGTGATGATGGAAGCCGAAACTCTTCCGGTGATCCCGCGCGAGATACAGGACATCCTCGCCATCAAGACGAGCGAGCGACATCGCTGGCTCGCGGATGGGCGTCTCAAGAGCGTCGGGACGAGAACCGTGCGGCTGAACGGCCGTGCCCGGCGGATCACCTTCCATGTCTTCGATCCGAAGGTGGTCGAGGACCTTCTCGATCGCGGGGTCGTGGAAGAGTGGCGGGTGGAGGACGCCGAGGCGAAGGCAGAGAAACGACAGAAAGCGGCCTATCAGAGGCGGCTGGCTCGATCGCTCAAAAAGAAGATGACGCCGGGAGACAAGACGGGTCAAAAGGTTGACGAAGGTGCGGCCGACCTTCGTGGATGGGGAGAGTTCGATCGGGATGGGTTCCTTCGGTAGGCAATCGGGCCAAACGTGGTGCCTCTAGCGATTTCGAGAGGCTGTCCCTCCAGCGTTACGGAACGTTCTGTTGTTATCACGCAGCATTAATCGTGGCGCGGGCCTGGGTCGACCTTCGCGGAATGGAAGGTGGCATAGACTTCCGGCCGGGACATAATGGAAGCCGCCCCACCACAATGTGGGAGAAACTTCTGATTGAGGGAACAAACAGGGCAAAATCCCCGTTGCTCGTCAAAATAATTTCTTTGGAGGCGCGTCATGAGACTCAAGCTGGCTTTAAGCGTGGTTCTAAGCGTTACCTTTACGGCGGCAGCGGCGGAAGCGCGGACCCAATTACATCTTTACGGCACCGTTCCGGTGACGGGTCACCATGTACTGGAGATGGCCTATCAGGCAGCCCTCGACAGATGCAGTATCGAACGTTACCCATCATATGGCGACGTGGGTTTCTATGCAGGTGCCTATGGCTCCGCCCAGGTGCGCAGTTGCATGTATCGCAAGGGTTTCGTTTTTGAGAATGGTGAGCCTTTCGCATATCCTGTGAGAAAAGCGACCTACCTTTCATGGTGACGAGATCACGAAACGTCTGACGGCGGAGCGCCTGAGGGTTGCAACCTCGGAGCGAGGCCGTCTTCGTAATTCACAAGTTGCGGATTTCAGGAGCATGTGATTTTTCAGTCGAGTGGCCCGAATCCGTATTGAAAACCGGCGGCAGAGTATCGATTTCAGGGGTAACCTGGAGGTCGAAATGATCTACGTTATTTTCGCGTTGTGCGCGCTCGCGGTAACATTCTTTGCCTGTCGGTATTTCGCCGCCAAGGCTCTCCTTGTCGAACGCGAAATCGACAAAGCCATCGCAAGGCGGTTTGAATCGAGCGGAAAGGTCATCGAACTGGCGAAGCTGCGAGAGGAAAATGCGGTCATGCGTAATCTTCTGCTGGACCTTCTGGAAAACGAAGCCATTTTTCCAGTCCAGTCAGCACCTCCATCGAGGGTCGATTTGCGCAGGATGGGCGCCGCAAAGGTCCAGAGGTATCGCGAAATACTTGCTGAAAGTCGGTACGTCTTGCAACAGCGTGGAGCCAGTGGGGTCTTCGAAGACCACGGCGCATTCAAGGCCGATCAACGCAGGTCTTGATTTTAGGAACAGCTCGCGCAGCTTCCTCGTGGGAGTGCGGTAGGAAGATAACGGCATCATACTCACTGCCGGTATCGGCCCTTCGAAAACGAAAAACCTGTCGTCAGAGGATGCCGCGGTTCGCGCAGCTGGCAAGGCGTTCTTTGAACGCACCCTTACCAATGTCGCCAAGCTCGACATCCATACGATTGGCGGCGGGCTGCACTCCTACTGGCCGATCGACTACTCGCAGCCGGTCGACAAGGCAGGCGATTATGCGCGCGGCGTGGAAGGTATTCACGGCATTGCCGATTTCGCCAATGAACTCGGCATCAACCTTTGCATCGAAGTCCTCAACCGCTTTGAAAACCACGTGCTCAATACGGCTGCCGAAGGCGTCGCTTTCGTCAAGGATGTCGGCAAGAACAACGTGAAAGTCATGCTGGATACGTTTCACATGAATATCGAGGAAGACAGCTTTGGCGAGGCCATCCGCACGGCTGGCCCGTTGCTGGGGCATTTCCATACCGGAGAAAGTAATCGCCGCGTACCGGGCAAGGGCAGGATGCCCTGGCACGAAATTGGCCTCGCCCTGCGCGATATCAATTACACCGGCGCGGTGGTCATGGAGCCTTTCGTCAAGACCGGCGGCACGATCGGCTCCGACATCAAGGTGTGGCGCGATCTGAGCGGCGGCGCCGGTCTCGCGAAAATGGACGAGGATGCGCGCAATGCCCTGGCATTCTCCCGTTTCGTCCTTGGCAGCTGATGCCCCATGGCGCGGATGGAGCGGGATGGCTTGATCAAGCGTGAGCCCCATCCGTGAGACAAGCGGTCCAGTCTGGTATCATTGACGCAGGCGGCACTTGCGCGGTTGCCAGCTGGCCGCGCTTTTTGCGCCAGGGCAATGCGGGACATGACCAAGGGATTATCGCGGGAAGAGGTGGACACACTGGTGTCTTTGCTTCGGCGGGTGCTTGATAACGTAGAGGCACTTGAGGCGTGAGTAGCTCTCCAAACGCCCTTATATGCACATGGGTGACGCATGCAATGCAAGAGGATCACCCATTAGGCCGAGACCGCTCCACAAGGGGTCTCGATCTGCCAGTGCGATTGCCAGAGATTAACGGGAACGGCCTAGGAAGCAAGAGCATGCGGCTCGATCGGGACGACGGCTAAAACCGTTCTTCCAGGATCTGGTGTCAAGAACCGATGTCCAGACCCGCCCCACAATCGGCAAGGAGCGTCGATCTCCTAGCCGGTCCTTTCGCGCTATGAACAAGGCCTATCGGGAACTCCTTCTGCTACTCATTCGTTCACGGGTCAGTTTTCAATGATCCGCGTTCTCGCCCCTTGATGCGAAACCTTTGATTTCTCCAATCGATGAAGTGGAACTGGCCATGCCAGGCACCGGCATATTTGAACTTTCACGCCGAAACTTACTTATATCGTCGGCCGCGACCGTCGCTGCCACCACTGTCACCAGGGGAGCGGCAGCCCAGTCAGGAGGAGAAATCATGAAACACACGTCAAGCGTATCCTTGAAGGTCAACGGACAGGTCCGAGACCTCGATGTTGACAATCGCACGTCCCTTCTCGACGCACTGCGCGAACACCTTCACCTGACCGGAACGAAGAAGGGTTGTGATCACGGGCAATGCGGGGCCTGCACCGTGCTGGTCGGTGGACGCCGCATCAACTCGTGTCTTTCGCTTGCCGTGATGCATGACGGTGACGACGTGACGACGATAGAGGGACTGGGACAGCCCGGCAATCTGCACCCGATGCAGGCGGCGTTTGTCAAGCATGACGGCTTCCAGTGTGGTTACTGTACACCGGGACAAATCTGTTCCTCCGTGGCGGTGCTTGAGGAGATCGCGGCAAACATTCCGAGCCATGTCACGCTGGATCTTAACGCGCAGACATCGGTGAGTGAGGGCGAAATTCATGAGAGGATGAGCGGCAACATCTGTCGCTGCGGCGCCTATTCCAACATTGTCGAGGCCATCGTCGAAGTTGCGGGGACAAAAGCATGAAAGCCTTCACCTACGAAAAGGCCTCATCTATCGAGGCTGCAACCAGGTCCGCCTTTTCGAACTCGCAA
Organism: Agrobacterium genomosp. 2 str. CFBP 5494; assembly: GCF_900013495.1. Taxonomy (NCBI): domain Bacteria; kingdom Pseudomonadati; phylum Pseudomonadota; class Alphaproteobacteria; order Hyphomicrobiales; family Rhizobiaceae; genus Agrobacterium; species Agrobacterium genomosp. 2. The sequence goes on from NZ_LT009719.1 coordinate 1,115,189, forward strand.
GCAAAGTTCATTGCAGGCGGCACCAATCTCCTCGATTTGATGAAACTGGAGATCGAGACGCCGACACATCTGATCGATGTGAATGGTCTCGGGCTCGATACAATAGAAAAGACGTCTGAGGGAGGCCTGCGCATAGGAGCGATGGTTCGCAATACCGACCTTGCCGCCGATCCAATTGTTCGACGTGATTATGGGCTCCTGTCGCGCGCCTTGCTTGCAGGGGCTTCGGGCCAGCTTCGCAACAGGGCAACAACCGCGGGTAACCTCTTGCAGCGAACACGATGTCCATATTTCTACGACACCGCACAGCCCTGCAACAAGCGTTCGCCGGGAAGTGGCTGTTCCGCCATCGGCGGCTTCAGTCGCCAGCACGCCGTGGTGGGTGTGAGTGATAGCTGTATCGCCACGCATCCCAGTGACATGGCCGTTGCCATGCGCGCACTCGATGCCGTTATCGAGACGGTAAAGGTCGATGGTAGCCGCCGATCAATCCAAATCGCCGACTTCCATCGCTTGCCGGGCGATACCCCTGAGATCGAAACGGTTTTGGAAAAGGGTGAGTTTATCACCGCAGTGGTGCTACCGCCGCCAACTGGAGGAAAACAGATCTACCGCAAGGTCCGCGACCGCGCTTCCTACGCGTTTGCTCTGGTCTCTGTGGGTGCAGTCATCCAGCCTGATGGTACTGGCCGGGTGGCAATCGGCGGCATTGCTCATAAGCCGTGGCGCGTGGAAGCTGCGGATGACGAACTCTCAAAGGGAGCGAAGGTCGCAGCGAAAGCTCTCCTCAACGGTGCTCGTCCGACCGAGCAGAACAAGTTCAAGATCGATCTGGTGGAGCGCACACTCGGCGCCGTGATCGCCGAAGCGAGGAGGTAATTGCCATGAAGTTCGATACACCCGCAACGACCAATCCGATCGACCAGCTGAAAATCGTCGGTCAGCCCGTTCACCGCATCGACGGTGAGCTCAAGACAACGGGGCGGGCCATGTACGCCTATGAGTGGCATGATCCGAACCTGGTCTATGCCTACGGTTACCCCGTCGGATCGACCATCGCCAAGGGCCGCCTCATCTCGATGAATATCGAAGCTGCCGAACGCTCGCCGGGCGTGCTTGCCGTGGTAACGACGCTTGACGTCGGCAAACTTGAGAAGGGCAAGTACAATACTGCGATACTTTTCGGTGGCGATGAGATCCAGCACTATCATCAGGCGATTGCCGTGATCGTCGCCGAAACCTTCGAACAAGCCCGCGCAGCGGCAGCTCTAGTAAAGGTGGATTACGCGGAAGAACAGGGTAGTTACGATCTCGCCGAGGCAATGGGTTCGGCAGTCAAGCCAAAAGACGCAGGCGGAGCTCCACCCGATACCGCCGTTGGAGATTTCGAAGGGGCGTTCAAGTCCGCCGAGGTGACATTGGACGAAACCTACACAACGCCGGACCAGTCACATTCGATGATGGAGCCGCATGCCTCCATCGCTGCCTGGAATGGTGACGAGCTGACGGTCTGGACTTCCAGCCAGATGATCGACTGGTGGCGGTCCGACCTTGCAACGACGCTTGGTGTCGACAAGGAGAAAATCCACCTCATGTCGCCGTTCATCGGCGGCGGCTTTGGCGGTAAGCTGTTCCTGCGTGCCGACGTTGTTCTGGCCGCGTTCGGCGCGAAGGCAGCAAGGCGGCCTGTAAAGGTGGCGCTGCCGAGGCCTTTCCTCGTCAACAACACGACGCATCGTCCAGCAACGATCCAGCGCATCCGCATTGGTGCAGCTCGCGATGGAAAAATAACGGCAATCGCCCATGAAAGCTGGTCGGGCGATCAGCCCGATGGCCAGCTTGAAACGGCTGCCATGCAGACGCGGCTTCTCTATGCCGGTGAAAACCGCATGACGGCGATGCGGCTGGCGACGCTGCACCTTCCCGAGGGCAACGCCATGCGCGCACCCGGGGAGGCACCCGGACTGATGGCGCTCGAGATCGCCATCGACGAGATGGCCGAAAAGCTCGGAATGGATCCAGTGCAGTTCCGTATCCTCAACGACACACAAGTGGATCCGGAAAAGCCCGGACGTCCGTTTTCGCATCGCGATCTTGTCGGTTGTCTCAAGCTCGGAGCAGAACGGTTCGGCTGGCCGGGGCAAGCTCAACCCGGCTCTCGTCGCGAAGGCAACTGGATGATCGGTTCCGGTGTTGCGGCTGCGTTCCGCAACAACCTTCTGGTGCCATCGGGCGCTCGCGTCCGTCTGGACAAGGAAGGGGTCGTCACCGTCGAAACCGACATGACGGACATAGGCACGGGGAGCTACACGATCATCGCCCAAACCGCGTCGGAAATGATGGGCCTACCGATTGATAAGGTCGCCGTGCAGCTTGGCGATTCTCGCTTTCCCGTATCTGCAGGCTCCGGCGGGCAGTTCGGCGCGAACTGCTCGACCTCAGGCGTCTACGCAGCCTGTGTCAAGCTTCGGGACGCTATCGTCAAGAAGCTGGGCTTCAACGAACAGGACGTCGTCTTCGAAGATGGTCAGGTCCGTTCCGGTTCGCGTTCGGTTCCGCTGGCCGAAGTGGCGGGTTCCGAAGGGCTCGTCGCCGAAGACACGGTCGAGTGGGAAAAGCTTTCAGACAGTCATCAGCAATCGACTTTCGGAGCGCATTTCGTGGAGGTGGGCGTCGACGTTGCCACGGGCGAGACGCGGATTCGCCGGATGCTTGCGGTATGTGCCGCCGGCCGCATTCTCAATCCGATCACGGCCCGCAGCCAGGTGATTGGTGCGATGACGATGGGCGCCGGTCTGGCGTTGTCAGAGGAACTTGCCGTCGACACCCGTCGCGGGTTTTTCGTCAACCACGACCTCGCTGGCTACGAGGTGCCGGTTCACGCGGACATCCCGTACCAGGAAGTCGTGTTCATGGATGAGACTGATCCAGTTTCCTCGCCAATGAAGGCGAAGGGTATTGGCGAACTCGGACTATGCGGAGTTTCGGCAGCGATCGCGAACGCGATTCATAACGCAACCGGCATCCGCCTGCGACACTATCCGATGACCTTGGACAAGCTTATTGGGGGCCTGCCAGACGTTGCGTAACTCCGCCATGCCCCTGGAATTCACCATGCTCAAGCCGCTTGGCGTCTGTTCAGGTTCAACATCGTCAATCACAAGATGATCCGGAAGGCGGGGTCAAAACGACGCTTATTTTCCTGCCAGTGGGCGCGTGGGTAGATTTGCCAGGATACGCGAGCTCGTCATCAATGGTCCGCCCTACGTCGCCGCCTGATTGATTGCCGAGACAACAGTTCGAATTCTTGGCTTACTCCATGGCGTGCTTGCGACGCTAACGGTCGCAGTGCAAAGCCACAGTCCGGAAACCGCCATGCGGATCAGATGTCGCTCAACATTTGGGCAGTCACCACCGCGGCACGCGACGTTCGTAATCTGGTTCAAAGAGCTTCATGTAGGCCGTGTCATCCCGCTCTTTCATGGCCGTCTGTTCGTACAAACCAGCGAATACTGACAGTTTGTGTCGATCTAACGATATCCCCAATCCTGGATTCTTTGGCACCTCCAGGCTGCCGCGTTCGAAGACAAAAGGGACTCCTTCAGTCACATCAACACCAGTCCAGGGAAAATGCGTATCGCACTCGTAGCTTAGATTGGGTGTCGCCGCAGCGACATGGGTCATAGCAGCGAGCGTGATCCCAAGATGCGAGTTGGAGTGCATCGACACTCCGAGCCCCAATGTCTCGCAGATTTTGCCGAGATGCGTTGAAGCACGAAGACCGCCCCAATAGTGATGATCGGACAAGACGATTTGAACGGCGTTCTTTCGGAAGGCTCGAGCAATCTGGTCAAACTCAAGGACGATCATGTTGGTGGCGAGCGGAATTGACGTGGCCGCTGCGACCTGTGCCATCTGGTCCATACCGATGACAGGATCTTCGAGATACTCCAGAACGCCTTCCAATTTGCGCGCTATGTAGATAGCGGTGTCGATGGTCCACCCCCCATTGGGGTCGATCCGCAAAGGGTGATCTGGAAAGGCTTCGCGCAGTTTCAGCATCGTCTCGATTTCGAGATCGGGATGCAAAACACCCCCTTTGAGCTTCAGTGACTGGAAACCGTATTTATCCACCATCCGTCGGGCTTCCCCGACCATCTGGTCTGGCGTCAGCACTTCCCCCCATTCGTCCGGTTCTTCTCCAATATGAGCGGCGAATTTGAAAAACAGATAGGCGCTGAAGGGAACCCTGTCGCGAACCGCACCACCAAGCAGGTCACACACCGGTCGCCCGAGCAGCTTGCCCTGAATATCGAGGCATGGAACTTCAAACGCCGAGGCGACAACGTCCGTCAGTTTGTGGTCGGCAACGGCGCTTTTTGCATTGATGCCACCACCACCTGGCAAAGCGGCAAGGACCCGTGCCTTCAATTCGTGAAGGTGAAACGGATCGAGACCGATCAATGATGGAGCCGCACGTCTTAGACCGTCCAGTGCTTTGATACTCCCGTAGCTCTCTCCCAAACCAACGGTGCCGTCATCACAGGTGACTTCAATGATGGTTCTCAGGGCGTGAGGCTGGTGAACACCCTTGCAGTTCAGCAATGGTTTGTCGGGAATGGCAACCGGCGTTAGTTGAATGTCGGCAATACGCATAAGTACTCCTATCGCCACCAGGCGCGCGCTGCGATCAACGCGTCATCCAGACGTGGCAGTTCGGGATGCCAGTGGCGCTCCCATTCGAGACTGAGAGGGAGGTGTCGGTCATTCGATCCGACAAGCGACAGAAGATCCGCCATGGGGAAGTTACCCTGGCCTGGAAGCACGTAATGGCGTCGGCCGTCGTCTCCCATCTTGCTGTCCTTGACATGTAAATGAACGACATTGTCGACAATATCAGGCCAAAGGCGCTTGATATCGGAACCCTTGGCCCAGGTGTGATGGGTGTCCCATAATATCAGGGCATTTGGCACAAGCCTGATGAAGGTAGAGAGTTGCGTTGCATCCGCTAGAGCATCATGGGTTTCGATCATCAGATCGACATTCAGCCCCCGTGATTGCCGGTCGACTTGCCATTGATCGAGCACTGCACCTGCACGTGTCATCTCGCCGGTCGTTAACCGATTTCCGCCGTCAAATATCCTGAGATGTGCAATGCCTGCCGCTTCCGCCCACGCAATGAAGGGCTCAACGGCAGACATATCGTCGCTATCAAACAACCGGATCGATGTATTGAGGGCCGTGACCTTGAGGTCACGTTGCGCCAGAAACGCAGCAAAGATTGAAGGGCTGCCAAACTCACCCTCCAGTGCCGAAATCAGGTCGACGGAACCGCAAAGCGTGCGCAATTCCACGGACGAAATACCGTGCCGTTTCGCCAGGTCAGCGGTTTCATGCAGGTTGAGTTCAGAGCAGCCAAGCGTGGAAAAACAATAGTTGAAAGCCCTCATGCCATGCGCTCCATGTCATGTTTGCGAACGGGGTAGAGCGGTGGAAGACCCGCAACAAAGCGCTCGATTTCAGTGATTGCGACATCAGAAAGCGCGCGCAATTCATTGCCCAACGCACCGGCGATGTGTGGGGTCAGCACGACATTCGGCAAGTCGTAAAACGGGCTGTCGACCGGTAGCGGTTCGGGTTCCGGCGTATCGATCAGGATCCGCAGGCGACCGGATCGCGCCTCTGATAACAGTGCTTCGTGATCGACCAGCCAGCCACGCGCCGTATTGATGAACACCGTATGGTCGGCCATCAACGCAAGCTCTTGCGCACCAATCATGTGACGGGTTTGCGGCAGGATCGGTGCATGCAGCGAGACGATGTCGGACCATGCGAGAAGCGTATGCAGTTCCATTTTTGTCGAGCCAAGTTCCGTTGCCTCAACCGCGGACAGGAATGGGTCATAAACGCCGATTTCGAAACGGCCCCGTGTCAGCATATCGATGACCAGTCGCCCGATGCGGGAGGCACCGACAATGCCGACCTTGCGGGAATAGCTTCCAAGCCAGGGCAGGTTCATGCCACGGCGGCTGCCAAACCCACCGGTGCCGCGCTCAGCCCGGTGTTCATCTCGCAGGCGAGAGGACTTCAAACGGGCCTGGCCGGCTGTCCTTCGCGGCACGGGTGTCGGGACGTTTCTCGGCGTACTTCCGGGCGGCAGAGCCACTCTTGCCTCCTTTTGCGCCTATTCGGTCGAGAAAAAAGTATCCAAGCGTCCCCAGGAGTTCGGCGAGGGTGCCGTTGAGGGTGTCGCCGGACCGGAGGCTGCCAACAATGCCGGCGCACAGTCCTCGTTTATCCCGCTTCTGACCCTGGGCATCCCATCGAACAACATGATGGCGATGATGCTGAGTGCGTTCATCATACACGGCATCACCCCGGGACCGACGGTACTGGCAACCCAGCCGGAAATCTTCTGGGGACTCGTTGCCAGCATGTGGATCGGCAACCTGATGCTCGTCGTGATTAACCTGCCACTGATCGGCGTGTGGGTGAAGCTCCTGACGGTTCCGTATCGTCTGCTGTATCCGGCAATCCTTCTCTTTTGCTGCGTCGGTGTCTACAGCATCAACAACCGCATATTCGACGTGGTACTGGCTGCCGGGTTCGGCCTGCTGGGCTATGCCTTCCGCAAGGCCAAGTGCGAGCCGGGTCCGCTACTTCTGGGGTTCGTCCTGGGACCGTTGTTGGAAACCAACATCCGTCGCGCCCTGACAATTTCGCACGGAAACCCCAGTGTCTTCGTGGAGCGGCCGATCAGTCTGGTCCTGCTGATCGCGACAGCCGGCGTGCTTCTGCTGATGATCCTGCCGTCATTCCGCAAAACACGCGAAGAAGCGTTTCAGGAAGAAGAAGCCTGAGGCTGATCTTAAATTGAGCGACCGCTTGGCCGCTTGATCATGGCGGCAGTCGCGGACACCGGAGCGTTCCTGTCTGAATTGTTCCGCGCTGCGGTTGCTGCGGCCGATCCTGACGAAGCGATCAAGGCAAACCTTCCGCAGCAGCCGAAAGGTCGCACTGTCGTCGTGGGAGCAGGCAAGGCATCGCTGGCGATGGCACGGGCATTTGATACTCTTTGGAGGGCTCGCTCGAGGGTGTCGTGGTGACGAAGCGCGGCACAGGGGCATCCTGCGGTCGGATAGAGGTCGTCGAGGCCTCTCATCCGGTTCTGGACGGGGCAAATCTGGAGGCGTCCGGACGATTGTTGCAAGCCGTTGGAGTTTCCTTACGCCTGGAGGCATTGAAATCGTTCGTGCACGCATTGGATTCAGAGTGAACAACGGCGACATGCTGCGAGATGCGGCGATCGCCGGTCTCGGTATTGCACTCCTTCCGCTCTTCATCGCAGGACCGGACATTCGCGATGGGAAGCTCAAGATCGTCGATGTCGGCGTTCGGCCGGACGCGGAATTCGTCTTTCTTGCGCACCCCGAGGGTCGCCGTCCTTCGGCAAAACTGCGCGCACTGGCGGCTCACTTGAAAGCGTCGTTCGGGGACCCGCCCTACTGGGAGGATGGCGTGGGTTAAGGGACGCATCATAACGGCCCCGCGCGCCTGCGCCTCGTCAGAGAGTTATATATATACTAACCCGATGAAAAGTTACGTATTGATCGTCGCGGTGGCATAGGGTGGATTAGATCAAGTATCTTCATCGATCGGCCGGTTTAACGTAAGTACGTTTGCCGGCCGGGCGCAGACAAGCTGGGTCAATACAGCTCGCCGCTGAATTGTCGATGGTGATTCAAATTCCGAATGTTGAGCTGGAGTGGATCCGGTCGCTTTCACGGATTTGTCAGGCCCTGAACACGCACATTATAGGTTCGTACGGTGCCGCGCTGATTTTCAGCGTATGCACGTAGCGAGCCTGCAATTCCGGTTTTGATGAAGGCTTCGAACATCGTCTTCGCATCTTCAAGGACCGAAACCTGCGTCGATAGGTAAGCCTGGTCGAACTCACTTTGTGAAGCGGTTTCTAAAGCTCTCATCTTCTCGGCATATTCGGCGCTCAGGTCCGTCGGGACCGAGGTACCATCCTTTTTCGCAGCATCGGCGAGATCGACGAGCGCTTTCTGATGGTCGCGCATGATGTCATTAGCGAACATTTTCGTCGCGTCATCCTGCGCGCTTCTAAGCGCCAGCCTGCTCGCCTCCACTTCAAACTGATTGAAGGAAGCCGCCTCGGCAGTGAAGTCCGCGGGTGATTGCGCGTTCGAGAAAGCGGGCATTAACATCGAAAGACATAGAGCGGCGCAGCAGGCATGGAATGGCTTCATGTTAAACTCTCCCTCAATGACTATTGTGGTCAGGGCGTTGTGTTCTGGCTGCCCGGCAGCGCATTCCTGTCAGCAGGCCCCGCAGGTGCTTGGTCTTCCGTCTGCCCCCTGTCTGGTGAATTTGACGGTGCTGTATCCGGAGTCGTCCTGACGAAGTAGACGGCCACGATCAGCGCGAGAGCCACAGCCGCGGCCCCTACCAAGGGCCATATGGTTCTATAGTTCATATCAGTCTCCGCTTCCGGTTACTGTCCGTCGTAAAGCTTATGAACCTTGCGAGCTTGTTCTTGTTGCTCCTTGGCGGATAACCTGCGCTGACGCAGCAGGACATAAACGACCACGGCACCCAGCAGCAATGGGCCTCCAGCGACAACAACCAGCCAAAATACATCCGCCATAATCCGTCCTGTCAGTTCATGAGGTTGGTGCCACGACGAACCACAGACCAGGGCCAATGTTCCTGGAAATTTGGAAAGCAAGCAGATGGGACAAAAATCGCCCGTCGGATGAGGCGCTGAAGCAACGCTCAGACGGTGGATTTCATCGCGGAAATTTCGCCAGCCCTTTGGCCAAGATCGGTCCGGTCGGTCTGCCTGTCGGCGATCCTCCCGCTTGTTCGAGCGTGATCTCGTATAGCTGGTTGTCACGCGGGGTGGGCAATGCGGGTCCATCAAGGCGAGCCGAGCGAACGCCTTTCAGCAATCCGAGCGAAACAGGCCCAATTTCTCGAGACGGAAGCGTCCATACCTCTATCGTCTTATCGTTCGGCACCGCAAAGTCGGCCAGTATACGGATCATCGCCCGTTCATCGCCAAAGTCCTCGACAACCGCCTGAATATCTCCAGCCTCATTGATCAAAACGGCGACGACAAGCGGCTCCGCCTTGTGAATGAGGCTGTATCCAAGACCGATGGCAAGCAACAATGCGGCGGCAATTGACGAAAGCGCAGCGATCTTCCAGCCTTTGCTGTTATTGTCATTCGCAAGCGTGGAAACAGACATGTAGCCGGTCGCAGGCTGCGAAGTCAGCCCAGATTCAATGCGATGCCACAGGCTCTCGTTGACGGTTGCCGGTGTGATAGCGGTGTCGAGCGGCAGGAAACGCTCACGGCTTGCAGCAATCGCGGCCTTGAGTTCGGTATCTCGTTCCATGGCGTCCTCGATTTCCGCGGCGGCGGTGCCTTCGGTCAAGCCCAACACATACTCGTCAGCGAGGTTCGGTATATCCTTGCGGTCGTAGATCATCCCATGCACTCCCGAAGCGTCAGAAGCCCGCGCCTGATCCAGGATTTCGCTGTGCCAAGTGGAACGCGCAACCTTCCGGCGATCTCGCCGTGAGAATAGCCTCCAACATAGGCCATCAGAATACCGCGCCGCTTTGTATCATCGAGCGATCCCAGGCATTCGCGCAGGCGCGATTGTGTGTCCATGCGGTGCCACGCACCCATGATCGCGTCTGCCTGTTCGGCTTCCTGAAGTGCTTCTACCTCTTCGACCGAATGTTCAAGTTTGCCATCCCGCAGGAGATTGAGCGCTCTGTTTCGAACAATGGCATAAATCCATCCGCGCGCGGAGCCACGGTCCGCACTGTATTGATAAGCGTGGGTCCATATTCGGATAAAGGCTTCCTGCACGACCTCTTCGGCAAGTTCGCGACGTCCAACGATGCGTTGCGCCACGGCGACCAACCGCCCAGCCTCCTGATCGAAAATTCGGCGTAATGCCGAACGGTCACCCTTAGCGCAGGCAGCAAGCGCCTTATCCAGATCGTCCGGCCCGGAACCCATTAATATCCTTCCATGATCCAGCGGTGAAAATCGTCAGCTTTCACGAACTATACCCATCCGGCGATCAAATGGATGCATCCTGAGAATTATTTTTACGACCTGCATCCATTCGTCTCCCTTGCGGTGTCTTCAATGATGAAGGGTCAAGCGCCGAGTGCCTGACGCCTTCTCGAATGTTAAACGCACGGGAGAAAGACATGAAGACCATCCTTTTCGCACTGACCGCATCCGCCGCCTTTGCTGCCATGGCATCGACAGCCTTTTCGGCACCCGTTCTCGGGCTGACGAGTGACAAAACACTTGTCATGTTCGATACCGCGAAGCCCGCCGTTACAAAGACCATGGAAGTAACCGGCGTCGATAAGCTCGTCGGCATTGATTACCGCCCCGCCAACAAGACGGTGATCGGTGTTACTGCGGACCATCGTATCGTTACCATCAACCTTGAAAGCGGTGCTGCCACTGATCTCGCAAAAATGGACAAGACGCTGACGGTGACACAGGCTCCGATCGTCGTCGATTTCAATCCGGTGGCTGATCGTCTTCGTTTCATGACTGGCACCACCAACCACCGTGTCCATCCTGACACCGGTGCAGAGACGGTCGACGGGGTCCTGGCCTTCGAAGATGGTGACATGCACAAGGGCGAGACGCCGAACATTGTCGCAGCCGCCTATACCAACTCCATCGGCAAGCCTGAAAAGACCGCAATGTACAATATCGATGCGACGATTGGCGCCTTGATCCAGCAGACCAAGCCGAATGACGGCACTTTGAAAGCAATTGGCAAGCTGGGTTTCAAAGACAAGCCAGCCACCTATGCTTTTGACATTCAGGGCACGGAAGCCGGAAAGAACACTGCCTATCTCGCTGCAAACAAAATGCTTTACACCGTTAATCTCGACACCGGCAACGCTACCGAAGTAGGCGCTATCACCGGCACGGACAAAGAAGTCCGCGACATCGCTGTTCTTCCCGAAATGTGACACAGGAAGACGGGCGGAGGCCGATGACCAGCAATCTGCCTCCGTCCGATTTACTCTTCGAGTAATCAGGCCTCAATTGTCCTTGCGAGCTCGGTAGGGCAGCGACGCAAAGATCAGATCGGCCTTGCGCGTCGTCATGCCGCCCTGAACCGCCCGCTCGGAATAAAGATCGCCAAGGCCGATCTCCATCAGCGAGTCCGACTTGACGATATGGGTCGACGAGCGCTGCAGCATGGTGACATCGGCGCCGGCTTCCCAGAGCGCTGCGCAGATATCGTGGGCCGAGTTGTTGGAGCCGATGACGACCACCTTCTTTCCGGCATAGGCATCCGGACCCGGATGCTGGGAAGAATGCTGCTGCTCGCCCTTGAAGATGTCCTGACCGGGGAATTTCGGCACATTGGCCTTGCCCGACATGCCGGTTGCCAGCACGAGCTGCTTCGGCTTGAGGACGACCTCTCTGCCGTCGCGATCGACGACGACGGTCCATTCGCCGGTCTTCTCGTCGTATTGGGCGGATTTGCAGGTCGTGGAGCCCCAGTAATTCAGTTCCATCACCTTGGTGTACATTTCCAGCCAGTCGCCCACCTTGTCTTTTGGGGTGAATACCGGCCAGTTTTCCGGGAAGGGAATGTAAGGAAGGTGATCGTACCACACAGGGTCGTGCAGGCAGAGTGACTTGTAGCGCTTGCGCCAGCTGTCACCGGGCCGCTCGTTCTTCTCTATGATGATCGTCGGAACGCCGAGCTGGCGAAGGCGTGCGCCGAGCGCGATGCCGCCTTGGCCGCCACCGATGATGACGACATAGGGCTGGGACGTGTAACCGAGTTCCACCGCCTCGCTTTCGCGCTTTTCCTTCCAGGTCGTGCGGTTTCTGTCATGGCCGTGCTCCGCCCCCATCGGGCGGCGGAAGCCCTTCGGCTCCTCATGGCCCTTCAGTTCGGTCATGGTGGTCAATAGGGTCCAGATCAGACCATCCTTCAAACGGATATGGCCATAGCCGCGGGCAACCCCCGTTTCGAATTCGAACCAGCCTTCGGTAACGCCGCCCGCTTCGGAGGCGGCCTCCCTGGTGTCCTGCACAAAGTTGGACGGTTTGGTTGCGGCAAGCTGGCTGGAAAGCATGTCGCGGACCTGCTCGCGGCCTTCGAGGGTCTTCAGGTTCCAGGTAAAGGTCACCAGATCTCGCCAGTAGCAATCCGCCTGAAACAGGTTGGCGGCGGCGTCCACGTCGCCTTTCGCCAGCGCTCCTTCGAGCTTCGCAAGGGCCGTGTCGATCTTGGTTCCGGGGCTGATATCGAGCATTTATTCTCCTCCATGATTGCTTGGTGAGGGTCACGGAACGCCGCTGCCGGGCGTTCCGTCAAAGCCTCCAAACCGCCGCCTTCAGGGCTCCTCTCCCTTCAGGCCTTGGCCGAGACGCTTATTTTGAGAGATCGATCAGGATCTTCAGGTGGGTGCCAGCCGGATCGAGGAGGGCGTCGAAGCCCTCTTTCACGGCCGTTTCAAGCGTGACGCGCTTGGTGACAATCTTCGTCGCCGGCAGGAGGCCGGATGAGATCAGGCTGATGACACGCGGCCAGTAATGGGTCGGATAGGCCCACGAGCCTTTGACCTCGAGATCGCGGAACGTGACCTGAAACCAGTCGATCGGATTCTCATGCGGATGCAGGCCTGTCTGAACGACGACGCCCTGCTTGCGCACAGCATCCACGCATGCCTTCAGGGCGTGTTCGTTGCCGACGCATTCGATCGCAACGTCGCATCCCACCTGGCCCTCGGTCTGGGCGCGGACGACGTCGCCAACCTTTTCGCGCTTCGGATTGATGGCGACAAGGTCGGGCAGGACTTTCTTGGCAAGCTCGAGGCGGGCATCGTTCAGGTCCGAGACGAACAGCTTGGTGGCACCGGCCGCTCGGGCCGCCAGCAGCGTCAGCATGCCGATCGGGCCGGCACCCGTAACGAGAACGCTGTTACCGGCGGTGACGCCGCCACGGTCGCAGGCATAGACGGCAACCGCCGTCGGCTCGACGAGTGCGGCCTCTTCATCGGTCATCTCGTCTGGGATCTTCTGGACATTATATTCGTGAACCAGCGCGGCTTCAGCCATGCCTCCGCCATTCCAGCTGAGACCCACGAGTGCGAGTTGCGGGCTGAGATGGAAAAGGCCGCGGTCGGCGAAGTAGTCGCCGGAGCGCGGCATGACGAGAGGCTGGATCGAGACGCGGTCGCCGATGGCGACCGAGGTCACGCCTTCACCGATGGCTTCGACAACGCCGCCGAACTCGTGGCCGAGGACCTGCGGGCCGTGGGCGCCGGTAAACGGATGCGGCTCGGTCGGGATGAAGATCGGGCCATAGCTGTATTCGTGAAGATCCGTTCCGCAAATTCCGACGAAGCGGTTGCGGACGATGACCTGGCCCGGTCCCGCCTGTCTCGGCTCGGGGATGTCCTCGAGCCGCAAGTCCTTTGCGGCGTGAAATCTGAGGGCGCGCATGTTTCCTCCTTAAGGCTGCTTTTCATGCCATCAGGAGGAGCAACCGCCGTGCCAGCCGAGCCGACCGTCGAGAGGGCTGGAAATCACAGCGTTTTCAAGGAGGGTGATGACGATTGCGCCACAGCTGTGGCGCAACAGGTGTGGCGGATGCCGCAATGAATGGCTCAGTGCGGACGCTCTATACCGAACCGTCTCATCCGGCGATGGAGCGTTGTGCGATCGATACCAAGACGGCGGGCGGCTTCGGAGACGTTGGCCTTGCAACTCGTGAGGACGGCACGCAGGTCTGCTTCGACGCTTTCGCCGACGCGCACGCTGGCAGGCTGCGACAAATGATCCGGCAGGTCCGTGATCTCGATCACACCATCGTCGCACAGTGCTGCGGCAAAGGCGATGGCATTGTCGAGTTCGCGGATATTGCCTGGCCAGCGATGGTTGAGAAGCAGCAGCCTCGCTGCGCCCGATAACGTCAGGCGGCCGTCCTTCGTATTGTGTTTATGGAGCAGCTGCTCGAGGAGCCAAGGCAGATCCTCGCGTTCATGGAGCGGCTTTAGCGACAGGACGGCGGCGTTGAGCCGATAATAGAGGTCTTCGCGGAACCCGCCTGCCGCGACCATGTTGGCCAGCGATCGATGCGAAGCGGAGACGACACGGAAACCCACCTTGCGCGCGACCGAGCCGCCGACGGGGAGCACCTCGCCCTCGGCGAGAACCCTGAGCAACCGGCTCTGGGCGGCATAGGACATGTCGCCGATCTCGTCGAGGAAGAGCGTTCCGCCCTCGGCCTCCTCGATCAACCCCTTTTTCCCCTTGGCCAGTGCCCCGGTAAAAGCCCCCGGGACGTAACCGAAAAGTTCACTCTCGATCAGCTGCTCCGGAATGGCGGCGCAATTGACTGCCACGAAGCGGCCAGAAAGCCCGCTCATCTCATGAATGATGCGGGCGAGATATTCCTTGCCCGTCCCGGTCTCTCCCTGCAGCAATATCGGCAGTCTGCTGGGTGCAAGTTTGACTACCTTGCGCCTGAGGTCGTCGATCGCCGGCACATTGCCGCCGAGCCTGTTGATCGCCGGCGATCGGCCGGAAGTGCGGGCAGAGGGCACGTTGCCTGTGCGTTGCTGCGGTTCTATGGCATGGGCAAAGAGCAGCGAGCCGTCTCGAACGGCGATCCGCCGTTCCTGGGGCAGGCTGGCGCGGGTCAGCGAGGCTAACTCGTCGAGCCCCGCATGAAAGAAGTCCGTAACAGGCTGGCCGATCAGAAGCCCGGGCGTGCGCCAGTCGAGACCGCGCGACGCGGCAAGAAGCCGGGCGCCGCCGTGGGTCATGCCGGTGATGCGCCCCGCACCGTCTACGGATATCGCCGCTTCCGGATCGACGTCGAGAAACTCCGGCGCTCCCGCAAAGCGCAGGACCAGATCGTGACGGCTGTTTGCCATGAGATTGGCAAGCTCAATCCGCCGCACCGTCGACGAGACGAGATGACGCGCCATGTTCTGGCTGGCTTTCAGGATTGGCGAACTGAGGAGTGAAATGTCGAGAACGGCCGCTAATGATCCTTGCGTATCATAGATTGGGGCTGCCGTGCAGGACAGGGGTGTGTGGGTGATGTCAAAATGGTCGGTCTGGTGGATCGTCAGGACCTCGCCCGTGGCAATGCAGGCGCCCACCGCGCAGGTGCCGGCCCGGGGCTCGGACCACTCGGAACCGAGATAGAGCCCCGCTTTGCGCAGATTGTTGTTGAAGGAGGGGTCACCCAGGAATTCAACGGTGACACCAAGCCGATCCGACAACAGCAACACGTAATTCTGTTCGGCAACCTGCCGATAGAGCCGCTCGAGGCCGGAGCGGGCGATGTGTACCAGATCTTCCGCCTGCTGACGGTGTTCCCGCAGCCGTGTTTCCGAAACGATCACTGCCTCGCGCGCCTGCGCCGGGTCGAGCTGGTAGGCGTCCAGACAGCGCCGCCAGGACTCCAGGACAACGGCGTCGCGGCCCGTGTTGGTTCCCTGTCCGACCCGCTCGATTTCCTTAACGTGGTCCGTAAAACCCATCAATCACCGGCCCTCGAAGGCCGCCTCCCGTGATCTGCCACAATAACATAGCCGCAATTGTTCAGTGTGACCAATGCTTCGGCGAATGCCGGACATCATTTGGAACCTCGATCTCCGCGCGGGACGGAATGAATGATTTCCGTGGCGCTCTCGTTGACTGTCCAGTCAACTTCGGCCAGCTTGCTGAACTCTGAGCCTGCCGGCGCCGGCAATGTCGAGCACGCACCATGCAATCACAACCGGCGTCTTAATCCTCCCGCAAGCAGCGGTGTGTAGTATTAGAGAATGAGAATAAGCGCGATCACCAACTGGGCTTACGGAGTGACAGTCGTCTTGACGGCTTTGTCTGGCGCGGCCTTCATCATGTCGTCTCGCAGCGCCGTCGAAGAGCGTGTCGCGGTGGAAGAGCATCTGACGCTGGATAGTCTGGCGGAAGACCTCGCACTTGGCGCAGAGGTCCGGTCCGACGAGGCCAGGCTGTTTGTTATGCGTGGCGAAGAACGTCATCTCAACGCGTTCCGGGCCGAAGATGGAAGCGAGCGAAGCCGGGAAGCCGCAGTTGACCAGCTCTTGTCGAAAGTGCTTCCGAAGGCCGAGGTCGATGCACTGCGAAAGATCGAAACGGATGCGGACGCACTCGACAAGTTCGAGATCGCGGCGGTCGAAGCATTTCAGCGCGGTGAGAAGAGCGCTGCCCAGTCCACGTTGTTCGGCCCCGAGCATGAAAGACTGCAAGAGGATCTTCTGGCGACTGTCGCGCATTTTCGAGATTTGACAGCCGCAAGAACCGGATCGCAGTTGGCCGCGGCGCGAGCGCGTAGCGACTGGTGGAGCGTCATCGCCAAGATCATGCTGGGGCTGACGGGAGGGCTGTTCCTGGCGGTGCTCTATTTCATCCTGAGACGCCGGATCGCCATGCCATTGGTGCGAATGAGCGGGATCATCGATCGGCTTGCAAAGCAGGATTATTCCGTCGAGGTGCTGCCCGACAGTCGCCGGGACGAGATCGGCGAGATGAACACCGCGATTGAAATCTTCCGGGCGAGCGGCATCGAGCGCGATCGGCTCGACGCGGAACGACGGGCAGACCAACAGACCAAGGACCTCATCCTGCAGATGATGCACCGCCTGCAGGCCTGCCAGAACCAGGGCGAGCTTGCCAGCATCGTCGCGCGCTTTGCGCCGCAAATCTTTCCCGGCATTGCCGGCGGCCTTTATATCCTGAACGAAAGCAAGAATATCCTCAACCGCAGTTCGGACTGGCTAGCGCCTGACAATGCCGGAGACAGTTTTCCTGCGTCTGCGTGCTGGGGGATGCGCCGCGGGCGGGCGCACGCCAACGGGTTCTCCGACACCGATGTGCCGTGTCAGCATCTGGATGATCCGGATGCTATCGCTCTTTGCGTCCCGTTGACCGCGCAAGGCGACATGATCGGGCTTTTTTACCTGGAAGAAAAAGAAGGGCAGGCGCTGCACCTCGATGCGTCACGGCTTTATCTCGAACTGATTGCCGAAAATGTCGGGCTTGCCATCGCCAATCTGCAGCTGCGTGAGAAGTTGACGCTGATGGCTATCGAAGACCCTCTGACCGGGTTGTTCAATCGCCGGCATCTGGATGAAAGGGTGCAACGTTTCGCAAGCGACGAATTAAAGACACCACTTGCCTGCCTGATGATCGATATCGACCACTTCAAGCGTTTTAATGACGAATATGGTCATGATGCCGGCGACAAGGTCATGCAGTATGTGGGCCGAACGCTTCGTGACACGCTGGGCGATCACGGTGAGGCTTACCGTTATGGGGGAGAGGAATTTACCGCGCTCTTGCCGGGGATGCTCAAGGGCGACGCTGCTGGCTTGGCCGAAAAAGTCAGAACAGCAGTAAGTGCTACAGCCATCTCCCATGCCGGGAAACTTCTTGGAACCGTAACAATTTCCGTGGGTGTGGCAACCTCGCCCGAGGCCGGGCCGCTGGACACGCTGCTGGCACGGGCGGATGCGGCCCTTCTGCTCGCCAAGGCACAAGGACGCAATAGAGTTGTGGCCTCGTGAATAACCGGCAACATCCGCGTCGGGCCAATTACAGCCATGACGGAAAGCGCTCACTTAGCTATGCCGTAACGATGACTGAGCCTGCCCAGCTGCTCATGTAATCGATCCAGGACTGCGGCTCGCGTGCCAGCCCGCCGTTGCAGGAAGCCGATCTCTCTCAGGATCTGCGGATTGCCAAAGGCTCGCTGAAAGGCCCTCGGCTCCTGCCGCTCGGGATCACGGGCGGCTCCTCTGCTCCGTTAAAATCCGCTCTCGCAAAGCTCCCGCAGCTCGCTCGGACCGAGATGATCAAGTGAAAGCTCCGGCAGCAGGTCATTGTCTGCCTCCAGATTGTGTGCGACCGATGCGGTAAAGATGCGAACGCCTGCCTCGTGCAGGATCGCAGGCCGGTTGACTATGCGGCCGAGAAGCACGGTTGGGAGTAGACCGAACGGCACATCTTCGAAAATGTAGCGGCTTTCGATGGAGGAAGGGCCCATTCCGCCTCGTCCTTCACGATGCATCTGCTGGTTCATTTCGGAAACAGAGGCGAGGGGCACGTGGAAGGAGAGAGAAAAGTGTTCGCGAACTGTTTTGACCTCCAGGCCGAAGCTCTCGGCAATTGACAGTCGCTCGGCGTCGAGCGCCTCAATCAACTGACCGACCGCCGGTGTGACATGTTCGCCCTGTCCCCAACTCTCCGCCTTTTCCATCCTTGTTAGATTGAGCAATGCGATCCCGAGATGATTTTGAGGATTGAGGTTTGAGAGCGCGATGGCAAGCAAACCGTCACGTTCGACGAAGCGATCACCGAAGAGTTCAGTGCACAGGCTCCGACCCTCAGCGGCTGCCGACTTCGGCAGGGTGGCAAAGTCCACCTTCTGGCGGATGGTGTTGACGACGACGCTGCGCCCGTCGGTTTGGCGGCGGGCCGTCAGAAGCGTGGTCCCCCAAGCAATGATCGGCAGACGGAGTTGTCGTTCGGAAAGCCGCTTCGACAGATAGAGCGCTCCAAAGGAGCTATGGGAGCTGATGATGACGGTCAGTCCCGACCGCAAATGCGGCAGCGCCGCGTCGATGGCGGCACGATGACCGTTTGCGGGCATTGCGATGATGACCGCATCTGCATCCGCAATGGCGGTCTCGCAGGTTGCCGCGACCTCGACCGGACCGACGAAGTCCAACGCACCGGTAGCGATGAGCGGTTCGCCTTCCGACAACGGCTTGGCACTGCGGCCGGAGGGCGACCATAGGCACGGATGATGCCCCGCATTGGCGAGGAAAGCCGCCATGCCATAAGCAATCGAACCCGCACCGAGAATGGCTATCCGCATGTCATCTGTCCTTTCGGTTGTAGGAGTGGACATGGCGCCACCCTCTGGTCTCTATCTTTCGCGTAGAACACAAACCGGTTCTGTACATTGCCTGCCGATCGTTGCGCAAATGCATCATTTTTTCTGGCGCGCCAGAGCTGTGTTTGCGGTTCCCCTGCCTCATTTATCTGCGCGCCTGCCTACGCCCTCAGCAAATTCTGGCTCCTTCCAGTAAATGCATGTGCTGCACGACCAAAAGCCACGTCCCGAGGCTTAATTTTCTGCACAGTTCGAAGTCAGCAAGCCATCTTTTTCATCTTCCGCGTCCCAAACGAAAAATTCTCTTTTGTCACTAGCAGACATCATGCGTTTAATGCACATTAAATTTGTCATAATGCAAAGGATGCATGATAGCGATGGAGATACGCGAACTGGAGGCATTTCTTGCGGTTATGTCCGCAGGCAGCATCACCGGTGCTGCGCGCCTGCTTGACCGTTCGCAATCCCAGGTCACACGTCTTATTCAGGACCTTGAAACGTCGCTTGGATTTCCGCTGTTTGATCGCAATGGCCCGCGCATAACGCCGAGTGACAAGGGGATTGCTTTTCATTCTGAAGCGGAACGCTTCATCAGCGGCATCGAGCATCTGCGCAATCGAGCGCAAAGGATCAGTCTCAAGGAGCCCGAACCGGTCGAGATCGCCGCTACGCCTGCTTTTGCCACGGGTATGGTGCCGCTTGCTCTCGCCGAGCTACCGGAAGCCCTTCTTCCGCATACGGTCTTTTTAAGAAGCATGCCTGCCGAAGCCGCCGTTCAGGCGGTGCTGGGGCGTACCGCCGATTTCTGTGTGACGTCGCTCCCGGCCGAACAGCCCGGCCTCGAAGCGCACGGATATTTTCAGGGCCGCTGTGCAGCCGTTCTGTCCGTTCACGATCCGCTGGCCGCCAAGGATGTCATTTCCGTCGCCGACCTGGCCGGCCAAACAGTCATTACGCTTGCTAATCCGTTCCGTCTGCGTCGCCGGGTGGACAAGGCTCTGCAGGAGGCAAATGTTCGCGCACAACGGATCATAGCGACGAGCGCGGCGATGAGTGCGGTGCAGATCGCTTCGACCGGGATGGGGATTGCGATTGTCGAACCGGCAACCGCTTACGGTCCCCTGACCGCGGGCGTGACTGTGCGACCGCTCGACGTCGACATCCCGTTCCTCTGGGGAATCTTCTCGGCAACAGCGCGCCCGCTGTCGGCCACTGCCCAGGAGCTGATCCAGTTGATCATCCGTGTTGCTTCCGCACGCATGCCCGATTTCACCGCTCACGATCCTGGCGCATCAGGACGTGTTGCGGATGTCACCTATGGGGGAACCGTCGAAGGAGACGTTCCCTAAAAATGCAAGTGCTCTGCCTATCAAACCGGTCAAACAAAAACAAGGAGATTGCCATGAAAGAGTTTAAAGCGACCCGTCGTTCCACCCTCAAGCTGCTCGCTGCCGGCTCTGGCATCCTGGCGGCGCCCAGCCTGATGCGCTCCGCCCACGCGCAGGGCAAGGTCGTCAATATCACGACATATGACAAGTTCGTGCCGCAGTCTTTCATCGACCAGTTTCAGAAGGACACGGGGATCGAGATCCGCATCCGTCTGACGGACGATCAGGGCAAGCAATATAACATTCTGACAGCCGAAGGCGCCACACCATCGACCGATATCGTGACGGTGACCGGCCACCGGCTCTCCCAGTTCATCGGTTCCAACCTCCTTTCGCCGCTTGATACCAGCCGACTGAAGAATTGGGACAAGCTGGCAGCAGCTTACAAAGGCGCACCGCAGCTTACCATCAACGGCTCCACCTACGGCGTTCCGCTTTTGGCGGGCTTTGAAGGTCTGGCCCGTAACACGGAGTACACCAAGCCTTCCGATAGCTGGGGCATGATGTTCGACGATGAATACAAGGGCCTGACATCCTACATCATTTCGGACTTCCTTTCGCTGACCATGCTCTATCAGGGCAATGACGGCGATTATGTCACCTATGAAGGCAAGGAAGCCGTTGCCCAGGAAGCCACCAACAAGGCGCGCGACTTCCTGATCAGCCAAAAGGACAAGGTTCGCAAATACTACGATGCGGGCTCCGAGGTGCAGCAGATGTTCCTGAACGAGGACATCTATGTCGCGCAGGCCTGGTCCGGTCCGACGTCCAAGCTGATCATGGACGGTCACCCCATCCAGCTGTCCGTTCCGAAGGAAGGCACCTACGGGTTCCTCTACTCCTTCAACGTGGTGAAGAACGGTCCGAATGCGGACGCTGCCTATACCTTCCTGGACGCTATCCTCGCCTCGCCGGAAATCGGGGCTGCCATGGTTCGGCAGTCGGGCTTCGCCTCGGCCTTTGATGGCGTCGACAAGCTGCTCAACGACCGCGAACGGGCCGCCATGGCGCTTCCACAGGACCAGATGGAGCGCATCAAGTTCTTCAGCTCGGTCAACCGGGCCATGAAGAACGCGATGATCGACAAGGCAGCTGCCGAAATCAAGGCTGCCTGAGTTACGGCTGCGATGCGAACCCGACCTCGGCCGGGTTCGCAGGACCCCAATAAAAAGCTTGTCCAGAGCTGGGAACGATCATGGTGAACACGACAATGACTGAACTGCGAGAGGAAGGCGCGCCAGCCCCGGCGCATTATTCCGGATGGATTGGCAAGGTGACAGGCTCAGCCCTTTACCGAACCACCATAGGCCGGCTGGCAGACAGTCGCCATGCGCGCCTCGCACTCCTTGCCGGGATACCCGTGATATGGCTTTTCGTCCTGCATGTCGGGCCGATCCTGCAAATGGCCAATATCAGCTTCACGGACAACTATCCGCCTCAACCGAACGAGGCCACGCGCTATACGCTCGCCAACTATGCCCTGTTCTTCTCGGATTCGATTTACGTGCTGCCCTTCATACGCAGCCTCGTATTTGCCGCCGTTGTTACCGTGTCGACCCTAGTTATCGTTTATCCGGTTGCCTATTACGTGGCGAAGGTGCTTCAGCCGAAGCAGCGTATGCGGGCGCTGCTGCTCCTGCTCATCCCATTCTGGGCCGGAGAACTGATCCGGACCTTCTCGGTCATCATGCTTCTGGCCAATCGGGGAGCCGTCAACGTCCTGTTGCGCGAGATCGGCATCATCGATCGGCCCATCCCGATGCTCTACACGTCCTTCTCGCTGAGCTTCGGCGTTATCTACCTCCTGGCGCTCTATATGCTGCTCCCACTTTATTCAGCCATAGAAAAGATCCCGGTACAGCTGGTGCATGCCGCTGCCGATCTTGGCGCAAGCCCTTTCCAACGCTTCCGCCGCGTTATCCTGCCGCTGTCGAAAGACGGTATCGTGTCCGGATGCAGCCTGGTTTACCTCACCGCCGTCGGCGTCTTCGCCGCTCCGCTGCTGCTCGGCGGGCCGAACGCCGTCATCTTTCCGGAGGTGATCGCAACGCTCTTCCACTCCTCCAACGACAAATGGCCTGAAGGCGCTGCCTTCGCCATGCTGATGCTCGCCGTGTCGCTGACAACGGTTGGTCTCTTCATGCGCGTCGTTGGCGGTCGCTCTGTCCGGCTGATGTAGGAGATGATGATGCGGTCCCCCTTAAACGACCTTCCGAAGACGGCACTTGGCGCCTGTTATGCCATTTTCGTTATCTATCTGCTTTTGCCGCTGGCCCTGATGATGGCGATGAGCTTCAAGGATGCAAACTTCATCGCCTTTCCGATCAGTAACTGGACCCTGGATTGGTATGGCAAGGTACTTCAGGACAAGCAGTTCATCGAAGCCTCGCTTTATTCGGTCGGGATAGCGTTTGCCACCACGATCGGAGCGACCGTTATCGGTGTGTGGATTGCCCTGCTGATTTCGACCGAGGGCATCCGCGGCAAGGCCATTCTCTTTGCGCTCGCCTGCCTGCCTGCCGTCGTTCCCGGTCTCATCAACGCCATCTCAATGCGGATATTCATCCGGACGGTCGATATCCCCACGGGCACCTTCGCGATTATCCTCTCCCATACCGTCCATGCGGTGCCGTTTGTCGTGATCATGGTGCTGACGCGCCTGCGTTCCATGCCCGCCAATCTCGTGGATGCGGCAAGAGACCTCGGGGCTGACGCATTTATCGCCTTCATGCGCGTTACGGTCCCCTACATCCTGCCGGCCCTGATCGGCGGCATGATTTTCTGTGTTTTGACCAGCATCGACGATTTCGTGCGCACCTTCTTCCTGGGTGGATACAAGCCGACGCTACCGATGCTCATCTTCGCCAAAGTCCAGGGCGGCATGTCGCCAGAGATCAATGCGATGGCGACCATCGTCCTCATCGTCACCGCCGCCGTCGGCCTTTATGCCGAGCACTTCACCCGCCGTTCGAGGAACTGAGTTATGCAGCCGGTTGTTCATTTTAAAAACGTCAACAAGTCTTACGGCGCTTCTCTTGCTGTCGATGATCTGGACCTGGCGGTCGCGCCGGGCCAATTCGTTACCCTGCTTGGCCCCTCCGGTTGCGGCAAATCCACGACGCTGAGAATGCTCGGAGGGTTCGAAACGCCATCTTCCGGCGAAATCTACCTCGACGGGCAGCCGATCTCGCATCTGCCGCCCAACAGGCGAAACGTCAATATCGTCTTTCAAGACTATGCCCTGTTTCCGCACCTGTCAGTTCAGCGCAACATTGCCTTCGGACTTGAACTGAAGGGGCTGGATTCGGCGTCCATCCACCGCCGGGTCATGGAACTCCTCGGTCTCGTCAAGCTGCAGGATTTTGCCGGGCGAATGCCTGAGCAACTGTCGGGCGGTCAGCGCCAGCGCGTGGCCCTCATGCGGGCGCTGGCGCCGGACCCGAACGTCTTGCTGCTCGACGAGCCGCTATCGGCGCTCGACGCCAAGCTGCGCCATGAGATGCAGATCGAGTTGAAGTCAATCCAGCAGACGACCGGCAAGACCTTCATCTTCGTCACCCATGATCAGGAAGAGGCCCTGACCATGTCTGACGTCGTGGTGGTGATGAACAAGGGGCGGATCGAGCAGATGGGAGCGCCTGATGATCTCTATGCCCGCCCCCGTAGCCGCTTCGTCGCCGACTTCATCGGTCAGAGCAACTTTCTCGAAGGCCGGTTGGTGTCTGCCGAGGGCGATGTTGCAACAACTGAATGGCAGGGCAGTCCGATCCGGGCCGATCTTAACGGCCACCATCACGCGGTTGGCAGCCACGTCACGATCGCGCTGCGTCCGGAAGCCCTGTTCTGTCTTCCCGAGCAGCCGAGTGATCGTTTTGCCCTCAAGGGCCAGATCGAGCGGCGCGTGTTCAAGGGCGCTCATACGACGTTGACGATCCGCCTCGACAACGGCGCACTCCTGTCGGCCCAGCTCGATCCCGTGGCGCTCTCGCATCTTGATGGCGAGACGGTCTGGGTGGGTTGGCGCGATCGCGACGCCGTAGTGCTCGCCGATTAATCCTCATGCCCGTCGGTGCCGATGGGCAATAGTGAATTTCAGGAGATCACCTGATGACTTTAGAACAGCAAGACCGGACCGAGCAGCAGAGACTAGCTGCGCTCAACGCCCGGGTGAGGCAGGATTTGTCCTACCTCAATTATCCCGCAGCAAACTGGTCGAAACCGGTCTCGACCTCAGACGGTCAGCTTGCCAGCGATGTCGTGATCATCGGCGGTGGCATGTGCGGCCTCGTCGCCTGGCATGCCCTGACAAGGGCAGGGATCGCCAATATCCGGATTGTGGACCGCGCCGCAAAAGGTGAAGAGGGGCCTTGGGTGACTTACGCGCGCATGGAAACCCTGCGCTCGCCCAAGAACCTGCTCGGGCCAGCGCTCGGTATGGCATCGCTCACCTTCAGGGCTTGGTACACCGCCCGCTTTGGCGAAGAGGCCTGGGAAGAACTCTTCCGCATTCCGCGACCGATGTGGATGGAATATCTGAGCTGGTACCGGCAGGTGATGGAAATCCCGGTTGAAAACAACATCCACGTCACCCGCGTCATACCACGGTCCGATGGGCTTCTGGAGCTTGAGATCGACGGCGGGAAGGCTGACCCGATCATCACGCGGAAACTGGTGATGGCAACAGGCCGTGATGGCCTGGGAGAACCGACGATCCCGGATTTTGTGAAGGGCATGCAACGTAACGTCAGCTGGGCGCATTCCGCCGACATGATTGATTTTCAGCGTCTGAAGGGAAAACGAGTCGTTGTCATCGGGGTAGGGGCGTCCGCTGTGGACAATGCAGCGGAAGCGCTCGAGCAGGGGGCCGGTGAAGTGCGTCTCCTTGCCAGACGCAAGACAATGCCGACGATCAACAAGTTGATGGGCATCGGATCATACGGTGTCACCGCCGGCTTCGCGAAAATTGACCCTGTGTGGCGCTGGCGTCTCATGGATTATTCCGTCAAGCAGCAGACCCCCGCGCCACACAATTCAACGCTGAGGGTGAGCCGACATCCCAACGCCTATTTCCATTTCGGCTGCGGTATCCAATCGATGAAGGAAGAGGGCGGCGAGGTTGTGATCACCACAATCAACGGCCGCGTTTTTCGGACCGATTTCGTGATTTTGGGAACGGGATTCTCAATCGACCCCGTCAGTCGTCCCGAACTCGAAATGTTCAACGGGCAGATCGCCTGCTGGGACGACCGCTACACGCCGCCACCAGGTGAGGAAAACCCTGGGCTCGGGCGATTCCCCTGGCTGCAAGACGACTTCTCTTTCACCGAGAAAGAGCCGGGTACCGCCCCTTGGCTGCAGCAGATCCATTGTTTCAATTACGGTTCATCGGTCAGTCTGGGCAAAGTCAGCGGCGATATTCCGGCCATCAGCGAAGGTGCGCTCTGGCTTGCGCGAGGTATCGCCGCTTCGCTGTTCATCGCCGACATCGATCATCACTGGGAGGCGCTGAAGGCTTACGAAAAGCCTGAACTCGATGGATCCGAATGGACCGATGCGGATGCCGACCCCACCATGCAGAAGACAGCCTGAGGTTAAGGCGATGAGCAGAAAAACCGTTTATTATTACCATGCGCTCAGTTCGCCCTGGGCCTATCTGGGCTGGCCACAGTTCAAGGCGCTGATTGAAAAGCACGATCTCGATGTCGTCGTCCGCCCTACCCGCATCGTCACCGAAAACGGTGGTGTTCCACTTCGTTCCAGACCGCAGCCGCGGCAGGACTACCACGCCGTCGAACTGGAGCGCTGGCGCAAACGTCTGGGTATGCCGTTGGTGCTGAAGCCCAGATATTATCCCACCAACAACGAGTTTTCCGCGCGCATGGTGATTGCGGCCGACAGACAGGGTTTGCCTGCACTGGAACTCAGTCATGCGCTTCTGCGGGCACTGTGGGCGGAGGAGCAGGACGTGACCGATCCGGACGTTCGCATCGCCGTGGCAAACGGCCTGGGTCTTGATGGTCGTGCGCTGCGTGCGCTCGAAGACACGCCCGAGATCATGGCGGCCTGGCATGACAGCCACGCCGAAGCGCAGGCGCGTGGTGTCTTTGGAACCCCCACCTGGATTTACCGCGACACGCTCTATTGGGGGCAGGACCGCCTGACCTTTCTGGATGACGCTCTTTCCGAGGATTGAAAAAACAATGACAGCTACACCTCCAGAAGACGTGATCGACCGCGTCCTCGGCCTTGATGCCAGCTCCGATCTGTTGAAACTCCGCGAGCGGCGCTCTAAGCTCAAACACCTGACGCAGACCAGCTATCTTGCGGCTTTGCGGCCGGCAGAGCCACGCAACTTTTCCTACGCCCTGCGGGCGGCACTTGCCGCGCGTATGTCCGCATTGTGGAAGGCGAAAGAACTCCATGCGCACTACATCGAGCGGCTTGCCGAGGAGGAGGGAGGCTCCGACCACGCATCAGTCGCCGATCCGTCATCGGTCCTTCAGCACGCGGATTCCCGCCTGCAAGCCATCCTGAACCACGTCGATCTCGTGACCCTTACGCCGAAGAACGCGACCCGGGAAAACATTGAGAAACTCTATGCCGTTGGTCTCGACGACCGCGATATCGTCACGCTCGCCGGCCTGATTGCCTATGTGAATTATCAGGTGCTGGTCGTTGCCGGCCTCAAGATGATGAGGGACAATTAATATGTCACAGCCCGTCCATGAATTCACCCTCGATGCGCTTGACTGGCATCCTTACGTCCAGCCTGTGGACCTTGCAAACGCGACCCCCGAGCAATTGTCGGCCCTGAAGGTCACCCCTTCCAATACCAAGGTATCGGCCTATGTCCTCGTACTCGCTAACGAGGCGGAGGCGCTGAACGAGCGCACCCCGCTCTTCAACGATATCATGTATAGTGAAGGCGGATTGTCACGCGGTGGGCGCGAGATCGGTGCGCTGGCGGCATCCTTCGTCAATCACTGCATTTACTGCGCCGCTGTTCACGCCAACCGCTATATCCAGCTGGAGAAACGGCCCGAGGTCGTGGACGAAATATACAAGAACGGGCTGGATGCGGACCTTCCTGATTTCGAGCAGGCGCTGTTCAATTTCGGTGTCGATCTGACCGCCCATCCAGACAATGTGGGGGTCTACCAATTTTATCACTTGCGGGAAATCGGTCTGGATGATCTTGAAATTCTCGACCTCATCCATTCCATCGCCATCTTCGGCTGGGCGAACCGGCTGATGCATACGTTGGGTGAACCACATCGGAAAGAATAAGTGAAGGCAACGGCAATCACGGGGACCGAGGCAGCTGTCCGCCCGTTCGGCGTCGCGCATCGCGATGTCCTCAAAATCGCGATACCAATGATGATCGCCTATCTGTCGACCCCGCTTGTGGGTCTTGTGGCGACGGGCGTCATCGCGCATATGCGAAACGAGGCGCTGGTGGGCGGGGTGGCGCTGGCCTCCGTGATCTTCGACGTTATCTTCGTGACCTTCAATTTCCTGCGCGGCGCCACCACCGGCTTTACGGCACAGGCAATGGGTGCCGGCGACCGGGTAGGTGAACAGCGGATGTTGCTGAGCGGCCTTATCATCGCACTGGTGGCCGGTCTGTTGTTGCTGCTGCTCCAGGGCCCGATCGGTGCGCTTGGCATGAGCGTCATGGGCGCAGAAGGGATTGTCGCTGAAGCCGCCTCTACCTATTTCCACTGGCGAATCTGGTCGGCCCCCTTCGTTCTCTTCAATTTTGTCGCCTTCGGCTGGCTCATTGGTCGCGGTGAGGCCATGTGGAGCATGATCCTCCAGACGCTGCTGAATGGCCTGAATGCCGCCCTCAGCGTTCATTGGGTCATAGGGCTCGGCTGGGGAGTGGAAGGTGTTGCTATCGCCACTTTGGTTGCAGAAGCCGTGACCGCTGTGGCAGGCGCAGCTTTGATCCTGGCCAAGACCGATCGCTCCTCCTGGCGGCTTCCTGATATACCGGCGATCAGACGATCCTTTGCGGTCAACGGCGACATGATGATCCGCTCGTTCGCATTGCTGATCGGCCTGTCCTTCTTCACACGCCAGAGCGGCTTCCTCGGGATCGACGTGCTTGCCGCCAACACCATTCTGCTGCGTTTTTATTTCTTCGGGGTCGCCTTCCTTGACGGTGTCGCTACGGCGGCGGAACAGCTTGCCGGCCGCGCTGTCGGTGCACGTTATCGGCCGGCCTTTGACCGCACGATCAAGCTGACGACATTCTGGGGCCTGATTTTCGCAGCGCTGGTTTCCCTGGCCTTCCTGGCTGCCGGGGATTGGGTGATTGCGCTGACGGCGCCCTCCGACGCTGTTGCGAGACTGGCCGATACCTACCTGATTTACGTGGTGGTCTTGCCTGTTGTCGGCATCATCGCGTTTCAGATGGACGGCGTCTATATCGGGTCCACCTGGTCTCGGCAAATGCGCAACCTCATGGTGGCATCCCTGATCATCTATTTCGCCGCCTGGGCGGTCCTGCAGCCCCTTTACGGCAATGACGGCCTGTGGATTTCGCTTCTCTTGTTTCAGGGCGCCCGCAGCATCGCGTTCCGGTTCATGCTTCCGAAACTTGCGGCGGCGACGTTCCGGTAAAGATGGGACAAAATGAGTTCCCCATCACGGCTGTTTCTTCCTTGCCAGATTGAGGAAGGCTTCCGACGCCCTCACCAGATGCTTATGTGAGACGTCGGCGCGGACAATCAAGCCCTGCTCAATTCCGCCTTTGTCAATATTTTCAGGGGTATGGCCGGCGTTTTCCTCCGATCCCTGATCGTAGGTTTTGACCTTAATGATGCGGCGATCCACGCCGATGTTCTCGAGATATTGGACGGCGCGCTTGGCGCCTTCTTCGTCTTCAAAAAGTCCCGTAACGATTGGCATTGTTTCCTCCTTCCTCGCGTCCCGGCCTGATGGTGAACCACGGGCGTGCCTCATCGTTCCTTCACATTGATCACGGGTTGTTGTCCCGATCGTGAGCAAAGAGGGGAACGCATCTCCGCAAGCGGAGTTGGGTGAGGGGTAGAATTGACATGGGGGCTCGAGACTTTGAGCGAAACAACTGTTCCGTACTGCGGACCAGCACCTGATTTCACCGACCTTGCATATGCATGGAACCTCGATCCGGTTCTCATCGCGATGATAGCGCTCGCAACCGTTCTGCTGTTTGGGACAGCGACCCGACAGGGGCCCTTCTTGCAGCGTTCCGCCATAATCTGCATTCTTGTCGTTGCGTTCGTATCGCCGCTTTGTGCGCTGACGACGGCCCTTTTCTCCGCACGGGTTTTCCATCATTTCATATTGATTGCCGTCCTTGCGCCATTGCTTGCGCTAAACCTTGAAGGACGCCTGCCGCGCTTACCCTGGCGGCTCCCAGTCCTGCCAGAAATTCCGTTTCTCGCGCATACCATCGTCTATTGGGCCTGGCATCTGCCGCCGGGTTATTCATTCGCGCTTTCAAACTCCCTTGCTTACTGGGGCATGCAGCTCGCCTTGATTGTAACCGCTGTCTGGCTATGGAGGACGATGCTCGTCTCTGCCGGACCGGGAAGGAGAATTGCGCTCGCACTTGCAACGATGGCGCAGATGGGCTTCCTCGCAGCCATCCTTACATTTGCTCCTTATCCGCTTTTTGCAGAGCATCTGCTCACGACCGAGTCTTATGGGATGACAGCGCTCGAAGATCAGCAGCTTTCGGGCCTGATCATGTGGACATTCGGTCTTGTCCCCTATCTCGTCGTTGCGCTTTCCTCCATCCGGACCATGCTGCAGATGACTGCATGGCGGGGGGTGCAATGATCGCGCTCTTCAAGTTTGTCCATTTTTTAGCGATCTCTGTCTGGATCGCAGGCCTTATCAGTCTTCCCGGTCTCTACGTGCAACGTGCGCATGTCCAAAAGGATGACGATCGTTTCCGCCTGCAAAAGATCGTGCGGTTTTCCTATGTAAAGGTATTGTCGCCAGCCGCTTTTTTCGCAGTCGCGTCCGGAACCACGCTTATTTTCCTGCAATCCACGTATTTATCATGGTTCAGCGCAAAGCTCGCCCTTGTGGCTATTCTCGTGTTTCTACACGTGCTTACGGGCTTGGTCATTCTCCGTCTCTTTAACGACGGCGAGATCTATCCTGTGTGGCGTTTCATTGTCGTCACGGCGTTCACCAGCATCATAGCCGTTGGCATCGTCTATCTGGCGCTCGCAAAACCGGAGATACCCGCACTGCTGCCTGACTGGTTCCATGAGCCTGGGGCACTAAAGCGTAACATCGCCCCCCTCATTCCTTGGGAGACACCATGAGGCCGATGCCGTGATCGAATATCAGCTTTCCGCCGTGCCAGCCCGCGAGCGCAGTAAGGACCGAAGCAAGGAGGGACAGGCCGAGCCCATGCGGCAAAATCTCGATCATGCCGAATGTCCTCCCTCCCCAATTGGCGCCTGCCACGGAGATCAGCGCTATTGCGGCCACACCATGCGCCCAGCTGGCAACCCGGGCGCGAATTCCCGCGACAAGAAGCAGTTCCGCCGTGCCGATGATGCCGGCTGCGACGCCGCTGAAAAAAGCGCCTCCCGATGCCCAGACTCCGGCGCGAACCCAGAACTCGTCTGCGGACCACCAATAAAGGAGGTCGCAAGCCAATGTCGTGATGACAAGGGCAATAGGGAAATGAACGGTCATTGCGTGCAGTGGATGGCCGGCAACGGCGATTGCGGAGTCCGTCGTCTTCTCCTCCACCTTGGAGATGACCGGGTTGGGTGTGTCGCTTTTTTCCATCTGACGTTTCCTTTTCGAGCGCTAACCTGCGGGAGAAGCGCGGGGTTCCGTTTGATAGCGCTCATTCCTCTGCTTTTGCTGGTTTCCGCTTGCTCCGGTGACCTCTCGACACTGGCGCCGGCAGGCCCGGCCAGTCGCAAGGTCGCGCTGCTGTGGTGGGTAATGTTGGGCGGCGCCTGCGCAATCTTCATGCTGATTGCCGTTCTGCTGGCGGTGGTCTTTTTCAGCCCGGCCTCCCTTGCTCGGGTGAAAACGCACCATTGGCTGATCGGCGGCGGCATCGGGTTCCCCATACCGATCCTGACGGCCCTGGTGGCTTTTTCATTCATGCAAGGAGAATCCCTCCTGCCACAGTCCGGGAGCGATCCGCTTCGCATATATGCGGTTTCACGCATGTGGAAATGGGAGTTTGCTTACGAAACACCGACCGGAGAAGTCCGCATTTCCGACGTGATGCATATGCCGGTGGGCCGTGATGTCATAGTAGAGGTCACAAGTGACGATGTCATTCACAGCTTCTGGGTTCCAAGGCTTGGCGGAAAGATCGACGCCATTCCCGGACTTTCCAACAAGATTGCCCTCAGGGCGGATCAGGCCGGCACTTTCGGCGGCATCTGCGCGGAATATTGCGGTACCGGCCATGCCGGCATGAGTTTCCGCGTTGTTGCTCACACGGAGAGCGAGTTTTCAAAGGTGATCGGGGGTTTGGGACAACGCTGATGAATGATGTGCGCACACCGAAGAAACACTCGTCATTAAGGCTTCACCGGGAACTCAATGAGGTCTGGAGTTCGGGCACCGGATTTCGGCGTCTCGCAGCGGTCAACCACACCGTCATAGGCAAACGCTTCATGGTGACCGCGCTTGCTTTCTTCGCCATCGGCGGGTTCCTGGGCATGCTCATCCGGACACAACTGGCCACGTCATCAAACGCCTTCATGGATGCCGAGCAATATGCGCAGGTCTTCACGATGCACGGCACGATCATGATGTTTCTGTTCGCAATTCCTTTTTTTGAAGGACTTTCGATCTACGTCCTGCCGAAGCTCATCGGCGCCAGAGACCTCGCTTTTCCCCGCCTGTCCGCCTATGGCTACTGGTGCTACCTCTTCGGCGGCGGAATGCTGATTTTTGCCCTTATTGGCGGGGCTGCCCCTGCGGGGGGCTGGTTCATGTACACACCGCTGTCGTCATCGCAATACAGTCCCGGGATCAATGCCGACATCTGGCTTCTTGGCATTACCTTCGTGGAGATTTCCGCTATCAGCGCGGCGATCGAAATCATCGTGACGATCCTGAGGTTGCGTGCACCCGGCATGTCCCTCGACAGGATGCCGGTCTTCGCCTGGTACATGCTCGTTGTCGCCGCGATGATGCTGATCGGTTTTCCGCCGCTGATCCTCGGTTCGATATTGCTGGAGGCTGAACGGGCCTTCGATATCCCGTTTTTCGACCCGCAACGCGGCGGTAGCCCGCTTCTGTGGCAACACCTCTTTTGGCTGTTCGGCCACCCCGAGGTCTACATCATCTTTCTGCCGGCGGCCGGAGCCCTGTCGACAATTATTCCCGTTCTGGCACGAACGCGCCTGATTGGTTACAACATCATCGTTGCGGCGTTGATCGCCATGGCTTTCCTGTCCTTCGGACTGTGGGTGCACCACATGTACACGGTGGGCATCCCCCATGTGGCGCTGTCGTTTTTTTCTGCCGCGAGCGCGCTTGTCACCATCCCGACAGCGATCCAGATATTCGCCTGGCTTGGAACCATCGCAAGCGGCAAGCCGACGATGAGCGTTCCCATGCTCCACATCCTCGGGTTTTTCTGCGTGTTCGTCATCGGCGGCCTGACCGGCGTCATGCTGGCCATGGTACCCTTCGATCAGCAGGCGCATGATACACATTTTGTGGTGGCGCATCTTCATTATGTCCTGGTCGGGGGATTTCTCTTTCCCATGCTCGCCGGGCTTTATTACTGGGTGCCGCATATCAGCGGGCGCCAGCCCGTCCAGCACCTTTCCAGGGCCGCGTTCTGGATGATCTTCATCGGCTTCAATCTCACATTCTTCATGATGCACCTGACCGGGCTGCTCGGCATGCCGAGGCGTGTTTTTTCCTATCCAGAGGCTTCCCCCTGGGAGTGGCTCAATCTTCTCTCCTCAATTGGCAGCTTCATAATGGCCGCGGGCTTCATGCTGGTGGTGCTGGACTTCGCGCTGCTGTTTCGCTACGGGCGCGCTTTCAGGCGCAATCCGTGGGATGCCGGTACCCTTGAATGGGCCATGCCGACCCCGCCAGCGGCCTATGCCTTTGCGTCACAGCCGGAAGTGACTGCTAGAGCGGACAGCCTTCCGATCAACCGGATCGCGGCGACGCTCGCCGCGGGTAAAGGGTACCTCGGCTTTGTGAGATCCAGGAAAATGGAGACCATGGGGACGGATGCCGTAACCGGTGCGCCGCTGCAGATCGTCGTGTTGCCAGGGCCAAGCTTTCTTCCTTTGCTGACTGCCATGTCCACGGCCGCCTTTTTCATCGCATTGCTTCTCAAGGCGTATCCGGTGGCGGTTTTCGCTCTCGTCATTATTGCTTTGCTCTTCCTGGCGTGGACGCCGAACGATGATGCCAGACAGGAACGCGGACCCGTCGTCGCGCGTGGAGAAGAACGTTTTCCGCTTCATTACGAATGCGCCGATGCTCCGTCCGTCATGGCGGTGAAACTTGCCCTGATTGCGGACACGACGCTTTTTTCCTCATTGCTTTTCGGCGGGCTTTTCCTCTGGATTTCCGCTGGTGGCGAAAAGATCGTCTGGCCGCAGTCGATATCACTGCAGACGGTTTTCCCGTTGAGCGCCGCTGTAGCCGCCATCTTTGGCGCACTGGCGAGACATCTGAGAGCGGCTGTGACGATGTCGATCATCAGCACGATTGCCTACGTGGCGGCGATCGTCTGTGGTGCAATGGTGCTGCGGGCGGAATACACGGCGGTAAGCCATGCAATCCACGGCGTTTCGACTGCGGTCAACGTTTATCTCCTTTTGCACGGATTTGTCGGCCTGATCCTTGTGGCATTCGGGTGTTGGCGTCTGTCGAATGGCTACGTCTCGGACCGTCGCCGAAACGACCTTCGCATAGGCACCCTCTGGCATGTTCACTTGCTTTTCGCGACAGGCATATCGTTTCTTTTCCTGCAGACACTACGGTCATTAACGGAGGGAGGCTGAGATGCGCTACCGAACAGGCTTCAGTCTTGCTGGGCCCTTCATCACCTGGGCCCTGTGCTTTCTCACATTATATGCCGTGCAATTCGTCGGCTGTGCCTGGGGGTGGGATACGCGCTCCTGGGCCGGTGTTTCGATCCTTCGATCCGTACTGCTTGCTCTGTTCGGCTTATCGCTTTTCCTGCTTGTGCTGTGGATGAGGAAATTGCGGAGCAATCAAAAGTCGGGGAGCGATATCCTTTCGGTAATCTCTCATGCGGCAGCGCTCGCGGCGTTTGCTTCCACCGCTTTGGTTTTTCCCGGCGTGTTTTGGCTTAGCCTGTGTTAAGGCGATAACATCCGTCGCCGCATGTTCAGAGCTGCATCTGCGCTTCCAGCGGGCGGGACGGAAGCGGGGCGATGGGATCAGCGGGGTGAACGCTGAGCCAGAAGTCTGGCAACCGCGTCGGCGTCTATTGCCTCGATGCGGTATCGATCGTGGGGTGTGCCACCTGTTGTTTCCGCGGCGACCATCGCATTGATCACCGCCTCTTCCACGCTCTGCACCACGGCCTGATAGACCGGATCAAGCACATCGTCATTGACCATGTCGATGCTCAACAACGGTCCGGCCTTATGGCGCATCGGGTGTGGATTGGCCGTCGAAAAAGCGAGAAAAATGTCGCCGGAACTATTGCCGCCGACTGTGCCGTTGCGGCCGATGCCTATCGCGCCGCGCCGCGCCAGCTTCCGCAGCTGGTGCGGCGCAAGTGGCAGGTCCGTGGCAATCACAACGATGATCGAGCCTCGTTCGGACAGCCCCGGGTTTTCTTGTTGCAGCAGTTTGCCAACGGGTAGACCGCCAATTGTCAGCCTGTCCCGCTGGCCGTGATTGGCCTGCACCAGCGCCGCGACGGTGAACTCCTTGTCGTCAATGGCGATCAGTCGCGACGCCGTACCGGTGCCGCCCTTGAAACCGTAAGCAATCATGCCCGTGCCGCCGCCGACATTGCCCTCAGCGACCGGACCGCTTCTGGCAGCGTTCAATGCCTCCAGGACGTGCTCGACCGCGACGTGTTGGCCGTTGATGTCATTGAGCATGCCGTCATAGGTTTCTGCCACCACGGGCATGATCCACAGGTGGGTGTCTCCCTCGTAGGTCGATGCAAATCGGTCAATCATCCATCGCACGGCGCTTTGATGGGCGATACCTACGCTGTGCGTGTTGGTAATCAGGACAGGCCCGACAAAGTAGCCCCCGTCCTCGATCCAGTGAGATCCCGTCATCTCACCATTGCCATTGAAACGATGAATGCCAGCGAATACCGGTACTGGTTCGCCCGCTGCGGCGTGCGGCAGTATCGCCGTCACGCCGGTACGCACCGGCAACTTGCGACCGGGGCGGGGTATCTCTTCACGGATCGTCGAAAAGCCGACATGGATACCGGCGATGTCGGTGATGGCGTTGAGTGGGCCGGGCGTGCCGTCGAAGGCAATACCGAAGTCACGCGCGCGTTTTTTGCCTGCTGAGGTCGTCTCGCTGATCATTGGTCCCTCCGATTTTCAGGCAGCTTTCAACAAATGGTCAGTTTCACGTCGTTGTTGTCCAGGCTTTCTGTCAAATCTTCGCCCAGCGCCTTATCGGTAACGACGTGCGTGATGTCCCGCCAAGCGGCATAGCGCGCGGGGAAGAGGCGGTCGTGCTTGGAATGATCGGCGACCACGACGGTGCGCGCTGCGCGCGAGACCATCGCGCTGTAAACCGCGCCACACTCCAAGAGGGCGTCCGAGGGGCCGTCTGGACCCAGACCGCTTGCGCCAAGAATGGCGAAATCGGCATAGAAGGAATTGAGGAATGACACCGCATAAGCACCGACCGTCGCGCCCTCGGTGGCGTGATAGTCGCCGGGCAGCATGACCACCTTGATTGTCGGGTTGATGGCAAGCACGGTCGCCACACCAAAGGAATGAGTGAGTACAGTGATGTTCTTCATCTCGACTGCTACGCGCCGCGCGGTGTGCACTGTCGTCGAGCCCGAGCCGATCATAAGCACCTGAGCCCCTTTAAGTATCTGGACGGCCGCCTTGGCGATCCTTTCGCGCTCGCCGACAAAGAGCGCATGGCGCTCGGTCACCGAAGGCTCGGTGGAAAGCGAGCGCACGGCGCCACCATAAGTGCGATTGAGCAGACCTTGTTCGGTCATCTCGTCCAGATCGCGCCGGATTGTCTCTGTCGAGACGTCTAGGCGCCGGGCAAGTTCAGCAACGCGCAGGCTCGGTGCCTGGTTAAGTTCAGTCAGGATGCGCGACTGGCGCACGCTTTTTGGTTTTTTCATCGCGCCTCACTCCCAATGGCTTTCCAGCGCAAAACTCGGCCGCGTGAGGAACAGCTCAGTGCGCCGTGTTCAACTGCAGCAGAGACGGAGGAATTCTTGTCGGCATAAAGGGCTTCGAGTGCTTTCATCGACCAAGTTGTGTCAGGAACACTCTGGGCGAACAAGCCCGGGGCACCGTTCGTCCCCGATTGTTTCATGCTTTGGCTGCGGCAGATAGCCGATCAACTCTTCCGTGGTCATCACGTTGGCATAGATCATGTGCAGTCTGGTCAGTTCACTGACGTGGAGTTCCATGGAGCCTGCTGCGCACGCGTCATCGACGACGATGACGTCGAAGCTCTCGTCAGCGAGGCTGCGGACGGTGGAAGATACACACTGGTCGGTAAAAATGCCGGAGCAAACAACGTGGGTGATGCCCATATTGGTCAGCAAAAGCCTGAGATTCGTGCCCGTCAGCGCACTGTCTGTGGTCTTGGTGACAACGATCTCGCCGTCCTGGGGGGCAACCTGCGAAAGTATCTGCGAAGCTTGCTCATCCTTCGGAAGCAAAAGATTGTTCCATCCCGGCTTCTTCTGGCTGAGCGAACGATCCCGGCCATCGGTGCGCAGACAAGCAATTCGCGCGAAAAACACGTCGAGGCCGAGTGCGCGAAACCGTTCCAAGAGACGCCGGGTATTGGGGATGACGGTGTCATGCATGCGCTCGTGAAACGGCGTCCAAGCGTGATAGCGGACAAGATGATCACCAGAGAGCGTGTCGGGAGCTGGGCGATCGAGATACGTGTTCTGCATGTCGATGACGAGAAGCGCCACCTTGCCCTTTTCAAGCGTCGGATCGTCGGGTTCCGGAGCGCCCTGATAGTAGAAGGAACGGCGGTCGGTTTTCCAGTTCATCGAGGCGTCCTCATGTATCCGCCTGACGACGGCGGACCAGCATGATGGCGAGACCGCCAGCCAGCAACAATATGGCAGCCGATACAGTGCTCATCGTGCCGAGCGCCGGCACCATTGGCGAATACCCGGCGACCATCTTCGAATAGAGCCATTTCGGGATCGTAGAGTCGACGCCGGCTGTATAAAGCGACAACGGAAAATTGCCCCAGGAAAGCAGGAACGCGAAGAGCGCGCCGGACCAGATACCCGGCCACAGGATCGGCAGGGTCACCTCGCGCAGAATGAACCAGCGGCCGGCTCCGAGGTCACGCGCAGCCTCTTCCAGTGTTGGATCAAAGGAATAGACCTGGATGGCAATGACGAGCGTCACCACCGGAACGATCCAGACGAGATGCGCAATAACGGCCGTCTGCCAGCTCGGGTTGATGCCAAGCGCGTTGAACCACAGGAGGAGAGCGAGCCCCAGCACCGGCTGCGGAAAGAAGACTGGCAGAAGGATCGCCTTCTGGAAAAGCTTGCGCCCCTTCCAGTCGTAGCGGGCGAAGGCGAGCGCGCCGAAGAAGGCGAATATCACGGAGACAAGCGTGACGATGAAAGCGATCAGGAGGGAGTTCTGCACGAGAGCCTGAATCTCGAGCGAGCCAAGGGTCTTGCCCCACCATTCGGTCGAAAAGGCGTTAATCGGGAAGCCGAAATAGCGTCCCCTGGACAGGCCGGCCATCGCTCCGCAGAGGATAGGAAGGTAAACGGCAAGGACGACAAAGGATGTCCAGACCTTGACGAAGGCTCGGGCGCGGATTTGCGAGCGGGTTTCCATGTCTCACTTCTTTCCCAGAATGCGGTCGAGATCGAGCTTGGACAGAACGTAGAGGGCAAGCCCGCTGATGATCGCGACGAGCAGGAGGGCGAGCGCCGAGCCAAGCGGCCAGTTCTGTGCATACGTGAAAGCAACCTCGATATCCTGCGCGATGGTAATGACCGACTGGCCGCCGAGAATCTTGGATTCGGCGATCGCGCCGGCGCCGAGCACGAAGGTGAGCAACATGCCGATCAGGATACCGGGCATGGCGAGTGGGAGCTCGATCTCGCGCCAGATCGTCAGCCTGTTAGCCCCAAGGTCGCGGGCCGCATCGACAAGGTCCCGGGGGATCATGGCAATGCCAAGCGACATCGGGAACAGCATGAAAGGCAGATAGACATATGTCATGCCGAAGAGGATGGCGCCGGGTGTGTAAAGTATCTCGGGTCCGCCCGAGAAGCCGAGCCACTTCAGGCCGCCGTCGAGCACCCCGTTCTTGATAAAGAACAGCACCCAACCGTAGAGGCGTACGTTTTCCGAGACGAACAGCGGAAAGACGAACAGCACGCCGACCAGGCCAGACCATTTGCCGAACATGCGATTGAGACCGTAGGCGATGGGATAGGCGATCATCGCAAGCAATATGACTGTCGCAAAGGCATAGGCGATCGACCAGGCAAACGACATCCAAACGGTATTGGAAGGATTAAGGATCACCGTGAAGTTGGCGAGGGTAAAAGAGCGAAACACGTCGAAGCTCTTGGGCGTGGCGAAGGCATAGGCAGCTACCGTAAGAAGCGGTGCCAGAAAGCCAAGCAGCAGCAGGATCGTGACAGGAGCGGCCGCGCGCAATCCTGCAGGGATAGACGGAAAATGCCTTTGTTCACCGGCCGCTTCAGCATGGGTCATGGTTACCATATCAGTCTCCCACCACGATCGCGTCGCGGGCATCCCAGCCGATAGTGACCGTGTCGCCCGACGTGATGCCGGTCGCGGCGGCGCGTGCGGCCTCGACCAGATAGATCCGGTCGCCGGAATGAATCTGATACTGCATGCGCGAGCCGAGAGAGTATTCGTTGTAGATCGTGCCGGAGATCAGGTTGTCGGCGCTCGACGAGCCGATGACGAAGCGCATTGTTTCGGGCCGGACGATTACGGTTGCCGTGTCACCAATGGATGCTGCAACCGGGGCAATGGTTATCGGCCTGGCGTCGGCGAGCGTCCAGACGCCTTGGTGGCCGCGCCTGACTTCAAAACTGTTCACCTCACCAAAAAATTCCGCGACGAAGCGCGTTGCCGGCTTAGTGTAGATTTCCTCAGGTGTGCCAATCTGAACGAGGCGGCCACGACTCATTACCCCGACGCGATCAGACATGACCATGGCTTCCTCGAGCGAATGGGTAATGTAGACAAAGGTCTTCCCGCTTTCGCGGTGCAGGTCCTTGAGCTCCTTTTCCAGAACTTTCTTCAGTTTGTAGTCGAGCGCCGATAGCGGTTCGTCGAAAAACAAGACGTCGGGGTCATAAGCAAACGCGCGGGCGAGCGCCACGCGCTGTTTTTCACCACCCGAGCAGCGCATCACGTTCTTGGAGTAGTAACTCTCCGGCAGGCGCACCATGCGCATGAGTTCGAGAGCGCGCGCTTTGCGTTCTGCGGCCGGCATTTTGCGGACCTTCAGCGGGAACTCGATGTTCTCGCCGACGCTCTTGTGCGGGAAAAGCGCAAGCGACTGGAAGACGAGACATGTCGGACGCCTGTCGGACGGCACGTTATTGATCGTTTCGCCGCGCAGCGTGATATAGCCTTCTGATGGTGACTCCATGCCGGCCAGCATGCGCAGAAGTGTGGTCTTGCCGGACCCGGAGGGTCCGACAATGGTGACGAATTCGCCTTCTCTGATATCGACACTTATGCCATCTACCGCGGCAAAATCGCCGAAAATCTTTCGAACGTCGACAAGTTGCAGCACCGGTTTCGGCGTTGGATGGATCGGATCCTCGATTTTCGGCAAGACGTCGGATAGGGTGGGCGAGATCATCGCAAGGCTCATGTTCTGTTCTCCGTCGGGACAGGCTTTGCTCAGCCGCGCAGGCGCCTGGCGGCGGTCATCAGTTCCAGTGCCTTGTCATAGTCAGGCACGATGTCGTATTGCGCCGAGCGCGCCATATCCTCCTCGAGGCTGTCCCATTGGATGGCTTCCATCTCGTCCTTGGTGAAGAGTTCGTAGCACTTCGGGTTGCCCATCTGGCTGACCGGGTTGAATGTGCCTTCAGCAAAGGCGACGGTGTGGGCGACGTGCGGATCCTGGACGTATTTCAGAAATTCCAGGGCGAGTGGCGAAAGTTCGGGATTGTTGACCGTCGAGGTGATCTCGATCCAGGAAATACCGCCCTTGCCATCCATCGGGCCCTTGAGTGGCGTAATGGCGCGCAAGTTCGCATAGCCGTCTGCACGCGCCGGAGAGACGGAATAAGTGCCACCGGTCATATAAAGGTCGATCTCGCCCGAGACGAGAGCCTGATTGAGTGACGCCATGTCCCCGACCATCTTGGCGCCC
Source organism: Agrobacterium genomosp. 2 str. CFBP 5494 (assembly GCF_900013495.1). Classification (NCBI taxonomy): domain Bacteria; kingdom Pseudomonadati; phylum Pseudomonadota; class Alphaproteobacteria; order Hyphomicrobiales; family Rhizobiaceae; genus Agrobacterium; species Agrobacterium genomosp. 2. Next base: position 1,156,134 of record NZ_LT009719.1, read on the forward strand.
TTGAAAACTTTTTCTGCGGTTTCGGCAAAGGCCTTGAACTCCTCCTCCGTGTGCTCCCTGAAGGGGTCAATTCCGGCGATGAGGAAGATGTTGAAGACGTTCCAGTCGTCGGATTCCTGTATGCCGTACTTGCCGGTGATCGAGGCGTCGTTGAACAGGTCCCAGCCCTGTTCCTCCGCCGTTGCTTTGCTGACTTTGTCGGTGTTGACAACAAAGCTGTAGGGCCCGAAGCGCTGCGCCATGCCGAGCAGGTCCTTGCTGTCGTCGCTCATTGCCCAGCGATAAGGCGCCTTGAAGTTGGGGAGCATGGTCTCGAAATAGGGCTCGAACTCGGCGCGCGGCAGCGGCTTTATCAGCCCGGCCGGCCCCATCACCTTTCGGGCCCAGGGATTGTTGACGTTGATCAGGTCCCAGATTTTGGTCTCGCCCGCGCGCAGGCGGTTGATCATGGTCGGGTCGTTGGTCAGGCTTTCAGCCTTAACGGTCGCTGACTGGCTGGATCGGAAGGGATCCAGGACCTGTGCGGAATTGTAGCCTTCCCAGCACAGGATATTGAGCTCTTTTTCGCGACCCGCAAAAGCGCGGGTCGCGCTTGCCATTGGGCCGGTAAAAGCGGCCGCACCCATCATCTGCATCATGTTGCGTCTGGAGATTTTCATCATAATTGTTCCCCTTTTTCTTGGCCGCTTCCGTGGCTCGTGGATCGCTTATGTTGGAATCTTGTCGTAAAAATGTGTGATTTACAACATCTATTTTCTGCTTCATGGTGCGGAGCGTGATTGGAGCGGTAGCACCCGGAGGCGAACGTGACTTCTGCAAAAACGGAGTGCTAAACGCCTAATATTACTGTGCATTTGTTTTGTGCAGGCAGCGCCGGTAGTGTGCCGATGTTTTAATCTGACGCCTCAAATTAAAGCAGTAGCGGCACGTGAATTTGTGGAAATTGCAACAAAAAAGTGAGTGGAACATGTTGAAGTCACTGCAAGGGAAAACGGTCATTGTCACCGGCGCAAGCCGGGGGATTGGCAAGGGCATAGCATTGCGTTTCGGGGAGGCCGGCCTGAACGTCCTCGTTGTCTCGCGCAGCCAGGTCGATGCCGACAGGGTGGCGTCCGAAATCGGAGCCAATGGCTCGGGATTTGCCGCGGATGTGAGTACAGAGGAGGGCTGCAGGGCGATGGTCGATGCAGCCATAACCCGCTATGGCGGCGTCGCGATCCTCTGCGCCAATGCCGGCATCTTTCCGGCGGCTAAGCTGGGCGAAATGACGGCAGCCGACTTCGACCAGGTGATTTCGACCAATCTTAAAAGCACCTTTTTCAGTGTTTCCGCCGTTTTGCCAGCAATGACGGAGGCTGGCTCAGGCCGTATCATCATAACCTCATCAATTACCGGCCCGATCACTGGATATCCCGGCTGGTCGCATTATGGGGCGAGCAAGGCGGGCCAGCTCGGTTTCATGCGCACGGCTGCGATCGAACTGGCGCCGAAGAACATCACGATCAATGCGGTCATGCCGGGCAATATCATGACCGAGGGGCTTGAGGACAACGGCCCAGACTATATCGCCGCGATGGCGGCCTCTGTTCCGTTGCGTCGTCTTGGCGCGCCGGCGGATATTGCGAACGCCGCTCTGTTCTTCGCATCTGAAGAGGCTGCCTACATCACCGGTCAGTCAATTGTTGTCGATGGCGGCCAAACCCTTCCGGAATCGCTCGGAGCGCTCGACGCGATGGGCTGAAACCGGAAGAAGTCCGGGCGACATCGTCGCCCGGTGTACCTGAAAGATTTCAGGCGGCTCAACGCGCGTTCAGGATGCTGTCCAGCGCAGCCGAAAAAAGATCGGCATCCTCATTCGAAAAACACAGTGGCGGGCGGATCTTCAGCGTTGCGCCATACTTGCCTGCTGCCCCGATCAGGATACCGTTTTGTTTTAATTTATTGATCACTGTCGTTGCGAACGCCGTGTCCGGCTCCCCCGTGGCGGGGTCGACAAAATCGAGGCCGATAAAGAGGCCGGCCCCCCGCACGCCGCCGATGACCGGATGTCGGGTTTGTAAAGCCTGGAGCGATTGCTGGAAATGACCACCGACAGCGGCCGAACGTTCGATCAGATTTTCTTCCTCGATCACCCTGAGTACGGCATGGCCAGCGGCGGCCGCCACGGGATTGCCGCCGAAAGTATTGAAGTATCCGGTTTCCTCGCAAAATCTCTGGAGTAAGTCAGGTCGCGTTACGACGCCACCCATCGGGAAACCGTTCCCCATTGGCTTGCCCATCGTGACGATATCGGGCGTCACGCCGTGGCGCTCGAAGCCCCAAAGACTGCCTCCCGTCCGGCCAAAACCCGGCTGGACCTCATCGGCGATCAACAGGCCGCCGGCACGGTGCACCACATCTGTCGCCTCCCTGAGAAAGCCGGCAGGATCGGCGTAGATACCGTCGCTTGAGAAGATTGTATCAACGATCAAGGCGGCGAACTTGATGCCGCGCGATTTGAGTTCGTTAATCGCCTGTTCCACAGATGCGGCAAAGCTTGCAGCAACGCTCATGCCGTCACGGGGCGACGGCGCCGGAATGACCGCCACAAAGGGTGCGGGCTTGCGCTTGCGCAGGGACGAGGGGGAAATCTCGGTCACCAGCGCAGTATTTCCGTGATAAGCTGCTTCGGTGACGACGAAACCTTCGGCGCCTGTTCCGATGCGGGCGATGCGCATGGCGAGGTCATTGCTTTCGCTGCCGGTGCAGGTCAGAACCACATTGCTGAGCGCCGCCGGGAATTTTGACAGAAGCTCTTCGCTGTAGGACTCGACGACGCGGCTGAGGTAGCGCGTGTGGATGTTGAGTTCGCCAATCTGGCGCGCAACGGCCTCGACCACCCGTGGATGGCAGTGGCCGACCGACGGTACATTGTTGTAGACGTCGAGATATCTGCGTCCGCCGGCGTCATACAGGTAGGCGCCCTGTGCACGGACCATCTCGATCGGCTGCTCGTAAAAGAGCACGGATGACGCTCCAAAAGTTGCCTGGCGCTTGGCGACGCGCTGCGTAAGTTCAGCCGGGAAGCCCTCGGCACGGCTCGCATCAAAACGGTTGAGATCTAAAATTTCCTTGGTGGCGACGCTCATCGGGCTCTCCTCAACGGTGTTCGGCCAGATAGCGCTCCGCGAGCGCCACGGTACCATCGGTATAGCCTGTGCCCATGGATTGGGCCGTCGGCGTTTCAGCATGGGAAGCGATCCACGCGGTGAGTTGCATGCGGCGAAGCATGATGAACATCGGCAGGGCCGCCTCATGTTGCTCATCGAGAGCGGTGACGCGCCGATAGCCTTCGAGCCAGGCGGCTTTGAGGTCGGGGATGAAAGGCTCATGTTCCATGAAGCTGATCGAGGCTGCAAAATCGTAGGCGTACCAGGACAGACCGCAATCATCGAAATCGATCACTCCCAGTCTGCCATTATCGACCAGAAGGTTGGCGGCGCGCATGTCGCAATGAACGAGGCCGAAGCGGTCCTCACCATAGCCGTAGGCGGAGGTCTGGGCTTCGAGCAGCTTGTGCGTTCTCTCTAAAACGGACTTGCCGCCGAGCGTCAGTCCGAGGGCGTCACGCCAGTCACCCCAATAGGCACCGTCCCCCAGAATTCGGTTGAAGCTCCATGTCTTGCGGACGAAGTTCTCCGGTCGCGTCCATCTGCGGCTGTGGGCGTGCAGTTTCGCATTGATTTCACCGAGTGTCCTGTACCAGTGGACAAGGTCGGACTCAGCATCTGGCTCCTTGCCCGCCATATATTCGAAGGCGACGGCATGGCGCATTGTTTCGCCGTCCGAGAAGACTTGAAGGAGGCTGCCGTCGTTTGCCGTGACTGGCCGCGGCGTAACAACCACCCCATCTTGCCGTAGCGCATCAATCCATGCGAGCTCGGACAGTATCTCTGCTTGGGTATGGTAGTCAGGGCGATGCACACGCACGATCAGATCGCTTCCAGTGGTCTCATCAGCGATACGGAAGGTCGCGTTCTCGGAAATCGTCAGGAGCGTCAGGGTTGCATCCGGCGAGACGCCCCATACTGGTGAGAGGTCCTTGAGGCCTTGTCCCAACCTGGAAAGAAAATCTGTATGATACAACATTTATCGCGCCCGTTTTGATCATGATTGGCAAATCCAACAATATTAATGTTGGAATTGCAACATTTAATCCAAACCCATTGATGTTTTTGGATGTTCAAAGCGGCTGCTCGTCGCGACGTTCGCGACATCATCGGAAGGCTGATGAACATCAGTGGCGTGGTGACGACCGCCCGGCGTCCGGTCGCCATCAGCGGCCGCCTCGGCGCTCCGGGGGCGATCGATCAAGGTCGCCGCTTCTCGGATACTGCTCTTTCCTCGCTTTGCCTGCGGAGGCAGCGACGCGATCAAGCCGACCCAGCTGACGCGCACGTCGCCTAAATCAACTCAGGCCCCGAAGCACATTCTTCTGATCAAAAACCCAGGCCCAGCTGCGATTGGTCCTCGTATTCAGCCTCTTTGTCATTGGTGAGCGACGACAGCGTTACCCCAAGGAGCCGGACCGGCCGTCTGAATGGATAGACACCGGCCAGCAGGGTATTGGCCGCGTCTAGAATGTCTTCGGCGTTCGAATAGGGGATGGCATTTGTCCTGCTCCGCGTCGCCTGGGTGAAGTCGGAATATTTGATTTTCACGGTCACCGTCTTGCCGCTGAAACCCTTGGCCTCGCAATAGGACCAAACCTTTTCCGCAAGTGGCCGGAGTTCCCTGGTTGCGAGCTCGAGGTCATCGATGTCCGCGGTAAATGTATCTTCCGCGCCGACCGACTTACGCACGCGGTCCGGTCTGACCTGCCGCTCATCGATGCCCCGGGCAATGCCATAGAAATACGGACCGGACTTCCCGAAATGCTCAACCAGAAAAGGCAAGGATTTTGCTTTCAGATCCGCTCCGGTCTCGATACCAAGCCGGTGCATCTTTTCCGCCGTAGCCGGGCCGACGCCATGGAATTTCTTGACTGCGAGCTGTTCGACAAAGGCCGGACCGTTCTTCGGCGTAATCACCGCCTGACCGTTCGGCTTGTTCAGATCGGACGCCATTTTGGCCAGGAACTTGTTATAGGAGATGCCGGCCGAAGCGTTCAGCCCGGTCACCGCCTTGATCCGGGCGCGGATTTCCAGAGCGATTTCAGTGGCAATTGGCATATCCTTGAGATTTTCGGTGACGTCGAGATAGGCCTCGTCGAGCGACAGAGGTTCGATGAGCGGCGTATATTCCGCAAAAATCTCGCGTATCTGCTGGGAGACGGCGCGGTAGACTTCAAATCGTGGTTTCACGAAGATCAAATCAGGGCATTTTCGAGCCGCCGTGACCGACGGCATTGCCGAGCGCACCCCAAATTCCCGTGCCTCGTAACTTGCTGCTGCAACGACGCCACGGGCAGCCGCTCCGCCAACAGCGAGGGGTTTGCCGCGCAGTTCAGGATTGTCGCGCTGCTCAACCGAAGCGTAGAAGGCATCCATGTCGACATGGATGATTTTCCTGACGGCTGAGGCGGTGGTGAGGTCCATTGCAACCAAGTTCGCGGATAGAAACGAAACAAGAACATAACAGCTTGCGATGTGACATCCAAGTCACCATTCGCAGTTCGGCTCATAATGGTGTTGCCGGAACGGAAGCGACGTCGTCTGGTTACGACGGGTTTCAGAACCCATACATTGCCGAAATCGGTCAGGGTGGCATCCCAGGAGGCGCGGACAAATTTGCGAGGATCGTATACCGTGCAATTCACTCTCCTTATGGCGTGTCCATGCTGTGAGGTTAAGATTTAGTTTGGCGGCGTGCCGATGAACCTGTTCATGATCACGATTGGCACGACATAGCCGTTGTCCACGATGAGGATCCGCGAGAGCACTCTTACACTCTCTTGATCATCAGGGTGGTCGGCGACAGAGGCGTCCCGCCATCTGGACGATGGCAGGAAGCGCGTTATCGATGCGTTTGCTGGAATTTCGCGTAGTACTCGTCAGCCATCTTACGGAGCGATCGGCCAATCGCCGCGTACTCGTACTCGTTGAGATTGGCAAGCGACGCCCGACCAGAAGGGTGCTGGGTTCCAAAGCCGCGTCCCGGCAGCAAAACGATTCCGGTCTCATCGGCAATTCTGAACAGCAACTCGTTCGGCGAAAATTCGTGTCTGACCCATGCTGCGAACTCGTCGCCAAAAAGCCGGCGGGAAATCTTCTCAAGATCCAGCAAGGTATAATAATCGACCGAATTTTCGTCGTCAGGAGTATCCAGGCCGAGCTCAGCATACAGGGCTGCCTGTCTACGCCGGATAAGTCGCTTCAGTGTTTTCTTGTAGTTGTCGTTTTCGTCCATAAGCGCGAATAACGAAAACAGCACCGTTTGGACCTGCTGAGGCGTTGAGAGCCCTGCGGTGTGATTGAGCGCCACGGTACGGCTGTCAGCAACCAAGCGGTCGATAAACCTCAATGTGGAAACGTCTGTGACAATCGATGAATACCGCCTGTCGAGCGACGCTTTGTCTTCCTCCGGCAAGTTCCTGATCGCTTGATCGATCACGTTGTCCGGTCTTAATGCGATGGTTCCCAGCCGCCAACCCGTAGCTCCGAAGTATTTCGAGTAAGAGTAGACCAGGATCGTGTTTTTTGGGCAGACGGAGAACAGCGATTTGAAGTCGTCCGCGAAAGTCCCGTAGACGTCGTCGGTTAATATCATCAAGTCTGGCCGATGATTGTCGACGATGTCGGCGATCTTTTCCAGGCTCCGTTGATCGAGCTTTACCGATGGAGGGTTGCTTGGGTTGATGCAGAAAAAGATCTTGATCGAGGGGTCTTTAAGCTTTTCGAGTTCGGAGTCCGGATACTGCCAGCCAGGGAAGCGGTTGCCCCTCGACGACCTTCATCAAACGTGCCTTTTCCAGCGGTAGATTAATGAGGACGCCAACGCCCTTGTCGGCGGCGGCTGGAAGGAGGCGTCGCTCCGCATCGCGATTGAAGATCGAGTAGTTCGTCTGAATGAAATCGACATCGTCGCGTTGAACAATCGCCAGCAGCTGGTCCTGTGCCGCCGACTCGTGATGGGTCACGCCGACATGCCGTATAAGACCTTCCTTCTTCCATGCCTTCATCAGCGGAATAACGACCGGCGCATTGGTGATGCTGTGGCATTGCATCAGGTTGATCGTGTCACGCCATGTCCGCATGCGTGACTGCCGGAAGCTTTCAACGGCATGGCTTTCGTCTCCGAGATATTCTCCTGTCGACCAGACCTTGTTGGCGAGGAACATCTCATCCGATCCCTCAAATTCGCCCATGAACTGACCGACGCTGACCTCCGCCGAGCCGTAGAGAGGCGATGTGTCGACCACGCGACCGCCTGCAGCGACGTATCGCTCAAAGACCTGTCGCAGGGCATCGCGGCGATCCCCGGGCTTTAGATCAAATGTCAGAAAGGTGCCGAGACCGAGGGCTGTGACCCGTTCCCCGGTGCGAGGCAAGGTCCGGGTCAGCACCTCCGGGTTCGAGGCAGATGCGGCCGACGACACGTTCGTGCCTTGAGCCTGCGCGGTAGTGCTGCTGGCGAGTGCAAGTCCGGTTGCCGCCGCACTCACCGTGCCGAGAAAGCCGCGACGATTGATCTTTGACTGATCCATGGGAGATTTCCTGCTCGATTGTTGTTGACGTCAAAACTGCCAGTTGGCGGGGACCCAGGCATAGCCGCCATCGGTCTTCAGCATCCGGCCAAGACCGGGGAAAGGATAATGAAAGCCAAGAACCGGCATACGCTCGGCGGCCGCCCTGTCAAATATGCGACGACGGGAGGAAAGGGCTGTTTCCTTATCGCGGTCGGGGCCTGGCAACCAAGGCCTGTCGACGTTGACGACAGGGTGATAGGCAAGGTCTGCCGTCAGCAGCAGCTGGTCATTTCCGGAATGAACGAGGAAGGTCGCCATGCCGGGTGTGTGGCCAGACGCGACGATCGTCGCCAGACCCGGCGCAATCTCGGCGCCGGCCTCATATAGTTCAACATCGTTCCTGAAGGGTTCGAGGCTGTTCTTGATGTTTGCCGCAAATCGTGTCCGGAAATCCTCCGGGACAGGCATGTAGGATAGGTCCGGATCGGTGCGGACAAAGAAGTCCCAATCCGCCCTCGGGACAAAGACTGTGGCACGAGGGAAGGCCTTGCCACCGTCTGCAGTTCTTAAGTTGCCGACATGATCCGGGTGGGTATGCGAGATAACGATCACATCAATGTCAGCGGCATCGAGACCGATTGCCGCGAGGTTATCGAAGATGCGGCCACCGTTCGGACCCATGGTCTTGCCAGCGCCGGCTTCGATCAGAATCCGCCGGCCACCGGTTTCGATCAGCAGCGTGTTGAGATTGAGTGTCATGTGGTCGGTCGGCTGAAATGCCTTTCGCAGCACATCCTGAAGCTCGGCCTCCGGGGCATCACTGGCGTAAATGCGTGGCGGACCACCAATCACTCCATCGCTCAAGACGGTTGCGCTGATCTCTCCCACCCGAAAGCGATAATAACCGGCATTGCCGGCCGCCGCTGAAGCTGGCTGGGCGCGGGCCTTGCCCGGGCCGCCCAGGCTTGGGAGGATCATGCTTGACGCGCCTGCAACCGCGGACAGCATGATGGCACGTCTGTTCAGAGTGAAGGCGTTCATCTTTCTTTCCTCTTTCATTGAGCGCACTGCCTCGGTTTGCCCCTCAATGGGCAGAGGTGCACCAGAGCGCAGGCCTTAACTCAGGGAACCATGACATGGCGCCATTGATCTGATAACCTGCATTAACTTTATCAACTTGATTAGAAAAACTTAGCAATGGACCCTGTTCGGCTAGACAGCTTCGACGAGTTTGTCGCCATCGTGCGCTGCGGCGGCTTCCGCGCCGCGGCATTTGAACGGGGGGTTTCTTCATCGGCCTTGAGCCAAACGATGAATGCTCTGGAGGAAGCTCTGGGCATCCGGCTTCTTAATCGAACAACGAGGAGCGTGTCTCCGACCGAGGCAGGGCAGCGTCTTCTCGAGCGTCTTGCGCCTGCGTTGAGCGACATCAGGCTCGCCATCGCAGAGGTCGATGAATTACGCGATAGCCCGTCGGGGACCCTCAGGATCAACGCGCCTGCGCCTGCAGTCGATCACTTCCTCTGCCCACTGGTCTTCGATTTTATGGAGGTATACCGCGAGGTGAAGATCGAAATTATCAGCGGCGCGGCCGTCATAGACATCGTGGAACAGGGTTTCGATGCCGGTGTCAGGTTCGGCAAGCAACTGGCGCAGGATATGATCGCTCTGCCGCTTGGTCCTGCACTTCGTTATGCAATCGTTGCTTCTCCTGATTACATCGAGAGGTGCGGGCAACCACAGACGCCGCACGAACTTGTCAGTCATGACTGTGTCAAACGCCGCTTTCCCGGCGGCACGCTGGTCACCTGGCGATTTGCCGAGGGCGACGAGGAAATTGAAGTCACCCCAACCGGCCGCCTGACGGTCAGTTCGGCGCACAATGAACTACAGGCAGCACTTGCGGGAAGAGGTATCGCCCATGTCTTTGATGACTACGCCAAGCCGTACCTTCAGGATGGTCGACTGGTGGAGTTACTCCCCGACTGGAGCCCGACCCTGCCGCACTGGTTCCTGTATTATCCCAGCCGCCGCCTTCCGAGCGCGGCCATGCGTGCGTTCCTCGACTATATGAAGAACTATAAATGGGAGAGGGCGAGATCGTCAATCTACAGGGCTTCGTAAGGGTCCCTGACATTGCACTGATGAACAACGAGCGACGGGTCTTGCTACGGTGACCGACGATGGCGCTGGGACTAACCTTTCAGCGTTCCGCCCGCGGCGTGTATCGCATAGGGCGTGTCTACGTCGAGCAACGCACCTTCTCCGATCTCCACATAAATGATGGGTAGGCCGGATGTTTCTATGATCCGACGAGCCCCAACATCGCCTTCGAGGTGGGTGACGGCCTCAAACAGCGATTTAGGAAGTATTACGGGATTCCCCGGCTTACCGTTTCCCGTCGCACGTACAACCGCTTCACCATCGGTCGTTCGAAAAGCCGCAATAAGCCGATCGAGATCGCCGCTTGCCAAGCCCGGCATGTCGGCAAGCTGGACCAGAACTGCATCCGCTCCCCGAGCATGGCAGTGTGAGACCCCCGCCGCAATCGAGGTCGCCATGCCGCGGCCGTATAGCGGGTTTTCGAGACACTCGACTTCCAGGCCATCAAGCGAAGCTTCGATTTCAAGCCGGCGGTGCCCCGTTACCACGACCACACTGTCGGCAGTCGAACCGAGCGCAACCTGCGTAGAACGTCGTATGAGAGCAACGCCGTCAAATTCCGCAAGCAACTTGGATGCACCTGTCTCTCCCATGCGACTGGAACGCCCTGCGGCGAGCAGGATAACGAAAACACGGGGTCCGACAGGGCGTTCGTTGGGCGGCGGCTCATTGTCGTCTCTGTTAGACACAGTTTTCCTCCCATGGTTTGCGGGCTTTCCATGAGCCTCTGTGACGAGGCGCTGCTGGAACCTGCAATATCGTATGGACGTGATCAATGGCTGGATTCCGCGGGGAGCGAAAGTCGTGCATCTCGTCGCTCAGCAACCGTTCGGTCTGTCGGTTTAACCTCGCGGGTTTGGCGGACCCGTTACGGCGTTCAAGTTGTTGACTGGCGGTGGCGATGCGGGTTGCACAGGGGTGGACGGATCAGCGCGACAAGCCGAATTCAGCCTCATGCGGGATTGACTGCAACTGAATTGCGGAGGCTTGATCGTCTGGCATGCAAACGCGCAGTCGATGCGCTAAACGAGGTGATGACCAGAATCCGGTCTGGCTTAAAAATAAGTGCTGGGCGGGCACCCGAGTGATCGGCGAAACACGGCAGAAAAAGCGCTTGGGCTATTGTAGCCACACTCAAGGGCGACATCGAGGACGCTTCTGCCTTCTGCCAGCATCGTCAAGGCATCAAGCATCCGGGCCTGTTGACGCCATTGCCCGAAACTCATGCCGGTTTCACGCCTGAATGTCCGCATAAAGGTGGCTCTGCTCATGTGAAGCCTGGTCGCTGCATCTTCGATGGAGAGATTTTCCGCCAAATTGGTACGGACCTGCTCGCACATTTGCGCCAAGCCGGAATGCTTCGGTATCGGCAGGTTGAGCGGCTGCGCTGGCTGAAAGGAAAGTTCCATCAGGAGCAGCCTGACGACGGCGTCCGCTTGCTCCCGACTTTGTGGCTTCTCGGCAAGCTCGGCAAGTTTCAGAATCAATTCCCGCAAAAGAGGGGTGATCGTCACCACAAGGCATTCGTCGGGAAGCCCCCCTATTCCGCTTGTGTCAATCAGAAGTGACCGGAACTGCACGCCTGCATGGCTCGACGTTTCGTGCGCCGGCTTGGGCGGTAGCCAGACCGCCCGGCTTGGCGGAACGACCCAGGTGCCGCGATCCGTCCTGATCGATACAACCCCGCTGACGGCATATAGAAGCTGAGCCTCTTCGTGACTGTGCCTTGGCCCCGAAAAGCGGTTTTCGTCGTGGGTGATGACGGCGATCTCGTTGGTAATGTTTATGCCGCTTTTCAAAACTGATCCTTTTGCGACGATCGATGATCATCCGGCGTTAGAATATCAGCTTCGCGCTCACTACGGTAGGCCATCTAACAGCAGAGAGTTTTCGCCAGGTGACCGACCGCAACCGCCTTATTGACTGCATCGAAGAGCCGTGTCCTGCGGCGCTCGGCGTGGCCGTTGGACGCGCGGCCCATGCGTTTGCCTGTTTAACGGTTTGCGACGTGTTGCGACTTACCGGCGATCGTCGGGCCTGACGGCTTCCCGGCGATCGTAATGGCCGTGTCGAATCCTTCACAAAACGCATCGCAACGGATCACGCCATGTTGACCAATCCTGAAATCAAATACCGCCCTTTCGTCTCTCCCATCGAGCTGCAAGACCGCAAGTGGCCGTCCAACCGGCTGACGAAAGCGCCCCGCTGGTTGTCCACCGATCTGCGCGACGGCAATCAAGCGCTTGCCGATCCGATGGATGTGGAGCGCAAGCTACGCTTTTACGACATGCTGCTCGCCGCAGGCTTCAAGGAAATTGAGATCGCCTTTCCATCGGCGTCACAGACCGAATTCGACTTTGTCCGTGCGCTGATCGAAGAAGATCGGATTCCCGACGACGTAACGATTCAGGTGCTTACCCAATCCCGTAAAGATCTTATTGTCCCCACCTTCGAAGCGCTTGAGGGCACGCGCCGGGCGATCGTTCACCTCTATAACGCAACGGCTCCGCTGTTCCGCCGCGTGGTCTTCGGGATGGAGCGGCATCAGATCATCGATCTGGCCGTCACCGGCGTCACGGCGATGCTGGAGGAAAGCCTGAAGCGACCCGACACCCACTGGACCTTTCAGTATTCGCCCGAAACCTTCTGCTTCACCGAGCCTGATTTTGCGCTTGAGATTTGTGAACGGGTGTTGGACGTTTGGCAGCCGACCTCCGAACGTCCAGCGATCCTCAACCTGCCGGCAACGGTCGAAGTCGCGACACCCAACGTTTATGCAGACCAGATCGAGTGGTTCGGCCGCAACATCTCGCGCCGTGATGCGGTGGTTATCAGCGTGCATCCTCACAATGATAGGGGAACGGCCGTGGCGGCGGCCGAGCAGGCGTTGCTTGCCGGGGCCGACCGTGTTGAGGGATGCCTGTTCGGGAATGGCGAGCGGACCGGCAATGTGGACCTGGTGACGCTGGCAATGAATTTCTACACCCAAGGGATCGATCCGAAACTCTATTTTCCCGCGATCCGCGATGTCGTGAATACCGTCGAGCATTGCAACGGACTGCCGGTGCACCCGCGCCATCCCTATGCCGGCGAACTGGTGCACACGGCCTTCTCGGGCTCGCACCAGGACGCGATCCGGAAAGGGTTCACGGCCCACAGAAAACGCAATGACGGTATCTGGGAAACGCCCTATCTGCCAGTTGATCCGGCGGACATAGGCGAGACATACGAGGCAGTCATCCGCGTCAACAGCCAGTCCGGCAAAGGAGGTATTGCCTGGGTGATTGAACAGGACAAGGGTTTGAAACTGCCGCGCTCGCTTCAGATCGATCTCAGCCGCCGTGTGCAGGAGTTCGCTGAGAGCACCGGCAGCGAAATCACGGCCGCTATGATCTGGTCGATCTTCGAAGATGCTTACCATCTAACCGGGCCGCAGCCGTTTGAACTGGTTGATTATCAGGATGAAAGCCGTCGGAGCGCCGGGAAGGAACGCGTTTTTGTCGGGCGCATCCGTCACAGAGGTCGTGTGATTGCGATCACAGGCCGTGGGAATGGCCTGATCTCCAGTGCGGTCTCGGCGCTGGAGGAGGATTGTGGGGTGACGTTGGAAGTCCTCGACTATCACGAACATTCTCTGAAACGCGGCGCGAATTCCCAAGCGGTCGCCTACCTAGAATGCCGCACTCGTGATGGCGTCACGGTTTTCGGGATCGGCATCGACGATGACATCGCCACGGCTTCGGTCAGTGCCGTCCTCAGCGCAGCCAACAACGGCTAACCTCTCGCTATGACTGCCGCGTGATCCGCCCAGGAACACACGAATGCCGTAGGTCATGCCCGGAGCGCTAAGGAGGCCGCCAGAGCGGCCAACTCGACGGTATGCAAACCGCAAAAACCGTAGGCGAAGGGTAATGCCGGTGGTCTCTGCGCTCTTTGCCGATGGGCAGGGCTTAATGCCCATCCAGGCAGACAGATTTTGTGGACTGTTTACCGACATTGCTGTCGCTTGCAGGCGGGGTCGAGGTCCAAGCTGGACCTCGAATTTTGGCGCTCCGTGTCGCGGCGAGCGGTTTGGGCCGGGGCGGAAATGCTGAGGGCGTTGATGTTGTCGGACGCGTCAGTCGAGACGGGCCATCAGCTTGTCCAGGGTGACGGGCAGATCGCGAACGCGAATACCCGTTGCGTTATAGACTGCATTTGCAACGGCTGCGCCAACCCCTGTTATACCGATTTCACCGATGCCGCGAGCGCCCATCGGCGCCTGCGGGTCGGGCTTGTTGGTGTAGAGGATTTCAATAGGCGGTACGTCCATCTGCACCGGCACATGATAATCCGCCAGGGAGGCGTTCACGATGCGTCCAGTCCGCTCATCGAAATAGGTTTCTTCGGTCAGGGCAAGCCCGATGCCCATTATGATGCCGCCTTTGAACTGGCTGGTCGCCATTTTGGGATTGAGGATCTGCCCGGCGTCGAAGGAACCCAGGAAGCGGGAGACGCGCGTCTCGCCGGTGAGTGCGCTGACGCGCACCTCGCAGAACTGCGCACCATAGGAATGCATTGAAAAAGCTTCCATTTCGGCTGGGGCTGGTGCCTCTGCCTCGCAGACGAGCTCTTCTCGACCCGCCCTCTGGAGGATCGATTGGTAGCTCTCAAACCGGCTGCTATCGTTCACATGCGATAGCCCACCATCTCTCGCCTCGACTTCAAGAAGCGACAGCCCCGCAAGGGGCGAGTCATTCCCGGCAAGCTTGATCAACTCTTCCATGAAGACCTCGGTTGCGGCAATGATCGCCCCGCCTATGGAGGCGGTCTGAGTGGAGCCTCCGGCGATCACGCCTCTCGGCAGTCTGCTGTCGCCATACTCGAACGTGACATGCTCAAGCGGCAGCCCCAGTCGTGCCGCCAGGTGCTGCACCTGAGCCGTGGCGGTGCCCATACCCATGTCATGGACGGCCGTCGACACGGTAACATGGCCGTCTGCTGTCAGCTTGATCCGGGCCGCGCCGCCGGGAAAGCGATGGTAAGGATAGGTCGCGGTGGCGCATCCCATGCCGATAAGCCATTCGCCTTCACGTCTTTGACGTGGTGTCCGGCTCCTTTTATCCCAGCCGAATTGCTCTGCGCCCTTGTCGTAAGCTTCGATGAGATAGCGCGACGAGAACGGCTTGCCGGTCGTCGGGTCCTTTTCCGGCTCGATCCGCCGGCGCAGCTCGATGGGATCCAGTTCCAATTTCTCCGCGAGTTCATCCAGTGCACATTCAAGTGCGAAAGTCCCGACGGACTCGCCCGGCGCACGCATGAAAGTATTTGCCAGCATGTCCAGATCGGCGACATCCTGACCGATGCGGAACGTTCTGGCGCCATAGAGATGGCGGGCCGGAAAGGTGAATTGTTCCGGACAGGAATTGTGCGTCGTCATCGCCGCGGTTCCGGTGTGGATCAACGCATTAAGTGTTCCATCGGTCCTGGCACCCAAGGCCACGCGCTGTTCGGTTACGGTGCGACCGCCGATGATCCTGAAGACACCTTCCCGCGACAGCATGATGCGCACGGGGCGCCCCGCAAGTTTGGCTGCCGCGCAAGCCAAGATCTGATGATCCCAGAAACATTTCCCACCGAAGCCACCGCCGACATAGGGCGAGGTTACATGGACCTTGCTGATATCGAGCCCGAATATATCCGCGAGCTGGCCTGTGGTGAGGTCTAGCAGCTGGCTCGCGTCATGAACGCGCAGCTCATCATCGTTCCAGACGATGGTTGCTGCATGCAGTTCTATGGCATTGTGATTGTGTCGTGGTGTTCTGTAGATGAGATCGACCTTCACCTCCGAATTTGCAAGCGCGGCTGCCGCGTCGCCGATTTCAACAAATGGAGGCTGACCAAGCAGGTTTTCGAGCTGCCTGGGCGATTTCTTGGCTTCATCGAAGGACGTGACCGCCGGCAGCAGTTCATACTTTGCCGTGACCAACGATGCAGCGTAATCCGCCTGTTCCTGCGTTTCGGCCAGAACCAGAGCGATCGGCTGACCGTTCCAGTGGATTTCGTCGTTTTGCATGACGGGAAGATTGCTCGCCCCGGCAGCTGTCGGAGACGACATCATAAGCGACGGCGCCTTCATCCTCGGTGCGTTTCTGTAGGTCATGACGAGAATGACGCCGGGCGCGGCCTCCGCTGCACTCACATTCAGCTCGGAGATGCGTCCGCGGGCAATGGTGCTGAAAGCGAGCGCCGCATAGCTGATGTTGTCATAGGGAAATTCCGCCGCAAATCGCGTCCTGCCCTGAACCTTCATGGGACCTTCGATGCGCGATATGGATTGCCCGAGGGCGCCATGTTTGCGCAGCAGCGGATCTTTCGTAACGGCAGGTTGCCAGCGACCTTGTCTGCCCGCTTCCGGCAGCGTGTGGGTATCAGCGCTCATGCGTTTTCTCCCTTCAGTTCTTCCAGAACGGCGACAATAGTGCGTTTTGCCAGTTCGATCTTGAAAGCATTGTCTCGTAAACCGACAGCGTCCGCGAGTTCGGCCTCCGCCGCAGCGCGGAAACTCTTCGCGTTTGCCGGCTGGCTTTTAAGATGCGATTCAGCCGTGAGAGCGCGCCACGGCTTGTGCGCGACGCCGCCGAGCGCCAGCCTCACGTCGTTCACGTTACCTGCGCTATCGACATCAAGCGCCGCGGCGACGGAAACGAGAGCGAAGGCGTAACTCGCACGGTCCCTGACCTTTCGGTAAGCGGATCTTTTTGCAAAAGGCAGCGCTGGGATTTCGACGGCCGTGATGAGCTCGTCCGGATGAAGTGCCGTTTCTATCTGGGGTGTGTCGCCCGGCAGTCGGTGAAGATCGCGCAGCGGCAGGCTGCGCGTGCCGGATGGCCCCTCAAGGTGCACCATTGCATCCAGTGCGACGAGCGCAACGCACATGTCGGAAGGATGGGTCGCGATGCAGCTTTGAGATGCCCCAAGGATTGCGTGGTAGCGGTTGAAACCTTCCAGCGCGTCGCAGCCCGAACTCGGTTCACGCTTGTTGCAATGGGCGGCATTGTCATAGAAATACCGACACCGGGTGCGTTGGAGGATATTGCCTCCGACCGTCGCGACGTTTCGAATCTGCGCGCTTGCTCCTGCCAGGATGGCCCGGGAGAGAACCGGGAATTGGATCCGTACCGCGCCATGGGCCGCGAGCGCCGTGTTCTTCACCCCCGCTCCGATCAGCAGGCTGCCATCGGTGCGCTGTTCGATGCTGCTCGATAGCCGCGTGACATCGATCAGCGTTTCCGGTCTTTCGACCGTCTCGCGCATGAGATCGACAAGATTGGTGCCGCCGCCCAGATATTTCGCCGCCGGCCCGGCCTGTTTGAGCGCGATCGCCGACCCAGCATCAGATGCCTGGTGATAGGAGAAGATATTCATGCCCGTGCCCTCTCATCGGTTGGTACCGCCGTCTGCTGCACCAGCGTTTCAGATATGGCTTCAACGATGCCGTTATAGGCTCCACAGCGACAGAGATTGCCGCTCATGCGTTCGCGAATCTCGGTGTCGTCGACGGCGATGCTGTCGCTCGAAAGATCGGCGGTGACGACGCTCGGAATGTTTCGTTCAATTTCTGCCGCCATGCCGACGGCGGAACAGAGTTGGCCGGGTGTGCAATAGCCGCATTGAAAGCCGTCATGCTCTATGAGGGCTTTTTGCAGGGGATGAAGGTTGCCGTTTGCGGCGAGGCCCTCGACAGTCGTGATGTTACGGCCCTGATACTGGACCGCGAGCGCGAGACAGGAATTGATGCGCTCGCCATCCACCAGTACGGTGCATGCGCCGCATGCGCCTTGATCACACCCTTTCTTGGTGCCGGTAAATCCCAGATAGTTGCGCATGAGATCAAGCAGCGAAGTGCGGATGTCTGCCTCGACCTCCACTGCCGTTCCGTTGATGTTAAATCGCATTGGACATCTCCCTCGTCTGAAGGCCCGCGCTGGAGGATCTGTCGCGGCACCCATGGAACTCACGGTAATGGTTTGCCTGTGACCAGCCGTCGGCTTGTTGATGCGACGACCTTCTGCTCTAGCTGTTTGTTACGTTGAGCTGTCGCGACGCTGCGATGTCGGCGATGACCGACAGCGCCAGTGACTGAGCGTCTCTTGCCCGCCCGAAAACGCCGATCGGAGCCTTGATCCGGGCGATTGACTCATCCGAATGACCCCTCTGGCGCAATCGCTCGACGCGTTTCTCATGAGTGCGGGAGCTGCCGAGTGCGCCAATGTAAAAAGGGGATGCGCGCAGAGCGGCCTCAAGTAACGGGATTTCCCGATCCAGGTCATGCTGGAGAACTGCAACGGCCGTGTCGGGATCAATCAACGATGCATCGATGTTGGTTCCCGGCGAATCCTCAAGGAGAACAACGTCGTATCCTGCAGCTCTCGCGACGCTGACGGCGTTTTCCACTTCGAGCGAGCGCCCGGAAAAAACCGTCCGTACTTTTGGCCGATAGTGGGTGACAAAGACATCGCCATCCCAGCCGGTCGGCTTGCTCTGGAGGCCGGGCGAAAGTTGCTCGAGACCCGGTGCATAACAAAGCGATGCGCATTGCCGGTGATCGACCTGCATGTTGGTGGAACAGAGCGGTTCAACGTTCCTGACAAGATGAATCGCAACCGTAATACCGCCTCCGCAGGGCAGCACGATATCGAAGAACGGCGAGCCTTCGCCCAGCATGACGAAGCGATCATGGCCGCTCTTCATGGCTTGCAAGGCTTCGGCTGCGATAGCCGCTTCCGTGCATCCGCCAGAAACATATCCGCAGTACCTTCCATCCTCAGCGACCGCCATATGCGCGCCAAGCGGCCGGGACGAGCCTCCGCGTATTTCCACCAAGGTGCACAGCGCCACCTCGAGCCCTGCCTTCATGGTCTCGATGGCAAAGTTCAGGACGTCGTAGGCCCTGTCAGTGGAAAAAGCTTGCTGCGGTGTTGCCAAGATTGAGGCATCGGCACTGCGACGCAACCAATCTGCGGGATTATCGTTATGTCTGATGCTATCGGCCGATCGTGTCATAAGTGCCTCCCGCATTGTGACATCAGAATGAGCGACAGAAGGTTAAGTTCCTCAGGAACTCTGGAGTTGTCGGGAGCTCATCAGCGCCAATCGTTGATTTCGGCATGACATCCGCCTCATATCTGATTTAAAGAAGCGAATGGCGCACCCATAAACGGAGGCGCCTCCGTTTAACTTAGTGGCTTGCAGTCGTCCGTCAAGCTATTTTTTAATGGAGCGGCCTTTCACGTGCCCAAGGAGCAAACGCCTCCGGTTGAACCGGCCCCTTTGCGTGCAGACGCCCGGCGAAATCGGGAAAAGCTGATTGAAGTCGCGGCGCTGGCATTTTCAGAGCAGGGCGCGGCGGCTTCGCTGGAAGATATTGCCAGGCGTGCAGGCGTTGGCATAGGGACGCTGTACCGGCACTTCCCGACGCGCGAACATCTGGTGGAGGGCGTCTATCGGCGCGAGCTGGAAATTCTTGCGACGGCCGCGCGCGACCTGGTCCGGGAAGAAGAGCCCGCGAAAGCCGTTGAAGAATGGATGAACCGGTTTGTTAGCTACATGGCGGCAAAAAGGGGCATGGCCAACAGTCTGAAACTCCTGTTCACCTCCAACTCCGCCCTTTTTGCGGAGGGCTCGAAGCTGTTGCATACGGCGTTCGAGGAGCTACTCGACAATGCCGTCAAGGCTGACGCCGTAAAGGGAGACATCGCAGGTGCGGATGTCCTGAACGCGCTCTTCGGCATCTATTCCATACCGGAAGGGCCGGATTGGCGTGACCGCGCGCACAGGATCGTCCGGCTGGTCATGGATGGGCTGCGGCGTTAGTCAGGTATCCAGATCATAGGGGAACTGTCGCCTCGTGCCTGCAATCTTGGCGGATAGACACCCTCCACGCTGTTCTGGTGCTCGTGGCCGTGACGCATTCACTCTCCGACAACGGCTCCCTCGCGCCGGGGATCGGCGCTGCCGGCCAACCCCTTGGGGGTCATCTCAATGGCATGCAAACCGGAATTCATTTCACCCGGTTTTACCTCGTAACCCAGCGCCTTGAGCGATCCCACCAGATCTTCTGCGCTGGTGCCGGCCTCGATATCGTATGTGCCAAACCGGTTGATGAGATGTGGCTGGGCGACGATCGCCTCAACGGGCATGCCCCAGTCAATGTAGGCGATCAGCGCCTGTGCCACATAGCCGATGATCTGGCTGCCGCCGGGTGAACCAATGGCGAGCAGGGGTCTTCCATCCTTCATCACGATAGTCGGGGCCATCGACGAGCGCGGCCGTTTACTGGGCTCAACGCGGTTGGCGACCGGCAGGCCGCCGTCGTGAGTCTTGAACGAGAAGTCTGTCAACTCGTTATTGAGCAGGAAACCATTCGTCATCAGACGCGAGCCGAAGCCGTTTTCGATTGTCGTCGTCATAGAGACCACATTGCCGTCCTTGTCGGCAATGACAAAATGGCTCGTAGAGGGTAACTCGAGCGCGGCATCCCGGCCCAAAAGGAGCGCGTGGTCCCATTCAGGCTCGCCGGCCTTGACGGCATCCTTGGCCAACGCCTTGTCGCCATCGAGCAGCTTTGCCCTTTCGCTTAGGTAGCTCTTGTCCAGCAGGCCCGTGATCGGCAGGGTTACGAAATCGGCGTCAGCGACATAACGCTCGCGGTCGGCAAAGGCGAGGCGTTGCGCATCGCCGATAATGCGCCAGCTTTCGACATTCTTCGGCCCCAGGCTCTTCAGGTCGAAATTCTCCGACAGGCCGAGTATTTGACCGATGGCGACGGCACCCGAAGACGGCGGTCCCATCCCGCACACATCAAGAGCGCGATAATTGAAGCAGACCGGTGCGCGCTCGATCACACGATAGCTGGACAGGTCGGTCAGCGACAAGACGCCCGGATTGTCGGCGGCTTCGCGCACGGTCTTGACGATCGACTCGGCGATTGTCCCCTTGTAAAATGCGTCGGCACCGCCTTTGGCAAGCACGGCAAGCGTTTCGGCATAGGCCGGGTTCTTCAACACTGCACCGGTTTGCAGGGCGGCCCCTGAGGCGTCGAAGAAATATGACCGGGCTTCTGCATATTTCTTCAGCCGGTCGCCCTCCGAAGCGATGAGGGAGGCAAGACGCGGTGATACTTTGAACCCCTCGGTCGCCAGCTTTTCGGCAGGCTTCAGAAGGCTCGCCCATTCCGCTTCTCCATACCGTTTATGGGCTTCCTCCAGAAGTCGCACCGTTCCCGGCGTGCCAACGGAACGGCCGCCAATGACTGCGTCCAGGAATTTAAGCGGCTGACCTTTATCATCCAGGAAGAGCTTCGGCGTAGCTTCCCGGGGCGCCGTCTCGCGGCCGTCCAACGTCGTCAACTTGCCGCTTTTTGCATGGTAATAAACCAGGAAGGCACCGCCGCCGAGACCGGAACTCTGCGGTTCGACAAGGCCCAGCACGGTCTGCACCGCCACCATCGCATCTATGGCGTTTCCGCCCGCTGCGATCACCTCGCGTCCCGCCTCAGCCGCGAGCGGATTGGCCGCGGCGACCATGAAGCTCTTTGACTCGACACGTCTGGCAGTTGCAGCTCCCGTCGCTTTTTCGGGCGCGACAGTGTCAGAGGCCTGCTGAGCGGAGGCAATTGCGGTGGAGAGCACCAAAGCGACGACAGTTCCACCGAGAAATCTCGTTTTCATTCGCCTTGTCCTCCAGCGCGGCGCACCGCGTTAACATGAGAAGAGCATCCAGCTGAGCCGGCAGGCCAGTGAATCCCATAATGGCCGAGGCAGGGATGGTTGCCCGAACTTTCTCTTCGCTCTCGGAAAGAGTCGGTCTCTGCCCGTGACGCCATTCACTGACGGACGGTGGCGTCGCTATATTGCTGCACTATGATGACTGTTTCGGCCTGTGTCCATCATGCCGGAAGGTGACACATGCGTTGAGGGCGCGTCATGGAGCCTTCGCCGCCAGCATTATCGCGGTGGTGATTTGCCTGGGTGTCAGTTGTCTTGCGTGATCGGTCCGCTGCCGGACAATCTCATTTTGGTCTCGGCCCCAGGTCAATCCTCAAGAAGAATGGCGTCGCTCAGGAGCTCCCGCTTAAGCAGTGCCTCCAACCAGTCTATGAAGACCTGCAAACGATGGGAGAGGTGCTGCCTGTGTGGATAGAGCAGCGCCATGGGCAGGGATTGGGCCCTGTAATCCGGCATCACCTCGATCAGGGCGCCGTTTTGCAAGTGATCTCGGACGTCGTAGGCAGGTATCTGAATAAGACCCATTCCTGCCAGACAACATGCAATATAGGGCTCTGCACTGTTGACCGTCACGCGGGCACGCATAGACATCGAGCGAACGGTGTCGTTTTCCAGCCATTCCCAGCTTTCAATTCTCCCCGTGGAAGGAGATGCGTAGTTAATTGCCCAATGTTGCGACAGATCGTCCGGGGCGAAAGGTGTGCCATGCGCGGCAAAATAGGCTGGGCTGCCGACGTTGATGAGTGGCAGCCTGCCTATCTGTCGCGCGATCAGACCGGAGTCGGTCAATGCACCGACCCGCAAAACGCAATCCACACTCTCTTCAATGAGATTGACTGCGCGGTCGGTAACCCCCAGCTCGATATCGATCAAAGGGAATCGATGAAGGAAATCCGGCAAGGCGGGCGCGATTATCAACCGGCCGATCCGGCCCGGAACGTCGATCCTCAGCCTGCCCGATGGCCGTGAGATGGTTTGTCGGAAGATGTTCTCGGTGTCCTCGACATCCGAGACAATGCGCTCGCACCTCTCGTAAAAAGCCAACCCATCTTGCGTTGCTGAAACCTTGCGGGTGGTCCGGTGCAGCAGGCGGGCGCCGACGCGCGCCTCCAGTTCCAGAACGGCAGCCGAAACCGTAGACCGTGGCAGGCCGAGTGTGTCTGCTGCACGTGTAAAGCTTGAGCACTCCACAACGCGGGCGAACACACGAAAGAGGTCGATGCGATCCACAAGAGCCTCAGATTGTGCGGGGTTTCAAACAAGTGAAACCAGAATGGATGACTTTATCACGAAAATCCAGACGATACTCTGGCGACGGCGGGCGCAGATGCGGCTGCCCATCTGCAAAAGGAGGCCATCCATGACCGATCACAGCATCAAGGGTAAAACCGTCATCATCGCCGGGGGCGCCAAGAATTTGGGCGGGCTGATAGCACGCGATCTCGCCTCACACGGCGCAAAAGCAATCGCGATCCATTATAACAGCGCTGCCACCAAACGGGAGGCGGATGCAACAGTGGCCGCAGTCAAGGCGGCCGGTGCCGAGGCAGTGGCATTGCAAGCCGACCTGACAACGGCGGGCGCCGTCGAAAAGCTGTTCGGCGAGGCTGTCGCTGCCATCGGCCGCCCTGACATTGCAATCAACACGGTGGGTAAGGTCCTTAAGAAGCCAATCCTGGAGATATCTGAAGCCGAATATGATGAAATGAGTGCCGTCAACGCGAAAACCGCATTCTTCTTCATCAAGGAAGCCGGTAGGCACCTTAATGACAATGGCAAGCTGGTAACGCTGGTGACCTCATTGCTCGGCGCGTTCACACCTTTCTATGCGAGCTATGCCGGCACCAAGGCGCCGGTCGAGCATTTCACCCGCGCAGCCTCGAAGGAGTTCGGTCAGCGCGGCATCTCGGTCACGGCGATCGGGCCCGGCCCGATGGACACCCCGTTTTTCTATCCCGCCGAGGGAGCGGATGCCGTCGCCTACCACAAGACCGCGGCGGCGCTCTCCGGTTTCTCCAAGACGGGACTTACCGACATCGAGGACATCGTCCCCTACATCCGTTTTATGGTCTCGGATGGTTGGTGGATGACGGGCCAAACCATTCTCGTCAACGGCGGCTATACGACCAAGTAACGACCGGGGGAACGGGCTTCAGCGCCCTTTCTCGCCTGCGAGGCATGAAAGGTTGGCATCATGCATATGATGTTGGTGATTCTGGGCGGCATTGCCCTGTTCGGTGTATTCTGCCTGTTCGGTTGGCTGTGGGGCGAGGATTCGGCAAGTGGGGCTGTCGCCGCGAAAGCTTTCATTCCCCTCTGGCTTGCGATGGCGCTGGTCAACCTGTGGGTGGGCGTGACCAAAGCGGGTTACACGGTGATGCTGGAACTGCCCATCTTCGTGATTGTCGTCACAATACCGGCTGCAATAGCTGCGATCGCTGTATGGCAAATCGCAAGGGCCTGATACGTAGCGGCACGTGGCTGCCGGTTCGGTGCACGATTCCTTATCTTGCGTATGGTTGGCGCGGGCGACAACAACGCCATTCCATTCGGTCGGCGGAACTTGATCGATAGCTGCAAGCGGCGTCCAGGCAGCAGCCTAAAGGTGAGGATCGGGAGAAACTGATACTGGATTGGGGCCGTTTGACCGTTGACTACGCAACGTGCGCAGAAACCAGCGTGCGCGTTCAACGGTCACCTGTGCGGGGTTCACGGTAAAATTTGCTTTCTCTCGAAAGCCGAAAGTCTTGTATATTCATCCGCCAGAAAGTCCAGAAGCGCGCGTACGGATGGCAGCAGCCCGCGCCGTGAAGGGAAGGCGGCATGGATCATGCCGCTTCGTAGCGCCCACAGGCGCGGCGCGATGATAAATCTGCCGAGAGTGCCGAAGCAAGATTCAACAGCAACTTCCAATGACTGCAAAGATAAATGATGCGATAATTCTTCTTGGGCGCCTTTCGATCAGCGCGCTGCAGGCCGGTGTCGGCAAGCTCTTCGAAATTTTCGGCTTTGCGGGTTCTTTGGCCGCAAAGGGCGTGCCTTTTTCCGGCCTCGTCGTATATCTTGTGATTTTGGTAGAAATCCTCGGTGCCGCTGCCTTGATATTCGGGGTAAGGGCCCGGGAAACAGGTGCGATACTGCTGGCTTTTACCTATGTCGCCACCTTGCTCAGCCATGCGTTCTCGTCTTTCCCGGAAGAGGCGCGCTCTGCCCAGCAGGGGCAATTCTTCAAGAATCTGGCTATCGTTGGGGCCCTGTTTTTGTATTTCGTGACGGGGCCCGGCAGGTATCGTCCGCGGTTCGGGGCGAAGTAGCCAATCATAATACGGTTTGGCAGCACTCCGGTGCCGCACGGAGGTTTATTTAAAAGGCAGCGCGGTTATCGCTGACGTGACGCGTATCGTTCTTAAGCCGGGCCAAATAGCTTGCAAGCAGTTTCATCTCGCTCCTTCATGCGTGTGTTCATGCAGTGCAGCGAGACGGTCCAGTGACACACCAAAAAGGACTCTGGACTGCAAGAGCCAGGCGGAGGTGATCGGGGGTGGGCCGCTCGGATTGAGATATATGGGGCTTTGATTGAGATACGATCGGCCATGATGACTTTCGGCTGATATCGACGGTCGGACACAGGAAACATGCCGCAACCGTGACAGACACTTTGCTCGCACCCGAAAGTTCTATAGGCTGCTTCTATAAATCCTCAGGTGGAGATCGTCGTCCTGGACAAGGTTAACACGCTCGCAGTTCCCGTATCCAGCCTCCTCGACACAGTGGACTGGGCATCAGGGCCACTTGGCCCGAAATCGGAATGGCCTGCCTGTCTGCATGCCGCCATCGGCATCATGCTTCCCTCACAGGCGCAGATCGTGATGTTCTGGGGACCGGAGTTTGTCGCATTCTACAACGACGCCTACGCGCCAACCATAGGCAATAAGCACCCACACGCATTCGGCAGACCCGCCCGAGAATACTGGAACGAACTCTGGGACGACCTTGAGCCGCTGCTGCAGCGCGTCCTCGCGAAGGGAGAAACGGTCGCCGCAAAAGACAGGCCATTTTATATCGAAAGACACGGTTACCCCGAAACGGTGTACTTCGACATTTCGTATTCTCCGGTCGCGGATGAGGATGGCACCGTGCGTGGTGTGTCCTGCATCGTCAACGAAACGACCGAGCGGGTGAAGGCGGATGCGGCTTTGCGAGAGAGCGAGGAGCGTCTAAGGGCCATCTTCGCGCAGTCGGCCGCTGGCATAGCCCTCGGCGATCTGACCGGAAAACTCCTCAGCGTGAACGATCATTTCTGTCGGATCGTCGGTCGGCCGAGGGACGAGCTGATCGGCATCCGCATGCAGGAGATTACGTTTGCCGACGATCTTCCCGAAAACCAGCGCCTGTTCCAGCACATGGTTCAGACCGGTGAAAGCTTCGAGATAGAAAAGCGCTACGTCCGTGGTGACGGAAGTCTGGTGTGGGTCGCGAACTCGGTCTCCGCAATCCGCGATGACGGGGGAAACATGTTGCAAGCTGTCGCCATTTCGGTCGATATCGGCGAGAGACGACACGCGCAGGAGATCGAGAAACACCTCGCGTCGATGATCGCCTCTTCCAATGACGCGATTATGGGCATCGATCTCGATATGAAGATCACCAGCTGGAACGCAGCTGCGGAAAAGCTCTATGGTTATTCGCAGGATGAAGTCGTCGGCCGGTCGGTGCTGATGTTGGTGCCGGATGGGAGGCAGGAAGAGGAGCCGAGGATCCTCACGGAGGTCAGGGCAGGCCGTTTCGTTGAACCCTACGAGACGCAGCGTCGTCGAAAGGACGGGCGGCTTGTCGAGGTGCTTCTCAGCGTGTCGCCGATCCGCGACGCCAACGGACGTGTTATAGGCGCCTCCAAGACGGCGCACGACATCACCGCCCGCAAGGATGCAGAGCGGCTGAAATCCATTCTCGTCAATGAACTCCATCATCGCGTCAAGAACGTCCTTGCGACTGTGACGGCAATTGCGAGACAAACGCTTGGTCGCGACAAGGCAAACCACGAGGAGGTGGAAGCCTTCACCAGCAGATTGGCGTCGCTGAGCAGAGCGCAGGACCTGCTGGTGCACGCCGACTGGCAGCACGCAGATCTCAAGGCCGTCATGCAGCAGGCCTTGTCACCTTATCCCGTCGACGCCTTTCAGATTGGCGGGCCTAGCGTTCCCTTGCCCCCGAGAGCGGTCGTGTCACTTTCCCTTGCTCTCCACGAACTGGCGACCAACGCGGCAAAATACGGTGCACTGTCCGCGCCTGGCGGCCAGGTATCCATCTCGTGGCAATTCGAGCCTCTTGCAGACAACCGCCTGCGGATTGTGTGGGAGGAGCGAGGGGGGCCGGAGGTTGCTCCGCCCCGGCGCAGGGGTTTCGGTTCGACCCTCATCGAGCGGCTTCTGTCCGCCGAATTGAAAGGCGAGACGAAATTCGTCTATGAGAAGAGCGGTGTGATCTGCGTCATTGAGGCGGAAATGTCGAAGGATGATGATGGCGCGGCGTAATGAGGCCGAAGAGCGCGTATTGGCTTATGATCGGGGCCCCGCCCGAGACGGGCGGGACTCCTCTGCAGATATGAAGGGCTATCTCCTGTAGGCGAGTCCGCCCCAGATTCTTCCTTCATCCCTATGTCGACCACCGTGAACAGCGCCGATGTAAGCTGCTGCAGAGGACACGATTGCTGAAGCCGCCAATAAAAATGCGGTCAGAATGCCGGTGATTCGTGCTTTCTCCGCAACGTCAGCCGCCTGCCTCTTGGCATCCTCCAGCGCTTTCTCTGCCTGCGCCTTCATTTCGTCGACGCGCTTTTGGGCCTCATCGACTTTTTGCTGCGCTTCCGTCCGTACGGCCTGCACCCGCTCCACCGTCTGATTGACCCTGTTCTGGGCATCGGTCTGGCTGATGCCGGTACGCGTAGCAATCTGTGTCGTGAGCCAGTTTCTGTCAGCGTCGGAAATTTCGCCTGTCGACAGCAGATTTCCCAGGATGCCGCTTATTTGCCGCTGGTAGTCACCGACGGTTTGATCGGCCTGCGGCGACGCTGCCTGTCCATCCGTTCGCAACAGCGTATCGGTAAAATAATCGAGCGGATTGGCCCTGAGGCCCTGCGGAAGCATCTGCTCGATGCTGGGCGCTGCTGCCTGCCCGGCCCCTTGCGCGATACCGCCAGCGGCACTGCCGGCTCCTGAAACGATTCCCCCGGCGACCTGTCCGACGCCTTGCGCCGCTCCACCAACCGCCGTTCCGGTTGCCTCAATTGCTGTCTGGGCGGCGCTTCCAACAGCTCTTGCACCACCTGAAAGAACGCCCAGGGCCAGGAATGCCGAGACGACCGTTCCAATCCCCCAAACCACCAGCCCATTCAGGCCGTCACGAACGGTCAATTCGTTTCGGTCCGCCTGCCCTGCGGGTCTGCGCATCCGGCCGGTGATGTAACCGCCCAGCATGTAAGAGCCGACCATAGAAACGACGACGAAGAGGCCGGTTATGATCAGCCAGACTGAACTGATCTCACCGCCATTGTCCGCCGAGATTGAACTCAGTCCCAATCCGCTGGCAAACGCGGTGAGAACCGCCATTGCCCCGGAGGCAATAAACGCACCGGCAAAAATGGCAGGCCAGTCGACGTAGCTCCGATTGGCGTCAGTAACGATTGGATCAACCATTAGCGTAACCCCAACAGTGAGAGAATGAACAGGACGACCACGACCAGCCCGACTAGGTAAATGATAGAGTTCACGGTATCTCCTCCGAAAGGGGGCAGATTCTCCGCATGGCGGATGACTGCATGCTGTGGGAAATGCGAGCTTCATTGCTCGTGAACCAAACTCGTCGCGCTCAAAAAAGTTTCACCCCCGATCGCCGTCGCTGGCAAATCCGGATTCAAGACCGATTCCCTGTCTGCGATGTGTCTTGTCTCGCGTCGCCGGCCTCTAAAGAACCTTCGACAGTTAGACCCATTTGTTGGCGGCGTCTGAGGAGGCGCGGTCCCGGTGTTGTGCGATAGCTGAAGCAAGTGTTCGCAAGACCCACCGGCCAGGGCTTTACGCGACGCAAAGCAATCATTCGTCCTGGAACATCCGAGAGAGGCGCGGGTTAGATGCTGATCAAGGAGGCTTCGATGAACCAAAATACCTTTCAACAACATGGCAGTTCTGTTCCCGCGGCATCAGAGGGCAACGGACAGCCGAACCCCGCGGGTGTCCAGCCGCAAATCTCCGACGCTCCCCTCGTTGACGCGGCGCTTGCAGAGGTAGCGGAACGCGATGACAGCCTTGCAGCGCAATTGAGCGATGAGATAAACGCACTGCGCGCCGAGATCGACAGTTTGAAAGTCCGTGCTGGCGAAACCGCTTCACGGGCTTTGGTGTCTGTAAATGCGGTTGCCCGGATCAATCGCCGTGCCGCACGTAGCGCGATCGGCAGAAGTCCTTGGGCTTCACTTTGCCTGGCCGCGGGTGTGGGTTACGTGTTGGGCTGCAGCACGTTGCGAAAAGACGGATGGCGGTGGCGGTAAAATTGAGATCGGCCGCAGCAGCGCGGCGTTCCGCTTCAGATACGGCGGATCACCCTTGCCAGTCCTGGGTTCTGCACCATGCTGGACACGGAATTGCGTCTTTCTTTTCCAGCGGCAGCATGACAATACCATGGCTGGAGACGGCCCAGCGGGGCATCAACCCCACCGGGCGGTGCCGACAGCAATGACCGGACCGGTTGCCTGACCGGTCGGTGAACCACCGAATGGTTCGACACTGATCGCGAAAGTCGTACCTTCCTTTATATTGCCACGCATGTCGGCGGGAATGACGAGGTCGCCATTCGTGCCGGGCTGGAAAACGCCGAGCGAGCGGGTCTTGCCGCTGTCCATGACGAGCCACAGTTCCAGTGACTTTTCGTCCGTCTTTCCGGTCGCCACGGGAACGATACGCATTCGGCCCGATTCCGCGTCGTAGGACGCGAGGAGATTGACCTGGCTGTCGGTTGTCGCAAGCTCGGCCACAAGCGGGCTTGTGCCGTCCCGTTGTTCCGGGAACGCGGCATAAACGACGGCAGCCACGGCGGTTGCGCTGGTGGCCACAGATATCCAGCGCCAGAAAGATGCGGAGTTCCACAAGGTGCCATTCGTGTTGACCGCTCTGCTGCCGAACAGACGCTCTTGAATACGGGCAAGAATAGCGGCGCTGGGCGTCTCTTCCTGGTAATCGGCGTTAAAGTCTGAAAACTCGGTCTCCCAGCGCTGCACCAGTTGCGCGAAGACCCTGTCCTCCTGGATACGCTGTTCCACTTCGCGGCGCTTTTCAAGCGGCAGGACACCAAGCACATATTCGCCTGCGAGTATTTCATCGCGCGAGTGCATTCCGCCGCTGTGGTCGCCCGTCGTCATCGCTGCATGCACTCTCTGAGTTTGATAAGACTGCGCCGCAGCCAGGTTCTAACCGTATTCAGTGGCACCCGTAATTCGTCGGCGAGTTCGAGATAGCTCAGACCCTCGACATAGGCCCGGCGTATTGCCTGTGCGTGCACAGTTTCAAGTTCCCGCATGCAGTCGTCGATCCTGCGGCCTTCATCCGCCAGAACAACATGCTGTTCAGGATCGCGAACGCTTTCGTCGACGAGGTCATATACCTCGTCAATGTCATCGCCAGCAGGTCTGCGGGCGCGAATCGTGTCTATGGCGTGGTTGCGCGCGATGGTGGCGAGCCATGTCGCCGGTTTGCCGGCACTGGCGGCAAATGTGCGGGCGCGCTGCCACACCTTGATATAAATTTCCTGCAGCGCCTCCTCGGCGTCCGTTCTGTCCCGCAGGATTTTCAGGCAGATCGCAAAAAGCTTCGGGCTTGTTGCCCGGTAAAGCGAGACGAATGCTGAACGATCACCCATGCCGACGCGGTGGATAAGGCTTGCGATCTCTGTGCCCTGCATTCGAACCTTCCTTGCTATTCTTCCTTTATAGGATCGTCTTTCGAAGGAAGACAAGAGATGCTTGGGAAGTTCGTTCCGGACACGCCCTGTGATCATCGGGCGCAGGCTGCAGGAGGCGACGGTCATCATGGCCAGCCTGCCGAGTTTTCCAACGGGCCAATGATGCGTACCGTGACAAGAAAGCCGATGACGGCCGCTGCCGCGGAGACGAAGGTGCCCCACAGCAGATCGGCAACTGTCAGGGTCGTCGACCAGCTTTTCAGCGTCGCCTGATTGGTCAGATCATATGTGGCATAAGCCATGAAGCCCACGGCAGCGCCGTAAAGCAGCGCCGTGCTCCATTGTCCCGAAATAAGTGCCGGACGCACGGCGAGAAAAGTAAGGCCGGCGGCGTAGATGAGATAAAAGATGATCGCCGGAGCGAGACGGAAATTTTCCGCCAGAAGATCGCCGATGGCCGGTCGATAAAGTCGTGACGCCATGGTGCTCAACCAGATGAAATCGATCACCAGAAAGGCAACCAGGGTGAAGAAATAGGCGGCAAGATATGTCTTCATCGATTTTTTCCTTTGCCATTGATCAGGCGACTTTTTAGTCTGGTTGACAAGAGGGGGAGGATCTGGGACGTGGCTAGTCGATCCTGGTCCAGCTTATGCCCTTGCACAGCAGACCGGCGATGATGCAGCCTTTCGTAGTCATGTTGTTGCCTGCCACCGTCACCGTTATCTTGTAGGATTTATCCCGCTGCGGGTCGAAGGCCGTGCCGGTGTAATTGCCCGTCTCGCCCGGCCTTATGTCCATGATCAGGCGGTCGCCGGTCTTTTCTTTCTGGGTGCCGGGTTTGATCCATGTGTTTGTCGCACATATTTTCTCGCCGCAGGGAGCGATCAGCACTTTCGCCTTGCCGTCGCCCCGCGCCCAGTTGCCGTTGATATCGGCTGCGGTCGCACTTGTCCCTACCAGCAACGGAGACAGGGCGGATGCAATAGCCAATCCAAGAATCTTCATCGTGGTTCTCCGTTTTTTTGTCCCGCCTCATCCGTGTTCTATTGTGTACAGCCCGACATTAATGGTTCCCTCGGCAAAACCTGCTTCGCAATAGCAGAGGTAATACTCCCACATCCGCCGAAAGCGCTCGTCGAAGCCGAGCAGGGAAATAGTCTGCCACCGGGCATGGAAACGCTGGCGCCATTCCGCCAGTGTGAGCGCATAGGACTGGCCGAAAAGCTCCTTTTCCGTGAGTTTGAGGCCGGCTTGCCCCACGGCTTTTTCCAGAGCTGAATCGGAGGGCAGGAAGCCGCCAGGAAACACGTATTTCTGAATGAAATCGGCCTTGCGCCGATACCTATCGAAGCGGTTTTCTTCAATAGATATGATTTGCAGCACCGCCCGACCGCCGGGTTTCAGGCAGCGCTTCAGCGTCCCGAAATAGCTTGGCCAATAGGCTTCGCCGACAGCTTCAAACATTTCCACGGAGACGATGTTGTCGAATTGACCTTTGACGTCGCGGTAGTCCTGCAGCTTCAGTTTGATCCGGTCAGTCTTGTCTGCTTTTTCCGCAGCATTTTCCGCCCAGCGCAACTGAGAGGGCGACAGGGTGATGCCGGTCACGTTGGCATTGTGCTGCGTGGCGAGGTGAATGGCGAGCGCGCCCCAGCCGCAGCCGATTTCCAGCACATCCTTGTCGCCGGTCAACTGCAACTTTTCGGCAATACGCTCGAGTTTCTTCTGCTGCGCTGCCTCGAGGGTTGGTGTCATCAGGTCGAAAATCGCCGATGAGTAAAGCATCGAGGGATCGAGCCATTGCCGGTAAAACTCGTTGCCGAGATCGTAATGCGCCTCGATGTTGCGTCGGCTGCCACGTCTGGTATTGGCGTTCAGCCCGTGCGCAAGCCGGTTGATGAGGCGCATGGGCAGGCTGCCGCGCATTGATTTCGTGAAAGCATCACGATTTTGCGCGGCGAAACGGATAAGCGCGGTCAGGTCCGGTGTGGACCAGTCGTTCTCAATGAAGCCTTCCGCAAAGCCAATATCACCATTGACGAACAGACGGCGGATTGCCCGCCAGTTATGCAGAACGAGAATGGCGTCGATGCCTTCCGATGTCCCCGATTTTTCGATGGTTCCGCCGCCGGGGAGGGTGATGCGAAGCCGGCCGCGGTGAATATTGTTCAGCAGCCGGGTGATGAGCCAAGTGCCGAGGCCCATACGGCCGCTGACGCGGGTGTTCTGCACCGGTAATTCCGAAAGATTGTCAAACGGGGTCATGAATTCTGGCCTCGATTTGCGACGATGAAGGGTGAACGAAGGATATTGGCTGTGCGGGTGGCGGCGGGCGCTTTCTCAGTCCCACCCCCTTCAGCCAGATTTTCAGCGCTTCCCAGTGAATGCCGAGAACGACTTTCAGGGTCAGGAAAGGAATGGTGACAAAGGCTCTCAGCAAGGCTCGATCGGTCAGTTCGACCCTTCGGGCAAGATGCCTGGCGGTCAGGACGGCGCCATCTTCGTCGAATGTTTCAATGACGATCTTCAGTCTCTCCCCAGGCGGGATGACGCGGAAAACATAGTGAAGGTTCATGTCCATGAAGGGCGAGACATAAAAAGCCTTGTCACAGCGCTGTACGATCTCCGCGCCCATGCCGGCCTCTACGGGGATCAGATAGGAATGCCGTTGGCCGAAAGTGTTGTCCACTTCCCAGAGGATGGCTTTGAGTTCCATGTCGCGGCCATGGCAGAAGAACACGCTGAGCGGATTAAAGGCCCAGCCAAGCAAACGCGGCATGGTAAGCAGGCGCACCGGCCCTCCATCCGCTGTCATGCCTGCCGCCGTCATTGCGGCATCT
This sequence comes from Agrobacterium genomosp. 2 str. CFBP 5494, assembly GCF_900013495.1. Classification (NCBI taxonomy): domain Bacteria; kingdom Pseudomonadati; phylum Pseudomonadota; class Alphaproteobacteria; order Hyphomicrobiales; family Rhizobiaceae; genus Agrobacterium; species Agrobacterium genomosp. 2. Next base: position 1,189,526 of record NZ_LT009719.1, read on the forward strand.
ATTTGCTGGCGCAGCCCAAGCCCGCTGCCGTTGCCTCGGTCCCTGCGATGAAATGAAAACAGGTTGAACCGGTCCACCGAGAAAAACCGCAATTTCCGGTCCAGCGTCTCCAACTCATCGAGATCGAGAAATAGCGAATAGATTCGATAGTCCAGTTTGTGGGTTTTCGGCTTGAACCGGGCGTGGGTGACATGGCCAGGGAAAAGCGCAGAGACGAGGGGAGGCTTCATGCCGTCGCCTCCATGGATCGCGTGTCCGTGGCAATCGTCTCTAAATCGAGGCGGATGATCCGGCCGCTGTCGTCCGCCACCTTCCATGGGCGGGACAGGCCACCGAGATCTTCAGCGACGGCAAGCCCAGCCTGGAGGCCGTCTTCATGAAAACCGGAACCGAAATAGGCGCCGCAGAACCAGGTGTTTCGCAAGCCCTGCAAGGCCCATAGTTCCTGGCGCATCTGTTCGGTTCCGGCGTCAAAGACGGGGTGGTGATAGGTCTCTTCGGCGATGATCTTTCCTTGATGCGGTTCCCGCACCGGGTTCAAGGTCACGAAAATATCCTCGGCTTCGCCGAGCGGCTGGAGCCGGTTCATCCAGTATGTGATGCTGGGCTGGCCCGCTTCGGTGCGCGTGTCGGCCACATAATTCCAGCTTGACCAAGCCGCGCGGCGGCGCGGCATGAAGGTGTTGTCAGTGTGAAGCACGGCCCGGTTTCGCGTATAACCAAAGGCACCGAGAATGCGCTTTTCGACACGTGTCGCATCCGCCAGCAAGTCCAGCGCCTGATCCGCATGCGTCGCGATGACCACGTCATCGAAGCCGGCAATCTCACCCTGCGCAGTTGTAATTTCGACGCCGTGCGGCAGGCGGCGAATACGCGTCACTGGCGTTGACAGGCGAATTCTGTCTGCAAACGGTGCCGTGAGGCGTTTTACATATTCGCGCGAGCCCCCAACGACGGTGCGCCAGACCGGCCGGTTGCGCAGCAACAGCAAACCGTGATTGCGGCAGAACTTGATGAAATGCGCTGCCGGATAACGGCCTACTTCCATGGCCGGTGTGGACCATATGGCCGCAGCCATCGGGTAGAGATGATCGTCGCGGAACGCTGCGCCATAGCGATTACGCGTCAGATAATCGTCGAGGGACATGTCAGCCATCGAGTGCAGGTCACGCGGGGCGTTGCGATAAAATCGCAGGAGGTCCGCAAGCATCGACCAGAAGCGGGGTTTTAGAGCATTTCTCTTCTGTGCGAGCAGGCCAAACCCGTTTCCGCCGGAATATTCAAAGCCGCCATTATCAAGGGAAACAGCGAACGACATGTTCGAGGCTGCGGTCGGCACGTTCAGCTTTCGAAAAAGCGCGGTCAGATTGGGGTATGTCCAGTCGTTATAGACAATGAAACCCGTATCGACATGCATCGGGCCATTCTTCGTATCGAATGTCACCGTGTTGCTGTGGCCTCCGACGCGGTCTGCCGCCTCGAAGACCGTGACATCGTGCCTTTGCGACAAGAGCCAGGCTGCTGACAGACCGGAAATTCCCGTTCCCACTATCGCGATGCGGCGCCGGTTGTCTCGTCGCATTGTTTCGGTGTCGGTCATCGATCCTCGCTATCGCATTGTAGAAATTGTCTTTGGACAGCGCAGATACGAGGCAGCCGTCTGATAAGTTTCAGCGGTAGGTGGTTTTTCGAATTTTTTTCGAACCCTGAAACTCTTTTGCTGGTTAGGCCGTATTTGCCATCACGAAACCAGGCCTCGATCGATTGAAAGTGGTGAGCGAAGTAGTGATGTTTTCCGTGATTCTGACGCTTGCCATTCTGATGTCGCTGCTGATGGCAGGAGCCTGGGCATTACAAAGAGCGACCGGCTCGAGCGGCTGGATCGACACCGTCTGGTCGGCAAGCGTCGGGCTCGGCGGCATCTTGGCTGTGTTGCTGGCGGAGGGCGATGGCGGGCGGCGCAGTATCGTATTCTGTCTCGTTGTCGTATGGTCCCTGCGGCTTGCTGGACACATAGGCCTGCGCACGCGGGGTGGCGGGGAAGATCCGCGTTATGGAAAACTCATGGAGCAATGGGGCGAAACCGGTCCCCGGCGGCTTTTCTTCTTCCTGCAAATACAGGCGGTTGCCGCCTTCGTGCTTGTTTTGGCTGTTTATCTAGCCGCCAGCAACGACCGGATTTTCCCGCGCACGATAGATCTTCTCGCCACCATGGTTGCGCTTGTTGCACTGGCAGGTGAAGCGCTCTCGGACGCCCAGCTGTCGAAATTCAGGAAAACCCCCGAAGCGAAAACCGGTATATGTGAAACCGGTCTCTGGCGTTATTCACGCCATCCCAATTATTTCTTCGAATGGCTTTTCTGGTGCAGCTTGCCGCTGCTGGCCCTTCAGGCGCACGGCTTGTCCTGGGCGTCGCTTGCCGCGCCCGTCATGATGTACTGGCTGCTCGTCCATGTCTCCGGCATTCCGCCGCTTGAAGAGCACATGCTGAAATCGCGCGGAGAAAAATTCCGTGCCCTGCAACGCCGCGTCAACGCCTTCTTTCCGGGGCCGCGCAAAAACGAGGAAACGCCATGAATATGCTCGCCTTTGCCATCAATGCCGCAGAACGCGCGGCGCTCAACGACAGCGTTACACTCGCCGGAATAGATATGCTCTGCGCAAGAACGAAACGGCGGCTCGCAAAAATACCGCCGGATGCCGAGGCGGCTTTTGCGGCGGATATGGCGAAATTCCCCGTCGCCAGCCATACCCACGAGGCGAACAGGCAACACTATGAAGTCCCCGCTGAATTTTTCGCACTGGTTCTCGGAGCCCAGCGGAAATATTCCTGCTGCTATTATCCCCATAACCAGACAAGTCTCGATGAAGCGGAGACAGCTGCTCTCGCCGAGACGGTAGACCATGCCGAGTTGGAGGACGGCATGGACATTCTCGAACTCGGCTGCGGTTGGGGTTCGCTGTCGCTTTATATGGCAGCGCGTTTTCCCAATGCGCGGATCACGTCGGTCTCCAATTCCGCATCGCAACGGGAATCCATCCTCGGCCGCGCGCGTGAGCGCGGGCTGTCCAATCTTTCCGTGGTGACCGCAGACATGAACGATTTTGCGACCGGCGATCACTTTGATCGCGTCGTATCGGTCGAAATGTTCGAACATATGTCGAATTGGCAGGTGCTCTTCGAACGCGTTCGTGCCTGGCTGAAACCAGATGGCAAGTTTTTCCTCCATGTCTTCAACCACCGCAGCCGATCCTATCGTTTCGACCACAACAACCCCGCCGACTGGATTGCCCGGCATTTTTTCACCGGCGGCATCATGCCCGCTTTTGATCTTCCCCATCGTTTCAGCGAGGTTCTTACCGTCGAAAGGGAATGGAACTGGCCGGGATCGCATTATCGGCGCACCGCTCTCGCCTGGCTTGAGAATTTCGATCGGGAAATCGGCCACATAAGGCCGATCCTGCAGCGGGTTTATGGCGCTGACGCGCGGTTATGGGAACGCCGCTGGCGTCTGTTTTTTCTCGCAACGGCCGGGCTGTTTGGTCACGAGGACGGTAACGTCTGGGGTGTGGGTCATTATCTCATGAAGCCCGCAATTGTTGCCGAAACCTGAGAGGGACGTGGCCGACGGCGAAACAATTTCGCGTAAGCAAACGTTTACATCCGTAGAATAATGGCTAGGCTGGCCGCGTTTTGAGCAGGCCGTCGATCACAGAGCGGCTGGAGAAAGTCATGAGCTCAGTCACGCCGAAGCTGGATAGTTGCGGCGCCGAGCCCATCCACATTCCCGGCGCTATCCAGCAACATGGCGCACTCTTCGTGCTGTCCGCGCGTCAGTTGGCCGTCGTGCAGGCGAGCGATAACCTGCAGGATTTTCTAGATGCACCTCTATCGATCGGGGTGATTCCAGACCGGGGAACATTGCCTTTTATCGAGGCGTTACCGGCTTGGTATTCCGGTGACGACAGCAGCTTCAGATATGTCTGGACCGAAAAAAAACTCGATGTCTCGGCGCATCGGTCGGGAAGCGTGATCATCGTCGAGCTTGAGAGAACAGGCCCGGGCGCATCCGCCGAAGCGCTGATGAGCGAATTGACAGGCCTCGCCCAATATCTCAACAACACGCCGTCGCTGGGCGACGCACTGTCTCGAGTTGCACAGCTTGTTTCCTCGATCAGCGGTTATGACCGGACCCTTATTTATGACTTCGGTCCCGACTGGAGCGGTCATGTCGTGGCGGAAGCCGGCAGCGGGGCGTTACCTTCATATATCGGGCTTCGCTTCCCGGCCGGCGACATCCCGCCACAGGCGCGCAAGCTTTATACGGTCAACCGTCTGCGTATGATCCCGGACGTCGATTACAGGCCCGTGCCTGTCATGCCGCAGGTCAACTCGGAAACGGGCGCAGTGCTCGATATGAGCCTTTCACAGCTCCGCAGCGTTTCGCCCGTTCATCTGGAATACATGCGTAACATGGCGACGGCGGCCTCGATGTCGGTGTCAATCATCGTCAATGGCAAATTGTGGGGGCTGATCGCATGCCATCACGCCGCCCCGCACTCCGTCTCGCTCGCCGTGCGCGAAGCCTGCGATTTCGCCGCCCAACTCCTTTCGATGCGGATCGCAATGGAGCAAAGTTCTCAGGATGCTTCGCGCCGGCTGGAACTTGGTCATGTCCAGGCTCGCCTGCTCAAGCGGATGGCGGCGGCACAAAGATGGGTTGACGGCCTCCTGGGCGGGGAGAGCGAAAAGGACGATCTGCTGGAGCAGGTGGGGGCTGAGGGAGCGGCACTCCTTTTTGGCGATGAATATCATCTCGTGGGCAAGACCCCCTCGCAGGAGCAGGTCGAAGGATTGATCCGCTGGCTTGGCGAGCGCGAGGTTGCAGACCTATTTGCCACAGACAATCTTGCCGGCGATTATCCCGCTGCTGCGGCATTTGCGTCCGTGGCGAGCGGGATCATCGCGATGCGGGTTTCGGAATTGCACGGAAGCTGGCTGATCTGGTTTCGGCCGGAAGTCGTAAAGACGGTGCGCTGGGGCGGGGATCCGCACAAGACAGTGCATGAGAGCGGGCGCATTCATCCGCGCAAATCGTTCGAAACCTGGAAAGAGCAGGTGCGCAACACAGCTTCACCGTGGTCAGCGCCCGAGCTTGCAGCGGCGCGGGAGTTGCGTGGCGCGATCATCGGCATCGTCCTGCGCAAGGCGGAGGAAATGGCGGATTTGACGAAAGAATTGCAGAGGACCAACAAGGAGCTGGAGGCATTTTCCTACTCGGTTTCGCATGATCTCCGCGCGCCCTTCCGTCATATTGTCGGTTTCGCTCAGCTCTTGCGCGAACGCAGCAACGCCCTGGATGAAAAATCGCTCCACTATCTGCAGATGATCTCCGAAGCGGCACTCGGCGCAGGCAGGCTCGTGGATGATCTTCTGAATTTCTCGCAGCTCGGCCGCACCCAAATCACAATGGTGCCGGTAGACATGGAGAAAGTCGTGAACGAGGTTCGCCGCTCCCTCGCTCATTCCATCGCTGATCGGCAGATCGAATGGCATATCGGCAATCTGCCCGTATCGCTCGGAGATCCGACCCTGCTTCGGCAGGTGTGGTACAACCTCGTTGACAACGCGATCAAATATTCCCGCCAGAAACCCGTTTCGATTATCACCATTTCCGCGGCAGAAACCGAAGGTGGCGTGACCTACTCGGTCGAGGATAACGGTGTCGGCTTTGACATGGCCTATTACAGCAAGCTTTTTGGTGTGTTCCAGAGATTGCAGCGGGTAGAGGATTTTGAGGGAACGGGAATTGGACTTGCGCTGGTAAGACGAATTGTTGAACGCCACCACGGTTCGGTCAGCGCTAAGGGAACTGTGGGAGAGGGAGCCACGTTCTCCTTCACATTGCCGGTTACGAAAGTTGAAGAGGAAAAAATTGCCTGAACTCAGACCTATTCTTCTCGTGGAGGATAATCCACGCGATCTGGAATTGACGCTAACTGCGCTGGAAAAATGTCAACTGGCGAACGAGGTCGTCATTGCGCGTGATGGTGCCGAAGCGCTTGATTATCTCAACGCCTCGGGTAGCTTCCACAACCGGCCTGCCGGTGATCCGACCGTGGTTCTTCTTGATCTCAAGCTGCCGAAAGTTGACGGGCTCGAGGTCCTCCAGACCGTTAAGGGCAGCGATCACCTCAAGCATATTCCGGTCGTCATGCTGACCTCCTCCCGTGAAGAACAGGATCTCGTAAAGAGCTACGAACTCGGCGTGAACGCCTTTGTGGTGAAGCCGGTGGAGTTCAATCAGTTTTTTAAGGCGATACAGGATCTTGGCGTGTTCTGGGCCCTGCTGAACGAACCGCCGCCGGGCGCGCGCCGCAATGGTGCTTGAGGCGATGCCGCAGATGGAGCAAAGCAAGCTTCTTCTTCTCGAAGACAGCTCGGTTGATGCCGAACTGATCGAGGATCAGCTTTCACGGATCTCTCCGCCCCCTGTCGTGACCAGGGCGGTGGGTAAAACTTCCTTCATCGAGGCTCTGGAAAATCAGCAGTTCGATATCATTCTCGCAGATTTTTCCCTGCCGGACTTTGACGGCATGGCTGCGCTTGATGTCGTCATGCAAACGAGACCCGACACGCCCTTCATTTTCGTTTCCGGTGTTCTCGGCGAAGACGCGGCGATCGATGCCTTCAGGCGCGGCGCCACTGATTATGTCCTGAAGCAGCGACTGGCGAGGCTGCCCTCCGCAGTCGGTCGCGCTCTCGCGGAAGCACGGGAAAAGGAGGAGCGGAGACGGGCGGAAATGCACAAGGAGCTGCTCGTCCGCGAACTCAGCCATCGTGTCAAGAACACGATGGCGATGGTCATTTCCATCATTCGGCGCACTGCAAAAGGCAGTTCATCCGTAGAGGATTATCAAGAGAGGCTCGTGGCCCGCGTGAGTGCGCTCGCCGAAAGTCATGCCCTGCTTTTCCAGAGCAACTGGGGACAAACCGATCTCAAGGATGTCGTGAAGCGGGCAATTGAACCCCATAACACTTTTGCCAGCCGCGTCGAGCTCGACGGTCCTGACGGGGTTAGCGTATCGCCTAAATCCGCATTGGCGCTTGGCATGATTTTACATGAACTGGTGACGAATGCGCAGAAATACGGTTCGCTTTCAGAAGCAACCGGGAAGGTGCAGGTCTTCTGGAAAAGGCTTCGTAACGATGAAGGCCGGGACCTTATCGAGCTGCGCTGGCATGAAAGCGGTGGCCCGCCCATTTCCGCTCCGCTGGAGACCGGTTTCGGAACGACCCTTGTTACAAGGGGAGCCCAGTACGAGCTGCAGGGCGACAGTGAAATCCGCTATGATCGCGACGGCCTGAAATATCGGGTGATTTTCCCTCTGGACTGAAGTTTCGCCTATCAGCGTTACCGGACGTTGCGGTATTTTCCCGCTAGCCGGTATGCGCGAATTCGGTCGCCAGAACATTCGGGAGATTATCAAAATCGCACGGCTTGGAAATGATCGTCAGCCCTGTCAATTGCGTGCGAATACCGGGTATCTCGGCATATCCGCTGCAGATGACGAAAGGTATGCTCTCGGCCCTCAGTCGTTCGATCACGGGAAAGGATAACTCGCCCTTGAGATTGAGGTCGATGACCGCTCCATCCAGATCGGTTGCGCTTATTTTCTCCAGCGCTGCGGCTATATCGGAAACCGGCCCGATGACGTCGACACCGAGGTCGGACAGAAAGTCCTCCATATCCATTGCCAGAAGGGCGTCGTCTTCCAGAACGAGGATATGCTTTCCCTGAAAATCATATTGCATAGCTTACCGCATTCACATGGTCGCAGGCGCGCCCGGACATTTTACCAACAGCGCTGAACGCCTGAAGATCGAGGTGGTTCCACTCTTGTGTAAAAAGAAATCATTCGCATCCGTCGCTTGCGTACTCTAGTTTGTGCCGCGAACTAACTGCCTACCGGGAATGTTACTGCTGTGACTGGTTTTTCACCGTTTGCCCAGCGAAGCCTTTTGATGCTTGCTGTTGGCGTTGCAATTTTGATTGGCATGGTCTCCACTTCTTTGTGGCTGGTGCAGGTGAATAATCGCTATTCCCAGGAAACGGCGGAACTGCGCCGTGTCCGTGCCGCAATTCTGGATGTGCTGACGACGATGCAGGACGTCGAAACCGGCCAGCGGGGATATCTGCTTACCAACAATCGCGAATATCTGGGGCCTTACGAAGAGGCCCTTCAGGGCTTGCCCGAACGCCAGGCGCGACTTCTCGATCTTCTGAAAGGGGAAGAGCGATATAAGCAACCTCTCGCTGGCTTGAAGCAGGCGATCGACGCAAAGCTCTCCGAGACACGCGAAACCATCGATTTGCAGCGCGCGGGTCGCATTACCGAGGCAGCCGAGGTCGTTCGAAATAACGACGGCAAACGCTTCATGAATGAGATCAGGAGTGTTCTGTCGGACCTTCAGTCGGATACCGACGATCGCCTGCGCGTCATCGTTGCGGATCAACTGGGCGCCGCCAATACACTTCGTTGGGTAACGATTGGCGGTGCCGTTGCAATTCTCATCGTGGTCGGCGGGTCGATACTGCTCGTCTTTACTTATATTCGCGCGCTAAACAGGTCGCGGGAGGATGTGGACGAACTCAATCGCCATCTTGAGGAGCGTGTCGAGGAAAGAACACGCGATCTTCGCCGGGCCAACCAGGAAATTCAGCGCTTCGCTTATATCGTTACTCATGATCTGAGGGCGCCGCTTGTCAACATCATGGGCTTCCTTTCTGAATTCGATACGTCGCTGAAGCCGGTCACCAACTATGTCCTGGCAGATGGAAAAACGCTGACGCAGGACGTGATCCGAGAGGCGCGGCTGGCGGTTGAGGAAGACATACCCGAAGCCATCGGGTTTATCCGTTCATCGACCCGCAAGATGGACCAGCTGATCAACGCCATTCTGAAGATATCCCGTGACGGCCAGCGCAAGCTTCAGCCGGAGAAAGTCGATATCGAAACTTTGCTCTCCTCGCTTTCAGAGACCGTGCGCCACCAGATCACGGCCAATGGAGGCGAGATTCATGTCGACACGCCCAAGCTGACAGTCGTGACGGACCGCATATCTCTCGACCAGATTCTAGGTAATCTTCTCGATAACGCGGTGAAATATCAGATGCCTGGGCGCCCTCTGAGGTTAACGGCACGCGCCTATCCGGCCGGGCGCGGCGCGATCGCCATTGAAATTGGCGACAACGGGCGCGGTATCGGTGAGCAGGATCTTGAGCGTGTCTTCGAACTGTTTCGTCGGGCGGGCGAACAGGACCAGCCCGGTGAAGGAATAGGTCTCGCACATGTCCGTTCGCTAATCAGAAATTTAGGAGGTGACATTAGGGTGGAGTCGCGACTCGGGGAAGGCAGCACATTTATCTTGCTGCTTCCGAGTGACCTCAGAAGAGTAACGAAGGAAGGCGACAAATGAAAGCGACCGGTCAGGAAGTAACGATCGTGATGATCGAAGACGACGAGGGACATGCCCGTCTGATCGAGAAGAATGTGCGCAGAGCAGGTGTCAACAACGAGATCGTGCCGTTCACACTCGGTGCAAAGGCGCTGGATTATATCCTGGGCCAAAGCCGGGACGGGCTCGTCAGCAAGGATCGCTATCTGCTCGTTTTGCTCGACCTCAATCTCCCCGACATGTCCGGCATCAGCATTCTCGAGCAGATCAAAAGCAATGAATACACCCGCCGTCTGCCTGTCGTGGTTTTGACGACCACTGATGACGAAACCGAAATTCAGAAATGCTATGATCTCGGTGCGAATGTTTATATAACAAAGCCGGTCGACTATGAGGGCTTCGCGAATGCCATCAAAAATCTCGGCCTTTTCTTTTCCGTAATACAGATACCTTGAAGGCATGATGGCTCTGCACGTTTTGTATGTCGATGACGACCCGGCTCTGGCGCGGCTTGCGAGCCGCGTCCTTGGTCGCCACGGAATGGAGGTGGTCCATGCCGCGTCCGTTGCTTCCGGGCTTGAGCTTTTCCAAAACGGGCAGTTCGATGTCGTCGTTCTCGATCACTATTTTCAGACGGCGACGGGAATGGAGTTTCTGGCGGCGATCGAGACGGTGCCGGCCCGGGTTCCCGTTCTTTACGTAACGGGGTCCAACGAGGCCCAGATCGCCATAGACGCGCTCAAGGCAGGTGCCGCCGATTACGTCATCAAGAATGTTGGAGACGACTTTTTTCCGCTGTTGCTGGCAGCCATCAACCAGGCGCTTGAAAACCATCGCCTGCGCCAGACAAAAGAGGAAGCTGACCGTCTGCTGATAAAGGCCAAAGAGCATGCGGAAATGATGGTGAAAGAGATGAACCATCGCATCGCGAATAGTCTCTCACTGGTTTCCGCCATGATCCGGCTGCAGATCAATACGCTGAAGTCCCAGGAAGCAGAAACGGCGTTGCTGGAGACGCAGAGCCGGATTTCTGCGATCGCCGGCGTTCATCGCAGTCTCTACAATACAGCGAATGTGGGTCTCGTATCCCTGAATTCTTATCTCACCTCGATCATAAGCGACCTGTTCCAAGCTGTTCCGGGCTCTTCCTCCATCACGGTCGAAACGTCGCTCTGTGAGGTTGATCTGAACGCCGACCATGCCGTTGCGCTCGGTGTCATCGTCACTGAACTTCTGACAAACGCGCTCAAATATGCCTATCCGGATCAAGAAGGCACAGTGCGCATTAACCTGTCCGCCCAGGACGGCCGGTTCATTCTTGTTGTGGAGGATGACGGCGTCGGTGTGAAACCGGATTCAGCCCCTCGCGGCACCGGTCTCGGCACCAAGCTGATCATGGCGATGGCGCAGAATATTGGCGCCCGGGTCGAGCAGACGCACACGCACCCGGAACTCAAAAAAGGCACCCGTTTCTCGATGATATGGAATGAACGGTGACGGCATGGCCGCCGTGCCTCGCGATTATATCTCGATATAACGGCTGTCTAGCGGAGAGCGATTGGACCTCCTGGCCGTCCCCATAGCCTTCAGCGCGAACGAATGGTCAAAATATTTTGCCCGAAGCACGGAAGAGTGAAGCCGCTTTCGGCGCTCAGAGCAGAGCGACCTGCCGCCAAAGCGATTCTTTAAAATTTTCTCTCTGCCATAGTGGAAACGCGGTACATTCTCAGGTTGTGCACCCCGGTCGAGCAAAGTGCACAAGGCGGGTGCCGGCTGCCGCTATAAAGGCACAGCTAATATGGAACCACTGAAATTTGACCCAGGAAGTTTTCATGGGTGAAATTTTGCGTCCATAAAGCCGGCAGATGCATAGTATTTCGGCAATTTCGGAAAATGTCTTAATGCAATCTTAACGATGTTGCGCTGCAAAAAAACTTGATGGACTATTTTAATACTGCGGGAGGAAATGCTGTTCAACAAAACAGGAGTTCGTGCCATGCTGTTCCGCAATAGAGATAAAGAAAAACCTCAAGGCGCCTCGGTCAGGCTGGCCTCATATACTGTTCTCGGTGTTGTCGCCACAGTGTTTTCCTCCTCCGTGTTTCCACCTGTCTTCACTTCGCAGACAAACCGCGCCTTGATCAATGCTCCCGTCATTCCGCTGACGACCCCCATCAGTGGCGTGGTGAAAATATCCGGTAACGGCAGGGCGGCTGTTGAAAACGACAAGGTCGACAACACCACTCTGATCGGCCTGAAAGTGCAACTGGCGGCGCTCGACAATGAACTTCGCCAGAAAAACGCGATTATCGGCGATTATGCTAGCCGGGTCGACAATCTGAACAATGATCTTCTCAGCCAGCAAGCGGCTTTACTGCAGAGAACAGAATCCGACCTTGAAGCGGCAAAGGCTGCTTTGCAGATGGTGACCTATTCGACCCGCATCGCGAAAGCAGAAGCGGTGCGCAAACAGAAGCTGGTTGCCAAGGGTGTTTATTTCGGAATTGGCGACGACATCGCCGATACGATACAACTTGAAGATACAAAACTGCAGGCCGCGAAAGTTGCCGTCGACAAGCTGAACAAGGAAATGAGCTTCGCGCGCCAGGGCATCTATATCGGTTCCGATCTGCAATCCCTGCAAAATCTTCAGCAGGAAATCCGCACAAGGTCCGCTGATCTGCTGCAAATCCAGATGCAGATGACGACCATGCAGACGCGAAAAAGCGAACTCGAAGCGCTTGCCTCCGCGGAGGCCGCGCGTATCGACAGACTGACCCGCGCCGATCTCGCCATTCCGCCGGGCACGACGCTTTATAAGCCGGTTGCCGTGACGGGACGTGAAGTGGTGGCCGGCGACACCTTGGCGGAGGCGCTCGACTGTCGCAACGCTTTCGTCGTGGCAATTTTTTCCGAACGTCAGGCGCAGGCCCTTTCCGTGGGTTCAAGGGTAAAGGTAAATGCCGATGCCTGGGCGCAGGAGGCTGACGGGGTGGTAGAGCGGCTGGTGCCCCGAACCACCGAACGCGTCGACCTCGATTATGCCGTACCGTTTCCCCCCACGGAGCGGCGGGAGCTTTACGCTTATATCCGCATGGCCGGGACATCCGAGAGCCAGTTTATGAAAAACGGTGTCTGTTCGGTCGGTACCTGGGTGAGTGTAAGTCTACCGCGCGAATGGCTCGGCAAGACCCGGGAATATGTTCATGAGGCATCGGCAAGCCTCTTCCAGTTTGCGCAGGCATCCGCCAGCGAAATGCCCGACGTGAGGCAGGCCGCCTGGACGCTCATCGAGACATCACGAGAGAAAATATTCGAGCAGATGGGCATGGGCGGGCAGCCGCAACAGCCGCCGGGAATAGCGGCGCACACTACAAAGCCGGATATCATCACGCAGCATGCGATCAGCGGTGCAGATGCCACCGCGAAAGCACCGCGCACCCAATCCTGACACCCGCATGGATTGGGCAAGCCCCTGCGGGCGCGTCCACGACGCCCGCAGGGCGACCCACCTGTTTCACACAGTCGAAGCAGCCTCATTCGCGCACGCTATCGGGCGCGGCTTTTGGGACGTATCCGGTCAACCATGAGGACAAGCGATGTATTTCACTTCAGAGGGCGATGTTCAGTCCGTCCTTTATGTCAATCTCATCATCGCCCTCTGCGCGATCCTGTTCACCATGCTTGCCGACCCGCGGCGAACGCTGGACCGGCTGGCGTTCAGCACCATCATGCTGCTTTCGCTCAGCGTCTATATTTTGTGGCGCGCCACCGATACGCTGCCTCCCTTAGAGCTTTCGCTGGAAACCGCCTGGAATTACATCTATTTCACTTTCGAACTGATCTCCGTGCTTTATGCGATGGGATCGATCCTGATCCTGACAAGACGAACGGACTGGTCTTCCATTGCAGACGAAGCCGAAGCCGGGATTACGGGCGATCCCAATGCGCCGCTGGTCGATGTGTTCATCTGCACCTACAATGAACCTTTGAACGTGCTTGAAAAATCGATTGTCGCGGCGCAGGCAATGCAATATCCGCGGTTGCGCGTTTTCGTCTGCGACGATACGCGCAGGTCCGAGGTTCGGGACTATTGCGAAACAGTCGGCGTCAATTACGTGACGCGGCCGGACAATAACCACGCAAAGGCGGGGAACCTGAACAATGCGCTTGTCCACACCAATGCGTTGTCGGAAGTTTCAGATTTCATCATGGTTCTCGACGCTGATTTTGCGCCGCAGGCCAATTTCCTGTCACGCGTGACCGGACTTTTTGCCGATCCCAAAGTGGCCGTGGTGCAGACACCGCAATTTTATTTCAACAGCGACCCCATCCAGCATAATCTCGGTGTCCGCAATTCCTTCGTGGATGATCAACGGGTATTCTTCGACGTATTCCAGCCTGCAAAGGACGCGGTCGGTTGTGCGTTCTGCGTCGGAACGAGCTTCGTTCTGCGGCGGGCAGCGGTGAACGAACTCGGAGGTTTCCCGCATGATGCACTTTCGGAAGACATGCTGCTGACCTACCGGTTGATGGAACGGGGGTATGTGACACGCTGGCTCAATGAAAAGCTCAGCGTCGGATTATCGGCAGAAGGCCTGCCGGAGTATATCACGCAGCGCACGCGCTGGTGTCTCGGCACCATCCAGATTGGACTTTTGCGCACCGGGCCGCTGTGGCGCGGCGATTTCACCCTGACGCAGCGGCTGCATTATCTGCACGGCCTGTTCTGCTGGCTTTCGAAACCCTTCATCCTTTGCCTGCTGCTCGCGCCTTCCATCTATTGGCTGACCGGCGTTTCCGCGCTCCAGGCCGATGAGTTGATGTTCATGCAACTCGGTCTGTCATCGCTTGCGCTGTTCTGGGCCTATTCCACCTGGATATCGGGAAAGCGCACACTGCCGCTTTTCACCGAGGTGACACACGCACTGACCGCCGTTCCGATCACGATCACGCTTTTTCAGGCCATGCGAAAACCTTTCGGACGCCCTTTCAAGGTCACGGAAAAGGGCGGAGACAGGTCACAGGTGCGCGTTCACGGCCCGACGGCGCTATTCTTTGCCCTTGTAACCCTCACTTCGGCCATCTCCGTGCTGATTGCCGTTTATGGATGGGACGCACCCGTGGAATTTTCGGCGCGCGATTGTCTCAACCTTATCTGGTCGGCCGTCGCCATGGTGATTGCCTTCATCAGCCTTATCTGCTGCATCGAATTGCCGCGTTTCGACAGGGAGGAGCCGATCAGCGTAAACCTTGGCGGACAATTACGGCAGGGCAATGCGGTGACAGGGGTGAAGATCGTGGCACTGTCGACTGAAACCGTGACGCTTGCGGGTTTCACTTCTTCTACAGAAGCGCAGGCCATATTCGTGCCGGAGGTGGGCTGGTTGCAGATCGATGCAACAAAAGACCAGCTAATACCCGGAAAATTCTGCCTTGCTGCAACCGCCGAGCAGCATCGGGCTATCCTGCGGCTGCTTTTCCGCACTGCACCGGAAAATGTGGCGGAACAGGGCGACCTGATAAAATCCATGCAGATGTTGCTCGCAAGGGCCTTCAGCTAATCAGGGGGCGATTGAACAGGACTTTGCCGGACACAACACGGTCCCGATGGCCGGCTGCCGCCTTGAAAGGTTTCGATCAAACGGGAATTGCGCTCATGCCTCTCAGATCGATCATCCCTGCGATCCTGATGTCCTGTGTCATGACAGTGTTGGCTGGAGGTGACGGGCGCGCTGCATCCGGATCCGTCCGCGATATGCTCGCTTCGCGCTTATGCGCGGGTCTTGCCGGGAAGATGGATGGTTCTCCCGCGCCCTTCGTGTTCCGCAGCTTCGAGCCTGCGCCAGGTGGCAAGGCGCTCGATCCGGCGCTTTCAAATACGGGTTTCACCTATGACAATGCGCTGGCATCCATCGCTCTTTTTGCATGTGGGAAAGACGCAGAAGCAACAAGGGTTGCCGATGCGCTGCTGCTGGCCGTGAACCGTGACCGCCGTTACAGTGATGGCCGCCTGCGCAACGCCTATCGCTCCGGCCCGGTCGTCAGCAAAACGGAGGTTATGCTCCTGCCCGGTTTCTGGAATGCCGCCAGCAATGCCTGGGTCGAAGACGGCTATCAGGTCGGCAGTGCGACAGGCAATCTCGCCTGGGCGGCCCTTGCTCTGCTTACCGCCTCTGAGCGCTCCGACAATCCAGCCTATTTGCAGGCCGCGGCAAAAATCATGCGCTGGATCGATGCATATACCAAGGGTGACAGCGACATCGGTTACACAGGCGGCACATTTGGCCACGAACCGTCTCCGGTGAAACTCGACTGGAAATCGACGGAGCACAATCTTGACGTTTACGCCGTTGCCAGCTGGCTCACCGAGAGTGGGGACGATAAAACTTGGCGGACGATGCAGGACAGGGCAGGCAAGTTCCTCGACGCCATGTGGAATGAGCAGCAGGGTCGTTTTTATGTTGGTAGCCTGCCCGGCAGCGATCGGCCCAATTTAACCCAGTCGGGAATAGATTCCGAACTCTGGCCCATCCTCGCCGTTCCGGAATTCCGCGGCCGCGCCGAGCGCGTGCTGGAATGGATCGACCGGCACTATGCGGTCGGGGAAGGCTTTGATTTCAACGATGACCGGGACGGCATCTGGCTGGAAGGCACGGCGCAGGCAGCGCTTGCGTTTCAGCATGCAGGCCACGCCGGGCGCGCCGAAGCCCTGCTTGCCACCATTGATGTTGAGGTATCGCCCGATGGTCTGGTCTATGCCACTGTCGGGCCGGAGTTGACGACGGGGCTGATGATCGGGCCTGCCTCGACCTCTGCCGATTTCAAATATTTCAGACTGCCGCATGTCGGCGCTACTGCCTGGGCAATCCTGGCGGCGAAAGACTGGAACCCGTTTTTGAGAGAGAGCAGTTGCACGCGTCCCTGTCGGAATTATACCCGTCCCGGCAGGGGGTAAGGAGGATGTTATTGTCGTGGGATCGCGAGAAGACCGGATGGCGGCGGGCCTGGCGGTTTAAGATGTCGGGCAGCCTCCAAAACGCTATCCCTTTATTCCGCTTGCTGCGATGCTGGAGATGAAAAGTCTCTGCAGACACAGGTAAAATATCAGCACGGGCAGGGTAATAATGGTGAGATAGGCCATGACTTCACCCCAGGGCGTATTGAGCTGGAAGAAATACTGCAGCCCCACCATAACCGGCCGGTAAGCCTCGGACTGCGTGACGAGAAGCGGCCATAGATACTGCTGGCTGTACATGACGAGAAACTTCAAGATCGCAGCTGTTGCGATCACCGGCCCGCTGAGCGGCATTACCACCTGTGCGTAGATACGCAGCCAGCTGGCTCCGTCGATACGTGCCGCCTCCAGTAATTCCTTCGGCAGATCCTTGAAATATTGGACGAAGAGAAAAATCGTCAATCCGTCCGCGATCCATGGAATGATCTGCACATGCCAGGAATTGAGCCAACCCCAGGTAAACCCGCCGCTGCCGATCCATGGCAGATTGTTAACCTCCAGCAGCAGCGGCACTGCAATCGTCTCAAACGGAATAATGAGCGTGGCGAGAATGATCGAGAAGAGAACGTCCTTGCCGCGCCAGTTCAAAAAAGTAAAAGCGAAGGCGGCAAGCGAGCCGAGCAGCAGGGCGAGAAATACGGTGACGCCAGTTACCACAACGGAATTGAATATGAAGGTTGCAATCGGCGCCCGGGCGAAAGCCGCAGTATAGTTTTCGAGCGAAAGATCTCCCACCGGCAGGAAGGCTCGTATCGAAGTCGCATCGCTCAACAGCTGGTCGTTCGGTTTTAGCGATGAGAACCCCATGAACAACAGGGGTAGGATGAAGATCCCCGCGAAGGCGAGCATGAGCGCGTAATTGCCGATGAGAAAAACGGGACTTTTGCGGCGTCCGGCCTGCATCATTGCTTCTCCCTTGTCAGGTAGCGCTGGGTGAGCGAAATGCACAGGACAAGCAGGAAAAGGACGACAGAAATTGCGGAGCCCGCGGCTATGTCCTGCTGGCGGTATCCTCGCTCAACCGCCTGATAGACGATGCTCTGCGTAGAGTCGCGAGGCCCGCCTTTGGTCATCACATCGATCTGCGCAAAAAGCGCAAAAGCCTGCATGGTAATAACGATGATAACGAGTACGGCCGTGTTGCGCAGCAGCGGCCAGGTTATCATGCGGAACTTCTGCCAGCGGCTCGCGCCTTCAATGTCCGCTGCCTCGTAGAGATCGGGCGAGATAGTCTGCAGGCCGGAAAGCCAGATGACCATATGGAAACCGACGCCCTGCCAGACTGACATCACCAGAATGGCCCATAAGGCGGTATCGGTTCTGCCCAGCCAGTCGACGGGCTGGAAGAGCCCAAAACTCATATAGCTCAGAAGGCTGTTCAAGAGCCCATTATCGGCGGCATAAATAAACCGCCAGAGAAGCGCCACCACGACCACCGACAAGACCACCGGCATGAAATAGATCGCACGAAAAATCGTGACGCCGGGGATTTTCTGGTTCACCAACAGGGCAAGAAACAGCGCTAGCGCCGCCTGAACCGGCGCGACCACGACCACGAAGGAAAGGGTGTTTACGACGGCGGTCAGAAATACGACGTCGCGTGCGAGAATGACGATCCGGTTCTCGCCCCAGCTGAAGTTCTTATATTCCCGCATTCCGTCCAGATGAGGATAGTCGGAGTTGTTGCGGGTGAAATTACGAATTCTCGGATAGGAGATGGAGCCATCCGCATCCCGGCTGATGCTTCCATTGGCCTGCCTTTCCGGCTTGAGCGTCAGCACACCGACGCCCAGCAGCCGGCTGTAGTTTTCAAAGCCGACGAACTCCGTCGGGTTGGGAGATGTGAGCCGCTGGTTGGTGAAGGAAAAACCCAGCCCCAGCAGAAATGGTGTGATCAGGAAGAGCCCGATCAGCACCACCGCCGGTGCGGCCATGAACCAGCCCGTGAAGCCGTCCCGGGCCGGTTTTCTCTGTGAAGAAAAGAGCGCCATCGATCACGCCCCTATTTGGGTTGGTAACCGGAATTGCGTTCCAGATTGTTGTTTATCTCGTCCGTTGCATTATCGAGGGTATCGGCCACATCCGCACCGTTGGCAATGTCGGAAAGAGCCTTGGAGAAGACCGGCGAGATGAAGGCGTAGGCCGGAGTGACAGGACGCAACGTACCCTGGCGTCTGGATAGTTCGAAGAAAACTTCGAGCGGGCCGCCCTTCTTGTAATTCTTCGTCATCTGGGCTGCCGAGGGCGTGGCCGGGATAAGACCGATCGCATCCGAGAACTGCGCGAGATATTTGTCCTGGATGGCGAATTCGATGAAGGCGGAAGCGCCTTCGGGATGCTTGCTGGTGGCCGAAACGCCAAACTGCCATGACCCCGCGCCGATTTTCGGACCCTGCCCGAAATCAGGCGCAGGCAGGAAAAGCAGATCGTCTCCATATTTTTCCAGAGCCTTCACCGCAACCCAGTTGCCCATCCATTGCAAGGCGTGGCGACCTTCCACAAATCCGGTTTCGTGGTCGGCGGGTGATTGCGATGTCCCGGGGGCAAGCTTCTTGGCGAACAGGGATTGCCACCACTCCCCGAACTTGACGGCATTGTCTCCATTGAGGAAGTCCTCGGCGGTTCGATAATTCGCCTTGTCGATCAGGCTGCCGCCGAAACTTTCCAGAAAGGGACTGAAAGCATAGCTGTACCATTCGGTTTTATCGGCCATGCCGAGATCGATGGCATATTCGAACTTGCCGCTGGCAGCGAGCTTCTCAAGGGCTGCGTTGAATTCCTCGCCGGTCCACGGCTGTTCAAGAGTTGGAATGCGGATACCGTTTTCATCGAGCACCGATTTCCGGGCGAAAACCGCCACGGCAGCGTCCCACAGACCGACCGAATAGAGCATGTCTCCCCACCGGCCCACGGCGCCGGGCAGGAAATTCGCAAGCTTTGTCTCGTCGATCTTCAGTGGTTGCAAATATCCGGACCACGCCCAGTTGGGCATGTTCGGACCGTCGACATCCAAAATGTCCGGCAGCTTGTTGGAAAGCGCAGCAGCGGTGACGGATTCATTATATGCATTCTGGGGGAATTCCTGAAGCGAGACCCGCCAGTCCGACTGGGACGAGTTGAAGTCCTCGATGATACCGGCCAGAATCTTGCGTTCTTCAACATTGCCTGCGCCGTGATACCACATCGTCAGGTCGGTCTGGGCCAGTGCGGCGGTGGAAAAAAGCATCGACAGGGCAGTTGCTGCCCCCGCAAAAATGGCTCTGCTGGTCATAGATGGTCCTCCTCCTCACGAAGGGTAACTTCAACATCTACAGATTGTTCCGCAGAAATTTGCGTCCAGACGCTATGCGGAGAACCGCGTTTTAAAAAATGCAGACAGGATCGCGGATTTGCCCCGCCCGAACCGCATCAGCAGCCAGGCGCTCAGGTCCCGCCATTTGACGGCTCTGTCGCCGGTGCTTTGTTGCTGAAGGAGAGAGCCTCTTTCACCGCCAGTTCTGCCATGGCCAACGCGGCGTCGCGGGTCTTTGCAGCTGCGACAAACCGGCCGTTATGGCAGAAGCTCGCGCCTTCCACGCCACAAACCGCTTCCAGATCCTTGTCAGTCAGGCCTGCCCAGGCCGCCGGCAGATCCGCCCGCAACGCGAAGCCCTCGTCGGCGCGCCGGATACCGGTCAGGCACCAGTCGTTGTTACGCGGATGAACGACGAAGAGCAGATTATCGGCGCCTGCCTTCACGATGGCGGGCCGGAACGGCATTCCCATCGGCAACTCGAGAATATGCCCTTCGCCAGCATCCACGATAGCCTGCTTCACAAGCGCTTCGGCGCGCAACTTTGCGGCACTGTTGGTTATTTTTGCCTCAACGAAGCTGCGGGCAATGCCCAGCGCCGCGTGGAAATTGCGATTGTCCGCTTCGGGATCGGTGTCATCAAAAACGGGTTTCAGAGTTTCAAGCAGGACGGGCAGGGTCAGCCCGGCGAGCGGTCCGGCGGTCGAGGGGCTGAGCGCCCCATTGTCAACAAGGTCAACAGGCAACACAAAACCGGCATCGAAAGAAGCGTGAATGGTTTCGATGTGGTGTTCTGGAACGCCGAAGGCAGCAAGATAATCGCGGCCGAAATGCTTCCAGATCAGCCCGAACGAACTGTAGGGCTGTCCGTCATCGCGTAACGGCGCGCCGCGCTGGTGGTGGTCGAACATTCCTCTTGCTGCGTCGTAGGCGCCGCCCACGTCGTAGATGATGCGGTCCGCACCGGCAGCGAGCCATTCCGGTGCCCTGCTGCGGATGAGGCGGGCCTGCGGGAAAAGCCGTGTCAGCACAACGCTCGACAGAAGTTCATCGGCATGGAAGCCGCCGGAATGGGTGACGAGGAAGTCCGGGTTCATGTCAGGATGTGCCTTGTTGCTTGCGGAAGAGCCGCCCGAGAATGGGGCACCTGATACCCTTTGCCGTACATCATCTCAACCCGCCACGACCCTAATTCGGATCAAAATTTCCCCCGGAAGGTGCGGACGGCATGCAGCCAGCGCGACATTGTCCGCGCGTTACGCCGACCAGATGCGCCGCGTCTTGATCGTGTTCATGACGAAGCTGGTCTCGATGGTGTCCACGCATTTCAGCTTCGCGATCTTGTCCTTGATGAAACGCTCGTAATCCTCCAGTCCGCCGCACATGACCTTCAGCATGTAATCCTTCGTGCCCGTGACAAGATGACATTCGAGAACCTCGTCCCACTCAAGAACCGCCGCCTCGAACATCCGGATTTCATCATCGTGCTGGCGGCTGAGGCGAATGGATGCGAGAGCTGTCATGGTCCATCCCTCGATCGCCGGGTCGATGATGGCGGAATATCCCTTGATGGCACCCATTTCTTCCAGGCGTCGAAGCCGGCGTAGACATGCGGATGCCGACAGCCCCACGCGCTCGGCGAGTTCGTTATTCGTGATCCGTGCATCGGCGGACAATTCCCGAAGTATCCGCCGGTCGATCGGGTCTGCAATTTTCTGCGACATAAATTACAATTCTCCGCAATATATTGCTTTATGGGGCATATAAACGCTCCAAAATGCAAGGCATTTCGACTTCATTGCGTGTAACCTGCAGGAAGTTCAACGCCAGCTGAGGGATCATCGGAAATGACTGCGCCGCATCCGTCCAAAACCCATATCGGCAACCATGCTCTTCATCCCGAAACCCAGATGCTCAATTACGGGTATGATCCGGAGTTGTCGGAGGGCGCCGTGAAGCCTCCGGTGTTCTTGACATCCACCTTCGTTTTCAAGTCGGCAGAAGATGGTCGCGACTTCTTCGATTATGTCTCCGGGCGCAAGGAGCCGCCGGAGGGTAGAGGCGCCGGTCTCGTTTATTCGCGTTTCAACCATCCAAACAGCGAGATCGTCGAGGATCGTCTTGCAGTTTATGAACGGACGGAGAGCTGTGCGCTCTTCTCCTCGGGCATGTCCGCGATTTCGACGACGCTTTTCGCCTTCGTGCGGCCCGGCGATACAGTGCTCCATTCCCAGCCCCTTTACGGCGGCACGGAAACGCTTCTCGCGAAGACCTTTCATAATTTCGGCGTGTCCGCAGTGGGTTTCGCCGATGGTGTCAGCGAAACCTCGGTCATGGCGGCGGCAGAGGAGGCGATGGCGAAAGGCAGGGTGTCCGTTATCCTGATCGAGACCCCCGCCAATCCGACGAACAGCATTGTCGACATCGCCATGATAGGCCGAGTCGCCGAGGTGATTGGCAAAAGGCAGGGGCACAGGCCGATCATCGCCTGCGATAACACGCTTCTTGGTCCTGTATTCCAGCGGCCCATAGAACATGGCGCCGATATTTCGCTCTATTCGCTGACAAAATATGTTGGCGGGCATTCCGATCTTATCGCCGGGGCGGCACTGGGGCGCAAGGATGTGATGAAGCAGGTGAAGGCCCTACGTGGGGCGATCGGCACGCAGCTCGATCCGCACTCGTGCTGGATGCTCGGACGTTCCCTGGAGACGCTGCAAATCAGGATGGAACGGGCGGACAGCAACGCCAGGCTTGTGGCTGAATTCCTGAATGCCCATCCCAAGGTCGAAAAAATCCACTACCTGCCATTCAGCGATCCGGCATCCGCGGTTGGCAAGGTGTTTGCCGCCCAATGTTCGGGGGCAGGATCCACCTTCTCATTCGACATTGTCGGCGGGCAGGCCGCATCTTTCAAATTTCTCAATGCGCTCAACATATTCAAACTTGCGGTAAGCCTTGGCGGCACGGAATCCCTTGCTTCTCATCCCGCAACGATGACGCATTCAGGCGTTCCTGCCGATGTCCGTCAGCGTATCGGTGTGCTTGATTCCACGATCCGGCTGTCAATCGGCATCGAACACCCCGACGATCTTATCGCCGACCTGACCCTTTCACTGGATCAGGTCTGACGCTTCACGTGCCAACCAAGAGGTTGTCCTGTGCAGGCGGATCGATATATCTGGGGGTAGTATAGTCACGTGAACCTTCAGGCATATGGAAACTTCGCTTTATCTGCCCGTCAAAGATTTCCTCGAAGAGGCGGGTTATACCGTCAAGGGCGAAGTCGGCGGCTGTGATCTTGTTGGCTTGAGCGATAACGATCCCCCCGTCGTCGTCATCTGCGAGCTAAAGCTGAGCTTCAATCTGGAGCTCATTTTGCAGGCTGTCGATCGCGCAGCTATCGCAGATGAGGTGTGGATCGCCGCCCGGGTCTCTGCCAGGGGTAAGGGCCGCGAGGCTGACAGGCGTTACCGCGATCTTTGCCGCAGGCTCGGGATCGGTATGCTGGGAATCTCCGATGCCGGTGACGTCAGCATCATCGTCGGCGCCGTTTCGCCGATGCCGCGAACCAATCCGAAACGGCGGTCGCGGCTCATGCGGGAACATCAGAGGCGGCGGGGCGATCCCACGGCGGGTGGGAGCACGCGCATGCCAATAATGACAGCGTATCGCCAGCAGGCGCTTGGCTGCGCCGTGGCGCTGGCGTCGGGTCCGATGCGCGTGCGTGAGGTCAGGTCCAATATACCCGATGCCGGGAAGATACTGCTTTCGAATGTTTATGGCTGGTTCGAACGACTCGACCGGGGAGTCTACGGTCTGACAGAGGCCGGACACGAAGCTTTGCAGCGGTGGCCACAGCAGGACGTGCCGGCAAAGGCTGTCGACGGGATTGTGCGAGGCACGGTCGGCTTCGAAGAAACCTGACGGCGAAAAACCTTTCCAAGACTTCAGGAGATCAGGATTGCGGGGTCAGGGGCCCTCCCGGGCATCCCCGACCCATCAGGTGACTACTGTGTCTTCCAGGTCTCCAGCAGCAGCCGGACGAATTTTTCCGCGGCGGGCGAAAGGGCACTGCTTCGCCTTTGTACAATGCCAATCGTACGGGAGACGACGGGATTGACGATCGGCCTGGTGATGAGAAATGGATGTTCGTCCTGCGGCGTGGCCAGCCGCGGCAGAACGGAAATGCCCAGTCCGGCTTCGACCAGCCCGAGCGACGTATTGAGATGAGTCACCTCATAAAACCAGTTCAGCTTTAGATTGTGTCTCGCAAGCGCGCCGTCTAGAAGGGTCCTGTTTCCGCTCGAACGGTCCACGACGACGAGCGGATAGACTTCCAGCTGATTCCATTCAATTGTTTCGAAATTTGCCAACGGGTGATCTTTCCTCATCGCCAGCACGAACGGGTCATCGATGAGCGGTTCGAATGACAGTTCGGGATCGGAATTGCCCATCAGGTTGATGCCGAATTCCACCTCGCCTCTCGCAACCGCCTGCAGCCCCTCATTTGCCGTGAGATCCCTGATGCGCAGCCTGATGTTTGGATATTGCTGACTGAAGGTCTTGATAACCGTGGGAAGAAAGTAGAAAGCGGCGGTGGGAACGCAGGCCATCGTGATGAGGCCGCGCCGTTGCGCGCCATCTTTCATGGCGAACAGCGACCCATCGAATTCTTCCAGCATACGCCGGACAAGCGGCATCACCTCCTGGCCCATGGCGGTGGGAGCGACATGTCGAGTCGTTCTCTCCAGAAGCGGTGCGCCGATGGCCTGCTCCAGCTTCTGGATGCGGCGGGTGAGCGCCGGCTGGGAGATATGCAGCGCCTCCGCTGCCCTGTGAAAGCTCTCAAGCTCAACTACGGATTGAAATGCGCGCAAATCCAGTAGTTCGCAATTGATGCTCATTTCGCAATAAACCTCCAAAACATTGCATTTAACAGATTAGACTCTTTTGCCCATATTGCAACAACGCGGCGCATTGATCCGCAAAATGCAAGATTGAGGCTAATCATGAACGATCTGATGAAGATACCCTGTGTGCTGATGCGCGGCGGAACGTCTCGCGGACCGTTCTTTCTGGCTTCCGATTTGCCCCGAGATCCGGCGGCAAGGGATGCGGCTCTGCTGTCCATCATGGGCTCAGGCCATCCGCTGCAGATCGACGGTATCGGCGGGGGCAATCCGGTTACGTCGAAGGTGGCGATCATCGGACCTTCAACGGTCGCCGGCGCCGATATTGATTATCTGTTCGCACAGGTGCGCACCGACAGGCAGCATGTCGATTATTCCCCCAATTGCGGGAATATGCTGGCCGCCGTCGGTCCCTTCGCGATTGAGGCGGGGCTCGTGCCGGCGCAGGGTAACGATACGCTTGTCAGGATTCACAACGTGAATACCGGCAAACTGATCGAGGCGAAGGTGCCGACGCGGGGCCGCGAGGTAATTTATCTTGGTGACGCATCGATAGACGGTGTTCCGGGTCTTGCGGCACCTATCGCATTGACATTCATGGATGCAGCCGGCGCGAAAACCGGCAGGCTGTTGCCGACCGGAAAACCCGTCGATGTGATAGACGGGGTGGATGTAACGGCGATAGATTGCGCCATTCCGATGGTTCTCATGCGGGCAGCTGATCTCGGCGTCACCGGCTACGAAGATCCGCAATCGCTCTCCGCCAATCGAGACCTGATTGAACGGATGACCCGCATACGCATCGAGGCTGGAAAGATGATGGGGATGGGAGACGTTCGGGATATGGTCATTCCAAAGCCGGTGCTCATTGCGCCGGCGCGGCGGGGTGGAACGTTTTCGGTCAGGTATTTCATGCCGAACGAGTGCCATCCTGCCCTCGCGACAACCGGCGCTGTCGGCATCGCGACGGCGGCCGTAACGGAAGGCACCGTCGCCTATAGTGCGGCAGGAGGGCTTTCCGTGCCGACCCAGATCCGAATCGAACATCCCGCAGGCCGTCTGGATGTACAGCTGGAAATGCGAAACGGAGCCATAACAGCCGGACTTGTAAGGACGGCGCGCAGGCTGTTCGAAGGCTTTGCCTTCGCCAAGCCGATGGCTGCGATTGAAGACGCAGCATAGACAAGGCCATAGTGGCTAAAATATCGCGAAACGGGAGGAGACCCTCATGCGTAAATACCTGCTTGCAACGGCTGCGCTCTGTGCGCTGGCGGCAACCGCCAATGCCGAATCTGTCAGAATGAGCGTCGGCTCATACAACCTCAACAACCTGCCTTTCCCCGTTGCGGCCAGCCTCGGCTTTTATAAGGAAGAGGGGCTTGATGTGACGACCGAGAACTTTGCCCAGGGAGGCTCGAAGGTGCTACAGGCGCTCGTCGCCGGCTCCACGGACGTCGCCGTCGGTTTTTATGACCACACCATTCAGATGCAGTCCCAGAACAAGCACGTCGTGGGCTTCGTTCAGCTCGCCCGCAACTCGGGTCTGGTTCTTGCAGGAAAGAACGATACTGACTTCGATCCCGCAAAGCCTGAGACGATCAAGGGCAAGAAGGTCGGTATCACCTCGCCAGGCTCTTCCTCGGACTTCTTCATTCGCTACTATATGAAGCAGCACAATTTAAGCGACAACGATATCTCCATCATCGGCGTCGGCTCGGGTGCTGCCGCCGTTGCGGCCCTGCAGCAGGGCAAGATCGATCTGCTCGTCAATTATGACCCGGCGGCCACGATTGTCGTCGAACGCGGGCTGGGCAAAATCCTCATCGATGCACGCAGCGATCAGGGCGCAAAGGATGTTTATGGCGGCATCTATCCGACCTCCGTGCTTTACGCGACCCAGGAGTATATCGACGCGAATCCCGAAGTGATCCAGAAGGTCACCAATGCGACGGTACGGGCGCTGCACTGGATGAAGCAGCATTCGGCGGAAGAAATCGTCGAGAAGCTTCCTGACGACTTCGTGTCCGGGGACAAGAAAACCTACATCAAGGCCGTCGAAGCCGCGAAGGCTATCTTCTCGGAAGACGGCAAATTCGAGCCCGGCGATCTCGAAACGCCGCTTGCCGTTCTCAAGACCTTCAACGAGGCAGTGGCAAAGGCGTCGATCGACCTCAACACCACCTATACCAACAAGTTCGTCGAAGCCGCGGCTTCGAAGGCTGCAAACTGAGAGGCCGCCATGTCATCCCCAGTCAGAAAGCTAGAGCCAGTGGCGGACTTCAAACCACAGCCCATGGTCGCGATCGAGAACGTCACCATGGCATTCGGTGCGTTTGTTGCAGTCCAGGACGTTAACCTCAAGGTCGGCGATGGCGAGTTTCTTTCCATTGTCGGGCCCACCGGGTGCGGAAAGTCGACCATCCTCAATGCCATTGCTGGCTTGCTGAAGCCCGCGCAGGGCACGGTTTCCATCGACGGTTCAGCGGTCCAGGGCGTGCAGAACAATATCGGATATCTGTTTCAGCAGGACGCCCTCCTTCCCTGGAAGACCGCATTTCAAAATGTCGAGCTTGGTCTGATGTTCCGGGGCGTTGCCGAGGACGAGCGGCGTGCCAAGGTCATGGCATGGCTTGAAAAAGTCGGCCTCAAGGGTTTTGGCGACCGTTTTCCGCATCAGCTTTCCGGCGGGCAGCGTAAACGCGTACAGATGGCGCAGGCGCTGATTACCGAGCCGAAGGTCATCCTGATGGACGAGCCCTTCTCGGCACTCGATATCCACACCCGCCATCTCATGCAGAACGAATTGCTGCGCCTGTGGCAGGAGGATCGCCGGGCGGTGGTCATGATTACCCATGATCTGGAGGAGGCTATTGCGCTCGGAGATCGGGTCGTCGTTCTGGCTGCGGGTCCGAAGAGCCGTGTCATCGAGAGCTTTCCCGTCGATCTCGAACGACCCCGCAACGTCGCTGAAATCAAACTCGATCCGAAGTTCATGACGCTCTATCGCGATATCTGGGCGTCCCTGCGCGGCGAAGTGGAGAAAAGCTATGCAAGCCGTTAATGTTCGTATCATCCAGGTCGTTCTCCTGGTCGTGCTTCTTGGCGGATGGCAACTCGGTGTGTCCTCCGGCGCCATTGATCGCTTCTTCTTTCCCGCACCCTACGATATCGTCAGGCAGGTGATCGACTGGGTTGCGGATGCCGGCTTCTACAAGCATGTCGGCATTACCCTCAGCGAAACCGTGCTCGGTTATCTCATCGGCACCGGTCTCGGGGTGGGCGCTGGCGTCTGGCTGGGCCTCAGCCCCTTCGTCGCCCGCGTGCTCGATCCGTTCATCAAGGCGGTAAACGCCATTCCCCGCGTCGTCCTGGCTCCGATATTCGTTCTCTGGCTTGGCCTCGGTCTGTGGTCGAAAGTTGCCCTTGCGGTTACACTCGTCTTTTTCGTCACCTTTTTCAACGCCATGCAGGGTGTGCGCGAAGTAAATCCGGTCGTGCTGTCAAATACCCGCATCCTCGGGGCGCGGCGCACGGATCTGCTGCGTCATGTCTATTTTCCCGCTGCGGCGAGCTGGATTTTGTCGTCGCTGCGCACCTCCGTCGGCTTTGCGGTGGTTGGCGCGATCATCGGAGAGTATCTTGGGGCTTCTGCAGGCCTCGGCTACCTCATTGCCCGGTCGGAAGGCAATTTCGATGCGGTCGGCGTTTTCGCAGGCATCATCATCCTTGCGGTCTTCGTCCTCATCATCGACCTCATTCTCGATGTCGCAGAGAAAAGGCTGATCACGTGGAGGCCCAACGCAGGCGAAGAGCGGCCTGCATGAGGCCGAGGTAGCTGAAATCCAGCGGGGCAGCCATTTGGCTGCCCCGTTTTTTTGAACCGTCCCGGCGATGTGGGCCATGGCCTTTCCGACATTACACGGCAGAGCTTCGAGTTCTGGAGCTGGACGATCGGGGATCGTTAAACCGAAGATGATCGGCGTCCCGCTTCGCTGCGGTTCACCGGTTTACAAGCCCAGCGCCTGTCTCTTCATCGAAGAGATGCATATCGGACGGGTCAACGTCGAGGCCGATGACCTCGCCGGCCTTGACCGGGCTGCGGCCCTGTATCGCAATCACCAGTTCCGTGGATGTGCCGAGTGTCAGGAAAGTTGCCGAGCCCGTTGTCTCCACAGCGGAGACGGGCAGTGTCAACGCCGCTCCCGTTGCAGTAGCGGGGCTGATATGTTCGGGCCTGATGCCGACGATGAGATGTTTGCCCGGCTGCAGGGGGGCGGGGCTTCTGATCGACTGCAGGGGTTCACCGTCGCCGAACCGCAGCTGGAGCGATGCGCCATCCGGACTCACGGTCGCCGGGATGAAGTTCATGGCTGGGGAGCCGATAAAGCCTGCGACGAAGCGGTTGACGGGATGGTCATAGAGCTCCAGCGGTGTCCCCTGCTGCTCGATTACCCCGTCACGCATCACGACGACATGATCGGCCATGGTCATCGCCTCGATCTGGTCATGGGTGACATAGACCGAGGTGGCATGCAGGCGGTCGTGGAGGGCGCGGATTTCCTTGCGCATGTGAACCCGCAGGGCCGCATCGAGGTTGGAGAGCGGCTCATCGAACAGGAACGCCTGCGGATTACGGATGATCGCCCGGCTCATGGCGACACGCTGGCGCTGCCCGCCAGAGAGTTCTCGGGGATAACGCTTCATGAGCTTGGAAAGCCCCGTCGTGGCGGCAACCTCTTCCGCGGCCTTGCGGGCTTCTGCCTTGGCGACACCACGCATGCGCAGCGAATAGGTGAGGTTTTCCTCGACCGTCATATGCGGGTAGAGCGCATAGGACTGGAATACCATCGCCACATCGCGCTTGCGCGGCGGCACACCGTTCATCAGCGTGCCGGCAATGCGCATGTCACCGGCCGAGATGCTCTCCAGGCCGGCGAGCGAGCGCAGAAGCGTGGACTTGCCGCAGCCGGATGGTCCCACAAGGGCGACAAAGGTGCCCTTCTTGATGGAAAGGTTGATGTTCTTCAGGGCATGGAAAGCGCCGTAATATTTGTTGACGCCTGATAGTTCGATCTGAAGGGTCATTTTAGCGCTCCTGATGTCAGGCCGGATACGATGCGGCGCTGCAAGAGAATGAAGAGGGCGAGAATGGGCGTCACATACATGGTCGCATAGGCCATGATGTTGTTCCATTCGCTGGTGTTGGGCCCCATGAAGGAATTGAGACCGACGCTGGCGGGCTGCAGTTCCGCCGCCTGGATCATCGATTTGGAGTAAACGAACTCACCGAAGGCCTGCATGAAGATGAGAATGGCGCTGACGAGGATGCCGTTTCTGGCAAGCGGCAGCACGATATTGAAAAACGCGCCGACCCTCGAATTGCCGTCTACGAGCGCTGCCTCCTCCAGTTCCTGCGGCACGGCCATGAAGGTGGCGCGCACCAGCACAACGAAGAAGGGCATGCTTTTCGCCGCAATGGCGAGGATGACCGACAGGCGTGGATAATCCAGAAGCCCGAATTGCGAGAAACCGACGAAGATCGGCGTGATCATCAATGAAGCTGGAAGGACTTGCAGCATCAGGATGAGGAACAGGCCGATATCCACCCAGACATTGCGATAACGGGCCAGCACATAGGCGCAGCCGACGCCGAGGATGGTGATCAAAAACACCGCACTCGAAGCGATCAGCACCGAATTCCACAGGTAACGGCCCATGTTGCGGCTGTTCCAGACATAGGCGTAGGTCTGCCATTGTGGTTCACCAGGCCAGAAGGAGGGGGGATTGGCGAACATCTCCGAGCCGCTTTTGAGCGAGGTCAGATACATCCAGTAGAGCGGGAAAAGGTAGATGATGGCAAGAATGATGGCGATTGCCAGCATCAGGCGGTTACGGTTGTTGATGCTCATCCGCGTACCTCATGCCGTGTGGAGCGCACATAAACGATGGAGGCCAGCATGACGAAAACGATCATGATGACTGAAATCGTCGCGCCCTTGCCGAAGTCATATTGCCGGAAGGACAGATCCCAGGCCCAATATTGCGCCACGTTGGAACTGTTATTGGGTCCGCCATCGGTAATGGCGGCAAATAGATCGAATTGCTGTAAGGTGAAGATCAGCCCGAGCGAGATGATCGCGCCGATGGTGGAGCGCATCATGGGCAGCGTGATGGTGTAGAAGCGCTGCCAGGCGTTGGCGCCATCAAGCTCGGCGGCTTCGTAAAGATCGCCGGGAATGGAGGCGAGGCCGACGGAAAGGAGGATCATGTTGAAGGAGGTGCCGAGCCAGATATTGGCGATCACAACCGCCCAGAGCGAAAAATTCGCATCCGAACGCCAGAAAATATTGCCTGATATCAGTCCGCTTTCGCGCAGGAAGAAGTTCAGAACCCCGAAGTCGCCGGACAAAATCCAGTTCCAGATGGCACCGACAACGAGGCCGGGCATGACCCATGAAACGAGGAACAGGCCCCGCAGCCAGGTGGCGCCGGGGAAATTGACCCAGAAAAACAGAGCCAGACCGAAGCCGATGACAAATTGCCCCGCTATGGAAGCGACGACAAAGGTTACCGTATTCATCAGAATGGGCCAGGTTTCCGGCTGTCGGAACAGATCGACATAGTTCTTGAAACCGACGAACGGGCGCACGAAGGTGCCCAGACTGAACATGTCGACTTCCTGAAAGCTCATGACGATGTTGTAAAGCAGGGGTAACCCCGCCATCACGAAGAGGAAAGCCAAAGGAAAGGCGACAAGGGCGATATCGAAACCGCGACCATCGCTGATGCTGGAAAGCAGCTTTTTCATAAGAAATCCTCGCAAGCTCCGCTCGGGGTCGCCGCCGCTTATCACGGCAAGCGACCCCACCGGGAGGAACCCTGCGGATGGGCCCGGACATGCCGGCCGCCTCCCTGATCAACCATCGACGAGCTTGATTTTCTGTGCAGCCTGGTCGAGTGCGTCCTTCGGAGACATCTGTCCCGTCAGCGCGGCCTGAATGGCATCCTGAATGGCCTTCGAGATTTTCGGCCATTCGGGCGAGGGGCCACGCGGCTGTGCATATTTGAGCTGCTCGACGAAGGTCTTGAGCGCTTCATCCTTCAGCGCATTGCCGGTGGGCGGTACGGGAATGTCCGAACGCGCCGGCAATTGGCCAAAATTCTTGAACATGTCCTTGTCCTGCGAGACAAAGAACTCGATCGCCTTGAAGGCCTCTTCAGGATGTTTGGTCTTCGAGAAGATCGCCCAGTTATAGTCCCCCATGGCCGATGAGCGCGGCGCATCGGGCGCCGGAACCGGCAGCAGCGTGACGCCCCAGTCGAACTTCGCGTCCTTCAGCATGCGGTCGATTTCCCATGGGCCCGAAATGACCATGGCGGCGTTGCCGGCGTTGAAGGTCGCGGTAGAATCCCACTGGCTGCGTGTCAGCGTATCGGGCGAAGCCAGTTTTTCGTCCAGCATCAGCTTCCACGTCTCGAGCGCTTTCACGGCTCCCTCGGTGTTGATGTTCTTGTAGGTGGCGCCAGCCATCTGCGCCCAGGGCAGGAACTGGAATGTGCCCTCCTCATTCGCCTTGGCGCTGAAGCTGATGCCATAGACGTTCTTGGAAGGGTTGGTCAGTTTGCGTGCCGCGTCAACCAGCTCATCCCAGGTTTGCGGCGGCTTTGCCGCATCCAGCCCGGCGGCCTTGAACAGATCCTTGTTGTAATAAAGAGCGATCGTGTTGGTCGCCTTCGGGACGCCGAAATATTTTCCATCCCACATTACCGATTTCAGCGGGCCGGGGAAATAATTCTCCGTCTTGATGACATCGGACTTGGCTATCATGTCGGTCACATCGAGGAAGGCTCCGCGTGCGGCGAACATGGCGTGGTTGGGGTTGTCGATGGCGATGATGTCGGGCGCATTGCCGGTCGAATAGGCGCGCATGGATTCGCTCACCACGTCATCGAACTGCAGTTGCCGGTATTCGATCTTGATGCCGTTATTGAGCGCGTTGAACTCCTTGATGAGATTTGGAGCAGGCTGGATATCCCGGTCCAGCGACCACAAGGTCAAAGTCACGTCCTCTGCCTGTGCCGCAATCGCGCCGGCGGACACGCCCGCCAACAGAAACGCGCCGGCCATCATGCATTTTGCGATACCCATAATCTCCTCCTCTTGGTTATCGTCTCTGCAATCTCGGGAACCTTCTCCCAAAAGGTTTCCGTTATGTCGGATCGACGACGAAATCGCCGCCTCGGCATTTTTTCAGATAGTTCAGGCCATGCACCTGTCCGGTCATTTCCAGCGCATCGCGGTAGACCGGATCATGCCAGCCTTCGATATCGATCGAGCCGGACCAGCCGGCGAGGCGCAGCTCGGAAATAATGTCGGTCCAGTTGCTGTCGCCGAAACCCGGCGTG
Source organism: Agrobacterium genomosp. 2 str. CFBP 5494 (assembly GCF_900013495.1). Taxonomy (NCBI): domain Bacteria; kingdom Pseudomonadati; phylum Pseudomonadota; class Alphaproteobacteria; order Hyphomicrobiales; family Rhizobiaceae; genus Agrobacterium; species Agrobacterium genomosp. 2. The sequence continues at coordinate 1,222,615 of NZ_LT009719.1, forward strand.
CGCATGAAGACGAACTTCTCCTTGCCGAAAATGCCGTGCTCGCGGATGACGTCCCAGCGGATGGTCGCGTCCTTGCCATGCACGTGGAAAATCTTCTTCGCCCATTTGCGGATCTGCGGTAGCGGATCGATCAGATAAACCATCTGGTGGCAGGGTTCCCACTCGATGCCGATATTCTCGTCCGGCGTTTCGTTGAAGATCAGTTCCCAAGCATCGGGATTATGCGCAATGTTCCAGTCGCCCGTCTGCCAGTTGCCGTCCATGGCGCAGTTTTCAAAAGCGATCTTTATGCCCTTGTCGGCGGCACGCCTAGCAAGCTCGCTCCAGATTTCCTTATATCTGGGCAGGCTCTCCGGCAGCGGCCTGCCGCGCAGGCGGCCGGTGAAACCTGCCACGCAATTCGCACCGAAATGATGGGCGTTGTCGATGCAATCCTTCCAGCCCTGCAATGTCTGAAGGTCGATATCGGTTTCTTCCAGCGGATTGCCAAACATGCCGAGCGTACTGATGGTGATATCGCGGTCGCCAATTGCGTCAAGGCAGCGCTTGCCGAGTTCGGCAAGGTCCTGACCGTTGGTCGTCTGCCAGAAGAAGGGTTCGAAGCTTTCAAAGCCGAGATCGGCGATCTGACCGATACGTTCGGCCGCCTGACCCTTGGTGGCGCTGATCATGGTGCCGATGCGGATGGATGTTGCCGGATTGCTCACGTCTGTCGGTCCTTATGCTGCAATGGAAACGCGCTGGCCGAGACGCGCGCTTTCGATCGCGCCCATCACCATTGCGAGGCTGTTGATGTTGTCGAAGGAGGCTGTTTCCGGCATCTCGCCGGTACGTATGGATTCGAGAAATGATAGAATGACGCTGGCATGGCCGCGCGTGTCCTTGTCTGACACGACATCGGAAACGTTTACGGTCTTGAAGCCACGCAGAAGACCCTGTTCGTTGCCAGCCACCGAGGCGGAAAAACCGTCTTCGCCATCCCAGAGAATCATGCCTTTGGAGCCGATCAGCCGCCAGCGTGCTTCCCAACTTGTCCGCTCGCCTTCAGCGCACCACGAGCCGCGATAGGTGAAGACGACATCGTTGGAGAACTCGAAAATCGCGTTGGCGCTGGCCCCATGCGCGTACCATGAGCCCGCCGGGTTCTTCTCCACACAGAAGACGGAGAGCGGCTTTTCATTGGCGACGAAACGGGCCGCGTCGAAGGTGTGAATTGCCATATCGAGAAGCAGGACGTTTTTCATCTCCTCGCGAAACCCCCCGAAATGCGGCCCCAAGAAGAAATCGCAGTGGATGGCGGTCAGATCACCGATGACGCCGTCCTCCAACGCGCGGCGTAGACGTCTGATGCCGGCCACGAATCGACGGTTTTGCACCACGGCGTGAATTTTGCCGGCTTTTTTCGCCAGTTCCACCAGCGTCGCGGCGTCCTCCATCGAGGCTGCAAGCGGCTTTTCGCTCAGCACATGGCATCGAGCTGCGAGACCGGCTTCGACTACGGCAAAACGCGCCTGGGGGATGACGATGTCAAAAAGAATGTCGGCTTTCGTTTCGGCGAGAACCGCGCGAAGATCGGTGCCGATAACCGCGCCAGCGAGGGCGAATTCCTCGGCAAGCGCGCGGGCCGTGCCTTCGTTCAGGTCCACCAGACCTGCGATCCTGATTTCGCCGGCGATTTCCGGCGAGGACTGGATGGCGCGCAGCCAGCCTTTGGCCATAGCTCCGCACCCGCATAAAACGGCATTAAAAGTCATCTCATCTCCCCGGACTCTTTCGCAAACTCCTCTTTGCGCAGAGTGTCGTAAACGTTTACGAGACTATGCCGATGATGTTAGATATGTCAAGACCATCAAGTGGCGCGCAGATTGCGGGCCGGGATTTGGAGGGGAGCGCATGAAAGGAATTCGCCAGCTTGCCGATTACCTCGAGATATCGATCGGCACTGTTTCCCGTGCGCTGAACGGCAAGCCCGACGTGAACGAAGAGACACGGCGCCGCGTTCTCGCGGCTGCGGAAAAACTGGGTTACGTCGCCAACCAGTCAGGCCGCAGCCTGCGGCAGGGAACGACCAATGTCATTGGCCTGATGACGGGCAGCGACGCGCAGACGGTGGAGAATGCCGATAACTTCTTTCTCGGCTTGACGGATGGCCTGCAAAGCGTGTTTTCCGGTCACAACCTCGATCTCATCGTTCTGCCTTGCCCGGGAGAAGAGGACCCCGACGAATATCTCAAGCGTATGGTGGCGCGCCGCATGGTCGATGCGATGATCATTTCCGCCACCCGGCGAATCGACAGGCGTGTCGATTTTCTCAAGCAGAATCGGCTTCCTTTCGTAGCGCTCGGGCGGACCGCCTCCAGTACGGATCATGCCTGGGTGGATCTCGATTTCGAGGGCGTCGCGAAAAGCGCGATCGATCGCCTCGTGGCCTCCGGGCATCGTTCGATCGCGGTAGCCGCGCCCGACAGCGATATCAATCTCGGGCATGTGTTCCTTGATGGGTACAGGCGTGCGCTGGACGATAATGGCATCGCTTATGATTCCTCTTTGGTCATCCGGGCGAAATCGAGCGAGCAGGGCGGTTATCACGCCGCCAGCGAATGGCTGCAGATGCGGCCTCGGCCGACGGCGATTGTGCTGATCTATGAGTTGATGGCCGTCGGTCTTTATCGTCGTCTTGCGGAAGCGGGGCTCGAACCGGGGCGGGATCTCGCCGTCATCGGATTTCGTGACGGCCCGCGCGGACAGTTTCTCGAACCGCGCCTGACAAGCTTCCGCATGTCGCTGCATGATCTCGGCGTTACGGTGGCGCAGACTCTTTTGTCGACAATGCCGGCCTATGCGCCATTTTATCCCGCCCAGGCCCGCCATTGCATATGGCCGATGGTGCTCGTGGCGGGGGAGAGCGATCCAGGTCCGGTATCGTAGGTCAGCCAGGTGGGGTTCCATCCAGCCCGCGGCGGGCACGATGTTTTGGCTGCTCACGGGAGCAGGCCGTTCATGAGCACGTCGAGGTGAACCTTGATGACGGCCTCCTTTTCCAGACTGCGCCGGTCGTCGAAAATCAGCCTGAAAACCAATGTTCCGACCATTGGCGACATGACGACATGCGCAAGTTCGGGCGCGTTGGCCCTGAATCTCTTTTTCGCGACACCTTTGTCCAGGATAGCATTGATGCGGGCGAGCACCGGCGCCATCAGAATATCATGGTGGTGGTCTATCAGATCCGGAAACTTGGCTCCCTCGGCCACGACGAAACGAAAGAGTTCCCGCATACGCCGGTCATCCACCAGCGTTTCGAACAGGAATTCGAGAAGCAGGCGAAGCTCCTCGACCCGATCGTCGGAGGTGCGTTCGTAGGCTTCGAATGCCTCTTGGAACGGTCTGCCGACGTGCTCGATCATCGCGGCAAAAAGGGCTTCCTTGGTTTCGAAATAGACATAGACCGTGCCTTTCGTCACTCCCACCCGGTCGGCAATGTCTTCGACCCGCGTTGCCGTAAATCCCCTTTTGGTAAATTCCTCAAATGCGGCGTCGAGAATTTGCAGCGGACGTTGTATCTTCTGTTCTGCACGTGAGAGTTTCGTTTTCGCCATTACCCCGGATCCTTACATATTGTCGGCGCGTGCCCTTCTACCCGTCGTGATCGGCGGAAATAACAGGTGGTCTGCCTATCGCACCAGTGCAAAAACCGGAACCGATTTCTGCAGGTGGTTTGATGCTCCGTATGTCAACATATGCCGTTACTTGCCAGCGAATGCGTCGGGCAGTCTGCAATGATCCTTCTCTAGGGGAGGGATACCCCGAACAGCTTCCAGAGCGACGGCATAAGAATTTCATTGACTATACAGTCAGTCAAATATTATGGATGAGGGCGAAGATCAAGAGGTCAGCATGAGAACCATTCTTATCGCATGGGCGGTGGGCGGCGTTTTTGCCCTGTCATCCTGCAGCAATGAAGAGCCGCCGGCCGAAAAGCCGCTGCGAACTGTCGATGTGGTCAAGGCTGAGAAGCAGCCGATCGACCATGGCAGCATCATCACCGGCGAAGTGAGGGCGAGGGTTCAGACGGACCTGTCGTTTCGCGTCAGTGGCAAAATCACCGAAAGGTTGGTGGATGTGGGCGCGCGTGTGACGACAGGGCAACTGCTCGCCAGCATCGATCCGGAGGAGCAGAAGGCCGACATCGATGTTGCCCTTGCCAATCTGCAATCGGCCGAAGCACAACAGACGCAGGCACAATTGGCATTCGATCGCCAGCAAAGTCTTTTCCGGACGCAGGTCACCTCGCGCTCGGCCGTCGACAAGGCCCAGGAGACGCTGCTTACCACGCAGGGCGCGGTCAGATCGGCCCAGGCGCAGCTCGATACGGCGCGCGACGCGCTGTCGTATACGGAACTCAGGGCCGATGCGGATGGCGTGATCACGGCGCGAAATGTCGAAGTAGGCCAGGTGGCGCAGGCTGCCCAGCTCGTGTTCACGCTGGCGCATGACGGGCCGCGCGACGCCGTGTTTGATGTCTACGAATCTCTTTTCCTGGAGCGCGACATCGACAATCTCGTCAATGTCAGCCTCCTTTCGGATCCCGCCCGCGCCGTGGCGGCCCCCGTGCGGGAAATCTCTCCGACGATCGATCCGGACAATGGTACGATAAGGGTGAAGGTCGGTCTTAACGGCGATCTGACCATGCCGCTTGGTGCGCCGGTATCCGGCCATTTCCGCTTCAGGCAGGTGGATGCCATCGAGCTTCCATGGTCGGCAATGACGTCGCAAAAAGGCCGACCCGCCGTCTGGGTGGTGGATCCGCAATCCTCCGAAGTCTCCATGCGGCCGATCGAGGTTGCGGATTATGAGACCAGTCAATTCGTCGTCTCGGCGGGGCTGAACCCCGGCGATCTCGTGGTCACGGGCGGGACAAAATTCCTCCGGACCGGTGAAAAGGTCGCCTATCAAAAGGGGCAGGCACAATAATGTTCAGGATAAACAGAAGCTTGTTTTTGCTGCTGTCCGCGATGGCGCTCTCGTCCTGTCAGGAAAAGCAGGAGGCCGCCGCCGAGGCGCCGCGACCGGTGCTCTCGGTGGTGGTCGAGGAAAAGTCGGCGGATGCGCTGCAGCTCACCGGAACGGTGGAATCGCGCATTCAGACGGATCTCGGTTTTCGCGTCCTCGGGCGGATCATAGCGCGGAACGTCGATGTCGCCGATCTGGTCAAGAAGGGCGATGTGGTGGCCTCGATCGATCCGCTCGCGCTTGAACTGTCGGTGAAGAGCGCGCAGTCGGATCTTTCCAATGCCGAAGCGCAGCTCGCCAATGCCGTGACCACCGAACAGCGCCAGCGTGTGCTGGCGGAGGCGCGTAGCGGCACCGAGGCGGCGCTGGAGGAAGCCCAACAGGCGACGCGCACCGCCAACGCCTCCGTCGCCAAGGCCCGTGCAAACCTGGACAAGGCGGAAGAACAGCTGGGTTACGCGCAGCTCCATGCGGAATTCGACGGTGTTGTCACGGCCACATCGGGTGAAATCGGCCAGGTTGTTTCCGCCGGCCAGACGGTCGTCACCATCGCCCGCCCGGAAGTGCGCGATGTAGTGGTGGATGTTCCGCAATTTGCGGCGCAGCGTCTGGATATCGGCTCGACCTTCGAGATCGCCCTGCAGCTCGATCCAAAAATCCGAACCACCGGCGTGGTGCGGGAAATCGCCCCCGCAGCCGAAACGGCAACGCGCACACGACGGACCAAGATCAGTCTGCAGGATGCGCCGGCGGCATTCCGCCTCGGTTCCGTCGTCACGGCTTCCGTGCTTGCTGCTTCCGAACCGCGGATCATGCTGCCGGCATCGGCCCTGCTGAAAACGGAGGGCGGCTGGTCCGTCTGGATCGTTAATGCCGACACGGCGACCGTCACGGCGCGCCCGGTCACGATAGAGGGTGAACCTGCCGAAGGCGGCAGCGTGCGCATCACCGGCGGCGTCAAACCCGGCGAGCGCGTTGCCAGCGCCGGCGTTCACAAGCTTAAGGATGGACAGGCCATCAGGATCGATCAGGAGGTCCGTCAGTGAAGAAATTCAATCTTTCAGACTGGGCGCTCGAACACCGTTCGCTTGTCTGGTATTTCATGCTGGTTTTCGTTCTCGCCGGCGTTTTTTCCTATCTCAACCTCGGTCGCGAGGAAGACCCGAACTTCACCATCAAGACCATGGTGATCAGTGCCCAGTGGCCCGGCGCCTCGGCGGAGGAAGTGGCGCGGCAGGTGACCGACAGGATCGAGAAGAAGCTCGAGGAACTCGATAATCTCGATCATCTGCGCAGCCAGACGGTGGCGGGCCGCACGACGATCTTTGTGGAGCTGGTGCCGGAAACCAAGGCGCGCAATGTCGAGCCGACCTGGGTGCGGGTGCGCAACATGATCGGCGACATCAAGGGCGAGTTTCCATCCGGCGTGGTCGGCCCCTTCTTCAATGACCGTTTCGGCGACGTTTATGGCAATATCTACGCCTTCACCAGCGACGGTCTCAGCCAGCGGCAATTGCGTGACCTGGTGGAAGATGCCCGCGCCAAGGTCTTGACCGTCGACAATATCGGCAAGGTCGATGTCATCGGCGCACAGGACGAGACGATCTATCTGGAATTTTCCACGCGACAGATCGCGGCGCTCGGCATTGATCAGCAGTCCATCATCAAGACATTGCAATCGCAGAATGCCGTCACCCAGTCCGGCTTCGTCAATGCAGGACCTGAGCGCGTGGCGCTGCGCGTCAGCGGCCAGTTTACGTCTGAAGACAGTCTGCGGGCGATCAACCTGCGCGTCAACAACCGCTTTTTCCCGTTGACGGAAGTAGCGACGATCCGGCGCGGTTATGTCGATCCGCCGTCCTCGCTGTTCCGTTTCAACGGCCAGCCGGCCATCGGCCTCGCAATCGGCATGAAAACCGGCGCGAACCTGCTGCATTTCGGCGAGGCGCTGGATGCGCAGATGAAGCGCGTGGTGGCGGATCTGCCAGTTGGCGTCGATGTGCACCGGGTGTCCGATCAGCCTGCCGTCGTCGATGAGGCGGTGTCGGGCTTCACCTCGGCGCTGTTCGAAGCCATCGCCATCGTCCTTGTCATCAGCTTCATCAGCCTTGGCCTCAGGGCCGGCATGGTGGTGGCGGTTTCCATTCCGCTCGTGCTGGCGATAACCTTCGTCTACATGGAATACACAGGCATTTCGCTGCAACGCATTTCGCTCGGTGCTCTCATCATCGCACTCGGGCTTCTCGTGGATGATGCGATGATCGCCGTCGAAATGATGGTCGCGCGGCTTGAGGTCGGAGACGATCTCAGAAAAGCGGCGACCTATGTCTACACCTCCACTGCCTTCCCGATGCTGACCGGTACGCTGGTCACCGTTGCCGGCTTTATTCCTGTCGGCCTGAACAACAGCGCAGCGGGTGAGTTTACGTTCACACTCTTCGTGGTGATTGCAGTTTCGCTGATCGTGTCTTGGATCGTCGCGGTTTTGTTCACGCCCCTGCTCGGCGTGACGATTCTGCCGAAGACAATGAAATCTCACCACGAGAAGAAGGGCCGGTTCGCCTCGGCCTTTTCCTGGCTTCTCGGCCGGGCGCTGCGCTGGCGCTGGGTGACGATCATCCTCACCATAACCCTGTTCGGCCTGTCCGTGGGTGGCATGAGCCTCGTGCAGCAGCAGTTCTTCCCGTCCTCGGACCGTGTGGAGCTCATCGTTGACTGGAACCTGCCGCAGAACAGCTCGATTGCCGAAACCAACCGGCAGATGGCGCAGTTCGAGCAGGAAATGCTCGCCAAGAATCCGGATATTGACCACTGGACGACCTATGTCGGTGAAGGCGCGCCGCGCTTCATCCTCTCTTTCGACGTGCAGACTCCTGATGTCACCTTCGGCCAGACCGTCATCGTCACCAAGGGGCTGGACGTGCGGGACAAGGTGCGCGCCGAATTGCAGGAATATCTGGACCGTACATTCGTCGGCACTGACGCCTTCGTGAAACTGCTCGATATCGGCCCGCCGGTCGGTAAGCCGGTGCAATATCGCCTCAGCGGCCCGGATATCCAGAAGGTCCGTGAGCTCGGGCAGCAATTGTCGGGCATTGTCGGCGAACACCAGCTGTTGTCCAACATGGTCATGGACTGGAACGAACCGACACGTGTAGTGAAGGTGGATGTGCTGCAGGACAAGGCCCGCCAGCTCGGCGTCTCCTCGGAAGATATCGCCAACGCCATGAACAGCATTGTCGAGGGATCTACGGTCACCCAGGTCAGGGACGACATCTACCTCGTGAACGTGGTGGCGCGGGCGCAGTTGTCGGAGCGCGGGTCCATCGAAACCTTGCAGAATCTGCAATTGCCGGCGACCAACGGCAAGGCCGTGCCGCTTTCGGCCATTGCCAATTTCCGCTACGAGCTGGAGCAACCGACCATCTGGCGTCGCGACCGGATACCGACGGTCACCGTCAAGGCTGCCATCATCGGCCCGACGCAGCCCGCAACGATCGTGACGCAGCTGAAGCCGAAAATAGAGGCTTTCGAGAAAACGCTTCCTGTGGGTTACAAGGTGGAGACGGGCGGTTCGGTGGAATCCAGCGCGGATTCGCAAGCGCCGATCGTCGCCGTGGTGCCGCTGATGTTGTTTGCAATGGCGACGATCCTGATGGTTCAGCTGCAAAGCTTCAGCCGGTTGTTCCTGGTCTTCGCCGTGGCGCCCACGGCCCTGATCGGCGTGGTGGTGGCGCTGCTCTTCTCCAATGCGCCAATGGGCTTCGTCGCCATTCTCGGCGTGCTGGCGCTGATCGGCATCCTCATCCGCAACTCGGTCATCCTCGTCGTGCAGATCGAGCATCTGCGAAGCGAAGGTGTCTCGGCCTGGCGTGCCGTCATTGAGGCGACCGAACACCGCATGCGGCCGATCATGCTGACGGCGGCGGCGGCAACGCTTGCCCTCATCCCCATATCCCGGGAAATCTTCTGGGGGCCGATGGCCTATGCGATGATGGGCGGCATTGTGGTCGGCACGGCGCTTACCCTGCTTTTTCTGCCGGCGCTCTACGTTGCCTGGTTTCGTATTCCGCGCGAGGATGAGAAGCCGGGGGGCGCAGAAATCCAGGCGTGATATCGGATGCCGGGCGAGGTGGTGGCTGCACTGCCTCCTCGCTCCAATAAAAATATCCACCGTCGTTGTTCCCGCGTGCAGGATGATGTTAGGAAGGTCGGCTTAGCCGCGAGAGCGGCAGCCGTCCTTTTGTATTTGGGCGGTTGCGTCGATATCGCGGACATATTGAGAGTGCGGAGGATTTAAAAATGGGCGGTTTGTCGGATTGGCTCGCGGATGGACAGCCGATCAATCGCAAGAATGCCGCGGAAGCGGTGTTCGATGATATCCGCTCCGCCATCACGACAGGCCAGCTTGCGGTTGGTACCCGGCTCCCTTCGGAAGCACATCTCGCAACGCGTTACGGCGTCAGCCGGCCGATTATTCGCGAGGCCCTGCGGTCTCTCCAGACGCTCGGCCTGACGCAGACGCGCACAGGCAGCGGCACGTATGTGATGACCCCGACGCCGCCATCGGAACTGAATTACGGTGCCTATTCCGCACGCGACCTAATCGAGGCCCGCCCCTTCATCGAAGTGCCGGCTGCAGGGTGGGCCGCCTTGCGTCGCACGGACGCCCAACTGCAGGTTTTGCTCGATCTCTGTAATCGCATGGAAACCGAGGAAAGGCCGCATCCCTGGGTATTGCTGGACGGCCAGTTTCATTGCGCCATCGCGGAGGCCTCCGCCAACCGCCTCTTTGCCAAGGTGGTGGCGGACGCCCGCGAGGCCGTCGCCCAGCAATCAGAGATGGTGAACCTTATGGCCGGTCGCCGTGTCGCTTCCAATTTGGAGCATCGCCGGATCGTCGAGGCGATCCGGCGCGGTTCAGCGCCTGAGGCGCGTGAGGCAATGGAGCTTCACCTCGGGCAGGTGAAGCAGGTAGTGACGACGATCATTGGCGAAGATCGGCTTCGCCAGCCGTGACCTCTGGCAGATTGGCAAGGTGCCGTGGACTGAGCGCTTGCTGCAGTTCGGCCTCTGTCATGTAACCACGTTCAAGAACCACCTGCGGCACGGTACGCCCGCTGGCAAGCGCTTCCTTGGCGACTTCCGTCGCCGCATAATAACCGATCAGCGGGTTAAGCGCCATGGCGAGACCGATTGATTCTTCCACGCGCTGCGCCATGATGGCTGGATTGGCGACGATGCCGTCCACGCATCGCTCTGCCAGTGTGCGGCAGGCGGCGCTTAGCTGGCTGATGCTCTGGGAGAGCGCACGCACGATGATCGGCTCGAAGGCGTTCAACTGCAGCTGCCCGGCTTCGGCGGCCATGGTGATGGTGATGTCGTTGCCGATCACCGCATAGGCCACCTGGTTGACCACTTCGGGAATGACCGGATTGATCTTGCCCGGCATGATGCTGGAGCCCGCCTGAACGGAGGGAAGGGTAATTTCGCCAATCCCGGCGCGCGGGCCTGACGAGAGCAGGCGAAGGTCGTTGCAAGTCTTCGACAGCTTTACGGCGACGCGTTTCAGCACGCCGGAGAGGTGCACGAAGGCGCCGGGGTCCTGTGTGGCTTCGATAAGGTCTGCGGCCGTCACCAGCGGCCGGCCGGTCAGTTCCGCCAGATGCCGGCAGGCAAGCTCGGCATAACCGCGCGGTGCGTTGAGCCCGGTGCCGATGGCGGTGGCGCCCAGATTGATCTCATGCAGCAGAGCGGCGGATTCGATCAGACGCGCCTGGTCTTCGCCCAGCATCACCACGAACGTGCGGAACTCCTGGCCGAGCGTCATCGGTACCGCATCCTGCAATTGCGTGCGCCCGATCTTGATGAAGCCGGCAAATTCCTGCGCCTTGCAGTCGAAGGCGTCCTTCAGAACGCCCATCGAGGCGGCCAGGTCGTCAATCGCTTCGATCAGGCCCACATTCACCGCGGTCGGATAAGCATCGTTGGTCGACTGGCTGAGATTGACGTGATCGTTCGGGTGAAGCTGGGCATAATCGCCCTTTTCGTGCCCAAGCAGTTCCAGCGCGCGGTTGGCGATGACCTCATTGGCGTTCATGTTGGTGGATGTGCCGGCTCCGCCCTGGATTTCATCCACAACGAATTGCTCATGAAGAGCGCCGGCGCGGATTTCGCGGCAGGCTTCCGCAATCGCCTCCATCCGATCCCTGTCGAGCAGGCCAAGTTCGTGATTTGCACGTGCGGCCGCCTCTTTCACATAGGCCAAACCCCTTAACAGGTAAGGGTTATGGCCAATGGTCACCCCGGTGATCTTGAAGTTTTCCACCGCGCGCGCGGTGTGCACGCCCCAATAAACATTCGCCGGAATTTCCTTCGACCCGAGCAAATCATGCTCACTGCGCGTCACGCTCACTTCTTCCTCCACTGGCTTCAAGCGTTGCAAAATCTGTAAAGCTGTCTTACAGATTTAATGACCATATGCCTGCGGGGGAGGAAGGTCAATATTGGCGAACAGCTCTTGACGAAAGCCATTGTCTCGACTTATGACGGCAAAAATCTGTCATGCAGCTTTACAGCATGAGCGCATTCGCTGGCCATATTTCCAGCCTTGGGGACGACGCCAGTTCCACTTTGATTTCCGGCTAATTGCCGACTACAAGCGTTTTATCGGGAGGATAAATCCATGCATTCTGGAAAAACGGCACCCGCCGAACGTGAGGTCTTCGCCGAAGAGGATCTCGGTTACCATAAAGCCCTTAAGCCGCGCCAGATTCAGATGATTGCCATCGGCGGCGCCATCGGCACGGGTCTCTTTCTGGGTGCCGGCGGGCGTCTCGCACAGGCCGGTCCGGCTCTGGTTTTCGTTTATGCACTCTGCGGCTTCTTCGCGTTTCTCGTGCTGCGTGCGCTCGGCGAGTTGATCATGCATCGCCCCAGCTCCGGTTCTTTCGTGTCCTATGCCCGCGAGTTCTACGGTGAGAAGATGGCCTTTGCGGCCGGCTGGATGTATTGGCTCAACTGGGCCATGACCTCGGTGGCCGATGTCACCGCCGTTGCGCTTTATATGAATTTCTTCAAGCAATACGTACCGTGGCTTGCGGGCATCGATCAGTGGGTATTCGCGATGACGGCGCTGGTGGTCGTGCTGGCGATGAACATGCTGTCGGTGAAGGTCTTCGGCGAACTGGAGTTCTGGTTCAGCCTGATCAAGGTGCTGGCGCTCGCGATCTTCCTCGTCGTCGGCGTTTATTTCGTCATTTTCGGTACGCCCATCGAAGGCCACGTTACCGGCTTCAGCCTCATTACTGACAATGGCGGCTTCTTCCCGAATGGCATTCTTCCAGCCTTCGTCATCATCCAGGGCGTGGTATTCGCCTATGCCTCGATCGAGTTGATCGGTACGGCAGCAGGCGAAACCGAGGACCCGCGCAAGGTTATGCCGCGCGCCATCCGCGCCGTCGTCCTGCGTCTCGTCGTGTTTTACGTCGGCTCGGTGCTGTTGTTCACGCTGCTCTTACCCTACACGGCCTACAAGGCCGGTGAGAGCCCTTTCGTTACCTTCTTCGGCTCCATCGGCGTGCAGGGTGCCGATGTCATTATGAACCTTGTTGTTCTGACCGCCGTCCTGTCCTCGCTCAATGCCGGGCTCTATTCCACCGGCCGCATCCTTCACTCCATGGCTGTCTCCGGCTCGGCCCCGGCAGCGCTGGCGAAGATGAACAAGAATGGCGTGCCTTATGGTGGCATCGCGGTCACTGCCGTCGTTACCGTGTTCGGCGTCGCACTCAACGCCGTTGTCCCCGCCGCCGCGTTCGAAATCGCCCTCAACCTGTCAGCGCTTGGCATCATCTGCGCCTGGGCCGTCATCGTGCTCTGCCAGCTCAAACTCTGGCAGCTTTCGCAGCGCGGTGAACTGGTGCGTCCGGATTTCCGCATGTTCGGCGCGCCCTATACCGGCATCCTCACGCTCGTTTTTCTGTTCGGCGTGCTGGTGCTGATGGCCTTCGACTATCCCGTCGGCTCCTGGACCATCGCTTCGCTGCTGATTATCATCCCGGCGCTCGTCATCGGCTGGTATCTGCTGCGTGACCGCATCTATCGCCTCGCGGCTGAACGCGCGGGAGCATCGCATTGAGCGGGCAGGGCGCGATACCTCTGGTGGCGGTCATCGCCACCGGCGGCACCATCGCCAGTCGGCGCGGTGCCGATGGTGCCAGCACGCCCAGCCTTTCCGGTGAAGATCTGCTTGCGCTGGTACCGGAAATCAGCGCCCGGCTGAAGCCGGTGGACCTCATGGCGAAGGATTCGTCCAGCCTGACGCTTGCCGACATGCAGACCATCAGCGATGCCGTTCGTATCGAACTCGACGATCCCGAAGTGGCGGGTATCGTGGTTCTGCACGGAACCGATGCAATGGAGGAATCCTCGCTACTCGTGCATTTGCAGCACGCCATCACGAAGCCGGTGGTCTTCACCGGCGCACAGTTTACGGCAGACCATAAGGACGCAGACGGACCGGCAAATCTGGCTCGAGCCATAGAAACAGCGCTCGATCAGGCGAATGCTGCTAAGGGTGTGCTTCTCTCCTTCGGCGGTCGCTGTCTCTCGGCCTGGGGGCTCTACAAGCTGAGCGCGGACGAGGCAGACGCATTCCGCTCGACCCGGCCACTGGCTGCCGCCCGAACACCGTTGCTTGCCGCCCCGGTGGCCGATCAGCGCGTCGATATCGTTGCCATTCATCCTGGCTGTGATGCCACCCATATCGATGCAAGCCTTCAGGCGGGCGCGAAAGGCATCGTTCTTGCCGGACTTGGTTCCGGGAATGCCAATCCGCGTATCGCCGAAGCCGTGAAGCGCTGCGCCGAACGCGGCCTTCCGGTCGTCGTCTCCAGCCGCGTGCCGGAAGGGCGGCTCGTGGCGAGTTACGGCGGCGGCGGCGGTGGACATGATCTCGTCGCAGCGGGCGCCGTGCATTCAGCCACACTTCGTCCGGGTCAGGCGCGCATTTTGCTGGCCGCGCTGCTGGCGGAGAAAAGTCCGGCGGAAACCATCGTTTCCGCTTTCGGTGACAACAGCTGACTTGATTGGCGGAAGCGATGTCCGGTCAGCGGGCATCGAAATTCCTATAGGATTCCTATTTTATTGCCCCTGTGGCCGTCTCGAACCTTTATGCGGTTCGGGTGCATTCTTCTGTGCGGGAAGGGATGGTGTTTCTTCCCAGCCAGAAAGAATGAAAAGCGACGTCCCACATGACGGCGCTTTTCTTCCTGTCCGGCTCCTCGATTAAAAAGGAGTCCCATCAATGATGGATATTGTTCTGATCGGCGCAGCCACGGTGTTCTTCGCCCTCTGCTTTGCCTACACGCGCGCCTGCGACCGGCTTTAGACGGAGGCTGCGATGACGTTTGATTATATCCTGAGCGGCGCCGTCACGGTCTTTATCGCTGCCTATCTCACCTATGCTCTCATTCGCCCCGAACGTTTCTGATCGGGAAGCGGCGGCTGTTGAAAGTTTGATACCATGACCCTCAATGGATGGTTCCAGGTCCTGCTTTTCTGCGGGATCATTTTTGCGCTGGTGAAGCCGCTTGGCTTCTATATGGCGCGTGTCTTCAATGGCGAGCGCACGCTGCTGTCGCCGGTTCTTGTGCCGGTCGAGCGCGGACTTTACGCCCTTGCCGGGACAAGTGACCGGGAGGAGCAGCACTGGACGACCTATGCGGTCTCGATGCTTCTCTTCAATCTTCTCGGTTTCGCCCTGCTCTATGCCCTGATGCGCTTTCAGGCCGTGCTACCCTATAATCCGCAGGGAATGGCGGCCGTCGGACCAGAATTGTCCTTCAATACGGCCGTCAGCTTCGTCACCAACACCAACTGGCAGAATTATGGCGGCGAAAGCACGCTTTCCTATCTGACCCAGATGGCCGGTCTCACCGTGCAGAACTTCGTTTCCGCCGCAACCGGCATGGCAATCGCCATCGGCCTGATCCGCGCATTCTCGCGCGCTTCCGGCAAGGCGATCGGCAACTTCTGGGTGGATATGGTCCGCTCCACGCTCTACGTGCTATTACCCCTCTGCATCGTGCTGACGCTCGTCTACGTCTGGCTCGGCGTGCCGCAGACGCTCGGCGCCTATGTGAACGTGCAGACGCTGGAAGGCGCGCAGCAGACGATTGCCGTCGGCCCCGTCGCATCGCAGCTCGCGATCAAGATGCTGGGCACCAATGGCGGCGGCTTCTTCAACGCCAATTCGGCGCATCCCTTCGAAAACCCCGATGCCATTTCCAACATGATCCAGATGGTATCGATCTTCGCCATCGGCGCAGCTTTCACCAATGTCTTCGGTCGCATGGTCGGCAACCAGCGCCAGGGCTGGGCTATCCTTGCGGCCATGGGCGTGCTGTTCATCGCCGGCGTTGCCGTCACCTACTGGGCGGAAGCAGCCGGAAACCCGCTGATGCACAGCTTCGGTCTTGCAGGCGGTAATATGGAAGGCAAGGAAGTCCGTTTCGGATTGGCGCTCTCGTCGCTCTTCGCGGTCATCACAACGGCTGCGTCCTGCGGCGCGGTCAATGCCATGCACGGCAGCTTCACGGCCTTGGGTGGTCTCATCCCGCTCATCAACATGCAGCTGGGCGAGGTGATCGTCGGCGGGGTCGGCGCGGGCTTTTACGGCATTCTGCTCTTCATCGTCATCGCCATCTTCGTGGCAGGGCTGATGGTCGGGCGCACGCCGGAATATCTCGGCAAGAAGATCGAGGCCAAGGAAATGAAGATGGCGGTTCTGGCCATTCTCTGCCTCCCGCTCGCCATGCTGGTCTTCACCGCCACGGCCACCATCCTGCCCTCGGCTGTGGCATCGATTGGGACGGCGGGCCCGCACGGCTTTTCCGAAATCCTCTATGCCTACACCTCGGCGGCCGCCAATAACGGTTCGGCCTTCGGCGGCCTGACCGGGAACACGACCTGGTACAACATCACGCTTGGTCTCGGCATGTTGATGGGCCGCTTTCTGGTCATCATTCCCGCACTCGCCATTGCGGGTTCGCTGGTCACCAAGAAGACCGTTCCGGCCTCTGCGGGCACCTTCCCGACGGATGGCCCGCTTTTCGTTGGCCTGCTGGTCGGCACGATCCTGATCGTCGGCGGCCTTACCTTCCTGCCTGCGCTGGCGCTCGGCCCGGTTGCCGAACATCTTGTCATGGCGGCAGGTCAGCTTTTTTGAGGTGATGTCATGAACGAAGGCAAATCCGCACATCGCCGCATCGTTCCCGCCCGCAACGGCGCTCCCGTCAGAGGCGGCGCCACGCCCGGCGGCTGGTGCGCCTCCAATCTCATTCTCGCGATGATGGCGGCTCTGTTCGCCGCCGTTGTCGCTCTCGAAGTTATCACGGGCTGATCGACCCTCATCGGTCGCCCTGTTCAAACGCTGGAGCCTCTTCATGAGCCAGTCCAAACAAGTGAGCATCCTAGATTCTCGCATTCTCGTGCCGGCCATCGCCGCCGCATTCAAAAAGCTCAACCCGCGCACTCTTGCGCGCAATCCGGTCATGTTCGTTGTCGCGACGGTGTCAGTGCTGACCACGGTGCTGTTCATCCGTGATCTCATCACGGGCGGCGCCAATCTGGGGTTCTCCTTCCAGATCAATCTCTGGCTTTGGTTCACCGTGCTGTTCGCCAATTTCGCCGAAGCCGTCGCCGAAGGGCGCGGCAAGGCGCAGGCGGATTCGCTGCGCCGGACCCGCACAGAAACCCAGGCGAAACTGCTCACCGGCGATGACCGTAGCCAATACAGTATGGTGGCGGGCACCAGCCTGAAGGTGAACGATGTCGTTCTTGTAGAGGCAGGCGATATCATCCCTTCCGATGGTGAGGTCATCGAAGGTGTTGCTTCGGTAAACGAGGCGGCGATAACAGGCGAATCCGCCCCGGTTATCCGCGAATCCGGTGGCGACCGCTCTGCCGTCACCGGCGGCACGCAGGTGCTGTCGGACTGGATAAGGGTCCGCATCACCGCTGCTGCCGGCTCCACCTTCCTCGACCGGATGATTTCCCTGGTCGAAGGTGCTGAACGCCAGAAAACGCCGAACGAGATTGCGCTCAACATTCTTCTCGCAGGCATGACGCTGATCTTCGTTCTGGCCACCGCGACCATACCGAGTTTCGCGGCCTATGCTGGCGGTTCGATCCCGATCATCGTGCTGGTGGCGCTGTTCGTCACGCTTATCCCCACCACCATCGGCGCGCTTCTGTCGGCCATCGGCATCGCCGGCATGGACAGGCTGGTGCGTTTCAACGTGCTTGCCATGTCCGGCCGCGCCGTCGAGGCTGCTGGCGACGTGGACACGCTGTTGCTCGACAAGACCGGCACGATCACGCTCGGGAACCGGCAGGCGACCGAGTTCCGCCCCGTCCCCGGCGTTTCCGAGCAGGAACTGGCCGATGCGGCCCAGCTTGCGTCCCTTGCTGACGAAACACCTGAAGGTCGCTCCATTGTGGTTCTGGCGAAGGAGAAATATGGCATTCGCGCCCGTGACATGCAGAAGCTGCATGCCAATTTCGTCCCCTTCACCGCCCAAACCCGCATGAGCGGTGTCGATTTCGACGGCTCCTCCATTCGCAAGGGGGCGGTCGACGCCGTTCTTTCCTATGTTGACGGCGGCACTTCGCAACAGGGCAATGTGGGGCTTGCCGTCAAAACCGAAACGGATGCCATGCGCGGCATAAGGACAATTGCCGAAGAAATTGCCAAGACCGGGGGCACGCCGCTCGCCGTTGTTCGGGATGGCAAGCTTCTCGGCGTCGTGCAGCTGAAGGATATCGTCAAGGGCGGCATTCGCGAGCGTTTTGCGGAGCTTCGCCGCATGGGCATCCGCACTGTCATGATCACTGGCGACAATCCGATGACCGCCGCCGCAATTGCTGCGGAAGCGGGTGTCGATGATTTCCTCGCCCAGGCGACACCGGAAAACAAGCTGGAGCTTATCCGCGAGGAGCAGGCGAAGGGCAAGCTCGTCGCCATGTGCGGTGACGGCACCAATGATGCTCCCGCGCTGGCGCAGGCCGATGTCGGCGTTGCCATGAACACCGGTACCGTGGCCGCCCGCGAGGCGGGCAACATGGTCGATCTCGACAGCGATCCGACCAAGCTCATCGAGATCGTCGAAATCGGCAAGCAGTTGCTGATGACGCGCGGTGCACTGACCACCTTCTCGATTGCCAACGACATCGCCAAATATTTTGCCATCATTCCGGCAATGTTCCTGGCGCTCTATCCGCAGCTTGGCGTCCTGAATGTCATGGGACTTTCGACGCCGCAGAGCGCCATCCTCTCGGCCATCATATTCAACGCGCTTATCATCATCGCGCTGATCCCGCTCTCGCTGAAGGGCGTCAAATATCGCCCGATCGGTGCAGGTGCGCTGCTATCGCGCAATCTGGTCATCTATGGCTTCGGCGGCATCATCGTTCCCTTTATCGGCATCAAGGCCATCGACCTCGCCATCACGGCGCTCGGTCTCGCCTGAGGAGTAAAGACAATGTTTAGACAGCTTCGTCCCGCACTGGTGCTGATCCTCGCTACCACGGCCATCACCGGCCTTGCCTATCCGCTCGGCATGACGGGCCTGGCGCAGGCGCTTTTTCCCGCGCAGGCCAATGGCAGCCTGATCGAAAAAAATGGCACGGTGGTCGGATCGCAATTGATCGGGCAGGCCTTCACTGGCGAGACTTATTTTCATGGTCGTCCTTCCGCCGCCGGCGATGGCTATAATGCGGCCTCGTCCTCCGGCTCCAATCTCGGGCCGACGAGCGCCAAGCTTATCGACCGGGTGAAACAGGATTACGAGGCCGCGAAAGCTGAAAATCCGGCCTCGTCGGTGCCGGCCGATCTGGTGACGGCCTCGGGCAGCGGCCTCGATCCGCATGTTTCGCCGGAAGCCGCCTATTTCCAGGTTCCGCGTGTCGCCAAAGCGAGGGGCATGGATGAAGCGGCATTGCGTGCCATCGTTGAGCGTCACGTCGAAGCTCCGGAACTCGGCTTCATGGGCGAGCCCGTTGTAAACGTTCTTGCGCTCAACATGGCTCTTGACGCGGCCGGCTCATGAATTGAAATGGCTATGGCTTGTTCGCAAGCCATAGCCTCGACCACTGGTGGTTAAATGCCTGACGATATCAGCAACATGCCCGGCCGGCCGTCGCCCGATGCGCTTCTGGAAAACGCCAGGCGCGAGGCGCGGGGCCGGTTGAAGATTTTTTTGGGCGCCGCACCCGGTGTCGGCAAGACCTATGAAATGTTGATGTCAGGCCGGGCGAAGCTTGCGGATGGCGTCGACACCATTATCGGCGTCGTGGAAACGCATGGCCGCAGGGAGACCGAGGCATTGGTCGAGGGGCTGGAGGTCGTCCCTCGCAAACGTATCGATTATCGCGGCCAGATGCTGGAGGAGATGGATATCGACGCGATCCTCGCGCGTCGTCCCGCCCTGGTTCTGGTCGATGAACTTGCTCACACCAATGCTGCAGGCAGCCGCCACCCCAAGCGTTATATGGATGTTCAGGAAATCCTCGGGCAGGGCATCGACGTCTATACAACGCTGAACATCCAGCATGTTGAAAGCCTGAATGATGTGGTGGCGCAGATCACCCGCATCCGTGTTCGTGAAACCGTGCCCGACAGCATCATCGACCGGGCCGATGATGTCGAAATCATCGATATTACGCCTGACGACCTCATCAAGCGGCTGCAGGATGGCAAGGTTTACCTGCCCCGTACGGCACGGCGCGCCATCGAGAATTATTTTTCGCGCGGTAACCTGACGGCATTGCGCGAGCTGGCGCTCCGGCGCACCGCGCAGCGGGTGGATGAGCAATTGCTCAATCACATGCAATCCCATGCCATCTCTGGCCCCTGGGCGGCCGGAGACAGGGTTCTGGTCTGTCTTGATCATGGCGGCAACGGCCCCGGTCTTGTGCGTTATGCCCGAAGGCAGGCGGACCGGCTGCGCGCACCATGGACCGCACTGCATCTCGACACGCCGCGGTCGCAGCAATTGTCGGAGGCGGAGAAGGACCGGCTGGCCGGCACCATGCGGCTTGCCCAGCAGCTTGGCGGCGAGACGGTAACCCTGCCGGCGCTAGACCTGACGCGGGAGATCATCTCCTACGCCAATACAAACAATTTCACCCACATCATCATCGGTCGCCCGCGAAAATCCTGGTGGCAGCGAATTTTTCAGCGCTCGCTGACGCATGATCTGATCGACCATGCCGGCGATATCAGTGTGCACGTCATTTCCGGCGACAAGAATGAAGAGAAGCCGGCGCAATCCGTGAAGGCCGCACCGTCCCGCTCGCGCTGGTCGATAGGCTCCTATCTCAACAGCACGCTGTTCGTAGCGCTCGCCATCGTTGTCGGCATCGTGCTTGACCGGACGCTCGACGTTCAGAATCTGGCGCTCGTTTTTCTCATGGCCGTGCTGGCGGCCGCTGTTCGCGGAGGACTTGGACCTGCGTTATATGCCTCGCTGCTTGGCGCCGTCGCATTCAATTTTTTCTTTCTGGAACCACGATACACGCTGACGGTCAGCGCGCCGGACAGCGTTCTGGCGTTGCTTTTTTATCTCGGAGTGGCGCTTGTTGCCTCCAACCTCACGGTTGCGGTGCAACGGCAGGCGGCCTCGGCGCGGGTAAGGGCGCGCACGACGGAAGATCTCTATCTGTTTTCCAAAAAGCTTGCCGGAACGGCCACTCTGGATGATGTGTTGTGGGCTACCGCTTACCAGATGGCTTCGATGTTGAAGGTGAGGGTGGTGCTGCTTCTGCCTGAGAACAACGCCATTGCCGTCAAGGCCGGTTATCCGCCCGATGACACGCTGGTGGATGCCGATATCGCGGCCGCGCAATGGGCATGGGAACACGACAAGGCGGCTGGTCGCGGCGCAGACACATTGCCGGGCGCCCGGCGGCTTTATCTGCCGCTCCGCACCGGCAGCGGTGCCGTCGGCGTCGTCGGGTTGGATGATGACCGAAGCGGGCCGCTTTTGACACCTGAACAACAGCGCCTGTTTGATGCGCTGGCCGACCAGGCTGCACTCGCGATCGAACGTATCCAGCTTGCCTCGGATGTCGACAAGGCAAGGCTGGCCGCGGAAACCGACCGACTGCGCACAGCACTCCTCACCTGCATTTCCCACGACCTCAAAACCCCGCTCGCGGCTATTCTGGGTTCGGCCGGAACGCTGAAGGACTTTGCCGAGGACATCCCGCCCGATGCGCGCGCCGATCTGCTTTCGACGATCGTTGAGGAATCCGAACGGCTGAACCGCTTCATCTCCAATCTTCTCGATATGACGCGGATCGGATCGGGTGCAATGGAGCCGAATTACGGGCTGCATTTCCTTGGCGACATGGTCGGGACAGCGCTTTCGCGTGCCGCGAAAATCATTGTGCGGCATGAGGTTGTCCTGGATATTCCGCCTGATCTGCCGATGCTTAGGGTCGATCCCGTGCTATTCGAACAGGTCCTGTTCAACCTCATAGACAACGCGGCCAAATATGCTCCCGGACACACGGTCATCGAACTTCGTGGCTGGCGGCAGGGAAGGCACGTCTTCCTGTCCGTGGCCGATGAGGGGCCGGGCTTTCCTCCCGAAGATGCGGAGCGGGTGTTCGACAGCTTCTACCGGGTGCGCAAGACCGATCAGGTGCAGGCGGGAACCGGACTGGGGCTATCCATCTGCAAGGGTTTCATCGAGGCCATGGGTGGTTCGATTCGTGCGGAGAACAGGCAGGGTCGGGGAGGTGCGCAATTCACGGTAACTTTGCCCGTTCCCGCCAACGCGCCTGTGCTAGATCATGAAAAGGGCGCCGCCTGAGCCGAAATGGCGACCCCGCTCCCACTACGCCGCCAAAGGAGACCCTGGAATGACCAATTCCGCCGTTAACATTCTGATCGTTGACGATGAACCGCCGATCCGCAAGCTTTTGCGGGTGGGGTTGTCGACGCAGGATTATACGGTAAGCGAGGCGATGAATGCGAAGGTGGCGATGGAGCTGGTCGAGCAGGACAAGCCCGATCTCGTCATTCTCGATCTCGGCCTGCCGGATATGTCGGGACACGATCTTCTGGCGAAATGGCGCAGCGAGGGGGTGGCGTTGCCGGTCATCATCCTGTCCAGCCGAACCGATGAAGCAGGTATCGTCAAGGCACTCGAACTGGGAGCCGACGACTACATTACAAAGCCCTTCGGCATGAACGAACTCGTCGCCCGCATCCGTGTCGCGCTGCGCCACCGGCTCCAGAGCCAGGGTGAACGGCCTGTCTTTCAGACCGGCGATCTTTCGGTCGATCTTGTCCGGCGTATCGTCAGGGTGGAGGACCGGGAGGTGAAGCTCTCCCCGAAGGAATACGATATTCTGCGGGTGCTGGTTCAGCACGCAGGCAAGGTGCTGACGCACCGCTTCCTGCTGGAGCACGTATGGGATGAACTGACCGACGTGCAATATTTGCGGGTCTATGTGCGCCAATTGCGCCAGAAGATCGAAAAAATCCCCGACCAGCCCCGTTACATCCTGACAGAAACCGGGGTGGGTTACCGGTTGCAGGAGGTTTGAGGGCGCCGCAAGGCGACGCCCTCCGATATCTCAGACGGCAGCGCAGATGGACAGGAATTCATCTACATCGGCCTCGGTCGTCGCAAAGCTGGTGACCATGCGGATCAGTACTTCGTCCTTGCCGACTTTTTCCGGCATGTCGCGCGGTTCCAGCCAGTCATAGAACCTTGCGCCTTTTTCCGTCGCTGCTTGCGCGGCTGCCTTTGGCAAAATGGCGAAAACTTCGTTGGCCTGGGTCGGCCAGGCGAGGCGCGCGCTGTTCAGCGAGCCGAAGCCCGCGCGCAGCCGGTTAGCCATGGCATTGGCATGGCTGGCGAGACCGAGCCAAAGATCATCCTGCAGATAGGCTTCAAACTGCGCTGCTATGAAACGTGACTTCGAAAACAGTTGCGCTGTGCGTTTGCGCAGGAACGAGAAATCCCGAGCGAGCGAAGGATCGAAGAAAACGATCGCTTCCGCGCACCAGCAGCCATTTTTCGTGCCGCCGAAAGACAGCACGTCAACGCCGCGTTTCCAGGTCATTTCAGCCGGCGTGGTGTCAAGCGCGGCCAGCGCATTGGCAAAACGCGCGCCGTCCATATGCAGCGGCAGGCCGTTTTCCTTGGCGATTTTGGAGATGGCTTCAATTTCGTCGAGTGTGTAGACGGTGCCGGCTTCGGTCGCCTGCGTCATGGTGATGGCGGCGGCACGGCCGTGGTGAACGGCATCCTGCGGATAGCGGGCAATGCGCTCGATCAGGTTTTCCGGCAGCATCTTGCCGTTCGGCCCTTCGACTGCGACCATGCGCATGCCGGAAAAGAAATCCGGCGCGCCGCATTCGTCCTCGATCACATGGGCTTCCGAATGGCAGAAGGTGAGGCCGCCGGCGCGAGCGATGCTGGCCAGCGAAAGCGAATTGGCCGCCGTGCCGGTGGCGACGAAAAACACCGCAACCTCGCGCTCGAATATCTCGTTGAAGCGCTTTTCGATGGAGAGATCGAGTTCGCTGGTGCCATAGGCGGAGGCAAACCGGGTGGATTCCCGCGAAAGCCGTTCATTGACGGCCGGGTGGGCGCCAGCCCAATTGTCTGAAGCAAAAAACATCTCTGAAGGCTTTCCGATAGCTGGGGTTCTGATTGGGAAATGCATGGAGCGACGACTGGCAAAGTTCTAGGACCTAACTCCGCGATTGGCAAATCCGGCAATGAAAGCAATGGGGAGGCGGGATTTGCGACAGAAAGTTTCGCACAATAGGTCAGTATCGAAACTTCGCTATAAAACGACGGTCTCACTAATTGGATTCGCGCCCTTGCCAATTCCGCCGGTTTCTGCCAAAATCCTCGGGAATTGAGACAGTCTTACTGTCCTAAATTTGATCCAGCCGGCGAGAATGCGGATTTTGCCAAAGAGCGAAATTTGCGTCGCGCCGGACCTTCGCATGAAACCGTGCAAGTAATTTGCAGGAGGGACAAAAATGACGAACAAGCCGCAGGCGGATATCGCCGCCGCAACCCTGACCACTGACTGTCCCACCGCGGCTGCGGCTGCACCCGTTTCTGCGAAAGCGCGTTTCGCGGGCGGCTTGCCGGAAAGGCAGGGTCTTTACGATCCCGCCAATGAACATGATGCCTGCGGCGTCGGCTTTGTCGCCCATATGAAAGGCGTCAAGTCGCACCAGATCGTCAAGGACGGCCTGTTCATCCTTGAAAACCTGACCCATCGCGGCGCCGTCGGCGCAGATCCGCTGATGGGCGATGGTGCGGGCATTCTCGTGCAGATTCCCGACCGCTTCTTCCGCGAGGAAATGGCCGCGCAGGGCGTGACATTGCCGAAGGCTGGCGAATACGCCGTCGGTCATATCTTCATGCCGCGCGATCCCTCCCGCATCGAGCACTACAAGAAGGTCATCGTCGACGTCATCGGCGAAGAGGGCCAGCAGTTCCTTGGCTTCCGTGATGTCCCGGTCGACAACTCCTCGCTTTCCAAGGCGCCGGATATCGCAGCGACAGAGCCGCACCACGTGCAGGTCTTCATCGGCGCCGGCCGCGATGCCGCGAGCAATGCCGATTTCGAGCGCAAGCTGTTCCTCATCCGCAAGGTTCTCTCCAACCGCATCTATGACGAAGGCGGCGGCAAGGAAACGCAGGATTTCTATCCCGTTTCCCTTTCTTCCTCGACCATCGTCTATAAGGGCATGTTCCTCGCCTATCAGGTGGGCGCATATTACAAGGACCTTTCGGACCCGCGTTTCGAATCGGCTGTCGCGCTCGTGCATCAGCGTTTCTCCACCAACACCTTCCCGTCGTGGAAGCTGGCGCACCCCTATCGCATGGTCGCCCATAACGGCGAAATCAACACGCTGCGCGGTAATGTCAACTGGATGGCGGCGCGTCAGGCATCGGTTTCGTCCGCGCTGTTCGGTGACGACATCTCCAAGCTCTGGCCGATTTCTTATGAAGGCCAGTCGGACACGGCCTGTTTCGACAACGCGCTCGAGTTCCTCGTCCGCGGCGGTTATTCCATGGCCCATGCCGTGATGATGCTGATCCCGGAAGCCTGGGCCGGTAACCAGTCCATGTCTGCCGAACGCAAGGCATTCTACGAATATCACGCAGCCCTGATGGAGCCGTGGGACGGTCCCGCCGCCGTTGCCTTCACCGACGGCAAGCAGATTGGCGCGACGCTCGACCGCAACGGCCTGCGCCCGGCCCGTTACCTCGTCACTGATGACGACCGCATCATCATGGCCTCCGAGGCCGGCACGCTGCCAGTGCCGGAAGAGCGCATCGTCAAGAAGTGGCGTCTGCAGCCTGGCAAGATGCTGCTGATCGACATGGAAAAGGGTGCGATCATTTCCGACGAGGAAGTGAAGCACGAGCTTGCCGCCAAGCATCCCTATCGCAGCTGGCTTGATCGCACGCAGCTCATCCTTGAAGAGCTGAAGCCTGTCGAACCACGCGCGCTGCGCCGCGACGTGTCGCTGCTCGACCGCCAGCAGGCCTTCGGTTACACCAGCGAAGACACCAAGCTCCTGATGTCGCCGATGGCGACGACGGGCCAGGAAGCCATCGGCTCCATGGGCACGGATACGCCGATTTCGGCCATGTCCGACAAGTCGAAGCTGCTCTACACCTATTTCAAGCAGAATTTCGCGCAGGTCACGAACCCGCCGATCGATCCGATCCGCGAAGAGCTGGTCATGAGCCTCGTGTCGTTCATCGGCCCGCGTCCGAATATTCTCGACCACGAAGGTGCTGCCCGCGCCAAGCGTCTGGAAGTGCGCCAGCCGATCCTGACCAATGGCGATCTGGAGAAGATTCGTTCCATCGGTCACACGGAAGACCGTTTCGACACCAAGACGCTCGACTTCACCTATGATGTGGAGCGCGGTGCCGAAGGCATGCCCGAAATGCTCGACCGCCTCTGCGAGCGGGCCGAATCCGCCGTCCGCGGCGGTTACAACATCATCGTTCTGTCCGACCGCCAGCTTGGCCCGGATCGCATCGCGATCCCCGCACTTCTGGCGACAGCCGCCGTGCACCACCACCTGATCCGCAAGGGCCTGCGTACCTCGGTCGGTCTCGTCGTCGAAACCGGTGAGCCGCGCGAAATCCACCATTTCTGCCTTCTGGCCGGTTATGGTGCGGAGGCGATCAACCCCTATCTCGCTTTCGATACCCTGCTCGACATGCACAAGCACGGCGCCTTCCCGAAGGAAGTGTCTGATGATGAAGTCGTTTATCGCTATATCAAGGCGGTGGGTAAGGGCATCCTCAAGGTCATGTCCAAGATGGGCATCTCCACCTACCAGTCCTATTGCGGCGCGCAGATTTTCGACGCCATCGGCCTGTCTTCGGAATTCGTCGAGAAATATTTCTTCGGCACCGCTACCTCCATCGAAGGTGTCGGCCTGACCGAAATCGCCGAAGAAACCGTGGCGCGCCACACAGCGGCCTTTGGCAAGGACCCGATCCTTGCCAACACGCTCGATATCGGCGGCGAATACGCCTATCGCATGCGCGGCGAAAGCCATGCCTGGACGCCGGACGCCGTCGCCTCGCTGCAACACGCCGTGCGTGGCAACAGCCAGGATCGCTACCGCGAATTCGCCGGCATGGTGAACGAAACGGCGCTGCGCATGAACACCATTCGCGGCCTGTTCAAGGTCAAGTCGGCGGAAGCACTCGGTCGCAAGCCAGTCTCCATCGATGAGGTCGAACCGGCAGCCGATATCGTCAAGCGGTTCTCGACCGGGGCCATGTCCTTCGGCTCAATCAGCCGCGAGGCGCATACGACGCTCGCGATTGCCATGAACCGCATCGGCGGCAAGTCCAACACGGGTGAGGGCGGAGAAGAATCCGACCGCTACATGCCGCTGTTGAACGGCCAGCCGAACCCGGAACGCTCCGCCATCAAGCAGATCGCATCCGGTCGCTTCGGTGTGACGACGGAATACCTTGTCAATGCCGACATGCTGCAAATCAAGGTAGCGCAGGGCGCAAAGCCCGGCGAAGGCGGCCAGCTGCCCGGCCACAAGGTGGATGCGACGGTTGCAAAGACCCGTCACTCCACCCCGGGCGTCGGCCTCATTTCGCCGCCGCCGCATCATGATATCTATTCCATCGAAGATCTGGCGCAGCTGATCTACGACCTGAAAAACGTCAATCCGGAAGCCGATGTGTCGGTGAAGCTGGTGTCGGAAGTCGGCGTCGGAACGGTTGCGGCCGGTGTCGCCAAGGCGCGTGCAGACCATATCACCGTCGCCGGTTTTGATGGCGGCACGGGCGCGTCACCACTGACGTCGCTCAAGCACGCGGGTTCGCCCTGGGAAATCGGCCTTGCCGAAACCCAGCAGACGCTTGTGCTGAACGGTCTCCGCTCGCGCGTTGCCCTGCAGGTGGATGGCGGTCTGAAGACCGGCCGCGACGTCATCATCGGCGCGCTGCTCGGTGCGGATGAATTCGGCTTCGCCACCGCGCCGCTGATTGCGGCGGGATGCATCATGATGCGCAAGTGCCATCTCAACACCTGCCCTGTCGGCGTTGCCACGCAGGACCCGGTTCTGCGCAAGCGCTTCAAGGGCACGCCGGAACATGTCATCAACTACTTCTTCTTCGTGGCCGAAGAAGTGCGCGAAATCCTTGCCTCGCTTGGCGTGACCAGGCTGGACGAGATCATCGGCGCTTCCGAACTGCTCGAGAAGGATGAGATGCTGGCGCATTGGAAGGCGAAGGGTCTGGATTTCAGCCGCATCTTCCATAAGGTCGAGGCACCCAAGGAGGCGACGTTCTGGACCGAACGCCAGAAGCATCCGATCGATGACATTCTCGACCGCAAGCTGATCGAAAAGTCGCTGCCGTCGCTGGAAAACCGCGAACCCGTGGTCTTCGAAGTGCCGATCAGAAACGTAGACCGCTCCGCCGGTGCGATGCTCTCCGGCGCGCTCGCCAAGCGCTGGGGCCATAAGGGTCTGAAGGATGACACGATCCATGTGACGCTGCGCGGCACGGCGGGCCAGTCCTTCGGCGCGTTCCTCGCTCGAGGCATCACCTTCGATCTGGTGGGTGACGGTAACGACTATGTCGGCAAGGGTCTTTCGGGTGGCCGCATCATTGTGCGCCCGCCGGAAAACGCCCGTATCGTCGCGGAAAACTCGATCATCGTCGGCAACACCGTGCTGTACGGCGCCATAACCGGCGAGTGCTATTTCCGTGGCGTGGCTGGCGAGCGTTTCGCGGTGCGTAACTCCGGCGCGGTTGCGGTTGTCGAAGGTGTCGGCGACCACGGCTGCGAATATATGACCGGCGGCATTGTGGTCGTTCTTGGCGAGACCGGCCGCAACTTCGCGGCCGGCATGTCCGGCGGCGTGGCTTATGTTCTCGACGAGAAGGGCGATTTCGCCACGCGTTGCAACATGGCCATGGTTGAGCTGGAGCCGGTTCCGGAAGAAGACGACATGCTGGAAAAGCTGCACCATCACGGCGGCGACCTCATGCACAAGGGACGTGTCGACGTTTCCGAAGACATGACTCGCCACGACGAGGAGCGTCTTTACCAGCTGATCTCCAACCACTTCCATTACACGAACTCGTCGCGTGCCAAGGATATACTCGATCGCTGGAGCGAGTTCCGTCCGAAGTTCCGCAAGGTCATGCCGGTTGAATACCGTCGTGCGCTTGAGGAAATGGAGCGCATGCGCATGGGCGTGGCGGCGGAGTAATCCGCCGCGTGAGGACACTACACCACCTGATCTCGCTGATAACAGCGGTCGCCATTCGTGGCGACCACTTGGACGGGCGGCGAGACCGGATTTGAGTTCATCGTGCTGGGGCGGCTTTGGGTTTCGCCACCTGGTACTGGGGCCCGACAGGCGCTCCGCTTTGATGTGAGGACATAAACGTGGGCAAGGTTACAGGTTTTCTGGAGATCGACCGGCAGGTGGGCAAGTATCAGCCCGCATCGGATCGTATCCGCCACTTCCGCGAATTCACCATTCCGATGTCGGATGCCGAGGTGCAGAAGCAGGCGGCGCGCTGCATGGACTGCGGCATTCCCTATTGCCACGGCCCGACAGGCTGTCCCGTGCACAACCAGATCCCCGACTGGAACGATCTGGTCTACAATAACAACTGGGAGGAGGCGATCCGCAACCTCCATTCCACCAACAACTTCCCCGAATTCACCGGTCGCGTCTGTCCCGCCCCCTGCGAGGAGGCCTGCACGCTGAATCTTGAGGATGCGCCGGTCGCGATCAAGACCGTCGAACAGGCTATTGCCGACAAGGCCTATGAGCTGGGCTTCATCGTGCCGAAGCCGGCGACGGTCCACACCGGCAAGAAGGTCGCCATCATCGGTTCCGGTCCTTCGGGTATGGCGGCGGCGCAACAGCTTGGCCGCGCCGGCCACGAGGTTCACGTCTATGAGCGTGAATCCAAGCCCGGCGGCCTGCTGCGTTACGGCATCCCCGATTTCAAGATGGAAAAGAACTTCATCGACCGCCGTGTCGAGCAGATCAAGGGCGAAGGTGTTACCTTCCATTGTGGCGTCAATGTCGGCGTCGATGTGACGGTGGAGGCGCTTCTCGCCGACCACGATGCCGTGCTTTATTGCGGCGGCTCGGAAACCCCACGCCCGGCCGGCATCGGCGGTGCGGATCTGCATGGCGTTTATGATGCCATGCCCTATCTAGTGCAGCAGAACCGGCGCGTCGGTCGTGAAAACATTGACAGCGTTGGCTGGCCGGCCGATCCGATCCTCGCGGGCGGCAAGCATGTCGTCGTTGTGGGCGGTGGCGATACTGCATCCGACTGCGTTGGCACGGCGTTCCGCCAGGGTGCTGTTAAAGTCACCCAGCTCGACATACGCCCGATGCCGCCGGAAAAGGAAGACAAGCTGGCGGTTTGGCCTTTCTGGGCAACCAAAATGCGCACCTCGTCTTCGCAGGCCGAAGGCGCCATCCGCGAGTTCCAGGTGGCGACCCTCGAATTCGTTGGCGAAGACGGCGTGCTGACAGGTGTGAAGTGCTGCCAGGTGGATGACCGACGCAAGCCCATTGCCGGCACGGAGTTCATCATCAAGGCCGATCTCGCCTTCATCGCCATCGGCTTTTCCGGTCCCTTCACGGACAGCGTTCTGAAGGAAATGGACGGCAAGCTGACACTCAACACGGACCGCCGTGGCTCCACAAATGTCGTCGCCAACGAGACGGATTACAGGACCTCTGTCGACAAGCTCTGGGCGGCGGGCGATGTGCGCCGTGGCCAGTCGCTGGTGGTCTGGGCGATCCGCGAAGGCCGTCAGGCGGCGCGTGCTATCGATGAAGCGCTGATGGGCGCGACCGTTCTTCCGCGCTAAGCCGGCAAATGGATAAAAATGGAAAGGCCTGTCGCACCCGCAACAGGCCTTTTTTTGATGTCAGAAAACGAGCGCTTCTTTTTCAGCAATAGGGAAGCGTAATCCGGAAGCAGGCCCCACCGCTGGATGAATCGCCGATAGTAATATCTCCGCCGTGATACCGCACGATTTCCTGCACGAGATTAAGCCCGAGGCCCGTGCCCCGGTCTCTAGGTTGCAGGCGATGAAAGGCATCAAAGACGAGTTCCCGCTCCTTTTCAGGAATGCCGTTGCCTTCGTCGGCGATCTCTATCACCCGATTGGCCGCCACTGTCATCGTTATGGTTCCGCGGTTGCCGCCGTGTTCTATGGCGTTTTGCACGATATTCATCAGGGCTCGCCGCAGGGAAGGGTCGTCCGCAAGTGCAAGGATCGGTTCTTCCTCCGGTTCAAATGAGAGCTCATAACCCTGCGAGATGGCAAGCGGTGCCATATCGGCAACAACCGATCTGCATAGATTGACCAGATCGAGCGGCACCAATGGCGCCTTCTGGCCGCCGAGACGCTGCAGATCGAGCAATTGTTCGGCCAGCACGCCGATACGGTTGGCATCCGCCAAAATCCGGCTGCGTGCGGGCCCTTCCAGCAGAGTTTCGACACGCGTCTGTAGAATGGCGACCGGCGTGCGCAATTCGTGCGCGGCGTCGAGAATGAAGCGCTTGTGCCGTTCATAGCCATCGTCCAGGCGCTTGAGTGCACCATTGACGGCGTGCACCAGCGGCTGCACTTCCCGTGGAATATCATTGTCGGGCAAGCGATATCCGCGTCTGTCGATATCGATCGCTTCCGCGGTTTTGGCAATCGTCGAGAGTGCCCGAAATTCCCTGCGGATGATCAAGGGAATTGCTATCGTGGTCGCAATGGAGATGAGGACGAGGACCGGGAAAATCATGATGTTGGAAAACAGCAGAACAGGGAGCGTCATGCTGAAAAGATCGCCTTTTCCGACCATCACGAACTCTCCGGCTGGCCCGGATGCACGGCGAACGACCGCAAGGTAAAGAACGGCAAAATAGGAGTAGGACATCCCGGCTTCGCGAATGTTCGAAATCTTGATGTCGTTTAACTCCTTCTCCATGTTGCTGTAGGCCTCGGGCACAGGGCCACCCTGGATGAGCTCATCCTTGTCGCTCAGCGCAACAAACCAGAAATCGGGCATTTTTTCCCGGAGTTTGGCATATTCGGCTGTCTCGTTCAGCGTAAGCTTCCCATCCGTATCGCGGATCAAAGCGTTTGCAGTTATCTGCGCCGCCTCCGAGCTAAGAAGAGCGCTGCCGACGCCGTCGCTCAACAGATAGGCAAAGAACGCGACGCTGACGATCAACAGACTGCCGATCTGGAAGAGGAGCAGTTGAATGGTCAATCGCCGCTTCAGTGACTTTCTCTTTGACAATCTCATCCCGTCGCCCTCAAAAGATATCCCACGCCGCGAATGCCATGCACCTCCACGGCGGCGTCCGCAGCCTGCAATTTGCGCCGCAAGCGGGAAATGTGGGAATCGAGCGCATTGGACTGGATTTCATCGTCAAAGTTATAGACGGCCTCTTCGAGCAGCGAGCGCAGCACTGTTCTGCCCTGTCGTCGCAGCAAGGCTTCGAGAATCAGCAACTCCCTTCTCGTCAGCGGAAGAAACGCGCCGTTGATACGCACTTCGCGCGTCTCGAAACAAAACTCCAGCCTGCCGAGTTTTGCCGTCATCGCCACGGTTCCGGCGGGTCGGCGCATCAGGGCGCGAATGCGGGCAAGTAGCTCCTCGACAGCGAAAGGCTTGGCCATATAGTCATCTGCACCGAGGTTCAGGCCCTTCACCCGATCCACGAGCCCGCCCTGGGCCGTCAACACTATGACGGGTGGGGTGACCGGCAGCAGACGCAGATTTTCTATCAGTTCGATGCCGTCACCATCGGGCAGTTGCCGGTCCAGCACAACGAGATCGTGGACACCATCCATGATGGCGTGTCGAGCGAGATCCAGTGTTCCGACCGTATCCACGATAATATCGAACCGATGGAGCGCGGCAGACAGGGCCGCTGCCATCTCACGTTCGTCTTCAACAAGCAGCAGGCGCATGAATTCGTCTCGGCATTGTCTGCACGCTTAGGGTGAAGCGTACACATGGAGTCAAAAACGACGGTGCCGTTGACGCTCATGGCAAGCGACGCGTCGCCGTCGAATACATTCGCCATGCGAAATCGGTGGAGCGGCGGAGGTTTGTGGCCGATCTCCGCATTCCTGCAAAGCTGCAGCTATCCTGTCATCGTGGGATTGCCTGAACATTACGCCGACCGACTGGGCGGCAGACGGCGGGCAAGCTTCTATTGCTTTGCCTGTGTGGTATCGGGCGTAATCCGATAGTCATCGATGCGGCCTGCCGGCGCATCGGCCATTTCGCCACGCTTGGTCAGCCTTTCGCGCGGGGATTCCACAACGGAGACGCGTGTTGGCGCGGCCGAAAGAGGGACATCCCCGAGCAGTTTGTCGCCGCCATCGAGAGCGGGATCGGTAAGGCTGATCGACTGGGTGCGCACCTGTCCCGCATCGATGCCAAGTGCCGGCAGGGAGGTGAGTGCCGGCAGATTGCTGCCGTCCAGTTTCACAAGGTCCGGTCCGGCGCCGTCGAGGTGCCGGCGGACGAATTTCTCGACGTAAAAGGCAAGCTTGCGCTTTCCGGCCTGCGTCATGCCGATACCGTCGGCCTCACGCAGGCGGGCCTGCTGACCGTTCATGTCGTAACCGGTGATGACGAATTTGCCGGCTTCGTCGACAAAACCGTCCCAGACATCCACGAACTCGCCGCCGAATTTTTCCACATGGCTGCGGTAAAGCCGGTTGAACCCAACGAGATCCGCAGAAAGCGAGGGAGACTGGAAGGCGGGCAGACCCACCCATAATAGCGGCACTTTCGGACGGCCGGCGAGGGTGAGAAGCTCATCGATCCGCCTCTCATATTCCTTGAGCCATACCTCCGTGCCGAATTTTTCCTTGATATCGCCGATCTGCATCTGCTGGCGATCGTTCGAGCCCATCATGATGACAATGGTGGCGGGGTTGGTCTCGCTTATGAACTGCGGCAGGTTTTTGAACCAGTCGTAATAATCGGTGCGCACCAGGCCGGAAGAGCCATTGGCACGCACATCTACCGCGATTGCCGGCGAGCTGGCAAAGGCATTGACCAGCTCTTCCCCCATTCCGCCGGCGAGGAAATCACCGATAACAAGGACGCGCCTGGCATTTTCAAGCTTGGCGGCAGGCTCCGGCTTAGCGGTTCGCATCTGCACCACCGAAGGCGCTTTCCTTGCTGGTTGCGGGCGGGTAACCGATCTTTCACGCGGCGCGGATGGAAAATCGCGCCGGTTGCGGGGCTGGTATTCGCGGCCTGATCCGCCATCGCGGCCCACCGGCCTGCCGAAGAGCATTTCAAACAGGGTGCGCCGCTGTTCCTGTGCCAAGCTCTCGGAGGGAACGAGCGGCATGGCAAGAACAGCGGAAAGAAGGACAGCGCAGAAACGCCAGCCGGTTCTTCCAGTTTTTTCCGCAGGTTTCGTACTCATGACATCGGCCCTTCCGGATATTTCGGCGGCGTTTCGTAATTGCCGCCGAACTCGCCGGCACATTATCAGTTGCGAAGGGCTCTCAGCAACCGCTGCGACGGCTGGCCGTCCGCGTCCATCCCCATGCGTGACTGGATGGCACTGATGGCGGCCTTGGAACCGGAGCCGAAGTTGCCGTCGACTTCACCGTCATAATAGCCGAGTTCCTTCATGCGGGTCTGGAGTTCGAATTTTTCGCGAATATCCAGCGTACCGTCCGGACGCGGCCACTTCTGCTGCATGCCGCCGTAACCGGCGATTTCATCCGCGAGCAGTCCGACGGCGAGCGCATAGCTGTCGGAGGCGTTGTATTTCTTGATGGTGAAGAAGTTCTTCATCATCAGGAAGCCCGGGCCGTTTGCCCCGCCCTGTAGTTTCAGCATCGCGCGGTCGGAGCCACGGGTGAAATTCTTGCCGTTGGGGCGGGTGAAGCCAAGCTTTGCCCATTCAGCGATGGTCTTCGTCTGGCCTTCATACCGCGCGCCGCCACGCGGAACGGCGGTTTCGTAACCCCATGTCCGGCCGGGCTCCCAGCCGTTTTTCGCGAGAAGATTGGCGGCAGTTGCGAGAGCGTCCGGGACGGAATGCCAGATGTCCCGTTTGCCATTGCCATCCGCATCTACCGCGTAGAGCAGGTAGCTTGTCGGGATGAACTGTGTATGGCCCATCGCGCCGGCCCAGGAGCCCGTCAGCTGTTTGGGGGTGACGTCACCCGCCTGAAGGATCCTGAGCGCGGCAATCAATTGCGTACGCGCGAATTTGGCGCGCTTGGGATCGGAATAGGCGAGCGTTGCCAGTGCCTGCGGGATGTTGTGCAGACGCTCCGGCTTTTCGAGAACCGCGCCGTAATTCGATTCCATCGACCAGATGGCGAGAATGATGTGCTTGTCGACGTTGAAGTTGCGCTCGATCCAGTTGAGGGTCGTCGCGTGCTTCATCTTCATTTCGCGGCCAATCCGCACCGTGTACGGATTGACGCGGGAGTCGAGATAATCCCAGATTTGCGTTGTGAATTCCGGTTGGAAAGTGGCCTTGCGCAACGCGTCGGGATCCGGCTCGCTAACGCCGGCAAAGGCTTTCTGATAGGTCGCCTTGCTAATGCCTTCTTTCGCGGCTGTTGCATAGAACTGGTTGATCCACTGACGGAATCCCGCATCGGCGCGGGCCGAAACCGGCGCCAGTGAGATTACGAGGCCAGCAGCCACCATGCAGCCGAATTTGCGGACATCTGAAAGGATCATCTTTGTCATCGTCTGTCTTTCGTTCTCTCGAATGTCATTTCGATTGCGAAAACGCATCGGGCGTCATCATGGATAACAAAAGAACGTCAACAAATTCTTTACCATTAATAGATGGTAGCGTCACCCTTTACAAAACGTTGTTGTTTTTGAAATAACAACAGCGTGCGGGGATTGTGATCAAGTGTTATCTCTCAGGAGGAATATGTGGTAGAACATAAGAAAATTCGGAAGGCCGTATTTCCCGTCGCAGGTCTCGGCACGCGCTTTCTGCCCGCAACCAAAGCAGTTCCAAAGGAAATGCTCACCGTCGTAGATAAGCCGGTTATTCAGTACGTCGTCGATGAAGCGGCAGAAGCGGGTATCGAGCATTTTGTATTTGTCACCGGCCGCGGCAAGGCGGTGATCGAAGATTATTTTGATATTCAATTTGAACTTGAACAAATGCTGCGCGAGCGCAACAAGAATGCCGAGCTGACACTGCTGGCTGGCCTTCTGCCCAAGGCAGGCACCGCAAGCTTCACGCGCCAGCAGGTGCCGCTCGGCCTGGGCCATGCGGTCTGGTGCGCCCGTGATATCGTCGGCGACGAGCCCTTCGCCGTGCTTTTGCCTGACATGATCATGCATTCACAGAAAAGCTGCCTGAAGGGCATGGTCGAACTTTACGACCAGACCCAGGGCAACGTCATCGCCGTGCAGGAATGCGCTCCCGACCAGACGCATAAATATGGTATCGTCGGCGTTGGCGAGACCGTGGGTGAGGGTTTCAAGATCACCGAAATGGTTGAAAAGCCTGCAAAGGGTACAGCGCCTTCGAATTTCTACATTAACGGTCGCTATATTCTTCAGCCCGAGATTTTCGATATTCTCGAAAATCAGGAGCGTGGCGCCGGTAATGAAATCCAGTTGACGGACGGCATGCTGACGCTTGCCAAGTCGCAAGAGTTTGCAGGCTATCATTTCCGCGGTCAGACCTTCGATTGCGGCGCCAAGGATGGCTTCATTCTGGCCAATGTCGCTTTCGCTCTCGAGCGCGGCGATATCCGTCCGGCAATCGAAGAGCCGATCAAGGCCCTGATCGACGGGCTGAAGTGAGAGACCAGAGAATAGATGACAAAATCCCGGCCTTCGCGCCGGGATTTTTATTTGGCGCTTATCGCTTCAGGACAAGCCCTGCACCGACGCGAAGTTCGCTGCTGTCATAAACCGGTGTCCACTGGTAGCTGACATCGGCAGTCAGATCGAGATAACGGTTGAGACCCCAGGTCAGGCCGGCTCCCGCCGTATATTCCACGGCGTCCTCCGTATCGGAGGAGGGGAATGTGCGATGCACGATTTGGCCGGTCAATCGCGCTACCAGATTGCTGCGCAATTCGTGGGTCAGCCCGGCATCCAGGCGATAGGAAACCCATCCGCCCTGCGGGCCGCCGGCGAAATCCTCTATTGTCGTGCGCAGGCCAAGATTGACATTCGTGCCGCGCTGGGGTGACCAGTTAAGTTCGCCGTCCAGCGTCAACGCGCCGATCGACGCAAGGCGATCATCGTCATATTGTTTGCGCAGATAACCGATGGCGGCTTCGCCACGGGTCTTTTCGCCGAGATCGACCTCTGCCCCAATCTTCGCCCCATAGGCATTGGATGAACGGGCATAACCGGAATTGTCGAGGCGGCTGTCATATTTCGTTGTGCCGGCGTTCAGTTCGAGGAAGGGGATCAGCGCTGGTGACAGCTCATAGCCGAGGCGTCCGCGCAGATTCGCACCATTCTGGTCACGGTCACTGAGGCTGATCGGCCGGCCATCGAGACCCTTCGCGTCGGTATACACCGTACGGGACAGGTCAAGCGCGGCCAGACCTCGCAGCTTGCCGAAATCCCGCTCTATCGATGCTCCGGCGCTGAAACGGTGTTCGCCACCCTGCACGGCGGCGCCGGTCAAGGCATTGGGATCGGTCGTGTCTTCACGGCTGAATTCGTAACCGGCCTTGAGGTTGGCGGTTGTTTCTGATCCGAGGTCAAGACGCAGATCGGCCTCTATCCGCGCCCTTGGTTCTTCTCCGTCCTTATCACCGAAGTTTTTCTCCCACGCGCCGTCTCCGGTGACGGTCAAAGCATGGCGGGACCAGTCGCTGGTGAGCGTTCCGCGTATGCCTGTCGTCAGATAGTTTCGTCGCGAGGGACCACCCGTATTTCTCTGTTTTTCCGTGTTGATGGTCTGACTGATCGAAGGCCTGAGCAGAAGGGTGCCCAGCCGAATTCCCGGAGTCTGTCCGGGTTCGGTAACAACGCGTGGGTTTTCGCCCCCGTCCACGGTCGGCTCATAGGGGTTGTCTGCGTCGGCATAGGGCTGCCCCGCTTCGTCCTGCTGCTCGGAAATCGCGTCACCAGGATTATTTGAGGGACGCCAGAGTTGGGGCGTGGGTACAGGTGCCGTTGTGGCCTGGGCCGTACCCGCCATTGTCCCGGGGGTCGGTGCGGGAGCGGCGGAGCCAATGCCATCGGTCGTGGTAGCGGCGCCCGGCATTGCCGGGGCGGCAGTCGCCGTCTGTGCAGAAGCATCTTCGTGGTGGTAAAAAAGCGTGCAGGCGAGCAGCAGGGTTGCTGCTTTCCGCGACGTCGGCAGACGTGTGGCGGTGCCCTTCACAGTCATTCCTTTTCACCCGGCGAATGGGCCGAATGCCGGACCGACAGTCCGCCAATACATTGCCGCAGGCCCCAGTCAGAAAGGCCGACGAAACGACATGGACAAACCAGGGACCAAACAGTCGACGCAAGTTTTAACATCGCTTTAACAATAGGTTTTTTATGGTTAACAGTTGATAAAGATCGCCGGAATTTCCTGGTGTCACGGGGAGGCGTCCTGGAGTACCGTCCACTCCCGTTACCTGCGCGCACCGGTCAGAGCTGGCGGCAGCGGGGCTGTTCGCAAATGCAAATTCCTAATATGAAAAGATTAAAACGTTTCAATTTGGCACGGAATCGCCCTATGATTAACGAAAGTTGACCTTCCATTGCCCGGCAAATCGTATTGAATTTTATTTTGTGTGACGGTGTAGTTTCATGAAAGCCGTTTTGAATATCAAACAGGTCGGTTTCTATTGTTGGGATATTACCAATGACCGCTTCTATTTGGATGAAGTGTGCGCTGAACTACTCGGAATTCCACTAAGACAGGCAATGCAGGGCATCAGTATTTTCCAGATACTCGAAAAAGTGGATCTGGATCATCGGAATCGGGTTATAGAGACCGCCTTGAACACCCTGAAGGATGCGAGCTTCTACAATCAGGAATATGCCGTGCGCCGCACCGACGGTTCGGTTTCCTGGGTGAGGACCGCTGGCCGATATCTCGTCGATGAAGAAAACATTCCCTTTAAGCGGCTGGGAACCATGGAGGAAATTTCTCCGCCGGATCTGCGCCACTGAAGCAGGCGGTTTCCGGCAGGGAGTGGACTTATTCCGGCTGAAAGAGTAACAGTCGGCCATGATTACGCGCGCCGTCAACTTGGTCGAAGACAATGCCATCGAATCCGCCGTACGGACGATTTCGATGGAGCGGGCGGGCCTTGCCGCCCTCGAGACGGCTCTGCGAGACGGTCTCTCGGTCCCCTTCTGCAAGGCGATCGAAACAATCGGCCAGTCGAACGGCCGTCTCATCATAACCGGTGTGGGCAAAAGCGGGCATATAGGTGCGAAGCTGGCGGCCACCTTTGCGTCCACTGGAACGCCGGCATTTTTTGTCCATGCGGCGGAGGCCAATCACGGCGATCTGGGCATGATCGGCGGCGACGACGTGGTTCTCGCCATCTCCAAGGGTGGGGAAAGTGCCGAATTGCGCAGCATTATCAATTATTCGCGCCGCTTTTCCATTCCGCTGATCGCGCTCACCTGTTCCGAGACATCATCTCTGGCGAAGGCTTCCGATATCGTATTGCTGGTTCCCAATGAGCAGGAAGCCTGCCCGCTTGGCCTTGCGCCCACAACCTCCACATTGATGCAGCTTGCACTTGGTGATGCCCTTGCTGTTGCGCTGCTGGAAGCGCGCAATTTTACGGCCGGCGATTTCAAGGTATTTCACCCCGGCGGCAAGCTGGGCGCCAGTCTCACGCTGGTCAGCGACATAATGCATACCGGCGATCGTGTGCCGCTGGTCAAAAGGGGAACGGCCATGCCGGAAGCCGTGGGTGTTCTCTCCCGCAAGCATTTCGGCTGCGTCGGCGTTCTCGATGAGGACGGGCGTCTGTGCGGCATCGTCACCGAGGGGGACATGGCGCGCAACCTGTCGCGCAATCTTGCCGAATTGACTGTGGACGATATCATGACCCGGACGCCCAAGACGGTCAAAAAATCGGTCCTGGCAACGGGTGCGCTGGCAACGCTCGAAAAATTCCACATCGGCGCATTGATCGTGGTCGATGACGATAACCGGCCGATAGGACTGGTGCATTTCCACGATCTGCTGAGAATCGGCGTGGCCTGAGGCCAGCCGATCCTGAGAAGGCTGATCCTGAAACCTATCGCTCTAACGGCTCGACTGTCAGCGTTCGTCCCCGGGCGGAAGCGATCTTCACCCGGGTTCCCGCCGGCAGGTCTTCACCGTTGACCGGCCACCAGGTATCGTCCAGCCTGATACGGCCCCGCCCTTCGACAATCGGTTCCTGAAGCGTCGATGTGCGGCCGACAAGGCTTGCCTCTCGCTGGTTGAGGAAGGGCTCGTCGCTTGTCGCCCGGTTTCTGCCGAAGTATTTCCGGCCGAGCAGAGCGAAAACGACGGAGAGCGCGGCAAACATCACTAACTGCAATTGCCACGCCCAAAACGCTGTTTGCCAAAGGAGCAGGGAGAGCGCACCGATGACCAGTGCGGCAAGGCCGATCCAGATCAGAAAGACGCCGGGGGCGATGAGTTCGGCAGCGAGCAGCACGAAAGCGACGATCCACCAGCTCCATGGTCCAAGTTCCGTGGCAAGCCCTTGCAGCATCGTCACTTCTCCGAGGAAGAACCGAAGGGATTGCCGGGAGCCGTGACGTTAATCGTCTGGCCCGAAGCCCGTGTCGGCGGCACGGAGCGGGAGGATGCGGGGGCGGCGGGAGCAGTGGGCGCGTCTCCGTCGTTGCCGAAGACCTCTTTCGCAATCGTGCCGATACCGCCGAGAGAGCCGATCAGCGCCGAGGCCTCCATCGGCATCAGCACGATCTTGGCATTCTTGGCTGTGCCGATCTCGGCAAGTGCTTCAGTGTATTTTTGAGCAACGAAATAGTTGATGGCATGGACATTGCCAGCAGCAATGGCTTCCGACACCATCCGGGTGGCGTTGGCTTCGGCCTCGGCGAGACGTTCGCGCGCTTCGGCGTCGCGGAACGCTGCTTCGCGCTGGCCTTCCGCTTCCAGAATAGCGGATTGTTTTGCGCCTTCCGCGCGCAAAATCTGGGCATTGCGGGCGCCTTCCGCCTCCAGCACCTGCGCGCGTTTTTCGCGCTCCGCCTTCATCTGCCGCGCCATGGAATCGACGAGATCCTTCGGCGGCGCGATATCCTTGATTTCAATGCGGGTGACCTTGATGCCCCAAGGTCCCACGGCCTCATCCACCACGCGCAGAAGGCGGTCGTTGATGGCGTCTCGGTTCGACAGCAATTCATCGAGGTCCATCGAACCCATGACCGAGCGGATATTGGTCATGGTAAGGTTCTGGATGGCGTTTTCCAGATTGGCGATCTGATAGGCAGCCTGCGCCGCATTCAGAACCTGATAAAACGCCACCGCATCGGCGGAAACGCTGGCATTGTCGCGGGTGATGACTTCCTGTGTGGCGATGTCGAGCACCTGCTCCATCACGTTCATGCGGGCGCCGATGCGCTCGAAGAAGGGTACGATGAGGTTCAGGCCAGGCTCGAGCGTGCGCGTATAGCGCCCGAAACGTTCCACCGTATAGCGGTATCCCTGCGGCACGGTCTTGATGCCGGCAAACAGCACCAGAATGACCAGAACCACGGCTGCCAAGACGACGATGTCGAAACCGCCCAATGCGATCATCACTTTACCCTCCAGCACATCATGATCAGGGTTTACCCCCGTATCGTTATGGCAAGATTACACCCAGCCTTGCAACTCCCGCCGCACAACCTTTTCGAGAACGGTCATGCCCTCGGCACTGTCATTCAGGCATGGGATGTGGGTGAATTTCTCGCCGCCATTATGCAGGAAGATTTCTCCGGCTTCACCGGCAATTTCCTCCAGGGTCTCAAGACAATCCGATACGAAGCCGGGATTCATCACGGCTATACGTTTGATGCCTTCCGAGGCGAGTTTTTCCACGGTCTTGTCGGTATAGGGCTGAAGCCACTCTTCCGGTCCGAAACGGGACTGGAACGTGATCATGAAGTTCTTTTCCGTCAAGCCCAGAGCCTCCCGCAGCAGACGGGCGGTTTTCTGGCAATGGCAATAATAGGGGTCGCCCTTTTTGAAATAGGATTGCGGAATGCCGTGGAAGGAGGTGATCAGCATCTCCGGCTCCCAGTCCAGCGTCGCCAGATGGTTTTTGACGGAGGCGGCGAGCGCCTCGATATAGGCGGGATCGTCATGATAGGGCGGCACGGTGCGGATCGCCGGCTGCCAGCGCAGTTTCATCAGATGTTCAAACGCCTTGTCGTTCACGGTCGCCGTGGTGGACGCGGCATATTGCGGATAAAGCGGAAAAAGCAGGATTTTTTTGCAGCCCTGTTCTTTAAGCGCGTCGATCTTCGAGGCGATGGAAGGCTGCCCGTAACGCATTGCCCAGTCCACAACCACGTTGGGCAAATCCTTCAATGCCTGCGCCATCAACTCGCCCTGGCTGCGCGTATATGTTCGCAGGTAGCTTTCATTGCGCTCGTGGTTCCAGATTTCCTCGTAGGCCTTGCCAACCTTCTGCGGGCGCTTGTTGAGGACAATGCCGTAAAGGATCGGGTACCAGTAGAGGCGCGACCATTCGATCACGCGCTTGTCGCTCAGGAACTCCGCCAGATAACGGCGCATCGGCCAATAATCCGTACCATCGGGCGTGCCGAGATTGACGAGCAGCACGCCCACCTTGCCAAATGCGACACGGGGATGGTTCGCGGGGAGTGCGGATAGTTCTGTCACCATGAATGATACCCTGAAACTCGAACTGGTTGTGCGAGGGACGCTCCGCCCCGGATAAAGGCTGGAAACGTTCCATCGTCTGTTTATTGACCCCAACGCAAACAGCAATGAAGTTTGGCCGGACGTGCCCGAGCTATACGCCCGTGGCGTTACTTTGTTCATCGTGTTCTAGACGAAATTCTTCAGGATTAAACCACCGCCACCGGCTATTTCCGCCATTCCGGCAGGCACATGCCTTCAGGCGGCAAAATTATTCTCGTAAGTAACTGTTTTTCATTATAAAAAAGAAGCCGGCCCAGAAATCCGAGGGCCGGCTTCGTGTCTGCGGCATATTGCCCTGTCTGCTGCAGCCCCGCTTATTGAGCCGGCAGTTCCAGCTCCTCGCCGATTTCGATGTGGTTCGGATGCTTCAGCGTGTTTGCCTTGGCAATTCTCTGCCAGAGCGCGCCGTCGCCATATTTCTCCGCAGCAATTTTCCAGAGCGAATCGCCTTTTTCCACCACATATTTGCTGGCGGCTGCAGCAGCTGCAGCAGGCGTCGTTGTGGGCGGTGCGGGGGTGGCAGGGGCTGCAGGCGCGGGTGCCGGCGTGGCGGCCGGAGCGGCTGTCGTCGCTGCCGGCGCGGGTGCTGCGGGCTTCGCCGGGGCGACGTAACCTGCGGGCGTCACTTCGGCGATGCGGCCATCCGTATAGGGCCTATAGGGGCTGTTGGCGGTAATATAGGCCGCAACGGCCTCCTCGAGATTGGGGCCGAAATCATAAGCGTTGATGGCTTTGGTCACAAAAACCTTGAAGCCGTCACCCCCGGTCCGCACGTAGTTATTGGCCGCCACGATATAGGTCTTGGCGGGATCGAGAGGCACGAAGGCATCGCCTTCCTTGACTTCGACGGAAACGACGCGGCTGCCGGCCGGCTTCGAGCGGTCGAAGGAATATTTCATGCCGGAAACCTGCATGAAGCGGCCCGCACCGTCATCAATCTGGCTGACGCCGTTTTCGAGGGCGGCACGAATATCCTCGCCCTTGAGCTGGAAGGTTGCGACGGTGTTCTGGAACGGCAGAACCGTCAACACTTCACCCATGGAGACATCGCCGCCATCGATGGAGGAACGCAGGCCGCCGCTATTTGCAAAAGCGATGGTGACGCCCTGATCCTTGACACGGGCCAGCGTTGCGTCGGCCACCAGATTGCCCATCGAGCATTCCTTCACGCGGCAAATCTTGCGGTCGCCCTCGATCGGGCCCTCAGAAGTGCCGACCACCTTGGCTTTCAGGGCTTCGATCGGCGCCTTCAGTTC
Organism: Agrobacterium genomosp. 2 str. CFBP 5494; assembly: GCF_900013495.1. Classification (NCBI taxonomy): domain Bacteria; kingdom Pseudomonadati; phylum Pseudomonadota; class Alphaproteobacteria; order Hyphomicrobiales; family Rhizobiaceae; genus Agrobacterium; species Agrobacterium genomosp. 2. The sequence goes on from NZ_LT009719.1 coordinate 1,266,356, forward strand.
ATCGATACGCTTCAGCGTGGCTTCATCGGGCTTGAAGGAGGAATCGACGAGGATCGGGTCTCCCTTGCTTTCCTTCACCACGCCGTTGTCGTCGAAGACGACTTTGAGGTCGCCAAGATATTTGCTGTACTGGCCGGCCTGCACGACAGGAACCTTGTAGCCGCCGGGATTGTCAACGAGCGTCGGATAAGGGCCTTCGGCTTTCTGGTCGGTGTTCGACAGCAGCGTATGCGAATGGCCGCCAACCACAACATCGACATCGGGAATTTTGGCGATGAATTCCAGATCGCGCGGGTAGCCGACATGGGTGAGCGCGATGATCTTATCGACGCCGTCCTGCTTCAGCTTCTGTACCTGTTCGCTAATTTTCGCGACATCTTCGGCAATGGTGATGTTGGGACCAGGTGTTGCCAGTTCGGCCGTATCGTTGGCAACGGCGCCGACGATACCGATTTTCTGTCCGCCGACCTCGAGCACGATGGACGGCTTTACCCGGTCGCCGATTTTAGAGGCGGCGGTGGCCACCACGTTGGCGGTTACGACGGGGAATTGAACCTTGTCGAGGAAGCCGGCGAGCCCGTCCTCGCTATCGTCGAATTCATGGTTGCCGACGGTCATCGCGTCGAACTTCATGGCATTCAGCATTTCCGCTTCCACCGTGCCCTTGTAGGTGGTGTAGAACAGTGAGCCCTGGAAATTATCGCCGGCATTGAGCAGCAGGACGTTTTTTCCCCCGGCCTTCAGGGCATCCCTTGTCTGGTTGATCGCTGTCAGCAGGCGCGCGGCACCGCCGAAGCATTCATTCTTGCCTTCCTCTTCCGCAGAGCAGGTCGAGTCGAATTTGTTGATCGATTCGATACGGGAGTGAAAATCGTTGATGTGAAGAATGTTGAGCTCGTAATCGGCCAGAGCCGCGCCGGCGGAAAGCGTTATCGCCGAAACGCTCAGCATGCCCAGTCCCAAAATTTTCTTCATGGTCCCTCTCTCCTGTTCAAAGCGGAAGCCCTGGCCGGTTGATCATTCTCCGACCGCGCTCATTCTTTAGTCCGAAAACATGTCAGTCTTTCGAAAACCGGATGTTTCCATTTAGCGGCAGTCGCCGCAAGCGAAATTATGACAGGTAGGCAATAAAGAAAAACGCACGCCAAAGGCGTGCGTCTGAGGGGTTTATCTTATTGAATAGGTGATATTATCAGCCCTGACGCGTGAGCGAGAACTGGCTGTTTGTGTCCGTCGTGCAGTTCAATTGTGACGGGGAGACGAGGGCGCAGTTGACGCGCGACTGCGTGTTGCGCACCAGCGACGTCATATTGATTTCGTAAAGCGTCGGCGAAATGGTGACATAGGTGCCGGAGGCCAGCAGCGTGTTGGTGTCGGTCGACCGGGTGGAGAAGGCGCCGTTCTGGAAGGTCGATACGATGCCGTTGCGGTCGATCCAGCGGCCGTCGACAGCCGGCCCGCGGGACAGGGACGGCGCCATCGAGGTTTGCTGCGATGGACCCGGCGCGACGCATGAAGACACCGCGATGGCGGCTGAAAGCAAAGCCGCGCTTGTCTTGAAGTTCATGAGCCTGTTCTCCTGCGATTCGATAAAAGCTTCTTGCTTCGACCATGCCGTGAAGCGTTCTTTATTTCAAGGCAACGTTGTTCGCTCTCCCCGGTTCCTGAGGTCATTCAGGAAAGTCCCGGCGTGGCAAATATGAGACTCTTCCATCAGCGCACGAGGATGTTGCGGAACTGCCAGGGATCGGACTTGTCGAGATTTTCGGGGAACAGGCCGGGACGACCATCAAGCGGTGTCCAGTCGGTATAATGACCCTCGACCGGGCCGAGATAGGGGCGCTGCACTTCAAGGCAGCGGCGATAGTCCATCTCGTCGGCTTCGACGATGCCGACCTGAGGATTTTCGAGCGCCCAGACCATGCCGGCCAGCACCGCCGAACTGACCTGCAGTCCGGTCGCGTTCTGGTTCGGGGCAAGCGACCGCGCCTCTTGCAGGCTGAGCCGGGAGCCATACCAATAGGCGTTTTTTTCGTGACCATAGAGCAGGACGCCCAGCTCGTCGGCGCCATCGACAAGCTCGTCTTCGCCCAGCACATGCTGAACCGGCTGAGGAATGCCGCCATTGCCGAAGAGTTCATGCAGGGAGAGAATCGCGTCGTTGCAGGGATGGTAGGCATAATGACAGGTGGGTCGGTATGTCACGTCGCCACCTTCGTTGCGGACGGTGAAATAATCCGAAATCGAAATCGCCTCATTGTGCGTGACGAGAAATCCATATTGCGGCCCAAGGCCCGGGCACCATGTGCGTACTCTTGTGTTGGCGCCCGGCTGATCGAGATAGATCGCTGCCTTGCTGCCCTTCTTCTGTTTTTTTGCGTTTTTCGGCATCCAGTTCTCATGCGTTCCCCAGCCGAGCTCTGCCGGCTGAAAACCTTCCGCGATAAAACCTTCGACGGACCACGTGTTCCAGAAAGCGCCGAAGGGCTTGGGTTCTTTCGCCCGCTGGGTGTCGCGTTCAGCCACGTGAACACCCTTGACGCCAAGCCGCTCCATCAGTTTCGCCCAGCCTTCCCGGTCATGGGACTGCGGCTCCTCGATGTCGACGCCGATATCCTTTGCGAGATTGACGAGTGCCTGTTTCACGAACCACGAGACCATGCCCGGATTGGCGCCGCAGGTCGAAACGGCCGTCGTGCCGCCGGGTCTGCGCGCCTTTTCCTTGAGCATGGTCTCGCGCAGCGAATAATTCGTTCTCGCGGCATTGTCGGCATCGGCATCGAAATAAAAGCCGGGCCATGGCTCCACGACGGTGTCGATGTAGAGCATGCCGTGTTTACGGCAAATCCGCATGAGATCGACGGATGCGGCATCCACGGAAAGGTTGACGCAGAAACCTTGACCCCGCACGCCTTTAAGAAGCGGCTTGAGAACCTCCTTATAGTTCTCCTTTGTCAGGTGTGTCTGGATATGACGGATGCCCTTCTCGGCCAGAAACGGGGCGATGTCTGCGCGCGGATCGATGACGACGAGGCGGGTCCGGTCGAAATTGAAATGACGTTCGATCAACGGAAGAGTGCCGCGCCCGATGGAGCCGAAGCCGATCATGATGATTGGGCCATCGATATCGCCATAAATCGGGTGGTTTGCGTCCGTCATTCGTCAATTTTCCTTTTTCAGCCAATAAGTAAGCTAGATCACAAAAGCGTGCCACAATAAAGGGCAGGCAGATGACGGACATATGACGGTGCTGCCCGCAAGGTCGGTTCAGCTTCTCTTCCCTTCATTCTGCCTCTTCGCATTTTGGAGGGCGCGTCTATAATTGAACTCTTCTTTTCGCCATCGACCAAGGCTCGGGGGGCTTGACCGGATGATGGAGGAGGGATTTCTCCATCACAGGAGTTGGCTGTTGAGTGATCTTTTCGCGCGTGTAACAGCGCTTCAGAGTGCCACCCCCGTTTTGATCGCCCTCTATGATTCCGACGATCGGTTGCGGCATGCCAATCCGTCGTTTCGGGAGAGCTTCAGGCTTGCCGAAGATGATTTTCCGACCTGGGCGGATATCATGTGGCTGAACCACCGGCTGCGGACCGGTGTCGTCATTCGCAACAATGATTTCGAGGGATGGCTGCTGTCGGCGCAGTCCCGTCGCGGCAAGCTGCCTTACCGCGCCTTTGAGATGGACATGTATGACGGCCGCTGGTTCTGGATGACGGAAACGGTGCAGCAGGATGGCTGGATGCTGTGCGTTGCAAGCGATGTCACCGAATTGCGCCAGGGTTACAGAACGCTGAGGCAGGACAGGGATCTGGCCGTACGCGCCTCCCAGACGGACGAACTCACGGGAACGGCGAACCGTCGCTTCGTCTTCGCCAAGCTGGCGTTGCAGGTCGAGCAGGTCTCAAAGGGGCTGGAGGCCTCTTTTTGCCTTTGCACGCTCGATATCGATTTTTTCAAGCAGATCAATGATCGTTTCGGTCATAAGTGCGGTGACGCGGTGCTGCGCGATTTTGTCGGCGTCGCCCATTCCGTCATCCGCAGGGTCGATTGTTTCGGCAGGATCGGTGGTGAAGAATTCATGCTCGTCCTGCCGAGAACGTCTCTTGCCGAGGGGCGGGACATTGTAGAGCGGCTGCTGCAGCGAGTTCGGCTTTCGCGACCTCTCGCGGATTTTCCGGATTTTTCCTACAGCTGCTCGGCCGGCATGACGGCCTATCGGACGGCGGAAAGCGCGGACGATATTTTCACGCGTGCCGATCAGGCCCTTTATGCGGCCAAGGAGAAGGGCCGCGACCGGCTTCTGGCGGTAACGGTTTAGATGAGTTCCGCCGCAACCAGCCCATGCAGCGAATTGCCGACGAAGAGCCTGCGGCCGGCAATGTCTTCCGGCCTCAGTGCCTGTCCACGCGCCTTGCGTTCGCGGATCAGATCGGCGCGCAGCACGCCCGGCAGAATGCCGCTGTCGAGCGGCGGCGTTAGCAATTGCCCATCTGGCATTTCCACGAAAATGCTGGTCGATGATCCCTCGCACAATTCGCCGCGTTCGTTGAGCAGCAGTACCTCGTCGGCCTCTCCGGCTGAAAATTCAGCACGGGCGGCGTCATAGGGTTCGCGGCGCGAGGACTTATGGCGATAGAAGGTATCAGTGGAATCGAGTTTGACGTTCCGGGCGATACGAACCCGCCAGACCGTATCCTGTCGCAGGGGCTCGAACGCGGTGGTTTCGATGTCCAGTTCCCCCTTGTAGTTCATCACCAGCCTGACGCAGAGCGGCTTGTCGCCGCCCACCGCCTTTTCCAGCGCCTGAACCGCATTGGCCGGGGCACGGAAACCGAGCGCGTCGGCAGAGCGCAGCAGCCGGCGGATATGCTGGTCAATGCGCTGAAAGCCGGTCTGTTGCTCCCAGCGCAGCGTTTCCCTCAAGGTCAGATCGGCGGGTTTGCGTTTCATGGCCTGTGCTCGTCGTCCGAAATTGATGACCGGCATCCTGTGCCGGCACCATCAACCGGCAAAGCTTATCCGGAACAGGATAGCCCTGCCGGTGGATGAGATTAAGCCTGCCTGTTATCCAGCGCTTCCAACTCGTCGATCAGCCCCTCGATCATCGAAAGCCCCTTGTCCCAGAAGGAGGGATCGGTCGCATCAAGGCCGAAGGGCTTCAGGAGTTCCGAATGGTGCTTGGTGCCGCCCGCCCTCAGAAGCTCGAAATACTTCTCCTGAAAGCCCGACTCGGCCTTCTGGTAAACCGCATAAAGCGAGTTTACCAGGCAATCGCCAAAGGCATAGGCGTACACATAGAAGGGCGAGTGGATGAAATGGGGGATGTAGGTCCACCAGGTTTCATAGCCTTCGGAAATCCGGATCGCCGGACCCAGGCTCTCGGCCTGAACGGAAAGCCACAAGTCGCCGATCTGCTCGGAGGTCAGTTCACCCTGCTTGCGCGCAGTGTGAAGCTTGCGCTCGAATTCATAAAAAGCAATCTGGCGCACGACCGTATTGATCATGTCCTCGACCTTGCGGGCGAGCATGGCCTTGCGTTCCCGAACATCCTTCGTGTCATCGAGCAGTTTGCGGAAGGTCAGCATTTCCCCGAACACCGAGGCCGTTTCAGCCAGAGTGAGAGGCGTCGCGCACATCAGGGCCCCCTGTTCGCCGGCCAGAACCTGATGCACGCCATGGCCAAGCTCATGGGCAAGCGTCATCACGTCGCGTGGTTTGCCGAGATAGTTGACCAGCACATAGGGATGGGCCGAGGGCACGGTGGGATGTGCGAAGGCACCCGGCGCCTTGCCGGGGCGGGCAGGGGCGTCGATCCATTCTTCATCGAAGAAGCGGCGGGCAATATCGGCCATTTCCGGCGCGAAGTCGCCATAGGCGGAAAGTACGGTATCCTTTGCCTCATCCCACGAAATGATCGTGTTCGACGTATCGGGAAGGGGCGCGTTGCGGTCCCAATAATTCATCTGCTCCATGCCCAGCCACTTCGCCTTCATGGCGTAATAGCGATGTGAAAGGCGCGGATAGGCTTTTTTGACTGCCGCCGCAAGCGCATCGACAACCTCGCGCTCGACGCGGTTCGCCAGATGGCGGCTATCGGCAATATCCTCGAATTTGCGCCAGCGGTCGGAAATATCCTTGTCCTTGGCGAGCGTGTTGGTGATGAGCGAGAAGACTCGCAGATTGGCCTTGAAGGTGGCGCTCAACGCTTCCGCCGCCTTCTTTCGGGTTTCCGGTTCCGGCTCCTGAAGCATGTTGAGCGTCACTTCCAGCGGCAGGCTTGCACCGTCTATGTCGAAACGCAGATCTGCCATCGTCTCGTCGAAGAGGCGGTTGAACGCCGCCGCGCTGGTCATCGATTTTTCAAGGAAAAGCTGTTCGAGCTGATCATCGAGCTGGTGCGGCTTGTCCTTGCGCAAATCCACGAGCCAGGGGCGGTAATGCCCTGCAGCTGCATCATTCGCCATGCAGGCGTCCATCGCGGCGTCGTCGATGCGGTTGAGTTCGAGCGTGAAGAACAGGAGGTGGGAGGAAATATCCGTCAGTTTCGCCTGGGCGTCGCCGTAGAGTTTGCCGTTTGCCGGATTGGATGTGTCGGAAAAATAGGTGAGACCGGCAAAAGAGCCGATGCGGCCGATAAGATCGTCCAGCGCTTCATATTCCTTCAGCGCCGCGCCGATGCCCTTTTCGCCCGTCGCCTTTGCGGCGGCCTCAAGCTTGCCCTTCCATTTCTGCTCGAAAGCAGCCGCCATCGACGCCGCTTTCTCCAGGTCACCCCTGTATTCGGCCGAATCTCCCGACGGATAAAGGTCCGAAAGCTTCCAGCCGGGCAGGTCGCCGAGCACTGGGGCGGCTGTTTCGGCGAGGGCGAAGACAGGCTGCGGAACGGGTTGGTTGAGGGTCATCGGATATGTCCTTCTGATTATGCTTTGCGCAGCATATGGGGCCTTTGTTTCCCGCGGCAATGGATAAAATGCAAGCAATTCTCAAAACTGGATGTTCAAGTCTCCCGTGCCAGAGTGCGGCACAAGGGACCGCATGACGCAGGTCCATAAACCGGAAACCGGAGCCAAAAATGACCGCGCATGTTCTTGTGATAGACGACGATCCCGTCCAGCGCCGCCTGCTCAAAAATGCGGTGGAACGTTATGGGCACCTGGCCCTGCTTGCCGAGAACGGCAAGGCCGGCCTGGAGCTCCTCAAGCAATATAGCGGTGAAATAAATGTCGTCGTCCTCGATCTCATGATGCCGGAGATGGATGGTCTCGGTTTTCTGAAAGCCGTTGGTGAACTGGGCGTCGACGTTCCGGTCATCGTCCAGACGGGGCAGGGCGGCATCGATACGGTGGTGCAGGCAATGCGCGCCGGCGCCTTCGATTTCGTCGTCAAGCCGGTCTCACCGGAAAGGATCGGCGCCGCCATCTCCAATGCGCTCAAGCTCGACAGAAGAGAGGCAAAGGCCCGCACGGGCAGGCGCGGACGGAGCAATGCAGTGAATTTTACCGATATCGTTTCCGCAAGCCCCGCAATGCTGAGGGTGATCGAACTGGCGCAGCGCGCCGCCCAGTCCAGCATTCCCGTGGTGCTTGAGGGTGAGTCGGGCGTGGGCAAGGAAATGGTCGCCCGGGCCATCCAGTCCGCCGGCGACCGGGCGAACAAGCCCTTTATTACAGTCAATTGCGGCGCTATTCCCCATAATCTCGTGGAAAGCATTCTTTTCGGTCACGAGAAGGGCGCCTTCACCGGCGCGACGGAAAAGCACGTCGGCAAATTCATGGAAGCGGATGGTGGCACGCTGTTCCTGGACGAGATCGGCGATCTGCCGCTGGATGTGCAGGTCAAGCTGCTGCGCGCCGTCCAGCAAGGCGAAATAGAAACCGTCGGTTCCGCTCGGGTGCAGAAAGTAAATGTGCGGCTGATCTCGGCCACCAACAAGAATCTCATCGAGGAGGTCAAGGAAGGCCGCTTCCGCGAGGATCTTTATTATCGCCTCAACGTCTTTCCGATTACCATTCCCGCCTTGCGTCGCCGGAAGGAAGATATCCCCCACCTCGCACGGGTGTTTGCCGAACGTTTTTCCGCGGAGCAGAAGCTGCCCAATCCCGTCGGCCTGGATGCCAGCGCGCTGGCGCTGCTGACCGCTTATGACTGGCCCGGCAATATTCGCCAGCTTGAAAATGCCGTCTTCCGCGCCGTCGTGCTGTCGCAGGGCGGGGAACTGTCGGATGCCGATTTTCCGCAGATCGCGCTGCAACTGCCGGAATTCTCGACAGGCGATGACGCAGAGGATGTCATCCGCTCGCCATCCGGATCGTCACTGAAGCTCGCAGCCTATTCGCCGCCAACACCAGCCGTCGAAAACCATGTCGTCACGGATGAACCGGCCGATGTTTCCACCACCATCTACCGGGGAGGAAGCCTGATCTCCAGCACGGATGAGACGGGCAACATCCGCAAGCTGGCGGAGATCGAAGAAGAGCTTATTCGTTTCGCCCTGCGTTTCTATCGCGGGCAGATGAGTCAGGTCGCCAGAAAGCTCGGCATCGGCCGCTCGACACTTTATCGCAAGCTGAAGGATTACGGCATCGATCCCGATGATCCGCTTCGAGACGTCGCATGATCGCGCAAGGCACTTATTCGAGGGCAGATCGTAAAATTCGTTAACTTCTGAGCAAGGATATCCGCTTACCGTCTATAAACCTCTTGTTAGTGGCTGATTCACTATATAGAGGAAGGTTGTATGTGTGTGGCAATTTTGCCATCGTGTCACCGTATTTGACGTTCATTTGAGGCAATGTGACAGAAATTGTCTTCCAGGCGGGGATCGAATTGCCATATCTGCATCGGAATAACGCGCTTTCAGGCAAGATGGCGCGCGGCTTGATCAAGGATATATGCACGAAGCTGTCGGCACGCGCTGTCACCTTTGCCTGCCTGATGCTCGCCGCAATGCCTTTCGTTGGTGTTTCGGCGACGGAAGCCGCCGCCGAAACGCGCAGTCTCAAGCTGTATTATATCCACACACGCGAGAAGGCGGTCATCACCTTCAAGCGCAATGGAAAATATGACCAGAAGGGTCTGCAGGAGCTGAACCGGTTCCTGCGCGACTGGCGTCGCAACCAGCCGACACGCATGGACCCGCGCCTTTTCGATCTCGTCTGGGAAGTCTATCGCCGCAGCGGTGCCACCGATTATATCAACGTCGTGTCGGCTTTCCGCTCGCCTGAAACCAATGGTCTTCTGCGCACGCGCACCAAGGGTGTCGCAGAGAAGAGCCAGCACATGCTGGGCAAGGCCATGGACTTTTATATCCCCGGCGTGAAACTTTCCCGGCTTCGCGAGATCGGCATGCAGATGCAGATCGGCGGCGTCGGTTTCTATCCGACATCGGGATCTCCTTTCGTGCATATGGATGTCGGCGGCGTTCGTGCCTGGCCGCGCATGAGCCGCCAGGAACTTGTCCGCATCTTCCCGAATGGCAATACGCTGCATCTTCCTTCCGATGGCAAGCCGCTTCCCGGTTATGAGCAGGCGCTTGCCGATTACAAGAAGCGCGTCAGTTCCTCTTCCATTCAAGTTGCTTCCAGTGCCGGTGCCGGTCCGGCCTCTTCGGGCGGCGGCAAGCGCAAGACCCTGTTGCAGGCCCTGTTTGGCGGCGGTGACGAGGATGAAGATCCCGATAGCATCGCAGCGCCCGAGCCCGCCGAACGTCCGGCGGTTGCTCGCCCGGCAGCTCCGCAGCAGGCGGCTCCTGAGCCCGAACCGACAATCGCCGTTGCTTCGGCCCAGGCACTTCCGGGTGTGACCGATGCCCCGTTGCCCACGGCCCGTCCCGCATTCGGCAACCAGCCGCCTGCCAATACCGGCCTTGCGACCGCGCTTTATTCGCCGGCGCGTAACGCAGCCCAGGATGCGCTGCAGGCAGCGACCACACCGACGCCCACATCCGCGCCTGCCGAGCGTCAGCAATTTGCCGATCTCGCCGAGGTTTCAGTTCCGGTGCCGACGCTTCTCGGGCCGCGTGGCATGAAGGGGGATGCCGAGGGTTCTGTTCTCACCGCTTCCGCTGAAGGCGCAACGCCCGCAGCAACGGGCGAACTGGCCTCTGTTCCGGTCCCCGCCAACCGTCCGGCTGTTGCGGAAGCCCTGCTGGCGGCCGCGAATGCCGATCCGGAGGGTGAAGACGACCTCGCCGAGACGCAGCAGGACACCCTTTCACCAACGGTGGTCGCAGCTCTGGAACAGAGCGGTCAGGCTGCCCGGTCGCAGGTTCAGTCAGCCGTCACGCCGACAGCCGCTCCTTTCCCGGCTGCCGTCAATCACAAGGTCACGGTCGCACCTGCTGAAACGGCCAAGGCAGAACCACAGCCCGGCTTCGGTGACGCTTTTGATCTGAAACCTGCCATCAATAGCGGTCTCACTGCCGGCCTGCCGACCAAGGGCGCACGCCCGAGCAAGCAGGATGCTGCGGTTTCCCACCAGGCCATGGTCGGCGGCGGGCGTCTGACACAGGACCTGATTTCGGATTGGGCGCTCAATCAGAACAAGGGCACGACCGGGCGTTCGGTCAAGGCGCCGCGGGTTGTCGCCAACCGCATGCTGAGCCACGATATGTCGGCTTCCGCGACGTCGGCAAGCTTCAAGCCGGGCGCGGTCGCCATCGAATCGAGCCGCTTCAGCACGCCGGTCAAGATGCACTGAGCCTTCATTGCCAATGCGGCCCGAGAGGCCAATAAAAAACCCGCCGGTGACGGCGGGTTTTTTTGTTCCTGATATCTGTCCGTCAGACGCCGCTCTGGCCGTCCGAGCCGATATAGGCAATACGCACCATGTTGGTCGCGCCGGGTGTGCCGAGCGGAACGCCGGCGGAGATGATGATACGGTCACCCGGCTTGCCGAAGCCTTCGGAAACGACGATGCGACAAGCGCGGTTCACCATGTCGTCCAGATCGCTGGCGTCGCCGGTGACGACGCAGTGCAGACCCCAGACAACCGACAGTCGGCGTGCGGTCTGGATGATCGGCGAAAGGGCGATGATCGGAACCTGCGGCCGCTCACGCGACGCGCGCAGACCTGTCGTGCCCGAAGATGTGTAGGTGACGATCGCCGCAAGCTTCAGGGTTTCGGCAATCTGGCGGGCGGCCAGCGAAATCGCATCGGCGCCTGTCGGTTCCGGCTGGGCGCGCTGCGCGTAGATGATGTTGGAATAATGCGGATCCTGTTCCACGGTGCTTGCGATGGAGGCCATGGTGGAAACGGCTTCGACCGGATAATCGCCAGAGGCAGACTCGGCAGAGAGCATGATCGCGTCAGCGCCTTCGAAGACGGCGGTGGCGACGTCGGACACTTCAGCGCGGGTCGGTACAGGCGCTGTTATCATCGATTCGAGCATCTGCGTGGCAACCACGACCGGCTTGCCTGCGCGGCGGCAGGCGCGGGTCAGCTGCTTCTGAATGCCGGGAACGGCTTCCAGCGGCATTTCGACGCCAAGGTCGCCACGGGCAACCATCAGGGCGTCAGAAAGCTCGATGATTTCTTCGATGCGCTCGACCGCCTGCGGCTTTTCGATCTTGGACATAAGGCCGACGCGGCCGCGTGCGATCTTGCGCACTTCAGCCAGGTCCTCAGGACGCTGGACGAAGGAAAGCGCGACCCAGTCTACCTCGTTGGTTTCCAGCACGGCATCGAGGTCGACGCGGTCCTTGTCGGTGAGAACGCCGACGCCGAGCAGAGTGTCGGGCAGGCTGATACCCTTGCGGTCGGAAATGCGCGTGCCGGAAATGACCGTGGTGACGATGCTCTTGCCGTCGCTCTTTTCAGCGCGCAGATGCAGCTTGCCGTCATCGATCAGCAGGCGATGGCCCGGTTTGACCGCCTCGAGAATTTCGGGGTGCGGCAGGAAAACGCGGGTGTTGTCGCCAGGTGCGTCGTTGTTATCAAGGGTGAAGGTCTGGCCAGGTACGAGCTCGACCTTGCCTTCCGCAAATTTTCCGACGCGCAGCTTGGGACCCTGCAGGTCGGCCAGAATGCCGATGGGGCGGCCGTTGCGGCTCTCGACCGAACGGATGCGCTGAATGAGCGTCCGCATCAGGTCGTGGCTCGCATGGCTCATGTTGATCCGGAAAAGATCCGCGCCGGCGAGATGCAGCTTTTCGATCATGGCCTCATCAGAGGAGGCAGGGCCGAGAGTTGCAAGAATTTTGACTTTGCGGTTACGCTTCATCAGTTTTGATTTCCCTGTGTGCCTGGCGTATCGGAAAGCTGGACCATCCAGCTGCCCTGTCTGCCCGTGTCATATTCCTTGAAACCCATTCTCTGGAAGCTGCGGGCATAACAATCATCCACACCGGTGATCTTGAACTCGTTTTCCGCCACGCACATGTTGACGTCACCGGTCCAGCGGCCGCCATGAGCGGCATCCTCGGCATAGAGATAATAATAACGTGACTGCAGTTCACCTTCGATCAGCGTCGCGCAGGTCGAGGCGGGGACCTGCCACCAGCCTTCGCTGACCCAGCCCTCCTGTGCCCGATAGCCAATTGCGACCCCCACGAGATTCTGCGTGCTGTTGCAGACGCGAAAATCCGCATACGCGGGCGCCGCGATCATGAAAGGGGTCAGAAACAATGCCGCTATGGAAAAAAGACGGGCGAGGTGCCTGATGTGGCGGGGACGAGCGAGAGATGACTGAGTCACGGCTTCCATCCGGATTCCATGGTTATAATGAACACACTTCTTGGCGTGGCCGCCCAAGAAAGTCAACGCGAGTTTAATCGATTATATTGTTCGTGGGATCGTGAGTGCGATAAGGTAGATGGCTGTTCTTCCGCCGTAACTTGCGCCCGGCCTCAAGCCATGCCATCAAGTTTCTCTCCTCAATGCTGCCCCAGAAAAATCATCGATGAACGACTTCATACCCTATGAAATCATAGAAGGCGATTATGACAAAGGCATGGTTCTGCTGGCAGACCACGCCATGAACCTTCTGCCGGCACACTACGGCAATCTTGGTCTTCCGCAAACCGCTTTTCATCGCCACATCGCATTTGATATCGGTATAGAGGGGCTAACGCGCTCGCTGGCTGCGCGCCTTGGCGTGCCGGCGGTGCTCGGGCGTTTCTCGCGGCTGCTGATCGATCCGAATCGTGGTGAGGATGATCCAACTCTCATCATGAAAATCTCGGACGGAGCGATCATCCCCGGAAACCATCCGATTTCCGACGAGGAATGGCAAAAGCGGATCGAGACTTTTCATCGGCCTTATCACAATGCCGTGGACAGCGTGCTGACCCGTGTGGCCGAGGCCTCGGAAGAAGCGCCGCTCGTCCTGTCACTGCATTCCTATACACCGTTCTGGAAGGAAACGCCGAGGCCATGGCATGCGGCGGTTCTGTGGGATACGGATCATCGCGCGGTCGATCCGCTGCTGGCGCATCTGCGCGCTACCGGCGACATTCTCGTCGGCGACAACGAACCCTATGACGGAGCACTCAAGGGCGATACCATGTATCGTCATTGTATGGCGAAGGGTATACCGCACGCACTTCTGGAGGTCAGGCAGGATCTGATCGGGAACGAGGAGGGGATCGCCGAATGGTCAGACCGGCTCGCTCCCATTTTTGCCGCAATGAATGACGATCCGGTTCTGCATGAATATCAGCTGTTCGCTTCCCGCACCGGCCCCTATTGAGCCTGGAGTTTCGCCATGACAAATGAGAACGACAACGGGCAGATCGAGTTTGAGGCGGCCGCATTCCGGCGTCTCGTCAAACATCTTCGCGAACGCCACGATGTGCAGAACATCGACCTGATGAATCTCGCGGGCTTCTGCCGCAACTGCCTTTCCAACTGGTACCGTGAAGCGGCCGAGGAAGCGGGTGTTTCGCTCAGCAAGGAAAAATCCCGGGAAATCGTCTACGGCATGCCCTATGAGGACTGGAAAGAGAAATACCAGGGCGAAGCGAGTGGCGACCAGAAAGCCGCTTTCGAGCAGAACCGGCCCAAGGAATAAGTCTTCACCGACGGAATCGACTTGACGGGACGCCTTTCAGTGGGCAGTTCACAGGCCTGAATTTTGCTGCCTGCTGGCAGCGACCGGCGAACGCCTTGCCAGTTTGAATGAACAAGGCCCACCTGCGGGCCGCCAATGAAGGATGATATGATGGACGAAACCAGCACCACCGAAACCGTCGCCGCCGCCGAACTGCGTCAGTTCATCGAGCGCGTCGAGCGCCTCGAAGAAGAAAAGGCTGCTATTCAGGGTGATATCAAGGATGTCATGGGCGAAGCGAAGGGGCGTGGGTACGATACCAAGGCCATCCGCACCATCATCCGCCTGCGCAAGAAGGATGCCAATGAGCGCATCGAGGAAGAAACGATTCTTCAGACTTATATGGCCGCGCTCGGCATGGAATGATCGGCTGAAAATGCCTCAATGGAAAAATCGCCGCTTCTGCGGCGATTTTTGTTTAAACTGCCCTCGACATCAGCCGCGCGTGCCAGCCAGCTTTTCTGAAAGGTCGATGGCTTCCTTGCGGGCATCCTTGTCTGCAGGATAAAGCGCCAGATAACGCTCCCAGGCTTTCAGCGCCAGCTCGTCGCGGCCGGAGGCTTCGAGGATGTTGGCCAGGCTTGCAAGCGCAGGTAAATAGCGCGGCTCTTTTTCCAGCGTCAGGTTGATATCCGCCATTGCCTTGCGGGTGTCGCCATCGGCGAAATGGACCATCGCGCGGCGATAGGGCGCCTGCACATAGTCGGGATCGAGCAAAACAACCTGGTCGAGAAAATCATAAGCGGCGGCGTTGCGCTTTTCGTCGGCAGCTTCGCCTGCCCATTGCATCAGGAGATTGATCGTTGCGCTGCCGGAATCATTCCATTCGGAGGCGATCTGGTTGACGATGCTGCGCGCCTTGACCGCATTCCGTTCCTTTTTCAGCGAAGCGAAAAGCGTGTCGATTGTCTTGGCGGGTGATGGCGCCGATTCGACAGCAACAGCTGGCTTTCCGTCTGCCGCTTGGGCAACAGCAGCCGTTCCCGCAAACGCGAGGCTTGAGACCATGAAGCCCTGAGCAATAATGAGAGCGGTGCAAAAACGATTTGGGCGCATGGGTTAAAGCTTAACCCGACTGCGCCCAATATCAAATGCAAACTTCTGGTCTGTCAACAAAGTGATCCGCGATCTGATCGCGAACCGCAGTCGCAGTCAATCAGCCCTGACGAGCCTTGAAGCGCGGGTTCTGCTTGTTGATGATGTAGACGCGGCCCTTGCGGCGAACCAGGCGGTTATCGCGATGACGGGCCTTAAGCGCTTTAAGCGAATTCTTGATCTTCATTTTACTGGTCCGCAGTTTTGCACGGTTTGTGCCGTGCTATTCAAACAATCAAAAGCGCGCAACGGGGCGCGCTCTTTTCGGTTGGCAGGCAGATACCTGTTTGAGCCCTGCCTGTCAACACTTGCCCGCGTCTTTGCCTTAAAAGACTAGGCTTTTCCTGTGTGCAGAAGCTGCGTCACGTGGCCCATCTTGCGGCCCGGCCGTGCTTCCGTCTTGCCGTAGAGGTGCACGAGACAATCTTTTTTCGACAGCCATGCCGGTACATCGTTGATGTCGTCGCCGATCAGATTAGTCATGATGCAGTCGGAATGGCGATCCGTGTTGCCGGGGTTAAGGCCCGATACGGCTCGGATATGCTGTTCGAATTGCGAGATCACACAGGCCGCCTCCGTCCAGTGGCCAGTATTGTGTACGCGGGGCGCCATTTCATTAGCGACCAGCGATCCATCCGGCAGGACGAAAAACTCAATGCCGATAACGCCGACGTAATCCAGAGCCGCCAGGAGCTTTTCCGCCGATTTCACGGCAATACCCCTTGCGGCATCCGAAAGTGCGGCCGGCACGGTGGATGTGTGCAGGATGCCGTTCAGATGAACGTTCTCGGCCGGATCGTAACAGGTCACGGTCCCGTCCCGGAAACGGGCGGCGATGATCGAAATTTCGCGTTCGAAGGCGATGAAGCTTTCAAGAATCAGCGGCACGCCGCCAAGCGCTGCAAACGCGCCCGCGAGGTCTTCGCCACCCCGGAAGAGGCGCTGGCCCTTGCCGTCATAACCCATGCGACGGGTTTTCAGCACACCTTTGCCGCCAAAGGCGGCCAGCGCGGCTTCCAGCTCTTCCTGGCTATCCACGGCGCGGAAATCGGCGGTAGGAATGCCGCAATCGTTGAGGAAGCGTTTTTCCGTCAAGCGATCCTGTGAGGCGCTGAGCGCCTGTGCCGGCGGATAAACGGGAACCGAGGCGCTGAGTTTTTCTGCTGCGGCAACGGGCACGTTCTCGAATTCGTAGGTCACGACATCACAGCGGCTTGCGAGTTGCGCAAGTGCGTTTTCGTCATCATATGCTGCCACGATCTGGTCGTTGCAGGCCTGTGCCGCGGGACAATCCGCCTGCGGCTCCAGCACGATGGTACGATGGTTGAGACGCGCCGCGGCCATCGCCAGCATGCGGCCGAGTTGCCCGCCACCGATGATGCCGATGGTGAGGTTGGTTGTCTTTGCCATGTCGTGTGTCGTCACTGGGCGCTGTCCATGGGGTATTCCGCGACAGCCGCCGACTGGCGCGCACGCCAGGCGTCCAGACGATCGGCAAGGTCTTCATCGCCAAGCGCCAGCACCGCGGCCGCGAGAAGGGCCGCATTGATCGCGCCGGCCTTGCCGATGGCGAGCGTGCCGACAGGGATGCCGGCGGGCATCTGCACGATGGAATAGAGGCTGTCCTGACCGGACATGGTCTTCGATTGGACCGGAACGCCGAAGACCGGAAGCGGCGTCATGGCAGCTGTCATGCCCGGCAGATGGGCAGCGCCGCCGGCGCCCGCAATAATGACCTTGAAGCCTTCGTCTTTCGCGCCGTTGGCGAAATCGTAAAGCCGGTCAGGGGTGCGATGGGCGGAAATGATGCGGGCTTCGTATTCGATGTCGAGCGCATCCAGCGTGTCGGCGGCGTTCTTCATGGTCTCCCAGTCGGACTGGCTGCCCATGATGATGGCGACGGGGGGCGTTTCTGCTGTCACGTAATGTCTCCGGGCTCAGGCGATGATATCGGGAATGACCTGATCTTCCAGCTGGGTCATCTTGTCCTTGACGGCCAGCTTCTTCTTTTTCATGCGTTGTATCCGCAGCGCGTCGCAGCTGGTCTGGATCATCGCATTGATCGCCGCGTCGTAATCCTCATGCTCTTGGCGCAGCCGCGCCAGCGTGAGCCTGATGTCCGCCTGGTCCTGATCGGGCATCTTGTCATCCCCATTTTATGCCAGCCGGATAGCCTCCGGCGCGTATGTGATCGTTCACGAGCCTCTATCATCAAATCGCGGTAACGGGAAGTTATCCGTTGCGACCAAATTGCCCACTTATTGCCTTCATTTCGCCTTCGACAAGCCGACCGATCCGTGTCACATTGTCGTCGCAAACCTGAAACTCCAGCGATGGAGAGCTGGAGGTAGGTTCAAAAAGGAAGGACGTGCCGCATGACCATTCAGGCTCATATTGCATCGCTCGAAAAGAAACACGGTGCTCTGGAGGAGGAGCTCGAAAGTATTCTTGCTTCCCCGTCGTCTGACGATAGAGAGATCGCGGACCTTAAACGTCGTAAACTGCGCCTGAAGGATGAACTCCAGAGGCTCAAAGCCTCCACAAGACATTGATTTATGGCAGATCGCTGGCCCTCGATGAATGAGGGGTCGGCGGTGTGACCCTTTCGAGCTCTGGCGGCGAAAACCTGCTGCCAGAGCTTTTTCATTGCCGTATTAGAACGGCAGTCCGTCCCACAGCAGTTTCAGTGCCGCAATCAACGCCATTGCATACATCAGCGGGTAAAACACGGATGGTTTAAGGTATTTCACCACTCTTGCACCGGCCAGCGTCGCCAGCATCGCGACGGGCAGCAGACTTGCCGATGTCTTGAGGTTGGTGGCGTCGAGCGCGCCAAGTGCGAAATAGGGTATGAGCTTGATCACATTCATGATGGCGAAGAAGCGCACGCTCATGCCGGTATAGGTCTTCGGGTCGAGTTTCAGCGGCAGAACGTAGATCTGGAAGGGCGGTCCACCCGCATGGGCCACGAAACTCGCATAACCGGACAGGCTGGACCAGAGCGTGGCGGCGGCCGGCCTTTGCGGTTTTGCCGGAATTTCCTGACCGTTGCGGCTTTTGAAACTCTCATAAAAGTAACGCAACACGAACAGGATCGTGACCGAGGCGACGACGAGACGCATGGCATCTGCGGAGATCATGCTCGAAGTTGCCCAGCCGAGCGCAATGCCGGCGATAGCCCCCGGCAGCATGACAAGGAGCGTCTGGCGATGGTTGTGGTGCCGCCAGGCGAAGAGCGCGACAATATCCATGACGATCAGGATCGGCAGGAATATCGCCGCCGCCTGTACGGGCGATACGGCAAGCGCCATCAGTGGCACGCCCATCAGCGCCAGCGCGCCGCCCAGTCCCCCTTTGGAAAGGCCGACGAGAACCACTGCGGGAATGGCGACGAGATAAAAATGAAAATCGGTCAGCATGGATGTATGGTTGATCCTTTCGCCGGTCCGGTTTATCGGATTTGTCATATGAAAACGAGTGCAGATCGCGCCGGAAGCGTCGTCTGCCTGAAATGGACGAAACGATGAGCATTGTTGAAGACCGTTGCCGCCTTGTCCTGATCGTCCCGCAATCGGACGATGCGCAAAAGCAGGCGGCAGATGTGGAAGCCGCGCTGCGGGGAGGCGATGTCGCTTCGGTCATCATTCCGCAATACGGTCTGGATGACGCCGCTTTCCAGAAACGCGCCGAACTGATCGTACCCCTCGTCCAGGCGTCGGGTGCCGCAGCGCTCATTGCCGGTGACAGCCGTGTCGCCGGCCGGGTGAAGGCGGACGGGCTGCATGTGGTCGGTAACGCCGAGGCGCTTTCGGAGGCTGTGGAAAAATTCACCCCAAAACTGATCGTCGGCGGCGGAAATGCCGATGACCGCCACAAGGCGCTGGAGCAGGGCGAGGCCAATCCGGATTACGTGTTTTTCGGGAAGCTCGAAGGCGACATCAAGCCCGAGGCGCATCCCAAGAACCTGGCGCTCGGTGAGTGGTGGGCGTCGATGATCGAAATCCCCGCCATTGTCATGGGCGGCACGGACCTCTCGTCCGTGGTTGCCGTGGCGGAGACGGGCGTGGAGTTCGTGGCTATGCGCAGCGGTGTTTTCGATAATGTCGGTGGCGCCGCCCAGGCCGTTTCTGAAATCAACGCTTTGCTTGACGAAAAAGCGCCACGGTTTGACGGTTGATACAGGCGATGATCATGCGCTCGCTTCATTTCTGCCTCTCAGTTTCGCTGCTGGCGTTTGCTTTCGGCGCGTCGGCGGGTGTCGCTCTTGCTCAATCCGGGCCGCAGAGTGAAAACAATGCGCTTTCCCGACAGCTGGAAAATGAGGCTCAGCCGACCCGTCAGGGCAGGGTGCAATCCGAAGAGCAGAAGGACTTGCAGCCTTCAGCCGGCGTGAACGTCTATCAGCGCATGGGTGCGGATCTGCCGGCACTGCCGCCTGAGAAGGAATTCAAGGGCCGGGTGGATGAGGCCTATGGCCATTTCCAGCGCGGCGAATATGTGCAGGCGCTTGATAAGGCGCTGAACCGCGCGCAGAACGGTGACGCACCCGCCCAGACGCTGGTGGCGGAAATGATGTCGCGCGGACTTGGCATTGCGCGTGACGAGAAAACAGCCGCGTTCTGGTATCAGCAGGCCGCACAGGGCGGCGATCCCGTCGCCATGTTCAAATTTGCCCTTATCCTGATGGAAGGAAAATTCGTTACGCGCGACAAGGCGAAGGCCGATGATTTCATGCGTCGTGCAGCGGAAGCCGGCAACGCCTCTGCCCAGTTCAACTGGGGCCAGATATTGGTTTCGGAAAATCCGGGCGCCAAGGGTCTGCTGATGGCTTTGCCCTTCTATGAAAAATCCGCCGAACAGGGCATTGCCGATGCGCAATATGCGGTATCGCAAATTTACTGGTCCTTGAAGGATGTGCCGGCCGAGAAAAAGGCAAAGGCGCGCGACTGGTTGATGCGCGCCGCAAAGGCCGGCTATGACACTGCACAGGTCGATCTCGGTATCTGGCTGGTCAACGGATTTGGTGGCGAGCGTAATCTCGACGAAGGCTTCCGCTGGCTCTATGGCGCAGCACAGCGCGGTAATGTCGTGGCGCAGAACAAGGTTGCGCATCTCTATATTCAGGCACTCGGTACCCGGCCTGATCCGGTTGAGGCAGCCAAATGGTACGTGCTTTCCCGCCGCGCCGGATTGAAGGATCCGTCTCTCGAGGACTTCTATCTCGGCATCAATGACGAGCAGCAGAAGAAGGCGATCGAGGCCGCAAATCGTTTCCGTCCGACCTAATGGAAGGGTTGCGTTCCCTGACCGGGGTTGACCCATGGGCTTTTTACCTTGAATTTCCGCGCGTTTTGTGGTCTTGAACCGCAAACTTTCAATTCAAGAAAATAATGACGTGCCTGCCCGGTGAGCTTCCGGGCGGTTCGCAAGCTTTCCAGGAAAAAACATCGATGGCCCGTTCAGCCCTTCTCAATGTCATGGTTCAGGCCGCCATCAAGGCGGGTAAGTCTTTGTCGCGTGACTTCGGTGAAGTGCAGAACCTGCAGGTCTCGGTCAAGGGACCGAGCGACTTCGTTTCGCAGGCGGATCTGAAGGCCGAGAAGATCGTGCGCGAGGAGCTGATGAAGGCGCGCCCGACCTATGATTTCCTGGGTGAAGAAGGCGGCGAGGAAAAGGGAACCGATGGTGCACATCGCTGGATCGTCGATCCGCTTGATGGCACAACCAACTTCCTGCACGGCATTCCGCATTTTGCGGTTTCCATCGCGCTTGAGCGTAACGGCGAAGTCGTCGCCGGTGTGATCTTCAATCCTGCCACCGACGAACTCTACACCGCCGAGCGTGGCGGCGGCGCGTTCCTCAACGATCGCCGCATCCGCGTTGCCGCGCGCAAGGCGCTGACGGATTGCGTCATCGGCTGCGGCGTGCCGCATCTCGGCCGCGGCAACCACGGCAAGTTCCTGGTCGAGCTCCGTCACGTCATGGGGGAGGCTGCAGGCATCCGTCGCATGGGTGCGGCGTCGCTCGATCTCGCCTATGTCGCCGCTGGCCGTCTCGACGGTTACTGGGAAGCCGATCTTTCGCCATGGGACATGGCGGCCGGCCTCGTGCTGATTCGGGAAGCCGGTGGTTTCGCCTCCGACATCAAGGGCGGCACGGATATCTTCGGCAGCAGTTCCGTTGCTGCAGGCAACGAATATATCCACAAGGCGCTCGTTGAGGTGGCCAACCGCCCTATTCCGGGCCGCTGATTGGTTTTCAGCAGAAAACCTGCCGTTTTCTGCAAGTTTTCGATGCCCGGCGAATGTTCGCCGGGCGTTTTTGTTTTCCCTCGCCCGGCTCCGTGCCTTTTTTCGTGAAAGGCCTGTGACGAAAGACCGGCTTTTCGCTTCAAATCGTCGCAATTTTCAAATAGCTTCCGCTGGATAGCTGACCAAAGGGAATGCGAACGTTATGGCGGATTCGGAGCTGCTCGATCTTGGCGTCGAGAAACCGGTGACCACACGGGAATACAGCCACAAGCTGTCCAGCCCCACACCGTTTCTCTGGACTATGGTTCTGTTTCTGATCCTCGTCGGCTTTCTGGCAGCGATTCTCTATCGGCAGGCGCACACCGCCTTCATGACCAATCCGGGGCTCAACGGCTTCATTCTCGGCGTGCTCGCCATCGGCATCATTCTGGTGTTTACGCAGACGATGAGCCTGCGTTCGGAAGTCCGCTGGTTCAACGCCTTTCGTGCCGCCGGCAGCGTCGAAAAGGTCGGTCGCGCGCCCAAACTGCTTGCGCCGATGAGCACGCTGATCGGCAATCGCGGTGAAGTCCGCCTTTCTGCCGTTACGCAACGCACGATCCTCGATTCCATCGCAACGCGCCTCGACGAGACGCGTGATACTTCGCGTTATCTCGTCGGCTTGCTGGTATTTCTCGGCCTGCTCGGCACCTTCTGGGGCCTTATCGGCACCATTGGCGCCATCAGCAACGTCATCCAGTCTCTCGACCCAAGCGCCGGTGACAGCAATGATATTCTCGGTTCGCTTAAGGCCGGTCTCACCGCGCCGCTGGCGGGTATGGGAACGGCCTTTTCCTCGTCACTGCTTGGTCTCTCCGGTTCGCTGATTCTCGGTTTTCTCGATCTTCAGGCCGGCCGCGCCCAGAACCGTTTCTACACCCAGCTCGAAAACTGGCTTTCCTCGGTGACGGATACGACGGACGCCCCAAGGGAGTCCCGGGGCGACGCAGGGGCCGTGGTGAGCACCGAGCGTTCGCTCGCGGCCATGACCAGTCTTGCCGAAGGCATTCAGGGTCTGGTCAAGAACATGCGCAGCGAACAGCAGATGTTGCGCGACTGGATCGAGGCGCAACAGGAGGAATCCAAATCGCTCCGCCGCACGCTCGACCGGCTTTCGGCGCGGATTGACAGCGATACGAAGTCTTCCGGACGCACCCGGCACGATAACGGGAGCGAATAGCCATGGCGCTTGCGCGCAACCGCCGCCGCGACAGGGGTGTGGATTATTGGCCGGGCTTCGTCGATGCGCTGTCGACGCTGCTGATGGCCATCATGTTTTTGCTGACGGTCTTCGTGCTCGCGCAATTCGTGCTGTCGCGTGAGATTACCGGCAAGGACGAGGTGCTGACGCGTCTCAACAGCCAGATTGCCGAATTGACCGAACTTCTGGCCATGGAAAAGGGCAACAAGCAGGATGTAGAGGACGCCTTGGCGAACCTGCAATCCACTCTTGCCGCGTCTGAGAATGAACGGTCGCGGCTGCAGGCACTGCTCGACGCCGGCTCGGGCAACAATGCCAGCGCCAACGCCCGTATCGGCAGTCTCACCGGTGAACTGGACGAGCAACGGCAGGCCAATTCCCGCGCCTCCGCGCAGATCGAGTTGCTCAACCAGCAGATTGCGGCACTGAGGGCGCAGATTGCCTCAGTCGAAGCCGCGCTGCAGGCCTCGGAAGCCAAGGATGCCTCTTCTCAGGTCAAGATCGCCGATCTCGGCCGCCGCCTCAATGTCGCGCTGGCGCAGCGGGTGCAGGAACTGAACCGCTATCGGTCCGACTTCTTCGGGCGGTTGCGCGAAATTCTGTCCGATCGTGAAAACATCCGCATCGTCGGCGACCGATTTGTCTTCCAATCCGAAGTGCTCTTCCCTTCCGGCGGCAATGAACTCAATCCGGAAGGGCAAGCGGAAATGGCGAAGCTCGCAACCGCGCTGCTTGATCTCGCAAAGGAAATCCCGGCGGAGATCAACTGGGTCCTGCGCGTCGATGGCCATACGGATAATGTCCAGCTGTCCGGCTCCGGCCGCTACCGCGACAATTGGGAACTCTCCTCGGCCCGTGCCACTTCGGTTGTGAAGTTCCTGATCTCCAAGGGCGTGCCGGCAAACCGTCTGGTCGCTGCCGGCTTTGGAGAATATCAGCCGATTGCAGAAGGTGACTCACCGGAGGCACGGCAGCAGAACCGCCGTATCGAACTCAAGCTGACCGAGCGCTGAAATCGCGGACCGCATCTGGGCGGTTGCCTTCCGGCGAAAGTAAACTTACGTTCGCGTAAAAGTAATTCCGTCATATCTGGGAGGGGCTGATGGAACGCTATGATGTGATCGTTGTCGGGGCGGGGCTTGCCGGGCTGGTTGCGGCAACGGAGGCTGCCGAGCGAGGTCTCAGCGTCTGCGTGGTTGATCAGGAGGGTGAGCGGAACCTGGGCGGACAGGCCTTCTGGTCGCTTGGCGGCCTGTTTTTCATCGATAGCCCAGAACAACGTCGGATGCGCGTGCGAGACAGTCTCGACCTTGCGAGGCAGGACTGGTTCGGTTCGGCCGGTTTTGATCGCCCGGAAGATCACTGGCCGCGTCGCTGGGCAGAGGCCTATCTCGATTTTGCTGCCAGTGAGAAGCGGAAATGGCTGTACCGCATGGGTATGCGCTGGTTTCCCGTTGTCGGCTGGGCCGAGCGTGGCGGCGGTTTGGCCGATGGCCATGGCAATTCTGTTCCACGCTTCCATGTCACCTGGGGCACAGGCCCCGGGGTGCTTGCTCCCTTTGTTAAAAAGGCAAAGCTTATCGCGGCAGATGGGCGACTATCCTTCCACTTCCGCCACCGGGTTGATCGGCTGGATATCGCTGATGGCGGGGTGACCGGCGTTTCAGGCGCGGTTCTTGCAAGCGATCCGGTGCAACGCGGAGAGGAGAGCAGCCGGGAAGAGCAGGGCGAATTCAGTATTTCCGCTGCTGCGGTCATTGTCAGTTCCGGCGGCATCGGCGGAAATCAGGAGCTGGTGCGGCGCAACTGGCCCGTGGAACGACTGGGCCAGCCGCCGCAAAACATGGTTTGCGGTGTGCCGGCGCATGTGGACGGCCGCATGATCGCCATCACCGAGGCGGCGGGTGGCGGGGTCATCAACCGTGACCGCATGTGGCATTACACCGAGGGTGTCAAAAACCACGACCCGATCTGGCCAGGTCACGGCATACGCATTCTGCCTGGTCCTTCGTCCTTCTGGTGCGATGCGAATGGTGACCGGCTTCATGCGCCGGCCATGCCTGGCTTTGATACGCTTGGCACACTGAAGATGCTGGGTGAACGTGGCAGCGGTTACAGTTGGTTCATTCTGACCAAAGCGATCATCAAGAAGGAGTTCGCGCTTTCAGGTTCGGAGCAGAATCCTGATCTGACGGGCAAGAATATGCGCCTGTTGCTGAAAAGGTTGGGAAAGGAGCCGCCTGGACCCGTGCGGGCTTTCATGGAACGGGGCGAGGATTTCGCCGTTCGTGATACGCTGGAAGAATTGGTGCCTGCGATGAACGCCATCGCCGGAAATGATCGTCTGGACACTAACCACATCCGCCGGCAGATCGAAGCGCGCGACCGTGAGATTGAAAACGGCTTTAGCAAGGATACGCAGGTAACGGCGATCCACGGTGCGCGCCGTTACCTCGGTGACCGGCTGATGCGAACGGCGAAACCGCATCGCCTGCTCGATCCTGCCATGGGGCCTTTGATTGCCGTGCGTTTGCATGTGCTGACGCGCAAGACCCTGGGTGGCCTGCACACCGACCTTGAGGCGAGGGTGCTGGACGCCGGCGGTGAGCCGGTGCCGGGGCTTTATGCCGCTGGCGAGGTGGCTGGTTTCGGCGGTGGCGGCATGCATGGATATAACGCGCTTGAAGGCACTTTCCTTGGAGGATGCCTGTTTTCCGGGCGCGTTGCGGGGCGCAGCGTGCTGACGTAACTCAGGCCTGTGCGCGCAGTTCTTCGGGCCCCGTCTGGAATTGCAGACGGGCGAGCCGGGCATAGAGACCGTTCTGGCGAATGAGACTCTGATGCGTGCCTTCCTCGATGATGCGGCCTTCATCCATCACCAGAATGCGGTCGGCTTTGAGAACGGTGGCAAGGCGGTGGGCGATGACAATGGTGGTGCGGCTGCTCATGAGCTCATCGAGAGCCTTCTGTACCAGTGTCTCGCTTTCCGCGTCGAGCGCCGAGGTGGCCTCGTCCAAAAGCAGGATAGGTGCGTTGCGCAGGATGGCGCGGGCAATGGCGATGCGCTGGCGCTGCCCGCCGGAAAGCGTCACGCCGCGCTCTCCCACCTGGGTGTCATATCCGTCGGTAAGGCGTTCGATGAAGCTGTCGGCCTGCGCGGCGATGGCGGCGGCGCGCACTTCTTCCCGTGTCGCGTCAGGCCGTCCAAAGGCGATATTGTCATGGATGGAGGAGGCGAATATCGCCACATCCTGCGGGACGATGGATAGACGCGCCCGCAGATCGGCGAGCTTGACGTCGCGGATATCAGCGCCGTCAATGGTGATACGGCCCTGCTGCGGATCGTAAAATCGCATCAGCAGCGAAAAGACCGTGCTCTTGCCCGCACCGGAGGGTCCGACGATGGCGACGGTTTCGCCGGCACTGACTTTGAAGGAGAGGCCGGAGACGATCGCCCGTCCTGCCGCGAGCGGGTAGACAAAATCGACATTCTCGAATGCGGCTTCGCCACGCGGTGGCTGGGGCAGAGTGACGGGCGCGACGGGATCGAGAACCGGCGAGCGCTCGTCCAGCAGTTCGGACAGCCGTTCCGCCGCGCCGCCGGCCTGCGCCAGTTCTCCCCAGACTTCCGAGAGCTGGCCAAGGCCGCTGGCCGCGATGACCGAATAAAGCACGAACTGACCGAGCGTTCCCGCGGTCATGCTACCGGACAGGACGCTTTGCGCCCCATACCAGAGAATGCCGACAACGCTGCCGAAGACGAGCGTGATGGCGACGGCGGTGAGGATGGAGCGTGCGCCGATGGCGGCGCGTGCGCCCTGATAGGCCGCTTCCACCGAAGCGCCATAACGGGCATTCGCCAGCGTCTCGGCATTGAAGGACTGTACGGTGCGGCTCGCCGCAATCGTCTCGGAAGCATAAGCGGCGGAGTTGGCCAATGTGTCTTGTGTCGTACGGGAGCGGGCGCGAACCGAGCGCCCGAAGGCAATCAGGGGAAAAACGATAAAGGGAATGGCCAGCAGCGCGAGTCCGGAAAGACCGGGGCTGGTATAGATCATCATCGCCACGGCGCCGCAGCACATGATGATGTTGCGCAACGCCACCGACGCAGATGAGCCGAATGCGGAGCGGATCTGCACCGTGTCGGCCGTCAGTCGCGAGGTGAGCTCGCCTGAGCGGTTGGCATCGAAGAATTGCTGTGACAGCGTGGTGAGATGGGCGAACACATCGCGGCGAAGATCGGCGACGACCCTCTCGCCGATCGTCATGACATAATAATAACGCATGGCGCTGGCGAGCGCGAGAACAACCGCAATGGCCAAAAGCATGGCGAAGTAGCTGTTGATCATACCGCCATCAGGCGTCTGAAAACCGTGATCGATGATGCGGCGAACGGCGAGCGGCAAGGCGAGAGTCGTGGCGGAAGACAGAACAAGTGCAAAAAGAGCCGCAGCCATCAAGCGACGATAACGCCTGAGATAAGGAAACAGGCCAAGGAGCGGTTTCAGGCTTCTCTGTTTCACCGCTTTATGCTGTTCGATGTCTGCCACGTCCTCTATGCTCCTCGTTCTTCGCCATTTTTCGGCCTTTTGCGGGCGAATTTCCGGTCTGCGGTAAAATTCCTGCCCGGCAGCCATCTCCTTTCACAAGGGGATAGCAGGCTCTTGTTATCTCGGCGACCTTCATGTATAGGCTCCGCATCGAATTGGGAAGCCATAGCCCATCTGGACTATGGCTTCATTTATTGAATTGGCTCAGTTGACGCAATTGCGGCAAATGGACCGCACGTCACTTAACCAGGAAGATTGTCATGAAGGCTGATATCCATCCCGATTATCACACGATCAAGGTGGTCATGACCGATGGCACCGAATACGAAACCCGCTCTACCTGGGGTTCGGAAGGCGCCGTCATGAACCTTGAAATCGACCCCAAGTCCCATCCGGCATGGACGGGCGGCAACCAGCAGCTTATGGACCGCGGTGGTCGCGTTTCCAAGTTCAACAAGCGTTTCGGCGGCCTCGGCCTCTGATTCCCTTGCGGACGGATGTTAAAAAAGCCCGGTTTTACCGGGCTTTTTTGTTGCGCTGTTTTGGCGACGTCATCTACGCGCATGACCGCTGAAACAAAAAAAGCAGGCCGGTGAGCCTGCTTTCAAATTGTCCACTCAATGTGGTGTTTTCTCAGTTGATCGAGAAAGCCGTGCGCAGAAGGTTGAGCTGCGCCTGAACGCTGTTCTCATTGTCCGGCACCTTCGCGGCTTCGGAGGGGCGATAGATTTCGCGGTCGAGCAGGGCGATACGGTTCTGGAGACGCAGCGAGCGCTCGATAAGATCGCGGAAGGACTCCGGCAGGTCGTTCCAGCCGGGCGCGTTGCGGTCGACGTTGAAGCTGTCGAGGCGAACCTTATTCTTCTCGCTCAAAACCTGATCGCGGGTCATTTCACCGTTGTTGACGGCGCGCTGGAGAAGCAGCCAGGAGGCCATCTGCATCAGGCGAGTCGTGAGGCGCATCGATTCCGCGGCATAAAGCACTGAGGCCATGCGCGGCAAAACTTTCGAGGCGGCCCGGCCGGCGCCGTCGAGATAGCTTGCAGTTTCCTCCACCAGGGTCATGCCTTCGGTATAGAGGGTCTTGAACTGGTTGGAAGCAGCCGCGCGCCCCGCAAAGCTTATGGTATTTAAAACCTGTTCCGACATTTCTTTAAATCCCTGCTCACGAACCACACTGTCAGGCAACGACGATCCGGATATTTTGTTCCGGCCTTTAGTGTTTTCAGGATGGTATCTTTACCTGAAATGCGCAAGGCAATTATTAAAGAAGGGTTAATACCCACAGTTTTACCGAAGCCGGCGGCGGCAAAAAAAGAGCCGCGAAAGCGGCTCTCAAGGTAAAACAGGGAGAAAAATCAGACCAATTCGCCGAATGGAGAAGATGCCTGAAATCCAGAAGAACTGGACATGTATAGTAATCTCTCAGAAAGCTTAATTTTTGGTTAATGGTAAACGAAAGACTGACCCAAAACCTCTTATTTTGCAACGTACGTTTAACCGATTCTGCCGTTAGGCACGTGCGGGCCGGGTTTATTGGTCACCGCGCATCAGGATCGGAAAAGATTCTCCGCCGCCTGTCTTCCCGCGGATTTCCGCTTTCTTTCCTCTTCGAGTCGGGTGATTTCGGCCTGGAGAAGCTCGATCCGGCTGTCCAGTTCGTCCACGGAGAGGAGGCTGAGATCGCTGCCAATCTGGTGTGCAGCGGGTTTTTGCGGGCGGTCGTCGTCAAAGAGGCTCATATGCCTGCTCCTTTTTCCACGTAGTCCCCATCCTCGCCAGGATATTGCGGCGCGCGCGGGTCAAGCGCAATACTCTCCGGTGTCACCAGCGGCGAAGGCGTCGTCGGCATCATCGTCGAGAAATTGTCCTTCTCGTCGGTTGAAAGCGCGGCGCGCCTGCGGCTTCTGATAATGGCATAGGCAGTAATCAAAATATGGGCGACGGCTGTGACCAGAAACAGCGCATAGGGCCCGGAATAGGTCATGACAGCGCCGCCGAGCGTCGGTCCGATAATGGTGCCGACGCCGTAAAGCAACAGCAACCCGCCTGAAACCTTGACGAAATCCTCGGACGCCGCAAAGTCGTTGGCGTGCGCCACGGCTATGGGATAGAGCGCATTGGCGGCTGCACCGTAAACGGCGATCATCGGAATTAGAACGTAGACGTGATGCGGCTGCACGGCTGCGACCGCAAGTCCCGCGACGGCGCCAAGCCCCGCGAGGCCGGCCAGCACGTAACGACGGTCTATCCTGTCCGAAAGGCGACCCGCCGGGAACTGCGCCAATGCGCCGACGAAAATCGTGACGGACACCATGATGGCGATCATGGTCGGATCCAGGCCTGCCCGGGCACCGAAGACGGCGCCGAGCGTGCCGTACGCACCGTTGGCGATGCCGATCATCAAAATGCCGACGAAGGAGACCGGGGAGTTGCGATAGAGCGCCGGCAAATCCAGTTTCACCTTCTGCAAAGGCTGTGGACTGGCCGCCTTTGAAAGCGTTGCCGGCAGAATGGCGATGCAATAAATGATGCCGCAGATCATGAACAGCGAAGTATTGCTGATATCTCCCATCGGCACGATCATCTGTCCTGCCACGACACCCAGAAGCGTGATGGCGATATAGAACGAAAAGATCATGCCGCGGCTTTCGTTCGTGGCGCGCTCGTTCAGCCAGCTTTCGATGATCATTGAGGTGCCGGCGGTGCAGAAGCCGGTAAGCGCACGCAGCGTAATCCACCAGACGTCATCAACGATGAGACCGGTCATGAGCACGGTCAGGCATACCAATGCGACGAAAGACGCAAAAGCCCGCACATGGCCGGCACGGCGCACGATGGCCGGCGCGACAAAACAACCGACAACGAAGCCCGCAGCCCAAGAGGTTCCGAGGAAACCGAGGATCTCGTTGGAGTAACCTTCTGCCGAGCCACGCACTGGCAGCACGAGGCCCTGAAGACCGTTGCCGAGAAAGAGAAACAGAGTGCTGGATAAAAGAGCGAATACGGGTAGAAGATTTCTGCTCATGACAACACTCTCATGCGTTCGGACGGACGGTCGGACAGGTCATACAACGGGAGTTACCCGAATGAGTTGCACTCTTCTGGTGAACGGTAAAAATGTCCAGCCTGTGACGATGCAGAAATAAAGAAAAGGCTCAATAAATGACGAAGGCGATCGGCCTTTTTTTACTGCTGGCCATGGCCGTCCAGATTATCCGGCCGCTCGGCCTGCCGGGGCTGAAGAAACGGGGCGATTGCTGGAAGATAGCGGTTACCGCCTTTGTCATCTGGTCGGTAACGCTGCTTCTGCGCCCATAAGAAAAAGCCGCCCCGGGAGGCGGCTTTCATTCACCAAAGCTCTGGAGCGAAGCCTCAGGCTGCCTTTTCGAGTTCCTGCTTCCAGTTGCCCTTGGCCGCCAGACTGTTCATGGCGGCGCGGTGCGTGAAGGCGCGCTGGCCGGCAGCGACATTCTCCTGCTTGCCGCCCCAGGTCTTGAGGGCCGTATCCTGAAGCGCGCGGCCGTAGGAGTAGGTGAGAGACCAGGGCAGGTCATAGCCGGAATTCATGGCGGAGAGATGCGCCGTTGCCTCTTCGGAGGACTGGCCGCCGGAAAGGAAGGCAATGCCCGGAACGGCGGAAGGTACGGTCGCCTTCAGGACCTTCACGGTCTTTTCCGCCACTTCCTCGACGGAAGCCTTGCGGGCCTTCTTGCCGTCGATGATCATGTTCGGCTTGAGGATCATGCCTTCGAGGTTCACGCGGGCGTCGAAGAGGTCCGCGAAGACGGTCTGCAGAACCCATTGCGTGACTTCCGCGCAGCGGTCGATGTCGTGCGTGCCCGGCTCGCCGTCCATCAGGACTTCAGGCTCAACGATCGGCACGATATCCGCCTGCTGGCAGAGAGCGGCATAACGGGCGAGCGACTGGGAGTTTGCCTTGATCGAACCCCAGCTCGGGCGCTGTTCACCGATGGTGATGACGCCACGCCACTTGGCGAAGCGCGCACCGGCTTCGTGGTACTTGCGCAGGCGCTCATAAAGACCGTCGAGGCCTTCGGTAATGAATTCATGCGGGTGGAAGGCCATCGGCTTGGCGCCGATATCCACCTTGATGCCCGGCAGGCTGCCAGCCGCCTTGATGATATCAACGAAAGGTGTGCCGTCGGCAGCCTTCTGGAACAGGGTCTCTTCATAGAGAATGACGCCGGAGATATATTTCTTCATGGCGTCGTCGGAACGGAACAGCATCTCGCGATAGTCGCGGCGGGCGGTCTCGGTGGACTCCAGATTGATGCTGTCGAAACGCTTTTTGATCGTTCCCGTGGATTCGTCGGCGGCGAGCAGGCCCTTGCCGTCGGCGACCATTTTGATTGCGATGTCTTCGAGACGTTCGGTCATTTGCTATTCTCCCAAGGCACAATAAATTTCCGATAACAGAAGTTCCAGGGCAGGGAAATGGCACGCTAACTCATTGAAACGATTGAAATGATTTCAATCGTTTGAAACTTTTCCTCCCGCGTGCACTTACCAAAAGACGAGGCCGGACAAGCATCGCTTGTCCGGCCTCGTGTCAGGCAAGTGAGATAAGTTTACTTGGCGGCGGTCAGGATGGCAACGCCCGGCAGTTCCTTGCCTTCCATCCATTCAAGGAAGGCGCCGCCGGCGGTCGAAACATAGGAGAAATCCTCGGAAACGCCGGCATGGTTGAGCGCGGCCACGGTGTCGCCGCCGCCTGCGACGGAGACGAGCTTGCCGGCCTTCGTGCATTCGGCGGCATGTTTTGCGGCAGCCACGGTGGCTGCATCGAAGGGTTCTATTTCGAAGGCGCCGAGCGGCCCGTTCCAGACCAGCGTTTCCGCGCGTGAAATCCAGGCCTTGATGCTTTCAACCGACTTCGGGCCGACATCGAGCACCATGGCGTCAGCGGGAATGGCATTGATGTCGACCGTTTCACTGGCCGCACCGGCCTTGAATTCGCGGGCAACGACCCCGTCTTCCGGCAGCACGATGGCACAGCCGGAAGTCGCGGCCTCGATCATGATCTGCTTTGCGGTTTCGGCCAGATCGTGCTCGCAGAGCGATTTTCCAACCTGGGCGCCACGGGCGGCGAGGAAGGTGTTGGCCATGCCGCCGCCGATGACGAGGGCATCGACCTTCTTCACGAGGTTCATCAGAAGATCGATTTTGCTTGAAACCTTCGCGCCGCCGACGATGGCGACGACGGGACGCACCGGCTGGCCGAGGCCCTTTTCCAGAGCCTCAAGCTCTGCCTGCATGGTGCGGCCGGCATAGGCGGGCAGGTGGCGGGCGAGGCCCTCGGTGGAGGCGTGGGCGCGATGCGCGGCGGAGAAGGCGTCATTGACATAGATATCGCCATTGGCCGCCAGAGCCTCGACGAAGGTGGGATCGTTCTTTTCTTCGCCCTTGTGGAAGCGCGTGTTTTCCAGAAGCAGGATGTCGCCGTCGTTCAGTTTCGCAACGGCCTTCGCCGCCGGCGCGCCGATGCAGTCGGACGCGAACGAGACGGCATGGTCCAGCACCTCCTCAACTGCTGGTACGATCTGGGAAAGCGACATGTCAGCCACGGGTTCGCCCTTCGGACGGCCAAAATGGGCAAGCAGAATAACCTTTGCGCCCTTCTTAGAAAGTTCCAGAATGGTCGGCGCGACCCGCTCGATACGGGTCTTGTCCGTAACTTTGCCATCCGCGACCGGCACGTTGAGATCAACGCGGACGAGAACGCGCTTTCCGGCAATGTCGTTGAGGTCATCGATGGTCTTGAAAGCGGGCATAGGTCGATCCTGATTTGTTGCGAGTTCGGCAGGGACCATACTATGCCTGATTGCCGACGCAAGCCGGTCAGGCTTCATTTTCTCTCACGGTGTTTGAAGGTGCGACCACGTCTTGTGCGGTAGCGGTGGAACGCGACTGACGCCGCTGCGCCAGATAGTCGCGCACCCGTTTGAAAATTTCCGAGAAGCTGATGAAGATCGGCAGGGTGGTAGCCGGTTCGACCGGCTCCAGCGAAATTCCGACACCAGCTATCGCCTCATGTTCGTCCAAAGTCCGCACGATCAGGACGATGGAGCCGAGGCGCACGCGGTCGGCATAATCGGCCCGTCCGGCAAGACGTGTCTCGATGAGTTCTGCGATGCTCATTGCCTGTTCTGCTGGCGCAAGCAGGCCGGGACCATAGGCGGCATCAAGCTCCTTCGCCGGCCGGGCGGGAGAGATCGCGAAGGTGCCGAAGAAATCGGCGTCGTCATCGGCGACGGGCAGGGCGCTCGCGAAGAGCCGGTCGATCAGGCGGGAATAACCGGGGGCGATGAAGAGATAGACAAGATCATTTTCACGCAGCCGCCCGGCATATTGGTAGCGAATCGATTTGCCGTCACGCACCACCAGCGAAGGCATCGCCCAGCGGGGAATGCGCTCGCCCTGCAGGATGGCGCTGCCCTTTGCCACGCGGTAGGAAATCAGTTCGTGATTGGCCGTGCCGGGAAGGTCAACCTCCAGCTTGTCCACCTCGCCCATGCGCGGCGGCACGATCAGCCCCAGCCTTGTTGCCACCGGTTTGATGGTCCAGCCCTGCACGAGGAGCGATACCAGCACGATGATGAAGGCGGCATTGAAATAGATCTGGGCGTCATCAAGTCCGCCGAGGATGGGCATGATGGCAAGCAGGATGGAGACGGCGCCGCGCAGGCCCACCCAGGCGACGAAAGAGGTTTCCTGTTGGGTGTAGTTAAACGGCATGAGGCTGAGCCAGACCGCGAGCGGACGGGCGACGAAGATCAGGAACAGCGCCAGCAGGATGGCTGGAATTGCGATTGCAGGAAACTGCGACGGCGTGGCAAGCAGGCCGAGCATCAGGAACATGATAATCTGTGCCAGCCACGTCAGCCCTTCGTGGAAGCGACGGATCGTTTCCTTGGCGAAGATCCTGCGATTGCCGGCGACAATGCCGGCGACATAGACCGCCAGAAAGCCGCTGCCGCCAATCGTGCCGGTGAAGGAAAACACGAGCAGCGCCAGCGCAAGCACAAAGATCGGCGCCAGCCCGCGATCGGCGGCAAAACGGTTGACCACGGCGGCGATCATGAGACCGCCCAGCACGCCGACGATCACACCGAGGCCCATTTCCTCAACAAAAAGCAGCAGAAAACCGCTGTCGATACCGGCCAGGCCCTGTCCTTTGGCGATGATCTCGACCAGGGCGACTGTGAGGAAGATGGCCATTGGATCGTTGGTGCCGGATTCGACCTCCAGCGTGGAGCGCACCTGATCGCGGATGTGGATGCCGCCGATGCGCAGCAGGAAAAACACCGCTGCCGCATCGGTGGAGGCGACGATGGCGCCGAGCAGCAGGCCCTCTAGCCAGGAGAGCCCGAGCAGGAGGGCGGCTGCGCCCGCGAAAAAGACGGATGTGAGAATAACGCCGACCGTGGCAAGCGCCGTTGCCGGTGCCGCGGAAAGCCGGAAAGACTGGATCGACGTGCCAAACCCGGAGTCGAACAGGATGACGGCAAGTACCAGCGAACCGAGCATATAGGCGAGAGGGTTGTTGGTGAATTCGATACCGAGTCCGTCCACACCCGCCGCAAGTCCAATCACAAGGAAAAGCAGCAGCAGCGGCGCGCCGAAGCGGTAGGCGATGAGGCTCGAGAAGGCGGCGACGAGGACAAGAACAGTTGCCACCAGCAACAACAGATAAAATGATTCCACGTCCACCGCCTCTTTCACGCCGCGCTGGCCACCGCAATGATTGCTCTGCACGTTCGCAGTCAATGCGCCACGGGTTGCGGTCTGTCAGCGCTCGGTCGGCGGCGTTGAAAGGTAACGCAAGGCGGGGTGTATCGAAAGATGCGGCAGGGCCGAAGTGCATTGCGCACGACCGTTATCCCTGAGTCCCTTGTCCGTTTCAAAATGGACCAGACAAAGGCAGGAAATTGAAAACATGGCGGCACTGTAGAGGAAAACCGGGAATAAAAAATCCGGCGGGATCGCTCCCGCCGGAATGCATCGACTGATGGGTATTCGTTAGATGGTCTTCGCGAAGGCGACAGCCGTATCCGACATGCGGTTGGAGAAGCCCCACTCGTTGTCGTACCAGGACAGGACGCGCACGAAGTTGCCTTCCATGACCTTGGTCTGGTCATTGGCGAAGATCGACGAGTGGCTGTCGTGGTTGAAATCGCGGGAAACCAGCGGCTCGTCGGTATAGCCGAGGATGCCCTTCAGCTGGCCGTCGGAAGCCGCCTTGATGGCTGCGTTGATTTCGGCAACCGTCGTGCTCTTCTTGGCCACGAACTTGAAGTCGACGACCGACACGTTCGGGGTCGGAACGCGGATCGACGTGCCGTCAAGCTTGCCCTTGAGGTGTGGCAGGACGAGGCCAACAGCCTTTGCGGCGCCTGTCGAGGTCGGGATCATGGACAGGGCTGCGGCGCGGGCGCGGTACAGATCCTTGTGCATGGTGTCCAGCGTCGGCTGGTCGCCGGTGTAGGAGTGGATCGTGGTCATGAAGCCATGATCGATGCCAACGGCGTCATCGAGAACCTTCACGACCGGCACGAGGCAGTTGGTGGTGCAGGATGCGTTGGAGATGACGAGGTGATCCTTCGTCAGCTGGTCATGGTTGACACCGAAGACGACGGTGAGGTCGGCGCCGTCAGCGGGAGCCGAAACGATGACGCGCTTGGCGCCGGCCGTCAGATGGGCAGCAGCCTTGTCGCGGGCCGTGAAGATGCCGGTGCACTCAAGCGCGATATCGACGCCCAGTTCCTTGTGCGGCAGCGTTGCCGGGTCGCGAACGGCCGTCACCTTGATCGGCTTGCCACCGCCAACGATGATGGTGTCGCCTTCGACCTTGACGTCGGCCGGGAACTTGCCGTGGATCGAATCGTAGCGCAGCAGGTGAGCGTTGGTTTCAACCGGGCCGAGGTCGTTGATGGCGACGACTTCGATATCGGTGCGGCCGGATTCGACGATGGCGCGCAAAACATTGCGGCCGATGCGGCCGAAGCCGTTAATGGCAACTTTTACAGTCATTTACAGTCTCCCGATCAAGAATGGGCTTGGTCTTTGCTGAATGGTGAGGGCTTGGGAAGCCCTTACGCAAGTTTTGCCTCGACTGCGGCGACGACAGCTTCTGCCGTGATACCGAAGTGCTTGAAGAGATCCTTCGCCGGCGCGGACGCTCCAAAGGAGTGCATGCCGACGAAAGCGCCATCGTTACCGATGAAATAATCCCAGCCCTGGCGGATGGCGGCTTCCACCGCGATCTTGACCGGAGCCTTGCCGATGATGGCGTTGCGATAGGTTTCCGGCTGTTCCTTGAAGAGTTCGAAGCAGGGAACGGAAACGACGCGGGCGGATACGCCCTTGTCCTTCAGCGTTGCGGCCGCTTTCAGAGCCACTTCGACCTCCGAACCGGAAGCGAAGATCGAAACCTTGGCGTCGCTGGCGGAAACGAGTTCGTAGGCGCCGTAAGCAGACAGGTTCTTCTCTTCATATTCCTTGCGCGAAGGTGCAAGGTTCTGGCGGGTTAGGGCCAGCGCAGACGGACGATGCTTCTGTTCCAGCGCCAGCTGCCAGCATTCCGCCGTCTCGGTCTCATCCGCCGGGCGGAAGACGAGCAGGTTCGGAATGGCGCGAAGGGCAGCGATCTGCTCCACCGGCTGGTGGGTCGGGCCGTCTTCACCAACGCCGATGGAATCATGCGTCAGAACGTGGACGACACGGATGCCCATGAGCGCGGCAAGACGGATCGACGGACGGCAGTAGTCCGAGAAGATCAGGAAGCCGCCCGCATAAGGAATGAGACCGCCATGCAGTGCGATGCCGTTCATGGCAGCAGCCATGCCGTGTTCGCGGATGCCGTAGTGCAGGTAACGGCCGGAGAAGTCCGTCGGCGTGATGGACTTCATCTGGCTGGTCTTGGTGTTGTTGGACGGCGTCAGGTCGGCAGAACCGCCGATCATTTCCGGCAGCACGCCGTTAATGACTTCGAGCGAGTCTTCCGAGGCCTTGCGGGTCGCAACGGTCGGGTTGTTCTCGATGATCTTCTTCTTGAAAGCATCGATCGAGCTATCGAAATTGCCCGTCAGGTCGCCGGCGAAGCGGCGCTTGAACTCGGCTTTCTTGCCGGCTTCAGCGGCTTCGAGGCGGGCTTCCCAGTCCTGACGCGTCTTGGTGGAGCGCAGACCGGCAAGACGCCATGAATCCAGCACGTCTTCCGGAATGACGAAAGCTTCGGCTTCCCAGTTCAGGCTCTTGCGGGCCGCAGCGATTTCTTCTGCGCCGAGCGGGTTGCCGTGAACCTTATGGGTGCCCTGCTTGTTGGGCGCGCCGAAACCGATGACGGTCTTGCAGGCGATGAAGGTCGGGCGGTCCGATTTCTGTGCGGCTTCGATGGCAGCGGCGATCGCATCCGGATCATGGCCGTCAACACGGATGGTGTTCCAGTGAACCGCCTGGAAACGGGCAATCTGATCGGTGCTGTCGGAGAGGCCAACTTCGCCGTCGATGGTGATGTTGTTGTCATCCCAGAAGAGAACGAGCTTGTTAAGCTTCAAATGGCCGGCAAGCGCGATGGCTTCGTGGCTGATGCCTTCCATGAGGCAGCCGTCGCCGCACAGTACATAAGTGAAGTGGCTCTGCAGGTCGGAGCCGAACTCCTCTTCCAGCTTGCGTTCGGCGATTGCCATGCCCACGGCGTTGGCGATGCCCTGGCCGAGCGGACCGGTGGTCGTTTCGATGCCGGTGGCGTGGCCATATTCAGGATGGCCGGCGGTCTTGGAACCGAATTGACGGAAACGCTTGATCTCGTCGATCGTCATGTCCTCGTAGCCCGTAAGATAGAGCAGCGAGTAAAGAAGCATCGAACCATGACCTGCCGACAGCACGAAACGGTCGCGATCCGGCCAGAGCGGCGCCTTGGGATCGAATTTCAGATAACGGGTGAAGAGAACGGTGGCGACATCAGCGGCGCCCATCGGCAGACCGGGATGGCCTGAATTGGCCTTCTCCACTGCATCCATGGCAAGAAAGCGGATCGCATTTGCCATCCGGTTGTGTTTGTCGCGAGAAATCATGGCTTTTCCGTCTGTTTCCGGGTGAAAGGAGATAGTTTTACGCAACTATCCAAAAAGCGGGTTGATCCATAGCAGGTGAGGCAGGCAAGTCAATAAATCGACGGGCAATTGCGGTTCTGCGGTCGATAAAAATCGTTTCGCAAAGCGGGGGCTGGAACGGATTTCGTGTCCCGCCCGGCCCGGTTTCTTCGTTCATCCACAGAGCAAAACGCCACAATGCACTGGTTTGATTGACGGGATGGTAAATCGGGTAATAACCTCGTTAGCGTTTAAATGGCCTGAAACCGGACGATTCGGCCGGTGGCGTGCGAGTTGGAAAAAACGATGTCGGCTGAGAAGACCTTACAATCTGCGCTGACGGAGCTGAATGCTGCCATCACAAATCTCGAAAATGCCATCGATATGCGTATCGAGCGGCAGAGAGAGACCGGCGAGATCGATAACGAGGTGAAGCGCGTCCATGTAGACCGCGCCAGACTGGCGCAGGAACTGGACCAGGCCGAGTTTCGCGCTAACCGTCTTGAAGAAGTCAATCGCGAGGTTTCGCGCCGGCTGGTGACGGCCATGGAGACGATCCGCGCGGTGCTGGATCGATAGGAGCGGTATCATGGCGCAAGTTACTGTTATGATCGACGGAAAGGCCTATCGCATGGCGTGCGAAGCAGGCCAGGAAGACCACCTGACCGACCTTGCCACCCGTTTCGACCGGTATGTGGGGCATCTAAAGAGCCAGTTCGGAGAAATCGGCGACCTGAGGCTAACTGTGATGGCCGGTATCATGGTGATGGACGAGCTTTCCGAGCTCAATCGCAAGATCGAGAAGCTGGAAGGTGAGGTCGCATCCCTCTCCCGCAATCGCGATGGCATGGCCGAGCACAAGGCGAAGTCGGATGAGATGGTGGCGCTTGCCATCGGCGATCTGGCCGACCGGCTGAACGGCATTACCGAAAAATTGCTGGACCGCCCAAAACCGGCGGCACACTGATCATCCGGAATCCGAAGCGATAAAATTTCGCTCTGCGCCTCTGGCGGTTTTTCCCGATCCGTCCTATATCTTGAATGCGTTCTGCGCTTCTCGACAGGAACCACAATCCCTGGGGCCATACTCGATCCAAAGGGAGCTGTCCCTGGCCAGTCCCGTGGGGCTGGACACACGGTGCCCACCTACTTTTGTAGGCACCCAGGATCGTAAATCTCCATCGGTCGCCGTGGAACGCGCTTGAAGTTTCGGGACAATTCCGATGCTTCCCTGTACCCTCGATATAGTCGACAGTCATTTTTCATAACTGCCGGGCACGGCTTTTTTATATTCCTGTCATTGCAATGGCGGAACAATTCCCTATTATCCGGATTGGTATGTCTGTCATGCCCTTTAAAAAGGGGCGCTGCGGCCAAAACCGCGACGTGCCGTTCAACAGCCCAAAGAGCTAAACTTGTTTACTGAAATTATGATCGTGGTCCTGCTCACCGTATTGAACGGTGTGCTTGCCATGTCCGAGCTTGCCGTTGTCTCCTCCAGACCGGCGAGGCTAAAGGTGCTTGCCACGCAAGGCAGCAAGGGCGCCACACAGGCGCTCAGCCTTTCCGAAAACCCCGGACGCTTTCTTTCTACAGTGCAGATCGGCATCACGCTGGTCGGCGTCCTCTCGGGCGCATTTTCCGGCGCCACGCTCGGTGCCCGCTTTACGGCGTGGCTTCTGGAGCAGGGTGTTCCTGACCGTGCGGCCGATGCAATTGGCGTCGGCTCGGTCGTCGTCGCCATTACTTACCTGTCACTGATCGTCGGCGAACTGGTGCCAAAGCAGATTGCGTTGCGCGACCCTGAAAAGATTGCCGCGCGTGTTGCGCCTACCATGATGCTACTGTCCAAGGTCGGCGCGCCGCTGGTGTGGCTGCTCGACCGGTCGGGTAAGGCCATTCTGGCGCTTCTCGGCCATAGTGGCGAATCCAACGCGTCGGTTACCGACGATGAAATTCGCACTGTCCTGGCCGAAGCCCATAGCGCCGGCGTGATCGAGACCGAAGAATCGGCGATGATCACCAGCGTCATGCGCCTTGCTGACCGCAACGCGCGCGGCCTGATGACGCCGCGTCGCGACGTGGAAGTGGTCGATATCGAAGACAGCGCCGAAGAAATCCGCGAGCAGCTTCGCGGGACGCAGCGTTCGCGTCTGCCGGTGCGCAACGGCGCGTCCGACGAAATTCTTGGCGTGCTTTTCGCCAAGGACGCCTTTGATGCGCTGGCCTCCGGCAAGGAGCTCAACATTCGTGAGCTTCTGCGCGAGGTGCCCGTCGTGTCCGACCTGACGAGCGCCGTTGACGTCATCCAGTCGCTGCGTCGCTCCACCGTGCACATGGTCCTCGTTTATGACGAGTACGGCCATTTCGAAGGTATCATCAGCTCCGGCGACGTGCTGGAGGCCATTACCGGTGCCTTTCAGGAAGATGACGACGAAGAGCCGGCCATGGTCGAGCGCGAGGACGGTTCGTTCCTCGTTGCCGGCTGGATGCCTGCCGATGAGTTCGCTTATCGCATGGGCTTCCAGATCAATGAGGACGCCGAGTTCGAGACCGTCGCCGGACTTGTCCTGGACGAGTTCCGTCGCCTGCCGGAACTGGGTGAACATGTAACCCGCAACGGCTGGCGTTTCGAGGTCATCGACCTTGATGGTCACCGCATCGACAAGGTTCTCGTGAGCCGGGCCGCCTGATGCCCGGTGACGTTGCCGAAAAAGCAAGGTTGCGCGGCGAACGGCTCGCCGCGCGAGATGCTCTGACACTGGCGGAACGGCACGAGAAGAGCCGGTTCATTACCGCCCACGGTGCCGGGGATATTCCCCTTGTGCCGGGGACCGTCATCTCCGGCTTCATGCCGATCCGCTCGGAGGCGGATACCCGTCCGCTGATGGAAGCGTTGCGGGCAAGGGGTGGACGTCTCGTCCTTCCCGTTGTGCTGGATCGTGAAACCATTGTCTTCAGGGCTTTCGAGAGGGATACGCCGCTGGTGAAGACCGGCTTCGGCACGACCGGTCCGGGTGAGGATGCGGAGCTTCTCGATCCCGATATACTGCTCGTACCTCTGTCCGTCTTCGACGGACACGGGCAACGGGTTGGTTATGGCGCAGGCCATTATGACCGCGCCATCGCGCGGTTGCACGCCAAGGGCAAGCAGCCCGTTCTCATCGGTGTCGCCTTTGACTGCCAGGAAGTGGCAGACATCCCCGCGGAACCGCACGATGTCTCGCTTCACGCCATTCTGACAGAAAGCGGTCTGCGCTGGTTTTCAGCCCCGTTGTCGATCTCCGATAGTGAGCAAAAGGCGCTTTAGCACTTTTTAAAAGATGGATTACCCGTTAGAGGGGACGAAATATCGAAACATGCGCAAGATCGGGGCGGGTGAATGAGGCTTCTTTTTCTCGGAGACATGGTTGGCAAGACCGGACGCACGGCTGTCTGGGAGCGATTGCCGGGGCTGATTTCCGATCTGAAGCTGGATTTCGTCATCGTCAACGGTGAGAACGCTGCTGGTGGTTTCGGTATCACCGAGGATATCTATCTCGAGACCATCAATGCCGGTGCCGATGTTGTCACCACCGGCAATCACGTCTGGGATCAGAAAGAGGCGGTTTCCTTCTGCGAGCGCCATGACCAGTTCCTGCGGCCCGCCAATTACCCCGAGGGTACGCCGGGCAAGGGCTCGGGCATTTTTTATGCACGCAACGGCGCACGCATATTGGTCGCCAACATCATGGGGCGGGTCTTCATGCATCCGGAGCTGGACGACCCCTTCAAGTCGGCGGAAAGCATTCTTGCTGCCTGCCCGCTGAAGGAGCAGGCGGATGCCATCATCTTCGATTTTCACGCCGAGGCGACCAGCGAGAAACAGTGCTTCGGACATTTCGTGGATGGCCGTGCAAGCTTCGTCGTCGGCACCCACACCCATGTTCCGACGGCTGACGCACAGATATTGAACGGCGGAACCGCCTACATGTCGGATGCGGGCATGTGCGGCGATTATGACAGTTCACTCGGAATGGACAAGGAAGAGCCGATCAACCGCTTTATCTCCAAGATGCCGAAGGGCCGCTTTGAGGCAGCGAGCGGGCCTGCCACGATCTGCGGTGTCGGGGTGGAGATTTCCGACCGGACTGGGCTTGCGGAAAAAATTGCGCCACTGCGCATCGGGCCACGACTTTCGGAAACGCTGCCTTCCTTCTGGGTTTGATCCCGCCGAAGCGTTCACAATGACGAGAGTGCTAGCCTTCAGTTGCTGATGTAACTGGACGCTCGGCAAAACCTGTCCCATCCTCTCAGCTTCGCAAGTTCAGGGGAGTGGCATGATGTTGCGCGTGCTAATGCTTGCAGTAACAGGACTGATCGCCTGTTCGGGAGCGGCCTTTTCCCAGTCGGCGAGCCGTCCTCCCGTCAGCCAGTGCCAGGCGATCGCCAGCGCCATTCCGGGCGTGATGTTCGCGCGCTTCGATGCGCGCAATGTTCAGTTGGCTCAGGCCACGGCGAAGGAAGAGGTGAAAATCAGCTTCATCGGCCACTCCACCTACCTGATCGAAAGTCCCGGCGGGGTAACGATTGCCACGGATTATAACGGCGTCTATCGCCCTCCCGTCATGCCGACGGTGGTGACCATGAACCGGGCGCATTCAACACATTTCACCCTCAATCCGGACCCGGCCATTCAATATGTGCTGCATGGCTGGAGCGATACGCCGGGAGAAAAAGCCGAGCACAAGGTGCTCGTGGGCGACGTTTACATCCGCAATGTCTCAACCGACATCCGCAACCGCTGGGGAGATTATGAGTCTTTTCAGGAAAACGGCAATTCCATCTTCATCTTCGAGGTTGCCGGGCTGTGTATTGGCCATCTCGGCCATCTGCATCATGAGTTGACGGACACGCATTA
Organism: Agrobacterium genomosp. 2 str. CFBP 5494; assembly: GCF_900013495.1. Taxonomy (NCBI): domain Bacteria; kingdom Pseudomonadati; phylum Pseudomonadota; class Alphaproteobacteria; order Hyphomicrobiales; family Rhizobiaceae; genus Agrobacterium; species Agrobacterium genomosp. 2. The sequence goes on from NZ_LT009719.1 coordinate 1,309,556, forward strand.
TGCCGAGATCGGCCGCCTGGATGTGTTGATGGTGCCTGTCGATGGTGGTCTGACCATGGGGGCCGACAGCATGAGCAGGGTGGTCAAGCGCCTGCGCTCTGCGCTGATCCTGCCGATGCATCGCACCGGCCCGCCGCTGGAGCAGTTTCTGACCATGTTTGGCGAAAATTTCGCTATCGCCTATGCAAGCGATCCGGTCATCCGGGTCTCGATGAGAAACCTTCCTCGCCAGCCGCAGATACTGGTGCCGAAAGGCATGTAAATGGCGACGGGCGGGGAAAGGCTCGGGGAGCGGGTTCTCAGGCGAAGGTGAGGTGCTGGCGAACGCCGACGTCGGGCGTCTTGTCATCCGACATGTTTGCCTTGGCGATTTCCCAGCCGAATTTCAGCGTACTGTCCGTCGAAGCCCAGATATCGGCATCATCGACATGCAACGCCAGCATGGTCAGTTGCGGATCGCTCTTGCCGTGCTCGTACCAGGCGGCGGTGACTGAATTCCAGTATTCGTCGATCTTTGATTTGTCATCGCGCGCTTCGAGTACGCCCGAAAGGCAGGCGTGATAATCATGATCCTTCCCCACAAGGCAGAAATGCGCACGGGATCCGGATTTGAGCGATTTTACCAGATCCGTGTCTTTTTTGGAAAAAAACCAGATCGTGTTGGTCTTGGGGTCAGCGTGGGGCGCCATAGGCTGCATGTGACTGTGCAGGCCCTCAAGGCCGAGCATGCCGGCATGGACGGAATTGATCTCGTCCCAGAGCTGGCGGGCCGGGGCTTCTCTTGCTTCAGTCAGGCTGACCATATGTCTTCTCCTTCCGGTTTGGGGCTGCGGCGGAGTGGACAAGATGGCCTTCTCCGTCGCGTTCATGATCAGAACGAAGAGCGGATAAATCAGTTCCTTCTGTTGTTGCGGCAAGAGAAAGCGCCTGCGGGCTTGAACGATGAGCCTATCGCACTTATAAGGCCCGCAATCTCCAAATTACGATAAATCAGGTTTTCCATGGCTGGTCATTCACAGTTCAAGAACATCATGCACCGCAAGGGCAAGCAGGACTCCGTGCGGTCCAAAATGTTTTCCAAGCTTGCGCGCGAAATCACCGTTGCGGCCAAGACGGGCATGCCCGACCCGAACATGAACCCGCGCCTGCGTCTGGCCATCCAGAACGCCAAGGCCCAGTCCATGCCGAAAGACAATATCGAACGTGCCATCAAGAAGGCTGCGGGTGCCGAAGGCGAGAACTATGATGAGGTCCGCTACGAAGGCTACGGCCCTGGCGGCGTCGCCGTCATCGTCGAGGCGCTTACCGACAACCGTAACCGCACTGCCTCCAATGTACGATCCATCTTCACCAAGGCTGGTGGTGCGCTGGGTGAAACCGGATCGGTCTCCTTCTCCTTCGACCGTGTCGGCGAGATTTCCTACAAGGCGGAAGTCGGCGATGCAGACAAGGTGATGGAAGCGGCCATCGAGGCCGGTGCGGACGATGTTGAATCTTCCGAAGACGGGCACATCATCATCTGCGGTTTCGAAGCGATGAACGAGGTGTCCAAGGCGCTGGAAGGCGTGCTGGGCGAAGCCGAAAGCGTCAAGGCCATCTGGAAGCCGCAGAACACGGTACCGGTAGATGAAGAAAAGGCACAGTCGCTGATGAAACTCATCGACAACCTCGAAGACGATGACGACGTGCAGAACGTCTATTCGAACTTCGAAGTGTCGGAAGAAATTCTCGCCAAGCTTTCCGCCTGACGTTTTCACGTTCCTAAAAAAGGCCCCGGCAGCGATCCGCTCCGGGGCTTTTTGTTTAGGCGGCCTTTTTGATGGATGTCCGCACGTCGGCGAAAATCTCGACCGACCGCAGCCGCTTTTCGATGTCGTGGATCGGCATCGAGACAATCAGTTCGTCAGCCTGTGTTTCAGCCAGAAAACCGTCGAGATGACGCTGGATCGTTTCAGGCGCGCCAACGGCGGCAAAACGCAACGTATGCTCCACGGAGAAGCGCTCCATCTCGTTCCAGTAGCCTTCCATGTTGTGCACGGGCTTCGGGAACTGCGTCCGCACATTGCGCCGCAGATTGACGAATTGCTGCTGTGACGAGGTAAAGAGATGCTGCGCCTCCTCGTCGGTATCGGCGCCGACACCCATCACGCCCACCATCACATAGGGCTTGTCCAGCACCTCGGAGGGCTGGAAGCGCTCGCGATAGATATGGATCGCTTCCATCAGCATGTCAGGGGCAAAATGGGATGCGAAGGAATAGGGCAGCCCAAGGGCTGCGGCCAGATGCGCACTATAGGTGCTGGAACCGAGCAGCCAGAGAGGCACGTTCGAATTCATGCCGGGTACGGCGAGGATCGCCTGATCCTGCTGGGGCGGGCCGAGATATCTTTGCAATTCGACGATGTCGTGCGGGAAATTCTCCGCACCGGCGTCGAGATTACGGCGCAGCGCCCGTGCGGTGCGCATATCCGTTCCGGGGGCGCGGCCCAGGCCAAGATCGACCCGGCCGGGCAGAAGTGCTGCAAGCGTCCCGAACTGTTCGGCAATGACGAGCGGGGAGTGGTTGGGAAGCATGATACCGCCCGAGCCGACGCGGATATGTTTCGTGGCCGCACCCACATGGGCGATAACGAGCGACGTCGCGGCGCTTGCGATGCCCGGCATGCCGTGATGTTCGGCCAGCCATATGCGGTTATAACCTTGTTCTTCAGCCTTGATCGCCATCCGGCGGGAGTTTTCGAGCGCCGCGCTGACGCTCTCGCCCTCGCCGATGGGCGAAAGATCGAGAAGGGAAAAGGGGATCATCCGACGCTCCTGCGTAATCTGGGTCTTTGCAGCGGATGTAAGGCGCGCCTGCGGATTTACCAGACAAGTCGCGTAGAATTGAAGGATGGATCAAAAAAATTGGCCTTTGCCAAAGGTCGGTACTGGCACAACTTTGGTCCTGACTCGACGTCTGTATCCGGGAATGTTGTCGTTTTGTTCACTTATCGCTGGCAGTCTCGCGGCCGGAAAGATAAGGTACCTCATGCAAAAGACGATTCGGATCATCGGCATCGACCCCGGACTACGGCGCACCGGCTGGGGCGTGATCGACACATTGGGAAACAGCCTGCGTTTCGTCGCTTCCGGCACGGTGACTTCAGATGGCGACATGGATCTCGCCTCCCGGCTTTGCCAGCTTCATGACGGCTTGGCGGAAATCGTGCACAGCCATCAGCCCGATGAGGCGGCTGTGGAGCAGACTTTCGTCAACAAGGACGCGGTGGCCACGCTGAAACTCGGACAGGCGCGCGGCATCGCCATGCTTGTTCCGGCGCGTGCCGGTTTGCCGGTGTTCGAATATGCGCCGAACGCCGTGAAAAAAGCTGTCATCGGTGTGGGGCATGGTGAAAAGCAGCAAATTCACATGATGCTGAAAATCCTGATGCCGAAGGCCGAGTTCAAGGGTAACGATGCGGCGGACGCCCTCGCGATCGCAATCTGCCACGCCCATAATCGCGGCGGTGACAGGATGCGTCGGCTGCTGGCGGCCGGTTAATTTTAAGTCTCATTGCAGCGGGCGCGATCATGATCGGAAAACTGAAGGGCAGCATCGAGGAAATCGGCACGGATTACGTGTTGGTGGATGTGCATGGCGTCTGTTACGTCGCCTATTGTTCGGCGCGCACGCTGTCGAAAATAGGCTCCGTCGGAGAGGCCGTGATCCTCTTCATCGAAACCTATGTACGAGAGGACCAGCTCAAGCTTTTCGGCTTTCTTTCGGCGCTGGAGCGGGAATGGTTCAACCTTTTGCAGAGCGTGCAGGGCGTCGGATCGAAAGTCGCTCTTGCGGTGCTTTCCACCCTGTCGCCCACCGAGCTTGCCAATGCCATAGCGCTGCAGGACAAGGCGTCAATATCGCGTGCGCCGGGGGTTGGGCCCAAAGTGGCCGTGCGCCTCGTGACCGAATTGCGCAACAAGGCCCCGGCTTTCGCGGGCGAGGCGTCCGGGGCCATCGGACTGAAGCAGGAACTCGGGGAGGGTGTAGCCTCCGCGCCGGTGGCGGACGCCGTATCTGCACTCACCAATCTCGGCTATTCGCGTGACCAGGCCGCCAATGCGGTCGCCGCGGCGCTGAAAAATGGCGGTGAGGGCGCGGATAGCGCCAAGCTGATCCGGCTGGGGCTGAAGGAGCTTTCACGGTAAGGTGAGGGCGTTACACAAGCGTCCGGATGCGGTGTTGAATTTCGTGACAGGCCTTGGCGCGACAGCCATGTTATAGCGGCGAAGACGACCTCATGAATTCTAGAAATAATGGAATGCCCTGAATGAGCGATGCGGACAGACTGATCACCCCGGAAAAGCGCGGTGAGGACATCGACACCACCCTCCGTCCGCAGTCGCTGGACGACTTTACCGGGCAGGCGGAGGCGCGCGCCAATCTCAAGGTCTTCATCGAGGCCGCCAAGAATCGTGGCGAGGCGTTGGATCACGTGCTGTTCGTCGGTCCGCCCGGCCTCGGCAAGACCACGCTGGCGCAGATCATGGCCAAGGAGCTTGGAGTGAACTTCAAGTCCACCTCAGGGCCGGTAATCGCCAAGGCGGGCGATCTCGCCGCGCTCCTGACCAATCTTGAAGAGCGCGATGTTCTCTTCATCGATGAAATTCATCGGCTCAACCCGGCCGTGGAAGAAATCCTGTATCCGGCGATGGAGGATTTCCAGCTCGATCTGATCATCGGGGAAGGCCCGGCGGCGCGTTCGGTGAAGATCGATCTTTCCAAATTCACGCTTGTCGCCGCCACCACCCGCCTCGGCCTCTTGACGACACCGCTGCGCGACCGTTTCGGCATTCCCGTGCGTTTGTCCTTTTACACGGTTGATGAACTGGAACTTATCGTCCGTCGCGGTGCGCGGCTGATGGGTCTCACCATGACGGATGAGGGTGCCCGTGAAGTGGCGAGGCGGGCGCGTGGCACGCCCCGCATTGCCGGACGGCTTCTGCGCCGGGTGCGCGACTTTGCCGAGGTGGCGCGGGCGGAAGCCGTTACCCGGGATATCGCCGACGAGGCTTTGACGCGGCTCTTGGTCGACAATATGGGTCTTGACCAACTGGACATGCGGTATCTGACCATGATCGCCGTCAATTTTGGCGGAGGCCCGGTCGGCATCGAGACCATTGCCGCCGGACTGTCGGAGCCGCGCGACGCGATCGAGGATATCATCGAGCCCTATATGATCCAGCAGGGTTTCATCCAGCGCACGCCGCGCGGGCGTATCCTGACCGCCACGGCCTGGAAACATCTGGGCATGCAGCCGCCGAAGGATCTCGAGGCAGCACAGTTCCGGCTCACGCTTGAGGACGATTGAGGGGAACAAACCCGCCTAGCCGGCTTTGATCGTCTTTGGCACGGAGATGGTCATGTCTGGATATCGCAAGGGTACGAAGGTCCGCTGGAACTGGGGCACGGGTACAGGTGAAGGGAAAATCCTTGAAGTCTTTACCGAAGATGTCGAAAGAACGATTTCCGGTTCCACGATAAAGCGTAAGGCCAGCAAAGACGAACCCGCTTATCTCATCGAACAGGAAGATGGCGGCAAGGTTCTGAAAAGCAGATCGGAGCTCGAACGCACCGATTGAACGACGCCGTTAGGTGTTACGGGAGGGATGCCGATGCCTTATGATCCGCTGCGGGTTTTCCGCAAACTTGCGCGCAACAACCGGCTCGCCAATTACCGGCTGCATCAAGCCTGTCTCCAGCTTTCGCAGGAGGAGTTTGTTGCCCGCCGCATCAGTTTCTTCCCGACGCTGCGTGCGACGCTCAATCATATCTACACTGTCGACCGCTTTTATATCGATGCGTTGCAGGGCGGCACACTGGGACTGGCCGCCTTTGCCGTAGAGGAACCCTTTGCCAACATGCCGGCGTTGCAAGGCGCCCAGACAGAGCTTGACGAGGTGTTGATTGCCCTTGTCGACGGGCTCGATGAAGATCGCCTCGCCGCTACTGTCAATATCCACCGCGGCAGGCGTATCCAGCAGGATCGCTGCGACGACGTTCTGTCGCATCTCTTCCAGCACCAGACGCATCATCGCGGGCAGGCGCATGCGATGCTGTCCGGGACCCCGGTCAAGCCGCCGCAACTGGATGAATTCATTGTGGGAGATGATGCAAAGGCGAGAAAAGACGAGATGGATGCATTAGGGTGGACGGAAACCGATTTGATGTTTCCAGCCCGCAGGCCCGCCCAATGACACACGATACCAAGCAGGACACCCGCATCCGCATCAAGTTCAAGCCGAAGCGCATTTTCCAGATGCGGGTCGCGGGGCTGGCCTTCCGCGATGGCCACGTCCTGGTGCACCGGGCCACACATGAAAAATTCTGGACCTTTCCAGGCGGGCGTGCCGAAATGGGTGAGCGCTCAGAAGAAACGCTGGCGCGGGAAATGGTCGAGGAGCTCGGTGTGGAAGCCAAGATCGGGCGGCTTCTGTGGGCGGTCGAAAATTTCTTCCATTACGAAGGCAAGGACTGGCACGAACTCGGCTTTTATTACCTGATGGACCTGCCGCAAACGCTTGCCTTTCATCCCACCGACATTATTCACCGTGTTCAGGATGGCGATAACGAGCTTGAGTTTCGCTGGGTCGCGGCAACCCGGCAGGCATTGACGGAGCTCGATATTCCCCCCTATTTCATCGCCGACGAAATAGAGAACCTGCCCAAGGCCACGCGACACCTCGTCTGGCACGACGGCGATCTGGACGATAAATGACCTCTCCGCCCCAACGTCACATGATCCGGTTGGATCGCAGACCGCAGCTTTTCAGCATGCGCGTGGCAGCCCTCATTTTTCAGAGTGATCATCTTCTGGTGCAGCGTGGCGCAGGGGATGACTACTGGGCCTTGCCTGGCGGTCGGGCTGAAATCGGAGAAAGCTCCGAGCAGACCATTGTTCGGGAGATCGGTGAGGAGCTTGATCGGACGTGTTCGGTGGAGCGCCTTTTATGGTCGGCCGAAAACTTTTTCGCCTATGACGGTTATTCGGCCCATGAATTGGGATTTTATTATCTCGTTTCGCTGGGCCATCCCCTGCCATTCCATGGAAACCACATCGTCCACAGGGTGATGGATGGCATCGAGGTCGAATTTCGCTGGCTGCCTTCACGAACTTCCGCGCTGATCAGGAACGATCTGCGCCCGCGCTTCATCGCAGAGCGCATCGAGGCGTTGCCCCTGCGGCACGAGCATCTGATTGTCCGCGAGGGCCGCTCCGACGCTACTGAAAATCCCAAGGAGACATTATGAGCGAGCTTTTGGTTTCGCTGTCGGGTGAATTGATCGAACACGGTCACCGCCTGATGCAACGCGTCTATTACGAGGATACCGATTTTTCCGGCCTGGTTTATCACGCGCGGTACCTGCATTTTCTTGAGCGGGGCCGTACCGATTACCTGCGTTGCCTCGGCTGCGAACAAAGTGCGCTTCTGACCGCTGATGAAGAAGGTCTGGTCTTCGTCGTGCATCGCATGGAGATCGATTTTAAAAGCCCCGCCCGGATGGACGACGTGCTGACGGTGACAACCATCACCGAGAAGGCCGGGGGCGCAAAAATGGTGCTCAATCAGGAAATCAGGCGCGGTGAAACGCTGCTCGTCGCCGCCAAGGTCATCATAGCCGTCATCAATGCCAATGGCCGGCCAAGGCGTCTTCCCGAGACGGTGGCGGAAAAATTTCTGAAGTAATTGACGGGCCGGATCAGTAAATCCGCCGGGCGTGGCCGGGTTGTAACACTCCTTTAACCATAATGGTGTCTTACTTTAGCAACTGGCATTTGTGCAGCGCACGCCTTCCTTTCACCAAATTTATTGGCAAGTAAGGCTTACTGGCAAGTATCGGGGTATGGCTAAGGGGTTGGCGGCTGTTGCCGCAGGACTTCGAGCGTTAACACGCGTTTGAATCGCCCGGTCCCGTACCGGGCGTTTGGATTCGGGGATTGGATATTTATGGAACAGGCAGGTTTGGCAGCGGCGACGCATGATGTAAGTCTCTGGGCGCTGTTTATGCAGGCGGGCCTCATCGTTAAGCTCGTGATGATCGGGCTTATCGCCGCCTCGGTCTGGACGTGGGCAATCGTCTTCGACAAATATGTGAGCTTCGGCAAGGCGAGGCGCCAGTTCGACCAGTTCGAACAGGTGTTCTGGTCGGGCCAGTCTCTTGAAGAGCTCTATCGGACGCTGGCGGAGCGCCAGAATGGCGGTCTGGCCGCAATTTTCGTTTCGGCCATGCGCGAATGGAAAAAATCCTTCGAGCGCGGCGCACGTTCGCCGATCGGCCTGCAGATGCGTATCGACCGGGCAATGGACGTGACCATGGCGCGGGAAAGCGAACAATACGAGGCGCGCCTCGGCTCGCTCGCCACCATCGGTTCGGCCGGCCCCTTTATCGGTCTCTTCGGCACGGTTGTCGGTATCATGACCTCGTTCCAGGCGATTGCCGGTTCGAAGTCCACCAACCTCGCGGTCGTGGCTCCCGGTATCGCGGAAGCGCTTCTTGCAACCGCGATCGGCCTTGTCGCGGCTATTCCCGCGGTTATCGCCTACAACAAGTTCACGGCTGACGCGCACAAGCTTTCCGCCCGAATGGAAGGTTTCGCCGACGAATTTTCGGCAATCCTGTCGCGACAGATCGATGAAAAACTTCAGACACGGCAGGCCGCCCAGTAAGCGGCCGACTGCAATGCCGTCGAGTGATTTGCCGCAAGGCAAAACGGAGTAGATGATATGGGTATGTCAGCAGGTGGCAGCGGCGGCGGTTCCGGCGGACGCCGGGGTGGACGCGGCGGACGGCGCAGAGGCGGCGCGATCAGCGAAATCAACGTGACGCCGCTGGTCGACGTCATGCTCGTGCTGCTCATCATCTTCATGGTGGCGGCGCCTATGATGACTGTCGGCGTGCCGATCGACCTACCGCAGACCTCCGCCAATGCGTTGAATTCGGACACGCAACCGATCACCATTTCCGTCAATGCCAATGGCCAGATCCATTTGCAGGAAACGGAAATCCAGGCGGCTGAAGTGGCGGACAAGCTGCAGGCAATCGCCACGACCGGCTATAACGAACGCATTTTCGTGCGCGCGGATTCCGTTGCCGCCTATGGCGTCGTTGCGGATGTGATGGCGCGTATCCAGGCGGCCGGTTTCAAAAATATCGGCCTTGTGACCCAGCAGAAACAGGACAATTGACGTAAAGCGATGAAGGGCAGCCTTACCACATCCGCGATCGTGCATGCGTCGCTTCTGGCTTTCGCCCTTGTCTCCCTGGGCTCGCCGGAACCCCTCGACGTGTCTCAGGCTGAGGCACTGCCGGTGGAGCTGGTGCCCATCGAGGAACTGACCCAGATACAGCAGGGCGATAAAAATGCGCCCAAGGCGGAAAAATCCGCGCCTGTTCCGACAACCCGTCCCGATATCATCGAGAACGCGCAGAATATTGGCAATAACACCGCGGATATCGAGGCGCCGCCGACGCCGACCGCCAAGCCTAACGACAATATCGCCGCGGCCGCACCGCCAAAGCAGGAGAAGCCGCAGCCCGTCGTTGATACCAAAGCGAATGAGGTGAAGGAAATCGTCAAGGAGGAAACCTCGGCTCCCAAGCCGCAGGAAATGGCCGCCTTGCCTCAGACCAAGCCTGAAGTCGCACCGCAGCCCAAGACCGAGCCGCCGCCGCAGGAAACCAAGGCGGAAGAACCGCCGCCTGCCACGCAGGAGCCGGCAGAAATACCGGTGCCGCAGAACGTTCCCCGTCCGAATTCGAGGCCCGAGCCGCCGAAGCCGGAAGAGCCGAAACAGGCCGAGACGAAGCCAGCGGAGCAGAAACCGGCCGAAAAGCCAGCTGAGAAAAAGCCGGATCAGGCAAAGTCGACGGACAAGCCTTCCGATAAGAAGCCCGGCGAGAAGAAGCAGGAGACTGCGAAGTCCGCTTCCTCGAAAGAAAGCGATTTCAACGCCGACGATATTGCCGCGCTGTTGAACAAGCAGGCGCCTTCCGGCGGCGGCGCAAAGCGCTCGACGCAGACGGCAGCCCTTGGCGGCAAGAAATCAACGGGCGGCTCGACGCTCAGCCAGACGGAAATGGATGCGCTACGCGGCGCGATCCAGAAGAACTGGCAGATCATTCCCGGCATGGCGGATGCCTCGGACGTTCGCGTCCGGGTGACCATGAAGCTCGACCGTGATGGCTCCATCATCGGTCGGCCCGAGATCGAGGCGACGGGCGGTTCCGAAGGGACGCGCCGTGCCCTTTCCGGCGGAGCTTATCGCGCCATCATGCGTTCTGCTCCGTTCACGAACCTTCCTGCCGACAAATACGATGCATGGAACGAAGTCGTCGTGAACTTCGATCCCAGTGAATTGCTATGAATGCTGAAAGGCCTGGCAACATGAAGATATTTTCGCCGATCCGGCTGGTGCTCGCTGTCGCGGCCCTCATGTCGGTTTTCTCCGCACCGGCTTTTGCACGGGTGGAAATCAATATCAACAAGGGTAATGTCGAGCCGCTGCCGATTGCCATCACCGACTTCATGTCGAGCGACGGCATCGGCGCGCAGGTCTCCGCGGTCATCGCCGCCGACTTGCAGCGGTCCGGTCTTTTTGCGCCGGTCAACAAGAACGCCTTCATCGAGAAGATCAGCAATCCGGATCAGCAGCCGCGTTTCGAGGACTGGAAAGTCATAAACGCGCAGGCGCTTGTGACGGGTCGCGTGACGCGCGAAGGGGATGGTCGCTTACGTGCGGAATTCCGTCTGTGGGACACATTTGCAAATAAGCAGATGGCAGGCCAGCAGTTCTTCACCCAGCCAGAAAATTGGCGTCGCGTCGCCCACATCATCGCGGATGCGATCTATGAAAGCATCACCGGTGAAAAGGGCTATTTCGACACCCGTGTCGTTTTCGTCTCCGAAAGCGGACCAAAGACCGCCCGCAAGCGGCAGCTGTCGATCATGGACCAGGACGGTTTCAACGTCCGCAACCTGACCAACTCGAACGACATCGTCCTGACACCGCGTTTTTCGCCGAGCCGCCAGGAAGTCACCTACATGTCCTTTGAAGGCCAGCAGCCACGCGTTTACCTGCTGCAGCTGGAAACCGGACAGCGTGAAGTCGTCGGCAACTTCCCAGGCATGACGTTCTCGCCGCGCTTTTCGCCTGACGGGCAGAAGGTCATCATGAGCCTTCAGCAGGATGGCAACGCTAATATCTACACCATGGATCTGCGCTCTCGTACCACGACACGCCTGACCAACACGTCGGCGATCGATACGGCCCCGTCCTATTCGCCTGACGGTCAGCGTGTTGCCTTTGAAAGTGACCGTGGCGGCCGCCAGCAGATTTACGTCATGAATGCCGATGGTTCCGGCCAGCAGCGCATTTCCTTCGGCGATGGTTCTTATTCCACGCCGGTATGGTCCCCGCGCGGCGATCTGATTGCCTTCACCAAGCAGTCTGGCGGCAAATTCTCGATCGGTGTGATGAAGACGGATGGTTCGGGCGAACGCATCCTGACCAGCGGCTTCCACAATGAAGGGCCAACCTGGGCACCGAATGGCCGCGTACTGATGTTCTTCCGCCAGAACGCGGGTGCGGGCGGTCCGCAGCTCTATTCGATCGACCTGACGGGCTACAATGAACAGCTCATCAAGACACCGACCTTCGCTTCAGACCCGGCCTGGTCGCCGCTTCTGGACTGATATGACTGCCATCACGGCGCCGGCTTAAACCGGTGCCGTGATGTTTTACGCATACCACAGGGAATGTGCCTCTTTCTTGCCGCAAAGTGTTGTGAGGGAGCAAAAAACTGGGACATTTCCTTTCTGTTAACCATAAGCGTTTGCCGGCTATTAACCGCGATCAGTTAGTGTCCGGCAACGTTATTGAAATCCTAAGGAGAGACCGGCGATGAGCCGTACACATATTTCGGCACTCAGCCCCATGCAGAAACTGGCCCGTAACCCGGCTGTCATCGCCATGACGCTCGCGCTTGCTCTCGCAGGCTGCGCGAACAAGAAGAACATGCCGAACAGCGCCGGTGAACTCGGCCTTGGTGGCGCAGGCTCTGCAACGCCGGGCTCCCAGCAGGACTTCACGGTCAATGTCGGCGACCGCATCTTCTTCGACACGGACTCCACCTCGATCCGCGCCGACGCCCAGCAGACCCTGCAGCGCCAGGCACAGTGGCTTGCCCGTTACCCGAACTACGCCATCACGGTCGAAGGCCATGCCGACGAGCGCGGCACGCGTGAATACAACCTGGCACTCGGCGCCCGCCGTGCGGCAGCAACCCGCGACTTCCTGGCCTCTCAGGGTGTTCCGGCAAGCCGCATGAAGACGATCTCCTACGGCAAGGAACGCCCGGTCGCGGTTTGCGACGACATTTCCTGCTGGTCGCAGAACCGTCGCGCGGTCACGGTTCTCGGCGGCGCAGGCATGTAATCGCCTGACGTTTTTGTGAACGTAAATAAAGGGCGGTCTTCGGGCCGCCTTTTGTTTTTTTCATAGTTTGGCCGAAGTTAAGTTGCTTTTTCGGTCGATATGGAAAAAATCCGGCTTGCACTATTCCGGTGCAAATCAGTTAAGGCAGGACGAATGAGATGAAGAAACTTGTCGTGGCGGGAATGCTGGGGCTTGCAGCCTGCACCGGCTTGAGCGGCATCGCCGTTTCGGGTCCGCTGTTCGGTGCGGGGGGTAGCTTCGGCACGATCAATTCTCAGCAGCAGCCCCCGGTCGTCCGGGTTCAGGCCAATGAAGCCTATCGGGTTCAGCAGCTTGAAGAACAGATCCGGCAACTCAACGGCCGTATCGAGGAAATGAGCTTCCAGCTTTTGCAGATGCAGGAAACGATCCGCAAGGCGCAGGAAGACAATGAGTTCCGCTTCCAGGAACTGGAAAGCGGAAAGGGCGGAAGTCCTGCAGCAACGCCGAAAAAGAAGGCGGAGGCAAGTCCGGTCAGTCCGGCGACGCCCCCGACCGACGACGTTGCAACGATCATCGAAACGCCACCCGAGGGTGGCGCTTCCGTTTCACCGTCCGCTCCCTCCAGTGCTCCGACAGGCGCGCCGGGTGAGACCACGCTCGGTTCGATCGAACTTGATTCCAAGGGGATGCCTATTGGCGGCACGCTCAATTCAGGCGCCAACAATTCTTCCGGCAGCCTTCCCGGCGTGACAACAGGCAACAGCACGCGCAAGACCGATCCCGTCAATACAGCGGCGCTGACCAGCGAAGGCGATATCTACCAGGCCGCTTACGGTCATGTCCTTTCCGGTGATTACAAGCTGGCGGAGCAGGGGTTCCAACAATATCTGCAGGGTTACCCCAAGGGCACGAAAGCCGCGGATGCGAGCTTCTGGCTGGGTGAAGCGCAATATTCTCAGGGCAAGTTCAACGAAGCCGCGAAGACCTTTCTTAACGGCCACCAGGCCTATGGCAAGTCTCCGAAGGCTCCGGAAATGCTGATGAAGCTTGGCATGTCCCTTGCCGCTCTCGATAATACCGAAACGGCCTGCGCCACGCTGCGCGAGGTGCCGAAGCGTTACCCCAATGCCTCGAAGACCGTGCTGAACAAAGTCGCCAGTGAACAGAAGCGGCTGAGCTGCTGATCTCTTCCCTGCCATCGCGGCGGTCTTTTCATGCCGGTTGATGTCCGCATTCCGAACGAACAGCCAATTGCGCCGCTTGCGGCCGCACGGTCCTTTGTCGAAAAATTCCGCGAACCTGCGCATATTCTCGTCGCAATCTCCGGCGGCAGCGATTCAACCGGCCTGTTGCTGGCATTGCATGAGGTGATGTCCAAGAAGGGGCGCGATCTGCTTCGGCTTTCTGCCGTTACAGTGGATCACGCTCTGCGAGTGGAATCCGCCGATGAGGCCCGCAAGGTTGCGACACTTTGCGCCGAGCTGGGCATTCCGCACGTCACACGCCGGTGGGAAGGTTTAAAGCCGGTCTCCGGCATTTCGGAAGCGTCCCGTCTTGCCCGCTACCGGCTTATCGCGGAAGCAGCCGTCGCGTTCGATGCCGATCTCGTGGTGACGGGTCACACGGCCGGCGATCAGCGGGAAACCGTCGCGATGCGCGCTGCCCGCAACAGCGGCGAGGACAATCTCGGCCTTTCCGGCATGGCGGACGCGGTTTTATACGCTCGGCGCCATTGGATCATGCGGCCATTCCTGAGGTGTGAAAGGCAGGCGATCCGCGATTACGTGTCGTCCCGTTCGCGGCGCTGGCTCGACGATCCAAGCAACGAAAATCCACGATATGAGCGTGTTCGCATGCGGCAGGCCTTGCCTGATGTTCCGCTTCCGGCCGATGGGGGAGAGGCGGAAAAAAGGCGTATATCCTCTGAAAAAACGGCAGTTTTCCTGCGCGCACACGCCGAGGTCTTTTCTGGTGCGCTCGCGAAATTGCAGCCGGACGGCGTGTCGCCTGATCGGGCGGATTTCCGGCACGGGCTGGCAGTGCTGATAGCAAGTCTCGGCGGGCGGCCCTATCTGCCGGCCGCGGGCAGCATGGAGCGCGTTCTTTGCTTCCTCAAAACCGGCAATTACGGACGTATGACAGTCGGTCGTGTCCTGCTTGATCGCCGACGGGGTGGGCTATATATCTTCCGCGAGCAACGAAATCTGCCGGAGCTTCGTCTTGAGGCATATCAGAAGGGCCTGTGGGATGATCGCTTCATCGTGGAAAACCGGTCGCCTTTCCCTGTCCGGGTCAGCGCGGAGGAGGCTGGTACTGGAGCGGGTTTTCCATCGGTGCCGCCGGGAGTGACCAGATTGGCGCTATCGGGCCTTCCGCAAATCGCCGCAGCGGAAGCGGGGCAAACGGTCGAGGAGTTGACGGTCGATGTGACGCCAAGGCTGGCGCCCTTCGATCTTTTTCTGCCACGCTTCGACCTTGAGTTGGCAAATACGATCGCTGTTTTGTTCGGACGGCCGGCATATCCACAGCCCCCGGTTTAAATCGGGCCTCATTTTCGTGAATTGCCTTGGAACAGTTTTTACACCAAAACGCATCAGATAATGCGCTTTGCCTTGGCAAGGGCAGATGTCGTCCTTATGTTAAGGGCACGTAATAGCGGGCAGTAGTTGTGCCCGTGTGAGTTCGGGGAGTTCGATGAACCCAAATTTCAGAAATTTCGCCTTGTGGGCCGTGATCGCCCTCTTGCTGATCGCGCTGTTCAGCATGTTCCAGACGTCGCCGACGCAAACGGGTTCACGGGAAATTCCGTATTCCCAGTTTCTCCGCGACGTGGATTCCGGGCGAGTTCGCGACGTGACCGTCACCGGTAACCGGGTTCTCGGAACCTATACCGAAAACGGCACGGCCTTTCAGACCTATTCCCCCGTCATCGACGATAGCCTGATGGAGCGCTTGCAGAGCAAGAACGTGACCATCGTGGCGCGCCCGGAAAGCGATGGCTCCTCGGGCTTCCTGAGCTATCTCGGCACGCTTCTGCCGATGTTTCTCATTCTTGGCGTCTGGCTGTTCTTCATGCGGCAGATGCAGGGCGGTTCGCGCGGTGCGATGGGCTTCGGCAAGTCCAAGGCCAAGCTCCTGACGGAAGCCCATGGCCGCGTGACGTTCGATGACGTCGCAGGCGTGGATGAAGCCAAGCAGGATCTTGAGGAAATCGTGGAATTCCTGCGTGACCCGCAGAAGTTCCAGCGCCTCGGCGGCAAGATTCCGCGCGGCGTTCTGCTTGTTGGTCCTCCGGGCACCGGTAAGACGCTTCTTGCGCGTTCCGTCGCAGGTGAAGCCAATGTGCCGTTCTTCACGATTTCCGGTTCGGATTTCGTGGAAATGTTCGTTGGCGTCGGTGCCAGCCGCGTGCGTGACATGTTCGAGCAGGCAAAGAAGAATGCGCCTTGCATCATCTTCATCGATGAAATCGACGCCGTCGGCCGCCATCGTGGCGCCGGCCTCGGCGGCGGTAACGACGAGCGCGAACAGACGCTGAACCAGCTGCTGGTCGAGATGGACGGTTTTGAGGCGAATGAGGGCATCATTCTCATCGCCGCCACCAACCGACCTGACGTTCTTGACCCCGCACTTCTGCGTCCCGGCCGTTTCGACCGTCAGGTTGTCGTGCCGAACCCTGATATCGTTGGCCGCGAACGCATCCTCAAGGTGCATATCCGCAACGTGCCGCTCGCGCCGAATGTCGATCTCAAGGTTCTGGCTCGCGGTACCCCCGGTTTCTCGGGTGCCGATCTGATGAACCTCGTCAACGAAGCCGCCCTCATGGCCGCCCGCCGCAACAAGCGCGTGGTCACCATGCAGGAATTCGAAGACGCCAAGGACAAGATCATGATGGGTGCGGAGCGCCGCTCTTCCGCCATGACCGAGGCCGAAAAGAAGCTGACTGCCTATCACGAAGCCGGTCATGCCATCACCGCTCTGAAGGTTGCCGTGGCCGATCCGTTGCACAAGGCGACGATCATCCCGCGCGGCCGCGCACTCGGCATGGTGATGCAGCTGCCGGAAGGCGACCGCTATTCCATGAGCTACAAGTGGATGGTGTCGCGCCTCGTGATCATGATGGGTGGCCGCGTTGCCGAAGAACTGACCTTCGGTAAGGAAAACATTACCTCGGGCGCGTCTTCGGATATCGAGCAGGCAACCAAGCTTGCCCGTGCCATGGTGACGCAATGGGGCTTTTCCGATGCGCTCGGCCAGGTCTCCTATGGTGAAAACCAGCAGGAAGTGTTCCTCGGCCATTCCGTTTCGCAGTCGAAGAACGTCTCCGAAGCCACAGCCCAGACGATCGACACGGAAGTTCGCCGCCTGATCGATGAGGCCTATGCCGAGGCTCGCCGCATTCTGACGGAAAATCACGATGGTTTCGTTGCGATTGCCGAGGGTCTGCTTGAATACGAAACCCTGACGGGTGACGAGATCAAGGCCCTGCTGAAGGGTGAGAAGCCCGCCCGCGATCTGGGCGACGATTCTCCGGGCAGCCGTGGTTCCGCAGTGCCGAAGGCCGGCACCAAGAAGGACGGTCCCAGTGAAGTGAAGGGTGACGGCGAAGCAAAGGGCGACGGTGAAGCCGAAGGCGGCATGGAGCCGCAGCCGCATTGATCGACCGCGTCTGTTAGAAATTGTAAAAGGCCATCCGGGTTTCCGGGTGGCCTTTTCATTTTGGTAACAAGATATAAGCCATTTTTGCGGTAATTTACGTGCTGTTTATCGTGGTTTGTGGCATCTAGCCAAAAACGCTTCCGGCTGTTTTCAGCTTATGCCGGAATGCTGGAAAAGATTTGGAGTTAAAATGGCACGCCGTTATTTCGGAACCGATGGTATCCGCGGACAATCGAACGTCTTCCCCATGACGCCTGATCTGGCGATGCGGGTTGGCATTGCCGTCGGGACGATTTTCCGCCGTGGCCATCATCGCCATCGTGTCGTCATCGGCAAGGATACGCGCCTTTCCGGCTATATGCTGGAAAACGCCCTGGTTGCCGGCTTCACCGCCGCCGGTCTCGATGTCTTCCTGCTCGGCCCGATCCCGACGCCGGCCGTCGCCATGCTGACCCGCTCGCTGCGCGCCGATATCGGCGTGATGATCTCGGCCTCGCACAACCCCTTCTCCGACAACGGCATCAAGCTTTTCGGGCCTGACGGTTACAAGCTTTCCGATGAGCTGGAGCTGGAGATCGAAGACCTCCTCGACAAGGATATCTACGCCCAACTGGCGAAACCTGCCGAAATCGGCCGAGCGAAGCGCGTCGATGGCGACATCTATCGTTATATCGAGTTCGTGAAGCGCACCCTGCCGCGCGACGTGACATTGAGCGGCCTGCGAATCGCCATCGACTGCGCCAATGGCGCGGCTTATAAGGTGGCGCCCGCGGCTCTCTGGGAACTCGGCGCGGAAGTCGTCACCATCGGCAATGAGCCGAACGGCATCAACATTAACCTCGAATGCGGTTCCACGCACCCGGAAGCCCTTCAGAAAAAGGTCCACGAGGTGCGAGCCGATATCGGCATTGCGCTGGATGGTGATGCGGACCGCGTCATCATCGTTGATGAACGCGGTGAGATCGTCGATGGCGACCAGCTGATGGCCGTCATCGCCGACAGCTGGGCCGAAGACAACACCCTCCGCGGCGGTGGCATCGTCGCAACTGTCATGTCCAATCTCGGTCTTGAGCGTTTTCTTGGCGACAAGGGCCTCACCCTTGCCCGCACCAAGGTGGGCGACCGCTATGTGGTCGAACACATGCGCAACCACAATTTCAATGTTGGCGGTGAGCAGTCCGGCCATATCGTGCTGTCGGATTACGGCACGACGGGGGATGGGCTTGTTGCGGCATTGCAGGTTCTCGCAAAGGTCAAGCGCTCCGGCCGCACGGTGAGCGAGGTTTGCCGCAAGTTCGAGCCCGTGCCGCAGCTTTTGAAGAATGTCCGTATCTCCGGTGGCAAACCGCTGGAAAACCCGGTCGTGCAGCAGGCAATTGCGGATGCGGAAAGTGCGCTTGCCGATAATGGCCGTCTCGTCATCCGCCCTTCCGGCACCGAACCGCTGATCCGCGTGATGGCGGAAGGCGACGATAGCGCGAAGGTGGAGCGTATCGTCAATGATCTTGTCGGCATCATCGCGAATGCCCGCTCTGCCGCGTGAGGCATAGCAACAACAAATCAGCAAAAAGCCGGCTTTCCGCCGGCTTTTTCTTTGAGTATTTACTAATAAATATAGTGAATGAGCGTGGTTAATCGGGACTTAACCATTTTACGTCAATCTCCATGACTGAACAGTTCACTGGCATCTGCTGCCGCAAACGCACGTGCCTCTTCTGGAGTGGAAGTCATGAAAAACGCCCTGGCCGGATTTCTGGCCGTCCTGCTGACCGGCACCAGCGCCATTGCCGCCGATCTTTATCAAGCTGAGCCTGCGCCGACCTATGCTCCCGAAGTGGAGATCACCCAGGCAAGCGGCTGGTATCTGCGTGGCGACGTCGGTTATTCTTTCAATAAGCTGCGTGGTGCCAATTATTATCAGGGTGGCCCTGGTGGCTATCTCGCTGATTTCGATACTGCGAAGGTCGACGATAGCTATGTCATTGGCGCCGGTGTCGGTTATCAGTTCAGCAACTATTTCCGCAGCGACTTGACCTTCGACTATATGGGCAAGTCGGATTTCCGCGGTTCCACTAGTGGTTTTTGTGGCGGTGGTCCTTTGGGAAGCAGAACGCCGTGCGTATCGGCCGACCTAAGCGCGCTGCGGGCTTATACGCTGATGGCGAACGCCTATGTCGATCTGGGTACCTACGGCCGCGTCACACCATACGTCGGCGGCGGTATCGGCGCGTCCTACGTGAAGTGGGACAAGTTGCGTAATACCTCCTGCGCGACAGACGGATCGGGCTATTGCGACCCGACCACCGAACACGGTGGCAGGGGCAAGTGGCGTTTCGCTTACGCCCTTATGGCCGGCGCATCCATTGATGTCACCTGTAACCTCAAGGCCGATATCGGTTACCGTTTCCGGCAGATTAACAAGGGCGACATGTTCGCCTATGAGAATGGCGGCGGCCCCGGCCGTGACAAGGGCCTCTATTCGCATGAAGTGCGTGTCGGCGGCCGTTATGTCTTCAACGGTTGCGACACCGCGCAATACATGCCGCCTGCCGATATTCCTCTGCAGCCTGCCGTTTATAAATAATCGTCACGCCAACCTGATAGTTTCGGGCCGTCCGCATCCTCCGGGTGCGGGCGGTTTTGTTTTATCGGCATGTGGCAAGGGACATGACGCATATGGACCAAGATTCTTCTGCGTAGCGACATATTCCGCTTGACTGGGATCGGCGACAGGAATAGCAACGGCGTCAGGACACTCCACCCTAACGTGGAGCGCCTATCTGGAAGGGTAGTCAAATGACAGATATCGTGAAGCCGGACGTCCGTCCGGGCAATACGCATTTTTCCTCTGGTCCCTGCTCGAAGCGCCCCGGTTGGTCGCTAGATGCTCTCTCCGATGCGCCGCTCGGTCGCTCGCATCGCGCCAAGGTTGGCAAAGCCAAGCTGAAGCAGGCCATCGATCTCACCCGTGAAGTTCTTGATGTTCCCGCCGATTATCGCATCGGTATCGTTCCCGCATCCGACACCGGCGCCGTTGAAATGGCGCTCTGGTCGCTGCTCGGCGAACGTGGCGTCGATATGCTGGCCTGGGAAAGCTTCGGCGCCGGCTGGGTCACCGACGTCGTCAAGCAGCTGAAGCTGAAGGACGTTCGCAAGTTCGAGGCCGATTACGGCCTGCTGCCGAACCTTGCCGAAGTCGATTTCGACCGCGACGTGGTCTTCACCTGGAACGGTACGACCTCTGGCGTTCGTGTTCCCAACGCCGATTTCATTCCCGCCGACCGCAAGGGCCTGACCATCTGCGACGCCACCTCGGCGGCTTTCGCGCAGGATATGGACTTTACGAAACTCGACGTCGTCACCTTCTCCTGGCAGAAGGTTCTCGGCGGCGAGGGCGGCCATGGCGTCATCATCCTGTCGCCGCGCGCCGTTGAGCGTCTCTTGAGCTACGCACCGGCATGGCCGCTGCCGAA
Source organism: Agrobacterium genomosp. 2 str. CFBP 5494 (assembly GCF_900013495.1). Classification (NCBI taxonomy): domain Bacteria; kingdom Pseudomonadati; phylum Pseudomonadota; class Alphaproteobacteria; order Hyphomicrobiales; family Rhizobiaceae; genus Agrobacterium; species Agrobacterium genomosp. 2. The sequence goes on from NZ_LT009719.1 coordinate 1,330,147, forward strand.
AATCTTCCGCATGGTTTCCGGCGGCAAGCTGATCGAAGGCATCTTCACCGGTGAAACCATCAACACGCCGTCCATGCTCTGCGTTGAAGATTATATCGACGCGCTGCTCTGGGCAAAGAATCTCGGTGGCCTGAAGGCGCTGATCGGCCGCGCCGATGCCAATGCCAAGGTTATCTACGACTTCATCGAGAAGAACGACTGGATCGCCAACCTGGCCGTGAAGCCGGAAACTCGCTCCAACACGTCTGTTTGCCTCAAGATCGTCGATCCCGAGGTCCAGGCGCTGGATGCCGCGGCACAGGCCGATTTTGCCAAGGGCGTCGTCGCCCTGCTCGAAAAGGAAAATGTCGCCCTCGATATCGGCGCTTACCGCGACGCCCCGTCCGGTCTGCGCATCTGGGCCGGCGCCACCATCGAGACGGCTGATATGGAAGCCGTCATGCCCTGGCTCACCTGGGCTTACCAGACGCAGAAGGCAGCACTTTCCAAGGCTGCCGCCTGATTTTGATACCGGCCCTGCGCTGATGCAGGGCCGCATAGTTCCCGCTTTCAAAACTGCACCGTTTTTCAAGGAGCCCGTGAACCATGGCACCTCGCGTACTCGTATCCGACGAACTGTCGGAAACCGCCGTCCAGATTTTCCGTGATCGTGGCGTCGAAGTCGATTTCCAGCCGAAGCTCGGCAAGGACAAGGACAAGCTTGCTGAAATCATCGGCAATTACGATGGCTTGGCCATCCGCTCTGCCACCAAGGCAACCGAAAAGCTGATCGAAGCCGCGACCAACCTCAAGGTCATCGGCCGCGCCGGCATCGGCGTCGACAATGTTGACATCCCGGCCGCCTCGCGCCGCGGTATCATCGTCATGAACACGCCATTCGGCAACTCCATCACGACGGCAGAACACGCGATTGCGCTGATGTTTGCCGTCGCCCGCCAGCTTCCGGCAGCCGACAGCTCCACGCAGGCCGGCAAGTGGGAAAAGTCGAAGTTCATGGGTGTCGAGATCACCGGCAAGACGCTCGGCGTCATCGGTGCGGGTAACATCGGTTCGATCGTCTGCTCGCGTGCACTTGGCCTCAAGATGCACGTTCTCGCCTACGACCCCTTCCTGTCGCCGGAGCGCGCGCAGGAAATGGGCGTCACCAAGGTTGAGCTGGACGAGTTGCTAGCCCAGGCCGATTTCATCACCCTGCATGTGCCGATGACTGACAAGACGCGCGGCATCCTCAACGCTGAAAACCTTGCCAAGACCAAGAAGGGCGTACGTATCGTCAACTGCGCCCGTGGTGGTCTTGTGGATGAAGCTGCCCTTGCGGAAGCTATCAAGTCCGGCCATGTCGCCGGTGCCGGTTTTGACGTGTTCGAAGTCGAGCCCGCCACCGAGAGCCCGCTTTTCGGCCTTCCTAACGTCGTCTGCACGCCGCATCTTGGCGCTTCGACCACGGAAGCACAGGAAAACGTTGCCCTGCAGGTTGCCGAGCAGATGTCGGACTACCTCGTCAAGGGTGCCGTGTCCAACGCCATCAACATGCCGTCGATCACGGCTGAGGAAGCGCCGCGTCTGAAGCCCTTCATCCGTCTCGCGGATGTTCTCGGCTCCTTCGTCGGCCAGGTACAGGAAAGCGCCACCAAGGAAATCGAAATCCTTTATGACGGTGCAACCGCCAACATGAACACGAAGGCGTTGACCAGTGCATTGCTGGCCGGCCTCATCCGCAGTCAGGTTGCCGATGTGAACATGGTTTCGGCCCCGGTCATGATCAAGGAGAAAGGCATCATCCTTTCCGAGGTCAAGCGCGACAAGACCGGCGTTTACGACGGTTACATCAAGCTGACGGTGAAGACGGAAAACCAGATCCGCTCGGTTGCCGGCACGGTGTTCTCGGATGGCAAGCCACGTTTCATCCAGATCAAGAACATCAACATGGATGCCGATGTCGGATCGCACATGATCTACATCACCAATACCGACGTTCCCGGCATGATCGGCTTCATGGGCACCACGCTCGGCGAGGCTGGCGTCAACATCGCCAACTTCCAGCTTGGACGTGAAAAGGAAGGCGGCGACGCCATCGCCCTGCTTTATGTCGACGGTCCGGTTTCCGAAGAGGTGCTGGACAAGCTGCGCGCCAACCCGGCCATCCGCCAGGTCAAGCCGCTGACGTTCAACGTCGACTGATCTATCGTTCCTCCCAAGGGGACAATAGGAACCGGTGCAGGGGAAACCCTGTGCCGGTTTTTGTTTTTCCAGCTTTCGATTTGCGGCAGATTTCACGCGCCTCACGCCTTGGTTGCATATCACAAAAAATTTAAGCCGAGCGGTCTAAAAATGATGATCATGAGTTGCTATATCGCCTGTTGAGATGCCGCTCATGGGAGGGCGGCCAACAGGAGATAACGATGTTTGCTGCCTTTCGGCGCTTCAAGGGTTTGTTCGCAGTCGCCGCGCTTGGTATCGCGGTGTCTTTTGTGGCGGTTGATATGGCAGAAGCACGTCGCGCCAGCGGCGGTTTCGGCAGCCGTGGCACACGGACCTACTCCGCTCCGCCTTCGACCAGCACTGCGCCCGGCCAGACCGCGCCGATTAACCGCAGCATGACGCCCAACACCAACCAGGCAGCTCCTGGCGCTGCTCAGCCGGCACGTCCTGGCGCACAGGCGCCGCAGCAAAATCGTGGCCTCTTCGGCGGCATGATGGGTGGTCTGATGGGCGGCCTGCTGATGGGCGGTCTGTTCGGCATGCTTCTGGGTGGTGGTTTCGGCGGCATGGCCGGTTTCTTCGGCATGTTGCTGCAGGTTGCGCTGATCGGCCTTCTGGTCATGCTCGCCATGCGTTTCTTCGCGTCGCGCCGTCAGGGCCAGCCCGCTTATGGATCGGCCAACGGCTCGCACCGCACGGATCATTCCGGCTCCTCCTATAATGGCGGTTCGCAGGCGGGTCCGGCAGCATCCTCGTTCAAGATTCCGAAGATCGGCGCGATGGCCGGCGCTGCGGGCGGAGCGGCTGCTGCTGCCGCAACGGCAAAGCCCACGCCCCACGCCAACGCCATCTCGGAGGGCGACGAAATCGGCATCACGCAGGGCGACCTCGAGACGTTCCAGAAAATGCTGGAAGACGTGCAGGCTGCCTATGCCGCCGAGGATTATGGCACATTGCGCAAACTGACGACGCCCGAAGCCATGTCTTATCTCGCTGAAGAACTCAGCGATAACGCGACCAGCGGTGTGAAAAACGACGTGCGCGAGGTGACGCTACTGCAGGGCGATGTCGCCGAAGCATGGCACGAAGAAGGGCAGGACTACGCGACAGTCGCGATGCGCTACTCTGCCATCGACGTGATGCGCGACCGCACCTCCGGCAAGGTGATCGAAGGTGACGAGCAACATCCGTCGGAGTCGGTGGAAATGTGGACCTTTGTCCGCCGCCCCGGCAACGACAACTGGCAGGTCGCCGCCATCCAGGCCGCCGCCTGACGAATCAGAGCCTCTTAAACGGATAAGGCCCGGCGGTCGCTTCACCGCCGGGCCTTTATTCGTTTCGTTCGATAAGCTTCCTAAAAAGCATGGCGGGATGCCGCGAAAAAAGATTGGGAGATCTTACGGGTGATATATCCGCCAGCCACGCTCGGCGGATTCGGCTTTCCCCTGCCATGCAAGGTCTTGAGGCTTGTTTGCCACGGTATGTCCCCGGCGCATGGCTTATCCGCTTCATGGAATTGCCTTTTTTCATTCATCCAGCATTCAGTCCCCGCGTCCTAACCACAGGGCGTACACGTCAATGTGACTTTTCGTGCCGGTTCTAAACCGCTTTGGGAGCGGAACCTCAGCCGCAAAAACGCGTTGACAATCCAATTCCCGGCATCTCGCAGGCCGGGCTGGGTGGCCGGGCAATGCACGGCCCGCGAGAACGGAGAGCTATCGAAATGAAACGCTTTGACCTGATCGACGGGATGCGTGGTTACTTCCTCGTCTTCATGCTGATCAACCATCTGGTGTTTGCCGGCGGCTTCTGGCTGGTGGAAATCAACCATCGTCAGTTCGCCTTTGTCGAGGACGCGCAGGGCTTCGTATTCCTGTCCGGCCTGCTGATCGGCATGGTATACGCGCGCAAGATGATGAAATATGGCTATGACGCCGGTAAACAGATGATCTGGAACCGCGCGCTGGAACTCTATCGTTATGCGATGGGTCTCGTCATCGCCGTTCTGTTCTTCCGTATGATTATCCCGCATACGCCCTATATCTGGTACAATTGGCTCGGCATGACGTCTTTCGACGATCCGCTGCGTCTGGCGGCAATTGCGACATTTCTCTTCCAGCCGACCTTCATGGACATTCTGCCGCAATATATTGTCTACATGATTTTCGCGCCTGTCCTGGTGAAGCTCTGCCTCGATGGCAAGTGGGCCTATGTCATGGCCGGCTCGCTGCTGGTCTGGATGGCGGGACAGCTTGGCCTGCAGCAGATTGTGACGACGCCTCTCAATGAACTCGTCAAGGGCGCGGACGAACAGGGTATTCGCGTAAGCTTCAACCTGCTCGGCTGGCAGCTGGTGTTCTACTCGGCGCTGGTGATGGGTGCTATGACGGCGCAGAACCGCATTCCGTGGAAGAAGATTTTCTCCCCGGAGCACACTTGGCTGCCGAAGGCCGCGCTTGTCATCTGCCTGTTCTTCATGCCGCTTCGCATCGCTACCGCGTGGGGTCTGATGCCGGAATTCATGATGGGCAAGTTTTCGACGATGGAAATCCGCGCCGATTTCGGCCCGGTCTATCTCATCAACTTCCTCGCCGTCGGCGTTGGCCTCACCTGGCTCGTGATTGCCGGGCCGCGTCACCACCGCCCGCTCGTGCGCTCCATCGCCGAAGGCGTTATCTGGGTGCTGTCGCTGAAGTTCCTGCAATTGCTCGGCCGCCACTCGCTGCAGGTCTATGTCTGGCACGTGGCGATCGTTTACGGCGTTTATTATCTCGATGGACGCACGGCGGAACTGTCGCAGCTGAACAAGACGCTGATCGCCTTCACGGCCATCGGATTGCTGGCCATGCCCGCCCTGTGGCGGGAGCGCGACAAGTGGTTCGGCAGCAGCGGCCAGAAGACGGCTGGCGCCTGAAGCCCTCCACAAGGGGAATCAGACGGCTTTACGGGGCGGTTTTCCGCCCCGTACTTGCGTGTGAAGCCATTCCTTTCTATATGCAGCCCTTAAATCCGCGGTATGGCGAGACAGGACGGCCCTTTTAGTGGGCAAGGTTTCTCGCGGCGGATGACCGACAGGCGGCGGGGCCTTTACCCCCGTTATGACTGACGATGGGAAAAAACGTGAATACGCTCGATTTTGACAAGAGGCCGGAAGATACCCGGATCGTTGTCGCCATGTCCGGTGGCGTCGATTCTTCTGTTGTGGCTGGTATCCTCAAGCGCGAGGGCTACGATGTCCTCGGCATCACCCTCCAGCTGTATGACCATGGCGCCGCCGTGCACCGCGCCGGCTCCTGTTGCGCCGGCCAGGATATCGACGATGCGCGCCGGGTCTGCGAAACGCTGGGTATCCCCCATTACGTGCTGGATTATGAAGCGCGGTTCCGTGAAACCGTCATCAACCCCTTTGCGGAAGCTTATGCGATGGGTGAGACGCCCATTCCCTGTGTTGCCTGCAACCAGACGGTAAAATTCACCGATCTTCTAGCGACCGCGCAGGAACTGGGTGCCGATGCGCTGGCCACGGGCCACTACATCCGTTCGCGGCCCAACCCCGTTCCCGGCCAGCCGGGCCGCCGCGCGCTCTACCGGCCGATCGACAGCGACCGCGACCAGAGCTGGTTCCTGTTCGCAACCACGCAGGAACAGATCGATTATCTGCGCTTCCCGCTCGGTGGCCTCTCCAAGGCCGAAACGCGGGCTTTAGCGGAAGAAATGGGGCTTGTCGTTGCCAAAAAGGCCGACAGCCAGGATATCTGTTTCGTGCCGCAGGGCAAATATACCGATATCATCAACAAGCTGAAGCCGAATGCGGCTCTGGCGGGTGATATCGTGCATCTCGACGGGCGAGTGCTTGGTCGCCACGATGGCATCGTGCATTATACGATCGGTCAGCGCCGCGGTATCGGCGTTGCGACAGGCGAGCCGCTTTACGTCGTGCATCTCGATGCGCGTGGCCGCCGGGTCATCGTTGGCCCGCGTGAGGCGCTGGAAACCCGCCGCGTCTATCTGCGTGACATGAACTGGCTGGGTGATGGCGACCTGGCCGTCGACGCTGGGCAGGGCTTCGCCTGCTTCGCCAAGGTGCGTTCCACCCGTCCTCCGACGGAGGCAGTGCTGCATGCGGATGAGAATGGTATCTATGTGGACCTGATGACCGGAGAGGCGGGTGTCGCGCCCGGTCAGGCCTGCGTGCTTTATTCCGCTCCGGGCGCGGATGCCCGCGTGTACGGCGGCGGTTTCATTGAACGGTCCGAGCGCTCGGCGGAGGCCGAGGCGTCGCTCAAGGCGCTTCTGGAAAAGCCGGTTGCCGCCTGAAACCACTCGCTTTTTGCAGCGATGCGGAAAGCGAATTTTTTGCGCATCTTGCGCTTGACACTTTGGGGAGCGGCACCTTATAAGCCGCTCATCCTGATGGAACGGCCGGTCACATGACTGTCACGTTTCCCCTGTGGCGGGGTAGCTCAGGTGGTTAGAGCAGCGGAATCATAATCCGCGTGTCGGGGGTTCAAGTCCCTCTCCCGCTACCACTTTTCTTCATACGAAAAAACCGTACCTCACCGTGCAGCGCGGGAGTTCGTTGCTTGTCTCAGCGGCAAATAGCAATGGATCAGACGCCTTTGCCGGCGAATCTCGCCCAAAAAAAGGGAAACCCGCTACTGCTGAAATGCAGCCAGCGGGCCTCAACCTCTACCCCCTCCCACAAGGGCGGCTGCACAAAAGCACACTGAATGAAATATGGCAAGATCAAGGCGTCATATTGTTGCTGCTGACAGGGTTGTTCTGCCATTCAGCCGCGTATGACGGGGCTCTCACCCGTAGTTTTAAAGGGGCGGGCGCAGGAGGCGACTTTAAAGAGGGTAAAAAAATGCCCGCTGGCAGCGGGCAATCAGAGGGAACTGAGGTTAGGAGCCTCAGCGTTCAAACGGCCATCCTCGATATAGGTTCCGCCGGGGGACAATTTTTGTACCGCTCGTACACGGACAATATGAAGCCGATGACGCCGGAACGAAAACCGCCGCTGCGAAAAAAATAAACATCCGGAAGATCATTACTTGGGAAACTGGAGCGGGCGAAGGGATTTGAACCCTCGACCCCAACCTTGGCAAGGTTGTGCTCTACCCCTGAGCTACACCCGCTCAAATCCACCGGTCCGGGGTAGTATGCTGAACCGTGGGCCGCCGAAGCGGCGACGGGCGCTATATCGCTCAATCGATTTTGGAATGCAACAGGGAAATGACAAAAACGCGAAAATTTCTTTGAGAAATGCGACAAGCGGCGGAAAAGATTGATAATTTTTCCTGCAGCCGATTTTTCCCGCGTTGCCAATCGGCGACTGCCCCCTTAATCATGACGCAACGACGATGGAATCGGCAGAGGCAGGCGGCAGCATATGGCGGAAAATTCTCGCAAGACGGCAGCGGAGTTGTTCGAATTTCTCGATGGGCTCGGAATTTCGCACACCACGAAACAGCACGAGCCCGTCTTTACCGTCGCGGAATCGCAGTCATTGCGCGACCTCATCCCCGGCGGCCACACAAAGAACCTCTTTGTAAAGGACAAAAAGGACCAGTACTTCGTTCTGACCGTGGACGAAAACGCGGTGGTGGATCTGAAAAGCGTCCATAAGACCATCGGTGCGGCAAGCCGCGTGTCCTTCGGCCGGCCGGAAAAAATGCTCGAATATCTGGGTGTGGTGCCGGGTTCGGTCACGGTGTTCGGCGCAATCAACGACACGGACCGGCAGGTCACCTTTGTGTTGGATAGCGCGCTGCTGGAAAACGAACTTGTCAATTGCCACCCGCTCTCCAACGACCAGACGACGACAATCGCATCCGCGGATCTCATTCGCTTTCTCGAGGCGACCGGACATACGCCGCTTGTCTTGAAAGTCAGCGAGTGAGATACGATCTTTGCTTCAATCAAGACATATGACAGAGGTTACGGGAGACCGGCATGAGCGACACGAATAATCCTTACGGCGGTTCCTACGGCGGGCAGATGTCCGCAAGCGCGCACTATAGTGGCGAGCTGAATGGTGCGTCCTCCGGACACATCAAGGACACAACGACGGCTGGTTTCTCCAAGGACGTTCTCGAAGAGTCACGTCGTCAGCCAGTTCTCGTGGATTTCTGGGCGCCCTGGTGCGGCCCGTGCAAACAGCTGACGCCCGTGCTCGAGAAAGTCGTCAACGAAGCGAATGGCCGCGTGAAGCTCGTGAAGCTGAACATTGACGACCACCCGTCCATTCCCGGCCAGCTCGGCATCCAGTCCATTCCGGCGATCGTCGCTTTTGCCGATGGCCGGCCGGTCGATGGCTTCATGGGCGCGGTGCCGGAAAGCCAGATCAAGCAATTCATCGAAAAGATTGCCGGCCCTGATGCAGGCGATCCCAAGGCGGAGATCGAGGCCGTTCTGACCGAAGCGAAACAGCTTCTGGCCGATGGCGATTTCAACGGCGCAGCACAGCTCTTTGGCGCCGTCATGCAGGCGGATCCGGAAAACCCCGCAGCGATTGCCGGCATTGCCGAATGCATGATCGCCGCCGGACAATATGAGCGGGCCAGTGAATTGCTGTCGTCACTGCCGACGGAACTCAATGAGGATGCGGGCATTCAGCTCGTTTCGAAAAAGATCGCCCAATATGAGGAAGCCCGCAAGATCGGCGATCCCGTGGCGCTGGAAAGCGAACTGGCAGCCGACCCGGATCGACACGAGGCACGGGTTAAGCTTGCGAAGGTGCTGAATGCGCAGGGCCGGCGCGACGAGGCGGCGGATCATCTGCTCTACGTCATGCGTAAGGATCGGACCTTCGACGACGACGGCGCACGCCGCCAGCTTCTCGAATTTTTCGAGGCCTGGGGCTTTAAGGATCCGGCGACCGTCGCGGGCCGCCGGAAGCTTTCGTCGATACTGTTTTCTTAATGCGGGCATATCCCGGCCAGGCGGTTGATCCGCCGGCCGGCAGCAGTGAACAGGGGGCTTGATTCCCATGCATGTCGGAAATGCAAGATATGTGAAGAGCGACGACCTGCCGGAAACCGTGCCGGTTTTTCCCCTTCCCGGTGCTCTTCTGTTGCCGGAAGGCCATCTTCCACTCAATATCTTTGAGCCAAGATATCTTGCCATGATCGACACGGCGTTGGCGGGTCACCGTCTCATCGGCATGGTGCAGCCAGCCCTTCATGTCATTGAATCGGGCCTGGAGGGCGGGCCGTTGAGTGCGGTTGGGTGCCTTGGCCGCATCACCTCCTTTTCCGAAACCGGCGATGGCCGTTACATCATCTCGCTCACCGGTGTGTGCCGTTTCCGTCTGCTGGAGGAGGTGGAGGCCGGCAAGCCCTATCGCAGTTTCCGTCACGCGCCCTTCATCGCCGATCTTTCCGGCGAATACGATGAGGAGGCCGTGGACCGTGAAAACCTGCTGCGGGTGTTCCGCTCGTTTCTGGATGCCAACCAGCTGGAAGCGGATTGGGAGAGCGTGGAACGGGCCGGCAACCGTGTTCTGGTCAATTCGCTTTCCATGATGTCTCCCTTTGGACCCGCCGAAAAACAGGCGCTGCTGGAAGCGCCCGATCTGAAGACGCGGGCCGAAACATTGATCGCCATCACCGAGATCGTTCTTGCCCAGGGATCGGGTGAGGGCGGCAACGTGCTGCAGTAGGATCGCCGCCATGGACGACAGGATGAACAACGTCGATCCGAAGCTTCTCGAATTGCTTGTCTGCCCTTTGACGAAGGGCCGCCTTTCCTATGACCGTGCCCGCAATGAACTCATCTCCGAAAATGCGCGGCTTGCTTATCCAATTCGTGACGGTGTGCCGATCATGCTCATCTCGGAAGCGCGTAAAATAGAGGACTAAACGCAGCTTCTTTTCCTCTCCACAGATTGTCATGGGGCGAATTGACGAAGATGCGTTGACAACCATGCGTGGATTTGACCAGAGTCCCGCCCGACATGTCTGTTGCGGGGAGAAAACTGATGTCGTTGCGCGCGCTCGTCCGGATTTCGCTGGTTGCGGTCTCAGCCGCCATGATTTTTGCGCCAGCCATGGCGGCGGAACCCTCCCGCAAGGTCGTGACCACCCAAAATGGCGATTATTTCGGCTTCGATCTCAGGACGGAGCAAAACGTCTCGTTGGAGCAATGTGGCGAGATTTGCGCCGGGGACACATCCTGCAAGGCCTTTACCTACAATCCAAAGGTGAAATGGTGCTTCCTCAAATCTGATTTCAATCAGCTGAACGCCTTCCCCGGTGCGGTTGCCGGCAAGATTGTCGAAGTGGCGACGGAAGCCGATATCGGCGCGCCGCAGCGCCTGTCCTTCGTCACTGACAGCCTGCAGCAGGAAGCGCGCCGAATGAAATCCGGCCTTGCGGCGAATGACGGTGAGGGCGGGCAAGGCGTGGAAGCCCTCGTACAGACGGCGCGGCAGCAGGCGGCCGGGGGCAATATTCCCGATGCGGTTACGACCTATAAGCAGGCCCTTGCGATCACGCCAGACGACGGCGCGCTCTGGGCGGAGCTTTCCGAAACGGCGGCGCAGGTCACCGATAATTATTCGATCGCAGGGCAGGCGGCGTCTGCCGCCATCAATGCCTATCAGCTGAGCCGAACAGTCAGCGCCCGCACCGAAGCCCTGAACCGGCTGGCGAAGGCATTTGAAAGAACCCAGAATTATCGCGCAGCCCTCAATGCCTATAAGGAAAGCCTTGCGCTTACCGATGATGCACAGACAAAGGCGGCCTATGCCGACCTGCGCACGCGCCAGGGTTTTCGCGTCATCAACAATACGGTGGATACGGACAGCGTAAGCCCGCGCGCCTGCGTGCAGTTTTCCGAACCGCTGGTGAAGAATGGCGTCGATTATTCTTCCTTCATCACGCTGGATGGGGCAGCTCCCAAGGCCATCGAGGCGAAGGGCAGCGAAATTTGCGTCGAAGGCCTGACCCATGGCCAGCGCTACAAGATCGCACTGCGCGCCGGCCTGCCGTCTTCCGTGGAAGAGCCGCTGGAAAAACAGGTCAATCTCGATATTTACGTGCGTGACCGCACGGCCAGCGTGCGCTTCACCGGCGAGAATTTCGTGCTGCCGGGCAGTGCGCGCCGTGGCATTCCGATTGTCTCTGTGAATGCCGACAAGGCCGACCTGAAGCTTTATCGCGTCGGTGACCGCAATATCACCGCGCTGCTCGCAAATTCGCAGTTTCTGACGCAGATGGACGGTTACAATGCCGACCGTATCGAAAACGAAATCGGCGAGCTTGTCTGGCAGGGCTCGATTGATATCCAGCCCGATCTCAACAAGGATGTGGTCACGAGTTTTCCAGTGGATGAGGCCTTGCCGGAGCGCAAGCCGGGCATCTATGTGCTGACTGCCGTGCCGCCGGGCACGGCGCCGCAAACCTGGGATTCACGCGCCACCCAATGGTTCCTCGTGTCGGATACCGGCATCACCACCTATGCCGGAACGGACGGTTTGAATGTATTTGTCCGTGCACTCGGCAGCGCCAAACCGCTTGCGGACGTGGATCTGCAGCTCCTGGCCAAGAACAACGAGGTGCTGGGCACCGCGAAAACCGATGCGGACGGACGCGCGGTATTCTCTGCCGGCCTGATGCGCGGCACGGCGGCTCAGGCGCCTGCCATCCTGACGGCGCGCAACGGCGATAAGGATTACGTGTTCCTCGATATGACCCGTGCAGGCTTCGATCTTTCGGATCGCGGCGTGACGGGACGTGCAGCACCCGGTGCTATCGACGTGTTCAGCTGGACCGAACGTGGCATCTACCGTGCCGGCGAGACCGTGCATGCCGCAGCCCTGGCCCGTGACGTTGACGGCAAGGCAATCGAGGACCTGCCGCTCACTTTCATTTTCTCACGCCCTGACGGGGTGGAAGACCGGCGCTTTGTCAGCGACGGCAACGCGCTTGGCGGTCATGCGGTGGATCTGCCGTTGCAGGCAAATGCCATGCGCGGCACCTGGACATTGCGCATTCATACCGACCCGAAAACGGCTGCGATCAGCGAAAAGAGCTTCCTTGTCGATGATTTTGTGCCTGACCGCACCGAGTTTGACCTCTCGAGCAAGGCAAAACAGATCGATCCGGGCGCAGAAACGGCAATCGACGTTGATGGCCGTTATCTTTATGGCGCGCCCGCTGCCGGCCTGACGCTGGAAGGAGAGGTCGCGATCAAGCCGACGCGCACCAGCGCCGATTTCGAAGGTTACTTCTTCGGCCTGGCCGATGAGGAAAGCGAAGAGGAAAACCGCACGACGCTTGCCGATCTGCCGGTCCTGAATGAAGAGGGCAAAGCGAGCTTCAACGTTGATCTCACCGATCTGCCATCCATGACGCAGCTTCTCTCTGCCAACATCACCGTGCGCATGCGCGAAGCCGGCGGCCGCGCCGTGGAACGCTCGCTGGCGCTGCCCATCAAGGCGGAAGCATCCGTCATTGGCATCAAGCCGCAGTTTTCCGGCGATCTCGCCCAGAACTCCGTTGGACGTTTCCATATCATCGGTGTCAGTGCCGATGGTGCCAAACAGGCGATGAATGGCCTGACCTGGAAGCTCATCAAGGTAGAGCGTAACTATCAATGGTATCGTCAGGGTAATTCCTGGCGTTATGAGCCCGTGGAATACACCAAGCAGCAGGAAACCGGCACGCTTTCGGTCGACGCCAATGGCGGCGAAATTTCCGTGCCGGTCACCTGGGGTCGCTACCGGCTGGAAGTGGAGGGTGCGGGTAATGGCGCACCGGTTTCCAGTGTCGAATTCGATGCCGGTTTCTATGTCGAGGCAAGCTCGACGGAAACGCCGGATGCGCTGGAAATCGCGCTGGACAAACAGAGCTACAAGATCGGCGATACGGCCAAACTCAAGGTCTCCTCACGTTTCGCCGGTGAATTGATGATAACGTCCGGTTCGGAAAAGCTGATTGCGGTACAGAATGCCGAGATCGGCGAAGAGGGCGGCGAGATCGACATCCCGGTCACCGAGGAATGGGGCGCTGGCGCTTATGTGACGGCGACGATGTTCCGCCCCGGCGACGCGCAGGAAAGCCGTATGCCCATGCGCGCCATCGGCATCAAGTGGCTTGCCGTCGATCCGGCCGAGCGCAAGCTTGCCGTCACACTCGGCGCGCCGCAGAAGACGCTGCCGCGCCAGCCGCTCGAAATTCCGATCACGGTTGCGGGGGCTGGTGTGGGCGAAAAGGCCTACGCCATCGTTGCGGCGGTCGATGTCGGCATCTTGAACCTCACCCGCTATGAGCCGCCGAAGCCGGATGAATGGTATTTCGGCCAGCGCCGGCTGGGACTGGAAATCCGCGATCTGTATGGCCGCCTGATTGACGGCTCGCTTGGCGCCACCGGCCGGCTGCGCACCGGCGGTGATGGCGGCGGGGCGGCCATTCAGGGCAGCCCGCCCACGGAAAAGCTTGTGGCCTTCTTTGCCGGTCCGGTTGAACTCGACGCTAACGGCAAGGCGACGGTGAGCTTCGATATTCCGCAGTTCAACGGGACGGCCCGCATCATGGCGGTTGCCTGGACGAAGACCGGCGTGGGACATGCGGTTTCCGATGCCATCATTCGCGATCCCGTCGTGGTAACGGCCAGCGCGCCGAAATTCCTCGCCCCCGGCGATATCTCGCAACTGCGGCTTGATATCGCCAATACGGATGGCGACGCCGGCGACTACCGGCTGGATGTGACCAGCAATACCGCTCTGACGGTCGATCAGGGTGAAGTGTCGCAGACACTTGCGCTGCAAAAGGGCGGCAAGTCGTCTTTGACCGTTCCGCTGACGGGCGAGCAGCCCGGCAATGGCGCGATCACCATAAAGGTCTCCAATGCGGCAGGTGTCTCGCTTGAGCAGGTTCTGAACGTTCCGGTGCGCCCGGCCGTTCTTCCAGTCACGACGCGGCGCGAAATCAAGATTGCGCCGAACAGCAGCCTGACGATCAATGGTGATCTTCTGGCCGACAGCATGCTCCTCGGCTCGTCCGTCGCCGTTAATGTCACGCGCTCGCCCGCTTTCGATATCCCGGCGCTGGTGATGATGCTGGACAAATATCCTTACGGCTGCGCCGAACAGACGACGAGCCGCGCGCTGCCGCTGCTTTACGTCTCGGAACTGACGAAGGACAGCGGCATGGCTGAAGATCCCGACACCCGTAAGAGGGTTCAGGAAGCGGTCTATCGCGTGCTGTCCTTCCAGTCGAGTTCCGGCAGCTTCGGCCTCTGGTCGCCGGGGTACGGCGATCTGTGGCTCGATGCCTATATTACCGACTTCCTGACCCGCGCGCGCGAGCAGAAGTACGATGTCCCCGAAGCGGCCATGGTGCAGGCGTTGAACAACCTGCAGAACGGCCTGTCCTATGACAGCAATGTCAAGGATCGCGGCAACGAGATCGCCTATTCGCTTTATGTGCTGGCGCGCAACCGCAAGGCGGCGATCAACGATCTGCGTTATTACGCCGATACTGCGCTTGCCGATTTCCCGACGCCGCTTGCCAAGGCGCAGGTTGCCGCAGCCCTTTCGCTTTACGGCGACCAGGCCCGTTCGAAGACCGTGTTCGGTGCTTCGCTCGACATGGCCAGCCGCGCCACCAATGTCAGCTTCGCCCGCGCCGATTATGGCTCCGCCCTTCGCGACGGTGCGGCGGCGCTGGCGCTGGCGGCGGAAAGCCGTCCGGTTCCGGCCGTCGTGCCGCAGCTTGCCGGTGCCGTGGCAAGGGAATGGGAAAAGAAGCCCTATACCAGCACACAGGAGCAGGCATGGATGCTGCTGGCCGCCCGGGCCGTGAAAGGCGAGGACAAGGATATCCGTCTCGATGTGAACGGTGATTTACAGACCGGCGGTTTCGGCAAGCGGATGAGCGGCGATGAATTGCTGGCGGCACCCTTGAAGATCGCCAATGCCTCGGCTGATCCGGTCACGGCTGTTGTCACCACCGTGGCGCCCCCGGCGCAGCCGCTTGCCGCCGGCGGCGAAGGCTTCACCATCACCCGCACCTATTATTCCATGGATGGCGAGGAGGTGAACCCGAGCGACGTCACACAGAACGAACGTTATGTCGTGGTTCTGAACGTGGTGCCGCAAAATAGCTGGCAGTCGCGCATTCTGGTGACGGATCTACTGCCTTCCGGTTTCGAGATCGACAATCCGAGCCTCGTCAATTCGGCCGAACTGTCGAATTTCGACTGGTTGCCGGAAACGGAGGCGGCGCATACCGAATTCCGCTATGACCGTTTTGTGGCGGCCTTCGATCGCTCGGCAGGGGACAGTTCGGAAATAGCGCTGGCCTATGTCGTCCGCGCGGTCACTCCCGGTACTTATGATCATCCGGCGGCGTCTGTTGAGGATATGTACCGGCCGCAATTTGCCGCCCGCACCGCAACCGGCCGCATGGAGGTGCGTTCGGCGACCCCATGAGGCGGAAAAAAGCTGTCATCGTCGGCTTCGTTATGGCCGCATTGCTTATCGGCGGTG
>NZ_LT009719.1:1345921-1432360 GCF_900013495.1 Agrobacterium genomosp. 2 str. CFBP 5494
CGTTTCCTTCATCAGTCGTATAACTTCGTATAATGTATGCTATACGAAGTTATTACGATGAGGCGGAAAAAAGATGTCATCGTCGGCTTCGTTATGGCCGCATTGCTTATCGGCGGTGCGGCCTTCGGTCTGGATGCGCTGGACAAGGCCTACCCGCCGCCGCTCGAGACAGCGCGGCAGCGATCCTTCGAGGTGTTGGACCGAGACGGCAAGTTGCTGCGTGCCTTCGCAACAGCGGATGGCCGCTGGCGGCTCGACACCACGGCGGCCGAAGTCGATCCACAGTTCCTGCGGATGCTGGTCGCCTATGAGGACCAACGTTTTTACGACCATCACGGTATCGATCCCTGGGCCTTGCTGCGTTCCGCGTGGCAATTGGTGAGCAACGGCCGGATCGTATCCGGCGCCTCGACGCTTTCCATGCAGGTGGCGCGGCTGGTCGAGCCACGCGCCGATCGCTCCTTCTCGGCAAAGCTTCTTCAGGCCCTGCGGGCTATTCAAATCGAACGGCGGCTCAGCAAGGCGGATATCCTCGATCTTTATCTGAATATCGCGCCCTATGGCGGCAATCTCGAAGGCATACGCGCGGCCAGCCTCGCCTGGTTCGGCAAGGAGCCGGGAAGGCTCGACACGGCCGAGGCTGCCCTTCTGGTCGCCCTGCCGCAATTGCCAGAAAGGCGTCGCCCGGACAGGTATCCCGAGGCGGCGAGACAGGCAAGGGAACGGGTCTTGCAGAGGCTTGCCGTCGAACGTGTCGTGGGTGAGGGCGAAGCGGAACGGGCGACGCTTGCGGGCGTTCCGACCAGCCGGCGCGACCTGCCGGCGTTAGCACCGCACATGGCTGCTGCCGCGCGTGCGAAATTCCCCAATGCTGCGGAAATACGCTCGACTCTGAAGCTGTCGATCCAGCGGGAACTGGAAGGCGTGGCGCGCCATGCAGCAGGAAAAATCGGCGATAAGGTATCCGTCGCCATCGTCATGGCCGACGCAGAGAGCGGGGATATTCTGGCGGAGGTCGGCTCGGCGGATTATCTCGATACCGCGAGGAGGGGTTTCGTGGAGATGAGCCGCGCGGTGCGCTCGCCCGGATCGACCCTCAAGCCATTCATTTATGGCCTCGCCTTTGAGGATGGCCTGATCGGTCAGGAGACCATCATCGAGGATCGCCCGGCTGATTTTTCCGGTTACCGGCCGCGCAATTTCGACATGCATTATCAGGGCGATGTCAGCATCAGGCAGGCGCTGCAACTGTCGCTCAACGTGCCCGCCGTGAAATTGCTCGACGCGGTGAGCCCATCGGCGTTGATGGTGCGGTTCCGGCGGTCTGGCGTCACACTCGCGTTGCCCGCCAACGAAGCACCCGGGCTCGCCATTGCTCTCGGAGGCGCCGGTATTTCGCTTGTCGATCTTGTCCAGCTTTATGCCGGGCTAACAGGTGGCGACGGTCCGGTACGCCTCGGTGATGGCGTCCGCTCCGCCCCGGAACGACTGGAAGGCGACCGATTGTTTTCCGATGCCGCAATCTGGAACGTTTCGGACATCCTGTCCGGCGTGCTGCCGCCACTCGGCATGAAACAGCGCGGCATCGCCTACAAGACCGGCACCAGCTACGGTTACCGCGACGCCTGGTCGATCGGGTATGACGGGCGGCACGTGGTCGGAGTCTGGGTCGGCCGCGCCGATAACGGCGCCGTGCCGGGTATTGCCGGTTACGCGACGGCGGCTCCCATCCTTTTCGAGGCCTTTGAAAAATCGGGCGTGGCCATCACGCCAATGCCGGCAGCACCCTCCGGCGTCGCGCGCGTGAGCGTGGCCGACCTTCCGGCAAACCAGCGGCGTTTCACGACGACCGCAAACGGCCTGCTTTCGGCTTCAAGACGTGAAAGCGCCCCGCGCATCGTTTATCCGCCCGAGGGCGCGCGGGTGGAGCTTTCCGGCCAGTCGGGCATCTCGCCACTGGTGCTGAAGCTTCAGGGCGGGCGCGCACCCTTCCGCTGGCTCGCCAACGGTTTGCCTTTGCCGGATGCGTCCCACCGTCGCAACAGTGAATGGCGACCGGAAGGGCAGGGGTTTTCCACACTCACGGTGATTGACGCCGATGGCCGTGCGTCGAGTGTCCGGATTTTCGTCGAATGACGACGGCGCGTCCAAGTCAACAACGGCCGCCGAGGGCTCCTGTAAGACAGGCCTTGTGACCGTCTCGTCAACCAAGTGCAAGCCGGTCAACCGCGGGGAGATGAGCGGTCCAATCCTATTGAGCCACATCGAACGAATGGCGGTCGATCCGCTCCTGAAGCGAAGCCACAACCGCTTGCAGAAACTCCCGGCGTCTTTGATTGGTCGTTGCTGCCAGCGTCACCTGCAACCGGCTGCTGATCCTGTTCAGGAAGCCAACATGGTTGAAGCTGTCGGCGGCTATATTCACCTCCACCTCGTCCATGTAATGCGCCAGATGCGGTTCCAGCGCGAGATTTGCATCCGTCTGGTAGCAGGCAGCCATCTGTTCTCCAAGCGTGGACATCTGCACATATGGACCATATTCGTCGATCATCAAATCTCCCTCGTCTCGCGCGTCCCACTTCGACAGGCGCCTCATCGTCACTGATAGGAAATAGGAAGCGATTGCGGGCTTTCAACGTTCCCTTAGGAAGCTTTGAACTTTCTGTGTTCTAGGAGGAACCGCTATTATGTCGGTCGATCTGATATTTGCCAATTGCAGGCGGCAGGCTGGCAAAGAATACGCACCACTTCTCGCGCCCGGACCAGCTGTCTGCTGGTCGCTGTCCGATTATGTCATTGATTTTAAATAATTTTCAGGAAATGGTGTCCACGAGAGGATTCGAACCTCCGACCCCAGGATTCATACCGCTTCGGCTTTCGCCGCCGCCCTGCCTTGTTGGGAAGGGCGTTCGTGGTCTGGACTGTCCCTTCACCATGGGCCGTGAGGCCTTTAGGTGCTGCCCATCCAGTCTCTACACCTTCACCGGATTTCTCCGGAGCTTGGCTCGGGATTGGCATGCTGGAAGACCAGCGAAGCTTTCCCCGACTTTGAGCAGATCGATTGCGTCGTTTCCGGACGCAACCCCCAATTTGTCTTAGGAATCCTGTGCTCTATCCTGCTGAGCTACGTGGACACTGAATTGCTCTTTAACCTGACCCAGCCGGCGGATCAACCGCGTTCTTCATCGCGGTTGATCTCGTCCTCCGCTTTCTTCGCGTTGGCCTGACATCAGCTCGTCAGGCGCTGTTCTGCAAGTTTCACCCAATAGGAGATGCCGTAGGCGATGGCTTCGTCGTTGAAGTCATAACCCGGATTGTGGAGCCCGGCCGAATCGCCATTGCCAATAAAGATGAAGCAGCCGGGCCTTTCCTTCAGCATGAAGGAGAAATCCTCTCCTGCCATGGAGGGATCGACATCGGGGTCTACATTCGGTTCGCCAACCACATCGCGGGCCACACGGATAGCGTGGTTGGTTTCAGCGGCGTGGTTGAAGGTCACCGGGCAATAGCGCTCATAGACGACTTCGGCTTCTGCGCCATTGGCAAGCGCAATGCCTTCCGCCATCTGCTTGATACGTTCCTGGGCGAGATCGCGCACTGTCTCATCGAGGCTGCGCACGGTGCCGGCGATCAGCGCCTCGTTGGGAATGATGTTGTGGCTGGAGCCGGCCTGAAAGCGCGTGACCGAGACGACAACGGAGCGGATCGGATCGGCATTGCGTGAGGCGATCATCTGCAGGTTGCCTACGATCTGCGCGCCGATGGTGATGGGGTCGATCGTGCGGTGCGGCTGGGCCGCATGGCCGCCTCGGCCCTTTACCGTGATTGAGAACTTGTCCGGTGCTGCCATGATGCCGCCCTTGCGGATGGCGAAGGCGCCAAGCGGAATGCCCGGCATATTGTGCATTCCGTAAACTTCGTCGATGCCGAAACGCTCCATCAGGCCGTCTTCGACCATGGCGAGCGCGCCGGCGCCGCCTTCTTCCGCTGGCTGGAAAATGACAGCGATCGAGCCCGCGAAATTGCGGGTCTCGGTGAGGTACTTCGCCGCGCCGAGAAGCATTGCGGTGTGGCCGTCATGGCCGCAGGCGTGCATGGCGCCGGGCGTTTTCGATGCCCAGGCTTTGCCGGTTTCCTCGACTATGGGCAGCGCGTCCATATCCGCGCGGAAGCCGATGGTGCGATTGCCTGGAAGATTGCCCCTGATGATGCCGACGACGCCGGTGCGGCCGAGACCGGTCACGATTTCGTCAACGCCGAAAGATTTCAGCTTCTCCGCGACGAAGGCCGCGGTGTTGTCGACATCATACAAAATCTCTGGATTTTCATGCAGGTGATGCCGCCATTCGCTGACTTCCTGCTGGAGTTCGGCGGCTCTGTTCAAAATCGGCATTCGTTCATTCCTGGGTTCATCGGTACGGCGTGTCGTAAAACTCCATCCTCCGTGGTGGATAGTGCGCCGCATAATTGACGTAATCAATGTACTTTGCCATTGCTAGGACATATATGGTGAATATTGCCATTCCCCGACTGAAGACGGGAATTCGAGGACTAGCCTTGCCACAGACTTTCAAATCGCCAATCGCCGCCCGCCGGCTTTCCGCAGCCATTGCCATCATCACCGCCGGTGTCGTCGCCGCGGCCCCGGTGGCCAATGCCAATCCGAAAATGGTGGTCGATGTCAAAACCGGCAAGGTGATCTCGCACCAGGAAGCCTTCCGCAAATGGTATCCGGCCTCGCTGACCAAGCTGATGACCGCCTATATCGCCTTTTCGCAGATGAAGGCTGGCAAGATCAGCCCGCAGACCGAAGTGGTGATGAGCAAGAAGGCCGCCGACCAGCCCGCCTCCAAGATGTATTTCAAGCCCGGCCAGAAACTGACGATGGACAGCGCGCTGAAGCTGCTGCTGATCAAGTCCGCCAACGATATTGCAGTCGCGATTGCGGAGACCATCGGCGGCAACACGGATAATTTCGTGGCGCAGATGAATGCGCAGGCGCAGCGCCTCGGTATGAATTCCACGCATTACGTGAACCCCAATGGTCTGCCGGGGAAGGGCCAGTACACGACGGCCCGCGACCTCGCGCTGCTGGCGCTGATCATCAAGCGGGAATTTCCCGAATATGCGCATTATTTCTCGCTTGAGGGCGTCACCACCGGCAAAAAGAATTACGCCAATTTCAATATGCTGGTTGGCCGCTTCGATGGCGCGGATGGCATGAAGACCGGCTTTATCTGCGCTTCCGGGTTCAACCAGGTGGCATCGGCCGTGCGCAATGGCCGCTCGATCATCACTGTGGTGCTGGGTGCCGATAGTCTCGCGGGTCGAACCGACCAGTCGGCCGATCTTCTGCAGATGGGCCTGACGTCTCCTTCCGGTCAGGGTGTCTCGCTCGCCTCGCTTGCCCCTTATGGCGATACCGCAGAGGTCAACGATATCAGCGCCGAAATATGCAACCCGAAGGCGGCGAAAATCCGCAGTGAGGGACGCGACGATGCCGGCCGCATGGTCATCCATTCGCCCTATGTGCGGGAAATGACCCGTCCGCCGGAATATTCCTTCGCCGGTCTTATACCGGGCAGCGAGACGGTCGCGGTTAATGCGCCCAAGGGCGCGGCCGCAAAGGGCCAATTGGCGAATGTGCCGATCCCGATCCCGCGCCCCACATTCTGACGGACAGGCGAAGGTGCCGGGAGAGGTCTCCCGGCCGCCCTGCCATTTGGCTATTCGCAGATCGATCATGTTATGATATTACAATGTCGCTCGCGGCTTTCAGCCTCGGGCGATTTGTTTTAGCTTCATGCCGTTGCGGGTTTTATGTCCTGAACTGACTTCCCCAAAGCGGCAATCAACATACAGGCCAGACATGTCTCGCGATCGTATCCCGGTTTCCATTATCACCGGATTTCTCGGCGCCGGAAAATCGACTCTGCTCAATCGGCTCCTTAAGGATCCTGACATGAGCGACGCGGCGATCATCATCAATGAATTCGGCGATGTCAGCATCGATCACATGCTGGTCGAAAGCGCGGGCGAGGGCATTATAGAACTGGCGGAAGGGTGCCTTTGCTGCACCGTGCGCGGCGAACTGGTGGACACGCTGGCGGAACTGATGGACGGTATCCAGACCGGCAAGCTGAAGCCGGTGAAGCGCGTGGTCATCGAAACGACCGGCCTTGCCGATCCCGCTCCCGTCATGCAGTCGGTCATGGGTAACCCGGTCATTGCGCAGAATTTCGTGCTGGTTGGCATGGTCACTGTGGTGGATGCCGTGAACGGCCTCTCCACACTCGACAATCATCAGGAAGCTGTGAAACAGGTGGCTGTGGCCGATCGTATTGTCGTGACGAAACGAGCGCTCGCCGATGACGCCCCGATTGCGGCATTGACTGCCCGCCTAGAGGCGCTCAATCCGCGCGCGATTATCGAGGACGGTGACAAAACCGACTGGAGTGCTGCGGGGCTTCTCAATAACGGCCTTTACGATGCCGGCAATAAAACTGCCGATGTCAGCCGTTGGTTAGGCGAAGAGGCGCTGCACGATCACCACCACCATGATCATGCACATGATCACCACCACCACCATGACCACGACGTGAACCGCCACGATGCATCCATTCGTTCCTTTTCGATCATACACGACGAGCCGATAAGCCCAATGGCCATCGACATGTTTGTGGATTTGCTGCGCTCGGCGCATGGTGAAAAGCTTCTGCGCATGAAGGCCATCGTGAAGCTCACGGACAATCCGGACAGGCCGTTGGTGCTCCATGGCGTGCAGACGATTTTTCACGCGCCGGAGCGTCTTTCCGCCTGGCCGGACCCCGCTGATCAGCGCACGCGCATGGTGCTGATTACGAAGGATTTGCCGGAGGCTTTCGTAAAGGACCTCTTCGCTGCCTTCACCAGCGCGCCGGGTATTGACCGCCCGGACAGGCAGGCGCTGACGGATAATCCTTTGGCGGTTTCTGGGTTGAAGTTTTGAAGTAGTATGGAATGGCGGCCGGGCCGGGGTGTGGCTTACCCCCCTCTGTCCTGCCGGACATCTCCCCCTCAAGGGGGGAGATCGACAAGGGGCCTGCTCCGAATACTCTTTTCCGCATCGACGGTCGCAGCGAGCATACTGGCGAGGGAACGAGCGGCCACAGCGACTGATCTCCCCCTTGAGGGGGAGATGTCCGGCAGGACAGAGGGGGGTGAACCACCGGCGACACCGTCAAACGTCGGTTTTCCCACCCTTCATAATCCGAAACCGATGGCCCTTATCCAGCGCCGTCGTCTCCACCAGACGATGCCCATCCTCATTGCACATATGTGTAATATCGATCACCGCCAAAGGATCGGTCGTCTCGACGGTGAGAACATCCCCCGTCTTCAGCGTTGCAAGTTTCTTGCGGCTTCTCAAAACCGGAAGGGGGCATTTAAGCCCCCTCAAATCATAGATGATCTCGCTTGTTGCGGTCATTCCTTGGCCCAGAACTTCCAGAAGGGCTTCTTCTCCGGTGCTTCCGGCGCCGGGGCTGCGGAATAGGCAAGCGGGTTCATGGCTGGCACCGGAACGCTCTGGGCAGCAGCGCCAGTCTGGCCTGCTGCAGGCGTAGCCGAGGCAACCATTGTCGGGGCAGCTGGTGCCGGGTTCGATTGCGGCGCCGTGGCCGGTTGGTTAGCCGAAGGGCGAGGGCCACGCAGCGCCGAGGCGGTTGCGGTGGTCGCTGGCGAAGACGATGTCACCTGCTGCGCCTTCTTCTCAATCAGCGCGGCATATTCCGTTTCCTTCATCAGCTTGCCGGCCTTCAGCGCCGAGCCCGTCGGGGCATAGGCGGGTTCGCGGCCCTTGCGCTTTTCGGCCACCAGCGCCTTGCGCTCGGCTTCGCTCGGGTCGTACCAGGCCATGCCTTCATATTTCTTCATCGCCTTTTCATAGGCGAGATCGTAGGTCTTCTCATAGCTCGAAAGCGCGCTGACGAGTGCAGGCGGCGTGCTCATGGGCGGGCACTGGGCCGACGCGTTGAAGCTGCCACCTTCCGCCTGCTGGTTGAAGACATATTTCTTCTCGCAGACATTCACTTCCGGCGGACGTTTGGTGACTTCGAAATTGTCGTAACCAACCTTCAGCATCTTCCAGAATTCGAGGTGCTCGCTCTTGCGATGACGTGCCATGTTTTCCGCCGTCATGCGGAAAGGAAATGCCTGCAGCTGAACTGTCTTCTGGCCGCCCTTGAAGGCATCGCGGGCAAAACCGTAGATTTCAAGAATCTGCGCATCCGTCATCGAGTAACAGCCCGATGATGAGCAGGCGCCATGGATCATCAGGTTGGTGCCGTTGCGGCCATTGGCAGCATCGTAGCGGTTCGGGAAGCCGGTATTGATGGCGAGGTAATATTTCGAATTCGGATTGAGATGGGCTGGCGTCAGGTTGTAGAAACCTTCCGGCGCCTGCCGGTCGCCTTCCTTGACCTTGGGGCCGAGTTTTCCCGACCATGCGCAAATTTGATATTCGGCAATCTTGTCGAAACGGTTATCGCGCTTGGCCTTCCAGATTTCCAGCGCACCTTCTTCCTTGAAGATACGGATCATGATCGGCGACGTGCGGTCCATGCCCTTCTTGTCGATCTCGGCCAGAATGGACGGAGACAGCGGGTAATCAACCTTGTTCTTGATGTGCGACACATCACGTTCGACGGTTTCGAGTGTATCGTTACAACCGGCGAGAACGAGCGCGGTACAGGCAAGAAGTGCAAAATGTGTCAAACGCATGATCTGATCCGAAAGACGATGGCACGAAGTGACGGCAGTTCTATACCGTTCCGTGTGCAATTTAAATACGGTATTAACCGTTTACATCTTCTTAACTCAAATCGGATCCGCCCCCGCGGCCGCCGATCCATCTTTTGATGTGACCGGACTATGGCCGAGTTGGGGCGACAGCGGCGGAAATTAAGGCCGCCTCAGAGATTACGGCCGATATCCAGGAACTTCTGGCGGCGTTCGGCCCTAAGCTGCGTGCCCGAGCGCTGGGAAAGATCGGCCAGCGCCTTGGCGATAACGTCGCCTGTCGCGCTGATCACGGTTTCCGGCGCGCGATGCGCGCCACCGATCGGCTCGGGAATGATACCATCGATGACGCCGAGCGACTTCAGATCTTCCGAGGTGATCTTCATGTTGGTCGCGGCTTCCTTGGCGCGGGTCGAATCGCGCCAGAGGATGGATGCCGCACCTTCCGGCGAGATTACAGAGTAGATTGCATGTTCCAGCATGTAGACGCGGTTGCCGGTGGCAATCGCGATGGCTCCGCCCGAGCCGCCTTCGCCGATGACGACGGAGACGATCGGCACCTTCACGTTCAGGCACATTTCCGTCGAGCGGGCGATGGCCTCAGCCTGACCGCGCTCTTCCGCACCGACGCCGGGGTAGGCGCCCGCGGTATCGATAAGCGTGACGACAGGCAGCGAGAAGCGGTCGGCCAATTCCAGCACGCGGATAGCCTTGCGGTAACCTTCCGGGCGCGGGCTGCCGAAATTGTGCTTCAGGCGGCTCTTGGTGTCATTGCCCTTTTCCTGGCCGATGATGGCGACTGGCTGACCGTTGAAACGGGCAAGGCCGGCCTGTATGGCGGCGTCTTCGGAGAACTTGCGGTCGCCGGCAAGCGGCGTGAAATCCGTAAACAGCGCCTTGGCGTAATCGACGAAATGCGGACGCTGCGGGTGACGCGCGACCTGCGTTTTCTGCCAGGCGTTCAGCTTGGAATAGATGTCCTGCATCGCATCGTTGACGCGCGATTCCAGGCGGTTGATCTCCTCCGAGGTGTCTATGCTCTCGTCTTCATCGGCAAGCTTCTTCAGCTCGATGATCTTGCCCTCAAGGTCCGAGATAGGTTTTTCGAAGTCGAGATAATTGTGCATGAGATCCGTTTCCGATCGTTTTGCGCAAGGTTTGACCGGATTATCCGGCGGTTCCGGTCGCTCTAATCAAGGTTTTTGCCCTGTTTGGCAAGGGGGTGATGTGTTTGTACCAGCTCTTGCAAGCGTTCTTCCAGCACATGTGTATAGATTTGTGTCGTGGAAATGTCGGAGTGGCCGAGCAGTTCCTGCACCGCGCGCAAATCCGCACCGTTCTGCAAGAGGTGGCTGGCGAAGGCGTGGCGCAGCACATGCGGTGACACTGCCGAGGGGTGCAGCCCGGCCCGAATGGCGATGTCCTTGAGGTCGCGGGCGAAGACCTGACGGGGCAGATAGCCTTCCTTGCTGTTGGATGGGAAGAGCCACGGGCTATCCGTCGCTTCGGCCTTTTTCGTTGCCTTGCCATTTTCTGAGGCAAGCGCCTTTAGGGCGGCTTCATATTTTTCCATGGCCTCGATGGCCGTTCGGGAAAGAAGAACCATCCGGTCCTTGTTACCCTTGCCGCGGATCATCAGGAAACGTCCTTCCTGACGCAGCACTTTGACCGGAAGCGAGACGAGTTCGCTGACACGCATGCCGGTCGCATAAAGAAGCTCAAGCAGCAGATGCATGCGGATGCGCGCGAGCTGGCCGGGACCTTCGGTTGCCGCTTCCTGCGCCGCGAGCCCAAGGAGACGGTTTACATCGGCGACGCTCATCGTTTTCGGCAGGGCAACGCCCTTCTTGGGCGCATCGATGATGCCGGTCGGGTCGTCACTGCGCAGGCCTTCCGAATAAAGAAAGCGATAAAACTGCCGCATGGATGAGAGGCGTCTCGCCTGCGAGGTCGCAGCGAAGCCTTGCGCGGAAAGATGGGTCAGATAGGCGGAAAGGTCCGATGTGGCGGCTTCTGTCAGAGACTGGCGGCGGCTCCCAAGGAATTCGCGCAGGTCCGTCAGATCACGCTCGTAAGATGCGAGCGTGTTGGCGGCTGCACCCCGCTCGGCGCTCATCATCTCCAGAAAACTCTCCAGCCGCGCGCTGTCGCGCGCCGCCACCGGTTGACCGCTCATGGGGTGCGCCTTGCCGGTTCTGCCCCCGGTGGGTTCAGCCTTTCCGAGGGAATGCGCACCGTTACTTCGCGGTCGCGGGGCTGAACGACCATGACGAGCAGCACCATGCCGCCATAGACCAGCCCCGCGATGGTCGCCAGTATCATCGTGAAGCGGAAGAGGGTGGGCATGGCGGCTCCGTGAAGGTGGCGATCGAAACGTATATGCGGTGCGGCGAAACCGGCGGCAAGCTGAAAAAGCCTGCCACTGTCACCGCCGCATGCGGCGATCATTGTGATTCACCGCAATTCAGTCAGCAATTTGGCTTGACGCTTCGTAAACATTTGCAGATATCCATGCCAAACGGGCTTTCAAATTTATGAGCGAAACGAATTTATCCGTCCCGGCCACACTCGGGGAGCAAGCGCGGGCAAAACTCGGACGGCGCAATATCGTCTTTGTCGGACTGATGGGCGCCGGAAAGTCGGCGATAGGCCGCATGGTTGCCCAGCAGCTCAGGGTTCCCTTCATCGATACGGATGTCGAAATCGAACGGGTTTCGCGCATGACGATATCAGAACTTTTTGCCACCTATGGTGAAGAAGAATTCCGGGCGCTGGAAACGCGGGTCATCAAGCGGCTGCTGCGCGGCGGGCCCAAGGTCATCTCAACTGGCGGCGGCGCCTTCATAAACGACAATACGCGCCGGCACATCAGCCGTGGTGGGATTTCGCTGTGGCTGAAGGCGGATCTGGAGGTGTTGTGGGAGAGGGTGAACAAGCGTGATCACCGCCCGCTTCTCAAGACCGAAAACCCCAGGGCCACGCTGGCGGCCCTGATGGAGAAGCGCTATCCGATCTATTCGGAAGCAGATCTCACCATCGAATCCCGTGATGTCCGCAAGGAAATCATCGTGACCGAAGTGCTGGCCGCCATTGCCGGCATCGAACAGAAAGACTGATTCCCATGACGCCTTCTGAAATCCACGCCGATGAACGTCTCGTCCATGTGCCGCTCGGTGAGCGCGCCTATGACATTCTGATCGGGCCGGGCCTCATCGGCCGGGCTGGCGGCGAAATCTCGGCGCGGCTGAGGGGCCGGCGTGCGGCGATCATCACCGATGAGCATGTCGCGCCGCTCTACCTTGAAGGCTTGATGGATGGACTGCAGACGGACGGCATCGAGGCTGTTTCCCTGACCCTGCCGGCCGGTGAAAAGACCAAGAGCTTCGAGCATCTCGTCACTGTCTGCGATGCGGTTCTAGCCGCAAGGGTGGAACGCAATGATGCGGTAATCGCGCTTGGCGGCGGCGTGATCGGCGATCTCGCCGGTTTTGCAGCCGGTATCGTCCGCCGCGGCGTACGTTTCGTGCAGATACCGACCTCGCTTCTGGCGCAGGTCGATTCCTCCGTCGGCGGCAAGACCGGCATCAACACCCGCCACGGCAAGAACCTCATTGGCGTCTTCCACCAGCCTGATCTGGTGCTGGCGGATACGGCGGTGCTCGATACGCTCAGTCCGCGCGAATTCCGCGCCGGCTACGCCGAAGTCGTCAAATACGGCCTGATTGACAAGCCGGATTTTTTCTTCTGGCTGGAAAAGAACTGGGACGACATCCGCACCGGCGGCCCTGCCCGCATCCAGGCGATTGCAACCAGCTGCCAGGCCAAGGCAGACGTGGTGGTGGCCGACGAAAAGGAAAACGGCGTACGCGCCCTTCTGAATCTCGGGCACACCTTCGGTCACGCACTGGAGGCGGCGACCAATTACGACAGCAAGCGGCTGGTGCATGGTGAAGGTGTCGCCATCGGCATGGTGCTGGCGCACCAGTTCTCTGCCCGCCTGAACCTCGCAAGTCCTGACGATGCCGCGCGCGTCGAAGCGCACCTGAAGGCAGTCGGCCTGCCGACCACGATGAAAGATATTCCTGGAGAATTGCCGCCCGTCGAAACGCTGATGACGGCAATTGCGCAGGACAAGAAAGTCAAGGGCGGCAAGCTCACCTTCATCCTCACCCACGGCATTGGCCAGTCCTTCGTGGCGGATGACGTTGCGGCATCCGAGGTGCAGTCCTTCCTGTCGGAGAAGCATCCGGGGTGAACTGGCGCTGAGAGGTACGGTGAGGGCGCCCCCTCATCGCCCCGCTTCGCTCCGGCACTTCTCCCGGCGGGGAAAAGAACAAGCTGTTTTGGCAATGCTCTACGGGAAAAGTTGCTGGCGCCTTGAGCAAGGGCGTTGCCGCCCGGTTTCTTCTCTCCGCCGGTGAGAAGGTAGCCCGAAGGGCCGGGTAAGGGGGCTTGCTCTCGGTTCTGATGACAAGCTTTACTTAAAACCGCACCGCTTCCCCCGGTGCCGCTGCCTCTATCGCCAGAGCATGCAGCCCGGCATCGAGTTCGGGCTTCAAAAGCGCGTTGATTGCCCGGTGCCGTTCGATGCGGGACTTGCCGGAAAAGCTCTCCGACACTATCTGAACACGCATATGCGTCTCGCCGGTACCTGTGATATCCGGCTGGTGGCCCGCATGCATCTGGCTTTCATCGACGACCCTCAGGCGCTCCGGTGAAAAGCTTTCCCGAAGCTTGGTTTCTATGCGCTCTCGCAGAGACATTCGAAGGGCTCCAATTCTGTTTGCCGGTCTTTGAAGGGGGCTCCCTAAAAGCCTGTAACATTCCGCTTTGTCAATTCTTGTTGTGCGGCTTTTCGCACCCCATAATCAGGGCATCATGAAACTGGATTCGAAATATTTCGACCGCATCCGCACGCGCCGGAAAAGGGAGCGGGAACCTGAGGTTCAGGCCCCAACCTGCCAGTGGGACGGATGCGACAAGCCGGGCATTCACCGGGCACCCGTCGGCCGCAATGCCGAGGGGCAATTCTTCCTGTTCTGTTTTGAGCACGTGAAGGAGTATAATAAAGGCTACAATTATTTTTCCGGCCTGTCCGACAGCGAGATCGCCCGTTACCAGAAGGAAGCGATCACCGGCCATCGCCCCACCTGGACGGTTGGCGTCAACAAGACCGCCCGCGACAGCCCGCTGCATTCCACGCTGCGCTCCGGCACGGCGAGCGGCAATGCCCGTATCCGTGATCCTTTCGGCTTTGCCGACGGTTTTGCTGGCGGCTCGAAGGCAGGCGGCACCCGCATGCAGCAGGACCGCAAATTGAAGACGCTGGAGGCAAAAGCCTTCGATACGCTCGGACTTTCTTCCAGTGCAAAGCAGGAAGACATAAAAAGGCGCTATAAGGAGCTTGTCAAAAAGCACCATCCTGATGCTAATGGTGGCGATCGTGGTTCGGAAGAACGTTTTCGGGCTGTTGTTCAAGCATATCAATTGTTAAAGCAGTCAGGTTTCTGCTAAGCCAACTTCTGTGTTTACCGCCTGATTGATGATGTGGCCGGGTGGCTGCCGCCCGCCTTGGAGACGTGATGAGCAAAATCGACCTTGATATTTCCAACCTGCCCGACACGACGGTGTCCGTGCGGGAGGTTTTCGGCATTGATACGGATCTGCGGGTTCCCGCCTATTCCCAGGGCGACGCCTATGTGCCTGATCTCGATCCCGACTATCTTTTCGACCGCGACACGACGCTCGCGATCCTTGCCGGTTTTGCTCACAACCGACGTGTCATGGTCTCCGGTTTCCACGGCACGGGTAAATCCACCCATATCGAGCAGGTGGCTGCCCGTCTCAACTGGCCCTGCGTGCGCGTCAACCTCGACAGCCATGTCAGCCGTATCGATCTCGTCGGCAAGGACGCCATCGTCCTGAAAGACGGCAAACAGGTTACCGAATTCAAGGACGGCATCCTGCCCTGGGCCTACCAGCACAATGTCGCGCTTGTCTTCGATGAATATGATGCCGGTCGCCCGGATGTGATGTTCGTGATCCAGCGCGTGCTGGAATCGTCTGGCCGCCTGACCCTGCTCGACCAGAGCCGCGTTATCCGTCCTCATCCGGCCTTCCGCATTTTCGCGACCGCCAACACCATCGGCCTTGGTGATACGACGGGGCTTTACCACGGCACGCAGCAGATCAACCAGGCGCAGATGGACCGCTGGTCCATCGTCACCACGCTGAACTATCTGCCGCATGAGCAGGAAGTGAACATCATCGCCGCCAAGGTGAAGAGCTTCGACAATCCGAAGGGACGCGAAACCGTCTCCAAGATGGTGCGCGTGGCGGATCTTACCCGTTCGGCTTTCATCAATGGCGATCTCTCCACCGTCATGAGCCCGCGTACCGTCATCACCTGGGCGGAAAATGCGGAAATCTTCGGCGATCTCGCCTTTGCCTTCCGCGTGACCTTCCTCAACAAGTGCGACGAGCTGGAGCGCACGCTGGTGGCCGAGCAGTATCAGCGGGCCTTTGGCGTCGAGCTGAAGGAAAGCGCTGCGAACATCGTTCTCAGCGCCTGATCGTTCCCGGCTTGCCCGGAAAAGATCATCCATGACTTGAGGACGCCGGCGGATCGCGCATCCAGAGATGCGTGGGCCGCAGGCGTCGACAATCGACAGGAAAGACAATGGCAGCGCGCGGCGACAATTCCAGAGCGAAACCGGGTACGGCGGTCGATACGGAACCGTTGCGTCAGGCGATTGCCGGATGCGTGCGATCCGTCGCTGGCGATGCCGAAGTCGAAGTCGTTTTCGCCAATGAACGGCCGGGTCTTGCCGGCGAGCGCATGCGCCTGCCGGAAATTTCCAAGAAACCCACCGCGCAGGAAATCGCGATAACCCGCGGCCTCGGCGATTCCATGGCGCTGCGTCTCGCCTGCCACGATGCGGATACCCATGCGGTGATGTCGCCGCAGGGCGCTGAAGCGCGGTTGATCTTCGATGCGGTAGAGCAGGCGCGCGTTGAATCGATCGGTGCGCTGCGGATGCCGGGCATGGCTTCCAATATCAATGCCATGAACACGGAAAAATACGCCAAGGCGAATTTTGCCGGTATTACAAAACAGGATGATGCTCCTCTTGCCGAAGCCGTTTCGCTGTTGGTGCGCGAGAAGCTGACAGGCGAAAAGCCGCCGGAAAGTGCCGGCAAGGTTCTCGACCTCTGGCGCGACTTCATCGAGGACAAGGCTGCCGGCGACCTGAACGATCTTTCCAAGGTGATCGGCGACCAGAAGGCGTTTTCGCGTCTTGTGCGCAAGATGCTGACCTCCATGCAGATGGCGGAGGATTTTGGCGACGAGGATAACGAGCCGGAAAGTCAGGAAGCGGAATCCAACGAGGACCAGCCGCGCACCAACGAGACCGAAGAAGAGCAGGTCGAGGAAGAGGCCGGCTCCGACGCGACGCCCGCCGATGAGAACGAGGCCTCGCAGGAGGAAATGGAAGAAGGCGAGATGGACGGCGCCGAGATGTCGGACGAGGAAATGTCCGACGATCTCGACGAGGATTCCGAAACGCCCGGCGAGACCCGCCGTCCCAACAGCCCCTTCGATGATTTCAACGAGAAAGTCGATTACCGCATCTTCACGCAGGAATTCGACGAGGAAATCCACGCCGAGGAACTGTGCGACGAGGCCGAGCTTGACCGTCTGCGCGCCTTCCTCGACAAGCAGCTTGCTCATCTGCAGGGCGCTGTGGGGCGCTTGGCGAACCGTCTGCAGCGCCGCCTGATGGCGCAGCAGAACCGTTCCTGGGATTTCGATCTGGAAGAGGGTTATCTCGATCCGGCCCGCCTCGTCAGGCTCATCATCGATCCCATGCAGCCGCTCTCCTTCAAGAAGGAACGCGACACCAAATTCCGCGATACCGTGGTTTCGCTGGTCATCGACAATTCCGGTTCGATGCGCGGCCGTCCGATCACGGTTGCCGCCACCTGCGCCGATATTCTGGCGCGTACCCTGGAGCGCTCCGGTGTAAAGGTGGAAATTCTGGGCTTCACCACCAAGGCATGGAAGGGCGGGCAATCGCGTGAGCAATGGCTCGCCAGCGGCAAGCCGGCTTCGCCGGGCCGCCTTAACGATCTGCGCCATATCATCTACAAGTCGGCGGATGCGCCGTGGCGGCGCGCACGGCGCAATCTCGGCCTGATGATGCGCGAAGGCTTGCTCAAGGAAAACATCGATGGCGAGGCGCTGATGTGGGCGCATAATCGCCTGATCGGCCGCCCCGAGCAGCGCAAGATCATGATGATGATCTCTGATGGTGCGCCGGTGGACGATTCAACCCTGTCGGTCAATCCGGGCAACTATCTGGAGCGGCACCTGCGCGCCGTTATCGAGCAGATCGAAACGCGTTCGCCGGTGGAGCTGCTGGCAATCGGTATCGGTCATGACGTGACACGTTATTACCGCCGCGCGGTCACCATTGTGGATGCGGACGAGCTGGCTGGCGCGATGACCGAACAGCTCGCGGCGCTCTTTGAAGATACGAGCGGCGCTGCCGGTTCGTCCCGCAGGGTCCGTCGTGCGGGATAAGCAGGGCGGGGCGTCCTCCGCCCGCAAAACGCTCTTGATGGCCGCCATTCTGGCGGCCGTATCGCTTTGTCCGGTTTCCATTGGCGCGTCCGCCATCGATGTGCCGGTCAGCGTCCGTCAGCTCTCCGGTTTCGAGGTCGGCACCAGCGAAAAACGTTTCGGCAAGCTGGAATTCATTGGCGGCATGGTGATGAGTGCGCCGGAAAAGTTGTTCGGCGCTATCTCCTCCATTCGGTTCCGCCCCAACGGAGAAGACTTCGTTGCGGTGCTGGATACCGGCCACTGGCTGACCGGTAGGGTCACACGTGACGCTGTCGGGGCGCTGTCTGGTCTTGCTGAAGTCCGTATTACCCCGATGCTGGACATGAACGGCCGCGAACCGCCGCGCAAGATGGAGATGGATGCGGAAGGGCTGGCGCTGCGCGGCGGCAGGGTTTTCGTCAGTTACGAGCAACGCCACAGGATCGATATCTATCCCGATCCGGGCTTTGCCACCTCAAAGCCACTTGGCCGTCTGCCGCATCTCATCCCCAATAATGAGCTGCGCCACAATGGCGGCATGGAGGCGCTGGCGGTCTCGCCAGCCGATTCGCCGCTCGCGGGCGCTCTCGTCGTCGTTGCGGAGAAAAGCATTGATGCGGACGGCAATCTTCTCGCCGCGATCCTTGAGGGGCCGCTGAAAGGCACATTCGCGGTTACCCACCATCCCTCGTTCGACGTGACTGATGGCGCCTTCCTGCCTAATGGCGACCTGTTGCTGCTCGAGCGCCGCTTCAATTTTGCCGAAGGCGTCGGCATGCGCATCCGCCGCATACACGGTGCTGATATCCGGCCGGGCGCGGTGGTGGATGGTGAAATCCTCATGGAAGCCGGCATGGCCTACCAGATCGACAATATGGAAGGCATGGATGTGGTGAAGGGGCCGGATGGTTCGACGCGCCTCGTCATCATTTCTGATGACAACCACTCTTTCCTCCAGCGCAACCTGATGCTGGAATTCAGACTAGTGGACTAAAATCAAGTCTGCTGCTGTGCCGCCTTGTAGGCAGCCATCAGATCCTCGACGGGAATGCCGTCGATCTTCATGCCGGTCATTCGGCATGACGTTATCTGCGCACCGGACAGATTTGAGTTGCTCAGTTTCAGACCGGAAAAATTGACGTCATCGATCGACCAGCCGGACATGTTGTTATCCGTGAACGACGCACCCGACAAATTGATATTGTTGAAGCTCGCCCCAGAAAGATTGACGTTGTCGAAGACCGTGCCGGAAAGATTGACGTCATTGAAGGTTGAGCCTGAAAGCGTAGCGCTGGCGGCCTCTACAATGTCGATAACGTCCTTGATCTGCATGTCTACCTGCCTCCGCGCTGTGCCACGGACGACAGACTGCAATGCTGACGGCTGGCTTGCAAGCGCGATTTCATCCGCGCTTGACGGTCTCAAACGCGGCCGGTTTTGACGGCGCCCGGCATCGGCTTCAGCGTGTTCATCAGCGCGCCGTAAGGCAGGAGCATGACAAGGCCGACGAGAACCTTCACCGAAAGATCACCCAGGGCCCATGAAATCCAACGGGGCGCTTCCACGGCGAAGACACCGAGGATGGGAGCGTTTTCGATGGCGAAGGCATCGTTGGGGCCGACGAAGGAGAAGCTTGCCGCAAAGGCGATGGAGAAGAAGAGCGCCGTATCCAGCACCGAACCCAGCATGGAGCCGGCCAGCGGCGCATGCCACCAGCGCTGGCGGCGCAGGCGGTTGAACACGGAAATGTCTAGCAGCTGGCCGATCAGATAAGCCGTCCCAGAGGCGACTGCAATGCGTGGAATGGATGTCCAGAAGGACAGCGTGACCCCGACGACGAAGCCAGCAAGCACGACGCGGCGCGCTATGGATGGGCCAAACTGGCGGTTCGTCAGGTCCGTGACAAGGAAGGCGATTGGATAGGTGAAGGCACCCCAGGTCAGTAGGTCGCCGAGATTGATGCCGAACAGCGAACCGGAAAGCGGATATTGCACCAGAATATTGGACGCAACGACCACGAGGGTCATCAGCACGACATAGATAAGCGTATAGCGCAGGTAGAGCATTTTTTTATCCTGGGTGATGCCACCAGTTGGAACCGGATTAAACAAGCAAAAGGCTTGAGCGGCCAAAGCCAGTCAAGCCTTCCGAATGTCGATGATGTCGAAACTGCTATTAAGCAGCTTCAGCCGTCTTCTTGGCGATCTGGCGGCGCAGGAGACGAGCGCGCATGCTCAGTTCGTTTTCGCCGGACTTCAGAAGGAAGGCATCGAGGCCGCCACGGTGTTCAACGGAGCGCAGAGCGGCTGCGGAAACACGCAGGCGGAAACGCTGGCCGAGAGCATCGGAGATCAACGTAACCTGGCAAAGGTTCGGAAGGAACCGGCGCTTGGTCTTGTTGTTGGCGTGGCTGACGTTGTTGCCCGTCTGGACGCCCTTGCCGGTCAATTCGCATACACGGGACATGGGTACACCTATTTCGTTTCGTCTGTTTCACCACTGGCTCGCCACCGGCAAAACCGGGGTGGCAATCCAACTGGCCATGATTGGAAAGTTGCGGTTCTATAGTCAGACGAGACTTAACAGTCAAGCCGCTCGCGAGCAAATGAAAGGAAATTCCGGTGTTTTCAACCGGCATCCGCTTTTTTATTGCCACAAGTCGGCGTATATCATCGCCCGATAAGGCCGCTTCCGCGCCTCTTTTAAGGTGATATCGAAATGATTGCCAGAGGAAAAAGCATTTTCGTGGCCGCGACAATGGCGTTAGCGGGCGTCTCCCCCTCGCTCGCTGCCGAAGCGCGCCACACAAGCGAATACAGCATCAATCTCGGCATTTTGCCGATTGCCAAAGCGAGTTTTTCGACTCGCATGGATGGACCAAATTATTCGATCTCCGGGTCCTTCAGCGCCGCCGGTCTTGCCAGCATTCTCAAAGATATTTCCGGCAAGACGACCGTTTCCGGCGCGAGACGTGGCCACCGGCTGCAGGCCAACGAGTATTCGCTGGTCTATAAGGACGGCAAACGCGTGCGCACCTATGACGTCGTCTATCGCAACGGCAACGTGACATCGACAACGGTGAAACCGGAGCCGAAGACACGGCCGGACAATTGGGTTGATGTCAAGGACCGCGACCTGCGCTCGGTTCTCGATCCGATTTCCGGTCTCATCATTCCCGCGGGCGGCCGCATCTGCCCGACTCGCCTGCCGATCTATGACGGCGAATCGCGACTCGATCTCGTTTTGAGCTCCAGCGGCACCAAGCCGTTCAAGACCAATGGTTTTAATGGCGACGCCATCGTCTGCAAGGCGCGTTATGTGCCGAAGTCGGGTTACCGGCAGGGGCGCAAGGATATCGAATATCTGAAATCCATTTCGATGGAGATCTGGTTCGCCAAGTCGAACAACATGGATGTCTATGCGCCTGTTTATGCGATCATCCCGACGCGGGTGGGACAGGTCTACATCACCGCCACGAAATACGGCGGCTGACTAAGGCTGATGATAGTGTAAGAAAAGCAGACGTTGCGGCGTATTTTTTCTCGCCGCCAGGGAGAGGGTGGCCCGAAGGGTCGGATGAGAGGGCAAGCTCTCGCTTTGCCTCCTCATCCCGCTGCCAGCATTGCTCTGAAAGTTACTGCGCATCCCCAGGCGACCAGCCGGGTTCGGCCATGACGAAACTCGAAAAGGCAAAGCCCGGCGAGACGGTGCAGCCGACGAGGGTATAATCACCGAGGCTTTCGGCCGACTGCCAGCAATTGGCGGGAACGATGACCTGCGGGCGCTCGCCTTCCAGAATGGCAGGGCCGAGCGTGAAGGTCTGCACTTCCCGGCCATCCTGCGAAAGATGCAGCGCGATCGGCGCGCCGGCATAATAGTGCCAGACTTCCACCGCATCGGTTACCCGATGCCAGTGCGAGCGATCGCCTTTTTCCAGGAGATAATAGATGGCCGTCGAATGACCGCGATCGCCGCCGGCCTTGTCACGGAAAGTCTGGTGGTAAAAACCGCCCTCGGGATGCGGCTCCAGCCCCAGTTCACGAATGATCGCCTGCGCAGATATATCCGTTCCCATCAGAAATTATCCTTGCGCGTGCGGATTTCCGCGAAGACGTCGGCATCGGTGGCGCTTTCCAGACCAAGATTTTTGCGAATGCCGGTATCCGCCACCCGCATATAGGGGTTGGTCTGTTTTTCGAGCCCGATGGTGGTGGGAATCGTGAATTCATTCGCCTGCCGTGCCTTTTCCACCTTTTCCGCGCGGTCACGCAGCGCGGCATTATCGGGGTCGACGGTCAGGGCAAAGCGGGCATTGCTCAGCGTGTATTCATGGCCGAAATAGACCTTGGTCTCTTCCGGCAAAGCCATCAGCTTCTGGAAGGAATGCCACATATCCGCCGCCGGGCGTTCGAAAAGGCGGCCGCAGCCCATGGCAAACAGCGTATCAGCGGCAAACAGCAGCCCGTCATCCGGCATATAATAACAGATATGCCCCGCCGTATGGCCGGGTGTGGCGATGATCTGAACGCGGCGGCCGGCGAATTCGAATTCGTCGCCATCGGCCTGCGAGCGGTCGAGCCCCGGTATGGCCACGGCCTCATCGTAAGGGCCGTAAATTTCGCACTGAAACTTGTCTTTCAGCGCAAGATTGGCTTCCACATGGTCCTGATGGTGATGCGTGGTGAAAATATGGGTGAGCTTCCAGCCGTGGCCGTCGAGAGCGTGCAGGATAGGGCCTTCTTCCGGCGCGTCGATGGCGGCAGTCGCCCCGCTTTCGGGGTCGTGCAACAGAACCCCGAAATTGTCGCTGCGGCAAAGAAAGACGTCTATTTCCAAAGGTTTCATCGTATCCTCTCCATTTGCCGGCCAAAACCGGCGCATTCGCCTGCCTGACTTTCCCAACTGACTTCCAATGTAAGGGCAGACGCCTTGAAGTCCAACCGCCTGATGCTACATTCTCGCCCATGAATACCGATATCGTCGATCTGCGCGAATTCTATCATTCTCCGCTTGGCCGCTCTGCCGAGCAGGCGATCACCATGGCGCTTTCGACGCTGTGGCCCCCCTTGCCGGAAGAGCGGCTGGTGGGCCTCGGTTATGCCGTGCCGTTTCTGGACCGGTTCCGCCGCGATACGGAGCGCACCTTCGCCTTCATGCCGGCCGGGCAGGGGGCGGTGAACTGGCCGGCGGGCGAGCTTTCCTCCACCGCGCTGGTGTTCGATGAGGAATTGCCGCTGCCCGATTCGTCGATAGACCGGGTTCTCATGGTGCATGCGCTGGAATTTGCCGAAAATCCGCGGGAAAGCCTCAAGGAACTATGGCGGGTACTGGCGCCGGGCGGCCGCCTGGTCATCGTGGTGCCGAACCGCCGCGGCGTCTGGGCGCGCATGGAACACACGCCTTTCGGTTCCGGCCGGCCCTATTCGCGCGGGCAGCTGACGGCGCTGTTGCGCGAAACCAATTTCACGCCGGGCGCCACCGCCGAGGCGCTGTTCTTTCCGCCCACCACAAGCCGGCCGGTGCTGAAATTCCGCCGTTACCTCGAACATACCGGCCGTCGTCTCTGGCCGCTGTTTTCCGGCGTCATCGTGGTGGAAGCGCAAAAACGTCTCTATCAGGGATTGCCAGTGACCCAGCGCGCCTCGCGCCGGGTTTTCGTGCCCGTTCTCGCGCCACAGGGGGTGCCCACCACCCGCACTGCCGCAAGCCAAGGAAAGCCGCGCTGACCCTCGACAAAGCAGCCATTCCGGTCTAATGCCTCCGGCATTGCTTTTGCCGGGTTCTCCGGCGCTTTCCAAAGGTCGATCAAATGAGTGCAGAGCTTAGCCAACCTGTTCCGCGTCCGGGTATTCTGGATATCGCCGCTTATGTTCCGGGCAAGGAGCATGTGGATGGCGTTGCGAAGGTTTATAAGCTCTCCTCCAATGAAACCCCGCTCGGGCCAAGCCCGAAAGCCATCGAGGCTTTCAGTACGGCGGCCAGCCACCTGGAAATCTATCCGGACGGGCAGGCGATTGCGTTGCGACAGGCCATTGCCGACGTGCATGGCCTCAACATCGCAAATATCCTGTGCGGCAACGGCTCCGACGAGCTTCTTGGCCTGCTTTGCCACGTCTATCTGGGTGCGGGCGATGAGGCGATCATCACCGAACACGGTTTTCTCGTCTACAAGATCCAGATCATGGGGGCGGGCGCGACACCGGTGACGGTGAAGGAAAAGGATTGCGCTGTCGATGTGGACGCGATCCTCGCCGCCGTGACGCCGAAGACCAAAATGGTGTTCATCGCCAATCCCGGCAATCCCACCGGCACCTATGTTCCGGTTGCGGAAATTCGCCGCCTGCAGGCCGCCCTGCCGAAACATGTTCTGCTGGTGCTGGATGCGGCCTATGCCGAATATGTGCGCAAGAACGACTATGAGGCCGGGCTGGAACTGGTTTCCGGCAACCGCAACGTGGTGATGACCCGCACCTTCTCGAAGGTCTATGGCCTTGCTGCCCTGCGCGTGGGCTGGATGTATGGTCCGGCCGCCATCGTCGACGCGCTGAACCGTGTGCGTGGGCCGTTCAACATGAGCGCGCCGGCCATCGCAGCGGGTGCCGCTGCCATCCGCGATCAGGCTTTCGTCGAAAAAGCCGTGGCGCACAACGCGGTGTGGATGGAAAAGCTGGTCACGACCTTTACCGGCCTCGGCCTCACCGTCACGCCGTCAGTCACCAACTTCATCCTCATCCATTTTCCGGATCAGGACGGCAAGCGGGCAACGGACGCTGACGAGTTCCTGAGCCGCCGCGGATACATTCTGCGTGCGGTGCGCGGTTACGGTTTCCCCAATGCGCTCAGAATGACCATCGGTTCGGAAGAGGCCAATCTTGGCGTCATCGCTGCTCTCACCGAGTTCATGGGGCAGGCGTGATGGCTGAGATCATGTTTGAACGCATCGCGCTGATCGGCATCGGCCTGATCGGCTCGTCCATTGCCCGGGATATCAAGGAACTGGGGCTCGCCCGCCATGTGACTATTTCCACCCGCAGCGAAGATACGCTGAAACGGGCGGAGGAACTGGCGCTTGGCGCGGATTATACCGTCTCGGCGGCGGAAGCGGTGAAGGATGCCGATCTCGTCATCGTTTCGGTGCCGGTCGGCGCTTCGGAAAGCGTCGCACAGCAGATTGCGCCGCATCTGAAGCCGGGCGCTATTGTCACTGATGTCGGCTCCACCAAGGCTTCCGTCATCGCACAGATGGCGCCGCATATGCCTGACAACGTGCATTTCATTCCCGGCCATCCGCTGGCAGGTACGGAAAAATCCGGCCCGGATGCCGGTTTTGCCGGCCTCTTCCGTGACCGCTGGTGCATCTTCACACCGCTGCCGGGCACGGACGCGGCGGCGCTGGAAAAGCTGAAGGATTTCTGGCGGGCGCTCGGTTCGCGCGTGGATGAAATGGATGCCGAACACCACGACAAGGTTCTGGCCATTGTTTCGCATCTGCCGCATATCATCGCCTATAACATCGTCGGCACCGCGGATGATCTGGAGACGGTGACCGAATCGGAAGTCATCAAATATTCTGCCTCCGGTTTCCGCGACTTCACACGTCTGGCCGCCTCCGATCCTACCATGTGGCGCGACGTCTGCCTGCACAACAAGGACGCCATCCTTGAGATGCTGGCCCGGTTTTCCGAGGATCTCGCCTCCCTGCAAAGGGCGATTCGCTGGGGAGAGGGCGACAAGCTGTTCGAGCTGTTCTCGCGCACCCGCGCTATTCGTCGCTCCATCGTGCAGGCAGGTCAGGACGTCGATGCGCCCGACTTCGGTCGTCACGCGCTGGATCAGAAGAAGTAGGGCGCCGCTGGCGACAGTCTTGGCCGGATTTGATCCGGCCATCAAACCGCTGGTAAAGTGTCAAAGCCTTGCTTTCGTCATCCTCGGGCTTGTCCCAAGGATGACGTCGATTACGGGCCAACCCTCAGATCGGCGGAATCTTGCCCAGCGGGATAAAGCCGCTGATCGTGGCGCGGCCGCGGTCCACTACGAGATCGACGGACGCCCTGTCACCGCCGCCGGCGAGTGCGCCGAGCAGCTTGCGCGCCGTGTCGATGGTAGATTGCAGCTGTGGAAACGCCTGCTTGGCATTGTCAGACCACGCGCCGAGCTTTTCGATCTCCAGCTTGAACTTGCCGGAGAGATAACCCTCGTTATCGAAGGAGAAGGGGCCGCTGATGCGCATGACACGGCCTTCGCCGATATCGGCGACCAGCCGGCGAAGCTCGCCGCTTGCGCCATAAAGGCCAGCTGTATCGCTGCCATCCACCATGCCCGCTTTGCCGGCGAGCGTGACATCGGCAATGGCATTGAGGCGCGGAAGAATCTGCGGCCAGTCCTTGATGACGGTCGCGGAGTCCGTGAGCGTGATCGCGCCATCGAGATCGGCGCCGTTCTGGCGCAGGTGCATCTCCGTCTTGGCGGCATCGAAGTCGATGGTCTGGCCGGTGACCGAGGAAACCGCCTGCGCCTTTAGCCCGTCGATGATGAGTGAACTGCGGTCAATACCCTTCAGCCTGGTGACGATGCTGGACTGCATGTTCTTCCATTCCGCCGAAATGGTCAGGCCGTGGGCCGAGCGGATTTCCGCAGGCGAATCGAGTTCCCATACGATATGGCCGGGATTGTAGACCTGTGCCGCCGAGCGCAATTCGCCAAAAGAGGCGGAGACGCCGTTCTGGCTGTCATCCACCGTCACCTTCGCGCAGAAGAGGCCGATGCGGAAGGGATAACCCTTGAAGGCGATATCGCTGCATTCGCCGCTGACGCTGCGGGCCTGCGAGGGGGAAATCACGTTCAGGACAGTCTGCTTCAGCCTGTCGGCGGCGTAAAACCACCCGGCGGTATAAAGTCCGATAACCACGAGGATGGCGATGGCGAGCCAGAGGAATTTTTTGGCCGTGCCGGATTGGCTTGACGCTGCCATATTGATCTCCGATGAACAGACTTCAGGGAATTTTGATTTGGCTTGGGATATGGACGATTTTTGGGTCTTTGGCTACGGTTCGTTAATGTGGAACCCTGGCTTCGCCTTTGAGGAGAGG
This sequence comes from Agrobacterium genomosp. 2 str. CFBP 5494, assembly GCF_900013495.1. Lineage (NCBI taxonomy): Bacteria > Pseudomonadati > Pseudomonadota > Alphaproteobacteria > Hyphomicrobiales > Rhizobiaceae > Agrobacterium > Agrobacterium genomosp. 2. Next base: position 1,372,394 of record NZ_LT009719.1, read on the forward strand.
CAGCAGGCACGATTGCACGGTTATCGGCGCTCGCTCTGCATCAGCTCCAATTTTTACAGAGGCACGGAAGAAAAGCCCGGCCTCGTTCTCGGGCTGGAACGCGGTGGCTCATGTCTTGGCGTCGCTTTTCGCGTGCGGGGCAAGGATCATGATCCCGTCATGGCCTATCTGCGTGAGCGCGAACTGGTGACGAACGTCTACAAGGAGCGGGTAGTTTCGATCGCGCTTTCCGACGGCCGGCGCGGCAGCGCCGTGACATATGTGGCCGATCCCGCGCATGAACAATATATCGGCGGTCTCGGCGTTGCCGAATCGGCCACCATCATCGCGGCTGCGGCCGGTCGCTCCGGTCCGAACACGGATTACGTCTTCAACACCGTGCAGCATCTGCAGGACATGGGCATACGCGATTCCTTGCTGGAGAGCATCGCTACCAATGTGGGCGCGCTTGTCGCTCAGCCAGCCGTTGATTCCTTGCCCTGAAGTTCGGCAATCCGCTTCACCGCAGTCGGCGGCAAGGGCAAATGCGGATTGTTGCGCACGGTTTCCAGCAGCAATTCGTCGCTCGCCTTTTCCGTGACATCGATCAGGCGTTTGAAGAACACATCGGGGTCGAGCCCCGGTTCGATGGCGGGCAGGATACGCACCTTGAAATGGCCGGGATACCGCATGGTGGAACGGCGCGGCCAGAAGAGGCCCGGATGCATGGCGACGGGAATGACCGGAACCTGAAGGTCACGGTAAAGCCTCGCGATGCCGTAACGATATTCAGGCTCGGCGCCCGGCGGCCGGCGTGTCCCTTCGGGATAGATGATGAGTTCGCGCCCCGCGGCCATTTCCTCTTTCGCGCGCTCCATCACCTTCAGCATCACCTTGCCGCGTGCGGCGCGGTTGACCGGGATCATCCTCTGTTTCATCGCGTACCAGCCGAACAGCGGGATCCACAAAAGTTCGCGCTTTAGAATATAGACCGGATCGGGAAGGTTGGGCAGCAGCGCATAGGTGTCCCAGAAGGACTGGTGCTTCGGCGCGAAGATGCAGCCAGTCTCTGGAATGTTTTCCAGCCCTTCGATCTCGAAGGTGGTGCCGACGATGGTTTTCATCAGCCAGTGATTGGAGCGCGCCCAGTTCTTCGGGATTTCGTAGGCGATCTTGCGTGGCAGGATAAAATAGATCGGCGTCAGCACGATCATGCGGACAATCAGGTTGAGATAAAACAGCGTATTGAAAAGAAAAGAGCGCAGCTTGAGCATCAACAGCCTTCCCGGGACGCAGCCGGTTCGAAGTCTTTAGCGTTTCGATGCCGGATGCCGATGTCAGACGCCTACACGAAAACAAGGGGCGGCAGCAAGCGTGTTTCTGGATGCTTATGAGGAAGCTGCAGTGACTTTAGGTGCAGTGTGATCGGCAGTGGCCTTGCGCAGGCCATCGCCCTTGCCGAAGCCCGTCAGGTCACGTCCGGCCGCCGCCACGAATTTCAGATATTCATAAAGCATGGTTCTCACCACATCCGGTTCCACGAACCAGTTCGTGCGGGCAAGATCGGCGCTGATGACGGGATAGGCGATGAATTGTGTGTGTGGGCTGGCGCTGCGCAATTCATGAAGGCTGCGATGCATGTGATAATTATTTGTGACGACCACGATGGAAGAGTAGTTGTGATCGCGTATCCAGCTCGCCGCCTCATTGGCGTTACCGATCGTATCTATCGCCTTGTAGCCCATGTCCACGCAGCAGGTGAACATATCGGACGACCCTTGCGTCATCTTGCGTATCTGCGAGCGGGTTGTGGCCGGGTTGACGCCTGAAATCAAAAGCCGTTTGCCCACGCCGTCTCTCAGAAGGCCGACCGCCTGTTCGATGCGCTGATAACCGCCAGTGAGCACGATGATGGCATCGCCTCTGGCACCCTCGGGCGGGCGCATCGAGGCGACAGAATCGGCAAACCACAGGAAACCACCGGAAAATGCGCCGAGCGCGATGACGCAGAGCAGGATGAGGCCGCGGATAAAACGGCGCAATGGACCACGCCGCGCCAAAAGCCCCTTTCGGGCCGGTCGCGTCGCTGCCTGATCCTGGTCCGTCCGACTCACAAACATTCCTCCTGATTACTCGCCGATTAAGGCAAGGAACAGGCATTTTTGTCCACCGTCCGCAGGTTACATCCCGTTCGTGACGGTTTCAGTTTTTCCGCTACATTCATCGTGTCATCACGACGCCAGGCCGTCGCTTTTCGACGGATCGGACCGGACACGATCGATATCGTCGATGGTGCGGATGACGGTGACGCGTGCGGTGATGGTGGTGAGAAGCGCGATGATGATCATCGTCATCGCAATGCCGAAATAACCGCCAAGGCCAACGGAAAAGGAGCCAAAAAGCGCACTTGCCTGGTCGCTCTGGGGGGTGGCGACCGTGCTCGACTGCCAGAAACCGGCGACGAGGAACACGGCGGCTGCCAGCGCACTGCCCGCCGCCGCGCCCTTGAGGCTGATCTTCAGGAAGTGTTTCTGGAATTCCCGCGCCACGAAGCTGCTCTCCGCGCCGACAAAATGCAGAACCTCGACAATGTGCCGGTTGCCGGAAAGCGCGCCGCGGGTTGCAAATACGACGGTCAGCACCATGGCTGTGAACACGAGAATGAGGACGCCAACGCCGATCATGACAGTGGTTCTTGCCATGGAAACGAGCCGGTCGACCCAGGTGCGATGGTCGTCCAGAAATGCCTGTGGAATCTCGGCCTTCAGCATATCCCGCATCGCCTGGAAATCGGGCGGATTGTTTTCATCGATGGTGATGACGACGAGACGCGGTATGGGAAGTTCGGAGAGATCGAGCCCGCTGCCGAGCCACGGCTCCAGCAGGCGCGATGTCGCCGCATCGTCAAGAATGGTGCCATCGCGGGTGCCGACGAAGGTGAGCGCCAGATTGCGCGCCTTGTTCAGCGCTGCATTCATGTCCAGCCCGTCCTCGGGTTTGATCTGGATGGTGATCTCACGGGAAATCTGGCTCTGCCACGTGGCGGCGGTGGCGCGCACCATGGAAACGGCGCCGAGCGTGAGGCAGGCGAGAAAAGCCATGATGGCGATGACCACCATCAGCGCATTGCCCTGAATGTTGGAGGGCGGCAGAATGGGTGCCATCGGGCGGATGCGCATGGGCGGACGCTTCGGCTGCGCCGCTTCCGGCTTCAACGGTTTGCGGGTGATCTCATTCATAGATGTCGAGCCGCCCTTCGGTCAGGATCATCCGGCGCGCATCGATCTGGTCCATCAGGCCGAAGTCATGGGTGGCGATAACGACGGCGGTGCCTAGCCGGTTGAGTTCCAGAAACAGGTTGAGAAGGCGCTTGGCCATCGGCGGATCGACATTGCCAGTCGGCTCGTCGGCCAGCAATATTTCCGGCTGGTCCATCAGCGCGCGGGCAATGGCGGCGCGCTGCTTCTCGCCGCCGGAAAGGATCGCCGGCAGCACGTTGACACGCTCGCCGAGCCCAACCCATTTCAGAAGCTCAATCACGTCATTGCGATAGGCGCTTTCTTCCTTGCCACGCACGCGCAGCGGCAGGGCGACATTCTCATAGGTCGTCAGATGATCAAGCAGCCGGAAATCCTGAAACACGATGCCGACGCGTCGGCGCAACATCGGCAGCTCGCTGCGCGGAATGCGTGACACATCGCGATTGAACATGCGGATATTGCCGCGGGTCGGCTGCAGCGACATCAGTAGCAGGCGCAGGAGCGTCGTCTTGCCGGCGCCCGAGGGGCCGGTCAGAAACTGGAACGACCCTTTGGGAATATCGAAGGTCATGTCCCTCAGGATTTCGGGTCCCATGCCGTAACGCAACCCGACATTTTCGAAATGGATCAACGGACTTCCAGTCTCTTCGTTTCGTGGTGGTTCGCAAGCCGCTGGGATGAAGCCGGAGGGCGCGGTCTACCCCGGTTCGGGACGCCCGGCGAGCGGTTTTTGCGAAGCATTAACCATTTAAATTTAAAACTTGGCAGGATTCGTTGCAATGCCCAGTTTTGCGGGCCGGAAAACCTCACCCAAGGAATTCTATGGCTATGTTCCGTTCATCTCGCCGGCAAGCGGCATTCGATTTTGACCTCCTGATGCCGGAGACGCCGCTGCGCCGCACGGCGCGGGCGGCAAACCCGACAGTTGACGTGGTAGACGCGGAATTTGTCACCATCAAGGAAAACCGTCCGCGCCAGCCCGGAAACGACAATCGCGGCGCGAGGCCCCTGGACGGGGCAAAACCACCTGTCACCATCGGTGTGCTTGGCCTCGCCTTCATCGGCTGGCTGGATCGCAGATTATCCCTCCTGTCGGCGGACGCTTATTCCGCGCTGGTGGCGGGGCTCGCCATTCTTGTTTTTGTCTGTTCAGGCGGCCTCTCCGTGGTGGTGCCGGAAAAGACCGCTGTAGCAGCGTCGGTCAGCCCCCTCGCCATTTCCCATGTCACCGTGACGCCGCAGGAGGCGGGCGGTATGGATATCCTGCTTATCAATGGTATCGTGGAGAACAACGGCGGCAAGCTTGAAGAGGTGCCGGCCCTTCGCGCGGACCTTTTTGCCGCCAAGGGACAACTGGTGGCCAGCATGGTCATTGAACCGCCGGTTAAACAGATGCAGCCCGGTTTCAGCCACGGTTTTTCGGCAAAACTGCGCCATCCCGGTGGAAAAACGCCCGAGATCAAGCTTTCCTTCGTTGAGGCGGGTGCGTCCGGACGCTGACTGTGCTAACGCCTGTCTTCTATTTTTACTGAAAGGTAAAATCGGCAAGGCGCAGCACAGGAGTAAGAATGCCCGTCGTCCGTGGAAAAAATATCGAGCCGCTTTATACCGCCGAGCAGATTGCAGAGCGCAATCGCGACATGGCCAAGCACATTGCCAGCGGCCCGACCAAGGACCTGCTCGTCATCGCCGTGCTCAAGGGATCGTTCATTTTCGCGGCCGACCTTATCCGCGCGCTGCACGACAGTGGTCTTGCCCCCGAGGTCGAATTCATTACGCTGTCGAGCTATGGCACCGGCACGGTTTCGCAGGGCGTGAGGATCGTCAAGGATATCGACAGCGACGTGAAAGACCGCGACGTCCTGCTGATTGACGACATTCTCGAATCCGGCCGCACGCTGCGCTTCGCCAAGGAACTTCTTTACGAACGTGGCGCTCGCAATGTCACCATCGCCGTGCTTCTCGACAAGAAAGTCAAGCGCAAGGAAGATCTGGAAGCCGATTATGTCGGTTTCGAATGTCCTGATTATTTCGTGGTGGGTTACGGCATGGATGTCGCTTATGCGTTCCGCGAGCTGCCCTTTGTCGGCGTTGTCACCGGCGACGCCTGAGCAGTTTTCCCGTGCCGGAACGGCACAGCGAAGAGACGCCTCATTAACCATTCACCCAGCCAAAGCCTGGGTGTTTACCTCTTGAAAAGAGGAGCCTGCGATGTTGCTCACGGCTGGAAATGATGCCCAGGAGCAATGAGTAATGGCGAAGATTCTGATTACCGAAGACGAGGATGCGCTGCGTTCTTTCGTGGCGCGGGCGCTCCGTCTCGACGGTCACGAGACCCATGAGGCGGCAGACGGCGAGCAGGGCCTGGAAAAGCTTCAGGAAACCAGTTTCGATCTTCTTCTTTCGGATATCCGCATGCCGGTCATGGATGGCATCGAGCTGGCGCACCGCGCCGCCGAAAGCTTCCCGGCCATGCGTATTTTGTTGATGACCGGTTACGCCGAGCAGCGCGAACGGGCGGATGATCTGGCGACGAAGATCGTGGACGTGGTTTCCAAACCTTTTGCGCTTCCGGATATTCGCAAGGCCGTGGCGCGGGCGCTTGCGGCCTGAGTGGTAAGGGCGCAGAGATTTAAAGGGCGGCCGTCGGGCCGCCTTTTTTGTTGGTCAGCCCCCTGGCTCAGCGCAGTTCCCTACCTCCGTCATTCCGGCCTTGAGCCGGAATCCAGCCAGCCCAAGTCCTTGGGCTGAAAGAACTCTTTCCGCCGCGCAGACGCGCGTCTGCTGGATGCCGGATCAAGTCCGGCATGACGGAAACTTTAGCTTCTGAAAAAGGATGTAACGAGGCGCACCATTACCTGTGCTAACCGTCACCTGATATCCAGCAACCGCTCGAGATAACGCCGTTCCACCTCACCCGGCGGATTGTTGCCGAGCTTTTCGCGGATGGCGTCAAGAATCTCGCGGGCGCGTTGCACGTCTATTTCGTCAGGCACCTTCACCTGATCGCCAAAGTCAGGGCCGGTGGTGCTGCGCGGACGGCCGAGCGGATCGCGGCCGTTCTGGCCGCCTTGACCGGCCATGCCTTCCTGCCCCTGACCCGGCTGCTGGCCCTGCTGGCGCATGGCCTGCATGATCTGGCCCATCATGTCCTGTGCGCCCTGGCGCAGCGCATTCAGCGCATTGCCCTGGCCCTCGACGGCCTGTTCACCCTGGCTCCTGCCCAACGCCTCACCGGCGCCCTGCATTTCCTGCTGCGCCTTGCCGAAATTTTCGCCCGGCTCCATGCCGAGATCGCGAAGTCCCTGCTGCAATTCGCCGAGCTGCTTGCCGAGGGCATCCTGCTGGGCCCGCAGGTTTTTCAGCGCTTCGCGCAATTGCTCGGCGGTCATCTGGTCAGTCTGCTGCTGTCCGCCCTGTTGGCCATTTTCACCCTGTTGGCCTTGCTGGCCCTGAGGCTGTTGCTGGCCGTTTTCGCCCATCTGCTGGTCGTCGCTTTCGCCGCCCTGCTGCGGATCACCGCGCTGCATCCGGTCGCGCAATGCCTGATCCAGCTTGAAGGTTTCGTCCATCAGCCTCTGCTGCTGCTGCAGGATTTCGCCTAGCTTGTCGATCTGCTGGCGCATCTTGCTGCTCTGCTGCTGGCCTTGCTGCCCCTGACGCTGCGGTCGGCCGGCTTGCAGATTGTTCATCATGCGCTGCAATTGCGAGAGCATTTCCTGCGCGGCATCGCGATTGCCGGAACGGGCGAGATTCTCGATCTGGTTCATCATGTTTTCCAGATCGCGTTGGCGCAGCACGTTCTGTGCCTGTTGGTTCATGTTGGCTTGCGGCGCATTCTGCATGCGTTGCGCAAGCTCGCTCATGAACTGCTGCATCGCCTCGCGCAGCTCCTGCATGAGCTTGGCCACTTCTTCATCGGAGGCATTGCGCTGAAGCGCCTCGGAAAGGGCGGTCTGTGCATCGCGCAGGCGCCTTTCCGCCTGCGAAAGATCACCATCCTCGATGCCCAGTGCGATCTCCCAAAGGTAATCCGCCGTGTCCTTCAGCATTTCCTCATTATAGGCGAGCCGCATGCGGGTCTGCGCCGATTGCAGCAGGAGATAATGCGTCGTGTTGGGAATGGTCTCTTCCGGACGCATTCCAACCGCCTCGTTATAGGCGATCGCCTTTGGCATCTGGCGTGTGTCGAGCGAAAAAATCTGCCGCTGTTCGGCAATTGAAGCAGCCAGCGGTTCGGAGAAATTGCGGCCCGGCAGCACCATTTCATGCGGAGGGCTGCGGCCGGTCTGGCCTGCACCGTCAGTCGCCACCAGTGTAATACGCACGCGTTTCCCGGCCATCGGATGTTCGGTCAGGTTGCGGCTGGTCAGCCCCTTGATCTCGCGATTGTTCTGCCGCGGCAGATCGAGCTTGAATTCCGGCGGCGGGTAAAGCGCTGTCGCGCCTTCGGCAACGCCGATAGGCTCAATAATCGCGTGAGCTTCCTTCAACCCGTAATCATCCTTGGCGGTGAAGCCGATTTCCAGCGCGCCGTTGACGGCGCGGCGCGGCATGTTGTCGAAGGCAATGCTGGGCGGCTGGTCCGGGATGACATTGAACAACCATTGCTCACCATTGGCGGTTATCATGCCGCTTTCGGTGACATCCATCGCGAAGGTGCGCGGTGCCAAGGGCTGATCCGCCAAAGGAGCCTGCGCCGGAACCGAGACATCACCGCTCGCGCTGTCGGCCCGGGTTGTCTCGGGAGCGAGCTTTTGCAGGGCGCCCGCCATTTCCGGTTCGAAGGTCACTTCTTCGCCCCCATCACCACCGGTCATGCGGATCGTCAGCCTGGAGGACTGCGGCACGGAAACCGCGTCGCGGTTGGTCGCGTCACGCCCAGTCAGGAAAATCGGTGCGCGGCCGGTATAAGAGGGCGGCGTAACCCAGGCATCCAGTCGAATATCGGGATTGAGCGGACCCACGGTCGGTTGGCTGCGGAAGGCATCGGCAATCGTGCCTGCGCCGTTGGAAAAGGAAAAACCGAAGGCAGCGGCCAGAAGAAGGGCGGGAACGGCGCGTAGGGCGAGACGGTCATAACGGGCGATATCGGGCTTCGGCAGACCGGCATTCAGTGCGGCGATACGCTCCGCCATGCGGATCTGGTGTTCCTTCCAGAGCGTTCTGGAAAAAGGCGTGTCGAAGGCCGGTTCGTCTTCCTGTACTCCAACAGGTTGGTGTGCAAGACCGTTGCGATCTTCGAGAAGGCGGGAAGCGTCGTTGTCAGTCGGCCATTTCAGCCGCGCGATCGGCAGGAGAGTGGCAATGAAGGCGAACACGAGCACGAAAACGACGCCGAGCCGCAGAAAATCCGGCATGTGCCGGTAAAGGCCGAACCAGGCAAGCGCCAGAAACAGAGCGGCAATAGAGAGCGGCCATAGCGTTTTCGGGGCGATCTTCTCCGAAAGCAGAACGATTTTTGCGAAGAAACGCTTGGCGGCAAACCGGCGGGCAAGGTCCGGCCGCTGCACGAATGCGCCAGTGGAGCGCTTTCTGCCTGTCCTGTCCTCTCCGGCTGTGGTCATCAATCCGTTCTCCCGGTTCTGGCCACGTCAACGCCATTCCCGGAACGGCGAGTTCTCCATATCACAGAGGCAAGGATAACATTCTTTGTGGCGAAGACGAGGGCAGCCAAGCCCTCACCCCCATTTTTTAGGCAGCTTCGCTCAATTGTGATCGGCTGCAAGCGGATCAGTCGAGCCAGGCGGGCACGGAATCGAGGGCGATCAGCTCTTCATACGTACCGCGGGGGCGGATGACGTGGAATTTGTCACCCTTGACCAGCACTTCCGGCACCAGCAGGCGGGAATTATAGGTTCCTGCCTGCACCGCACCATAGGCGCCAGCGGAACTGACGGCGATGAGATCGCCCGGTTGCGGTGCGGCCATCTCACGGTCCAGCGCCAGATAATCGCCGGTTTCGCAGACCGGGCCGACGATATCGGCCTTGATGCGCGGCGTATCCTCTGCCGGTTGCACCACCGGGCGGATGCCGTGATAGGCCTCATACAGTGTCGGACGGATGAGGTCGTTCATCGCGCCGTCAACGATTACAAAGGTCTTTTCGCCGCCATCCTTCACATAGATGACTTCCGTTACCAGAATGCCGGCATTACCGACGATCAGACGGCCGGGCTCGGTGACGATCTTGCAGTCGAGGCTTTTCAACTCGTTCTTGACGATATGCGCATAGGCATCCGGCAGCGGCGGCGGATTGTTGTCGTCGCGGTAGGGAATGCCGAGGCCGCCGCCGATATCGACGTGGCTGATGGTGTGGCCATCGGTTCGCAGGGCCTCGACGAGTTCGCGCAGCAGCCGGAAGGCGTCTTCGAAAGGCTGCAACTCGGTGATCTGGCTGCCGATATGCATGTCGATGCCGGTCACTTCGATGCCGGGCAGCGTTGAGGCACGGGCATAGACGGCGCGCGCCCGCTCATAGGAAATGCCGAACTTGTTTTCTTTCTTGCCGGTGGAAATCTTGGCGTGGGTGCGCGCATCCACATCAGGGTTGATGCGGAAGGAGACATGCGCCCGCTTACCCGCCTTGATGGCGCGCAGATTGAGGACTTCCAGCTCCGGCTCGGATTCGATGTTGAAACAATAAATGCCCACATCCAGCGCATAATCCATTTCCGCAACCGTCTTGCCGACGCCGGAGAACATGATGCGGTTTGCCGGCACGCCAGCAGCCAGAGCGCGACGCAATTCACCGCCGGAGACGACGTCGATGCCAGCGCCGAGCTTTGCCAGCGTCTTCAGCACCGCCTGGTTGGAATTGGCCTTCATGGCATAACAGACCATGGCGTCCACATCCGCAAACGCACCTGAGAACACCTTGTAGTGGCGCTCCAGGGTTGCGGTCGAATAGACGTAGAAGGGCGTGCCGACCGCCTTGGCGATCTCGGGCACGGGCACGTTTTCGGCGTGCAGCACGCCGTCGATATAGCCAAAATGGTTCACGGCTTTTTACCCGTCAGAGAAGCTTGTCGAGAATGAAGGGCCGTTCCGCCGTTGCCGGCTTCGGCTCACTGCCATCGGCGGCGCGCTTGTTGCGCATTTCGACCGGCGTGCTCGGCGGATCGATGTCGCCCTTGCGCCCGCAGGCGGTGAGAGCGAGGCTTACGGCAAGCGTCATGCCGATGGGAACGATGAGTTTGCGCACGGATTTTGAAAGCATGGGCCTGTCCAAAGGAAATATGTGCATCTCTGATAACGAAAAACAGGGCGCTTGTGCACCCTGTTTCTTGTGATCGTAGCGTAACGTGATTTTATCAGTTGCGGCCGCGCCACCAGGCGATTTGTTTGCGCACCTCCGAAGGAGCCGTGCCGCCGAAGCTTGTGCGACTGGCGACCGATGCTTCCACCGAAAGAACATCGAAAACGCTGTTGGTGATGCCGGGGTGGATGGCCTGCAATTCTTCCAGCGAAAGATCGGCGAGATCGCAGCCTTTCTTTTCCGCCAGCGCCACGGCATTGCCGGTCACATGGTGGGCATCGCGGAAGGGCAGACCTGCTTCTCGCACCAGCCAGTCGGCCAGATCTGTCGCGGTGGAATAACCTGAACCCGCCGCTGCGCGCATGCGGTCCTTGCGTACTTCGAGGTCGCGGATCATGCCGGTCATGGCGGCGATCGCCAGTTCCAGGCTTTCGGCGGCGTCGAAAACCTGTTCCTTGTCTTCCTGCATGTCCTTGGAATAGGCGAGCGGCAGACCCTTCATCACGGTGAGGAGAGCGATCAGCGAGCCGTTGATGCGGCCGGTCTTGGCGCGCACCAGCTCAGCGGCATCAGGGTTCTTCTTCTGCGGCATGATCGACGAGCCTGTGGAAAAGGCGTCCGACAGCCGGATGAAACCAAATTGCGGCGTCGACCAGATGACGATCTCTTCGGCAAGACGCGACAGATGCGTGGCGCAGATGGAGGCGATCGACAGGAATTCCAGCGCGAAATCGCGGTCGGAAACGGTGTCGATGGAGTTGCGGGTCGGCTCGCGGAAACCGAGCGCCTTGGCCGTCATGTGGCGATCAATCGGATAGCCGGTGCCGGCAAGGGCGGCCGCACCAATCGGGCTTTCGTCCATGTGCTCGATGGCGTGGCGTACGCGGGCGCGGTCACGGCCGAACATTTCCACATAGGCCATGCAATGATGGCCGAAGGTGACAGGCTGCGCCGTCTGCAAATGCGTGAAACCGGGCATCACCGTATCGGCGTTTTCCTCGGCGCGGTCGAGGAAGGCAGCGATGAGCGCCGTCAGCATGCCTTCGGTCTTCTGCAATTCTTCCTTGACCCACAGGCGGAAATCGAGCGCCACCTGGTCGTTGCGCGAGCGGGCGGTGTGCAGACGGCCGGCGGCCGGGCCGATGAGGGTGGCAAGCCGCGCTTCGATATTCATGTGAATATCTTCGAGCTTGCGGGAAAATTCGAAGCTGCCGGATTCGATCTCTGACAGGATCGTGTTCAGGCCTTCGGTGATCTTGTCTTTATCTTCAGGCGAAATAATGCCTTTAGATGCCAGCATGGCGGCATGCGCCATAGAGCCGCGGATATCCTGGGCGTAAAGTTTCTTGTCGAAGCCGATGGAGGCATTTATCTCTTCCATGATGGCAGATGGCCCGGAAGCGAAACGCCCGCCCCACATCTGGTTGGAGGATTTCTGATCTGTGCCGTCAGCCATGTGTGATGCCCTGGAGTATTCGATGACAGAGAAAAGGCCATTCAGGCTTCCTTCCGCCAAATTGGTTGCAATTGCTGCCGTTGCCGGTGTGCTCGCCGGTGCGGGCGCGGTCTGGTTCAGGCATATTGGGTCTGAGGGCCCGGTTCAAGGGGCAGCGGTGGCCGACGCCGGTTTATGTGAAGGTGCGGCGAACCGCATTGCGACGCTGAAACCCTTTCTGAAGGGCCAGGTGGCGGCTATGTCGGCGGCAGACACCCCGCGCGTTATTCCGCTCTCCTTCAAAGGGCCAGAGGGGAAAGATATGAGCCTTGCCGATCTCAAGGGTAAAGCGGTGCTGCTCAATCTCTGGGCGACGTGGTGCGTGCCCTGTCGGGAAGAAATGCCGGCGCTGAACGCGCTGGAGAAGGAAAAGGGCGGTAACGGCTTTGAAGTCGTGGCTGTTAACATCGATACGGGCGGGGATGAAAAGCCGAAAGCCTTCATGGACGAATACAAGATCGATTCCCTGAAGCACTATCGCGACAGTTCCATGGGCGTTTTCAACGTTCTCAAAAAGGAAGGCCTTGCCTTTGGCCTGCCCGCAACCCTGCTGCTGGACGAAAACGGGTGCCTGCTCGGCGCCATGAACGGCCCGGCGGCGTGGGATAGCGAAGATGCGAAGGCGCTGATATCGGCAGTCAAATGACTGCCGATAAGACTTTTCGAACTCAGTATAGCGGGTCCACCGATACACCGTAATAAAGGCCTCGGCCGACACGACCCTGATTGCCTTCAAGGGTAATGCCAAACCCGGCTTCAATTTCCTTCAATATTGCAGCTTTGATGGAGGCGCTGGTTGATGCCTTATATGTAATGGCGTAATCCAGATCCGCCTTGAAAGCAGAACGTACAATATGTGCATTTTGCTTCTTGCGTTGTTTCCGAAGGATATTGCGGCACTCCGGCCCCAGCGTCTTTTCTATGGCTTCGAGTTTGTCGAGGCCGTATTCGAGATATTCGATATTGCTGAACCTGATTGTCAGGTTGTTCACATATTGCGCGCTGCTTGAAAATCCGAGTTTCTGCAGATTGTCTGCATTGAAGGAGAAATCCTTCTTTCGCCCGAAATCACTGATTTCGCCCCTCCCTTTTTCAGGGCTGCCAGGGAACGTCACATATTCCGGAGAGCAGATGTAACCAAGCGAGATATCGTCTTTGTCGTTATATCGATTGGTCTTTTTCCAGACGATGTTACCTGGACCAACGCTGGTGCTGGGCGGCACCGTCGTGAGATAACCAGCCCGTCTGACAATCTCCCGCGGATTTTCCGAAACGCAACCGCTCGCGAGAATGGCGACAATAGACATTGAATTTTCATGTAAGCCCCCAAAAGAATCACAGCATGATCTTGGGTTCGCACGCACTGCGCGTCTACTTACTTTATAATCGTATAGATTGCATTGTCGCCCGGTTGCCTTCTGCGGTGGAGCAACGAAAGAACAGTGAAGGTTCTATCGTGTCGGAACCGGCGTCTCGCCGCGGTAATCATAAAAACCGCGGCCGGACTTGCGGCCGAGCCAGCCGGCTTCGACATATTTGACCAGCAGCGGGCAAGGGCGGTATTTGCTGTCGGACAGGCCGTCATGCAGCACCTGCATGATCGACAAACAGGTATCGAGGCCTATGAAGTCTGCGAGCTGCAGCGGACCCATCGGGTGGTTCGCGCCGAGGCGCATGGCGGTGTCGATGGCTTCCACGGAGCCAACGCCCTCATAAAGCGTATAGATTGCCTCGTTGATCATCGGCAGAAGGATGCGGTTGACGATGAAGGCCGGGAAATCTTCGGCGACGGTGATCGCCTTTTCGAGCGTCCGCACATAGTCCTTGGCCGCATCGAAGGTCTTTTCATTGGTGGCGATGCCGCGCACCAGTTCCACCAGTTTCATGACCGGCACCGGGTTCATGAAGTGGATGCCCATGAACTGTTCCGGACGGTCGGTGGCAGAGGCAAGCCGGGTGATGGAAAGTGAAGACGTGTTGGTGGCGAGAAGCGCCTCCGGCTTCAGGACCGGGCAAATCTGCGCATAGATCTTGCGTTTGATCTCTTCGTTCTCGGTGGCAGCCTCGATGACGAGGTCCATGGGTGCCAGATCGTTGACATCGGTCGAACCGCTGATGAGCGCCAGGGCCTGCTTGCGGGCCTCGTCGGAAAGCTTGCCGTTGGTGACCTGGCGCGCGAGATTGCCATTGATCGTGGCAAGGCCGGCCTCGATGCCGTCTTTGGAAAGATCGTAGATATGAACCCTGTAGCCGGCAACCGCAGAGACATGTGCGATGCCGCACCCCATCTGACCGGCTCCGATGACACCGATGTTCTTAAAGGGGGCGGTCATATGCTGTTCTCCCATGTGCTGCATGTGCAAATTCGCTGGCGATGTTACGCATATCGCCGAAAAAGAGAAGGCGGCGCGTTCAAAAAACGCGCCGCCTTCATCATCTATTTGAAATCAGAGGGCCTTTTGCAGTTCCGGCAATGCCTCGAAGAGGTCCGCCACAAGGCCGTAATCGGCAACCTGGAAGATCGGCGCTTCTTCGTCCTTGTTGATGGCGACGATGACCTTGCTGTCCTTCATGCCGGCCAGATGCTGGATGGCACCGGAAATGCCCGCCGCGATGTAAAGCTGTGGGGCGACGACCTTGCCGGTCTGGCCCACCTGCCAGTCATTCGGCGCATAGCCGGCATCGACGGCAGCGCGCGATGCACCAACGGCAGCACCCAGCTTGTCAGCAACAGGAAGGATGACTTCCTTGAATTTTTCCGAAGAACCGAGAGCACGGCCACCCGAGATGATGATCTTCGCCGAGGTCAGTTCCGGACGGTCGGACGAGGCAAGCGCATCGGAAACGAAAGAGGAGACGCCGGGGTTTTCAGCGGCGGCGATCGTCTCGACCGCTGCCGAACCGCCTTCTGCCGCTGCCGCAAAGGCGGTCGGGCGCACGGTGATGACCTTCTTGCCATCGGTTGCCTGAACGGTCTGGATGGCATTGCCAGCATAGATCGGGCGCTTGAAGGTATCCGGGCTGACAACTTCGATGATTTCCGAGACCTGAGCCACGTCGAGAAGCGCGGCAACACGCGGCGTGACGTTCTTTGCCGAGGCGGTCGCAGGAGCGATGATGACGTCATAGGACGGGGCAAGCGAAACGATCAGCGCCGCCAGCGGTTCCGCCAGCTGGTTTGCGTAGGATGCGTCGTCGGCAAGCAGCACCTTGGAAACGCCGGAGAGTTTTGCTGCGGCGTCGGCAGCGCCCCTGGCGCCGGAGCCGGCGACCAGCACATGGACGTCGCCGCCAATCTGGGTTGCCGCCGTCAGGGTCTTTGCCGTCAGGTCGGAAAGGGTTGCGTTGTCGTGTTCTGCCAGAAGAAGAATGGCCATGAGAATATCTCCCTTTTCCGAAACCTTAGAGGACGCCGTCGGCTTTGAGCTTTTCGACCAGCTCGGCGACCGAGCCAACCTTGATGCCGGCCTTGCGGCCCGCCGGCTCTTCGGTCTTCAGCACCTTCAGGCGCGGCGAAACATCGACGCCGAAATCGGCCGGAGCCTTCTTGTCGAGCGGCTTCTTTTTCGCCTTCATGATGTTCGGCAGCGAGGCATAACGGGGCTCGTTCAAACGAAGATCGGTGGTGACGACAGCGGGAAGCTTCAGTTCCACCGTCTGCAGGCCGCCATCGACTTCGCGGGTCACCGCAACCTTGCCGTCGGCAGGCACGACCTTGGAGGCAAAAGTGCCCTGGCCCCAGCCGAGGAGGGCTGCCAGCATCTGGCCGGTCTGGTTCGAATCGTCGTCAATCGCCTGCTTGCCGACAATGACGAGACCGGGCTGCTCAGCCTCGGCCACGCCCTTCAGGAGCTTGGCGACAGCGAGCGGCTCGACCGTTTCATCGGTCTCGATCAGGATGGCGCGATCGGCACCCATCGCAAGCGCGGTGCGCAGCGTTTCTTCCGCCTTGGCAGGTCCGATGGAGACGACGACGACTTCTTCAGCCTTGCCGGCTTCCTTCAGGCGAAGGGCCTCTTCCACCGAGATTTCGTCGAACGGGTTCATCGACATCTTCACATTGGCAAGCTCAACGCCAGAACCATCCGCCTTCACGCGGATCTTCACGTTGTAATCGACGACTCGTTTAACGGGGACAAGGATTTTCATCGGCGGCTTTCCTCAAACTCCTGTCCGCTTGGCAGTGCCGAGCGGACCTCCAAAAACAGGTTGGCGACATGGATAAGCATTTTTCCCGCAATTACAACGGAGCAATCTTCATTATCGCATGCACACAAGGCATATCTTACGTTGACGTTAACGTAAATACTCTATCTCTGACGTGACCTCTCATCTACCCCCGTCATAGCCGCGTTCGATTTGCGACAACCCCGCCGTTTGCGACGTATTTTTGAACTGCGCCGCCTTCGGCGGGACAATGGTGCGATCAAACAGGGGAACGCCCCGTCTGCGCATGAAAATTACCATGATGGCGCCCGCCAAGATGCCGCCGACATGCGCGCCCCAGGAGACATTCTCTTCCAGCCCGAGCGCCAGCATCAGGAACTGCTGGCCGATCCACAGCGCCAGGGGAATGAAGGCGGGCAGTGGAAGCGGAATGCGCATGAGGACCAGCACCCAGACGCGCACTTTTGGATGCAGCAGGAAATAGGCCGCGACGACGCCGGAAACCGCACCCGAGGCACCGATCAGTGGCCCTTCCGAGGTGGGTGCGACGAAACCGTGAAACAGCGCGCCGGCGATGGCACAGGCGAGATAGAAGATCAGGAAACGAAAATGGCCGAGCGCATCCTCGACATTGTCGCCGAAGACCCAGAGAAACAGCATGTTGCCGGCCAGATGCCAGAAATCGAGATGAAGAAAGGCATAGGTGATGGCGGTGAGGTCATCAGGCACGACCTGCAGGGCGGGTTCCAGATAGGCGTAATCGAACACCACGGCGGGAATGAAGCCGAGGCCGAGGGCAGCGGCATTGGCTTCGGTGTCGCTGGCCAGCACGCCGGTAAACAGCCAGACCAACACGTTGACCACGATCAGGCCGATGGTGACATATTGCAGCCGGATATGCTTGAGGGAATTCGCATCGTGCAGCGGTATGAACATCGAACGCCCTTTGGTTGCGTCGTTGAAACGCCTTAGCGGTTCTTGCCCGGAACCCACAATATGTCGGCCTTGCCGGCATCATTGGCAAAACGGGCCGCGACAAACAGGAAGTCGGAGAGGCGATTGGCATATTTGATGGCGGCCGGGCTGACGATCTCGTTCTCGGTGACGGAAAGCTCCACCATCAGCCTTTCTGCGCGCCGGCAAACCGTGCGTGCCAAATGCAGATTTGCCGCCGCGGCGCTGCCGCCCGGCAGCACGAACGACGTCAACGGTTCGAGGGTGGCGTTGAGGTCGTCGATTTCGCTTTCCAGCCGTGTGACCTGGCTTTCGACTATACGCAACGGTTCGTAAGGCAGCGGTTCGCCATCGTCAGGCGTGGCAAGATCGGCGCCGAGGTCGAAAAGATCGTTCTGGATGCGGAAAAGCATGGCATCCAGCTTTTCCAGCCCAGCCGTGTGAAGCCGCGCGACACCGATGGCCGAATTGGTCTCGTCCACCGTGCCGTAGGCTTCAACGCGCAGATCGTGCTTCGGTCGGCGCGGGCCGGAAACCAGCGCCGTCGTGCCCTTGTCGCCGGTGCGGGTGTAGATCTTGTTCAGTTTCACCATGTCAGCGGCCGCCTCCAGTGAGCCAGAGGGTGAGCATGATCAGAGCGATGGCAATGGCCTGCAGAAGCAGGCGAAGCTGCATCAGCTTGTTGGACCGGTTGGCGTCCTGTCCCTTCAGCATGTTGAAGAGGCCGCGTATCAACACGATGACGACAAGCCCCATGACGATAAGGGCCAGAACGGTGGTGAAGCCGGACATGCGGTATTACTCCTCCTCAATCGAATCTGCGCAGCAGACGATAGAAAAGTCCGGCAGGCAAGAGCCGTTTCAGCATAAGCCCCTGTTTGGCCGGAACGGTAACGGGATAATGTGGTTTCGGCCTTGCAGCCGTCAGGGCGTGTTTCAGCACGGCATAAACGGCATCCGGGCCGAGCTTGTGACGGTTGACGGGGCCGGAACCATCCATACGCGCCAGCTGGCGTTTATATTCTGCGGCATGGGCCGAGTTTTCGAGATCGATATGCTCATTGATATGAGCAAGCGCCGTCGTAGTGAATTTCGAGGTGATCGGGCCGGGTTCGATCAGACTGACATGGATACCGCTGTCCTGAAGCTCCATGCGCAGGGTGACGCCCAGCCCCTCAAGCGCGAATTTCGAAGCGGTGTAGGCGCCGCGATAGCGATAGGGCACGAGCCCGAGAATGGACGAGCAATGCACGATGCGGCCCGCACCACGCGCCCGCATAAAGGGAATGACCCGCCGCGTCAGATCGTGCCAGCCGAAGACATTGGTTTCGAACTGGGCTCTCAGCGCTTCGACTGGCAGGTCCTCCACCGCGCCCGGCTGGCCATAGGCGCCATTGTTGAAAAGCGCATCGATGCGGCCGCCGGTGCGGGCGGCGACGGTGTCCACCAGCGCGGCGATGGTTTCGGACTTTGTGTAATCCATGATCAGGGTTTCTATGCCCTGATTTTCGAGGGCTGCCATGTCAGCGATGCGCCGCACGGTGGCAAAGACCCGCCAGCCGTCCCGGTGGAGCGCGCCGGCGCAATAGGCGCCGATCCCCGAGGAACATCCGGTGATGATGATGACGGGTTTTTCAGACATTTGTCGCTCCGGGAAACCGACTGTCGCTCTGGTCCGATTACCCGGCCCGTTAAAATCCAATCGCGCGAAATCCGTGTCCTTCGGGAACCGAAAGGTCAGCTTGCGCGCTGTACAAAACGAAGCTGATTTCCCATATTCGGGGCGAAGTTACAAATGAAATGCCGATGAATGGAGGCGACATGGTTGCCGCAGTGCGCCTGGCAGGCAAGGTTGCCTTCGATGCCTATTCCCATTTCGCCGAGGATGACGGCTGGGCGATGGCGAGCCACATGGCGCTGTCCATCCTGCTGGCGCTGTTTCCGTTCCTGATCTTCGGCACGGCGCTGGCCGGTTTTCTGGGCGCCGACCAGTTCTCAGAAACGGCGGTGCATCTGATTTTCGACACCTGGCCGGAAGCAATTGCCGGTCCGCTGGCAGCTCAGGTGCAGCAGGTTCTCACCATCCCGCGCGGCGGCCTGCTGACGATTTCGGTGCTGGCGGCCGCATACTTCGCCTCGAATGGCGTCGAGGCGCTGCGCATTTCGCTGAACCGCGCCTATCGCGTCACGGAAACGCGCTGGTGGTATGTGACCCGCCTGCTCAGCCTGCTTTATGTCCTGATTGCCGTTGTGGTCTTTGCCGGCATCAGCACCGTGCTCGTCGCCGTGCCGGTCGCCATGTCCTTCGCCGAACGGCGGTTTCCGTGGCTGACGGATGTGCTGAACACCATTTCCAGCCTCGGCCTTTATGGCACCATCGTGGTGCTGACGGCGGGGCTGGTGGCGGCGCATCTGTGGCTACCCGCAGGCAAGCGTCGCATCTGGGATGTCTGGCCGGGTATTTTGCTGACGATGATATTCTGGGTCATCGGCGCGGCAATCTTCGCCTATTATCTCTCGACCTTCGCCAATTATGCCGCCACCTATGCCGGTCTCGCCTCCGTCATGGTGGTTCTGGTGTTTCTTTATATGGTCGGCGTCATCTTCATGCTCGGCGCGGAGGTGAATGCCGCGTTGATGAAATACAAGGTCCGGCAGATCATCCGCCGTAACATCGGCGGCAATGGCGCGCGCCGCGGGCAGGCGCTAGAGGAGGCCGACAAGCCGGCGGATATCTGAGGGCGTCGCTCCTTCGGCGCGAAGGGCGGAAAGCCCGGTACTGCCTTCGCTTTTCGAAAGCTTGCGCCCGTCCGTGCCCAGAATCAGCCGGTGATGATGATAAGCGGGCTGCGGTAGGCCCAGCAGCTGCTGCAGCAGCCGGTGGATGGCGGTGGCATGGAAGAGATCCATGCCGCGCACCACATGGGTGATCCCC
The DNA here is from genome assembly GCF_900013495.1 of Agrobacterium genomosp. 2 str. CFBP 5494. Lineage (NCBI taxonomy): Bacteria > Pseudomonadati > Pseudomonadota > Alphaproteobacteria > Hyphomicrobiales > Rhizobiaceae > Agrobacterium > Agrobacterium genomosp. 2. The sequence goes on from NZ_LT009719.1 coordinate 1,392,442, forward strand.
TGCAGTGCATCATCAATAACAACGGAAAGATGATAGCTCGAAGGCGCGTCGGAACGCGACAGCACCACATCGCCCCAGAGCGCGGGCAGGGCCTCGATCTGCCCCGTCACCCCGTCGCCGCTCTCCTGCCAGAACAGTGGGGTATGGGCGGCGCGGATCGCCCTGTCCATGTCGAGCCGCCAGGCGTGTTGCCGGCCGGATGCGAGCAGGGCCGCCCGTTCCGCCTTCGGCCTCTCGCGGTCGACGGACGGATAGAGCGGCGCTCCGTCAGGATCGCGCGGCCATGTCCCGCCTTCCGCTTCGAAGGCACCGACAATGGCCCTGGTTTCGCCACGGCTGAGAAAGGCGGGATAGGCAAGATCCGCCTCGATCAGCCTGTGCAGCGCCATCCGGTACTCATCGAAATGCTCCGATTGTCGCCGCACTGGCTCTTCCCAAGAGAGTTCCAGCCAGCCGAGATCATCATAGATCGCCTGCTCCAGCTGCGGCGTGCAGCGCGTCTGGTCTATATCCTCTATACGCAGCAGAAAGCGGCCGCCATTGTTCAGCGCCATGTCATGGTTCAGGAATGCGGAAAGCGCATGGCCGAGATGCAGCGGGCCGTTGGGGCTTGGCGCGAAACGGTAAACCGGTTTTTGACGGATGGATGAAGGCATGGTTTCTTCTGCCATGTTTTAATGCACCCCGCCAGCGGGCTGGCGGCATATGGAATGACCGACATGAAAATCATCACCGGGATGGATGACATCAGCGAAGGGCTGGAGCATCTCGCCCGCCTCGACCCCGCACTTGCCCCTGTCATTGAGATAGCCGGTCCGCTGGAACTGCGCATCCACGAGCCCGGCTTTGCCGGCCTTGCTCATATCGTCGTCTCGCAGATGGTGTCGCGCGCCAGCGCCACTGCCATATGGGCGCGTATTCTCACCGGGACGGGCGGCGCGGTCACGGCGGAAAATTATCTCGGCGCACCGGAGGAATTGCGGGCTACTTTCGGCCTTTCGCGCGCCAAGGCGACGACGCTGGAAGGACTGGCTCGCGCCGTTACCGAAGGGCAGATCGACCTTGACGGCGTGGTGCGCAAGGAGGGGAGTGCAGCCCTTTCTGAACTCGTGGCGCTTCGTGGCATAGGCCCATGGACGGCCGAGGTCTATCTGATGTTCTGCGGAGGCCATCCGGATATCTTTCCCGTTGGCGATGTGGCGCTGAGATCAGCGGTGGCACATGCGCTCGATCTGGAGATAAGGCCGGAAGCGAAATGGCTCGCGGAACGCGCGACACTCTGGTCGCCATGGCGCTCCGTCGCCGCCCGGCTTTTCTGGGGTTATTACGCCAACATCATGCGGCGCGCGATGGTGCCACTGCCCTGAGCGGAGTCAAAAATCGGCAATCCGATAGGGCAGGGCGCCGCGTGAAAGATGATCGAAATATAGCTTGCGTTTCAGCGGCGGCACGGCGCGCTGCACGCAATCCACCCTTTCGCACACCCGACAGGAAATGCCGATCGGTTTGAAGGAAGCCGCATTGCCGAGATCGAGCGTGTCGGCGTAGACGAAATTCTGCGCATGGGAAATCTCGCAGCCGAGTGCGATGGCGTAACGCGGCCTTTCCGTATTGAAGCCGGCGCCGGCCTTTTCGATCTGCGTTGCAATGGAAAGATAGCGCACGCCGTCAGGCGTTTCCGCCAGCTGCCGCACGATCCTGTCGGAGCTTTCGAAAGCCTGATGGATATTCCACAGCGGACAGGCCGCGCCGAACCGGGCAAATTGCAGCCGCGTGGCGCTGTGGCGTTTGGTGATGTTGCCGGCGCGGTCGATCTTGGCGAAGAAGATGGGTACGCCCTTCATGCCGGGTCGCTGCAGGGTGCTCAGACGGTGGGCCACCTGCTCAAGGCTCGCGCCAAAACGCACGGCGAGAAGTTCGAGATCATGGCGCAGTTCCTGTGCCGCCCGGTGAAATTGTCCATAGGGCAGGATGAGCGCTGCGGCAAAATAATTGTGCAGTCCGATACGACAGATTTCGGCCGCTTCCATGTTGCGGAAACCGGCGCCGGCCAGCACCCTGTCCACCGTCGGGCCGGCGTGAAGCTGGGCGATCTGCAACGCGAGCTGAAAACAGCGGGTGGATGCGGCCATGTAGGAACTGAGGGCGAGCGTTTTGCCGACAGGATCGAAATGCCGGATCAGCCCGCCTGCCGCCGCGGTTCTTGTGATATGGATGCCGTAACGGTTCCTGAGATGCGCTGCCAGAATGCCGTCGGTCTCGCCGCCCTCGATCTCCAGTTCCTGCGCCAGCTCCTCGGCCAGAAGATCGATCTCGGCAACGTAATTGTCGACGAAGTGGAAGAAGTCGCGCACCTCCTCATAGGGGGTTCTTTCCACCTGTGCGGTGCCGCGGCCCAGCCGGTCATCCAGTTGCACCAGCTGCTCGCTGTTCTGGCGATAGGCCTGATGGGCACGCAGCAGCGCATGGGCAAAACCCGGTGCGTTCTGGGCAATCAGCTTCAACTCCTGAAGCCCCGGTTCGTAATTCATGAACAGCGGGTCCTTCAGCGCCTCGCGCAGGGCGGAAACCAGCCGGTCGCTCTCCCCCGTCGCCAGTTCCGCCATGTCGAGCTGAAATTTTTCCACCAGCGTCACCAGAACGCTGGCCGAAACGGGGCGCTGGTTGTTTTCGATCTGGTTCAGATAGCTCGCGGAGATGCCCAGCCGTTCGGCAAATTGCGCCTGCGTGGCGCGGGCATTTTCGCGAAGGCCGCGCACCTTGCGGCCGATGAAGAGTTTTTCCGTCGCCATGTTGCAACTTTGCAAAATTAAATATTGCAAATATTTATGGCACGCATACGCGCACGATCAAGGCTTCTGGCAGAGTATTTTCTGGGTTATTGATCGTGGCATAACGCATGGAGGATACATGCCCGGCATTCTGGAGCAGTTGGAAACGCGGCGGGAAGAGGCTCGGCTCGGTGGCGGCGTCAAGCGCATCGAGGCGCAGCACGCAAAGGGCAAGCTGACGGCGCGCGAGCGCATCGACGTAATCTTGGATGAGGGTTCCTTCGAAGAATACGACATGTATGTCACCCACCGAGCGGTGGATTTCGGCATGGCGGGCCAGAAGATCGCGGGCGATGGCGTCGTGACCGGGTGGGGCACCATCAATGGCCGGCAGGTCTATGTGTTTTCCCAGGATTTTACCGTGCTCGGCGGTTCGCTCTCGGAAACCCACGCCCAGAAAATCTGCAAGATCATGGATATGGCGGTCCGCAACGGCGCGCCTGTTATCGGCCTCAACGACAGCGGCGGCGCGCGCATTCAGGAGGGCGTGGCCTCGCTTGGCGGTTATGCCGATGTCTTCAAGCGCAATGTCGTCGCCTCCGGCGTCGTGCCACAGATCTCCGTCATCATGGGGCCATGTGCGGGTGGTGCGGTTTATTCGCCTGCCATGACCGATTTCATCTTCATGGTGCGCGATACCTCCTACATGTTCGTGACGGGGCCGGATGTGGTGAAGACGGTGACGAACGAGATCGTCACGGCCGAAGAACTGGGCGGGGCCTCCACCCATACCAAAAAATCGTCCGTTGCCGATGGCGCTTACGAAAACGACATCGAGACGCTGGAGCATGTGCGGCTGCTCTTTGATTTCCTGCCGCTCAACAATCGCGAAAAGCCGCCGGTGCGGCCGTTCCACGACGATCCGGCGCGCCTGGAAGCGCGGCTCGATACGCTGATCCCTGACAGTTCCAACAAGCCCTATGATATGAAGGAGCTGATCCACGCGCTGGCCGACGAGGGCGATTTCTTCGAATTGCAGGAGGCCTTTGCCCGAAACATCATCACCGGCTTCATTCGTCTCGAAGGCCAGACGGTCGGCGTCGTCGCCAACCAGCCGATGGTGCTGGCCGGCTGCCTCGATATCGACAGTTCGCGCAAGGCCGCCCGCTTCGTGCGCTTCTGCGACGCCTTCAACATTCCGTTGCTGACGCTGGTGGATGTGCCGGGTTTCCTGCCAGGCACGGCCCAGGAATATGGCGGCGTCATCAAGCACGGCGCAAAACTTCTCTTCGCCTATTCGGAGGCGACAGTGCCGATGGTGACGCTGATCACCCGCAAGGCCTATGGCGGGGCTTACGACGTGATGGCCTCCAAACATATCGGCGCGGACGTCAACTACGCCTGGCCAACGGCCGAAATTGCCGTGATGGGTGCCAAGGGCGCGGCGGAAATCCTCTATCGTTCGGAGCTTGCCGATCCCGAGAAGATCGCTGCGCGCACGAGAGAATATGAGGAGCGTTTCGCCAATCCCTTCGTCGCGGCGGAGCGCGGATTTATCGATGAGGTCATCATGCCGCATTCCTCGCGCCGCCGCATCGCCCGCGCGTTTGCGTCGCTGCGCAACAAGAGCGTGGAAACCCGCTGGAAGAAACACGACACCATTCCGCTCTGATCTGCTGAAGGGCTGGAAAAATGCTTCGGCCACCTTACTATATGGATGTTCAGGCGCCCGGATGTCCGGATGTCCTCTTGAAACGCACAAGGACACATTTTCATGGCCGAAAAATCCTCAGCAGATAATTTCCCCACCGGGTATGAAGTGCCCAAGGTCTGGACCTGGGACAAGGGCAATGGCGGCCAGTTCGCCAATATCAACCGGCCGATCGCCGGTCCCACCCATGAAAAGGAACTTCCCGTCGGAAAGCATCCGCTGCAGCTTTATTCGCTGGCGACGCCGAATGGCCAGAAGGTCACCATCATGCTGGAAGAATTGCTTGCTGCCGGCCACAAGGGCGCCGAATACGATGCCTGGCTGATCAAGATCGGCGAAGGCGACCAGTTCGGTTCCGGTTTTGTCGAGGTCAATCCGAACTCCAAGATCCCGGCGCTGATGGACCATTCGACGCCTGAGCCGACGCGCGTTTTCGAAAGCGGCTCCATCCTCGTTTACCTCGCGGAAAAATTCGGCGCCTTCCTGCCGAAGGAGGGCAATGCCCGCACGCAAGCGCTGAACTGGCTGTTCTGGCAGATGGGCTCCGCCCCCTTCCTCGGCGGTGGTTTCGGCCATTTTTATGCCTATGCGCCGATCAAGATCAAATACGCCATCGATCGTTACGCCATGGAAGTCAAACGCCAGCTCGACGTGCTGGATCGCCATCTCGCCGAAAACCGTTATCTCGCCGGTTCGGAATACACGATTGCCGACATGGCGGTGTGGCCGTGGTATGGCAAGATCGCGCTTGGCCAGGCATATGGCGATGCGGGTGCTTTCCTTGAAGCAGACGGTTATAAGAACGTCATGCGCTGGACGCTGGAAATCGGCGAACGCCCTGCTGTAAAACGCGGCGTGATCGTCAACAAGACCTCCGGCGATCCGTCTGAACAACTGCATGAACGCCACGATGCCTCCGACTTCGACACGAAGACGCAGGACAAGATCGGCAAGGCGTAACAAATACAAGAAGGACTAAAGATGGCGAACCTGCCCGAAATGACCAAACACAAGGGATTTCCCTCGGGTATGCCGAGCACGGGCGTCCAGTTCACCATCCGCCGCGCCAACCCCAAAGGGGTAACACCGATCAAGATGATACCCCGCCGGGCGCGCAACGACACCAAGGAGCATCGCATCGATGCCGCCTTTCTGCACTCGCTCTGGCACCATTTCGGTGCCGAGCCCTTCGAGCGCGGCAATCTCGACGCCGCCCGCCTCAACCTGCTTTTCGGCCGCGAGGTCGTACCTGCGGAGAAAAATTTCGACCCTGTTTCCTATCAGGCAATGCTCGTCATAGACGAACGCGTCGCCCGGCAGAATTTCCCGGAATCCTTCGAGAATTTTTTCGAGATTTGAGGGCTGTTTAAGGGTTTGTGCTGAGGGAGAGGGCAACAACCGCATGATCAAGAAAATCCTCATCGCCAATCGCGGCGAGATTGCCTGCCGGGTCATCAAGACGGCGAAGAAGATGGGCATCGCCACCGTTGCGGTCTATTCGGATGCCGATGCCAATGCGCTGCATGTGAGACAGGCAGATGAAGCCGTTCGTATCGGCCCGGCACCCTCGTCACAGTCCTATATCGTCATCGACAAGATCCTTGAGGCGATCAAGAAGACCGGAGCGGATGCGGTCCATCCGGGCTACGGATTCCTGTCGGAAAACGCTGCCTTTGCGCAGGCGCTGGAAAAGGCGGGTGTCGTTTTTATCGGTCCGCCCGTCGGCGCGATCGAGGCCATGGGTGACAAGATCACGTCGAAGAAACTGGCTGCGAAAGCCGGCGTTTCCACCGTACCCGGCCATATGGGGCTGATCGAGGATGCGGATGAGGCGGTGAAGATCGCCTCGCAGATCGGTTATCCGGTCATGATCAAGGCGTCTGCCGGCGGTGGCGGCAAGGGCATGCGCATCGCCTTCAACGACGCTGAGGCGCGCGAGGGTTTCCAGTCCTCGAAAAACGAGGCGAAATCCTCCTTTGGTGACGACCGCATCTTCATCGAAAAATTCGTCACCCAGCCGCGCCATATTGAAATTCAGGTGCTGGGCGACAGGCACGGAAATATCCTTTATCTCGGGGAGCGCGAATGCTCGATCCAGCGGCGGAACCAGAAAGTCATCGAGGAAGCGCCGTCGCCCTTTCTGGATGAAGCGACTCGGCATGCCATGGGCGAGCAGGCCGTGGCGCTGGCGAGAGCCGTCGGTTACCATTCAGCTGGCACGGTGGAATTCATCGTCGATGGCGATCGCAACTTCTATTTCCTTGAAATGAACACCCGTTTGCAGGTGGAACATCCGGTGACGGAACTGGTCACGGGCATCGATCTGGTAGAACAGATGATCCGTGTGGCCTCGGGTGAAAAACTGTCCTTCGGACAGGCGGATGTGAAGCTGAACGGTTGGGCGATCGAAAGCCGGCTTTATGCCGAAGACCCCTATCGCAACTTCCTGCCCTCCATTGGCCGGCTGACGCGTTATCGCCCGCCGCAGGAGGGTGCGCAGGAAAACGGCACCTTCATCCGCAACGATACCGGCGTGTTCGAAGGCGGCGAAATTTCGATGTATTACGATCCGATGATCGCCAAGCTGTGCAGCTGGGGCAAGGATCGGACGACCGCCATCCATGCCATGGGAGAGGCATTGGATCGTTTTGAGGTTGAAGGCATTGGCCACAATCTGCCGTTTCTCTCCGCCGTCATGCAGCATGAGCGCTTTCGCTCTGGCAGGCTGACGACGGGCTTTATTGCAGAAGAGTTTCCGGAAGGCTTTTCCGGCGTCGAGCCGGATGAGGCCGCCGCGCGCAAGCTTTCCGCCATTGCCGCCATCATCAATCAGCGCCTGCAGAACCGCGCGGTGGAGATTTCCGGCACCATTGGCAATCACCGCCGCATTGTCGGTGGTGACTGGGTGGTTTCATTTGGGGCGTTCCGCCACGGGGTCAGCGTCGAAACCGGTGCGGATGGCGCGGCGGTCCGTTTTGAAGACGGGACAGCGCTCACCATCGATACCGGCTGGCTTCCCGGTCAAAGCCTTGGCCTGTTTACGGTGGCGGGCGAGGTCATTGCCGTCAAGGTCGACCTTGCAGGCGCAGCGGTTCGTCTGCGCTGGCGTGGCATGGATGTTCTCGCCCGCGTGCGCAGCCCGCGCGTGGCGGAACTGGCGCTGCTGATGCCGGAAAAACTGCCGCCGGATACATCGAAACTGCTGCTCTGCCCCATGCCGGGGGTCATCACCGGTATTTCGGTGTGTGAGGGTGACGAGGTAGAGGCCGGGCAGGCACTGGCGACGGTGGAAGCCATGAAGATGGAAAACATCCTGCGTGCCGAAAAACGCGGTCGTGTTGCGAGAGTGGCGGCGAAACCCGGCGATAGTCTCGCTGTGGATGAGGTTATTCTCGAGTTCGAGTGACGGTCGCTGCCGGTTTGTCCGGAACGGATACCGGCCGGGGCGGTTTACGGGGTCGGACCTGCGGACGGGCCGGGCGAATCTGCCTTGATCTCCCGCTGGAATGCTAGAGCGAAATGCAAACGGGGAGAGATGCATGTCGGGTGAAAAAACGGTGCGGGATTGGCTTCACCTTGCTGAAAAGGAGCTGAAGCGCTCACCGGACACACTCGTCTGGCACACGCCCGAGGGTATCGAGGTCAAGCCGCTCTATACGGCCGACGACCTGCAACATGTTTCCCATCTGAACAGCCTGCCGGGATTTGCGCCTTTCACCCGCGGCCCGCGCGCCACCATGTATGCGGGACGGCCCTGGACCATCCGCCAATATGCCGGTTTCTCCACCGCGGAAGCCTCGAATGCCTTTTACCGCAAGGCGCTGGCTGCCGGTCAGCAGGGCGTTTCCGTCGCCTTCGATCTCGCTACCCATCGCGGTTATGACAGCGACCATCCGCGCGTGGAGGGCGATGTCGGCAAGGCGGGCGTGGCGATCGATAGCGTCGAGGACATGAAAATCCTGTTCGACGGCATCCCGCTCGACAAGGTCTCGGTGTCCATGACGATGAATGGCGCGGTCATCCCCGTTCTTGCCAATTTTATCGTAGCTGGGGAGGAACAGGGCGTGCCGCGTGCAGCGCTTTCCGGTACCATCCAGAACGACATCCTCAAGGAGTTCATGGTCCGCAACACCTATATCTATCCGCCCGAACCCTCGATGCGGATCATCGCCGACATCATCGAATATACGGCGAGGGAGATGCCGAAATTCAATTCCATCTCCATTTCCGGCTATCACATGCAGGAAGCCGGGGCGACGCTGGTGCAGGAGCTTGCCTTCACACTCGCAGATGGCCGTGAATATGTGCGGGCGGCGCTGGCCAAGGGGCTGAATGTTGACGATTTTGCCGGCCGCCTGTCTTTCTTTTTCGCCATCGGCATGAATTTCTTCATGGAGGCGGCCAAGCTGCGCGCCGCGCGCCTGCTCTGGTCACGCATCATGGAGGAATTCAAGCCGCAAAAGGCGTCGTCGCTGATGCTGCGCACCCATTGCCAGACGTCGGGCGTGTCGCTCCAGGAGCAGGACCCCTATAACAACATCGTCCGCACTGCCTTCGAGGCCATGTCCGCCGTGCTCGGCGGCACGCAATCACTGCACACCAATTCCTTCGATGAGGCGATTGCGCTGCCGACGGAATTTTCCGCCCGCATTGCCCGCAATACCCAGCTTATCCTCCAGCACGAAACCGGCGTCACCAGGGTCGTCGATCCGCTGGCCGGTTCCTATTATGTCGAAAGCCTGACGAATGAGCTGGCCGAGAAGGCCTGGGCGCTGATCGAGGAGGTCGAGGCGCTTGGCGGCATGACCAGGGCGGTGGCGGAAGGCCTGCCGAAACGGCTGATCGAAGAGGCCGCGACACGCCGGCAGGCGGCAGTGGACAAGGGCGAGGAGGTGATCGTCGGCGTCAACCGCTATCGACTCGAAAATGAAGAGGATATCGATGTTCTCGATATCGATAATGCCGCCGTGCGGGCCGCGCAAATCCGCCGCATCGAAGACACGCGCCGTCGCCGCGATGGCAAGGACGTGACGGCCGCTCTGCAGGCGCTCTCGGAGGTGGCCCGCAGCGGCAAGGGCAATATTCTCGAAGCCGCCGTCGTCGCGGCCCGTGCACGCGCCACGGTGGGAGAGATTTCCGATGCGCTGCGCGCGGCCTTCGGAGACCACGCTGCGGTGCCCGAGGTGGTGAGCGATATCTACGGCGAGGCTTATAAGGATGAGCCGGAACTCGCTACGCTTGCCGCCCGCCTTTCAGGTGTGGCTGACCGGATCGGCACAAAACCGCGTATCATGGTCGCCAAGCTGGGGCAGGATGGGCATGATCGTGGCGCAAAGGTCATTGCGTCTGCCTTCGGCGATCTTGGTTTCGACGTGTTGGCCGGTCCCCTGTTCCAGACACCGGCGGAGGCGGCCGAGCTTGCCGTTGAGAACAAGGTGCATGTGGTCGGCATGTCGTCGCTCGCCGCAGGGCACAAGACGCTTGCGCCGCAGCTGGTCGAGGCGCTGAAACAGAAAGGCGCGCAAGACGTCATCGTTGTTGTCGGTGGGGTCATTCCGCGCCAGGATTATCAGTTCCTGCTCGACCACGGAGTCTCGGCCATCTTCGGCCCCGGTACCAATGTCATGGATGCGGCCAACAAGGTGCTCGACCTGCTCGAAGGCATCAGGCGGAACGTGTGAGGGAAGGCGGCCATGTTCGGAAGATTGAATCACGTGGCCATCGCGGTACCCGACCTCGATGCCGCCATTGCCCGTTACAGGGCGCTTGGCGCGGCGGTTTCGGAACCACAAGCCCTGCCTGAACATGGCGTGACGGTTGTTTTCATTCAGGCTGATAACACCAAGATCGAACTTCTTCACCCGCTCGGGGAAAACTCGCCGATTGCCGCTTTTCTCGAACGCAATCCGGGCGGCGGCACACATCATCTCTGCTTCGAGGTGCCGGATCTACTGGCGGCGCGCGACGACCTCATTCAAAAAGGCGTCCGTATTCTCGGCGATGGCATGCCAAAGATCGGCGCGCACGGCAATCCCGTTCTTTTCCTGCATCCGAAGGATATGGGCGGGGTGCTTTACGAGCTCGAGCAGGTTTCTCAGACACACGGCTGAAACATAAATCTCCTAGGAGGCTGACCCTGTGAGGCAATGCTCACGGCGGCGCTTTCACACGTGCTTTCGTGGTTCGTTTGTTTTCTTTTGACATTCGTTTTATTTTCGTTTTTATGTAATTGTCTTTCCATAAAGGGTTTCTCCCTTGCATTGTCGCGGAGGCTTCATGTCCAGCGAAAACATTTTTGATCTTTTTGTCATCGGCGGCGGCATCAATGGCTGCGGCATTACCCGTGATGCGGTGGGCAGGGGTTATTCCGTGGCGCTTGCGGAAAAAGGCGATTTCGCTTCCGGCACGTCTTCCGCCGCCACAAAGCTCATCCATGGCGGCCTGCGGTATCTCGAACATTACGAGTTTCGTCTGGTGCGCGAAGCGCTGATGGAGCGGGAAATTCTCTGGGCCATGGCACCGCATGTCATCTGGCCCATGCGTTTCGTCCTGCCCATTCAGAAGGGCGGGGTGCGCCCGGCCTGGATGGTTCGGCTTGGCCTGTTTCTTTATGACAATCTCGGCGGCCGGAAACTTTTGCCAGCCACCCGAACGCTCGATCTGCGGAAGGACCCGGCTGGAAAGCCTCTGAAGCCGGCTTTTGCCAGGGCCTTCGAATATTCCGACGGTTGGGTGGATGATGCCCGTTTCGTGGTTCTCAATGCGCGCGATGCCGCTAATCGCGGCGCGACGATCATGAACCGCACGCGGGTCGTTTCCGCACGACGCGAAGGTGGGCTCTGGCTCATCGAAACTCTGGACGAAAAAACCGGCCGTGCGGGCGTGCACAAGGCACGTATGCTGGTGAACGCCGCTGGTCCCTGGGTGGATACGGTGCTTTCCGGCGTCTTCGGGCGAAAGGATGTGCATAATGTCCGGCTCGTGCAGGGCAGCCATATTATCGTGCGCCGGAAGTTTTCCGATCCGCGCGCCTATTTCTTCCAGAACCCTGACAACCGCATCATCTTCGCCATTCCCTATGAGCGGGATTTCACGCTGATCGGCACCACGGATCGCGACTACAAGGGAGATCCGGCCAAGGTTCGCATTTCCGAGGAAGAGATTTCCTATCTCTGCAACGCCGCCAGCGACTATTTCAGCGAGCCGGTTCGGCCGGAAGACATCGTCTGGACCTATTCCGGCGTGCGGCCGCTCTTTGATGATGGTGCTTCGAAAGCGCAGGAAGCCACACGCGATTACGTGCTGAAGGTTGAGGAGGGCAACGGGCAAGCTCCACTCCTCAATATTTTCGGCGGCAAGCTCACCACCTATCGACGGCTGGCGGAACATGCGCTGGAAAAGATCGGCGCGGCGATCGGCGAAAAGGGCAAGCCATGGACGGCGGGCTCACACCTGCCAGGTGGAGATTTCGGCGCGGAGAGATATGAGACGCAGGTGCGGGCGCTTGTCTCCCGATATCCTTTCCTCGATAGACACCATGCCGAGCGGCTAGTTAGAAACTACGGTACGAAGGCTGCGGAATTGTTGGGCAGCGTTACCGATGCCGCCGGGCTCGGCCGGCATTTCGGCGGCACGCTCTATGAATGCGAGGTGCGCTGGCTGGTTGAGCAGGAATGGGCCTGCACGGCCGAGGACATTCTCTGGCGACGTACGAAACAGGGCCTTCGCCTGAGCAAGGCCGAGGCTGCCGAGCTGGATGACTTCGTATCCAAGCTGACGGGTGGAAGGGAAAAGGCGGAAGCTGCGGTGGAGCGAGCCTGAACGTCTTCCGCTAGTGTCAGGCTGTGGAGTTCCTCGCCGGTTTCGGAAAGCTTTCTGCACTCAATATATAGTCATCGGCGGCGGAAAGAGCGTGTTCCATATGCCCTTCGAACACTAGTTCCGGTTCGTTCGGTGCTATTGCAATTTCCGGCATGCCGCCGAAACGCACTGCTTGCGATTGCGCCAGCCCGTCGCGCAGGCCGCTTTCCAGTAGGTCGAAATAACGTGTGCCGGGGCCGGTGATGAAAACCGGCATATGACCATGCAGGCTGAAGAGGCGTGAAAGGCCGTTGCCGAGCGCCAGCCCAGCGGTGCGGAACGCAAACCGCGCCATGCGTCCCCCCGCGCGGGCTGAAGCGGCGATCTTGTCCACCTCGGCTGTCGGCACGAACTTCGCAGGTTCGGCCTGCGGTGGGGCCTCGAAAGCCGAGCGCAGGATGGCGTAGAAGCCGGAATAAGCCTCGATGCAGCCCTTGGTGCCGCAGCGGCACAAGGCGCCGTCGGGCAGATGCAGCATATGTCCGAAGTTGGGGGCGCTAACCTCGATCGTGCCGCCCGTTGCACGGGCGACGCCAAGGCCAATACTATGGCCGAGCGACAGGGTAACAAGGGCATCCGGCGCGGGATTGCCCTTCGCATGCTCTCCCATCCAGATGGCTTTTGCGGCCAGCAGCGTCTCGTTGTTCAACGTCACGCGGGTGCGCCCGTCTTGCGAAACAAGCTGCTGGAAATCTATCTTTTCGTCGCCGAGAACCGGAGACCAGAGAAGAGTTGCCGCGCCCGCATCAACCAGCCCCTTGCTGCTGATCGAGACCTGGAGAATATCACGACTGTCGATGCGTGAGCGGTCGGCAAGCCGTGCAAGGCCGCCAAGGATCGCGCCGCCGAATGTGCCTTTTTCAGCGGCGATCCTCTGTTCGGTAAAGCGGTCCACCAGCTTGCCGGCATAATCGACCAGCGAATATTGCACGCTATCTGAAGAAATGATGACGATGGCGACGTGACAGAAAGCCCCGCGTGGCCCGAAGAGAATGCGCGGCCGGCCCCGACCGGCGGTTGCGAGCTGTTCTTTCCGTAATATGAGGCCCGTCCGCTCAAGCTCGGTGGTAATGGCGGAAACGGTTGCTGAAGCAAGCCCGGTGAAAGTCGACATGTCCGTATGGGAGAGACTGCCGTGCAGGCGCAGTGCTGCCATCACCGACAGGCTGTTTTTCTGGCGCACCAGTTCCGTGCTTGCAATGGCGGACATGGGCTGGGGCATGCTCCCTGAACGGCCTTTTTCCTGTCGTGCTAGACCTGTCCATGGCGCATGTGCCGGACAAGATCAAGGCACCCGGATGCTGCCCGCAGCCGTTGTTGACAGCATGGGGAATCTCTGACATTAATTTTCTCGACTGTCGAGAAAATTGTGAAACCACAGCGACCGGCAGCTTTTTCAGGCGTTTTCCCCGCATGGAGGTGTGGGGCAGCGCTCTTACCGGGAGGACATCATGAATTCATTTGCCAAGCTTCTGGCGGGTACAGCCGTACTCGTTTCCCTGCATACGGCCGCTATTGCGGCTGACCTCGTCGTCGGCGTATCCTGGTCGAATTTCCAGGAAGAGCGCTGGAAGACCGATGAGGCGGCCATCAAGGCAGCCCTCGACAAGGCAGGCGCAAAGTATATCTCCGCCGATGCGCAGTCATCCGCGGCCAAGCAGCTGACTGATGTGGAATCGCTGATTTCCCAGGGGGCCAACGCGCTGATCATCCTGGCGCAGGACAGCGACGCTATCGGCCCGGCTGTTGAAAAGGCAGTTGCCGAGGGTATTCCGGTTGTCGGTTATGACCGCCTGATCGAAAACAAGAACGCCTTCTACATCACCTTCGACAACAAGGAAGTTGGTCGCCTGCAGGCTGCCGAAGTCTTCAAGGTGAAGCCGGAAGGCAACTATGTTTTCATCAAGGGCTCATCTTCCGATCCGAACGCGGATTTCCTCTTTGCGGGCCAGCAGGAAGTGCTGAAGGCGGCCATTGATGGCGGCAAGATCAAGAATGTCGGCGAAGCCTATACCGATGGCTGGAAGCCGGAAAATGCCCAGAAGAACATGGAACAGTTCCTGACCAAGAACAACAACAAGGTCGATGCGGTCGTCGCCTCGAATGACGGCACGGCCGGTGGCGCAATCGCCGCGCTCGCGGCGCAGGGCTTGGCGGGGTCGGTCCCGGTTTCCGGGCAGGATGCCGATTTCGCCGCGCTGAACCGCGTCGCGCTCGGCACACAGACCGTCTCAGTCTGGAAGGACAGCCGCGAACTCGGCAAGGAAGCAGCCGGCATCGCGCTGGAACTGGCCGGTGGCAAGAAGATGACGGAGATCAAGGGCGTCACCGCTTTTGACGGAGGTCCGAAGAAGGTGACGATGCAGTCGGTGTTCCTCAAGCCGATCGCCATCACCAAGGACAATCTGAACGTCGTTATCGATGCGGGATGGATCAAGAAGGAAACCGCCTGCCAGGGCGTGAAGGCCGGGTCCGTCAAGGCCTGCGACTGATCGAATATGTCCCGGTTCGGGCGCCGCGCCATGGTTCATGGCGCGGCGCCCTTTAAGATGTGAGGAGCACCGGCAGTTCATGGCCGATATGACCCAATCCAATTCCACAGCGTCCGCCAAGACGGAAAAGACCGGCTCGATTGCGCGCTTCATCAGCGCCACGGAACTCGATACCCGCCTGCTCGGTATGGTCGGCGCACTTCTTCTGATCTGGATCGGATTTCATATCCTGTCCGGCGGCCTGTTCCTGACGCCGCGAAATCTCTGGAACCTTTCCGTGCAGACGGCGTCCGTGGCCGTTATGGCAACCGGCATGGTCCTCGTCATCGTCACCCGCAACATCGATCTCTCGGTGGGTTCCATCCTCGGTTTTTCGGGTATGATCATGGGTGTCATGCAGGCGGAAATCCTGCCGCAGATCCTCGGCTTCGAACATTGGGCCACATGGATTGTCACGCTTGCGGTCGGCATTCTCGTCGGCGGCGCGATCGGCATGTTGCAGGGCTCCATCATCGCCTTCCTCAACGTACCCTCCTTCATCGTCACGCTCGGTGGCCTGCTCGTCTGGCGCGGCGGCACGTGGTTCATCACCAGCGGCCGCACGGTGGCGCCGATGGATTCCACCTTCCGCCTGATGGGGGGCGGCACCAGCGGCTCGATTGGTGCGACATGGAGCTGGATAGCCGCGGCCGTCGCCTGTGTCGCCATTGTGGCGGCAATCCTGAATTCACGTCATCAGCGCCGACGTTTCGGCTTTCCGCTACGGCCCGTCTGGGCGGAGTATTTTCTGGCTGCGCTCGGATGCCTTGTCGTCATCGGTTTCGTGGCCGTCGTCAACAGCTACCCATGGCCGGTCAACATTGCCCGCAACTATGCCGATGCCAACGGCATCGCGTGGCCGGATGGCGGCCTGTTCATTCCGCACGGCATCGCCATTCCTGTTTTGATGGCGCTTGCCGTCGGTGCGGTCATGACCTTCATCGCCACACGGCTTCGTTTCGGACGGTATGTCTTCGCCATCGGCGGTAACCCTGAAGCTGCCGAACTTGCCGGTATCAAGACCCGCTGGGTCACGGTGAAGATCTTCACGCTGATGGGGGTTCTGTGCGCCATCGCCGCGGCGATTTCAACCGCTCGCCTCAATGCCGCTACCAATGCCCAGGGTGAGCTCGATGAACTCTACACCATCGCGGCAGCCGTCATCGGCGGCACCTCGCTTGCCGGCGGCGTCGGAACCATAGCGGGTGCGATGCTCGGCGCGCTCGTCATGCAGTCGCTGCAATCCGGCATGGTGCTGGTGGGCATCGATACGCCCTTCCAGCGCATCGTCGTCGGTGTGGTTCTGGTCGTCGCCGTCTGGCTCGACACCATCTACCGCGCCCGCGCCAAGTAAGAACCGAGGAGAACTCCTATGACGGACCAAGTCACGCCCCTCGTGGAAATGCGCAATATTTCCATTTCCTTCGGCGGCATCCACGCGGTGGAAAACGCCTCTGTCGATCTTTTCCCCGGCGAGGTTGTCGCCCTTCTCGGCCATAACGGTGCAGGCAAATCGACCCTGATCAAGATACTCTCAGGCGCCTATCGGCGCGATAGCGGCGATATCCTCATCAATGGCGAAGAGGCGGATATCCGCAATCCCCGTGACGCCAAGAAATATGGCATCGAGACCATCTACCAGACGCTTGCCGTGGCCGACAATGTCGATGCGGCAGCCAATCTTTATCTCGGCCGCGAGCTGAAGACGAAATGGGGCACGCTGGACGATGTCGCCATGGAAGCCTCCGCGCGTGAGGTCATGGGACGTCTCAACCCGAATTTTCGGCGGTTCAAGGAGCCGGTAAAGGCGCTGTCCGGCGGCCAGCGGCAGTCCGTTGCCATTGCCCGTGCCATTCTCTTTGACGCCCGCATCCTTATCATGGACGAACCGACGGCGGCGCTCGGTCCGCAGGAGACCGCGCAGGTCGGCGATCTCGTCAAGGAGCTGAAACGGCAGGGCATCGGCATCTTTCTCATCAGCCACGATATTCACGACGTTTTCGATCTCGCCGATCGTGTGTTCGTGATGAAAAACGGCAAGGTGGTGGGCCATGCCCGCACCGAGGATGTAACCAAGGACGAAGTGCTCGGGATGATCATTCTGGGCAAGGTGCCTGCGGGTGCCGTGGCAGGCCCCGGCGCGGTCGTATCCTGACTGTCGAATATTCCGTCCGAAGACGCGCAAAATCCGAAGCGGCTTCGGACTTCCTTTCGCAGCGCTTGTTGATGACAAAGGCCCGGTGGTAAGCCGGGCCTTTGTCATTGGATTTGCAGAAAACCGGAAGTGCTACCGACGGACCGGCCGCGCCGGAGCGGCACGAAAAAAGCGGACCGACGCCTCATGACCGGAGATCGAGATGGAGGCGCTCAATCCTGCAGATTACGCCGGCCGCCTGTTCAATGCAGGTCGGCCGGAGCGAAACCACCCCCATTCGCCTCCGCGGCTGTCAGCGGCAGGCCGTGCTGATTGATGTCCTGGGCGAGCGACAACAAGGCCATTTCCAGGAAATAGGTCGACATGCCGAGTTCCAGAGATTTCGACCGCTGGCATAGGTAGGAAACCATCCGCCCAAGCGCCAGAATCTCGTCTGCATCGTCCTGTTCAAGTACTGCTGTGGTAGGCGTGACCATGATTCCCTCTCGACAGTCGACAGAATGAGAACGCGTGATACCGCGTTGTTCATTTTCGACCACATCGAGCGTCACGCGAGCGTCACACCTGCGTCAATCGTCGTTTTTGGTTTCCGCGGTGCCAGCATTTTCAATGGCTTCGGAAGCTGCCAATGATGTGACGAGGGCAACAATGCTCTTGCGCACGGCGGCGCTCCTGATGCGCGAAAAGGCCTGGTTGAGCGAAAAACCTTCGTTGGAGGCGACAAATGTCTGCATGGCGTTGATCGAGCCGAGGGCCGGATTGGCTTCTCCGCCGTCGGGCGTGGCATTGGCGAATAGCGAGCTGACCTCTACACCGAGGATGGATGCTATGGCCTGCAGGCGTGATGCGCCGACGCGATTGGCGCCTTTTTCGTATTTCTGCACCTGCTGAAAGGTGATGCCCAATCGCCCGGCCAGCGCGCTCTGGCTCATGCCGAGCGACTTGCGGCGCATTCTGATTTGCGCGCCCACATGCACATCGATCGGGCTGGGTAGTTTCGCTTGCATTACAAATTCCTCCGGCTGTGAGGGCTAAATTCGATGATCGTCAATTAATATTGTCGAAGGTATACATTCAACACAATTTCCACGGGTATTATGAACCTTTATTGCCAAAAGAACAGGGTTTTTCATCTGGAATCGATTGTCAGAGGCCCCGCATTATAACCTTTGTAGCGCAGCGCAACGCCCCGTTGCGGCTTGCAAGATGACTGAATCCCAAAACGCCGATCGCACGAAAGCCGAGACTTTCCCATATGCGCTGATTTTCCGCATCGAAGTTCGTGAGCAGTTCCAGATCGCCGAAATGCGGAACCCAGACCAACGGCTGGGTCTCGCCGTTGCGCGTCACGTTTTCAAGGAGGACGTTGTTGTAAAGCCTCGGCAGGCATTTGTTGGTGTCGATGGTGGGCAAAACCGGCACGGGATTTCGCAGGATGGCGAAACCCTGGCGCGCGAGTGAAAGAGCAGACGCGTCCAGCTTCCGTTTCAGCTCCTCGGCGGCACGGGGGTAGCGCATGTCACCGGCTTCCGGATCGGCGACGAGCAGAAGCGGCCGCCCGTCGCGCCGAAGTCCAGTTATCGAAACGAACTGATCGACGTGGAAACCGCACTGGTGGATGTTCCTGGCGGCCATTGCCGGTCCGGACCCCGTCTGCGAAAGGTCGGGTTGGACTGTTTCGCCGAGGTCTTCCGGCCTATAGCCGAAGCTGAAGACGGCCCGTGCGTCAAGAGCCTCGATCCGCAGCCAACGACGTGAAAGGGTGGCCGGCGCGCTTCGCGCGCTTTCTGCGCCGCCCTGCAGGCTGGCGTGGCCGACCAGCCGGTAATCCGGGCCGACAAGTTGGTTGCCGCCGGGCAAGATGACATCGGAGATTGCGGTCGCGAAGCCTAAACGGGCTGCAAGCACCTGGCTTATAGCGCTCTCCCCGCTTGAGACCAATTCCGGTGTCAGGGCGTCTGCGCGCAGCCGGACATGGAACATATCCTGTATCCACGGGTGCGGAACGGTGCCGGGTTCATCAAGCGTCACCAAGTCTACCTGGCACGTGACAGCGAGACGATCGAGCCAGCTCCGCGCGGCTGCAAGGCACGGACGATCAACCAGCAGAAGAACCGCGACATTTCGCGGCAGGGTCAAAAGCAGGTTACCGATGGGAGCAAGAGGTGAAACGGTGAAGCCCATCCCGGCGTCGGCAAACCAGGCGGCGGGCAGCGAGAGCGCGATCGTCTCGATGAGGCCGCCGCAATCGGCTATCAGAGGCGAAGGCCGATCAGTGGTCACCGCGTGGACCTCCTGCGGTCCGTCCGGACGCCAATTGCTGGAAGAAGAGAGTATTCTGGAATTTCCAGCCTGGCGGTGGCGGGGTTGGTAACGCGCCGCCGTTCAGCATGGCCAGAAGCAGGGCGGCGTCGTTTCGTTTGACGGAAACAGCATGAGCGGCGAGAAGATTTGCCGCCTCGGCTTCGAGACCGGCCTCCGTGGTGACAGAGCGCCAGGTTCTGCGGGTGAAATGCAGAGAGCGGGCGGCATGCAACAGGGCGTTCCGCTCTGCGAGCCCGAAGGAGGTTCCGCATGCCGCGAGCGTTGCTTCTGCGTCAACCAGCGCGACAGTGAGCGGGCTGTAACCGAGCTCTCTTGGGGCGTGGTTCACGGCCACATCGGCATCGGAAAAACGCCGTCCATCCAGATAGTCTTCGAAGACGTGACCAATGCCGATCATGCCAAAGGCGGCGCATTCCGCCGCGCGCAGCGCGCCCATGCTGGCGGCACCGAAAACGGTGACACCTGATGCAAGCGCGTAAAGGATTTCCTTGTGCCAGACGGCGGCGCAATCGCCATAAAGCCCATCGATCAGCCCAATGACCTTGATGCCTTGACGGACCGCATCGAGAATATCGCCGCATGCCGCCGGGCCGCGAAGATCGAGGCCGGTGAACTGGCCGGCAATGCCGTGGATGGATGGGCCCGCAAAAACCGCCGGTCTCATGTCGTCCCCCCGGCCTTCAGAAAACCCTCGAGCGTTCGTTGCGATAGGCGTTGCATTCCGCGGCTGAGCGGGGCCAGCCCGCTTGCCAGGACGCGCACGACGTGCAGCCCGGAAAGGCCCGTTTCCAGCGTAAAAACATGGACATCGTCGATGCCATGCGCAAAAAGGTGTTCCGCAAGCTGGCGCCATGGCGGCAAAAAGGTTTCGAAACGCGATAAGTCGAGACTGCCCGGCGCCTGTTCTGCCTGATTTGCCCCGGGGGCCACGGGCTTGGAAGCAACCCCGTCACGCCGATAACGAAGCGGGGAGAGATCGTCGCGGGCACCACTAATATCCGTCAACCGCGACTGGACCGCCTCCAGTAGCGCAGCAAG
The DNA here is from genome assembly GCF_900013495.1 of Agrobacterium genomosp. 2 str. CFBP 5494. NCBI lineage: Bacteria > Pseudomonadati > Pseudomonadota > Alphaproteobacteria > Hyphomicrobiales > Rhizobiaceae > Agrobacterium > Agrobacterium genomosp. 2. Next base: position 1,412,833 of record NZ_LT009719.1, read on the forward strand.
CGCGGCGTCGTAAACGTCGGGACGGCAGGCCGCGCCGGCAGCGCTGCGGGTTGCCGGCCCATCCTGCGCTTGAAGCGACCGCGGCAGGCTTGCCATCACCACCGGCACGCCGAGCGCATTTGTCATGTCAAAGAAGGAGGGCGGCAGACCGAGGTCCGAAAGATGCCGGACAAGCCTGTCGAATGATGTTTCGACGCCCGCTGGCAACAGGATCGGTCTGGGGCTGACGGCGCGGGTTTCGAAAGCGTCCACGAGAAAGCAGGCGTCGTTTTCGATCAATTCCTGCAGGGCATGGAGGACGGCGTGGTCATGATTGAAACCGGCTGCGAGGCCCTGCGAACTCATGAGGAAGGCTTGCCCGTCCCAGGGGAAATCCGCTCGAAAATCCATGCCGATCAGCTCAAAGGGAGCGTAGATCTCCTGCTGCCGACGAACCGATGTTCCCTTCACCCACGCGCGTTCACGCTGGGGGTTGAGCATGTCCATATCGACCCTGCCAACGCTCTCGAAGGGTATTAAGGGAAAACCCCTGTCGCGCATATCCTGGATTGAGCCGAAAGCGGCCGTGTGTCTGCGGGTATCCTCGGCAACCGCGCCTTCGATCGCCTCCATCACGGCAGAGAGCCTCGCCTGCGTCGGAACCAGTCCCTTGCCCTGTGACACCGATAAACCGCGCGAATTGGGGCGAACCGCAAACCAGACGGGTATGCCGACAATATCGAGGCCGGTCACGTCGCCGACACGGGTAATCCCGAACCGCCGGAGCAGTTCGGGATCGAAGATGGAAGCATCTGCATCACCTTTGGCCGTTGTCGCTGACATGGAAGGACCTTGAGCGGTCAAGGCTTCACAATCGCCGTCAGGGCGCGGCGTTCGGGTCGTCGGCAAGGATCGCGTCGAACAATTCGCCGGTGATCGAGCCCGCGGGCCCGACTGCCTTCAGTGCCGCTTCGATCGGCGTCAGCACCATGCGGTTGAAATCCCAGCCGGCATCGACCACTTCACCGATAAAGGCGAAATCGGCTTCGGACACGACGGCGCCGCCTGAGACAAGCGCCTCGATGCCTTGAATCTGGACCTGGTCCAGCTCGGCTTCAGGTTGGCCGTCCTGGCGGACAAGCATGGCCTTGGCTGCTGCAGCCACGCGGGCGTAACCATCCACGCCGGGGTGGCTCGCCTCATAGGCGGTGATCGTTTCGTGCGATACCGAAGCAACCCTGAGCGGCGTGGTGCGAATGAACAGAACGCCAAAACCCTTTTTCCCGACGATAAAGAAATGCGACGACATATTCTCTCCTATTTGATCCCGGCTAAACGAAGCGCTTGATAAAATTTTTCGTTTGCTACCGGGTCGCGGTCCGGAGACAGGCTGCTGATCTCCCTTGCCGTCATGCCCGGATAGTTTTCCTGTAGCCTGCTGCCGGCTTCCCGGGCGGCGGCCAGATCACCGTGGAGCGCGTGACTTGCGGTCAGGACTCGCAGCGCGGGCTCATCGTCTTCCATGCGACCGCAGAGTTCCACCGCGGCCCCATAATCTTCTCGCTTGAACGCGATGCTGGCGCCAGCCCACCAGTAAATATCGGGGGCGAGCGGGTTGAGGTCGATGGCCTGCTGAAATTTTTCCCACGCGACTTCCGCCTCACCGAAATGGGCGAGCGCATCGGCATGCTGGAGAAGCAGGTCGGCTGAGTTTGGGGCGAGCGCTTCCGCCTCGAAGAATTTCTCGGCGGACATGTCGAAATCCCGCTGATAAAGCGCCACCACCGCGCACATCCAGTGGCCGACGCCGAGGGCCGGATCAATCTCCACAGAGGCGTCAGCCTCGGCCTTGGCGCGGTGCAGCAGGTGAGGGTCGTTACCGCCCAGCATCAGCCACTCCAGTTGCAGACTTTGCGCAACGCGGGCGCGGGCGACCGCCATTCCGTGATCGAGATCGACAGCCTTGCGGAACATCGAGCGGGCCCTGCGCAGGAGCGGCAGGTCGCATTTGCCGCGCAGAAGCTGCTGGCCCTCCAGCAATTGCCGGTAAGCCTCGCCACTGTGGTTGCGGTCGGGTTCCACCTGAAGCCGCTCGATCTCCCGCGCAAGCGCAGCAGCCACCTGTTTGGACAGCAGCCGGAAGGCAGCGTGGATGTGCCTTTCGGTCAGCACCGCCTCCAGCGACCAGACGATTTCACCGGTCGTTTCCTCGATCAGCGCCACGGACATGCGGGCATCGTCAAAAACTGTCGACGTGATGCGATAATCGGCCCGCAACATGGCATATCCGTCATCCGCCCGGTCATGGGAGAGCGCAAAGGTACTGTGCGGTGAAAGGACGGTGAAGGTCCGATACCGCACAAGGCTGTTTGCGACGTCTTCGACAAAGGCCTGCATCACCGGTGAAACGGATAGCCCGTCCACCCGCGCCGGCCGGCCGAAAGCCACGCGCGGTTTTGCCAGCGATTGCCGGCGACTGCTTTCCTCCGGCTCGGCGGGGGTCGCGATTGTCGCGGTGAGGCTTTGTATTCGCCGCCTCAGCGCGACGGTTTCGGCTTCCGGCGTGCGTCCCTCCTGGCGGAGCTGTTCCAGCAACAGCTGGTACATGCTCTCGCAACCGCTGATATTGCCGATCCGCGTATAGGAGGCCATGGCGGCACGATAGGTTTCTTCGCGCTCCGGCTCGATATTGCGCGCGCGCTCGGAAAGTCTGGCGATATCATTCGAGCTGGCGCGACCGAAGCGGGTCAGCTCCTCAAGAAGCTGCGTGTAGCTCGAAAAAAACAGGTCCTTGAGACGGCGACGCTCTGAAAGCAGCCAGAGGTAGAGATGGTCCTGGCCGGCATCCAGTCCGTCCAGAAGGTCGCCGCCGAACTCCAGAAGGGCCTTCAGCCGCCGCATTGGGTCTTCGGCTCTCGCATCGGCGAGAAAAAGCGCGAGGTCCGTGCGCTGCGCCAGCTTTCCGGCCTTCAGATCATTCCCTTCCGTCAGCAGAATGGCCTCGTCGTCGCCGAAGAGTTTCTGAAGGCGCAGAATGAGCTGCCGCAAATTGCCCAGCGCCCTTTTTTGCTCGACATCTTCCCACAGCAGCGATGCGAGGTGCTGGCGCGACAGGGACTGGTTGGGAGCAAGGATCAGGGCGGCCGTGAGGGCAAAACCCTTGGACGGAAAAAATGCCTCCCGCACCGCTTCACAGCGCGGGGTGCCAAAAAGCCGGATCGCTATCAGTTCATCGTTCCCAGCCACTTTCGTCCCCCTTGAATCACCATCTAACAACGTGCCCGGGAAATTGAAAGTCATCATAGCATTCGATTTGACGCTGGTGTGACGCCGCCTGCCTATTGTCGCAAACAGAAGCGTGAATGACGGGCGGAACCGGCAGGCGACAGGTATCGGGGATCATCGAAAGTGATAGCGTTCAACGGAAGCTACATGGCATTCGAGCCGCGTATTGAGCCTTACCAGCGCGCCGATGACGTCGGATACGCGGTTAGTGAATTCATGTGGTTCAAGGGCCGCCCGTTTTATCCGGTCTCGGCGCTGGTTCACGCGAAGGTCGCGCATGCAAGGCTGTCGGCGGAAAAATGCGATGATCAGGATGAGGACAATCTCGACATTCTCTTCCGCATGCCTGCCGTGGCGGGCGGACACTTCTTCGAGATCGTGCTGCGTTCGAACGAAGGCACTTTCTATGGCGGCTGGCTGTGGGGAGAGGAACTGGAAATCCTGAACGAGGTGGTCAACGGCTATCGCGTTCTGGCGGGTAAATTCGACGACAGGCTCATCCGGTTCGAATATTCCAGACGTTTTCAGCGTTACCGGACGGTGGAGCCGCTGCCGGTGGAGAAATCAGTTTTCCTGATCCAGCGGGAGGCGAAACCTCACCCGGGCGGGCGGAATTTTCCCGCGGGCGCGGCGCGCTGATTGCGGGGTGCTTCGCGTTCAGGGGAGAACGCGGCGCGCGGGCAGAGGGGGTTCGGTAGATTCACCTGGCAGAGCTCAGGCTTGGTCGGGGAATACCGGTGCATATTTTTATTTTTATTGTGTGGAAAATTATGATGCCCAATCAAGGTAACGTGCGTAACAGGCGGGTGTCATCGCAGCTTCTGGCGGTGAATAGCGCTTCCGACAGCCGTGCGTTTTCGACGGAGCGCGCCGAGGGGGAACCACGTCCGCAAGCTCATAAAGACAGGCTTCATGTCGTGGAAGAGGCGGAAGCCGGGCTGGCGTTCCCGCCGCGCCCGCCGGAAGTGCGCGAGGCAGAAGAAGCGGGACGCCCGGTGGAAATCAGCAACATGGTCGTCGACGCCGATATCAAGGTCGCGAAATTGGCATGGGCAGTGCTTGCGATTGGGCATTGTCTGCTGATCTATTTCATGGTGCGTAATCTCGGTTGACTCCTCCTGCCCAAAACGGGCTTCAACCGCCGATATCGTCCGCCACTAATTCGGGCATCGGAACTTGGAGAGTGTCGCACCCCCCGAAACTGGGTGGACATCCAGTCTGGCTCCTCCGCAGCCCTGTAGCGCCGCTTCCGCCACGTCGATTTGCGGACTTCGCACAGCGGAATGTCATAAAGCTGTAAATGAACAAACCTAATTGAGTGATCGGTCTCGATGAGACGCATCACCACGGTCCACCCGTTGGCCTCGCCGGCGGGCACGGACTTTTCTTATCACGTCGCTTCGGCCGAGACAGACCATGTCTGTGCTGGCCGGCCTGATCTTTCGATGCCGCATGACGCGCTGCGCGGTCGCGCGAATTCGCATGACTTTCTTAGCTCTGGAGATGACGAAGTGAGCAATCTTATTGGTACCGGTTTTAACGCCGGCTCGGACGATGGCGAGTTCGCCACGCTTGAAAACGATTTGCGTGCCCTTGCCGATATTGGCTGCGACACCGTCGAAATCGCCGCCACCAGCCTCGACGTGATTGCCGGCGGCCGCATCATCGAGGAGCGCGCGGACCGTCTCGTGTCGCTCGCAAGGCAGTTCGATTTCCGTTACACGGTGCACGGCCTGGTTTCATCCAACTTCATGGATCCGGTGACCTGCCGCTACCAGATCGATGCCGCGAAGGCGCTTGCCGTTCTCTGTGACCGCATCGGTGCGGGTATTCTTGTCCAGCATGGCGGCGCGCTGCGCGCTGACCAGATCGCCGAGCGGGCAGAGGCCGATCATCGTGAACGCGACGCGCTTTTCGAACTCGCGGAATTCTGCCGGCCCTATGGTGTGCGGATTGCGCTCGAAAATATCTTCACCACCGAACCCGGCCAATACCGCCAGACACCGGCTGAGGTGGCAGCGACCGTTAAGGCTGTCGGCCACGACAATGTCGTGGCGCTGATCGACTTCAGCCATGCATATCTCGAATCCACTTATCGTGGCCTGGACTTCCGTGAACAGCTTCGTGCCATGGCGCCGGTCGCCGGTCATCTCCATGTCCACGATTCCTTCGGCCGGCCGCAGGGTTTCTACCAGCCCTATTTTCCGCAAGAAAACACAGCGCTTGGCATCGGCGATCTGCATATGCCGCTCGGCTGGGGCGACATTGAATGGGAGAGCATCTTCTCCGAACTGACCTTCCTGCCTGATACCGTTTTGATGATGGAAATCGGCCGTCGCTATCGGGCCGAGCAGCCCGCAAGCCTCGAAACGGCGCGGCGTCTGATGACGCTTAATGCCGAACGGACACTGCTCGCAGCAGAGTGAGGGAACCGAATTGCGCGCGGCCGCGATCGGCCGACGCCGGAGATGCCGGCAGTTGCGGACGCGGCTGCCGGCATTCTGTTCACGCTGCCCAGTCGGAGAGCGAATAGGCCCTGATGTAGTCGATCATCATTTGCGAACCGTCGCTGAAATCACCTGCCGAGGGTGTTCCCGCCATGCCGCCGACGGCAAGATTGACGACCATGTACATCGGATCATGCATATCGTCAGGCGTATCCGTTTGCGCAACGGCGACATCATCGAAATACCAGGTGATGTGTTCGGCATCCCACAACACGCCGTATGTGTGAAACCCCTCCGTGCTCGGCACGCTGACATTGTTGATGACAGAAGTCTGTTCGCCGGTCGCATTCGAATGTGTGGACATGATGAGCGTATTGGGATTTTGGCCGCGCATTTCGATGACGTCCAGTTCCGGCGGCCACGACCCGTCTTCCGGCAGAAGCCAGAAGGCCGGCCAGGCACCACGATCGGTCGGCATATCGGCGCGAATTTCAAAATATCCATAGGTCTGGCTGAAGGAGGAATAGGTGTTCAGCATCCCGGAGGTGTAATCATATCCCTCGACCTCGTCGGCGATCGATTGCGGGGTCTCGGCAGCCGTGATGGTCAGGACGCCGTTTCTGACGCTGAACGGGTCTACCTCCGACGTCCCGGTATATGCCGGGTTGATATACCACTGCGCCTCGCCATTCGTCGTCAGGGAACTGCCCTTCTCCGGTGCCCACCAATATTTGGCATCCCAGGTTCCCTGATCACCGTTGTGCAGTGACAGCGTATCAAACTCGTCTGCAAAGGTTTGTGTCAGGGATGACCGGTCGAGGCTGAGCTCGAACTGATCGGGCTGGATATCGTCTATGGTCGTTCCGGCCAAAACGACGGCTTCGCCATTCGAGAAATTCAGCCACAGATCATTGCCCTGCTGCGTGGCATTGCTTGCAAGCTGCTCGAAGGAGGTAATGCCGTAGCCATTGAGGCGGATCGTGTCATTGGCGCTGAAATCCATGATGAGATCGGTGCCATTGCCGCTCGTGAATACGAACGTATCCGCACCGCCGCCGCCAATCAGCACATCATTGCCGGCACCGCCGTCAATCGTCTGGCTGCCAGATCCGCCGGTGATGATATTGTCGAGCGAATTGCCGAAGGCATAACGGCCATCGCCGGTGACCCGCAAGTTTTCAAAATTTTCGGGAAGTGTATAGCTCATCCAGGTGTCGATCGTATCGATACCCTCTCCGGCATTTTCGACGGCGCGATTGATGCTGGAATAAAGATAATAAATATCGTCCCCGGTGCCGCCCGCCATTGTCACATTGACGGAACTGTCACCCCACATGGAATCATTGCCGGCCGTACCGGCAAGCAGCGGGCCTGAGCCCGTGGCGGAGAAAAATCCGGTGGAACTGCCGCTGTAATAGAGTGTGTCTCCAAGCGCATTCACAACTGTTCTGGCCATAAGCCTTCTCCTGTCCGTTCGCGTCGCTTCCTCCCTCCTCCTGAACAACAGCCTAACAGCGCGAAAAGCTTCCTGTTAGGGCCAGAAATGAGGGGTATGTTCCGTTCCGGACGGAGGGGAGATATTACGCAGAAAGTTGGCTTGTTCCTGTTTGATTGAGATCGAAAGATCGTTTCTTGGATTTGTGCTCTTGCTGCGTTGCTGCCGGTAGTGGCAAAATCGCTCCGGGTTAGCGGTTGTTGTCAGCATCCCGTCGCAATGGAGTTGCAGGATTGAGTGTAGCCTTTACCAAGGAAGACAGTGCGGAGACCGCAGCCGAAACGGTTCTGCCGGATCGGGTGATTTCACCTCATCCCAATCTGGTGACCAAGACAGGACTGAAAGCTCTGGAAGGGCAGTTACAATTGGCCCGTGAAGCCTGTGAAGCCGCTGGCGCGATCGAGGATGTAAATGAAAGGCGGCGCGCTTCTGCCGGCCCATTGCGAGACATGCGTTATTTTGCGGAGCGAGTCCGCACGGCTCAGGTGATGCCAGATCCGCCCACAAATGCCGTTGTGGCATTCGGCAATCTGGTAACCTTCCGCCGCGACGATGGCCGCACGCAGCGGTTGCGAATCGTTGGCGAGGATGAGGCCAATCCCGCCAGGGGATCGATGTCCTATGTTTCTCCGGTGGCTCGGGCCTTGATGGGAAGAGCGGTCGGAGACTTTGTCGGACTGGCTGACAGGGAGATTGAAATTGTCGACATTTCGTGACCGGCTCCTTGGCATTGGCACCAACATTATCACCGGGAAAATGGCACTGCCGAGCTGCCTCCACCGCTGGCCATTGCCGTCAGCCGCATCATGGCGTTCTTCAGGAAAAACCTGAAATCGAGGTCGATAGAGGCGTATGCCAGTGCTAGTCCCACATGCGCCATGAAGACGGGATTAAAATTCAGTTCTTCAAATTGGTAACCGATAATGACCGCTATCGCGGAATAGGCGAAAAAACCGACTTTGCGTTTCCGAAGGATCGTATAGACGAGTGCGAAGGCAGCTAGAAGGCAAAACGGGATGCCGGAGGCGTAGGCAGTAGCCAGAAAGCCGTTATGCGGCGTGCCGATACCCGCGACCTGCGTAAGCTCCTGAATTCGTGCCGTGAAACCGACGCCGAAAGGGTGATCGAGCATCACTTGGAAGCCGCCTGCGATGGTTGTCCATCGTTCCTGCACGTTGTCGGTACTGTGGCTGTCCTCCACAAAGCGTTTCGAGAACGCCTGTTCTGCGAAATCGAGAATTCCGAAAGGCAAAACGGCAGCGATGACGAGCGCAGATAGAGCGAAACCGAAATACGTGCTGAACAGCATTCGTATCGAAAAATTTCTAAAATAAAAATAGAGTCCGATCGCGATTACGGCAAAAAGGCCCGATCGATTGAGCGTCAGCGTGAAGCTGGCCAAATATACCAGTATAAATATAGCAAAGAGCATTGGGCGCTTGTAGCGCTCCGCAAGATGAGCGGCTGCCGCACCGGCTAGAGCGAAAGCCGGTCCGGCCGTGTTGCCCACTGGCCATATTCCCCCCGCCTTCTCCAAACGTAATAATAGCGGGCTTATTTCACCTCGAGCCGCGGACTCCAGCACCGACGCCTCATCGAACATGAAGGATAGGCCAAGCGAGGCGAGCCTGTCATGAATGACGATATCCAGGAACAACAGGATAGTCACCGCGATGAAACCGATGAACATGCCCCAAGAGAATAATTCGAGAAGGTTCTCCTTGAAAAGCATATAGGCGAAAAAGAGGAAATAGATCGCGTAAAAATATGTCAGCGCTGTCGTATAAAATTCGCCTTCGCCACGATCATCCGCGAAGAAAGTAGAAAGTAGAAAAAAAACGGTCAGCGGAACGAGATAGAGAAGAATGATTGAGGGGGTGAGGCAGCGAATATAGAGAATGGCGATAACAGGAAGCGTTACCAAAACCAGCATGTCGCTAATGTTCAGGAAGCGCAGTCCGATATTGCTCGTCACGATGTTGCATTGAATAAAAAAGCCAATGGAAAAAACGAAGATCGCCAAGACCGCGCCAGGCACACCGATGATTTTGGAAGGATAAAACGGCATCGCCACGACGAAACCTGGTATCGATGATGGATAAGCAGCCCCGTTATTTGCATGACTTGTCATTCGCGGCCTTTATTCTTCGCTGCAGACAATGAAATTGTCCTGAGGTTGTTGGGCGCCGCGACCGTGGGGTGAGGCGTTGGATAGTGATCCTGATCACGTCGGCGTGCAAGTCCTTTCCTTTATTCTTCAGCCGGTGAGATTACCTTTCGGCAAATCTCCTTCCACCGCAATTATCCTTTGAAGGTAAAGCGGTGCATTGGACGTCGGGACACTATAGCCAAAGGCTGGGAGGACTCGGAGGTAGAAACTGTATCCGCTCGGATCGATGTCGGGATCCAGCGGAATTCCATTGGCTGTGGCCCACATCCAGCCGCTGTTATCGAGGATGCCAGCGTCTCCAAATTGCAAGGTGCCGCAGATGATCGTCCTGAGATCGCCCCCGCTTTTAGCAACCAAGTCTACAAAAGGAGTGCGTTGTCCTGCGCTGTTCTTATAGAGCACCGCAAAGGAGAGAGTCTTGCCGATCATCGCGGCCGCTTCTTCGTTGCGGAAATAATGGAAAAGCCCGCTGAACTCGCTGCCATTTGCTCGCAAGGCGAGGCTATAGGCGAAAGAGGGGGAGAAGGTGACCTCCGTGCTTTTGGTGGCAGAGGCTGACTCTGCAAGGGACCAGCCTGAAGGAGCGGGCCCGGACCATTCGGTGAAATCGCCGTTGGCGATCAGGTTGGTGGCGGATAGTTTTGGCCAGCATGGAGTCTCGAAGCCGCTATTCGGCGCTGACGCCAGATAGGCGGCGAACAAGGTTCTGGCGATGAGCGCCGAACCTGTGCTGCTGGGATGAATATTGTCGTTGTAAAGCGTGGCGTCCTTGCCGTTTGCGATAAATGCCGCATGGGTGTCCACCAGCGTCAGGTTCGGGTGCGCCCGGGCGACGTCCAGTATGGTGTGATAGACCTTGTCGTAGCCCGTTCCATCCTTCCAGGGGTTTTGGGTGGTGATGAGCTGTGCAGCGCCCGGCCAATGCCATTCGGTCATGCCCAGCGGCCCAAGCAGGGCAGCCCTTCCGGGGCTTCGAATGCCGCCCGGCGTTTCGAAGCTCTGCATATTATATCCGTGATGCATGATGCAAAGGTCGGGGCGTGGAATTTGCAGCGCCGCCATGCGCTGCTCGGCAAGCATGTAGCCCGGCCTGCCAACCGGCAGTGTGGCGAGATAGACAGTCAGCGTCGCGCCCGTGCCGGCGCGCAGTATAACCGGGTCAGCATAGGCCTTGGGACCCGTCGCGGCATGGGTCTGCCATTCCGCCCAGCGGTAAAGCACGACCTTGATATCATGCAGGCCGCCAAGCATGATGGCGAATTGCTGGAATGGCCCGTCGTCCGCATGGGCGGTGCTGTCGCCATTCACGAAGATCGTGGCGTTCTTGCCCGCAACAAGACGGGCGCGCAGGGGAGAGAACGCATCGACTGATCCCGCCATCGGTGTGCGGTTTTGTTGGGAAATGCCGAGCGATACGCCGATCATGCCGGCACCTCTTCCGTTCCGGTCATATATATGCATATCTTGTCTTCGAGCAGCATCATTTCGGTCTCCTTGTCTGCCCCTTGAGAATAACCTCGCGGTGAGGCCCGGGGAAAAACACAGTGAGCCGGACGCTGAATCGCAATAAAACTGCACGTCACGAATTTTCTTCGATTTCAACTAAAGCATATAAATAAAATAGATTTTTTATTTTATCTGGGTCGGATTTGTGATCCGCACGAAGGTTTGAATGTCACTTTTTTTCCGCGCGATCAAGTATTGTTATTTCTCAATTGCTGTCTCCGCCGAATATCCCGCCGCCATTGACGGAGGGGGCGGTCGTTCTGACCCCGACCCCGGTGATGCGCGCAAGACGGAGTGGTGCTATCCTTGGTGTCTGCATGCCGTGGAGCTCAAGGCATGACATCGGCGCTTTTCGTCAGCCACACGGGGGAAAAGGGCGGTGCCGAACTTTTTCTGGCGGATATCGTCAAGGCCGGGCCGCGTTCCTGGCGAGCCTGCTTCCTCAGTGGCGGGGGGGCAGCGGACGATCTGGCGGAATGCGGCAGGCCGCCTCTTCTGCTGTCTGCGGGAGAAAAAATGCTGTCGATCCGGCGGGATTCGTCGTTCGGTGCGATGCTGCGAGGGGCCCTCGATGTTTTGGCCGTTGCCTGGCAACTCAGCCGTCAGGCAAAAAACCATGACGTGATCTGCGCCAATTCGCAAAAGGCGCTTTTTGTCTGCGCGTTGGCGGCGAAGCTCAGTCGTCGGCCGTTGATCTGGATCCTGCATGATATCGTCACCGACCCCGCCTTCAGCGCCGCAAACCGCCGCGCCTCGCTGACATTCTCGCGTCTTTTCGCCAGGCTGGTTGCCGTCAATTCGCAAGAGACGGGCAGGGCTTTTGTGAAGGCGGGAGGCGAGGAGGAAAAGGTCCGCATCGTCTATAACGGTTTCGACCCAGCCAAAGCGTCGGTTTATGACCCCGCAAGGGCTCAGCAATTGCGCAGGGAGCTCGGCCTCGGCCCACAGCCACTGATCGGATTGTTCGGCCGGTTGAGCGAATGGAAGGGGCAGCATGTTTTCCTGGAGGCGATTGCTGCAATGGAGGGGGTCCAGGCCGTGATCGTCGGCAGCGCGCTTTTTGGGCAGGAGGCTTACGAAGGCCGCATCCGCACGCTGGCATCCAGTCTCGGTCTTGATTCCCGTGTCCGGTTTCTCGGTTTTCGCCCGGATGTAACGGAGTTGATGGCGGCGATGGACGCGGTTGCCCATACCTCAGTTGTTGCCGAACCGTTTGGTCGTGTGGTGGTGGAGGCCATGATGTGCGGAAGACCGGTTGTCGCCACCCGCGGCGGTGGGGTCACCGAGATCATCCGTGATGGTGAAACCGGCCTGCTTGTGCCGCCTGCGGATGCGCCGGCACTGGCCGCGGCGCTGGGCCGCATCCTGACGGACCCGACGTTGGCTGAAAAACTGGCGAAGAAGGGGCGGGAAGATGTGATGCGGCGTTTTTCGCTCGAGGAAACCTGCAGGACGATCTCCGCGCTTTTGTCTGAAGTAGCGTGACGCTGCGGTCTGCGACCGCTCACAGGCGGCAATCCCAAACGGGTGGAAGGTTGGAATGCGCATTCTCGTGAACATGCCGAGCCAGTATGGCAGCAAAGCTTCCGGCGTTGCCCGCGTAACCTTCAGCCTGCTGGAGCGGCTTCTGGAGCAGACTGATGATGATTATATCCTGCGCTCGCCCTGGACGCGGGCGCAATTGCCCGCGGAATTGCGCGACAGCCGCCTGCGGCTGATAGAGACGGCTCGGCCGCACATCATGTTGCTTGACGTGCTGCGGCAGGCCATGACGCTGCCGGTGCTTTGCCGCCGGGAAGGCATTGACGTGCTTTTTAATGCCGATCCTTTTGGCAGCCCGCTGGGCGGCAGGCGTCGGATCACCCTTGTTCACGATCTCTATTTCAAGACCATACCTGAACAGATCGGCTGGCGGGCGGCCTTGACCACCGATTTCATTTTTCGCCTCATGCTGGCCGGTTCGCACCGGATCGCGTGTGTATCCGACGCGACGCGAATGGATCTTGCGCGTTTTTATCCCGGCGCTGCCCGCAAGAGCGTGACCATTCATTCCGACAGCACGTTGAAGCTGGATGCAGGGGCCACGGCTGCGCCGCCGCCGATCGCGGGGCGTTACATACTGGCGGTTGGAAACGCGACCTCGAACAAGAATTTTGCCCTTCTGGGCAAGGCTTTTGCGCGATTGGGCCCGACGATGCCGGACCTGCGTATTGTCCATGTGGGCCGCGACGAGGCGGAAGAAATCGCCAACACGCTTGACGATCCGGGATTGAAGGCCCGGCTTATCCGGCTTTCAGGCATAGATGACCGGGAACTGGCGGAACTTTATCGTCATGCAGCCTGCCTTTGCGTGCCTTCCACTTATGAGGGCTTCTGCCTGCCGGTGCTGGAGGCGCAGCAACTGGGATGCCCGGTCGTCTGCTCCAATCGTTCTGCGACACCAGAAATTGCCGGTATGGGCGCGCTGACCTTCGATCCCTCGGACACCGATAGTCTCGTCGCAACTCTGGAGCGGCTCTTTCGCGAGCCGGCGCTTGCGGAGACGCTGCGCCAGGCGGGTTACGAAAACCGCAGCCTTTATTCCTGGGAAAAGGCGGCGGAGACATATGCGCAGCTTTTCCACGAGACGGCCTGACTATGCCGTGATCGGCCGCCGCAGATCAGCATAAAGTTTTTCATACGCGGAAATCACCCGTTCCGGCGCGACGCCTTGAGAAATCCGCTCTCTGGTTTGCGGCAACTCTGTGAGAACGGCAGGATTTTTCATGGCCTCGATCATACGGGCGGCAAGTTCGTTGGCATTACCCGGCGCAAAAAGGCGGTCCGGCCTGTCGCGGCCAATCTGTTCGGCAACTCCGGCGAGATTGGCTCCAATAACAGGGACGCCGCGCAAAATGGCCTCCGCTACCGTTCTGCCGAAAGCCTCCGGCCACAAAGGCGGCACGACGAGGCAATCTATGCCAGCAAAAAAACTGTCGGCCTCGACATATCCGGGAAAGTCGACGGGCAGGCCTGATGCCTTTCGCTTATAGGTTTCGATGCCGCCGGGCGCTCGACCGGCCATGGTCATTCGCCAACCTTGCGGGGGCAGGAGCCGCATGGCCCCGATAAGGAGATCGGCGCCCTTGGGTTCTTCGATACGTCCGAGATAACCGAAAACCAGCGGTTCTCCTGCAACACGGGCCTTGCGGGGGGTCAACGATTCTGGTTGCGCGATGGCGTTCCAGATTATCGCGCGGCGATTTTCAGGAACGTGCGTGAAAAAACCGGCCTCCAGATGGCGTTTCAGAATGTCGCTGCCAACGCCGGTGACAGCATCCACCGCGCCTTGGCAGCGCCGGTGCAGACAGGAGAAGGCCCGGCATTTTTTGCTCCTGCCATCGCAGATATGTCCTTCGTGAAACAGGGAGCCATTGGTGCACATGCTGGTGAAATCATGCAGGGAATGCACAAGCGGAATACCGCGTCTGCCAATCATCGGCCAGATCAGCGGCGTCAGTTCCGAGAGGGAATGGGTATTGACCACATCCGGGCGAAAATCCTCAATGACGCGCGCCAGCCGCTGCACCAGCCGGGGATCGATCTGGACGGCGACCTTGTAATATTTGCGTTTCCATTCTGCTTGCCGCTCCCAATCCCCAATGAAAAAGGGCGTCGTATGTCCAAGCCGATGAATGGCGAAACCGTCTCGCAATTCTGCGGTCTGGCGCTCCCGGGAAATGGCGGCAACCGCGATTGTATGTCCTTTCCCAGCCAAACCCCGGGCAAGGTCTTCGACGAATATCTCCGCGCCTCCTACGCGGTCGGGAGAAAACAGTGATGTCACCTGCAAGATACGCATGTTTAAGTTCCTGTGCCGGCGGCCGAGACGGAGGAAGCGGCATTGGCCGAAGTTTGTCTGCGCCGATCTGCTCCTGGTGGGTGCAGGCAAAGGGTGACGATGGGTGCGAGGAAAACGGCGTAAGCCATGGCGAAGCCCGGCACTTGCAGTGAAAAATCGAGGGACGAGTGCAGCGCCACCAGCAGCAGCCCGGCGAGGCCGAGATGCGAGGCATAACGATAAGTTTTGCGCCTGCGGGCCCCGCGAATGAAAATAAGCAACTGGCCGAACAGGAAAAATGCCGCATAAAACGGGAAAGCGGCTCCGAGGGTCAGCAAGCCCTCGGCATACACATTATGGGCATGGGTGACGACGGCATCGACGCCGCATTGCGCGGAATGATAGGGAGCGTAGGTTTCTGAAAAGCTGGCCAGTCCCGCGCCCAGGGGCCAGTTATCCGTTATCGCGCGTGCAATACCGGGCATATAGCAGAAGCGCATGTCGTCTTCGAGGCGTGTTTCCATACGCAGCGCTACACGATTTGCAAAAAGGGCGAAGAGGCCGATGGCGATGGCGAGCAGGATTGCTGCGCGTCGTCTGGAGCCGCGTCTTCTGCGCCGTGAGGGCGCGACATTCCGGCCGGGCCCGGGAGAGTTGAAAACGATGAGAAGGATGAGCAAAAGCAGCGCCGCGAAACTGGACATGATGCCCGCGCGTGATCCCGTCAGCATCAGGGCGATGAAACAGAACCCGGTCAGAAGGCCGATGAAGGCGGCGTGGCGGATGAGGCGTTTTTGATCGCCCGGCACCGTCAGGCGGTTTGCCACAAGCGCTCTCACCCTTCCCCAATCCGGAGCCGCCAGCTTGTTATTCAGCAGCACCACAAGCGTAAGCAGGATAAGCCCGAAGAAAGTCGCCGCCGTATTGCGGTTGACGAAGAGCCCCGTCAGACTGCCGAGATAAAAACGCTTTTGAATAAGGCCGAGCATATCGGGAAACAGGAGAAATTGCAGGATCGCGCCCAGCGACAGCCAGCCGCCGGCGATTGCGAACCATCGCAGCGCTTTTGCCGCACGATCGTCCGTATTACAGATCACGAGCCCGGTCATGAAGGCGCCAAAGGGCAAGGCGGCGCTCAGCAGGCCCAGCCAGTCATCTGCCGGCGTGAGCGAGATCGTGGCAGCGGGCGCCACCTGCGTAAACATCGCGGCGGCGGACCAGGCGGGGTTGGACGGCAGTATGCCCTGCCTGGCGGATGTCTGAAGCAAGACCTGAAGTATCAGTGCGCCTAGCAGAAGACAGGCCGCTGCCAGCGCCTTCCTTATGGCGGGCTGGGGCGGGCCGAAGAGAGGCAGGGCGGCAAGGAGCAGCAGATAGGCGGCGAATGTGATGACGATCCGGCTTTCGATGTCGGTTGCGCCGCGATTGAGCAAGGCAAGCAGGAATATGGTCCAGAAAGCGATCGTGACGATTGCCTGGGCGCGATGCAGAACAAATGCCGGCCGGGGCGGCGAGGATGACAGCAATTCCGGTGGAGCGTCGAGGATCTGCATGATGTTCGGCTTTTGAGATCTGCTTGTTGTGGTGACGATGAACTAAAGAAAGGACTTGGCGCTTCCGTGTATCTCAGGGCCGTGGTTTGGCGCTTTGCATGCCGGTCCGAAGCTCCGGGGAGCAGACATGCCGCAACGACCATCGCAATATTTCGCCCTGCCTGCCGCAGACGATCGCGGTGTCGGCTTCACGGGCCGCCTCAGCCTGCGGTAGGGCGCCTTTGGTAAATTGTTGCCAGATGACGAAGCGCCCGCGGATCAGATTGGCATCGGCGGGGCCATAAAGCTGGGAGAAATTCGTCAGCACGGCGATTTCCATGGCAGAGGCGTTGCGCAACGAGCGAACCATGGCGAGGCGCAGCCAGGCATCGCCATTGGCGGGAAGACACGACAGGGCGTGGCGCATATAGGTTTCGGCAAAACCGAGGCGCATGGCATCCGCTTCTGGCGATGCATCCCCGGCATGGGCGTCGATATCGGCAAGCACGAGCCGCATCCCGGCCTTGATGATATCCGAACGGCAGATTTTTTCGGCAATGACGGGCTGCAGACCCTCGACGGTTTTCGTCAGCAGATCGGGAGAGAGACCATTGTCCTCGTCGGCAATGCGCGCCAAAGCGATGATATCGGAAAACCGTCGTGTTTCGGAAAAAGCCTGGGCCGCGAGCAACAACACAAATAGCGAAACGATCAATACCGGCGTGACCGTCAGGACCCTGCGCAGGCTCGGCACGCCAGCGGTCCTAGTCATGATAATATCGCGTGTAGCGGGAATGATAATATTCGCTTGAACCGTAAGCCCGGTAAAGCTTGAGCTTCTCCGTGTCGACCTTGTTGAGAATGACGCCCAGACATTTCTTGCGGATTTGAACTTCGTTTTCGATGGTGTTGCGAACCGCCCGCCGTGCGGTTTTGCCCCATTCCGTGACGAAAACGAAGCCGTCGATCCGGCCGGCCATCGCCCGCGCATCAACAACGGGGCCAAGTGGCGGCAGGTCGACGATGATGTAATCGAAGGCCCCGCTTGCCTCGGCCAGCAGGCGGTGCATCTGCGCGGAAGTCAGGAGTTCCGAGGAGTGCGGGACACGCTGCTTGACGACCGTGGGCAGGAAAGCAAGCCGAGTCTTTTCATCATGCACAAGCGCCTCGCGGATGGAGCGACCTTCCAGCAGCACTTCAAGCAGGCCTGCTGTCGCGTGGCGGGCAAGGGCGCGGGTGGCGCCCGGGTTGCGAATATCCGCATCGAGCAGCAGCACCCTTGCGCCCTGTGCGGCCAGAAGCTGCGCGAGATTGATGGAAATTGTCGATTTTCCCTCACTCGGCAGGGCGGAGACGACGCCGACGACCCTGGCGCCGTTTTTTGCCGCTATGCCGAGATCGATCGCCAGCCGCGTGCTGCGCAGTGTTTCGGCGAAGGAGGAGAGTGGGTGGTCTACGGCATAACGGGCAACGCCGGAGGGGCGCGTGACGGTTGGGCCGCCATCTTGCCCTCTCGGTTCCGTGTCTGCGGCCAGCTTGTTCGGCACAAGCGGTGTATTGCCCAGAAATTCCAGGCCAAGTACGTCGCGGACCTGCTCCCCCGTGCGAAAAAAGCGATCGCGGAATTCGCGGAACATGGCGACGCCGCCCCCCGCGGCCGCACCCATGATCATGAACAGCGCCAGAATGAGCGCCTTGTTCGGCTTGCTCGGCGTTCTCGGCGGTACGGCCTTGGAGATCACGCGCGCTTCCGTCACCGGGAAGGACTGCTGCTGCATGGCCTCCTGATAACGCTGCAGGAATGTCTGATACATGTTCTTGTAGGTTTCCGCCTCGCGCTGCAATTCGCGAAGCTGAACCTGCGTCTCGCCAGCGGAGTTGCTGATATTGGTGGCCTTGGCGACGGTTTCGGCCAGGGATTTCTCCCTTGCTTCGGAAACTTCCAGATCGCTCTTATAACTTTGCGCGATACGGCTGATTTCCTGGAACATCAGCCTGCGATATTCCTGCATCTCGTTGCGCAGACGCACCGCCTGCACATGGTTGGCGCCCAGCCGGCCGGTGATCTCGGCTTCGACCTTCGAGGATTCGAGATATTTCTTCCGCAGGTCGTTTGCGACCGAACTGTCGAGAATATCCGTCACGACCGCATCGACATCGTCGGTAGCGAGGATGTGTTCGATACGTTGCACTCTTGCCCGCGCCCTGGCGGTTTCCGATTGCGCCAGGATAAGCGCGCTGTTCGACTCCGCCAGCTGCTGGTCGGAAAGCAGCCCGTTATTGCCGGTCGAGATCAGGTTATGCTCAGCACGGAATTTCTGGACGGCGAGGTCGGTCTCGAGCGCCCTCTGGCGCAGTTCGGCAATGCGATCGGACAGCCAGTCGCTCGCCCGCCTCGTTGCCTCATATTTGGAATTCAGCTTGTCCACCAGATAGGCTGCGGCGACCGCGTTGACGATCTGCGCTGCAAGGACCGGCGACGTCGAATTATAGGTGAGTTCCAGCGCATAGGTCCGGCCGATACGCTTGACGCTGAGACCCTGCAGCAACCGGTCCGAAAGACCCCTTTTCAGGGTTCCGTCATCCACTACCGCCTCTTTTGTCGCCGGCGCGAACCATTGCGATACGTTGACAAGTGAGCGGATGGTGCCCAGCACGGAGCTTAGGAACGAGGCGCGTGTCGCCCTGAATTCCTGGTTTTCCGTCAGGTTGAGGCTGTCGACCACGGCGAGCCCGATGGTTTCCGATTGCAGCACCTCGACCTGGCTGAGAATGGACGCCTCGTCCTCGATCACGCCCCCGATCGTCGAAAGCTGTTCGACAACCTGGCTGTTGTTGCGGTCTATCAAAAGGGTTGCAGTAGCGGAATAGATCGGAACGGCTGTGGCTGCGAAAGCAAGGCCGATTGCCCCGGCAACGGCGACGGCCGCCAGCACGATGCGCCACTGACGGCGAACCGTCGCAAGTGCGGCATCTATATCGATAAAGTCAGCCGTAAAGCCGTTTTTATCGAAATCGGCCATCGTCAGTGGATCGTGCCTTTGCAACAACTGTCAGCCTCGCTTTTTTAGGCAGGCACAGGGCCTGCCAAAGTCCCGGTTGCATCACGTTTCGGGCGATCGCCGCTCCCGTGGGAGACGGCAAGGCCGGACCTGTTAAACGGGGCTGGTGCTGACCGGCGTACTGGTGCTGCCGGTGGAAAGCGATCTGCCACGGCCGGCAGGCGCGCCTGTTCCACCGGACTGCGCGGTACCCGCCCCGGTCTGGCCGCCCGCCGAACCACCGACGCTGTTG
>NZ_LT009719.1:1432998-1522518 GCF_900013495.1 Agrobacterium genomosp. 2 str. CFBP 5494
TTTTCGCTGAAGGCGATCAGCAGATCGGAGGGCACGCCGGCGCCCTTCGTCTGCAGCTGAATGGCGGCCGCAAGGATCGTGTTGTTGTTCTGCATCGCCGCGGAATAGGCAAGCGCCAGACCTTCGCCCACCACTTCCGAGAAATCCTTGTTGCCGACCTTCTGTGCCAATGCGACGACGGCGGGCAACTGGCTGGAGTCGCTCAGTACAAGTGCGGAAATCTGCTCGGAAAACTGCGCGGCACTGGTGGAGACGGCGATGATCGGAAATCCGCCCGTCACCTTCGCCGCCAGCTCGGCCGTGGCGGCATCGGTGCTGGAAGCGACGGCGATCAGGTCCCTGACCGTTGGCGACGTCGGAGACTGCTTGAACGCTTCAGCGGCGGCAAGGGGAACCATGTCCGGACTGGTCGTGTTCACCCGCCCCAGAAAGGCGGCGGTGCTTTCATCGCGGGATTTGACCGGTGCGCCTGTCGCCACGCTCTGGGCGGGCGCGGCCTGCTGCTGCGGCGCGCCTGGCGCAGGTTCGACATTCTGTGCGTGGGCTGAGGCGGAAACTATAACCGTGCCGATAATCAATATCGCACCGGTGAGCGCCGAGCCATTAAGAAGGCGAGACATCACAACTCTCCAAATTTTTAAAATACGACTTTAATTACGCGCAATGCCGATATGGTTATTCAGCACTTAAAATGTTCTTCTTAGATCGCATAGGCTAGGCGGCGGATCAAGTGCTAAAACAACGACGCAACCGCAACTTCTTAAGTATCCTTAACCGGCGATAGCTGCCCAAGGCTTGATACGGCGTTGGTCGGCGAGCGATGAAAGTCACGAAGTTCTTCTCCTCGGTCCTGAGGAATTGACAGGCATATGGAATTGTTTGATTTTAGCTGATGTTTGAATAAAGGGAGATATTTTGTCTTCCCGTCTTGCTCATTTACTTTTCGCACTGCGTGGCAAAATTATAATTTCTCCGGTTTTCCGAGTTAAGCACCTGTTATATCAATATAATTTTTTGATTAATCCCAAATTCATACGGATATTGATTTGATGATCATCAATCTTCAGGTTTTACGCGCGGTTGCTGCGTTCATGGTCTTTTTCCATCATTTCGTGCCCGTTATAGACCGGGTTTTCCCGGGTGTCAGACGATACGAAGCCGGTGCTTCCGGCGTCGACATATTCTTCGTTCTGAGCGGATTAATAATGGTCGTCACAACTCACAACAAAGATGGCGATCCCTTGAAATTCCTGGTGAACAGAATTGTCAGGGTCGTTCCGATTTACTGGATAATGACATTCATAATCGTCTTTATTTTTCTCCTCGGCGCGCGCCCTCTCGGCGTTATGGAGTTGCAGCCGAGCTACGTCTGGAAGTCCCTGTTTTTCATACCATTTGAACGCGGAGGATTTTGGGAGCCGGTCTTGTCTGTCGGGTGGACCCTGAACTACGAAATGTTCTTTTATGTTGTTTTTTCGATTTTGATGGTTGTGGGGAGTTTTTATACGAGAATATTGCTTATTATATTCTTTCTCTGTTCACTTGTGTTATCCGGATTACTGTTTTCGTTTGATGGTTACCTGCGGTATTACAGCAGCCCGGTGCTGCTGGATTTCGCCCTGGGTGCCGCCTTCGGAGCATTTTTCTGCGCGAGGAAAGGCAAGCCGCCCTTCCTGGGGCCGAGAGGGGCCTGGTTTCTCATCGTTGCCGGAGCGTCAGTCATCCTCGCGACAAGCTCGGGATTCGAGCTCTATAACAACAACATTGTGCGGCCTCTGACCTGGGGCGTTTCGGGACTGCTGTTGGTTTCCGGCTGCGTCTTCCTTGAACAGAACGGTTATGTTGCAAGGCATTGGCTGCTGGTCCATCTGGGAAATGCCAGCTATTCCATCTATCTCGTCCACAATCTGGTGATTCAAATTGCGATGAAGGCTGTCGGGGTAACGGGGTTGTCGGGTATCGTGTCGGTGCTCATCACAGGTGTTCTGGCTTTGCTGCTGACGATCGTGTGCGGCTTGGCGTCTTATCGATTCATAGAGGCGCCGATTAATCGAGCCTATCGCAAAAGAGACGGCGTCAGGCGGCTCTCCCTTCAACATTGAGCGGTGAGAGCAACTGCCCGGTCGATCACGCGAAAGATGTCGGCCGCGCCAGTCTCCCGCCCGGTGTGGGCGGAGGTTTCAAGCTGCGGCTGGAAATCGTTGGTGAGTGTTCAAAAAACTTCCAGCACCGTCAACTGGTCGCTGACGGCAAGCCGATATTGCCCGCCTTCCTGCGGAATAACGCGCTGGATAACGGAGCCGTCGTCCTGAAACCGGTGGGCAATCACCTGGCTGTGTGGACCGGTAACGATAAAGCTTGCTGCACGTTCGGCTGGCGGGTTTTCGATCTGCGCCGGCCATTGCCAGCCCGATATTGCAAGCCACACCGGCACAAGCAGCGCGCCATCCGGTCGCGACAGTCTCAGGGAAACACTTTCGGAGGCGCTTTCGACGAATTCGAGCTGGCATTGCGTGGGCGCGGTCTGGCGTCTTGCCGTCAGGAGCGAGAGCAGGGCGCGGACCGCCTCATAGGCGGCGGTGCGGCTCAGATCGTGGCGCAGCAGGCCGAAGGAGGACTCGGGATTGGTGTCATCCCGGGCGAAGCTTGACACCATTTCATAGATATATGTCCGGCGGATACCATTGATGAAGCACCACAGGAGCGTGCGCGGCATGTAGCGCGCCCTTATTCCTTCGGTGACAGGAAAATGAAAGCCCTGGGTCTTCAGGGCGCTATGGTAGCCGATTTCGGTGGCGAGCGTCGGCCTGCCTGCTGCTATGTGCGCGGAAGCGGCAAGAGACTTCGAGAGGGCGCCCGGCCCGGTCGTTTCGGGGTGTTCCATCCCCGCATAGGGATGAATATTGCCATATTGGCAAACCTTGGCGAGATCAAACGCCAGCGCCCGGTTGCTGAGGACATAGCTTGGCGCGGCAAGGGGAATATCCCTGAGCGCGGGGTTTGCGCGGATCGCGTCGTGCAATGCCGTCTGATGTTGCGCCGAAAGGCGCGGCGCATTTTGCGGATCGGACGTAAGCACGGGTTCGTTGCTGCCTTCGAAAACCTCGATGCCGCCATCGCACCAGTCGTAGAAATCCACGAGCCTGTCCAATGGCGTGCTCAGATAGGGGTTGAGATCGTCAAAACAGATGACGGTGAGGCGCAGGCCTGACGCAACGATCTGGCGCAGCCGCTTAAAGGAGGCGCTTTCCCGGCGGTCTTCAGGAAAGATGATGCCTTCGTCGCGTAAATGGCGCACTCCGAGAGCCTTGAGTTCCGGAAGGATGTGGTCGAATTGTTCCGGATAGACACCACGTGTGCGGGTGAAATGGCCGCACACTCCGACGCTGTCCAGAAATGCCTCGGTATTGGCAGAAAAATCGGCTTTGGCCTGCGCCGGTGCGGCACGCAGACCACCGGCTGCGGCGAAGGCGAAAGAGGCTGCAGACAGCAATGTGCGTCGCGTCATGGAGCGAGCACCGACAGGCCTGTTTTCTTTCATCAACATCTCCTGCCGTTATTCGTGCTGACTATGTTCCTATCTCAATTTAACGGGCCAAGGTTGCACTTAAATGTCTGCGGGATGCCGAATTGACGACATTCTCTCCCCAGGCGAGCACGGGTGCTAAAATAAAACGATTGGCAGCCAGGCCGCATGTGATGGCCAAGAGGACAGAAATAACCATAACGATGGATGGGGACAGCGATGTATTGGCTGGCGTAAACCCGATCCTGTCGAGAACCGCATAGACGGACGGATGACACAGAAAAATGGCGTAGCTTGCACCGCCGAGGGGCGCCAGCCGATTGAGGAAAGGCCTCTTCATCGCCGAAACCACAAGGAAAACCGTCATGCCTGTGCCGTAGCTGATGGCGTAGCGATACCAGGTCTCCTCGAAGCCGTAGTCATGCGAATAGGCCAGGAGGCAGATGGGGAGAAGCGTTGCGTAGAAAGTGCCGACCGCAATCCAGGCACAATATCGACTGTCACGGTTGCGCCCGGCATCTGACGCCTTCCACAGCGATGCCAGAAAGCACACACCCACCATCAGCGGCAGGGCAACCGGCATCTTGATGCCGAGCTTGTATCTTACGAGGGAGAGAATTGCCGCAAAACCAAAAAGCGCAACTGTTGCAGCCGTCACCACCCGCAAATCGGCTGCTCGTCCCATCAGGAACAGCAGCACGCACAGCGCGTAAAAAGTCAGGTTGATCTGCAGGGTCCAGTAGAGTCCCATGACATTTTCCGTCATGAAAAAGCCCTGCAGCATCGTGGCGTTGATGGCGACGACATGGGCCGGGAATATCTTGCCCGGGTCATCCCAGGGCAGCAGCACGCCGAAAAAAAGTGACAGCCAGTAGGCGGGATAAAGATGGAAAAACCGATGCAGTACAAAGGCGGTAAGCGGTTTCCGATACCGCATGGCGGCATTTTGCAGCGATGAGAGAATGAAGTAACCGCCGAGCGCGAACAGCACGATCACGCCGAATTTGCCGACATCGAGAAAAACCTTGGTGACATCGAAAAGGGCCCGGGTCACTCCATCAGTATCGCCACGATTGTGCATCTTCAGCGCCAGATGAGAATAAGCAACGCAAACTGCGGCAAGACCGCGCAACATGTCGAGATTGTAGTTTCTCGGAAGCTCTCCGCTACTTTGAGAAGACATGGGAATCCAAATTTTTTAAAATAAAATAATAAGATCAATGGTGCAGCAGCGGGGCTGCATATTGTTAGGTTTTATATTCGAATATAATTAGCAACGGAGATTCTTTTTTGCAATACGGCATGAATTCCGCGGCGCCGCAAAAAATCACTTGAAACGGCGGTGTTTTCGGTGCTCTTTAAGCCCGATATTCTGATGTTGATTTTTAAATTGTTACTTCCTTCGGCCTGGTCGCCGCCCTTTCACGACCGTTTCTTTTGGTCGGTTCAGCGGTACCGGTGCGGAAATATAAATTTTAAAGGATATTGAGCGTAGCCCCATGCGAATCCTCCATCTCAGCAGTCTTTACCCGCCGCATATCGTCGGTGGATGCGAACGCTCGGTCGAGCATCTGGCAGAGGAACTGGTTGCCATGGGGCATACGGTGGGTGCCGCCTGCATAGAGCGCCAGGCCGAGGCGAAGTCGGTGCGCAATGGCGTCAGCGTCTACCGCATGTTCCACAACAATGATTTCTGGCTGGAAGACTGGCCGCAATATACGCCGCAGCAAAGGCGGATGCAGAAGATCAGGCAACAATGGAATTTCAACGTCGAGAAGCAATTCGAGGCGGTTCTTGACGATTTCAGGCCCGATGTCCTCAACACGCATTCGTTGCTCGATGTTACCACGCTGGTGTGGCGGGCGGCGCATAAGCGCCGCATTCCGATCGTGCATACGATTTGCGAATATGACCTGCTATGCGGCAACGCCGCCATGTTCAAAGGTGGCAAACCGTGCGACCATATTCATCTGGGCTGTCAGGTTGTGAATTTCACAAAGAAATTCACACAGCGTTATATCGGCGCGGTCGCTAGCGTCGGTACGGAAATCCTCAGGACGCATGTCAATCACGGGCTTTTCCACCATATTCCGGAAAGCCTGCGGCGCGTCATATTTTATTCCTGCACGGTCCCGGAAGGCGACCCCGTGGCGCGACGACAGATCGACCGCAGCGGCCAGCCCATGACCTTCGGTTACATAGGCCGCATCAATACGGAGAAAGGCGTCGGCAACATGGTCGATGCTTTCAGGGAAATCGGTCATGGCAACTGGCGCTGTCTGGTGGCGGGCCACGCGATGGACGATTCCATTGAGCGCTTCAAGGCGCAGGCCGGCGATCTGCCGATCGAGTTCATCGGCTGGGCGAAACCGAAGGAGTTTTTCGAACAGATCGATGTTCTCATCGTTCCCTCGTTCTGGGCAGAACCCTCACCACGCACGATCTATGAGGCCTATGCGATGGGCGTGCCGGTCATCGGCGCCGCCTCCGGCGGCATTCCGGAACTGATCGGCGAGACCAATCATGACTGGCTGTTCGAACCCGGCAATGCTGCCGATCTGGCTGCCCGTATCCGCCGGGTGCTGACACTGTCACGCGAGCAATTGCCGACGGAAGCCGACTTCGGAAATATTGTCGAGGAATCCACTTCACGTCGGGTAGGCGAGAATTATGTGAAACTCTATGAGGACGTCCTGGCAAAAAGCAGGGCCGCGGCGGCATGACGGGCCGCCGACGGCGCGAGCCTGCTCCCGATGCCGTGGGTGAAGGGTTGAACAGGCCGCACTGGAGCCGGCCATGTTGAAAACGAAGGACGATACCCCCGGCCTTGAGAGGCGGTCGGTCACGAGCGCCATGTGGAGCGCCGTCGGCGGTTACGGCAATGTCTTCCTCTCATTTGCAGTTTTTCTTATCCTCGCGCGTCTGCTGACGCCGGATGAGTTTGGCCTCGTCGCCATCGCCACGGTTTTTGTCGATATCATTCTCGTCATCGCGCGCGGCGGATTGCCGGAGGCGGTGGTGCAGCGGCCTCAACTTGAAGAAGACTATGCGGATACAGCCTTCTGGTTCTCCCTTGGCTGGGGCGCTGCCTTATGCGTTGCGCTGTCCGTGGCGGCACCGTTCCTCGCCGGCCTGTTCGGGCTCGCGGAACTCGGCCCCGTGTTGATGGCGCTTTCCGCGGTGCTCCTGATCATGGGTGCCGGCAGTATCCATGAGGCCCGGCTGCAGCGGGCGTTCGCGTTTCGAAAGCTGGCAATGCGGGCGATTTTTTCCAACATGCTCGCCGGGGCTATTGCCATAGTTCTTGCCCTCCAGGGATGGGGCATATGGGCCATGGTGGCCCAGCGCCTGCTGGCCAGTATCGCAACGACGATCATGAACTGGCTCGCGTCAGGCTGGGTGCCGCGCCGCCGTTTCGTCAGGCATTACGCGGCTGACCAATGGAGTTTCGGGTCCAGAATTTTCTCGGCCAGCTTCCTGCTCGCCATGAACCTCAGACTTCAGGAACTGATCGCGGCCATGTTCCTGACGCCGGCTGCCGTGGGTTACATCAGGCTTTCCTGGCGCTGTATCGATCTTGTCAGCCAGTTCGCCGTTATTCCTTTCGGTTCGGTGGCCATGGCGACCTACTCGCAGGCCCATGCACAGAAAGGCTCGGTGGAAGAGGCCTGTCTCGGTTTCATCCGCTTTTCGGGCCTTCTCGCATTTCCCTGTTTTGCCGGCATGGCAGCGGTCGCGCCTATATTCATTCCAGTATTGTTTGGCGAGAACTGGAAACCCGCGGTGCCGGTGCTGCAAATTCTCTGCCTCATTGCCATACCCTTCGTGGTGGAATCCTTCACCTGGGGTGTTCTGGCGGCGATCAAAAGGCCAGGGCTCAATCTCAAAATTTCGGTCCTGCAATTGCTCGCCGGTATCGGACTGAGTTTCCTTGCCGCTCCTTTCGGTCTTTATCCTGTCGCCTGGGCGCATGTCGCGAAAGTGTACGGCGTCTGGCCAGTGGGTGTTTTTTATACCCAGCGTTACGGCGGCGTGGAATTCCAGAAAATCATGAGGGTCATTGCCATCCCGCTCGGTGCATCGATCGTCATGGGAGCGTCCGTATTTGGATTGGAGCAGGTCATCGAGGGTAGATTGCCTCCGATCATCTCTCTCGCATGTCTGGTCGTGGTGGGCGCCTGCATCTACGCGGCGCTGATTTTCGCGGCCATGCCCGCGGTCGCGAAAACCTCGGTCGTAGAGTTGCGCAAAATTCTGTCGCGCCGCTGAAGCGGGGCATTGCAGACTATTTCGCCGTCGTCTCCCATCAGGAAAAGGGCAGCGCCCGCAATTTTTCAGGACCGGGGGAGACAGGTGGCGGGCGCAGAATATCCCGGAATGCGGCCGGGTGACGGATGGTTTTTAGGGCAAGAGCCAGCAATTGCCTGTTTTTATAGAGCTTTACCATCTCGGCTTTCACCGGTTCCCGGCGTTGCGACAGATTAAGACGCGCCCTTCGCTCAAGAAGGGCGTTGCGCCCGCCGTCCCCCTGCTGCAGCCGCTCGATGAGCATGTCACTCGAGGCGAGTAAGTGCGCATTATTGACGACTGTCTGCGATGTCGACCGCTGACCCGATACTGCGCCGGTGGGCGTGGTGTATAGATAGAGCGCCTCATCAAGAATGGCTGCCCTGCAGCCGGTGAGAATCAATTCGGCATTAAGAAGAAAATCCTCGCCGACGCGAAATGTGTCGTGGTAGCGAAGATTATTCTCCGTAAGCAATTGCTTGCGAAAAACAGGCTTCAGCCATCCCGCGTGGCTGTGTCGGCCGGGGCCATCGTTTTCGCAGAGGGTCCGGATCGTCCATTTCGAAAGCGCGTTCTCCATCGCAAAGGCCGGACCGACGATGGTATCGGCCCCGAGGTCGTAAAGCAGGAGATTGTCAGCGATCATATCGAGGCCGACACGGTCGGATATTTCCGCCAGCCTTTTCAATCGATCGGGAAGGTAGGCGTCATCGGCATCAAGAAGCGCGATCCATTCTCCCCTTGCATGCTCGATGCCGGCGTTGCGGGATGCGGCCGGGCCGGCGTTTTTCGGCTGGCGCAAAACCCGGAAGCGCGGGTCGCGCGCAGCATGGACTTCTGCCATCTCCGCCGTACCGTCGGTGGAAGCGTCGTCGATGATCAGGGCTTCCCAGTCACCGAAGCTCTGTTGGCTAAGGCTGTCTAGTGCGCGCGCCAGGGTTTTTTCGGAGTTGAAGGCCGGAACGAGAATGGAATAACGCATGAAGCCTCTTGCAGTTGGCTGGCCCTGGACCTGAAGCGACGACCGAGCGGGTTACCTGCTGCTGCGGTTTCGCGTGCGAGGCTTGTGGGAAACGCCCGCGGAGCTTCATCGGGGATCAGGGAAAGTGTTCCTGTTTGTATCGGCGCTGGCGGGGTGTCCTGAATGTTTAAAATAATGGCCGGTTTTTCCCGGAAATATGCTGCAGTCATTTTAAGTATCCATCTTTTTTAAAGGCAATTTTCTTCAGGAATAAAGTGAAATTTCTCTCGTCAAAACAATAAACGGATATTCAAACGACATGTTGTATGGCGGTGACAGAAGCGACGGGGTTACACGATAATCGAAAGACCCGATTCCACGATCTTCAGGACGGTCAGTCTGCCGGTGGTGAAGGCACCGGTATCGATGCCTACCCGTTGCGGCCCGGTTTCCGGTTCCGTCACCGGCGTGTGGCCGTGGATGACAAGGAGGTCCAGTCCCGCGCCCTGGGACAGAAAAGGTTCCCTGATCCACAGCATGTCCTCATCGGTCTGCGCTTCGAGCGGCAGACCCGGACGCAGGCCGGCATGCACAAAAATATAGGGCCCGATGCGGGCGTAGATCGGCAGATTGGCCAAAAGCTGGCGGTGAGTCTGGGGAATGGCGCCCAGCAGGGCATCCTTGAAGGGTTGAACCCTCAGGCGGCCCTTTTCAATGAAATAATCAATATCCACACCATAGGACAGAAGCGTCTGGCGACCGCCGAAATCCAGCCAATGCATGTTTTCGCGCGGGTTTTCGAGAAAGTCGCTGAACAGCTGTTCGTGATTGCCACACAGCGCGATGCGGCGCAGTGGCACAGGCGGCGGCCGCAACAGATGCTCGAGAACCCCACAGGAATCGCGTCCGCGATCGACATAATCGCCGAGCAGCACGACAAGGGCGGGAGAGGGGTCGCCGGCCAGATCCGCAAGGATTTTTTGTTCTGCCTGCAAAAGCAGGTCGAGACTGCCGTGCACATCGCCGATGGCATAGATCGGAAAGGATGTCAGCCTGTCGCCAAGCTCAACTCTGCGCCGTCTCCGCGCCTCGCGGGGGGCTGGTTGTTTACGACCGCGAATCCAGTTGAGCACCTTGGGCATAGCTGCCGATACTGTCTCCCTTACACGAGGTCAAGAGCGTTGGAAGCTGATGCCACGTCACCCGCCCGAGACAGGTCGTGCCCGGTCAGGATCTCGCTCCCGGCCCCTGCCGGAAGGCTTCGCCAGAAGCGGTTTTTGCGCGGCGGGGCCTCCATCGGCGAGCGGCAGGATACTCTTTTTCGCCTGCAAAGACTATGTCTGCTTCAGACCTAGAGTTTCAGCCAGACACGCGGGTCTTCGTGCGACTGGATCTTGATCCATTTCAGATCCACGGACTTCCACGGTTTGACGACATTGGTGCGATTGTCCAGCACCAAATCCCCTTGGGTGGTGCTGACCACCAGAACCGCGTGGCCGACACCGCTGGAGGTGCGCGCGGTGGCGATGCGCAGGGCGCCGGAAGGCCAGCCGGCACGCAGCAGGCGCTGCCGCTTGCTCACCGCATAGTCATCGCAATCACCGCTTGTCGGGTTCAGCTTCCATTCGTCTTCGCCCTCCAGTTCGCCAACATAGGTTATTGCGGTGTTGATCTCGGAGTTGATGCGCTGAAGCTCCACGCGTTTCTGTTTGGTCAGTTCGATCGTGTCACGATCACCAATGCGCACGCATTGGTCGGCGGCATTGTCGCAGAATTTGGCAAAGGCGATCGGCGCGATCGTGGGACGGCTTGTCGTCATGAATTGGCCGGGCCGCGAGGCCGACGGGTTTTTCGCGAGGCCGCCGAGCTGAACGGCCGGTGCCGTCGTCGCCACGCCTGCCGCCACGCCGATGGCAATGGCCAGACTTGCCGCCACACGGGTTGTTTTCTTCGCCATGTTCCTGCCCCTGCACAGTTGTTTTCCTTATGCCCCGGGAACATAGCGATGCTTTCTTGCAGGCCATTTAAGTCGATAGATTGCTTTTTAGTGAAATCCCATTTTTCTCGCGGGAATGCCATCAGTTGCAGCGTGTTCGGCCTTCGGCGTCGACGATACATGTCTGCTGCGGCACGCTGGTTCTCCGGTCGCGCCGCGTGTCCGGGGAGACGCGGCCCGCGGGCGGCCTGTCGTAACTGCGGGGCACTTCGAAATTTCGCACGCCTATCGTTCCCTGCGCACCACCGCGGCCATCCGGCGCGATCTCGAAATTCTGATATTGCTGGGCAGGTGCCGAGCCCGCCAGGCAAGCGGCAAAGATCCAAGCGCCGCTCGCAAGGGCCGCCCGAAATGCTGCTGTTAGATGCCGATGCGCGGTCATTCCGTTTCCTCCGGGGGGGCGCGAATGGTCGTCGCCGGCAGCGCCGTTTTCATCTCGCCGTATCGCTGATCATATCATTGATGCAGCAGCTGTCGTGAGAAGGATTTGACGGTTCCCGCGCATGGAATCACCCGCCGCTGTCTCGTCGTGCGACCGGCTGCTCAATCGGCCTCTGCCTGCCTCACCGGAACATAAAAGGGCCTTTTTCCCGCTGAAAAATTAAGCTCTTCTCCGCTGCATTTATAGGCTTCACAATCCTGTAACAACGGACCTAATATACAAGTGCAGATGCCGAATCGCTCAGGAGAAGCCCTTGACGATTGCAGTTTCACCACAGGCCCTGCCGGCGCTCGTTCTGAACGCAGACTATAGGCCGCTGAGTTATTATCCCTTGTCGTTATGGTCCTGGCAGGACGCGATCAAGGCCGTCTTTCTAGACCGTGTGAACATCATTGCAGAATATGATCATGCGGTGTCGTCACCCAGCTTTTCCATGCGGCTGCCGAGCGTCGTCAGCCTCAAGACCTATGTGCAGCCCACCCGCAACCCCGCTTTCACACGCTTCAACGTCTTCCTACGGGACAAGTTTGAATGCCAGTATTGCGGGACACGCGACGAATTGACCTTCGACCATGTGATTCCCCGCGCGCATGGCGGTGAAACCACCTGGCACAATGTCGTGGCGGCGTGCTCTCCCTGCAACCTTAAAAAAGGCAGCAAGCTTCCCAAACAGGCGGGCATGTTCCCGGCGCAGAAGCCTTTCCAGCCGACGGTTCAGGACCTGCACAATAATGGGCGTCTGTTTCCGCCCAATTATCTGCATGAAAGCTGGATGGACTATCTTTACTGGGATACCGAGCTGCAGCCCTGAGCTTTCAGGACTGCGACGCGGTTTTCCGCTTAGCGGCTTTTACGGCTTGCGCCGAAAAAGGCGACTGCCGCAAGTGCCAGACTTGCGATGACGTTCCATCCGGCGAACGACAGGCCGAGGACACGAAGTGCCGCATCATTGCAGGAAGGCGCCTTGATGGCGTTGAGGTTACCCAACAGGTCGCCGGCATTGGTCGTGATGGAAGGCGCCCCGGTGGCGCAGGTAATCGGCCCCGCCCAGAAACCCCATTCCACACCCGCATGATAGACGCCGAGGCCGGCCCCAATCAGCATGGCCACGCCGATAAGGGCAAGAAGCAGCCGTGTTATTTGAACCGGCAATTTGAAAATGCTGGATGCAATGGCCAAGATGCCAAGCGGAATGGCGTAATAATAGGGATCGCGCTGCAGCAGGCATAGCGCGCAGGGCGTGTAACCGCCAATATGCTGGAAACCGAGGGCTGAGCCGACGGTAAAGATCATTCCCGCCGTGACGCCGAGAGCGGCGAGTGTGCGGCTGTTATCGGCGGATGTCGCATTGGCCATGTAAATTTCCCCAAACTTCGCGAAGAAGCAGATATCCCGAACGGGCTTTCAAAAAGGCGGGCGTGATGGCGAAATTAAGTCGCCGATCTCGATGAATGTTACGGGATTCGTCTAATCCAGTCCTCTGCAACTGGCAAATGAAAGCCTGGTAAGAAACGAAGGCGGATGAGCAAGCTTTCGTGAGGACACCAGCCTCTACGCCACCCATCGAAGCCGCTATGAAAAAAGCATCTGGAGCAGGGAAAATTGAGATGTGTAGGTAATGGTACCCCAAGCCGGGATCGAACCAGCACTCCTTTCGGAACCGCATTTTGAGTGCGGCGCGTCTACCAATTCCGCCATTGGGGCAACGGTGGTAATGTCACGGCGTCTATCACGGGCGAGACCCTGCGTGCAACCCCAAAAGCTGGAAATTTGCGCGTTTGAGCGTGTAACCTCGCGCCTTTCAAATGACAGCTCATCGCTGCCATTCCTTGGAATTTTAAGCGTTTCGCTGTGCCTGAGCACCAGGTAGGGCGAGGACGGACGGGCCGCTGGCTTCCGGTATGGCGCTCGTCGTTTCCCACCATTGGCCGAGAGAGTCGATCAGCGGTACAAGCGTGGTGCCCGCGGGGGTCAGGTCGTATTCGACGCGCAACGGATAACCCTGAAACTCTGTCCGTTGAACGATGCCGGCGTCTTCTAGTTTGCGCAATTCCAGTGCGAGCATCTTATGCGAGATCGTCGGGTTGTCCCTGCGCAGATCGCTGAAGCGTTTTGTGCCATCCTTCAGGTAGTAGATCAGGAGCGTCCGCCAGCGCCCGCTCAGGACCTGCATGACCTCCTCGATGGGGCAACGGGATACAAGGTCCTTCATCAGTGCCTCGTGGTTACAAAAAGGTTCGTAATTTACTTGGCGCTGCCCGGCGCTAAGTTCAACCCGCTGCGCAGCGCCCTCGAAACTGAGAGTATGAAAAATGGAACCGATTTTACTTTATGGCTTCCCGGCGGGAAGTTCGATGGGGCTTGTCGCAGCGCTTGAGTGGCTTGGCAAGCCGTACAGGCTTTGCCGGGTGGATATGCTCGGTGAAATGCGGCAGGCAGCCTATAAGCGTATCAATCGACGCGTCGAAACACCCGTCCTTATCACGGACAGGGGCGAGATACTGACCGAGACGATGGCGATCGCTACATGGCTGGAAACACGCGACACCGAGCGGCGTATCAGTTTCGATCTCCATTCACGGGAGGCCGAGCTGATGCATCAGTTTACGGCGTTCATCAACACCGGATTCACCGGCGCTTTCACCCCGCTGTGGGTTGCGCTTGAGATGGAGCCGCCGAACCCGGCCCTGCAATCGGCTCTTCGGCAGTATGGAACGGACGCCGTGATCAGACGGCACGACCTGCTGGAGGAGATGATTGGCGTCACCCCCTTTGCAATCGGCGACAGGCCGAGCCTCGCGGATGGAATCCTGGTCGGTGTCGCCCGCTGGCTGGAGATTCACGATGTGGCTGACCCGGGCCGGTGGCCAAAGCTAGCCGCGTTGCGCAGGCGTGTCGAGGCTGATCCCGCTGTTGTCTATGCGAGTGGTCTGGAACGTGGAGAGCCGGCTAAAGGCAATGGAAGCTGCCGGGGCCATGTTGATCTCGCAACGCTTGTCGAACGGTTCGGAAACTGACGAGGGCAGCGTGGACGGATTTTGCCGCCCACGCTGTCTCGAAATGATACATCCTCGGTTGCGTTTTCATGATAATTTTAGATAGTTCTAATAAATTAGTATGTACGCAATTGCTAATTGAATTTATAATGGCCGGGTGGAGTTTCCACGCGGGGCGGGAGTAGCCAACTCATAGGGAGGAAATTATGAGGGCTTTTTCTCGCAATTTATTATTGTCTGCCTGCCTGATCCTACCGGTCAACGCCCACGCGCTGGACATAGGGATCGGTGGAGAGAATGGGGTTAATGCGAGCGTGGGTGGTAATGGCAGCGGTGGGCTCGGGGTCGATGCTTCCGTCGGTGGCAGCGGCGGCGTCAACGCCAGTGCCGATGTCGGCGGCAGAAGCGGCGGCGGATTGGGCGCGGATGTCAACGCTTCGGTTGGTGGCAGCAATGGGGTCAATGCGGATGTCAACGCATCCGTCGGCGGTTCCAGCGGGGTCAATGCGGGCGTGAACGCCTCCGTTGGCGGCTCCAGCGGCGTCAATGCCAATGTCGGCGCAAATGTCGGCGGATCCAGCGGCCTGGGCGTTGATGTCGGTCTCGGCATTGGCGGTTCAGGTTCCACGGGCAATCCCGGTAATCCGGGCAATCCTGGAAACCCGGGCAGTCCGGGAAATCCGAACAATCCCGGCAAATCGGGGCCGGTAACGCCTGGCGCCATGCGTAACGCCATTCAGGCTTATAACGACATGTCGCGCACCGAGCAGATCAGGCTCGCCCGGCGTTGCATCGATATTCTGGGTGGCGGATACGATGCAGCTTTGACGCAATTGTGCAAGATGATCCGGACGGCCTCGCGCTGAAGCTGGACCCGAACAATCCGGAGGATGCCGTTGGCGTCCTCCGGCCTCAGTTGCCCTTGCGACCGAAGGACAGGATTTTCTGCCGCAGGCTGCGGGCGAGGTTACGGGTGTTGCGATACATGTCCACCTGCGTGGAAACCTGTCGAACGTCCCTGTCACTGTTCTGGGTGAGCCCCACGACAAGCGTGCCCATTTCCTGCCGTTCCTGCCAGAAGCGGCTCATGACAGGATGATCGGGCACGGCGCAGCTGTCACTGCGGAGAATATTGGCGTCGTCCAGATGCCAGTCGGTCAGTTTCTGTACCAGCAGCTTGCCGGGCGAGAATTGCGCGTAATTCTCGTCGAAGGCGGTCTTCCACGTATAGGCCTCGCCGGCGGTGATGAAGACGATCATGGAGGCAATGGCGCTTCCGTTGAGATCGATGGTGTGGATACGCACGGCATCCGCTTCGGCCAGGTTGGTGATCGCCTCGCGGGCGAAGGCCGCACGATACCGGTCGTTGACCAGCGCGGTGCGTTTGCGGCCTTTCCAGCCGCTTGCCTCCAGCGCCAGAAACTCCTCCATGCGGTAGCGTATATCCTTCGGCTGGCGCGCGACAGTGTAGGATAACGCGCCCAACCTCTCGAGCTGTCGCCACTGCCGGCGCATTTCCCGCAAATGATGCGGGGCAAGGGCTTTTTGCAGATAAGCCTGGCCATCAAGCAGGCTTTCCAGCATCGGCCGGTGATAATGACCCGTCGTCGTCACCGGCAGGTTGCGGCTGAGCGCGATGGCTCTGAACATGCGGGCAAAAGGCCCCTCCAGCCGCACATCCGGCAGAACCAGAACATTCGGCAGCCGCATGTCCCGGTCGGAAAGGGCGTCGAAAAGGTTATCAAGGGTCTCGGCCGCCCCTTCGGTATCCACCAGCGGCGTCCCGAGCGGCCCGAAAGGATTGGCCCAGACGCGAATGATGGAAGGACCGATGGAAAAACCCGGCTTTTCAACGGTAAAAGGCATCAGAAACCGCATGCGGCTTCGGGCGCCGTTCTCATCGCGAATGAGGGCGAAGCGCACGGTCTTGTCGTCGATACGCGGCATGGCCGGAGCAAGAAGCCGGCCGGTGAAAAAGACGTTTGCCTCCATGACGCGGTTGGAGAGAAAGTCGAGTTCCTCCTGCATGTCGTAACCGAGCTGCCCCGGATAGATGCAGAATTCACGGCCTTCCCGGCCCACACGCCGGCTGCTGTCCGCCACCGGGCGATCACGCTCCGCAGACGCCATGAGCGCCGCGATGCGCGGGTCCTGAAAATCCGGATTCTTTGGATCGCTGGACATGCTTATCGTTACACCGCCTTACCAGTGTTTTGACTCGCCCGGGGGTCGTTGAAGGCAAAAAGGACGATCCCGAGTGTACGGCGTATGGCAACATGCAATAGCACAGCCTCTATGGACATGGCTATCGCCACCGCTGCCGCGGCGCCTTTCAGACCATAGACCGGAATGAGCGCCATGTTGAGTGCAATGTTGCAACCGAAGATGATAATATAAAGTATCACGCACAATTTTTGTTTGCCGGCCATATTCAGCAGCGTCTCTCCGGGGCCGATGAGCGCTTTTGCCAGGAACCCCGCAAACAGGAAGAACATCAGCTCGTAACCCTCTACGAAGCCAGGACCGAACAGCGACAGCAGGAATGGCCCGGCCAGAAGCACCACGCTGCCAACGGCGAGAGACGGCCAGAAGGCCCAACGTGCGGCCTGGCTGGCGAAGCTCGCAAGCCCCGGCCTGTCATTGGCCGAAATCAGCGCTGCGAGACGTGGTGCGGCCGCCGCCTGGACGGAGAAAAACACGAACTGCATCAACACGATGGTTTTCGCCGCGGCGAAATAGATGCCGACCTGATCCGGCGGCAGATAAAGGCCGACGATCACCACATCGGAATTGGTCATCAGAAAACCGATGCCGTCGATCAGAAAGACCGGAAAGGCAAACCTGATCCAGTGACGAAAATGAACCCTTCGGGTGACGCTGCGGAAATGCCGGTTGAGCCGGCGGTTCAGGAAGACGAAGTGAAAAATGGTGGTGACATAAGTTGCGAAAAGTGCCGTCAGCATGGCCGTCGTCGCAGTCTTTTCGGCTCCCAGGGCAATGGCCACCAGCATGAACAGGAGGATCAGTACGGGACGTACGATATAGGTGGGGCTAAGGGCGGAGATGGCCCAGCCATTGGCCCGCGCCGTGCCGTTCAACACATCGCCCAGAGCCACCATCGGCAGGGTGAAAAGCGCCAGCGAGACAGGAATGAGATAATAGGCGGCGATGCGCTCGCCAAAGAAATACAGAAATATGAAACCGCAGAGCGCCAGCGTGCTGGCAGACAGCATGGCGAACACGCGGGCCGTCGAGGTTAGCCCCATGATCTTGTCATGGGCATCTTCCAGACGGTAGCCGGGCAGGAAGCGGATGACGGTGGTGTGGAAGCCGAGACAGGAAAGATTGCCGAACAGGATTACCAGAACCCACACGAAGGCGAAGAGGCCATATTCGAACTCGCCCATCAGGCGGGCAAGGATGATCTGCGATATGAAGGCGATGCCGGCGCTGACGATGCGCACCGCGAAGGCGACGAGCGCCATGCGCTGTGCCCGGGCAACCTCGTCCCTCGCGGAGACAATGAGGGCGATTTTATCGCCCAGCGGCGAAATCTTCGCGCGCAGGCCTGCGGGTAAGGCTTTTTCCGCCGTGCTGAGGATAGCCATGATCCACACGCCATTATTTCCAGTTGAATGGGCAGGCCGATTGTAAGCCCTTCATCCTTAACGAAGCGTTTGGGAGGCGGCTGCGCCTGTCCTGATGTCACCCGCTTCCCGCGGCTTGCGGATGCCGTTGAAGAGGAACAGAGCCAACGGGCTGCGGCGTATCGCCTGGTGCAGAGAGTAAGCCGTGATGGTCGTGGCTGCGACAATGATGGTGAATTCAACGAGGGGCGGCAGGGAGACGAGAATAAAAAGCGTACCCAGAGCGTAAATCAGCGGGTGGTGAAACAGATAGATAGTGAAGGACGCATCCGTCATCCGTCTGGCAAACCGGCTTGGCCGGTCGAAATAGCGGCAGGCGAGGTCGATCAGCAGGCGGCTCACCGTTACTGCGGCAATTGCCGACACCAGCACGAGCAGGGCTGAATTCGAAAACGGGCTTTGCAGCCTGAGTGTCACTGCCGCCGCAATGGCGGCCGTCGCTACGATTGCCGTGAGAATACCGGTCCGGCGAAAGCGGTGAAAGAGGGTCCGGTCGC
Source organism: Agrobacterium genomosp. 2 str. CFBP 5494 (assembly GCF_900013495.1). Taxonomy (NCBI): domain Bacteria; kingdom Pseudomonadati; phylum Pseudomonadota; class Alphaproteobacteria; order Hyphomicrobiales; family Rhizobiaceae; genus Agrobacterium; species Agrobacterium genomosp. 2. The sequence goes on from NZ_LT009719.1 coordinate 1,451,351, forward strand.
GGTGGAGCAGGGCTCCGACAAGGAAGAAGGGCACATAGCGCCCATAGGGGTCGGAAGCGCGCTCATAGAGAGAAAGCAGGCTGCTTTCGGTTTCTGCCGCAATCAGGCTGGAACCGTATATCGCCAACTCCCATAAAATGGGCAGTATGCAGAGTGCGGCGAAAAACAACCCGGCATGTCGCCGCCGCAGGCTGTCGAGCCTGTCTACTGCGCGCGCAAAAGGCGGACGTTCCAGAAGATACAAGAGAGCGGCAAGCACCACGGAATAGGCGATGAGAGCGGGCAGGAACCACAGATGCATGATCCATTGTTCACTCGGGCGCAGCAGACCCGGCAGGCTCTCAATCAGTCCTTCGGCTGAAATCTCGCCTTTGGCGATACCGGCCAGTCGCAACAGTAAAAGCTGCAGCGGCCCGAGCAGAACGAGCGTCACGACGAAGGGCACGCCGAGGCGGAGGAAACGTTGTCTGAGCCAAGGCATTTTGCCTTTTTTGCCGATGACCATGGTGGAAAAATACCCGGCGACCAGAAAAAACGCCGGCATTCGGAAGGTGACGAGCCCGGCACCGAGCGCGGTCAGGAGCGTGCTGGTCTCAAAATCCTTGATGTCCCAGGGCAGGGCGTAGCTATAGAGCAGTGAGGCATGATAGGGAATGCCGAGCAGCATCAGAAGCGCTCGCAACGGGTCCCAGTAATGTTCATAATCTGAGCTGCTCGGTTGCATTTTCTCCTCGCGTCGCACATGCGATCACGCGTGATCTGCGGTAGCCGACACGACTATTGGTGGAAAACGCTAACAAACCCTTCATGCGCCAGCCGGTGTGGGCGGAGCCTTCTTTTTGGGTAGAAGATCGAGCACCAGCGCGCAGCCGAGGATAATGATGCCCGCGCCGAAGAGCTGAGGCAGCGACAGCGGCTCATCCAGCACGAGGGCGCCGATAAGCACCGCCACAACGGTGACTGCAAACTCCACACTGATGGCCTTTGTCGCGCCGATCACGGAGACGAGGCGGAAATAGGTTATGTAGGTGAGGCCGCTCATGACGATGGCCTGGATGAGCAGGTATAGATAGTCGATCGGCGCGGGAATGCGGGGAATCGGAACTGCCAGCAGCAGTGGCAGCGTCATGATGCCACCGGTCATGAATGAGCCGATGGTAATTTCCCATGAACCCACGCCTTTGAGATACCTGCTGGCATAATTGCTGCCGAAGGCCGCGCAGATGCAGGCGGCGACACAGGCGATGCAGCCGATGACAAAACCGGTCGTGACGGGTACGGCGGGAAAACCCACGAGCAGCACAATCCCGCCGAAGCCCAAAACCAGCCCCACGACACCTTGCCTCGTCAGTCGCTCCAGCCCCCAGACCTGCGAGATGAGCATGGAAAAAAGCGGGATGGTCGCGACCAATATTGCGGCCATGGCGGTCCCGACAAGTGGCGTGCCATAAGAAAGGCCGATCAACTGGCCGGCAACGGTGGTTGCGCCCACAATGGCAAAGGCTTGCCAGCTTGCCGAAAACGCCAGTTTGCGTCGCGCAGTTCTCGCGATCAGGAAAAGAGTGGTGGCGGTCACCAGTGACCGCAACGTCACTGCGCCGATCCAGCCGAATGCATCCACAACCTGTAGAAGCAGGAGGAAGGACGCGCCCCATGCGAGTGCGAGAAAAACATAGGCGGCAAGATCGCGAGGGGCCATGGCAGCATTTTCCGGAGGATGATCCAGCTCCCATATTGGAAACCGATCATGCCCGTCAACAACAATGAATTGCGCAAAGAAAATCGCCCGCAACCTGGGTTACGGGCGATGGTCTTCATCGGATATGCGCGGCGTTCAGGCCTGTTCGTAAACGCCGTGGCAGTGCTTGTATTTCTTGCCGGATCCGCAGGGGCACATTTCATTGCGGCCGATACGGCCCCAGGTGGCGGGGTTGTTCGGATCGCGCTCCTCTGCCGGCACGAAGGCGGCAGGCGCCGCCTGCAAGCCTTGAGCCATTTCATCCTCGCCCGTGTTCGGGTCAAGGTGATGGGCAGTCATTTCCGGCAGTTCCGGCTGCTGCGGCTCCTGCTGAACCAGTTCCACACGCATCAGCTGGGCGGTCACGGCTTCGCGCAGATTGGCGAGCAACGCCTGGAAGAGTTCGAAGGCTTCGGCCTTGTACTCCTGCAGCGGGTCGCGCTGGGCATAACCGCGGAAACCGACGACGGAGCGTAGATGATCGAGGTTGACGATATGCTCGCGCCACAGATGGTCGATCGTCTGGAGAATGACCGAGCGTTCGACATAGGTCATGATCTCGGGGCCGAAACGTTCCGCACGCTCGGCGGCGTATTTGTCGGCCGCCTCCGTGACGCGCTGGAGAATATCGTCTTCGGCGATGCCTTCTTCCTTGGCCCACTCTTCCACCGGCAGGTCGAGGTTGAGGAACTGGGCGATGCCCGCCTTCAGGCCTGCAATATCCCACTGTTCGGCATAGGCATTTTCGGGAATATGCTTGGTGACGAGCATTTCGATGACTTCGTGACGCATATCGGCTGCGGTTTCGCCGATATTATCGGCTTCCATCAACTCAAGGCGCTGATCGAAGATCACCTTGCGCTGATCGTTCAGCACGTCGTCATATTTCAGAAGGTTCTTGCGGGTCTCGAAGTTGCGGGCTTCGACCTTCTTCTGGGCGCGTTCCAGCGCCTTGTTGATCCACGGATGGACGATGGCCTCGCCTTCCTTGAGACCCAGCTTCTGCAGCATCGAGTCCATACGCTCGGAACCGAAGATGCGCATCAGGTCGTCCTGAAGCGAGAGGTAGAATTTCGAGCGGCCCGGGTCGCCCTGACGGCCGGAACGGCCACGCAGCTGGTTGTCGATACGGCGGCTTTCATGGCGTTCGGTGGCGATGACGTAGAGGCCGCCGGCGGCCAGCGCCTTTTCCTTGAGCACCTTGATTTCGGCGCGAATCGCCTGTTCCTTCGCATCGCGCTCCGGACCCGGCTCCATGCCTTCCAGCTCGCGCTCCAGACGCATCTCGACATTGCCGCCAAGCTGGATGTCGGTACCGCGGCCCGCCATGTTGGTGGCGATGGTCACGGCGCCCGGCACACCGGCCTGCGAGACGATATAAGCTTCCTGCTCGTGGTAACGGGCGTTCAGAACCTGGAAGTCGGAGAAACCGGACTGGCGCAGGAGATGTGCCAGAAGCTCGGATTTTTCAATCGACGTCGTGCCCACCAGAACCGGCTGGCCGCGCTCATGCGCTGCCTTGATCTCGGTAATGATCGCCTGGAATTTCTCTTCGCCGGTGCGATAAACCTCGTCGTCTTCGTCGATACGCTGGATCGGCAGGTTTGTCGGCACCTCGATGACATCGAGGCCGTAGATGTTGCCGAATTCTTCCGCTTCCGTCGCTGCCGTACCCGTCATGCCGGCCAGCTTTTCATACATGCGGAAATAATTCTGGAAGGTGACGGAGGACAGCGTCTGGTTTTCCGGCTGGATCTGTACCTTTTCCTTGGCTTCGAGAGCCTGGTGCTGACCTTCGGAATAACGACGGCCCGGCATCATGCGACCGGTAAATTCGTCAATGATGACGATTTCGTCGTTGCGGACGATGTAGTCCTTGTCGCGGGTGAAGAGCTTGTGGGCCTTCAGCGCATTGTTGATGTGGTGGACGATCGCGACGTTCTCGACGTCGTAAAGCGATTCGCCCTTGAGCAGCCCCGCCTGCCGCAGCAGGTTTTCGAGCTTCTCGGTGCCTTCTTCGGAGAAGTTGGCAGAGCGCTGCTTCTCATCGATTTCGTAATCTTCCGGCGTCAAAAGCGGAATGAAGGCGTCGATGGTATTGTAGAGATCGGAACGGTCGTCCAGCGGCCCGGAAATGATGAGCGGCGTGCGCGCCTCGTCGACCAGGATCGAGTCGACTTCGTCGACGATCGCGTAGTTGTGGCCGCGCTGAACCATCTGGGCGCGGTCATATTTCATGTTGTCGCGCAGGTAATCGAAGCCAAGCTCGTTATTCGTCGCGTAGGTGATGTCGCAGGCATAGGCCTCGCGTCGCTGGTCGTCGTCAAGGCCATGAACGATGACGCCGGTGGTCAGGCCGAGGAAGCGATAGAGCCGGCTCATCGTGGCGGCGTCGCGCTGGGCGAGGTAGTCGTTGACGGTGACGACGTGCACGCCCTTGCCGGCGAGCGCGTTAAGGTACACCGCAAGTGTCGCCACCAGCGTCTTGCCTTCACCCGTTTTCATCTCGGCGATGGCGCCGCCGTGCAGGATCATGCCGCCTGTCAGCTGCACGTCGAAGGGACGCATGCCGAGAACGCGGCGCGATGCTTCGCGGGCCACCGCAAAGGCCGGGATCAGCAGGTCGTCGAGTGTCTTGCCGTCTGCCAGCTGCTGGCGGAACTCGGCGGTCTTGGCCGCCAGCGCTTCGTCGGAGAGCGCCTTGGTGGCTTCTTCCAGCGCATTGATGGCTGCGATCTTGCTTTTATAAGAGCGGACGCGGCGATCATTTGCCGAACCGAACAACTTGCGGGCTATTCCGCCGAGACTGACCATCTTACTGGCCCTTTCTGAAATTCCGTTTTGCCGGGCGCTTTGCTCCGTCACGCTGTTTTCAGCACAAATGACGGACTTCGCCCTTCAACGTATCTGGACGCGAGGTTGCGTGACAGATAAGAGGGGGGGCAAATGATGTCAACGGTTCTGCCCGTTACAGAATGGCCACATTCCGGTGTTTGGAAGTTTTTTCAGAGCCGGAAACCATGTCTGGAGCCGGCATTGTCCCCGAAAGGTTCAAAATGTTGCGCTATAATAAAATTGCGGCTGCGGTGATTGTGGCCACGCTCGGCCTCCAGCTTCCGGCTTTCGCACAGGAAGACAAGGTCGTCGCCAAGGTCGGCGATCTGGAAATCCACCAGTCCGAACTCGACCTCGCCATGAGCAACCTCGATCCGCAACTCGCGCAGCTTCCCGACGAGCAGAAGAAGGTCGCAGCCCTTTCCGGCGCGATCGATGTCAAGCTTCTCGTCAAGAACGCCAGTGCCGAAGGTCTGGAAAAGACTGAAGATTTCAAGAAGCGCATGGAATTCATCCAGGACCGTGAGCTGCATAACGCGTATTTCCGCAAGCACGTGGTCGACGCCGTCACCAATGACGAAGTAAAGGCCCGCTACGACAAGGAAGTCGCAGCCCTGCCGCAGGAAGAAGAGATCAAGGCAGCTCACATCCTCGTTGCCAGCGAGGACGAAGCCAAGGACATCATCAAGCAGCTTGATTCGGGCAAGGATTTCGCAGCCCTCGCCAAGGAAAAATCCACCGATTCCAACAAGGATGACGGTGGCGATCTCGGTTGGTTCGGCAAGGGCCGCATGGTTCCGGAATTCGAAGAAGCCGCCTTCGGCCTCGAAAAGGGCGCCTACACCAAAACGCCTGTGAAGACCCAGTTCGGCTTCCACGTCATCAAGCTGGAAGACAAGCGCATTGCGCCGCCGCCGGCTTTCGAGCAGGTCGAGCCGCAGGTTCGTCAGCTTGTCATGCGCGACAAGTACGTTGCCCTCATCGAGAAGGCCAAGGCTGACCAGAAGATCGAAATCATGGATGAGACGCTGAAGAAGGGCTATGACGAAGCCACGAAGGAACAGCAGGCACAGCCGCAGCAGTAAAATTTCGGATTACGGGGCGGCTTAACGGCCGCCCCGTTTCATCTCAGGCCATCTCCAGACATCCATTCCAGAATTTCAGGCGCTTCCCATGTCCGTTGCCGTTTCTCCGCTCGCTCCGAAATCCTATCCTGACATGCCTGCGCTCCGCGGCGTTCGCATGGCGACGGCCGCCGCCGGCATCAAGTACAAGAACCGCACGGACGTTCTCTTGATGGTGTTCGACAAGCCTGCAAGCGTTGCGGGCGTCTTCACCAAGTCGAAATGCCCTTCCGCCCCGGTTGATTTCTGCCGCGCCAATCTCGGCGGCGGCGCGGCGCGCGCCGTGGTGGTCAATTCCGGCAATGCCAATGCCTTTACCGGCCTCAAGGGCAAGGCCGCGACCGAGCTGACGGCGAAATCCGCCGCAGCTGCCGTCGGCTGCTCCGAAGGAGAGGTCTTTCTGGCATCGACGGGCGTGATTGGGGAACCGCTGGATGCCTCGAAATTCGCCGGTGTCCTGGGTGACATGAATGTTCGGGCAGAAGCCGATTTCTGGCAGGAAGCCGCCAAGGCGATCATGACGACCGACACCTATCCGAAGGTCGCCAGCCGCACCGCCGAGATCGGCGGCGTGATCGTGACGATCAACGGTATCGCCAAGGGCGCCGGCATGATCGCGCCCGATATGGCGACGATGCTTTCCTTCGTTGTGACGGATGCGGATATTGAGCCGGCCGCGTTGCAGGCCCTGTTGTCGGCCGGCGTTGGCCCGACCTTCAATTCCGTAACGGTCGACAGCGATACCTCTACCTCCGACACGTTGATGCTGTTCGCCACGGGCGCTGCGGCCGAAGACGGCCAGGTGAAAGTGACGAATGCCGATGATGAGCGCCTTTCCGGCTTCCGCGCCGCGCTGAACGATCTTCTGAAGGACCTTGCCTTGCAGGTCGTTCGTGATGGCGAAGGCGCGCGCAAGATGGTGGAAGTTACCGTGACAGGAGCGGAAAACGACGCCGCCGCCAAGAAGATCGCCCTTTCCATCGCCAATTCACCGCTGGTGAAGACCGCGGTTGCCGGTGAGGACGCCAATTGGGGCCGTGTCGTCATGGCCGTCGGCAAATCAGGCGAAATGGCGGACCGCGACCGTCTCGCCATCTGGTTCGGCGGCGTGCGCGTGGCCGTCAACGGCGAACGCGACCCGAACTATTCCGAAGCGGAAACCAGTGCCGTCATGAAACTGGAAGACATCACTGTAAAGGTCGATATCGGCCTCGGTCAGGGAACGGCTACCGTCTGGACCTGTGACCTGACGAAAGAATATGTTGCGATCAACGGCGACTACCGGAGCTGACCGTTGGAGCCGAAGAGAATGCAGGACAACAAGGCCGTCAATCTGCCGCTGGTTCGCCGTCTGGAAGCCGTCAGCTTCCGGGCGTGGCCAGCCTCGTCGGTTATTTATGACGGCAGCTGGCAAATCCGTCTCACGGGTTCGCATCCCTCCAAGCGTATCAACTGCGTAGTGCCGCTCGATCCGTCCGATTACGGAAACAGCGCGGTGCGGCTGGAAAAGGCGCGCAAGCGTTTCGATGATTTCGGCCGGCCGCTGGTGGTGCGCGAAACGACGCTGATGCCGCCGCAGCTTGTGGAATTTCTGGTCAGGGACGGCTGGTCGATGTTCGAAGAGGTTGTGGTCATGACGGCCGATCTTTCCGACATGGAGCTGCCGGAAACGCTGGTCAGCCTTCCGAGCCACGATATCGGCCGTTTTGTAGAGGCGAGCATCAAGGTGAGCGATGGCGATCCGGCGCTGCGCCCGGCAATTGCTGAAATCGTCAGTTCCATCAAGCCGACGCTCGGTCTCTTCATCAATGAGGAAGTGGAAGGCAATCCGCTCGCAACCGTCATCTGCGTGCAGGACAACGATCTTGCCGGCATCCTTTCCCTCGATGTCGAAAAGTCGCAGCGTAAGAAGGGCCTCGGTATGCAAATCCTGTCATCCGCACTGCGCTGGGCCAGGATCAGCGGCGCAAAAAGCGCGTGGCTGCAAGTTGAAGCCGCCAATGCGCCGGCAATCGCACTTTATGAGAAATTCGGCTTCTCCGAGGCCTATCGCTATCGCTATTGGCGCAAGGGTTCAGGAGAATGAGCGAGGCCGGAAAAAAAATCCTGCTGGTCGCCGCCTGCGCCCTTCTCGATCAGGATGGCCGCATTCTTCTGGCGCAACGTCCGGAAGGCAAGTCGCTCGCGGGCCTGTGGGAGTTTCCGGGCGGCAAGGTGGAGCAGGGCGAGACGCCCGAGGAAACCCTCGTGCGCGAACTGGACGAGGAGCTGGGTATCAAAACCAAGATCGCCTGCCTTGCGCCTTTGACATTTGCCAGCCACACTTATGAAACATTCCACCTTCTGATGCCGCTTTACGTGTGCCGTCGTTACGAGGGCATTGCGCATGGCCGGGAAGGACAGGCGCTGAAATGGGTAAAACCGCAGGCGTTGCGCGATTATCCCATGCCGCCGGCCGATGAGCCGCTGATCCCCTTCCTGCAGGATCTGCTTTAGAACAGGCAATCGCCGGCGTCCCTCGCTTATCATCCCGTCACAGCTTCGTGAAAATGCCCCGTTGCCAGCGCTTTGCCGTGCCAAAACGGGTCTGTGTTAAGAGATCGTTCAGCACCCTCTGGCAGATTGTTAAGCTAAAGAAGCGGTAAACTGCGCGTTACGAGGTTGGTCATGAACGAGGATTTCTGGAAGACGGTGGAAGGTCGTCACTCTTATTCCGATAAATCCAGTCGCACCGGCGTTCTGAACGTCGCATTGCTTTTCGGCACGGCCGTCATCGCCCTGTCGTTGATCATCACACCCATGCTCGCCGGAAAGTCTTCCACGCGTGTGGCGCAGTTCCCCGACAATTACGACATGATCAGCACCGGCTCCATCAAGAAGGCAGATGTGGTCAAGACATACTCCATCCGCCGTAGCATAACACAGCCGATGCCGGAAATGCCCTGCGTGGTGACGGGCTACAGCAATGAGAGCGGTTGCTGATCGTTTACCATTGTCGGTAACCGATCTCTCACATAGCCCGTCTAGAATAAGCCGACTTCAATAGGTCATATTGCCGGCTGGCGGATTGGGCATATTCTGTGCTGCGTTCATTTATCGATTTCTGCAGGAATGAAGACGGCGCCAGCGCCGTTGAGTATGGCCTGATAGTGGCCGTGATTTCCGTCGCCCTTGTCGGCGGCGCGAGCGCCATCAGCAGCAACATCAATGCCCTGTTTCAGTTCATCGCCGACACTTTCGCCAGTTTCTGAAACGGTCATTCTTGCGTTCAGGATAGCTTGACTTCCCTGGTCTTCAGGGCGTCCGCCAGGCGCACTTTGGCGGAGCCGGGCTTCAGCGGTTTCTGCTGGCTCTCATGCGGCGCCCAGCCCGAGACATAGATGACGGAGAATGTCGCCCTTATGCGCCCATCCGGATCGGCATAACGTTCAGCATAAAGCTCTGCCGCCCGCATGAAAAAGGCACGGTTGAGCGGTCGCCTGCTACGGCCTGCCAGCGGATTGGCCATGCCCATCGCACGCAGGTCGCGCATCAGCGGGAAAATCGAATCGTAACGTACCGTGTAGGTTTCCGCGTCGGTGACGGGAAGCGCAAAACCGGCGCGTTGCAGAAGCGCGCCGACATCGCGTACATCGGCGAAGGGAATGACGCGCGGGCTTGCCCCGCCGGTCAGTTCCGCCTCTGCCGTCAACAACACGTCGCGCAGTTCCTGCAGCGTCCCGCTGCCGGGAATCGCGCCGAGAAACAGGCCGTCCGGCTTTAATGCCCGCCGGATCTGGATCAGCGCGCCGGGCGTGTCGTTGGTCAAATGCAGGGCAAGCGGTGAAACGATGAGATTGGCGGAGGCCTCTTCCAGCGGCAGATGCTCCATGGATGCCGCCTCCGGAATATTTTCATCCGTGGTGAAACGGCTTTCCGTCTCTATGCGGCGAATGGAATTCACCTTTCCTGTCTGGGCCAGCCGCCGGGCGGCAACGCCGGTGCCGCCATGCAGCTCGATGGCGGACTCGAACTGGCGTTCGACAATGGCAAGCCTGTCTGCCAGTTCTTCAGCCGCCATGTCGAGAAGAAAAAGGGCCTTGTCGTCGCGCCGGTTCCACGCCCGGCGACGGTTTTGTTCGATCATGGCCTGGTCAAAAAGAATGTCCATCGTCTTGCCTGCTCGGCCTCTGGCGCCATCGGTACGGCGGGGCCGCATTCTGTGTCATGCCGTTTCAGGCATTGCTTTTCCGGCACCGGCCGGAATGATCTGTCTCGCAAAGGCACCCGTTCGGCGCTAAAGTCAACCTCATGGGCGCTGGTGAAGGTCTGTTTTCGGGGATGCTGTCGAAATCCGCAGTCCTGCTGCGGGTCGCACGAGACGTGTTGCGTTCGGTCTTCCGCATGATTTACCCGCCGACCTGTGCCGGCTGCACCCGCATGATCGGCGCAGAAGGGGCGTTGTGCCCGGAGTGCTGGCGGGACATTGTTTTTATCGAGCGTCCTTACTGCGAAATTCTCGGCATTCCCTTTGTCCGCGACCATGGCGAAAACATTGTCAGCGCCGAGGCCATTGCCGACCCGCCGCCCTTCGACCGTCTGCGTGCCGCCGCCAGCCATCAGGGCGTCGCCCGCAAGCTGGTGCACCGTCTGAAATATCAGGACCGGACAGAGCTTGCGCGGTTGATGGCGTTGTGGATGCTGCGCGCAGACGACAGAGCGGTCAGCGCCTGCGATTGCATCGTGCCCGTTCCTCTGCATCGCTACCGCTTCCTGCGCCGCCGTTTCAACCAGTCCGCCGAGCTTGCGCGGCATCTGGCCCGGGCGGCTGACAAGCCTTTGCTCGCCGGCACCCTGCTGCGGGTGAAATCGACGGAGCGGCAGGTTGGACTCTCGGCGATCGCCAGGCGTGACAATATGCGGGGCGCTTTCGCTCTCGCGCCTGGTCGGGAAGCGGATGTTTCAGGCAAGCACGTGGTGCTGGTGGATGACGTTTACACCACCGGCGCGACGGTGCGTGCGGCAAGCCGGGCCCTCCGAAAAGCGGGTGCTGCGGAAGTGACAGTTTTGACCTTTGCAATGGCCATTTCCGGTCCTATATGAAGCCGTAATGACATGAGGAAACCGTGCGCTTGACCGCACGTTTGCGAGGCTTTGAAAACATGGCACCGGTGACAATCTATACGCGGGATTTTTGTGGTTATTGCGCGCGCGCCAAGGCGCTGCTGGATAGCAAGGGCGTGGATTATGCCGAATATAACGCCACAACGACGCCCGAATACCGGCAGGAGATGATCGAGAAATCGGGCGGAACGACCTTCCCGCAAATCTTCATCAATGGCCAGCACGTGGGCGGCTGCGATGATCTTCATGCGCTGGACCGTGCCGGCAAGCTGGACGCGATGCTGGCGGTCTGATCTGCCCGACCGACGGAGGAAATCATGAGTTTCAAGGCTGCCGCCATTCAGATGCGCTCCGGTGTCGATACGGCGAGGAACGCCGCCGATATGGATCGGCTTGTGCGCGCCGCCGCGGCCGAGGGGGCTGTTTATGTTCAGACCCCGGAAATGACGGGCGCAATCCAGAAGGACAGGCAGGCGCTGCGGGCCCAGCTGCGCGACGATGACGGCGATATCATCGTCGCGACCGCCGCACGCCTTGCCCGCGAACTCGGTATTCACGTCCATGTGGGCTCTACGGCTATTGCCCGCCCGGACGGCAAGATCGCCAATCGCGGCTTCCTCTTCGCGCCGGACGGCTCGCGCATCTGCAGCTATGACAAAATCCACATGTTCGATGTCGATCTCGACAATGGCGAGAGCTGGCGCGAAAGCGCCGCTTACGAGCCCGGCGAGGTGGCGCGCATCGTTGAACTGCCGCTGGGTAAATTCGGCTTCGCAATCTGCTACGACGTCCGTTTTCCGCAGCTTTTCCGGGCGGAAGCTCTTGCCGGCGCTGAGATTCTGACGGTTCCCGCTGCCTTCACGCGACAGACCGGGGAAGCCCATTGGGAAATTCTGCTGCGCGCCCGCGCCATTGAAAACGGCGCGTTCGTCATCGCCGCCGCTCAGGCGGGCGTACATGAGGACGGGCGAGAAACATTCGGCCATTCCATCATCATCGATCCCTGGGGTAAGGTTCTGGCAGTCGCAGGCGGCGCTGGCGAGGAGATCATCTTCGCCGAGATCGATACATCGCTCGTGGCGACCGCCCGTGGAAAGATTCCCAATCTGCGCAACTCCCGGGAGTTCGGGCTGGATACGGTCATTCCCCTCAAACCTGTGGGAGGTGAGGCAGCGTGATCCGGTATGCGCTAGCCTGTGAAAAGGGCCACGAGTTCGAAGGCTGGTTTGCCGGTAGCGACGATTTCGATGATCAGTTGCAGCGCAGTTTCCTGTCCTGCCCGGTTTGCAATTCCGCGCAGGTCTCCAAGCTTTTGATGGCGCCGTCGGTTTCCACCGCGCGCAAGAAGGACGAACGCCAGACGCTCGCCATGGATGCCGCCAGAAAAGAGGCGCTTGCAAAAATCCGCGAGGCCGTCGCCAATATTCGCGCCACTGCCGAAGATGTCGGCGACAGGTTTCCCGAGGAAGCCCGCAAGATCCATTATGGCGAAGCGGACGAGCGGGGCATCATCGGCAATGCCTCGGTGCAGGACGCCAGGGCCTTGCTGGAAGAGGGCATAGAGATCGCACCGCTGCCGGTGCTGCCCGACGACGTCAACTGAATTTCAGAGACATCGCTTACGGAGCGCCCGGCGTTACCCCTGCGCCGGGCGCTTTGCCAGCATCATGTAGTTGACGTCCATATCCGGCGAGAGGTTCCAGCGATCCTGCAGCACGTTGTAGAAGACGCCTGTCCGGTGGATGATATCCATTCCGCTTGCAACCAGCGGCCGCTCAAGCTCTTCCGGGCGAACCAGCTTTTCATATTGATGTGTGCCGCGCGGCAGCCAGCGCAAAACATTTTCGGCGGCAAAGATCGCCAATGCCCGGGCTTTCAGCGTGCGGTTGATGGTGGCCGCGAACATCAGGCCGCCGGGGCGTACCATTTTCGCGCAGGTGGTGACGAAGAGATCGACATTGGCCACGTGTTCGACCACCTCCATGTTGAGGATGACGTCGAAGGTTTCGCCGGCTTCCTGCAGCTGTTCGGCCGTCACCGCGCGATAGTCGACGCTTACCCCGCTTTCACGGGCGTGGGTGGAGGCGATGCCGATGTTCTTTTCCGAGGGATCCGCGCCTACCACATCGGCGCCCATGCGGGCGACGGGTTCGGAGAGAAGACCGCCGCCGCAGCCGATGTCGAGAACACGCAGCCCTTCCAATGGGCGGTGCGCCTTCGGGTCCCGGCCGAAATTGTCGCAGATGCGGTTGCGGATATATTCGAGACGCACCGGATTAAATTTGTGCAGCGGGCGGAACTTGCCGGTCGGGCTCCACCACTCTGCGGCCATCGCGGAGAAGCGATCCACTTCGCTCTGGTCGACGGTCGTCTGTGCGGTCTCGCTCATGGCTCTGCTCCATATTGCTGTTGCATTGAAGTCGGACGATTGCCCCCCGAAGTCAAGACCGGAGACTTTCTCCGGCAGTGATTTATCGGGCGCTCATTGCCGCAGGGGAACTGATGCGGTCCCGCATTTGTTTCATGCTGCGTTCATGGAAGAACGCGTATTTTCCGATCGTGGCAGTATGCGGAACGCATACTCGTCCATCGAACAGGATGGATGCCGACAAGGGCAAAGCGGGCCTTTGCTTGAGGAGAAAGAAGTGAAGAAAAAACTGTTTGGCGCAATTGCGCTGGTGGCCATGCTCGCCGCGCCGGCCCTTGCCGAAGCTGCGACGCGGGGATTCGCCACCGCGAATGTGAATATGCGCTCCGGTCCCAGCACAGCCTATCCGGCTGTTGTCGTGATCCCCGTCGGCGCACCATTGACGGTACACGGCTGCCTGTCCGATACGCCTTGGTGTGATGTGTCTTTCGTCAACGGTCGAGGCTGGGTAGCCGGCCGCTACATCCAGACGACATTCCGGCAAAACCGGGTCTACGTCGAGCCCCGTTATTATCGCGATCTCGGCGTTCCCATAATCACTTTCGAAGCCGGCCGTTATTGGGACCGTTATTATCGCGATCGCGACTTTTACCGCGAACGTGACCGGTGGCGTCGCCCGCCGCCATCAGGCGGCTACTGGAACGCCCCGCCCCCGAGTGCTGGATGGGATCGCCCACGTCCGCGTGACGACTGGCGCGATGGTCGCCGGGACGACTGGCGTGATGGCCGCCGCGATGAGTGGCGTGATCCCCGCCAGGGCGGTGGTCCGAATGATGGTCGTTGGGAACGTCGCTACGGCGACTGGAACCAGGGCGACAGAAATCAGGACAGGCCGCGTCGCGACGATGACCGCCGCCGTTGGGAAGATGAAAATCGCGACCGTAATCGTGATCGCGACGCTAATCGCGATCGTGGAGGCCAGCAGAACCAGTATAACGGTCAACGCGGTCAGTTGGATGGCCAGCCGCCGCGCCCGCCTACACCTGCTCCGGATGCCCCTCTGCAGGGGTGCATCATCGGTAGTCCAGGTTGCGCATCGCGCTAAAAGACAAAGCCCGGCGAGATTTTGTCGGGCTTTTTCATTTGGGGCTTTGTTCGATGTGTCGTTGCGGTCCTATTTTTCGGCGGGAGCCTTGCGGGAGCGGCTCTTGGGTTTTGCCGGCGTTTCCGCATCCGGTGTTGCAACATCCGCGACAGCCTTGGGAGCGGCCTTCTTGCGCGTTGCGGGCTTCGTCGCTTCCGACGTCTTCAGCAGCGAAAATTCATGTTTGGCCTGTTCCCAATGGTGCGCATCGCGCCCGTGCGGGTGGCCTTCCTTTTCCCAGAGTGTATATGCGCGTTTACTGATCCATTCGTGTTCCGAAACCTGCATGCTCGTCTCCCGTTGCTGTTTACAGCGCCTATGAGAAGGCGACATTCCGCTTTGGTCCGGCACACGCTCGACAGGAATCAATGCCGGCATTTCCAGAGGCCATTACATGCCATGATTTTCCGGGCGTCAAGCAAACATGCTGCATTGCGAAAACCGATTTGTGGCATTTTCTGCCGGTTAAAGCGGTTTGAGCGAAAGACGTTCCTGCAACGCAAGATCAACGTTGCGTGATTGCGCCAAGGCCGCCAAGATGGCCGAACGAACGGGCAGCGGAGGAGGCGGTCTTGGAGCGGAGAATGGAAACGGATGCGCAGGTCATCGTCGAAAAACAGGGAGGGGCGGGCATCATTCGCCTCAACCGGCCGAAGGCCATCAACAGCCTGACCTTGCCTATGGTGCGCGACCTGTTCCATGCGCTTCAGCGTTTCGAGGAGGAACCCGGCGTTGCCTGCGTGGTGTTGACCGGAGAAGGGGACAGGGGGCTTTGCGCCGGGGGCGATGTCCGTATCATTCACGATCTCGGCAAGGCGGGGGACCCACAGGTCCTTGATTTCTGGCGGGAAGAATTTCCGCTCAATTATCGTATCGCCCACTTCGGCAAGCCCTATGTGGCGCTGATGGATGGCATTGTCATGGGCGGCGGCGTTGGCATTTCAGCTCATGGCAGCCATCGTGTCGTCACGGAGCGCACAAACCTCGCCATGCCGGAGACGGGCATCGGCTATTTTCCTGACGTTGGCGGGTCCTGGCTTTTGCCACGGGCGCCGGGCGAATGCGGCACCTGGCTGGGGCTGACGGGCAATGCCGTTACTGCCGCCGACGCCATCTATGCGGGCTTTGCCGATTATCTTGTTCCTTCGGATCGCCTTGGCAGGCTGGTTCAGGATCTATCGCGATCGGTGGATACGGACAGTGTTGAGACGGCCATCACGGCGCACGCGATTGAGGCCGGCGAAGGCATCTTATCCCTCAATCGGGAGATCATCGACGCGACATTCCGTTTTGACACGGTCGAGGAGATTTCTGCCGCGCTCTCGGCGCGCCAAGATGCATTTTCACGCGAGACCCTCGAGGTTCTGCAAAAGCGCTCTCCCACCAGCCTGAAGCTGACCCTGAAGCTGCTGCGCCTGGGTCGGGAAAGCGCGAGCCTCATCGAATGCCTTGAGCGGGAATTTGCTGCCGGCACGGAGATATTGCGCCAACGTGATTTTTATGAGGGCGTGCGCGCCGCCCTCGTCGACAAGGATCGCAATCCCCGCTGGTCGCCGGCGCGGCTGGAACAGGTGCGGGAGGAGGACCTTGCGCCCTATCTCGCCAAGCATTCCGGCAACCTGTTTCCCGATCATCGCCTTTAGTCAGGCGCAAAAGAAATCCGGGTTCGTGGCTTATATGAAATCCTCGCCTTCCAAGTGAATATTATTTGGGCGAAATTTCCAATCCATCCCCCGGCAAGGCATAGTTGTTTCTCGCGGGCGTTGCTGCCGCCCGCTATGTTGAGCACCATTCGAATTGCCGGGGGTATTCATGAAACGTCTTCTCATTATCGGAACTGCCATCGCCGCTCTTTTTTCAGTTGCGGCGCAGGCGCAGTCTCCGACTACCATTCTCAACGCGTCCTATGATGTCGCCCGCGAGGTCTTCGCGGCCGAGAACGAGGCTTTCATCAAGCAGCATCCGGGCGTAACCGTCGATCAGTCGCATGCCGGCACCTCCAAACAGGCGCGTGCCATCGTCGAGGGTCTTGAAGCCGATGTCGTCACTTTCAACCAGGTGACCGATGTCGATTTTCTGGTGAAGCAGGGTTTCGTTTCCGCTGACTGGCAGAAGGATTTCCCGAATGACGCATCGCCTTTCTATTCCTTCCCCTCCTTCCTTGTTCGCGCTGGCAACCCCAAGGGTATCAAAGACTGGGACGATCTTGTCCGCGACGACGTGAAGGTCGTTTTCCCCAATCCGAAGACCTCCGGTAACGCGCGTTACACCTATCTCGCCGCCACAGCCTACGCTAAGGAAAAGTTCAAGGGCGACGACGCGAAGGTCCAGGAATTCGTCAAGAAAATCTTCGACAATACGCCTGTTTTCGACACCGGAGGCCGCGCTGCAACCACCACTTTCGTGGAGCGTGAAATCGGTGACGTCTTGATTACCTTTGAAGCGGAGACCCGCGGCATCGCCAAACAATATGGCGCCCAGAAGGTGGAAGGCGTCGTGCCCTCCGTCAGTCTGCTGGCCGAATTCCCGGTTGCCGTGGTGGACAAGGTCGTCGACAAGCGTGGCTCTCGCGATCTGGCAAAAAGCTATCTCGACTTCCTCTATACCGAAGAGGGGCAGCGCATCGCCGCTGAATTCGGCCACCGTGTCCATAATGAAAAGGTTGTCGGTGAGTTCAAGGACAAGTTTCCGGCCATCCGCCTCATCAACGTCAATGACGTTTTCGGTGGCTGGACTAAAATCCAGAAAGAGCATTTTGCATCCGGCGCGACGCTTGATACGCTCTACGGCAGCCGCTAATCACAGTGACAGCAACATTTGAATGACCCGGCGGGAAACTGCCGGGTCGCTTTTTGATTGATGGGGGCGGGGTTTGAAGCGGAATGTTCTGCCGGGGCTGAAATTGTCCCTTGGCGTTACCCTCACCTACGTCGCCATCATTGTGCTTTTGCCGCTCTCGGCGCTTGTGTTCAAGGCGGCAAGCCTCGGGCCCGCCGAGTATTGGTCCATCATTTCCTCGCCGCGGGCCGTCGCCAGTTACCGTGTCACCGTGCTCTGCGCAGTGGCCGCAACCCTGTTCAATGTGATCTTCGGACTTGCGCTCGCCTGGGTGTTGACGCGCTACCGCTTTCCCGGCTGGCGTTTTGTCGATGCGATCGTCGATCTTCCCTTCGCGCTTCCCACCGCCGTCGCCGGCATCGCCCTGACGACGCTGTTTGCCGGCAATGGCTGGTTCGGCTCGGTGCTGGCGCAACTCGGCATCAAGGTGGCCTATACGCCGCTTGGCATCATGGTGGCGATGGCTTTTACCAGCCTGCCCTTCATCGTGCGCACCGTGCAGCCGGTGCTGGAAGACCTCGATCCGGCGCTGGAAGAAGCGGCGCAGTCGCTCGGTGGTTCCGATCTTGAAATTTTCCGCAAGATCATCCTGCCGCTCCTGACTCCGGCTCTGCTCGCCGGTCTCTCGCTCTCTTTCGCCCGCAGCCTGGGTGAATTCGGGGCAATCATCTTCATCGCCGGCAATCAGCCGTTCTCGACGGAAATCACCGCCCTGCTGATCTTCATCCGGCTCGAGGAATATGATTATCAGGCGGCAGCGGCCATCGCCTCCGTGTTGCTTATCACCGCCTTCGTAATGCTGGCGGTGACCAATTATCTGCAGGCGCGCGCGCTTCGATATACGGCGAGGGGCTGAGAAGATGAGCGGCGTTTCCTCACATCGCAAACCGCCCCGTGTCGGCGATGCACCTCTTGTGCGCCGCAGCCTGATCGCCTTCGTGCTCATCATCGGCACGCTTCTCGTTGTGGCACCGCTCGTCATCATCGGTGTCGAAGCGTTCTCGCAGGGCTGGAAGGCCTATTCGGCCACCATCACCCATCCGGATACTCGTCACGCCATTATGCTGACGGTGTTGACCGCACTGATCGCCGTGCCAGTCAATACGGCCTTCGGTGTTGCCGCGGCATGGTCCATCACAAAGTCCGATTTCCCGGGCCGGCGCTTCCTGCTGGTGCTGATCGAGATACCTTTCTCGATTTCACCGATCGTTGCCGGTGTCGCATATCTCTTCGTATATGGTTTGCAGGGCCTGTTCGGGCCGTTCCTCGACGCGCATGATATCAAGATATTGTTTGCGCTTCCCGGCATCGTTATCGCCTCAATGTTCGTGACGGCACCTTTCGTGGCGCGTGAACTCATTCCGCTCATGCAGGCGCAGGGTCGTGATCTCGAGGAGGCGGCGACCTCGCTTGGCGCATCAGGCTGGCGAACCTTCTTTTCGGTGACCTTGCCGAATATCAAATGGGCGCTGCTTTATGGTGTCGTGCTGTGCAACGCCCGCGTAATGGGGGAATTTGGCGCCGTATCGGTCGTGTCAGGCAATATTCGCGGTCAGACCAATACGCTGCCGCTGCATATCGAGCTGCTTTATCACGATTACCAGACGGCTGGCGCTTTCGCCGCGGCGTCGATCCTCGCGACCCTCGCCGTCGTCACCATCATCGCCAAGGTGGCGCTGGAACGGCGCGGCGCAGGGCGCGGGCGTAAAAAGACCAACGGCGATGCCGCCATCGCCACGGAGACCTGATTCCCATGAAAATCCGCCTCGAAAATGTGGTGAAGACCTTTGATACATTCCGTGCCGTGCGCGATGTTTCGCTTGATATCGAAAGCGGCGAGCTTCTGGCGCTGCTCGGTCCGTCAGGCTCCGGCAAGACCACGATTTTGCGCATGGTCGCCGGCCTCGAATATAGCGATGGCGGCCAGATTTTCTTCGGGGAGGAGGATGCCACCAATATTCCGGTGCGTGACCGCGGTGTGGGGTTTGTGTTCCAGCATTATGCGCTGTTTCCGCATATGACGCTCAACGAAAACATCGCCTTCGGCATGAAGGTTTCGAAGGTGAACCGGGACAGGGCGGCTATCGCCGCGCGCGTCGAAGAATTGCTGCGACTGGTGAAGCTCGATGGCCTGGGCGACCGTTTTCCCGCGCAGATTTCCGGCGGCCAACGGCAGCGCGTGGCGCTGGCGCGGGCGCTTTCGGTCGATCCCAAGGTGCTATTGCTGGATGAGCCTTTCGGAGCGCTGGACGCCAATGTGCGTCGCGACCTGCGCCGCTGGCTGCGCGAGATCCACGATTCGCTCGGCATCACGACGATTTTCGTGACGCATGACCAGGAAGAGGCGCTCGATCTGGCCGACCGGGTCGTCATTCTCAATCAGGGCGAAATCGTGCAGCAGGGCACGCCGAAGGAGGTCTGCCGCCAGCCGAACAGTGCCTTCGTCATGCGCTTTCTGGGAGACGCCAACCGGGTTGCCGGTGTGGCGCGCGGCGGAAAGGTGTATGTGGGTGAGAATGAACTGCCCTTCTCCTATGCTCAGGGCGATGGCGCGGTTGATATTTACGCGCGTCCCGGCGATCTGGAGTGGGAAGACCTGCATGACGGCATACCGGCGTCCGTGGAGCGCGTCCTTGACCGCGCCGGTGAGCGCCGGGTGATCGCCAGTACCGACGGCGGCGATATTCTGGAATTCGACGTGCCGCCCGAAAACGACGTCGCCGCCGGAGATCGCGGTTCCGTCATCATTCGCCGGGCGAAGATTTTCCCGGCGCCGTAAGGCGCCAAGGGCCTTTGCCCGCTTAAAACAGAAGTTCGAATGCGCTTTCGGCTATCAGCCTGCCGTTGATCACAAGGTCGACCCGGTGGACACCGGGATAGTGTTTGCGGGTCGTAAAATCACGTATGGCGCGGCTGATTGACAATGTACATGTCTCGCCGGGCGGAAGCTCGACTTCCTTCCACTTGAAGACCTTCGCGGAGGCATCGCCGCTCTTCTTCACATAATGCACGGCGTAATCGATCACCAGCTTTTGCCGGCTCTTCGCCGTCGAAGTGAAAGAGGCGGAAATCCGCACCGGATTGCCGAGAGCGACTTTTGCCGGCAACACCTCGAACGCCGCAAGTGTAATCTGCGCCTCCTCATGCGCCCCGAGATGGGCAAGCGCTGCGGTGTCGCCCTTCTTGATCAGCGTGCGCAAGGCCTGCCGCATGATCCAGCGTGTATGCGGGTTGTCCTTCGGCCATCCATCGATGAGCGCCAGCACAAAAGCGGGATTATCCTTGGTGATGTCGTTCAGGTGGTTGGCGACGGATTTGCGCACATAAAGCGCCTGGTCTGCTTTCATGATGTCGAGGATCGCGGTAACCGGCGAGGGATCATCGATCAGGGGCTTGAGCTGGAATGACCATGGCAGGCGAGGCCGGCAGCCTTCGCTGGCAAGCCGCCGCACATGCTCATTTTCGTGCCGTGACCAGGTTTCCATCACGGCAAGGGTGGCGGTCAGGTCCTTTTGCAGAAAATGCCGGATGGCGAATTCCGAGGAGCCAAAGCGGGTGAAATATTGCAGCGCGTCCATGGAAAGATCGAAATCATCAAGGCCGTAAAGCGCGACATACTCCGGAAGCGAAATCGAAGCGAAACCGTTGCCGATGCCGGGCGCTGCGGCTGTGAGGATTTCGATGTTGCGGGCATAGTCGCCGGGAAGTGTCGCATGCAGGCTTGTTGCCACCTGCCGCATGCGCTGCATGATGCCCAGCGCTTCAAGGTTTTCGGTGGCGAGCGCCATGAAGGCGGAAACGTCAAAGGGCGGATGGACGGCCCTGGTCTGATTGGCGATATGCTGCAGTTTCTCGTGGTTGAAGATTTCCTTCAGTGCCGGTGCCGCCGTGTCGCTCATAATGTCCCCAAAGTTCACTTTTTGTTCTTTTAAGGCAGGAGGAGATCCGAGGCAAGGGAAGACTGAGTCGCTTTCGAATACTGCTGACGGACCGAGCGCGCGCCACAAACGTCTTCTCCCCGTCCGGGGAGAAGTTCGCGGTAGCGGGATGAGAGGGCAAGGTCAGCGAAAAGTCGCGAGCTTGCCCCCTCATCCGGCACTTCGGGCCACCTTCTCCGCGGCGGGAGAAGAATTTTCTGGGAAAATCAGCTCATCTGGCTGACGAACTTCGTCTCCAGATAGGCTTGGACCGCTTCGGAGCCGCCTTCCGTGCCATAACCGGAGTCCTTGATGCCGCCAAAGGGGACTTCGGGAAGAGCAAGGCCGTTGTGGTTGATGGTCAGCATGCCGGCCTCGACCTGTTGGCCAAGCGCGTGCGCGGTCTTGACCGAACCGGTGAAGGCATAGGATGCAAGGCCGAAGGGCAGGCGGTTCGCCTCGGTGATGGCGTCATCGAAGCTTGAGAACCGGTTGATAATGGCGACCGGGCCGAAGGGCTCGTCATTCATGATCTTGGCTGATGTCGGCACATTGGCGAGAACCGTCGGCTCGAAGAAATTGCCCTTGTTACCGATGCGGCGGCCGCCGGTCTTCAATTCACCGCCATGCGAAACGGCGTCGTTGATGAGGCCTTCCAGCGCCGGGATGCGACGCTCATTGGCGAGCGGGCCCATCACGACACCATCTTCCAGGCCATTGCCCACCTTGATCGCCTTGGTTGCTTCCACAAAACCTTCAAGGAACCGATCGGCCACACCGTCCTGCACAAGGAAGCGGGTAGGGGCGACACAGACCTGGCCGGCATTGCGGAACTTGGCAAGCGAGGTGACTTCGATGGCCTTGTCGATATCGGCGTCGTCGAAGATCATGACAGGCGCATGGCCGCCCAGTTCCATCGTTGCGCGCTTCATGTGCCTGCCGGCCAGTGCAGCCAGATGCTTGCCAACGGGCGTGGAGCCTGTGAACGATATCTTGCGAATGACCGGATGCGGAATGAGATATTCCGAAATCTCTGACGGTACGCCATAAACGAGGCCGACGACGCCCGCCGGAACGCCGGCATCAACAAAGGCGCGGATGAGTTCGGCAGGCGACGCCGGCGTCTCTTCCGGCGCCTTGACGATGATGGAGCAGCCGGTTGCAAGCGCGGCGGAAAGCTTGCGGACGATCTGGTTGATCGGGAAATTCCATGGCGTAAACGCTGCAACGGGTCCGACCGGCAGCTTGATGGCAAGCTGTGAGACACCGGTTACCCGCGCCGGGATGACCTGCCCATAGGTGCGGCGCGCCTCTTCTGCGAACCAGTCGATGGTGTCGGCTGCACCCATGATTTCAGTGGCGGACTGCGCCAGCGGCTTGCCCTGTTCGCGGGTCATGATGTAGGCGATCTTGTCCTTGCGCTCGCGCAGTATGTCGGCCGCCCTGCGCATGATCTTGGAACGCTCAAAGGGCGAGGTGTCGCGCCACACCTTGAAACCCCGCTCGGCGGCGGTGAGCGCCAGATCGAGGTCTTCCTTCTCGGCATGCGCAATCGCGCCGATGATTTCGTCCGTCGCCGGATCGGAGACGGCGATTGTCTTACCGGAAACGGCATCGCGCCATTCGCCACCAATGAGAAGTTTGATGTCGGGATAGGTGTGCATAGGGGCTACCTTCATGATGCGGCCGATACGGCGCATGCCGCCCGGCCCGGAGAGGTGAACAGAATTTTCCTGGCCGGACGAAATCCGGCGTCGCGGCTTTCGCAGCGTGGAACAGGTGTCTGGGCTTTTCCGGCGGAGGTCGTGGACTGCCGGAAACGGAAACGACAGTGCTTATATTAAGTTCCGGGCGGTATGTTTCAACCGCTTGCCCGAGGTAATGCCATGATTTTTATGTGACGCGGAACCATCATTAGCCGTTTGTGCCGTCATGGAAGTCGATGCCGTTTTCCGGCCGCAACGGCGGGCGCGAATCACGTTGCTGCGCAAGGAAACGGTGGAAATTTGGCCACAATTCGGCCGTGGTCACGCTGGACGGATCAGGGGCGGGCGGTGCGCGGCGTTGCCGGTTGCGTCATAACAGGGCGCGCAACGTCAAAAAGTACAATAAGACGGAAAAATTATCCAAAGGGTTTACTCAATACCTAGAGAAAATACGGATAAAATCTCAGTGAGGATATAACATCGGTTCCTGATATATATGCTGTTGGCGGTTCCCTTGACCTTCCAGGGTTGGCGAAAACCCTCGACCTGAACGTTATCGATGGAGAAACATTATGAATTTCGCCCGGGTACTTCTCAGTGCGTTCATGTCGCTCGTGTGGCTTTCCTGTGCCGAGGCGGGAAACATAGCCAAGCCGCAGGGCAAGCCGATATTAACCATATCCGGCAACATCACCAACACCAATACCGACGGAGCTGCGGAATTTGACCGCGACATGCTGGAAGCGCTCGGCATGGACACCGTGGAGACGACGACACCGTGGCACGACGGGCGTGTCCGCTTTGACGGTGTGTCGCTTGCCAAGCTGATGGATGTCGTCGGCGCAAAGGGCACCAGTGTCACGGCGGTGGCTCTCAACGACTATGTAAGCACGATACCGGTTGAAGACTTTAAGAAATTCAATGTTATCCTCGCCATCAAACTGGATGGCAACTATATGACAGTACGCGAAAAGGGCCCGTTGTTTGTCATCTATCCCTATGACAGCGACCCGGAACTGCAGAAGCAGACTTATTATTCGCGGTCCGCATGGCAAGTTGCCAAACTGATAGTGGAATAAAGGTGCCGTTTGCGAAAACTTGTGGCGGTGATCATCTGTTGCTTCGTCCTGGCAACGGGCTATATCGCTTTCGTCATTGCCGAGCGGCAGACCGCTCTGCAGAAGTTCGCCCGCTATAATGACTCATGGGCCGTCAGCCAGACCGTAGCCGAATATCTGCGCCTCCAGAATAAACTCGCCGTGTTCGCGCTTAATCCCGGCAGGGTTGACCGGGATGAATTGCAGCTGCGTCTGGATATCATGCTCAGTCGCCTGGAGCTGTTGAAGCAGGGCAACCTCGGCGCTTTCATCAATGAAAAGCAGCAATGGCGGGATCTGGTAACCCGCCTTGACGCCGTTCTGGCGCGTCTCGAACAGCAGATAAACAGCTTGAATTCGAGCGATGTGCCGGATCTTCTTGCCGCGATGAGCGCGCTGGATGCGCCGATGACGACGCTCGCCTCGTCTTCCGTCGCGTATGATGTGAATCTGATCGATACCGCCCATGAGGATGTCCGCAAGCTCCACATCGTCTATACGGCGCTGGCTGGCGGTCTCATCCTCTGCGGCATCGCGCTTGTCATATTGCTGCTTCGCCAGAACGATCTCCTGAACCGCGCGCAGAAAAGCATGCGCGGGCTGACGGACGATCTGCGCGCCGCGACGCTGGAGTTGCAGGCAAAAAATGTCCGTCTGGAGCATGATGCCTATCACGATGCGCTGACGGGCCTGCCGAACCGGGCGCTGTTCCGGCAGGAACTGATCGAGCGGCTGCGCCGGTCCTTCGGTGGCACCGGTACGACAGCCATATTGTTGCTCGATCTCGACGGGTTCAAGGATGTCAACGACACGCTCGGCCACGATGCAGGCGATGCGCTGCTTCAGGCCGTGGCGCAGCGCCTCTCGGCCATCGGCGGCGATTATGACATGGTTTGCCGCCTTGGAGGCGATGAGTTCGCGGTTGTCTCCGACGATCTGAATGAGGACGCCGCGCGCCGTCTTGCCACCAAGCTCATCGATCAGATCAGCCGCACCTATCAGCTGGGTGAGCAGGAGGTCAAAATCGGCACCTGCATCGGCATCGCCATATCGCACGGTGCAGTGGATGCGGATGAATTGTTCAAGCGGGCGGATCTGGCGCTTTACGAGGCGAAAGCCATCGGTCCGGGCCGTGCGAGCGTTTTCAAGGTTCGGATGCAGAAGCAGCTGACCGAGAAGAAATCCTTCGAAGCCGATCTGCAGACGGCACTGCAGAACGACGAGATGGAAGTTTATTACCAGCCGCAGGTGGCGACGCAGACACGCAAGCTCTGCGGCTTCGAGGCGTTGCTTCGCTGGAAACATCCGGTGCGCGGCGATGTGCCCCCCAGTGTGTTCATTCCCGTCGCGGAAAGAACCGGTCTCATCCATTCGCTCGGAAAGTGGGTGATGGAAACCGCCTGCCGCGAGGCGATGGGCTGGGACGAGGACATGAAGGTGGCCGTCAATCTGTCGCCCGTTCAGTTCCACAGTACCAACCTTATTCAAAACGTCATGGGCGCGCTTGAGAAAAGCGGACTGGAACCAAGCCGGCTCGAACTTGAGATCAACCAATCGATCCTGCTCAACAAGAGCGACCAGACGATCAACACGCTGTCGCGGCTGAAGGCAGTCGGCATCAAGATCGCCATGGATGATTTCGGCACTGGCTATTCATCGCTCGCCAATCTGCGCGGCGTCCCCTTCGACAAGATCAAGATCGACCGATCCTTTCTGCGCGATATCACCAGCGACCGGGATGCGCTGGCGATCGTGGAATTCGTGGTCGGCGTTGGCCGCAGTTTGCGAATGACGACGATTGCGGAAGGTATCGAGACGGAAGAGCAATATGAATGCGTCAGGCGTCTGGGATGCGACCAGGTTCAGGGATATCTGATCAGCAGGCCGCTGCCGGCCAAGGAGCTCGTCGCCTGGAGCTCTGCCTGAGACGCCTGTCCTGGCGGCCATTGGAATTTTTACCAAATGATACTGTCGCTCGCGAAAACCCATACCGGTTACCGCAACGATGCTGTAGAGCATTTTCGGTTGATACGGGACCGTTGCGGCGAGACGACCGGATTTTGCGAAAAGGCTTGAGATATGGAAATACTGGACGTGCATGGAGTTGCCCTGCCTCTTTCTTCCGATGAGGTGTCGCCCGTCATCTGGCAGGCGCTGACCGACGGCAGCTACGAGGCGAAGGAGGCCCGCAGCGTCCTGAAAGCCATCAAGCCAGGTGATCGGGTGCTGGAGCTGGGTTCCGGTATCGGGATCATTACGTCGATCATTGCAGGCATCAAGGATGTTTCCGTATGGGCTTTCGAGGCCAACCCCGCGACTGCGGCGCTGGCCGAGCGGGTGATCAAGGCCAATTGCCGGGGCAACGTCGTGTTTTCGCAGGGGCTTCTTACCGCCGACGAGCCGAGCTCCTATTCTTTTTACGTTCGCAGGGATCTCTGGATGTCGTCCATGGACGAAAATCAGGGTCCCTATGAAAAACGCATCGAAATCTCCTCCGCCAACATCGATGAATTCATCGCGAGCCGCGGCATTACAGCGCTCGTCATGGATATCGAGGGTGCGGAACGCGATCTGCTTGGCAGGGCCGACTTGAGCGGCGTGGAGCGGATATTCGTCGAGCTGCACGACCACCTCTACGGTCTTGCCGGCGTCCGCGACATCATGCAGGCACTCACCGCCAAGGGTTATGCCTATGATCCGCGCGGCTCTCGCGGTCCTTGCGTGCTGTTTTCCCGGGATGACAGCCCGAGGGAATACGATCCCGAGGTGGATTGAAAGCCGGGCATCTCAAGCCAAGGGCGACGTTGGAGAGTTTGTTTCAAGCTGCGGGCAGGCGCTAAGCGTTCTGCGCGCAATCATTTACCAACCGCTTGAGCCATCTGGCGCAACCTTTGGCGCTTCATGCCGTTTGGTGCCCGTGCCGCAATTTATCTGGCAGCGGGCAGCTCTATTATTGCAAAAAATGCAATTCATTCCGAATTATTATTGTAATTGTTGAAGCCATTTTCCTGCGTCATTATCCCTCCATCAAACCGGCGCACAACAGGATGCACCTGAGATTCCAACGCAACCGAAGGAGAAACGATCATGGGCTTTGTTAAGACGACAGACGGAACCGAAATCTTCTACAAGGACTGGGGCCCGAAGGATGCCCAGCCGATCGTTTTCCACCATGGCTGGCCGCTCTCGTCCGATGACTGGGATGCGCAGATGCTGTTCTTCGTCTCCAAGGGTTTTCGTGTTGTCGCCCATGACCGCCGTGGTCACGGCCGTTCCGCCCAGGTTGCCGATGGTCACGACATGGACCACTACGCCGCGGACGCCTTCGCCGTCGTCGAAGCGCTGGATCTGAAGAATGCCGTCCATATCGGCCATTCCACCGGTGGCGGCGAAGTTGCGCGTTATGTCGCCAAGCATGGCGAACCCGCCGGCCGTGTCGCCAAGGCGGTTCTCGTTTCCGCCGTACCGCCGATCATGGTCAAGACCGAAGCCAATCCGGAAGGCCTGCCGATGGAGGTTTTTGACGGCTTCCGCTCAGCGCTTGCCGCAAACCGTGCGCAGTTCTTCCGCGACGTGCCGGCCGGCCCGTTCTATGGCTTCAACCGCGATGGCGCGACCGTGCATGAAGGCGTGATCCAGAACTGGTGGCGTCAGGGAATGATGGGTGGTGCAAAGGCCCATTACGACGGCATCAAGGCCTTCTCGGAAACCGACCAGACCGATGACCTGAAGAATATCAGCGTTCCGACGCTTGTTCTGCACGGTGAAGACGACCAGATCGTTCCGATCGCCGACTCCGCTCACAAGTCGGTGAAGCTGCTGAAAAACGGCACGCTGAAGACCTATCCCGGTTTCTCGCATGGCATGCTCACCGTCAATGCCGATGTGCTGAACGCCGATCTGCTGGCCTTCATCAAGGGCTGATACTTTTGCGACATCACAATGCGGCCGATCATTCGGCCGCATTTTGCGTTTCGCATCAGGCGAGGCGGCCTCGCCAGACATTGCGGTAAGAGGTGAGACCGGGAATGTCGTGCGGCGTGAAATGGCGCTCTCGACCGGCAAGCGGTTTGATGCCGGTAAGCAGGGCCGCGCCCGCGCTGGTGCCGGTTGATCCTTCGACCGCCGTTACGTCCGTCTCTGCAAAGCCGGCCAGCGCCTTCAGATAAAGGGCGTTGCTGGCGAAAGGGCCTTCGACAAGGATGGGACCTTTCCGCCCGATGAGCGAAAGGCTGAATTCCGTCATCAACGCCAGGTAAAGCGATGTCGCCGCGTGTCGCTCTGCAGCGGTGGCGTTTTTATCGCCGAGCCACTGCGTCGTCTTGTCCGGAAACGGGCCGGAGCCGCTGACAACACTCGGCAGCAGCATCATGCCCCTGGCCACAACGCCGCCGAGAGCTGCGTCTATTGCTTCGTCTTTTGCTTCTCCGAATTGCTGTGCCAGCATTTCATATTCCCTGCCGCCCATGAAGCGGGAGGAGGGAACGGGACGGCCGAAAGCATCGACATTCAGGAGTGTGTCGCGGATGGGATCGAGCGCACCCGCCGAGCCGCCAATGGCGAAATTCACCACCCAGGTGCCGGTGGAGACGACCGAAAAATCACCGTCGCGGCGCAGAAGATGCGGCAGGAGCGAGGCGTTGGAATCGTGGATTCCACAATAAACCGGCATATGCGGCGAAAGGCCGGTTTCGATTGCCAGTGATTGGTGGATTGTACCCAGGACATCGAAAGCGGAGCGGACCGGCGCCATTAACGTCTCGATACCGAGACGCTCGACGAGCGAGGAGAAGCTCTTCCGGCGCGGGTTCCAGAGATCGGTATGACAGCCGAGCGAGGTCGTTTCCGTGGCCCGAATGCCGGTCAGGCGTCCCGCCCAATATTGTGGATAGGTAACAATGCTGCGCACCCTGGCGAAATCGTTCGGAAAGGCCGTCTTCTGGAAATGGATTTGCGCGCCAAGGTTCAGCCCGGCGGGAAGCTGTGGTGAACCGCTCTCGGCAAAATCGGGCCGGATGTTGTGATAGGCTTCCTCAATGGCTGCGGGATAGCTGTGTTCATAATCGAGCACAGGCATGGCGAGGTCGCCGTTCCCATCGAGAAGTGCTGCCGAAGCGCCATGGGTCGTGATGGAAATCGCATCGAAGCCGGGCTTCTGGCCGAAACGCTGAAGCGTGGAGAGAATGAAGCGCCAGAGCATCTCCACATCGTAATGCGGATAAATTCCATCGCGGAGGACAGGGTTCGCCTGTTTTTTGCTGGCAATCTCCTCGCCGCTGCCGGTGTCGATGACGACGACCTTGGCGTTGGTCTTGCCGATATCGATGACCGCGACGCGGTCCGGTCTGGTGCTCTTGCTCATGGCAGATGGAACACCGTCACCAGGTCTTTTGCGACCGGCGAATTATCGGGATTGCTCTCCATGATATCGGCCATGTGGGCCCACCACTTTTTCATCACGGGATGCTCTGGCAGAGCCGCCATGCGATGGGTCTTCGGGCGCGTCAGCACGCCGAAAAGGATGTTGGTTTCCGGGTCGAGATGAATGGAATAGTCACTCACCCCTGCCTCGTGCAGCAGTGTCACCAGTTCCGGCCATATCTCGTCATGGCGCTTTTTATATTCGGCCTCTTTTCCCGGAAAGAGTTTCATCTTGAAGGCGTATTTTTCGAGTTCCGTCATGGCTCAGCTTCTCATGGACCGAAGGCGGCGGACAACGATGGGGATGGCGATGGTGATGATCAGCAGCAGGCCGACGAAGATCGACATGACGATGCCGGGCACATTTAAAAGACCAAGCCCGAAGGTGACGAGGCCCATGACGAAGGCTGCGATGACGACGCCTGCGATGGTGCCGGAGCCACCGAGGATCGACACGCCGCCCAGCACAACCATCGTGACGACCTCCAGCTCCCAGCCCTGAGCAATCGACGGCCGCGTCGAACCGAGCCGCGAGGTAAGGCAGACGGCGGCAATACCGCTCATCAGGCCCGTGAGCAGGAAGAGGATGAACTTCACCCGCTCGACGGGGATGCCGGAGAAACGGGCGGCGAACGGGTTGTTGCCGATCACATAGACCTGCCGGCCAAAATTGGTGGCATGCAGCAGAACGGCGAAGAGAATGGCCATGGCGATAAACAGGACGAATTCGAACGAAATCACCCAGAAGACGTAACCCTGGCCGAAATAGGCGAAATCGGCGGGGTATTTGCCATAGGCCTGATCACCCAGCACCATGTAGGAAATGCCGCGAAACAGGCTCATGGTACCGATGGTGACGACGATGGACGGCAGTTTCAGCCCAGCGACCAGGAAACCGTTGAAGGCGCCGCACAAAAGCCCGGTGCCGATGCCGATCGCAACAAGGCCCGGCGTGCCGGCGCCCATCTGCGCCGCAGCGCCCATGGCGGTGGACGCGAGCGCGATGATGGCGGCGACCGAGAGATCGATCTCACCGGCGATGATCAGCAGCGCCATGGCAAATGCGATGATGGCCTTTTCCGTGAAATTGAAGGTCGCATCAGACAGGTTCCAGGCATTGAGGAAATAGGGCGAGGCCAGCGAATTTGCGATGAAGATCAGGATCGCGACGCCGAGCAGCAGCACTTCCCAGCTGCCCATGATGCGACGTAGAGGTGTTCCCAGCTTGTCTGGAATGATGCGCGGGCTTTGTGTTGAATGGGATGGCGTGCTCATGCTGCGGCCTCCGTGGGCTGATCACCTGCGGCGCGGTCCCGCAGGATGATGCGGCCTTTCCTGGCTTCGGCGCGGGCGTTGAAGACGACGGCGAGCACGATGACGACGCCTGATATCGCCATCTGCGCGAAGGGCGAGATGCCAATGACGGGAAGCGCGTTCTTGATGACGCCGAGGAACAGCGCGCCAAGCACGGCACCCGCCACCGAACCGATGCCGCCCGCAATCGAAATGCCGCCGATCACATTTGCCGCCACGCTGTCCAGTTCGAAGCCGGCGGCGATGTCGACATAGGCAACCGCGTAACGCGACACCCAGAGATAGCTGGCGAGACCGGCGAGCGCGCCCGAGAGCACGAAGGCGAAGAAGCGGGTGCGGCCGACATCGATGCCCGCATAAACGGCTGCACTCGGATTACCGCCCGAGGCATAAGCGGAGCGGCCGAAGGAAGTCCGGCCGAGCACCAGCCAGGCGCCGGCGATGATGAGGATCGCCACCCAGGAAAGGACCGGCATGCCGAGAATCATGGTGCGCGGCACGTTGAGGAAAGTGGGGGATAGCTGGTGCGCATTCACCCAGCCGCCGCCCGAAAGCACGAAGGCCATGCCGCGATAGATGGTGAGTGTACCAAGCGTGACGACGATGGGCGGAATGCCGAGCCACCAGACCAGAACGCCGTTGAGCGAGCCGAGAAACGCGCCGATGCCGACAGCCATGACGATAAGAAGCGGCAGCGGAATGCCCGGAAAGGCAGCGTTGGTCATCGCCACCGCCATACCGGTAAAGGCAAGATTGGCTGCTACCGAGAGGTCGATGGATTTTGTAAGGATGACCGCCATCTGGCCCAGCGCCAGAATGATGAGAATGGAGGTATCGTTGAAGATGTTGACGAGATTGCCGGGCCGGCCGAAGCCGGGGGCGCGCATCGCAAAACCGGCGATCATGACGATGATGATACCCGCCAGCAGCCATTCGCGGTTTTTGAGTAGACGTTGCATGTTAGCCCCTCTCAGGCATTGCCGGTGGCGGCGCGCACCAGCTTTTCCGGGGAAAAATCGGCGCGTTCGAACTGGCCCGCCATCAGGCCTTCGCGCATGACGATGGCGCGGTCGGACATGCCGAGGATTTCGGGAAGTTCGGACGAGATCATGATGATCGACAGGCCTTCGGCCGCGAGCTCGCTGATGAAGCCGTGCACCGCTGCCTTGGAGCCGATATCGATGCCCTTTGTCGGCTCATCGAGGATGATGACCTTTGGCTGGGTGGCGAGCCATTTGCCGATCACCACCTTCTGCTGGTTGCCGCCTGAAAGTGTACCGACCGGCACCGAAAGGGCGGCGGCGCGCAGATCGAGCCGCGAGGCATATTTGCGCGCAAGCGCGAATTCGTTGGCGGCGGCCAGAAAGCCCTTGCGCGAGGTGCGTGTGAGTGAAGGCAGCGACATGTTCTGGTAGATCGGCATGTCGAGCGCCAGACCGTGGCGGCCGCGTTCCTCCGGCACGTAGACGATACCGGCGCGGATGGCATCTTCCGGCGAGCGGATTGTGATGGGTTGGCCGTTCAACATCACTTCACCCGATGCCGGGCGGGTGATGCCGAACAGCGACTGGCAAAGCTCCGAACGCCCGGCGCCGATCAGCCCGTAAAGGCCAAGAATTTCGCCCTTGCGTAACTCGAGAGAGATATCGCGAAACTCGGTCTGATGAGAGTAATCGCGGACTGAAAGAACCGTGGGACCCAGCGTAACAGCCTGCTTTGGAAAGGCATTCGTTACATCACGGCCAACCATCAGCCGAACGATTTCATCCTGCGGGGTGGTCGTGAGCGTGCCGGCGCCCACCATCCTGCCGTCCCGGAAGACGGCATAGTTTTCCGCAATCTCATAGACCTCGTCGAATTTGTGGCTGATGAAGAGAATAGCCTTGCCCTGCCGCTTCAGGTTTTCGACGATGCGGAAGAGATCATCGATTTCCTTGCGCGAAAGGGCGGCGGTCGGTTCGTCCATGATGACGATGCGCGCCTCGACCGACAGGGCGCGGGCAATGGCGACGAGGTGGCGCTGTGCGATCGACAGGTCTTTCAGCCGGATCGTCGGATCGATGGTGCTTTCCAGCTGTTCCAGCAGAATTCTGGCACGCGCATTGATGGTCTTCCAGTCGATCAGGCCAAAACGGCCTTTTGGCGCATGGCCGAGGAAGATGTTTTCGCCGACCGAAAGCTCATCGAACAGCACGGTTTCCTGATGAATGGCAGTGACGCCTGCATCGATGGCATCCTGTGCGCTGTGGAAGTGGACAGTCTTGCCATCCAGCAGGATTTCGCCTTCGTTCGGGCGATAGATGCCGGTGAGGATCTTGACGAGCGTGGATTTGCCCGCGCCGTTCTCGCCGATCAGCGCGGTAACCTTGCCGGGGTATAGCGCGATATCGACGCTATCAAGCGCTTTCACGCCAGGGAATATCTGGCTGATGCCGCGCATTTCCAGAATGGGCGTGGGGCTGGGGGCTTCTGCAGCGTTTAGGATTTGGGTTTCAGCGCGCATCGTCAGGTCTTACCGGTCGGTTTTGAGTGAAGTGATTGGGGCCACCCCCCTCTGCCCTCGGTCAGCAGCTTCTCAGATCAAAAAATCTTCGAAAACTGGTCGATATTCTTCGCGTCATAAATAAACGGATCAGCCATGGCCGCTTCGCTGTTTTCGCCAACCTTGATCTTGCCCATGCGGCCGGCTTCAATTTCCGAGCCCGGCTTGCCGTCGGTTTCGCCCTTCACGAGGCGATAGGCGATCTGGGTGGCGGAATAGCCGAGGTCGATGGGGTTCCAGATGGCGAATTCCTTGGTCGCGCCCGACTTGATGGCGCCGGCCATTTCGGAAGGCAGGCCAAGACCGGTGACATAGACCTGACCGATCTTGCCGGCATCCTTCACGGCCTGCGAAGCGGCGAGAACGCCGACCGTCGTCGGCGCGACGATGACCTTCACATTCGGCTGCGATGAGAGAAGGCCCTGAGCTTCGCGGTAGCTCTTGTCGGCGAGGTCGTCGCCATAGACCGTCGTGACGAGGTTGAGGCCAGGGAAGTCCTTCAGCTGCTTCTTCATCTCATCGATCCAGATGTTCTGGTTCGTGGACGTGGTGGTGGCCGAAAGAATGGCGAAATCGCCCTTGCCGCCTTCCAGATGCGATGCTGCGAGCTGCAGGCACATTTTGCCGATCAGCGCGTTGGACGAGGGGTTGAGCTGAAGAATGCGTCCTTCGGGCGCAACGCCGGAATCCCAGGAAATCACCTTGATGCCGCGCTGCGCCGCCTTCTTCAGCGCCGGAACCACGGCGTCGGGATCGTTGGCGGAAATGGCAATGGCATCGACGCCCTGCGCGATCAGCGAATTGATGACTTCGATCTGGCCTTCCGCCGTTGTGCTGGTCGGGCCGGTATAGATGATCTCGACTCCGCCGAGGTCCTTTGCGGCCTCCTGTGCGCCCTTGTTGGCGGCTTCGAAAAAGCCGTTGCCAAGCGATTTCACCACCAGCGCGATCTTCACGTCGGCGGCCTGTGCAACGCCGCCGAGGCCGGCTACGGAGAGTGCCGCGCCGAGCGCGAGTACGCTCGTTAATGTTCTGCGTGTAAGTTTCATGTCCCTTTTCCTCCCGTTTTTGAACCTTGCAACTTCCCTGCCGGCGCTCCTCAAGCGACCGACGAAGAATTCTCCTCATCCGGCGGACCGGCCGTTTTCGCGTCCGCCACGGCGCCGGCGATCAGCAGCTCTACCCCGGCATCTTCCACCATCCTTGCCGCCTCGTCAGAAATCCCGTCATCGGTGATGATGGTCGACACGTTCTCGAGCGGGCAGAGAATGAGGCTGGACCGTTTCCTGAATTTCGAGGAATCGACCATCACGATCAGCTCTTCCGCCTGCCGCATCAGCTTCTGCTCGCTCTGTATGACCAGCGCGTCGGATTCCATGATGCCGAGCGCACCCACGCCCTGCGCCCCGAGAAAAATCCGCCGTGCATAGAAGTTGCGGATTGCGTCATTCTCGAAGGGTGACAGGATCAGGCTCTGGTCACGATAGATCGCGCCACCCGGCACGCTGACATTGCATTTGGAATGCTTGACCAGATGCTCGGCGATGGCGAAAGAATTGGTCATCACCTGCAGGCGGCGCGCCGCCATGTAATGCACCATCTGGAATGTCGTGGTGCCGCCATTCAGGATGATCGCATCGCCATCATTGCAGAGATCGACCGCCTTGCGCGCAATTGCGCGTTTCTTGTCGATGTTGACTGATTCGGACACGCGGAATGGCCGCGCGGCCAGATTGCCGAGCTGCGGCGGATGCACCGCTTCCGCACCGCCGCGCACGCGCCGCAACTTGCCCTGCACGTGCAGGGACGCAATATCCCGCCGAATGGTCGCTTCCGACGCATCCGTCAATTCCGCAATATCCTGCACCGTCACCACAGGTTTTTCCTGTATGGCGCTCAAGATGATGCGATGGCGTTCGCGTTCGTGCATTTGGTCCTCCTGATCGTGATTATTCGCAATCTCTTTACGTTGTCAATCAACAACGATCAAATTAATCAATATCGCGCTGCAACATGAAAATTTATGATCGTTTTTGATTGACATTGGGCTTTTGGATGCGCGATACCTGCCGTTAAAGGAGGCGGACCGGTGTCGGTTCGCGAATGAAGACCATGTGGGAGGAAGACATGACGGGAACATCCCGCCTTCTCGAAAGCCGTTGGGACGACGCTTATGCCAGGACGCTCGATGAGCCGGGAAAGCTTCTTTACCGCTCCAACCTGCTCGGTGCCGACAAGCGCATCACCAATTACGGAGGCGGGAACACATCAGCAAAGGTGCTTGAAACCGATCCCCTGACGGGCGAGAAGGTCCGCGTCATGTGGGTGAAGGGCTCCGGCGGCGATGTCGGCACCATCAAGCTTGATGGTTTTGCAACGCTTTATCTCGACAAGCTGGAAGCGCTGAAGGGCATTTACAAGGGTGTTCAGGATGAGGACCGCATGGTCGGCTTCCTGCCGCATTGCACCTTCAACCTCAATCCGCGCGCGGCCTCCATAGATACGCCGCTGCACGGTTTCGTGCCTTATGATCATGTCGACCATATGCATCCCGATGCGATTATCGCTATCGCCGCCTCGAAAAACTCGAAGGAATTGACGCAGCAGATTTTCGGCGACGACATTGGTTGGCTGCCCTGGCGTCGCCCCGGTTTCCAGCTGGGCCTCGATCTGGAAGCTTTCGTCAAGGCCAATCCGAAAGCCAAGGGCGTCGTGCTGGAAAGCCACGGCCTCTTCACCTGGGATAACGACGCCAAGGCGTGTTACGAACTGACGCTCGCCATCATCAACAAGGCGATCGAATGGTTTTCGGAAAAGACCGAAGGCAAGGTGATCTTCGGCGGGGCAGTGGCCAAAAGCCTGCCGGTTGCCGAACGTCGGGCCATCGCCGCCCGGTTGATGCCGGAAATCCGTGGCCGCATCGGCCGTGAAGAACGCAAGCTCGGCCATTTTGACGATCAGGATGCCGTTCTGGAATTCGTCAATTCGAAGGATTTGAAACCGCTCGGTGCGCTGGGCACATCCTGCCCGGACCATTTCCTGCGCACGAAAATTCGTCCGCTGATCCTTGATCTCGATACCGCAAATCCAGATGTGGATGCGCTGACGGCCAGCCTAGACAAGGCGCTGGAGGACTATCGCGCGGATTACACGCGCTATTATGAAGCTTGCCGCCACGATAATTCGCCAAAAATGCGTGATCCGAACCCGGTGATATTCCTCATCCCCGGCGTCGGCATGCTGTCTTTCGCTAAAGACAAGGCCACGGCCCGCATCGCCGGCGAATTTTATGTCAACGCTATTAATGTCATGCGTGGCGCGTCCACCGTGTCGGAATATCAGGGTCTTCCCGAGCAGGAAGCCTTCGATATCGAATATTGGCTGCTGGAAGAAGCGAAGCTGCAGCGCATGCCGAAGCCGAAGAGCCTTGCGGGCCGCGTGGCCTTCGTTACGGGCGGCGCCGGCGGTATCGGCCGGGCGACGGCGGAGCGGCTGGCGGGCGAGGGTGCCTGTGTGGTGCTGGCCGATATCGATGAAGCGGCACTGGAGGCTGCGAAGGGCGATTTCGTCAAGCGGTACAGCGCGGATGCGGTGCGTACCGTCAAGCTTGACGTGACGCAGGAGAATGCAGTGATTTCCGCCTTCGCGGAAGCGAGTGTGGAATTCGGAGGCGTGGATATCCTCGTTTCCAATGCCGGCATCGCTTCTTCCGCTCCCGTGGAAGATACGACGCTTGCCATGTGGAACAAGAATATCGACATTCTCGCGACAGGCTATTTCCTCGTTTCGCGAGAAGCATTCCGGCTGCTGCGGCGCCAGAATCTCGGCGGCAACGTCGTTTTTGTCGCTTCCAAGAACGGCCTCGCCTCTTCGCCCAATGCCTCGGCCTATTGCACCGCGAAGGCGGCAGAAATTCATCTCGCCCGTTGCCTTGCGCTTGAGGGGGCGGAGGCCGGCATTCGCGTCAACACCGTCAATCCCGATGCCGTGCTGCGCGGTTCGAAGATCTGGAGCGGCGAATGGCGCGAGCAGCGCGCGGCCTCTTCCAAGATCGAAGTGACCGATCTGGAGGAACATTACCGCAAGCGCTCCATGCTAAAACTCAACGTCTTTCCGGAAGATATCGCCGAGGCGATCTACTTCCTGGCGTCCGACGCCTCCGCAAAGTCCACCGGCAACATCATCAATGTCGATGCGGGTAATGCGCAAAGTTTTACCCGGTAGAAATTTCTGCACGTCTTACCTCCGTCACTCCGGCCTTGAGCCGGAATAACGGAGCTGGGGCGATGAACTAGCATGCACTGGACCGATTCCGGGGAGGAAGAGATGACCGAGACGACAATCGCCGCCGATGTGATCGCGGCTGAAAACGAAAAGCGCGCTGCTGCTTTGAAGGACGATTATCAGGCGCTTGGCAACCAGCTCGCGCGCCGCAATATCGATATCGAGGCCGTCACAACCAGGGTCGCCGAATTTTTCGTTGCCGTGCCCTCCTGGGGCGTCGGCACCGGCGGAACCCGTTTTGCCCGTTTTCCCGGCGCGGGCGAACCGCGCGGCATTTTCGACAAGCTCGATGACTGCGCCGTCATCAACCAGCTGACGCGGGCGACGCCCAATGTTTCACTTCATATTCCGTGGGACAAGGAAGACCCGAAACGCCTGAAAGCCCATGCGGATGCGCTGGGTCTCGGCTTCGACGCCATGAACTCCAACACGTTTTCGGATGCTCCGGGCCAGAGCCATTCCTACAAATACGGCTCGCTCAGCCACACCGAAGCCGCCACACGCCGGCAGGCGGTGGAACACAATCTCGAATGTATCGAAATCGGTAGGGCCATCGGCTCCAAGGCCCTGACGGTCTGGGTGGGTGATGGCTCCAACTTCCCCGGACAGAGCAATTTCACCAGAAGTTTCGAGCGTTATCTCGCCGCAATGGCCGACATCTACAAGGCGCTGCCGGATGACTGGCGCATCTTTTCCGAACACAAGATGTATGAGCCTGCCTTTTATTCCACCGTCGTGCAGGATTGGGGCACCAATTATCTTATCGCCAACGCGCTCGGCGACAAGGCCTTCTGCCTCGTTGATCTTGGTCACCATGCGCCCAACACCAATATCGAAATGATCGTCGCCCGGCTGATACAGTTCGGCAAGCTCGGCGGTTTCCACTTCAACGACAGCAAATATGGCGATGACGATCTGGATGCCGGCTCAATCGACCCTTACCGCCTGTTCCTGGTTTTCAACGAACTTGTCGACGCCGAACATCGCGGGGTGAAGGGTTTCCATCCCGCCCACATGATCGATCAGTCGCATAATGTGACGGACCCGATCGAAAGCCTGATCTCCAGCGCCAACGAAATCCGTCGCGCCTATGCGCAGGCGCTGCTGGTGGATCGTGTGGCTCTTGACGGCTACCAGCAGGACAATGATGCATTGATGGCTTCAGATGTGCTGAAGCGGGCCTACCGCACCGATGTCGAACCGATTCTCGCTCAGGCGCGGCAACTGGCAGGCGGCGCGATTGATCCGATTGCGGCCTATCGGGCAAGCGGCTATCGCAAGCAGGTTGCGGCGAAGCGCCCGGCTTCGGTTGGCGGCAGCGGCGGGATTGTGTAAATTCGGTGTCGTTGGAACAGGGGGGAGCCGAGGCTGACTACACACCTTGCCTCTATCTCGACGTCATCCCCGGCATTGCGCCGAGGATCTGCCTGCTTCGCATAAAATCGATCGGTAATAGATGCTCGGGAGAGGCCCGAGCATGACGAAGGTGAAGGTGTTGGTCACGAAGCGCGCCCGCCCGCTGCGCCTTCACGACGTCCCAGAAGGCGATTGTCGGCGCACCTGAAACGTATGTTCGGGCCCGGGAAACGCCCCTGCGCGAACCTCATCGGCATAGGCCGCCGCCGCTTCGGAGATCGTCGGGCCCAGATCGGCGAAACGCTTGACGAATTTCGGTTTGAAGTCGGTGAAGAGGCCGAGCATGTCGTCGGAAACCAGCACCTGCCCGTCACAGGCTGGCGATGCGCCGATACCGACGGTGGGCGCGGCAAGTTTTTCCGTCAGCTCGCGGGCCAGCGGCTCGACTGTGCCTTCCACGACGATGGCGAAGGCGCCCGCCTGATCCACCGCAATCGCGTCACGCCAGATCTTTTGCGTTTCCGCATCAGAATGCCCCAGCGAGCGGAAGCCGCCGGCCGTGTGAACAAGCTGCGGCATCAGACCGACATGGCCGAAGACGGGAATGCCGCGGGCTACCAGGAAGGCGATGGTTTCTGCCATTTCCTCGCCTCCCTCCAGCTTCACGCCGTCGCAGCCGGTTTCCTGCATCAGCTGCGCCGCGTTGCGGAAGGCCTGTTCCCTGGATTCCTGATAGGTTCCGAAGGGCAGATCAACGATGACGCAGGCATGTTCGACGCCGCGCATGACGGCGCGGCCATGGGCGATCATCATGTCCAGCGTCACGCCGACTGTGGTATCCATGCCGTAGAGCACCATGCCGAGGGAATCGCCGACCAGCAGCAGGTCGCAATGCGGGTCAAGCAGGCGGGCGATCGGTGTGGTATAGGCGGTCAGGCAAACGATGCGCGCCTCGCCCTTCATCTGCCGGATGGAGGCCGTCGTCAGCCGTTTTTGTTTTCCATGGGCGCTCATTGGGCGGCCTCCCTTTTCTCTGTTCTCTCGCGGCCGATGACGCGGTTGTCGAGAAGCCTTGTGCTGCCGAGGCGCACGAACAGCGCCACCAATATTGGCCCTGCCTGCACGGAAGCAACGGGTGCCAGCGTATCGGGATCGCGTACCGCAACGACGTCGGGACATGCCAAAGGCTCGGCGGCGATAAATGTTTCGAGAGCCGCTTCGAACGCGGCGGGGTCATCCAATCCCAGGTCATAAAGCCGTTCCGCCTCGTTCAGCGCCCGCGGAACGATCACGGCGGCGGCACGTTCCTGGGCGCTCAGATAGACGTTGCGTGAGGAGCAGGCGAGCCCATCCGGCTCTCGCACGGTTGTGACGGGAACGACCCTGACCGGCTGGGCGAGGTCCTCGACCATGCGGCGGATCAACGTTACCTGCTGATAGTCCTTCTCACCGAAATAGGCCGAATCTGGCTGAACAAGATTAAAAAGCTTCGTCACCACGGTTGCGACACCGGCGAAATGCCCCGGCCGAACCGCGCCTTCCAGCTGGCTGCCGAGTTCCGGCACGTCAACGACGGTTGCCATTGGACGCGGATACATCTCCGAGACTTCGGGCGCGAAAAGAATGTCGACGCCAGCTTCCTCCAGAAGCGCGCTGTCGCGGGCGAGGTCGCGCGGATAGCGGGCCAGATCCTCATTGGCGCCGAATTGCAGCGGATTGACAAAGATGGAAACCACCGTCACGTCGTTTTCCGCCTTCGCCCTGGAAACCAGCGTGAGATGACCGATATGGAGGAAACCCATCGTCGGTACGAAGCCGACGGTTTTGCCGGCGCGGCGAAAGACGGCGATCGCATCGCGTAATTCGGCGACAGTTTTTACAAGGCGCATAGGGTCTCCTCCGGCTTCCCGATCACCCTCCGGCGAAAGGTGCTGGATAGAACGCGATTTGTGAAACGGGGTCAACGCGGTCAAACCCATTATATCGATTAACGGAGTTGGCGATCGACACACCCTGCCTGTCTGGCCTCAGGGCTTGCCGGTCCAGCGCGGGGGACGTTTTTCCGCAAAGGCCAGACGTCCCTCCCGCGCCTCATCACTGCCGCTGACGACGGCGATGATGCGTTCGGCGAAGACGAGCCGCTCCGCCGATGGCATGTCGCGCATGGCGAGCAGCGCCGCCTTTCCGGCCGCGATGGCACCCGGTGCATTGTGCCGCAGCGTTGCAAGAACCTCTTCGATCAGGCCGTCGAGGCTGGCGAGGGGAACGGCGCGGTTTATGAGCCCGAGACGTGTCGCCTCACTGGCGCTGACCGTGTGGCCGAGATAAGCCATTTCCTGAAGCCCGCCCAATGGAATTTTTGCCAGAAGTTTCGCTGCGACCATGGCGGGGAAAAGACCGACCTTCACCTCCGGCAGGCCGAATTCGGCATGATCGGCTGCATAGACGAGATCGCAGGCGGCAACCAGGCCAAGCCCGCCCGCCAGAACCCGGCCATTGATGCGGGCGATGACGGGCCTGTCGCAGCCTTCTATGGCGCGCATGACGTCGGCTATAGGGTTCGTGCCGTCCCGGGACAGGAACATGCCGCCCGCACTTTCCTTCAGATCTGCACCCGAACAGAAACTGCGTTCTCCCGCTGCCGTTATCACAACGGCGCGCAGGCCATGGTCGCCGGAGGCTGCGCGGATCGCATGGGTGAGCGCATCGGTCATCGCGGCATTCAGGGCATTATGCACCGCCGGTCGGTTGAGCGTCAGCCACAGAACATCCTTGCGTTTCTCGCTCAACACCTCATTTGCCATGGGCTTTACCCTTCTGTTTCGCGGCGAGAAGTGCCTTGCCGGCACGCGCTGCATTGGACCTGCCCAGATGCCTGCTTATCCAGTCACCGGTTGTCGCCACGGCCATCAGGTCGACGCCGGTTTCTATGCCAAGTCCCGCCAGCAGATAAATGACGTCTTCGGTGGCGACGTTGCCGCTCGCGCCCGGCGCGAAGGGGCAACCGCCCAGCCCGGCGACGGAACTGTCGAACGTGGTTATGCCCTGTTGAAGCGAAGCCAGCACGTTGGCGACGCCCTGTCCGTAGGTATCGTGGAAATGCATGGCGAGTTTTTCAAGCGCGACATGTGCCGAGACCCGCTCGATGATGTTGCGGATCTGGCCCGCCGTGCCGATGCCGATCGTATCACCCAGCGAGATTTCATGGCAGCCGAGCGCAACAAGGGCATCGGCCATCGCCGCCACTTCATCGGGCGCAACTGCTCCGTCATAGGGGCAGCCGGCAATGCAGGAAAGGTAACCGCGCATGCGGATATTTCGCACGGCAGCGGCATCCGCGACATCGCGCAGACGGTCTAGGCTTTCGGCGCGCGAACAGCCGATGTTGTGCTGGCTGAAACCTTCGGAGGCGGACACGAAAACCGCGATTTCCGTGACACCGGCTTCAATGGCAGCTTCGAAACCGCTCATGTTGGGAACAAGCGCCGGATAGGCCGTTCCCGCTCGCCTTTCGAGGCCTCTAAACACCTCTTTCGACCCCGCCATCTGCGGCACTTTTTTGGGTGAGACAAAAGCGCCCGCTTCCACCGTTCTCAGTCCTGCTGCAGCCAGCCGCTCGATCAGCTCGATTTTTGTCGCGGTCGGAACCTCGGTGGTCTCGTTCTGCAAGCCGTCACGTGCGCCAACCTCAACGATCCTGACGGTTCGGGGCAAGCTCATCTCATGCTCCTTCCGGCTCGAAATTCACCAGCACCGCGCCGGCCGCGACCATATCGCCTTCATTGCAATTGATGGCGTTGACGATGCCCTTCGCCGGTGCACGGATAGTATGCTCCATCTTCATCGCTTCCATAACCACAAGCGCGTCGCCGGCCTCCACGACAGCACCGTTCCGGCTGAGCACCGCGCGGATCACGCCCGGCATGGGAGCTTCCAGGCCAGCGGCGTGAACGGAAGAATCCGCGATTTCGATCGGATCTGGCTGGCTGATGCGGTAAGGCTCGCCATGCAGGAAAAGCGCATAGGTGCCGGTCTCTGCGAAGAAATAGCCCTGACTTTTCCGGCCGTCCAAGGTTGCAAGGAGCTGGCCGTCACCGGAAAGGCTGCCGTAGGCCCGGATCGTCCGCCCCTCGATCGCGAGCGTGAATTCATCACCCTCATGCGTGACGCCGACGCTTAACGGCTGGTTATCAAACATGAAATTCAGCGTTTCCCGCGCCGGTGCGTTGAGGCGGAATGCGACCTTCGTGTTCCACGGGCTATGGGGATCCGCCTCTGATTGCGACATTCCGTTTGGGCGGCGGGAGAGCAGCAGGCCAAGCGCGGCGAGGGCGATGACACTTCCATCACTCGCGGCTGGAGCAAAGAGC
Source organism: Agrobacterium genomosp. 2 str. CFBP 5494 (assembly GCF_900013495.1). NCBI lineage: Bacteria > Pseudomonadati > Pseudomonadota > Alphaproteobacteria > Hyphomicrobiales > Rhizobiaceae > Agrobacterium > Agrobacterium genomosp. 2. Next base: position 1,494,508 of record NZ_LT009719.1, read on the forward strand.
GAAGCCTCGTTGCGGGTGATGAAACCCGTATCGAGGTCGGCTGAGGCGAAAGCTTCCAATCGGGCAAGCCGTGTCAGAAACGCGGCGTTGCTGGTAACGCCGCAGATCGCCAGCTTTTCCAGCGCCAGCGTCAGACGCCGCACGGCTGAGGCTCGGTCCCGATCCCAGACGATAAGCTTGGCGATCATCGGATCGTAATGCACGGTGATGGCGTCGCCGGCGCGGATGCCGCTGTCGATCCTGACGTGAGGGCCCTGATCGGGGAAAACGAGATGGCTGATGGTGCCGACCGACGGCAGGAAATCATGCGCCGGGTCTTCGGCATAGATACGGGCCTCGATGGCATGACCATGTATGCTGAGATCGGCCCAGTCCTGCGGTAACGTTTCACCATCCGCAACACGGATCTGCCATTCGACCAGATCGAGACCGGTAATATACTCGGTCACGGGATGTTCGACCTGAAGCCTCGTATTCATTTCCATGAAATAGAATGCGCCGGAAGGATCGAGCAGGAATTCCACGGTTCCCGCACCGCGATAGTCGATCGCGCGGGCGGCGGCTGTTGCCGCTTCATACATACGTTGCCTGAGCGCATCCGGCAGGCCGGGGGCAGGGGCTTCTTCCAAAACCTTCTGATGCCTGCGCTGGATCGAGCAGTCACGTTCGAAAAGGGAAAAACAATTGCCGTGGCTATCGGCAAAGATCTGCACCTCCACATGGCGCGGCCGTTCGAGATATTTTTCGATCAGCATGCGGTCATCACCGAAGGCGGCCGACGCCTCGCGTTTTGCCCCGGCAAGTTCCGCCGCAAATTCACGCTTTTGCCTGACGATGCGCATGCCCTTGCCGCCGCCGCCGGCCGAAGCCTTGAGCAGGACGGGATAGCCTATGGCTTCCGCCTCATTCCCCAGCCGTTCCTCCGCCTGGTCCTTACCGTGATAACCGGGAACCACGGGCACGCCAGCCTTGGCCATCAGTGCCTTTGCTTCGCTTTTGCCGCCCATGGCGCGGATCGCCGCGGCCGGTGGGCCGATGAACACCAGCCCGGCGGCGGCACAGGCTTCGGCGCAACCGGCATTTTCCGAAAGGAAACCGTAACCCGGATGAATGGCTTCTGCGCCGCTTGTCTTCGCTGCGGCGATGATCTTTTCGCCATCGAGATAGGAGGCACGCGCGGGTGCAGCGCCGATGGCGATCGCTTCGTCGGCAAGCGCCACATGCATGGCGTCACGATCGGCATCGGAATAAACGGCGACGGTACGAATGCCCATTTTGCGGGCGGTATGGATGATGCGGCAGGCGATCTCGCCCCTGTTGGCGATGAGTATTTTCGAAAACATCGTCGCCTCACATCCTGAATATGCCGAAACGGGTGGGTTCAATGGGTGCGTTGAGCGCGGCGGACAGACCGAGGCCGAGGACGAGGCGGGTATCCTTTGGGTCGATGATACCGTCGTCCCAAAGCCGCGCGCTGGCATAATAGGGATGGCCCTCCCGCTCGTATTTTTCGCGGATCGGCTGCTTGAACGCTTCTTCGCCTTCCTTCGACCAGTGCCGGCCATCAGCTTCGATACCGTCGCGGCGAATCTGTGCCAGAACGGAGGCCGCCTGCTCGCCGCCCATCACCGAAATGCGGGCATTCGGCCACATCCAGAGGAAGCGGGGCGAATAGGCCCGGCCGCACATGCCATAATTACCGGCCCCAAAGGATCCGCCGATGATGACGGTGAATTTCGGCACCTTGGCGGAGGCGACGGCGGTGACGAGCTTGGCGCCATCCTTGGCAATGCCGCCAGCCTCATAGGCCTTGCCGACCATGAAGCCGGTGATGTTCTGCAGGAAAACCAGGGGAATGCCGCGCTGGCAGCAGAGCTCGATAAAATGCGCGCCCTTGAGCGCCGATTCCGAAAACAGGATGCCGTTATTGGCGATGATGCCAACGGGATAGCCATGGATATGGGCGAAACCACAGACCAGCGTCGTGCCATAAAGCGCCTTGAACTCATCAAATTCAGAACCATCCACCAGACGGGCGATGATCTCACGTACCTCGAAGGGTTTGCGCGTATCGGCGGGAACGATGCCGTAAAGCTCTTCGGGCGGGTAAAGCGGTTCTGCCGGTTCACGGATATCCAGCTCCACCTGCTTGCGGCGGTTGAGGGTTGAGACAATCCGCCGGGTCAGCGCGAGCGCGTGGCGGTCGTCATGGGCAAAATGATCGGTGACGCCGGATTGCCGGGAGTGCACATCCGCACCGCCCAGCTCTTCCGCACTCACCACCTCACCTGTTGCCGCCTTCACCAGCGGCGGGCCGCCAAGGAAGATCGTGCCCTGGTTTTTGACGATCACGGACTGGTCGCTCATCGCAGGTACATAGGCCCCGCCCGCCGTGCAGCTGCCCATCACCACGGCGATCTGGGCGATGCCTTTCGCCGACATATTGGCCTGATTGTAGAAGATGCGGCCGAAATGATCGCGGTCGGGAAACACTTCGTCCTGATTGGGCAGGTTCGCGCCGCCGGAATCCACGAGGTAAATACAGGGCAGGCGGTTCTCGGCGGCAATCTCCTGCGCGCGCAGATGTTTCTTCACCGTCAGCGGATAATAGGTGCCGCCCTTCACCGTCGCATCATTGGCGACGATTACACATTCTCGGCCCGAGACCCTGCCGATGCCGGTGACAATGCCGGCGGCCGGAACAGGTTCGTCATAAACCTCGTAAGCTGCAAATTGCGAGAATTCGAGGAATGGACTGCCGGGATCGAGAAGTGTCTCGATCCGGTCGCGCGCCAGCAATTTGCCGCGGGAAAGATGCCGTTCTCGGGCCTTGTCACCGCCGCCTCTGGAGATTTTTTCGACCTGTCGGCGCAGGTCATCCACCAGACCCGACATGAACTCGACATTGGCAGCGAAGGCGGGGTCGCGGTTCAGGCTGGATGTTAGCTTCATCGCGTCCTCACCCGTTGCCCTTGACCAGTTCGCGGCCGATCAGCATCCGGCGAATTTCGCTGGTGCCTGCGCCGATTTCGTAAAGCTTGGCATCGCGTAGCAGCCGCCCGGCCGGACTTTCATTCACGTAACCGGAGCCGCCGAGAAGCTGGATTGCATCCAGCGCCACCTGCGTCGCCCGCTCGGCGGCGAAGAGGATAGCCCCTGCCGCATCCTGCTTCGTGATGCGGCCATTGTCGCAGGCCCGGGCCACGGAATAGACATAAGCGCGCGATGCGTTCATCGCCGAATAGATATCCGCGAGCTTACCCTGCACGAGCTGGAATTCACCGATCGGTTTGCCGAATTGCTTGCGCTCGCGGGCATAAGGCAGCACAAGGTCGATTGCCGCCTGCATGATACCTACGGGGCCGGCGGCCAGCACGGCGCGCTCGTAATCCAGCCCGCTCATCAGCACCGTCACGCCGTCATTGAGGCGGCCGAGAATGTTCTCTTCCGGCACCTCGCAATCCTCGAACACCAATTCTGATGTGGGTGAGCCGCGCATGCCGAGCTTGTCGAGTTTCTGGGCCGGACGAAACCCTTTGAAGCCTTTTTCAATGAGGAAGGCGGTGATGCCGCGGGGGCCGGCGGACATGTCGGTCTTGGCGTAAACGACCAGCGTATCGGCCTCGTGGCCGTTGGTGATCCACATTTTCGCGCCGTTGAGCACATAGCGGTCGCCCCTGCGTTTCGCCTTCAGCCGCATCGAGACGACATCCGAACCGGCCTCCGTCTCGCTCATGGCAAGCGAACCGACATGCTCGCCAGAGACGAGTTTCGGCAGATATCTGTGCTTCTGCTCTTGCGTGCCCCAGCGATGGATCTGGTTGATGCAGAGGTTGGAATGGGCGCCGTAGGAAAGGCCAATGGAAGCGGAAGCCCGGCTTATTTCCTCCATCGCCACGCAATGGGCGAGATAGCCCATGTCGGCACCGCCGAATTCTTCCGAAACAGTAATGCCGTGCAGGCCGAGCTCGCCCATTTCAGGCCAGAGCTGACGCGGGAAGCGGTCGTCCCTGTCGATCTCGGCCGCCAGCGGGGCGATTTTATCATCGGCAAATGCACTTGCGCTGTCGCGTAATGCTGCGATTTCCGGGCCGAGATCGGCATCGAAAATGGCGGCGAGGTTCAAACTCATCGCGTCTCCTCCTCCGGACGGCAGGCCGTCCCTTTTGTCAGCAGCCGGCACCTCCTCCGCGCCGGCAGCCCTTATTTACGGCGTGTCACCCCCGGTGAAGGCGGCGGAACGGCGCACGAATGTCTTGATGGCAAAGTTGGACTGGATGCGCGACACGCCGGGAACGGTGGTCAGGAAATCCAGCAGCTGCTGGTAATGCGGCAGATCCCGCACCATGGCGTGGATCAGATAATCGGAACTGCCGCTCGTCTGGTAACCACCCACCACCTCGGGAATGGAGGCCACATGATGTTCGAATGTCGTCAGCGCTTCCTTAATCTGCCGCTCCAGCGTGACGGAGATGAAGACACCCATATTGCCGAGCAGCCGGTTCTCGTCAAACACGGCGGTATAGCCGCGAATGATGCCTTCCTCTTCCAGCTTGCGCACGCGGCGCAACGTGGGTGTGAAAGAAAGGCCTATCCGAGCCGCAAGATCCCGCCAGCTGACCCGCCCGTCATCGCCGAGAACATGCAGAATCTTCTGGTCGAAACTGTCGAGCTCAATCATGGATCATTTGCTCTATGATATGACTATTTGTTGGATCAAAGATATCGCCAATCAAAAAACTGTCAATCAAAATAGCTTTGAAATGAATTCGAGATAGTGATAGCGTTCACGTCAGTCGCGGTCTGGAGGAGATTTGCGGCGGGCCGGTTCCTCACGTCAGGGCTGGCCAAGGGAGGTGAATTTGGCTGTGCATGACCCTGTCGTGATGGATGGGGCCGCCCGTGCTTTCAAGGGCAGCCCTCGCGACCAATTCCAGCTGGCGACGCGCCTGATACGCTTCTGCTTTTTGGCGGGAGGCGGCGATGATGCTCACTGAATCCCAGCAGCAGATCAGAGAGATGGCCCGCGACTTCGCGCGGGAAAGGCTTGCCCCTGGCGCCTCGTCGCGTGACCGGGAAAGCCGTTTCCCCAAGGAAGAATTGAAAGCGATGGGCGAGCTCGGCTTCCTCGGCATGCTGGTGTCCGAAGAGTATGGCGGGGCGGAAACCGGTGCTGTCGCTTATGCGCTGGCGCTGGAAGAAATCGCTGCGGGGGACGGTGCCTGTTCCACCATCATGAGCGTCCATAATTCGGTCGGCTGCGTGCCGATCCTAAAATTCGGGACCGAGGACCAGAAGCAGCGTTTTCTGCCGAAGCTTGCCTCCGGCGAATGGATCGGCGGCTTTGCGCTGACCGAACCACAGGCTGGCTCCGATGCCTCAAATCTCAAGACCAGGGCGCGTCGCGATGGCGATCACTATATTCTTGATGGCGCGAAGCAGTTCATCACCTCGGGTAAGAATGGCGATGTCGTCATTGTTTTTGCCGTTACGGATGCAGCGGCAGGCAAGAAGGGTATCAGCGCATTCATCGTGCCCACCGACACGCCGGGCTATGAGGTTATCCGGGTCGAAGAAAAGCTCGGCCTTCACTCGTCCGATACCTGCCAGATCGCTTTCAACGACATGGCCATTCCTGCCGATTTACGGCTCGGTGAGGAAGGTCAGGGTTACCGTATTGCGCTTGCCAATCTGGAAGGCGGCCGCATCGGCATCGCGGCTCAGGCGGTGGGCATGGCGCAGGCGGCGTTTGAGGCGGCGCGGGATTACGCCCGCGAGCGCAAGGCCTTCGGGCAGGCGATCATCGAACATCAGGCGGTGGCGTTTCGTCTCGCGGATATGGCGACACGCATTCAGGCGGCGCGGCAACTGGTGCTGCACGCGGCGGCGCTGAAGGAAGCGGGTGAACCCTGTCTTTCGGAAGCCTCGATGGCCAAGCTCTTCGCGTCGGAAATGGCCGAACGCGTTTGTTCGGACGCCATCCAGATCCACGGCGGGTACGGCTACATGGCGGATTATCCGGTGGAGCGGATCTATCGCGATGTGCGCATCTGCCAGATTTACGAGGGGACAAGCGATGTCCAGCGGATGGTGATCGCAAGAAACCTTTGAGAGTTGTTTCACGGTCTGGAGGAGACCGCGACGGGAGGAGTAGAATGGACATATCAGAAACGCCACATCTCAGCCTGCATGTTCCGGAACCCGCCGTGCGGCCCGGCGATCAGCCGGATTTCTCCAATGTAAAGATACCCAAGGCCGGTTCCGTGCCTCGCCCGGAAGTGGATGCCGCGCCGGAGAGCATGCGTGATCTCGCCTATTCGATCATTCGCGTCCTTAATCATCAGGGTGAGGCCGTCGGACCTTGGGCCGGGCTGCTTTCGGATGACGACCTGCTGACGGGTCTGAAGAACATGATGAGGCTTCGGGCTTTCGATGCGCGTATGCTGATGGCGCAGCGGCAGGGCAAGACCTCTTTTTATATGCAGCATCTCGGGGAGGAGGCAGTGAGTTGCGCCTTCCGCAAGGCGCTTTCCAAGGGCGACATGAACTTCCCGACCTATCGGCAGGCAGGTCTGCTGATCGCCGACGACTATCCGCTCGTCACCATGATGAACCAGATCTATTCCAACGAACTCGACCCGCTGCACGGGCGGCAACTGCCGGTCCTCTACTCTTCCAAAGAACACGGTTTCTTCACCGTATCCGGCAATCTCGCCACGCAATATGTGCAGGCGGTGGGATGGGCGATGGCGTCGGCCATCAAGGGTGATACAAAGATTGCCGCCGCCTGGATTGGCGATGGCTCGACGGCGGAGTCGGACTTTCATTCGGCGATGGTTTTTGCATCGACCTACAAGGCGCCGGTCGTTCTCAACATCGTCAACAACCAATGGGCCATTTCCACCTTTCAGGGCATTGCACGCGGGGGCTCCGGGACCTTCGCGGCACGCGGGCTGGGTTTCGGTATTCCCGCACTTCGGGTCGACGGTAATGATTATCTGGCCGTTTATGCCGTGGCCCGTTGGGCCGTGGAGCGGGCGCGCCGCAATCTCGGCCCGACGCTCATCGAATACGTCACCTATCGTGTCGGCGCGCATTCCACCTCTGACGATCCGAGCGCCTACCGCCCGAAGACCGAGTCCGAAGCATGGCCTCTGGGCGACCCTGTCCTAAGGTTGAAGAAACACCTCATCCTGCGTGGCGTCTGGTCGGAAGAGCGGCACCGGCAGGCGGAAGCGGAGATCGCCGATGAGGTGCTGGAAGCCCAGCGCGAGGCGGAAAGCCACGGCACGCTGCACGAGGGCAAAAAACCGCCGAAGAAGGATATTTTCGAAGGTGTTTACGCCGAGATGCCGGCGCATCTCGTCCGCCAGCGCCAGAAGGCAGGATGGTAAGACATGGCAAGAATGACGATGATTGAAGCCGTCCGCAGCGCCATGGATGTATCCATGGAACGCAGCGACGATGTCGTGGTTTTTGGTGAGGATGTGGGTTATTTCGGCGGCGTTTTCCGCGCCACACAGGGGCTGCAGCAGAAATACGGTAAAACCCGCTGTTTCGATGCGCCTATCAGCGAATCCGGCATTGTCGGCACCGCCATCGGCATGGCCGCTTATGGATTGCGGCCCTGTGTCGAAATCCAGTTCGCCGATTACATGTATCCCGCCTATGACCAGATCACCCAGGAGGCAGCGCGTATCCGTTATCGCTCAAACGGGGATTTTACCTGCCCGATCGTTCTTCGCATGCCGACCGGCGGCGGCATTTTCGGAGGCCAGACGCATAGCCAGAGCCCGGAGGCGCTTTTCACCCATGTTTGCGGGCTGAAAGTGGTGGTTCCCTCCAATCCTTACGACGCCAAGGGGCTACTGATAGCGTCCATCGAAGATCCCGACCCCGTAATGTTTCTGGAGCCGAAGCGGCTTTATAACGGCCCCTTTGACGGTCACCATGACCGGCCCGTAACGCCATGGTCCAAACACGAGAAGGGGGAGGTGCCGGAAGGGCACTACACCATTCCCATCGGCAAGGCCGAAATCCGCCGCCCTGGAACCGATGTCACGGTCATCGCTTATGGCACCATGGTGCATGTGGCGCTGGCAGCGGCGGAAGAGACGGGGGTGGACGCCGAGATCATCGATCTGCGCAGCCTGCTGCCGCTCGACCTCGATACCGTCGTGAAGTCGGTTTCCAAGACCGGCCGCTGCGTCATGGTGCATGAGGCGACGTTGACCTCCGGCTTCGGGGCAGAAGTCGTGTCGCTGGTGCAGGAACATTGTTTTTATCACCTTGAGGCTCCCGTCGTGCGCGTTGCAGGTTGGGATACGCCTTATCCCCATGCGCAGGAGTGGGACTATTTTCCGGGGCCAGCCCGCGTCGGGCGCGCCCTTGTCGAAGTCATGGAGGCCTGATCATGGCAGAATTTATTCTAACCATGCCCGATGTCGGTGAAGGTGTGGCGGAAGCCGAACTCGTGGAATGGAACGTCAAACCGGGCGATCTTGTGCACGAGGACATGGTGCTGGCCGCGGTGATGACCGACAAGGCGACGGTGGAAATCCCTTCGCCGGTGGCGGGCGTCGTCACCTGGCTCGCGGTAACGGTGGGAAATACGGTGCCGGTGAAAGCACCGCTCCTGCGCATCGAAACCGATGTCGCTGCCGTCGCTGCCAATGGTAGCGCGCCGGAAGGGGAGGCGCCGACCCGCATGACGGAAGAGGAAGCGCCCGCCGACATGACGGACACGCCGCCACCCGTTGAAACCCAGCCGGTGCCGCGCGAAGCCGGGGAAGCCAACACGGCGCCTGCCGCCGAACTGCACCATAAGCCGCTGGCATCTCCGGCCGTTCGCCAGCGTGCTGACGATCTCGATATCGATCTTGCACAGGTCAAGGGAACGGGTCCCGACGGGCATATTACCCATGCCGATCTCGACGCGTTCTTAACCGTGCGGGGGCGGCCGGAGCGCACTGAACCGATGGCAACCCACGACAGCGCTGTCGAAGAGGTGAAGGTGACCGGGCTCAGGCGCAAGATTGCCGAGAAGATGGCGCTTTCCGCCTCCCGCATTCCCCACATCACCTATGTCGAAGAAGTCGACGTGACCGATCTGGAAGATCTGCGCGCTACGATGAACGGCAACCGCCGTTCCGGGCAGCCGAAACTGACGGTCCTGCCATTTTTGATGCGCGCGCTTGTCAAAGCCGTTGCCGATCATCCTGGTATGAATGCGATTTTCGACGATGAAAAAGGTGTCGTCAGCCACTACGAGGCGGTTCATATCGGCATTGCCACGCAGACACCGTCAGGCCTCACCGTTCCGGTTGTGCGCCACGCGGAAGCGCTCGGCCTTTGGGAGTGCGCAGACGAGGTCGCACGCGTTGCCGAGGCCGCTCGCACCGGGACGGCGCATCGGGAAGAACTGATGGGCTCCACCATCACCATCAGCTCGCTTGGGGCGTTGGGTGGTGTCGTTTCGACGCCCATCATCAATTACCCCGAAGTGGCGATCATCGGCGTCAACAAGATCGTGACGCGGCCGGTCTGGGACGGAATTCGCTTTGTGCCGCGCAGGATGATGAACCTGTCTTCGAGCTTCGATCATCGTGTCGTGGACGGCTGGGATGCGGCAGTCTTCATACAGGCCGTCAAGGCGCTTCTGGAAAAGCCGGCGCTTATTTTCATCGATTGAAGGCGATCCGTGCTCCCTCCTCCCTGTGCTCGTCACAGGGACCCAGCCAGCCCAAGTCTTTGGGCTGAAAGGAACTCGTCCCGTCGCGCAGACGCGCCTCGGCTGGATTCCTGTGACGAGCACAGGGATGAGGGCGTATGCGTGTCATGACCGCATTTCTTAGCCCGCGTTTTCAGCCTTCACGGAACTGTTTCGCTATCGGTATAGGCTTGCGTTCGTCATCTTCGGGTATAGAAGAGAAGAACGAGAAGCATGTTTTCTCATCACGATCACAGTCGCGGACGAGGGCGCTCCGGTGCCCGGCGGTCCGCTCTCCGCCGGCAACAGAACGAAAAAGGTCCTCCCATGCAAACTCCCAAGCCCGTTGTCCTGACTATTCTCGATGGCTGGGGGCTGAGTGAGGATACATCCAGCAACGCGCCTGTTCTGGCGAACACGCCCACCATGGACCGGCTTTTCGCCACCTGCCCGAATGCGAGGCTCACCACGTTTGGTCCTAAGGTGGGGCTGCCTACCGGACAAATGGGCAATTCCGAAGTCGGTCATACCAATATCGGTGCGGGCCGCATCGTCGCCATGGATCTCGGCCAGATCGATCTTGCAATCGAGGATGGCAGCTTTTTCCGCAATGCGGCGATGCTTGATTTCGCCGCCAAGGTGAAGGCCGCAGGCGGTGTGGCGCATCTGATGTGCGTCGTTTCCGATGGCGGCGTTCATGGCCATATCCTCCACGGCCAGGCGGCGGTGAAGCTGATGGTCAGCCACGGCCTGAAGGTCGTGGTGCATGCCATCACCGATGGTCGTGACGTCGCGCCGCAATCCGCTGAAGATTTTGTGGCTGCGCTTGTGGCAAGCCTGCCGGAAGGCGCCAGCATCGGCACCGTGATCGGCCGTTATTATGCGATGGACCGCGACAACCGCTGGGAGCGTGTCGAAAAGGCCTATGACGCGATGGTTCTGGCCAAAGGCGAGCACGCCCGGGATGCGGTGAGCGCCGTTGCACAGAGCTACGCGAATAAAGTCACGGACGAGTTCATCCTGCCGACCGTGATCGACGGTTATGAAGGCTTCAAGGCCGGCGATGGCCTGTTCTGCCTGAACTTCCGTGCTGACCGCGCGCGTGAAATCCTGCTTGCCATCGGTGCCGATGATTTCGACGGTTTTGCGCGCGAAAAGCCAGTGCTCTCGGCGCTGCTTGGCATGGTGGAATATTCTACCCGGCACAATGATTTCATGACCACGGCTTACCCGAAGCGCGATATCGTCAACACGCTTGGCGCCTGGGTGGCGAAGCAGGGCCTTACGCAGTTCCGGCTCGCCGAGACGGAAAAATATCCGCATGTGACGTTCTTCCTGAACGGCGGCAAGGAAGAGCCGGAAGTCGGTGAAGACCGCTTCATGCCGAAATCCCCGAAGGTCGCGACCTACGACCTGCAGCCGGAAATGAGCGCGCCCGAGGTAACGGAAAAATTTGTCGAGGCGATCGGCAAGGGTTACGATCTCATCGTCACCAATTACGCCAACCCTGATATGGTCGGCCATACCGGTGATCTGCAGGCCGCAATCAAGGCCTGTGAAGCCGTGGATCGTGGCCTCGGTGCGGTGGTTGCCGCACTCGAAAAAGTGGGAGGCGCAATGCTTGTGATTGCCGACCACGGCAATTGCGAAACCATGGTCGACCCGGTGACCGGCGGCCCGCATACGGCGCACACCACAAATCCGGTTCCGGTGATCCTTTTCGGTGGCCCTGAAGGTGCGAAGCTGCATGACGGTATTCTCGCCGATGTCGCGCCCACCCTGCTGCAGCTGATGAATGTGCCCTTGCCGCCGGAAATGACGGGCAAGAGCCTGATCGACCTTTAATCAAGCGTCGTCGCGCGGCAGCATTTCACCCCCGCGCGACCGTCTGTTTCAGGTTCCGAACGAGCGTTTTAAGCTATGACTGCTTCGCGTAGAGGCGGTCGTGCGCCAGCATGCCGGCAATCATGGCGCAGACGAAAAGAACGACTGGCATCAGCCCAAGGCCGACAGCGGAGAGTGCCGGGCCGGGGCAGAAACCGGCAAGCCCCCAACCGATGCCGAAAATTGCCGAGCCGGTTATCAGCGGCCCGTCGATGCGGCTCTTTGCTGGAAGGCGGAAATCGTCGGCGAGAACGGGCTTGGCGAGACGTCTGCTGAGCAGCACGCCCGGCGCCGCGACCATAACGGCACCGCCAAGAACGAACATCAGGCTCGGGTCCCAATGGCCGCTTGCGATGTCGAGAAAGCCGGAAACACGCGCCGGATCGACCATGCCCGACAGCGAAAGGCCGAATCCGAACAACGCTCCTGCAAGCAATGCAAGTGCAATACGCGCTACGGCCGGATTTTTCATGACAGGGCTCCCGCTATCGTCGCAGTAAAGATGCCGGTGATCAGGAAGGTGGCGGTTGCGGCGATCGAGCGCCGGGAAAACCGCGCCAGCCCCATGATGCCATGGCCGGAGGTGCAGCCGGAGCCCATGCGTGTGCCAAAACCCACCAGCAGACCGGCAATCAGGATGAGGGGCCAAGGGGCAGCGACGGTGATTGCGGGTAGCCGGCCGAATGCTGCGGCATGGATATAAGGTCCCGCCAGCAAGCCGGCGATGAAAGCGAGATCGGCAAGACGCCGCTCCCTGCCAAGAGTTCTGCCGATAATCCCGCTGATACCGGCAATGCGGCCGTTAAAGACAAGCAGGAGAACGCAGGCGAGGCCGAGCAACATGCCGCCGAAAAGAGAAGACCAGTAGGGGCTCACGCCGTCTCCTCCTCCGGCGCGCAGAATATGGTGTAAAGCGCCTCGATCAGCTGCGCCGCTTTCGCTTCGCTCAGCTGGTAGAAAATTTGCTTGGCGTCACGCCGGGTTTCAACCACACCGGCTTCCCGCAGGACGCCCAGCTGCTGGGAGAGTGTAGGCTGGCGAATATCCAGCCTGGCTTCCAGCTCTCCCACGGAGAATTCTCCCTGCGCCAGCGTGCAGGCCAGCATCAGCCGCGCAGGGTGGGCAAGGGTCTTCAAAAGCAGCGCGACTTCCACGGCCCGTTCCTCCATGGCGGGAAGGGGAATGTCTGGAGTATGAAGGGGCTTTCCGGGCGTCTTTCCCTTTACCACGTGCTGTCCTCCAGCACATCAAGAGGGAATTTCAGGTAACGCCTGCCATTTGCCTCCGGCTCCGGCAGGCGTCCGCCGCGAATATTGACCTGCAGGGCATGGAGGATGAGCTTTGGCATCGGCAAGGTCCGATCCCGCGTTTCCCTGAGGTCGATGAAGCTTTCCTCGGTCATGCCGACCAGATGTGGATTGCTGCGTTTCTGTTCGCCCACCGTACTTTCCCATTTCGGCGCGCGGCCGCCGGGCTGATAATCATGGCCGGTGAACAGCCGTGTTTCGTCCGGAAGGGCGAGAATGTCCTGAATGGACGCCCAGAGTTCTCTGGCGCTGCCACCGGGAAAATCAGCCCGCGCTGTGCCTGAATCCGGCATGAAAAGTGTATCGTGCACGAAGGCGGCATCTCCCACCACATAGGTTACGGAGGCGAGCGTATGGCCGGGCGAAAACAGCACGCGCGCTTCAAGCGAACCGATATTGAACCTGTCGCCCGCCTCGAACAGCCTGTCCCACTGCGAACCATCGGTTTCAAAGTCAGGCCAATTGTATTTTTCCTGCCAGAGCCGCTGTACGCCGGTGATCTTCGCGCCGATCGCTGTCTGCGCACCGGTCTTCTGCTTCAGGTAATGGGCGGCGGAGAAATGGTCGGCATGCGGATGGGTATCGAGAATCCATTCCACCGACAGGCCTTCGCTTTCCACATGGTTCAGAATGGCGTCGGCATTCATCGTTCCGGTTGCGCCGGATTTCTCATCGAAATCATAGACCGGATCGATAATGGCGCAGCGTTTGGTCACTGGATCGGAAACGACATATTGCACGCTCCAGGTGCGCGGATCAAAGAATGCCTTGACGTGCGGAACCGCTGCCGCGCGTCGCTCCAGCCAGCGGGTGGCGCCGGAAAGATCAAAGCCATGCGCCTTGCCAAGAGCCTCGATGTCGCCACGTTCCATGCGTCCGTCGAGCGCTTCCCCAAGCACATGAAGCGTGAGCGCACGGGTGCCACCCTTGCAATGGGCAAAAACGGGGCCTGCCGCTTCCGCCATTTTCTGTTGAAAGGCGCGGATATCGGCCTCAGTGATGGCAGGGCCGCTGACCGGGATGAAGCCATAGTCCATGCCTGCCGCCCCGGCGGCGCTTCTTTCCTGCTCATTGCCCGGTTGGCTCGGCTCTTCGCCATCCGGCCGGGCATTGATGACGCTTTTATAACCCTGCGCGGAGAGCGATTGGAAATCGGCGGTCATCGGCTGCCCCGCAACGGTCAAGCGCTCGTTGATCTTAACGACTTTCATCGACATCTCCTGTGGCAACAACTCAATATATATTATTGTATAATGTATATTGATCGCTGGCAAGAGTGCGATGTACCTTCGCAGCTGTCTGCGGCTTGTGGCGTGTTAGCGGAACATCCCCTGCGCCCGGGTGGCAGGGCGCAAGGCATGTTTGCGGCATCGATTAGGATTCACACTGGCCTCAGACGGCAAGCCTGCGGCGCGTCGCCTTCCAGCCGAGACAGATGGCTCCTACAAGCAGGACCGTCTGGGCGATCAGGAAGGGTGGTTCATTGCCGTTCGGCGCCAGCTTGTTGAGCGTTTCGACCTTGAGAAAGGCCTGCACGATCAGGACGAACATGTTGAGATAGAGGCTCATCGTGGCGGTGATCGTATAAATGATGCGCGCCCTGCCATTCAGACCGTATCCGTAAAGCGCGACCAGTGCGATTGCCAGAACGAGGGTCGATATGACGCCGACACCGAGTGCCGGCGTGAAATTTCCGATTGGGAACAGGAAGCCGGTGAGCGTGGTGGCAAGCGTGGTGACGAGGAATAGCGCCATCATGCGGGGCATCCATCGCCCTGCCGCATAAGCGGGCAGGGCGATCAGTCCGGTAGCAATGCCGATGAAGCTCAAGCCCACATGCAGTGCAGTGAATTGGGGAATGGTGAGTCCAAGGATCATGATACGTATCCCTCTATTCGGGTTTGGCTGCACGATACCGGCTGGCGGCAAGTGCATGGGAGAGATTGGGCCGCAGGGCTGCACGCGCGGCAAGGAAATTTTCAAGATCGGCAGTGTCCGGCAGGGAGGGAATGGTCAGCGCTTCGCCAAGGTCGAGACCGGCAAGGGCAGCATCCACCATGTCATGCACATCCATGACCATCGCGGCCGGAATGGCATCGAGCCGTTCTTCCTCCCAGATGGCCGTGCGGGTGATACCTGGAAGAACGGCCTGAACCCGCACGCCAGAGGGTGAAAGCTGTGCCTGCAGCGCCTCGGTAAAAGCGAGCACGAAAGCCTTGGTGGCCGGGTAGACGGCGGTGAATGCTGCCGGCATCAGTGCTGTAACTGATGTGATGTTGATGATCGTACCCTTTCCGTCGGCGGCAAGGCGCGGCGCGATGGCCGCCGCAAGCCGCGTGACGGCGAGAATGTTGAGGTTGATCATCGTCGTCACATAGGCTGGGTCCAGCGCCGTGATCGCGCCTTCACCAGCGATACCGGCATTGTTGACGAGGCCGGCAATCCGCCGGTCCTCACGCAGCCGCGCCTCGACCTTTTCGAGATCTTCCGCCCTGGAAAGATCGGCGGAGAGAACCTCGACGGCGATGTGATGATCCTTTTCCAGCTGCGCGGCCAATGCCTTCAGCTTCTCGGCGCGTCGCGCCACCAGGATGAGATCGTGGCCGCGTTTTGCCAGACGTTCGGCATAAACCGCGCCGATGCCGTCGGATGCGCCGGTGATGAGAAATGTATTCTGTGTCATGTCCGTGTCTCCTGTATCCGGTGGTTTCAGCCGTTGATGAAGGCGAGCAGGTCGGCGTTGAACCGGTCCTGATGGGTCTGTGTCAGGCCATGATCGGCTCCCTGATAGATTTTGAGCACCGCATGTTTGACGATCTTGACCGTGGAAAGCGCGGAAGCGCCGACCGGCACGATCTGGTCGTCATCGCCGTGCAGAACCAGCGTCGGCTTGTCGAAAGCTTTCAGGTCCTGATGGAAATCGCTTTCCGAAAAGGCGCGGATACTGTCGAGCTGACCTTTCAGGCCGCCCATCATGCCCTGCCGCCAGAACTCATCACGGATACCTTCGGATATGACGGCGCCTTCGCGGTTGTAGCCGTAGAAGGGAATGGTCAGATCCTTGAAGAACTGGCTGCGATTGTCATAGGTGCCCTTACGGATGCCGTCGAAAACATCGATTGGCAGACCGATGGCGTTGCTTTCCGTCTTCAGCATCAGCGGCGGCACCGCGCCGATGAGAGCGATCTTGGCAACGCGGGCGGTGCCGTGGCGGCCGATGTAACGTGTCACCTCGCCGCCACCGGTGGAATGGCCAACCAGAATGATGTCGTGAAGATCGAGTTGTTCGATTAACTCGGCCAGATCGTCGGCATATTGATCCATGGTGTTGTCATGCCAAACCTGATCGGAGCGGCCGTGGCTGCGGCGGTCATGGGCGATGGTGCGGAAACCGTTATTGGCGAAGAACACCATCTGCGCGTCCCAGGCGTCGGCGCTGAGCGGCCAGCCGTGGGAGAAGATGATGGGCTGGCCGTCTTTCGGGCCCCAGTCCTTGTAGAAGATGTGCGTTCCGTCTCTGGTGGTGATCGTTGTCATGGCTTTCTCTCCTGTTGCAGGGAGCTTGCTTGCGTCCCGTGGGAATAGAGATACTCTTGACGCAGCCGGGGCTGGATTGGCGCTTCTGACAGAAAGCGAGCCGAAACTGACAAAACGGGGGTTGGGCATGGCGGGTGTAACGGGAAGCGCGCTGGAAGTGGGGCTGGTCCTCTATCGGGACTGCCAGATCGCCATGGTGCATGGCATCACCGATCTTTTCGCCATCGCGTCGGTATTTTCACAGGATCGCGGCGGGCCTAAATTGCGGGTCAGCCATTGGAGCATGGGCGAAGGCGGTGAGTTTTCCCGCTCCTATGACACGGAACCCGGCGGGCCGGGGCATCCCGATATCTTCGTTGTGCCCGGCCGGTTGACCGGGCCGGCTGAAATCGAGGAAGCCGAGCCTTACGCCCGCTGGCTGCTGAACCGGCACGCCCAGGGCGCGACGCTGGCTGCCAGTTGCGGCGGGTCGTTCATGCTCGCGGCCACCGGGCTTCTGGCTGGCCGCCCGGCGACGACCCACTGGTTGTTTGCGGAGCGTTTTCGGGACCGATTTCCCGATGTCCGGCTGGAGATAGACAAGATCGTCATCGAGGACGGCGATATCATCACAGCCGGCGGGTTGATGGCGTGGACCGATCTTGGCCTGCGCATCGTCGACCGGCTGCTCGGCCCTTCCGTGATGATCGAGACCGGCAAGTTTCTGCTGATCGACCCGTCAGGACGGGAACAGCGTCATTATAGTAGTTTCGCCCCAAGGCTGACGCATGGCGATGAGCCGATCCTGAAGGTGCAGCACTGGTTGCAGGCCCGTGCCGGGCGGGCGACAAGCGTTACCGACATGGCCGGCCATGCCGGGCTGGAGGAGCGAACCTTTCTGCGCCGCTTCAAGGTGGCGACCGGCATGAAGCCCATCGAATATGTCCAGCACCTGCGGGTCGGCAAGGCGCGTGAATTGCTGGAATTCACCCGCCGTTCGGTCGATCAGATCGCTTGGTCGGTGGGTTATGAGGATGCTGCCGCCTTTCGCCGGGTGTTTCACCGCATTCTCGGCCTCTCACCGGGAGAGTATAGAAGCCGCTTTTCCAGCGGTTCGGCCATGGTTGCTGCCTGAGGTTGATCCGATGGGGGTGGTGGTACCCGGCACTTGCAATGTGGCCGGTGTTTGCTAACATGCCAGACAAGTTTAAAACAGGTGGGCCGGAATGGACGTCGAGAGCAGCACCAAGCAAGTATCGCTTGCGGCGAAAATCAGTTCGGCCTTGCGACGGGATCTGGCGGAGGGGGTGTTCCGCCCGGGTGACCGGCTTCCGAGCGAAAGCGAATTGACGCGGGAATATTCCGTCAGCCGAACGGTTGTGCGCGAGGCCATCGCCATTCTTCGTGCCGATGGCCTCGTTGAAGCACGCAAGGGCGCAGGGGTCTTTGCTGTCGAAGCCAAGCCGGCAAAGGAACTGCCTTTTAACGATCTCGCCGTGGGTCGCATTTCCTCGGTCATCGAACTCCTGGAACTGCGGACCGTGTTCGAAGTGGAATCCGCCGGGCTGGCGGCCTCGCGCCGTTCCGCCGTGCAGGTGGAATCGATCGTGGATGCGCATCGGCGTGTCGGTGACTGTCTCGCCGCCGGGCTACCAACGCGGGACGCCGATTTCGAATTCCATCTCGCCATCGCGCAGGCCACGCAGAACAGGCGGTTTCCGGAGTTTCTCCAACTCATTCGGTCCGGTATCATTCCCCGCGGCGAATTGCAGGGTGCCGCGCCGGGGTCGCGCCCCAAGGATTACAACCTCCACCTGCAAGAGGAGCACGGCAAGATCGTCGATGCCATTATCGAGGGAGACGCCGATGCCGCGCGCCAATATATGGCGTCGCATCTGCGCGGCAGTCTCGAGCGTTACAAGGTGCTCCTGCGGTCCCGCACCGTGGCTGAGTAAGGCGGAAATAGCTGATATGGCAATGAATTATGCGTTGGCCCGTCGGTAAAACGCCAGGGAAGCAGCAAGCGTCAACAGCGCGCCGCCGCAGATGCGGTCGAGCCATAATGCTCCGGACTTGCGCAATATCCTGACCGCCTGCGCGCCGAACAGGGCGTATGCGAACATCACGATGAAATCGATGCCGGCGAAGATCAGCGCAAGTACGGTATATTGCTGAGTCTGCGGCGCGGCGACATCGATGAATTGCGGCAGGAAGGCCGAAAAAAACAGGTATCCCTTGGGATTGGTCACGGCGACGAGAAAGCTCTTCAGGAAGATCGAACGCGCCGATGCGGCCCTGTTTGCCTCTGCAGAGCCGAGAGCGCCGTCAAGCGTCCCTCTTGAACGCAGAAGCATGATGCCGAGGTAAACAAGGTAGCAGACCCCCGCCCATTTGACGACACCGAACCAGAACTCCGAGGCGGCCATAAGAGCCCCGAGTCCCAGTGCAACCGCGCCGATCAGCACGAAATCCGAAAGGACGGCACCAGCCATGCCGATCATCGCGCGACGCACGCCGAATTTCGAACCATTGGCAAGCGCCAGCAAGACAGTGGGGCCGGGTGTTGCAATGCCGATAAAGGCGA
Source organism: Agrobacterium genomosp. 2 str. CFBP 5494 (assembly GCF_900013495.1). Taxonomy (NCBI): domain Bacteria; kingdom Pseudomonadati; phylum Pseudomonadota; class Alphaproteobacteria; order Hyphomicrobiales; family Rhizobiaceae; genus Agrobacterium; species Agrobacterium genomosp. 2. The sequence continues at coordinate 1,513,508 of NZ_LT009719.1, forward strand.
CCATGGCAAAGGCCAGGAGCGTCAGGTCGATCATATTTTCCTCCCCCGAGGCAGCAGACACGAGCGGTCAAATCGCCACGAATTTCCATGTCAGCCTTCTGTGGGCAGGGAGAATACAGCGTTTTGCGGTTGTGGCAATGTGGGCTTCTTTAGGGAAAGAAGAACGCCGCAACCGCCGCCTGGGCAACGCTGTCCCTATATACCACCGCGCTTGCTGATATCGATTTTGGCGTCGGATGCTTGACAGCCCGCAACACCTGTGACAACTTTACCGTAGTTGTCAGACAGGATGTGCTCCTTGCACGTTCGATGACTGGCAAGGGAGGAATCATGTCAAAAAGACGCCTTTCGCTTTATGGCTTGTCCGGCCAGATCGGAAGTATTGCGGTCACGCTGCTTGGATTGCTGCTGCTGACCTTTTTCATTGGCCGCCTGATGCCCGCCGACCCAGTGCGGGCCATTGTCGGTGAGGATGCGACCCGCGAAACCTATGAACAGGTCTATCACGCGCTCGGCTTTGACCGCCCGCTGTGGCAGCAGTTCGTCTATTATCTCGGAGATGTCTTCACCGGCAATTTCGGAACGTCGATCCGCACGGGCCGCCCCGTCATCGAGGACATCATAAGCGTGATGCCGGCGACGATCGAGCTTGCGACCTTCGCCATCCTGATCGGTGCCGGTCTCGGCATCCCCATGGGCGTTTACGCCGCCGTGAAGAAAGACCGCTGGCAGGATCATCTTGTGCGCGTTCTCAGCCTGTTTGGCCATTCCATGCCGATCTTCTGGACCGGCATGATCGCGCTGATCGTTTTTTACGCCCATCTCGGCCTCGTTGGCGGCGGTGGCCGCATGGACCAGTTCTATATCGGTCTGGTGGAGGAGCGGACGGGCTTTCTGCTGATCGACAGCCTGCTTGCGGGTGACATGGAGGTCTTCCGGTCGGCCATCAACCACCTCATCCTGCCAGCTGCCCTGCTGGGCTATTCCTCCTCTGCCTATATCACCCGCATGACGCGCAGCTTCATGCTGGATCAGCTGGGGCAGGAATATGTGACGACCGCGCGTGTCAAAGGCCTGTCGCAACGGCAGACGGTGTGGCTGCATGCTTTTGGCAATATTCGCGTGCAGCTGGTCACCATCATCGCGCTGGCTTACGGTTCGCTGCTGGAAGGAGCGGTCCTCATTGAGACCGTCTTCGCCTGGCCGGGTTTCGGGCAATATCTCACCAGCAATCTTATCATCGGCGACATGAATGCCGTGATGACCTGTGTACTGATCGTCGGCGTCATCTTTATCGGGCTCAATCTCCTGTCCGACATTCTCTACCGCTTTTTCGATCCGAGGACCCGCTGATGACGGCCCCTGCTGAAACTTCCTTCCGTCTTCCGGTGCCGCTGAACGCGCTGAAGAACATTATCGTCTTCCTCCTCAAAAGCCCGACATCGGCTTTCGGCCTGCTGATCTTGCTGCTGCTCGTCATCTCGGCGATTTTTGCGCCCTGGCTCGCGACGCATGATCCTTACGCACAGAATCTCGCCAACACGCTGCAGCCCCCGGGCAACGGCCATGTCTTCGGGACGGATGAGCTGGGGCGCGATATCTATAGCCGTCTTCTCTGGGGCGCACGCATCACGCTCACCATCATCACGCTGGTATCGATCATCGTCGGTCCCGTCGGCCTTCTGGTCGGTACGGCATCCGGTTATCTCGGCGGCAAGTTCGATACGGTGATGATGCGCATAACGGACATCTTCCTGTCTTTCCCTAGCCTCATCCTGTCGCTCGCCTTCGTCGCAGCACTGGGTCCGAGCCTTAATAATGCGATCATTGCAATTGCGCTCACCTCATGGCCGCCGATTGCGCGTCTTGCCCGCGCTGAAGCCATGACCTTTCGCAAGGCGGATTACATTGCCGCTGCAAGGCTTCAGGGCGCGTCGCCGCTGCGCATCATCGTCAAGTCGATCATGCCCATGTGTCTCCCCTCGGTTCTCATCAGACTGACGCTGAACATGGCAACCGTCATTCTGACCGCCGCAGGTCTGGGCTTTCTTGGCCTCGGCGCGCAGCCGCCGCTGCCGGAATGGGGAGCGATGATCGCCACCGGCCGGCGTTACATGCTGGATAGCTGGTGGCTGGTGACCTTTCCCGGCATTGCGATCCTGTCTGTCAGTCTCGCTTTCAACCTCCTCGGTGACGGGCTGCGGGATGCGCTCGATCCGAAGCAGATGAACCGGAGATAGGGACATGGAAAAACCAATCCTTGATGTTGAAAATCTCCGTATCCGTTATGGTGGCTCACCCACCGAGGCGGTGCGCGGCATCTCCTTCACGCTCGGTCGGGAGCGGCTCGGCATTGTCGGTGAAAGCGGTTCGGGAAAATCCACAGTCGGACGCGCTCTGTTGCGCCTCCTGCCTTCGGCAACGATCACCGCTGACAGGCTGGCTTTCGACGGGCTCGATCTTCTCTCCCTCGATGAGAAGGAGATGCTGAAGGTTCGTGGCCGGCGCATGTCGATGATCCTTCAGGATCCGAAATTCTCCCTCAACCCCATCCGTCGGGTCGGCGATCAGGTGACGGAGACCTATCTGCGCCACTTCAGGGCATCAAAAGCCGAGGCACGGGAAAAGGCGCTGGCGATGCTGGATGCGGTGAAGATCCGCGATGCCTCACGTGTCTACGAGCAATACCCGCACGAAATCTCCGGTGGCATGGGTCAGCGCGTGATGATCGCCATGATGCTGCTTGCCGATCCCGATCTCGTCATCGCTGACGAACCAACTTCGGCGCTTGATGTGACGGTGCGGTTGCAGGTGCTGAACATTCTCGACGGTCTGGTGCGCGATCGCGGCATCGGCCTCATCATGATCAGCCACGATCTCAACCTTGTGCGCAATTTCTGCGACCGGGTGCTGATCATGTATTCAGGCCGCGTGGTGGAAACGCTGGCCGCCCGCGATCTCGATCAGGCGCAGCATCCCTATACGCGTGGCCTTCTGGCGGCACAGCCGCGTATCGGCGGTGCGCGCGCACCGCTTGCGGTGCTGGACCGCCGCCCTGAATGGCTGGAGGAGAATGCATAATGGCCGTTTCTGTCGAAACCCGCGATCTTTCCATCACTTTCGGCAGCGGCAATACTGCACTGAAAGTGCTGCCTTCGGTGTCGTTCCGTGTCGAGCCTGGCGAATGTTTCGGGCTGGTCGGTGAAAGCGGTTCGGGCAAGTCCACCGTGTTGCGCTGCGTCTCAATGCTCAACGATTTCTGGACTGGCGATATCCTCATCGACGGCAGATCGGTGCGAGACGTGCCGCTGATCGAGCGCTGCCGCATGCTGCAGATGGTGTTTCAGGACCCTTATGGCTCTCTGCATCCCCGCCAGTCGGTGCGCACCGTGCTTGGTGAATCGCTTGCGATCCACAAGCTCGGCGACCGCGAGGAGCGCATGCGCAAGGTCATCACTGATGTCGGCCTGCCGGTGTCTTTCCTCGACCGTTTCCCGCACCAACTCTCCGGCGGCCAACGGCAGCGCGTGGCGATTGCGAGGGCGCTGATCCTGGAACCGTCGCTGCTGCTGCTCGATGAGCCGACCTCGGCGCTCGATGTCTCGGTCCAGGCGGAAATCCTCAACCTCTTGCAGCGGCTGCGAGAAGAGCGCGGTTTCACCTATATCATGGTGACCCATGATCTCGCCGTGGTCGATCACATGTGCGATCGCTTCGCCGTGATGCTGCGTGGCGAAATCACCGAAATCCTGCCGCGCGAGGCCATTGCTGGCAACGATGCAACGCATCCTTATGCGCGCGAACTGATCGGTGCCTCGCTGGAATATGAAGGCGCGTGACGACTCCAAGAACGTGACCGTCCTCCTCCGGGGCGCCACGGATGATAACAGCCTCCTTCCTTGCCCGGCCTCCCCGCCGGGCATTTTTTTGGGGAGGCAGGCCGAAGATAGAAAAGACCGGTGGTAATCGGGCCTCGGGCTGCTGACAAACGGAGCCTCTCCGCTGTCATGCCGGACTAGTGTAACCCGCAACATCATATGGCAGTCGAGGGTTTATCCGGGAATAACCGGGAAATTCCGGGAACATGCGGGTAAAGTCCATATTTTCTCGCATTTGCAGCGCTATCGAGAGGGCCTTGAAGGTCCTTTCCCAAATATTCAGGCGCAAGAACAAATGGCAGGCGGCGGTTTCGGCACCTAATCACGCAACCGGTAACCGGCCCTCTATATCGAGCGGCCGAACCACATTACTCGCCCCGCAATATTGAGCAAATCAACTTCGCCCGGACTTACCTCCTCGGGAGGGTAGCGCGGATTGTCGCTGAGTATCTGCAGGGAACCGTTTAAGCGCCCGTGGACTCGCTTCACCAGAACCATTTCGCCATACACAACCACATAAATGGCGTTGTCTTTTATCCTGTCGATGGACGTATCCACGAGCAGAATATCTCCGTCACGGATTGTCTCCTCCATACTGTCGCCGCGAGCCGTTAGGACACGGGCAGTGCTGGGGTTTATACCACGACTACGAAGCCAATTTGCCTGAAAAGCTAGATATTCTAAAGGGTCCTCGCCCATCGCCACGCGGCCATGGCCTGCGGAGACTTGCACGTCTAGGCGTGGGACAAGCGTGAAACCTGCGGCCTCAGCGTTTGCGGTTACTTGTGCGTGGCTCGAAACAACCGGCAACTGCGCTTCTTCGCCCTTCGCAAGCCAATCAAGAGATTTGCCGGCAGCGTACGTCAGAGCTGCGATGCTTCCGAAATTTGGCTTGGCCTTGCCGTCGCGCCAGCGTCGAACCTGTTCATCAGTCACGCCCGCAATCTCGCCAGCTCGGACCAAACTGCCGATTCGCGTGATGACCTCGGAAAGTCGCTCCCTCGCACCTTCATCAAGATAAAAATCGCCAGCGGGAACGACGTTCCCACTTTCTGTTGTCATTGGAAACATACACCAACTCATTGATCGCAAACGACATTCAGTAGTCCAACTTAAAAGACGCCCATTAACGAAGTGGGAACCGTTTTAGTGTTGTTATCCAACTTATAAGTTGCTACATTGGTCGCGGCTCTAGTTTGAACACATTGCAGCCGACTGCCCCGGCAAGGGCACCCGACAAAAGGAGATGTCATGACCACCAAAAAGTGGGACCGCCACGATATACTTGCGGAAATCAGACGCAGAGGAATGACCCTCACAGGCATCGCACGCGACGCAGGCCTTTATGCCAGCGCCTGCCGTGCAGGCATGATCGGTGCCAGCCGTCCCGGCGCGGAGGCGATTGCTAACGCGCTGGACGTTCCATTCCGCGAAATGTTTCCCGACAGCTACACCCGTGGCCGCCATGACGAAAGGGAGACTAGCAGCAACAAGAGTTGCAACGCCAGTGCAAAAAAGTCGTCGAAGCCTGACGGCGCGCAGAGCGCCGCCTGATGTTTCCGTCAGGCCGCGCATCCTTTCCTGACAATCCAGAGTGCCATATGCAGATTGAATTTCTGTCCCCCCAACTGATCGACGTCTCCTCCGACGCGAAAAAAGTCTCACCCGACGCCATTCAGGCGTTGGCCGAAAGCTTCCAGCAAATCGGACAGCGCGTCCCGGTCGAGGTCGTCGCCGGAACCGAAGGACGGTATCGCCTCGTCTTCGGTGTCAAACGCCTCGCTGCAGCCGCATCGCTCGGCGTCAACATATCCGCCATCGTCCGCCAATCGGACGAGTTCGCGAACGACGCCCAAATCCGCCTGACCGAAATCTCCGAAACGCTTTATCGCCACGAGTTGACGGCGCTAGAGCATAGTGTCGACGTTGCTGACTGGTGCGCGATATGGCGAGCCGCGAACCCCGTCCGGCGCGGCCCGAAGCCAAAGCAGGAATTAAGTGCAGAGTCTGCACCAAACTCCGACGACGAGACGATCGAGACCGCCGCCGCGTTCTCCGGCACCTTCAGCGAGGCAGCACAGCGCTTCCTCAAGATCAGCCGCCGCAATGTTTTTAACGCCCTCAAGATTGCCAGCATCCCGGCTGAACTGCGGGAGCGTATCGCGCTGGATGAGGGCTTGGCAGACAACCAGCAAACCCTTCTGGAAATTGCTGGCCAGCCATATGAGCGCGCCGCCCGTATCGTAGAGCTGCTGATTTCCGGCGAGGCGACAAATTACGCCGACGCCATCGCCATCATCGATCGGGTTCCCCGCGCTAACCCGCTGGCCGCATGGGAAAAGCTCAATGACCGATTTACGCGGCTGAAGCCCAACGAACAGGACGCGTTCTTTAGCCTGAACGAAGCTTCCGTCATGCGTTGGCTTGCCGACCGGAGGTCTGCTCGCCGATGAGCAAACGCCGCGACCCTCTCACGAAAGACCTTTTCGAGTGGACGCCGCCACAGGTGGCGATCCGCTACGAGGAAGGCGTGACCGGTCGCGGCCCGCTCGACAACCGCATATCCCGCCTTATCGCCCGCGCCCTGCGCGATGCCCGCGATAACGGCTGGCAGCGATCAGAGATCGCCAGCGCCATGAGCAAGTACCTCGGCCGCACGATCTCAAGCGCGATACTCGACAAATGGGCGTCGGAAGGAAGTGGCGAACACCGCATTCCGCTCGATGCCTTCATCGCGCTTGTCCACGCCACCAAAGCCAAGGAGCTGCTCGGTTTCGTGCCGGGCGAGTTCGGCCTGACCGTCATCGAGGACGAATACGCTGAGATGATCGAGGACCAGCTCCTAGAGGAACACATCAAGGAAATGGAGGCGCTGAGAGCAACTCGCGCCGCCGCAAGGAAGAGAGCACGCCGATGAATATAGTCAGCAGCATCGCGCCATTCCTGCAGTTCATCTGCCATGTCGCGAAAAGTCAGATCGTGAAAGACGTCTCAGCCCTTTGGGCCATCGTCTGTTTCATCCTCGGAATGATCTATTTCTCGCAGGTCGCTACGACGCTTGTCCTGATCGTGAGGGCAATGCGTTGAACACGGTTCCTTTTGCCTTCGAGAAGCGCCAACTGAAGGAGTGGATGACCGCACAGGAGATCGCAGACGAAGCGCTCCCCGGCCTTCCGGCAACCAAACGCGGCGTCAACAAATTTGCCGATACGGCGAACTGGTCAACAAATCCCGCGCTGTGCCGCGCCCGAAACGGTGTCGGCGGTGGTCTTGAGTATCACTATCGCCTGTTCCCAACGCTCGCCCAGGTCACCTATGTGCAGCGCTACATGGTTGTCGGCAGCGAGCCGGTAGACCAGCAACCCGAGCCTGAACCCGCTGCCTCGGCGTCGTTGACCGAGCGCGCTCGGCGCGAACGCGATGCCCGCTTGGCGGTTGTCGCCGCCTTTGAGACCTTCTCAAAGGGCCTTCCAATCTCAGTTCAGGCCTCCATGTTCATCTTCTGCGACCGGTGGAACATGAACATGATCCAAGCGGACGCTTGGGTGAAGGACATCCTGCCGCAGATTTCGCAGCGCTCGGTTTTCCGGTGGCGCTCCGCCAAGCAGAAGGGTGCGAAGGACAAGCTTGCCGTCGATCGCTCAGAGGCGCGCAAGGGCAAGGGCTTGCTCGACACTGCAAATGCCGGCGAGGTCCGCGCCTTTGTGCTGGCATGGATCGCCAAGAACCCGGCGCTGTCGGCCGACGTAATCCGAGGCTATTGCAAGGATCATTTTGGCCCGGAGCTGATCGACCGCAACGGCGAACTGAAGCCATTGCCGCCAGAGCGCACCTTCCAGCATTTCATTGCGCAGTTAAAGTCTTCGGAAAAGGTAGTCCTGACCAAGATCACCGACCCGGACAAGTTCCGATCGCATATGAAGCTTTCCGGTACCGGCACCTTCCGCCACATTACCGACCCGAACGCGCTCTGGATGATCGATGCCTCTCCGGTCGATGCGCTGTGCATAGACGGTCGCCATTCCTTGTATGCCTGCATCGACATCGCCACGCGCAGGCTGGTCATCACTCTTTCCAAAACGCCGCGTGCTTCTGCCGTTGGCCTGATGATGCGTAAAGCCATTCTCAAATGGGGCGTGGCCAAGGTCATCAAGACCGACAACGGCAGCGATTTCGTTGCAGTTTCGATCAAGCGTCTGTTCGCCGATCTCGGTATCGAGCCGGATGTTTCCGACGCCTATTCGCCCGAGCAGAAAGGCCATGTCGAGCGCGTCATCAAGACGTTCCAGCATGAGGTATGCCCGCAGTTGCCGGGCTATATTGGCCATTCTGTCTCCGATCGGAAAGCGATCGAAGGTCGCAAATCGTTTGCGGAGCGTCTCGGCGCTGACGAAAAAGACCTGTTCGAAGTGGCACTCACCGCCGAGCAGCTTCAGCACCATATCGATGACTGGCTAGAATATGTCTATCACGAGCGAGAACACGGTGGCCTGAAAGACCGCACACCCAACGAGGTTGCAGCCGCGTCTCTCGCGAAGATCAACCGCGTTGACGAGCGTGCGCTGGATGCCCTGCTGATGCCGGTTGCTGGCAAGAATGGCCATCGCACCATGCAGAAGCGCGGCATTCAGAATGACGGCTTCTTCTATCTCGCCGGTTCCATCATGGTCGGTACCGATGTGTTCTGCCGCCTCGATCCGCTCGACATGGGCAAGATGTACGTCTTTGACGGCGAAACCGGCCGGTATCTCGATGTCGCCATCTGCCCGGAACTCTCTGAAGTCAATCCGCAGGCTTTCGTCAAGGCGCAGAAACAGATTGCCGCCGAGCTGATCCGCGCGAAGGAACGCGAGATCAAGGCCGATATCCGCGAACTCAAGAAAGGTCCGTCCGGTATCGAGCGCACCATCCGCCTTGCCAAGAAAGAGAAGGCAGAGCGCGAAGCCGGTAAGGCGAACGTCATCCGGTTGCCCAAGCGCGAACAGCAGCACAGCACGCCCGCCATTGCCGCAGCACTGGAGGCCATGACCGCGCCGAAGATGCCGCAGCCTGCCACGCTCAATGAAAAGGCGGCGGAACTCCACGCGGCCATCGTTCGCGAGGCCGAGATGAAGGGCAATTCCACAGTCATCC
>NZ_LT009719.1:1524918-1525430 GCF_900013495.1 Agrobacterium genomosp. 2 str. CFBP 5494
AGTTCGAACAACGAGGAAATTTACATGCAGTCCGTTATCTTGGAAGAAACCAGCAAGCCCGGCGTCACGATCATCAATGGTCGCGAGTTCATGCACAACGCCAAGGGCGGCCTCGATCCGATCGGCAACGTCAAGGATCAGTACAAGCTTGAAGACCAGACGGTGCGCAAATGCATCGAGTTTGCCCTTAATCTGAATGCGCAGCTTTCCCGGTTCCGTGGTCACACTGCAGCGGACCTTTCCGCGCTGGATGCGCTGCTCGGCGAAAAGTACAACGTCACGATCGGCGGCAAGAAGGGCAACCGCACTTATCAGACCTATGACGGCCTGATGAAAATTCAGGTGCAGGTTTCCGACCTCATCACTTTCGGCCCGGAACTGCAGATCGCAAAGACGCTCATTGATGAGTGCCTGACGGAATGGAGCGCCGACAGCCGTCCGGAAATCCAGTCCATCGTCACCCGCGCCTTCAATACCGAAAAGGAAGGTCAGGTGAACCGTGCGGACGTGTT
>NZ_LT009719.1:1525450-1527029 GCF_900013495.1 Agrobacterium genomosp. 2 str. CFBP 5494
CGGCGTTCTCGCCGGTTACTCCGGTTATGGCAAAAGCGTAGCGGCGCTCTATTGCCAGAACAAGACCGGCGCTGCCTATGTCGAAGTGCGGGACACATGGACCCGCGCCAAGTTGCTGCGCTCGATCCTCTCCGAACTCGGCGTTTACCAGCCACGCGGCACGCTGTCTGACATGGAAGACGAGGTCATTGGCCTTCTTTGCCGCGATCCGCGCCGCCCGCTTATCATTGATGAGGGCGACCTGCTCATCAAAAAGAACCTGATCGAGCTGGTGCGCGGCATTGCCAAGGCCAGCGGTGTTCCCGTGATGCTTATCGGCGAGGAGCTGTTCCCGAAGAAACTGGAACATGTCGGGGACCGCTTCCGCGATCTCGTCCTCGATACGAAATATGCCCATCCCTGCGACATGGAAGATGCCCGCACGTTGGCGCGGACGTTCTATCCGAAGCTGTCGATCGCGGATGACCTGCTCGAAAAGGCCAGAACCGAGGGCGAAGGCCGTGTCCGTCGCGTCGGCAACTCTCTGCATAACATTGCGGAGGCAGCCGCGAGGATGGGCCTTAGCTCCATCGACCTCGCAGCTTACGAGGGCGGTAACGGCCTGTTCTCGCGCTCGCGCCTGCCTTCCAGAAAGGAGGCAGCATAATGCGGGTTACTCCGATCGCTCTCAAGATTTCGGTCGCCAAGGGCCAGCGCGTGCTGACCGGTCAGGATCATTACTGGAAGCTGATGATGGACGCCGACATGCGCAACCAGCCCTTCAGCGTGGACGATATCTTCGGCCTTTCCAATAATCGCGGCCGGGAGCAAATCTCCACCTTTCTCGCCATGTGCGAAAAGGCTGAACTCATCAGTCGCACCGGGGACCAGAACCCGCGTGGCATGGCCTTGTTCCGCATCGTGGCTCGACAGTCGGCCACGCCGGTATTCAAGCGAGACGGTACATTGATCGCTGACCCGATGACGGCTCGGCAGGCGCTCTGGAATGCCATGCGCTCTCCCTTCTTCAGGAATGGTTTCAAGCTCATCGACATTTCGGTGCATGCCTCGACGGATTCGCTAACGGTCGCACAGCGTTCGGCCCGGCTTTACATTTCCTGCCTGCTCCGGGCCGGGTACCTGACCGTTCTGCAGAAGGGAACCCGACTGGAACCAACGATCTGGCGGCTTGTTCGCAACACCGGCCCGATCGCGCCGAAGCTCCTCAAAACCGAGTGCATCTATGACCCGAATGCCGAGAAGATTTTCGGCGAGCCGGAGACTGTCGAGGTCGAAGCATGACCCCGACGAAGCCCAAGCCCGACAATCTGGAAAAGGCCCGCGCCGCATGGGGCGAGCAGCCCCCGGAATGGATCATCGCTCTGGCGGAGGCCTGCAACGCAGAAAACCAGACGCTGGTCGGAAAGCGTATCGGCTATGCCGGTTCGACCGTCAGCCAGCTCCTTTCGAACAGCTATCCCGGCGATGTCGGTCGCATCGAGCAGCTCGTGCGCGGCGCTCTCATGTCCGAGACCGTGCGCTGCCCGGTCCTGCAGGAGATCGGCCGGGATGTCTGCCTCGGTTGGCAGCGCCGCCCCTT
>NZ_LT009719.1:1527890-1552992 GCF_900013495.1 Agrobacterium genomosp. 2 str. CFBP 5494
CATGCTGCTCAAGCTGGAGATCGAGGACACTCGCTGGAAGAAGGCCATGGAAGCCATCCGTGACGCCATCCGCGTGACAGGCTCCAAGGAATATGTCCGCTTCTACAAGCGCGACAGCCTTGAGGCCGACTGGCAGGCCATCACCATCGATCTGGCGAAGGCGTGAGGCGAGTCATGAAAACCTTCACGTTTGATGTCACCCGACGCGTTGTCGTCACTCTGGATGAAAGCAAATTTACCACCAAGACGATGACGGAATTCAATTCCGTCATCACTGATCTTGGCACTGACGAACATGCGTATCTTGCCCACGCCGAGCGCATTGCTGATCTTTTCGCGCACGGATTGGAGGATTTCAGCCCCACTGACTTCGTGGAAGGTTATGGCCTTGTCGAAGCTGCGGGCATCTTCGTTAACGCCGATGACGATCACGACTACATCGAGCGAGTGTTCCCGAAAGGCGGTGTGGCGTGAGCAAGTTAACGATCAGCCTCAGTCCTACGCCGGAGGAATTGAAAGAACTTCATCGGTTGGCGCATCGAGTTCCTGACGGCTGGCGCATGATGCCGGAGGCCGACATCAACGAATTGCTCACGCTCGTGAAGCTCTTCCGCGAAACGCTTCAGTATTACATCCGCCGCGATGAAAAGACCGGCGACAGTGAGGGTGCCGCCTTGAAGCGAAACACCCTTGGCATTGTCATGAGCGCCATTGCCAAGGCGGAGGGCGTCTCGGAACTCTCCATGCTCGAGGCGCACCTGAAAAGCCTCATCAGCTCCGACCCGGAAAAAGCGCTTCTGGCCGCGCTCGATGACGACATGCGCATGTGGTTCCTCGCCGAGCTGCTCGCGGTCGCCAGCGGCCGTGTTCCCCTCCCTGAGATCGAGGCCTTAGTATCGTGGCATTTGGCGGCGTCGAAAGGCGGTACGGCGTGACCAGCATCTACTTCTCCGACGCCACCCTGAAATCCTTCTCCGCTGCCACCAAGGGCGGAAAGTCCACGATCAAGATCGAGATCGAAACGGCCGATCGCTACCAGATGGCCAGCATTCTCAACCAGCTCGATGAGATCGAGGCCGAGCAGAAGGCAGCGAAATCGCCTCGCAAAGCACCCTCCAAAAAGTCGGAAGCGCCCTTGTTGGCGCTTCCCGCTCCCCCGAAACAGATCAGCTTTCACGGTGATGATCATGAATGATCCTCAACATAACCACCCTCTGTCCGACGAGCAGGTGACCATTGCTCTCAAGATCATCGGCGTTATCCAGCCCCACAGCGCCGACAATGTCATAACCGCGATGGTGTCCATCATTTCGCATGCGATCAGTCAGTCGAACGACCCTGTTGGCAACGCACAGTTTTGGGCGAACACCCTTCGGGAGACTGTTCACTACGCCCGCGAGAATGGCGACCGTCCTTACAGCGGAGGGTCGATCCAGTGAGACTGTTCCCCGACGTCTGGTGTTTTGGTGACCTGCCGCCGTTCTCCTTCGATTTCATCATGGCCGATCCAGCGTGGCTTTACGAATTGCGATCGGAAAAAGGCGAAGGCAAATCCGCGCAGGCTCACTACAAGTGCATGCCGCTGGATAAGATCAAGGCCATGCCGGTTCTCGATCTCGCATCGGAAAACTGCCTGCTTTGGCTCTATGCCACCAATCCCATGTTGTTTCAGGCCTACGAGGTCTTGATCGATTGGGGCTTCGAATTCGTCACGGCAGGTTCTTGGGAAAAAATCACGAAGAACGGAAAGCAGGCATTTGGGCCGGGTTACGTACTGCGCACGTCCAACGAACCCTTCCTCATCGGCAAGCGCGGCAACCCAAAGACCACGAAATCCGTCCGCTCGTCATTTCGCGGAGTGGTCCGTGGCCACTCCCGCAAACCCGAGGAAGGCTATCGGCATGCTGAAAAGCTGATGCCGAACGCCCGGCGGCTTGAGCTTTTCAGCCGGACCAACCGCAAGGGCTGGACAGTGTGGGGTGATGAAGCCGGAAAATTTGGAGAAGCAGCATGAGCATTCAACGTGCAATTTTCGGCGGTTTCCGCCAACTCGGTATCACTGAGGAAGACGCGCAGCGCGAGATTTACTCTCGTGTGACAGGACAGTCGCGCCTCTCGTTGATGACGGCCCCGCAGCAAGACGCCGTCATGAAAGAACTGCGCCGCCTCGGCTACAAGCCGGTGGCCGTGCGCCGCAATGGTCGCCGTCGCCTCGACGGCCGCTATGCGCCGAAGATGCAGTCGCTGTGGATAGCAGCCTACAATCTCGGCATAGTCGAGGACCGCGAAGACCGGGCGCTGGAGGCGTTCGTCAAGCGCCAGACCGGCCTCGACAGCGGCCGGTGGGTCAACAATGCCGACGATGCCAGGGCGGTTGTCGAAGCCCTGAAAAGCTGGATTGCCCGCGAGGCCGGTGTGGTATGGGCGGATCGCAAGCCGTGCGAAGCGTACACCATGCGTTACGGTTACAAGATCGCGATCGCGCAGCACGCCATGCTGAAATCCATGCTCTGCGATGGCTTCTGGCCTTCGGTGACCGGCATTCTCGATCAGGAAATCACGTATCGCGCCGTGACCGACAAGGAATGGATCACGGTCATGGATTACTACGGCAAGCTTATTCGCGGCCGCCGTGCACCAAAGACGAAGGCGAGCGCGTGATGGTCGCCTACGGTTTCAAATCCTTCTTCAGCGGCCAGATCGAGAGCGGCCACAAGCGGCAGACGGTGCGCGGTGACCGCGCCCGCCATGCCCGGCCGGGTGAGCGCGTCCAGCTCTACGAGGCCATGCGCACCAAATATTGCCGCAAGATCATTGCCGATCCGGTCTGCACGCATGTCGTTCCGATCGAGATCGTGGTGAGCGACCTCATCAATGAGCTGATCGCCAGCATCGTCATTGCCGGCGTGCATCTGCACAGGACCGAGGTCGAGGCATTCGCCCGCCGTGACGGCTTTGCGCCCGAGCTGCTCGGCAACAGCTATCCGGCCAAGCTCTACGGTCGGACAGCGCGGGAGACGATGGGCCGGTTCTGGATGAAAAACCATCCGGGTGTCTCGAAGTTCACCGGCGTTCTGATCCGCTGGCAACCGGAGGCACCGACGCCATGAACCGGGACGTCTCTCCCACGACCGTCATGCCGCTCTTCGGCTGGCCGGAGCAGCGGGAGATAGACGTTCTGCAGGCAAAGCGGGACGAACTGGCGGCACGCGCTGCCAAGCTCCCGCGATTTTCACACAAACGTATCGAGCTGGAAGTGCGGCTCAAAGCGCTGACCGAAGAACAACTCAAAATTTCGAACAGGATCAATCATGGCCGATGACATCGCAGCAACATCCTCGGAAATCATCGTAACCGATCGTGCGATCATTCGTTATCTTGAGCGGGCACACGGTCTGGACGTTCTTCATTTCCGCAACCACATCGCCGCACTTGTTGCCAACGGCGTCAAGGCTGGCGCGAGCGGTGTAACCGTCGAAGGCGTCAAATTGGTGCTTCAGGGCAATACGGTCACCACTGTTCTCCGGCGCGAATGGCATTCCCGCGACCTGAGGAGCAAGGACGGTGACTCTACATGAGCACACTTCCGGGCATTCTTGGCGACATCGCCGATATCGCCGGCGCATCCGTCGCTCTTGAAATCGCACAAAGCCATGGCGGCACCCGTGTCTCCATTCCGCCTCGCGCTGAGCCGGATCACTGGCTGACAACGCTGGTCGGTCTTGAGACGGCCGATCGGATTTGCCGTGGCCTTGCAACCCTTGACGCTGAAGGCCGTTTAAAGGGCATCAGCAAAGAGGTAATTCCCCTTGGCCCCGTATCAGTGATGAGGAATGCCCGGCGCAAAGCGCGTCAGGCGCTGGCCGAAGGCAAGAGCGCGAGAGAGGCCGCACGGCTTGCGGGCTTGCATGAAAGGACGATTTGGCGCATGAAAGCAGAGGAAGATGACGGCCAAGGTAGTCTCTTCTAGGTTCGGCTGACACCTGTCAGCCCCGGCGCTCAACCTGAAAAACGCATAGTCGCTCCAGTTCGCAATCCGCGTCTGGAGCTTTTTTCATGCCTCGAAACGTCAGCCCGCGAGGGCGGAGATATATCTACACCCGCGAAGGTGTTGTCAGAAAGGCCTATCGTGATGCTGTCGGCAAATGGACGATTGGTGCCGGCCTGACCGCCGACTCCGGTGTTATCGTGCCGAAAGCCGGCATGGTCATTACCGAGGCGGAGAACGATCGGCTTTTCGATCTCGCCGTCGATCGAAACTACATGCCGCGTGTGATCAGGGCTCTCGGCGCAAGCGCCAGCGAACAGGCGATCGACGCCGGCGTTTCTTTCGACTGGAACACGGGGGCGATCCTCAAGGCATCTTGGGTGAAATCCTACCTTGCCGGAAAACCTGCCGAAACGCGCCAGCGGCTCGGCCTCTGGAAGAAGGCCGGCGGCAAGGTATTGCGCGGCCTTGAGCGCCGCCGTGCCGAAGAGGCCGACATCCTGCTGCTTGGCAAGTATCCTGCCGACATCAATGTCGTCGGCCTGACGCCCACCTCCGAGACCACGCGGTTTGCGGTCTTTGTGGTGTCGGTAACGCCCTCGGAAATCGAGGACATCAGGAAGGCTTTCACCAGCATCGGCTTTGATGCTGGCCTCGCCACTGGCAAAATCCTGCGATCGGCAGTCGAGACGTTCCAGAAGGCCTATGACCTCACCATAGATGGCAGGATCGGCCGAGCCACGCTGTCCACCCTGCAGCGCGAACTGGACGCCCGCCGCAAGGCAAAGACTGGCACGGTAACGACCGCTGCCAGCACCACCGTCGCGGCCGGCGATCAGGTCGTCAGCACGGTGACCACGCCAGCGCCGGTCGATCCGACCTCCGTTGTTCCCGATCATCTCGCTTCATGGGTGGGCGGCGGCTTTGCCGTTCTCGCGGTCGCCTATCTCGCATGGCAGGCGTACCAGTACCGGGACATCATTGCTGTGCGCGTTGCCGACAAGGCCCCGCGTCTTGCGAGCTGGCTGCGGAGCTTCTGACATGAGCGCAGCCATCACCTCCATTCTCATCGCGGCCGCCACGAAAGTTGGCGCTCCCATCATCAAGGGCGTGCTGGAGAAGCATGTCGGCGGGCTTGCCGGGACGCTCGCTGGTACCGTGGTCGATCAGGTTGCCGAGCGACTCGGCGTCGAGCCGGAAGCCTTGCCGTCCGTCGATGAGGCGGAACTCGGCAACGCCGTCAGTGAGGTCAATGCCAATATGCCGGAGTTGATCGCCCTCTATGAAAAGGGCCTTCAGGGGCAGTTTGCACTTCTCCAGGCCGAGCAGGCCGAAGGCTTCTGGCAGAGCGCTTGGCGCTGGGGCTGGATGTATCTGCTGGCGTTTCTGTGGATTTGCGCCTTCCTGCTTTTCCCGGTTCTGCGCGTCTTCGACATCTATATCGACCCGATCGACAGCGCCACGCTGATGACGCTGACCGGCTGGTTCATCTCCCTCTACATGGGCGGCCATACGCTGAAGGAGTTCGGAAAGCAGGCGGTGGAAGCGGTCAAGACTTGGAAGCGCACCCCATGAACTTCGGTGGAAATGCTGCTTTCGAACAGGCCGACATGCGGGCCGAGCAGGAACGGGAGGCAGGCATCGCCGCTGCCTCCCTCTCATTGCGCAGCGTCGGCACCATCCAATGCGAAGACTGCCCGAACGACATTCCCCGCGAGCGCCGTCTCGCCCTTCCGTCCGCCACCCGGTGCATCCGGTGCCAGACCAAACACGAACAGAAACAAAGGTATTGGTGATGGACATGGAAAACGTACGGTCTTGGCTTGGACTGGTGTCGCTCGTCATTTCGGTCGGAGCGACGATCTGGCTGTGGCTCACCTCAGGCGCGAAGAAGACCGCCAGCGATCTGGCCGAGTTTCGCCGTCAGGACGCTGAAGAAAAGAAGACGATGATGGCGGCAATCACCGCGATCGCCCAGCGAACGCAAGCCCTCGAAAGCGACATGAAGCATCTGCCTGACGCGAAAGCCGTCATGGAAATGCGTCTGTCGATTTCCGAGCTAAGCGGCAAAATCGGGCGGATGGAGGAAAGCCAGATCGGCGTGGCGCGCACCGTCAATCGCGTCGAGGACTTTTTACTGAAAGGTAATGCGGCAGCATGAGCGACTATAACCAGCATCTCACCGTTGATGCTCGCCTCGTCATTTTGCGGGCTTTGAACGACCAGCCTGACGGCCGCCTTAACGAGAGCATCCTTTCAACGGTGCTCGAAACCTTCGCCCATCGCCGATCGCGGGAATGGATTCGCCAGCAGCTTCGCTATCTGGCGGACATCGGTGCTGTCCGCAACACCGAAGCCGGAACCGTTCTCATCGCTGAAATCACCCGCCTCGGTATCGACCACGTCGAGCGCCGGGCCATCCTCGAAGGCGTGAAGCGTCCTTCGCCGGCGGTGTGATGATGGGTCGCGGTCGCCTGTCCGGAATCGAGCTGCTGCCAGACGCCTGCGCCGACGCCGTCGCATGGGCGGCCGAGGAGCTGCAGAAGCGTGAAAGAACGCAGACGGAAATCTATCAGGATTTCGTCAGCAAGCTTGAGGGCGTGCATCGCGAATATCGCGGCGAGCTGGATTTCACCATCCCCTCGTTTTCGGCTTTCAACCGGTACTCGATCCGTCTTGCAACGCTAACGCAGCGCCTCAACCAGACGCGGGAGATTGCCACCACGCTCGCCGGCAAGTTCGATGCCGCCGCCTCCGACGATCTCACCCTCATTGCTTCCGAGGCGATCAAGACGCTGGTGTTCGAACTGGTGACGGCTGGTGGCGAGGCCGGGTTCGATCCGAAGGGCGCGAAGGCGCTTGCCGATGCCCTGTTTTCTGCATCGCGAGCACAGGGCGTTTCGACCGCCCGTCGCCAGAAGGTCGAGGCTGATCTTGCCGAGCGGGCAAAGCAGGCAATTTCCGCTGTCGTGAAGAGCAAAGGCATCACCGAACAGGGCGCGCGCGAAATTCTCGATCAATTCCTTGGAGTGACGAAATGAGCGGGCCTATCTCGAAAGAGGAATGGATCAAGGCCCGGCGTCTGTCTACGGACGCCGTGCTGGATCGCATCGAGCGCCGCAAGGCGCTCTTGCCTTATCAGCAGCGCACGGTCGGCTTGCTTGAGAGCGCAGGCTGCGAAGTCCTGTTTGTCGAGAAAAGCCGCCGTATCGGTCTGACGTGGGGATTTGCGTCCTATGCGGTCCTGAAGGCGGCCCGTACCAAAGCCGCCGGCGGCATGGACGTGATGTACATCTCCTATTCGCAGGAGATGACCCGCGAATTCATCGACGCCTGCGCAATGTGGGCGCGAGCCTTTAATCAGCTTGCCGGCGAGATCGAAGAAACGGTCTTTGACGATAGCGACGACGAAGGCCAGCGTTCGATACAGGCATTCCGGATCAAGTTCGCTTCCGGCTTTGAGATTATCGGCCTTTCGTCTGCTCCGCGCTCGTTGCGCGGCAAGCAGGGCGTGGTCATGATCGATGAGGCCGCGTTCGTTGATAACCTTAAAGAGCTGCTCAAGGCCGCGCTCGCCTTCCTCATGTGGGGCGGTCAGGTCGTGGTCTGCTCGACGCACAACGGCGTCGATAACCATTTCAATGAGCAGATACAGGACATCCTCGCCGGGCGAAAACCATACAAGCACCTCCGCATCGATTTTGACGATGCGCTGAACGAAGGTCTGTATGAGCGTATTTGTCTGGTAACCGGCAAGGAATGGTCTGCCGAGGCGGAAGCCGACTGGCGCCAGAACATCATTAAGTTCTATGGCGACGGCGCGGATGAGGAGCTTTTCTGCATCCCGACGCAGGGCAGCGGCACATGGTTGCCCGCGCCCCTGATCGAAGCGCGCATGACGCTGAAGCCGGAAGATGCCCCCATCATTCGGCTGGAGCTGCCCGCAAACTATCTGCAGCTTTCCCGCCTGCAGCGGGCAGCCCTGATGGCACCGTGCCTCCTTCAGCTCACCGTAGCGCTGCAAAATCTGCGGCGGGATCGGCAACATGCCCTCGGCTTTGACTTCGGCCGCGTGGCCGACTTGTCGGTCGCCAAGCTGCTGTCGATCGACAAGCTCTTGTGCCGGCGCAGCGCGCTCACTGTCGAGATGCGCAATGTGCCAGGTGATGAGCAGAAGCTGATCACCGGCATGATCTTGAAGTCAGCGCCACGGCTTGTTGGCGCTGCATTCGACGCCACCGGCATGGGCTGGACGGTGGCCGAGGACATGGGCCGCATATTCGGTTTCCGCGACCCCGAAGGCGGTGGCGGGCTGATCGACCCGATCAAGTTCACCAGTAACTCCGACTGGTACCGGCTGCACATGCCACCGCTCAAAGCCGCCTTCGAGGACGAAGGCATGCTGGAGCTGGTCAAGGATGATGAGCACCTCGGCGACATCCGGCTTGTCAAGGTTATCAGGGGCATCCCGAAAATCCCTGATGCCCGCACTGGTGAGACCAACAAGAAGCGCCATGGCGACTTTGCGGTGGCACTCGCTCTTGCCCACTACGCCAGCCGCCAGCAGTGGTTCGAATACGCCTACATGGCGGCGAGCGCACTGAACGAAAACAGCGTTGATGACGACGACGAAGACGGCCATTACGGAAGGCAGCACTGGTGACCACCCGCACATCATCCATACTCGGCCCTGACGGCCGCCCGATCGTTCTCAAGACGTTGTCGGAAGAGATCGCAACGCCCACGGTTGCCGGTGTTCGCCGGACGCATGAGGAACGCGTGGCCACGGGCCTCACGCCTGAGCGCCTCGGGACGATCCTGCGCGATGCGGCCGAGGGCAACGCTCGCTCCTATCTGACACTCGCCGAAGAAATGGAGGAGCGCTATCTGCACTATGCGTCTCAGCTCCAGACACGCCGGCTGGCGATCGAAAGTGTCGACCCGACGATCGAGGCCAACGGCGCTCCCGCCAAGATCGTTGAAGCGATCGAGGAACTGATCAATGATGACGGCTTCCTTGAAGCGCGTGGCCATTTGCCGGACGCGATCAATAAATCCTATGCGGTTTGCGAGATGATGTGGGAATACGAGCGCAAGGCCTTGCGACCGGTCGCCTACCTCGATCGTGATGCCCGCTTCTTTCAGATGGACCGGCTGTCGCTCCGGAACCTTCGGCTTGCGGTTGACGGCTCGATCGAGGGCGAGGAGCTGCCGCAGGCAAAGTTCATCCGCCACATTCCCCGCACCCGTCTCGGCCTACCGCTTCGCCGTGGCATGGCCCGGCCGGCGGCGTGGGCTTATCTCATCCAGCAGTTCGGCCTGCAGGACTGGGCGGCCTTCTCCGAAGTCTACGGCATGCCTCTACGCGTCGGCAAATACAATGCCGGTGCCAGCGGCGCGGACAAGCGTACGCTCCTGAAGGCTGTCGCCTCGATCGCCAATGACGCCGCCGCCATTATCCCGGCCGGCATGGATATCGAGTTTCATGAGGTGAACGGCAGCAACGGCTCGGCTGTGTTCGGTGGCCTGCTTGAATATGTCGACAAGCAGATTTCCAAGCTTGTCGTTGGCCAGACCATGACCTCCGATGACGGCTCCTCGCTCGGACAGGCCAAAATCCATAACGAGGTCCGTCTGGAGCTGTTGCGCGCTGACTGCCGGCAGCTTGCCATCACGATCAACCGCGATCTGATCAAGCCGTTCGTGGACCTGAACTTTGGGCCGCAGGAAAGATATCCGTTTCTGCAGTTACCTGTTCCCGATCCCGAGGATGTCAAAGCCTTGTCGGAAGCGCTCGGAACTCTGGTACCACTCGGCCTGAAGGTAAAGCAGGCCGAAATCCGCGAGAAGGTCGGTCTGTCCGATCCGCAGGAAGGCGACGAGCTTCTGACGCCGCCGGCGACGTCGGCAACACCGACTGTCGAGACAAAGCCGGAGCCGAAGACCTCTCCAAAAACCGACGCCGTCAAAGATGCGAAGAAGACGGCCGAGGAAGAAGACGTCAAGTCCAAGGTTGCGGCTCTCTCGGCCATCGTCTCTGATCATCGTCGCGCCTGCCATTGCGGAGCATGTGAGGCGCTGGCTGCGGCCGAGGCCGGAGAGCCGGACGCGCTTGAGCAGCTCGACAAACTTTTCATAGACGCCATGGACGATTGGCAGCAGATGGTTGATCCGATCGTGCAGCCGATCGCCGCGATCGTTGAGACGGCCGGCAGCTTTGAAGAGGCTTTAAAGCTGCTTCAAACGCAGCGCCCTGATGCCACGAAATTGGCAGAACGCCTCGGCCGGCTGACCGCGATCGCTCGCGGTATCGGCGATATCGCGGACTGACCGGCATGGCCGAGATCAGGAAAGCCCTCACACCGCCGGCCGGCGTCGTCAGGTACTTTGACGGAAAGACCAATGCGCCGGCGTTTTCGTGGCTGGATGTGTGGGCCGAGGAGCACGCCTATAAATTCACAGTTGCCAAGGCCGTCGAGCTGGACGTGCTCAATGCGTTCCGCTCGACAGTTTCGAACGCCCTGACAACTGGCCGGGGTTATGAGAACTGGAAGCTCGATATCCAGAAGGAACTGGTGAAGCTCGGATGGTGGGGACCGCGCATGGTCTCCGATCCGGAGGGCATCGATCCCGATCGCATGGTGAACTTTGCCAGCGACCGGCGTCTGAAAACCATCTTCTGGTCGAACATGAACTCCGCCAGAGCAGCCGGCCAGTGGGAACGGGCGCAGCGATCCAAACGGGTGCTGCCCTATGTTCTCTATGTCCGCACCACCTCTGCCGATCCCCGCCCGGAGCATCTCGCATGGGTCGGGCTGATCTTGCCGATCGACCATCCATTCTGGCGCACGCACTGGCCGCCCAACGGCTGGATGTGCAAGTGCCAGGTGCGCATGATTTCTGATCGTGAGGCGAAAACACTCATCGGTACCAAGCGCGTCATTGGCAAAGACGAGGACGGTAACGACATTTCCATCTGGTACACGGACGAGCTGCCGGAACTCGGACCTGATGTTGCTTATCGCAACCGCCGGACTGGCGAGATCTCGATGGTGCCGGCGGGCATTGATGCCGGATGGGCAACCAATCCCGGTCTTGCCCGCACCGAAACGCTGATCCAGAATTTCGAGGCGAAGCTTGCCGAGGCGGATCATGGTGACGCCACCCGCGTCCTGAAGGAGCTTTGGAGCGATCCTTATCTGCAGATCGCACCGCGCTTGCCGCAAAAAGTCTGGTTGCCGGCGGGACATAACCCGGCGCTGGCGGAGCAGCTCGGCGCGAAGTCGCCGGTCATATCCATCACCAGTGAGGCGATCGCCGAACGCATCGAGCGCCACAAGATGCCGGTGGAGGATTTCGCGACCCTGCCAAACTTGTTGTCTTCGGGGGAAATCCTGCCCGACCTGCGCGGAAAGGAAAACACGCGCTCGATATTCTGGCGCACAGGAAAGTCGGTCTGGCGCTCTTTCGTTTCAATCAGCCAGAACGGCTACATGCGCGCGAACTCGCTGCATCAGAAAGACGAGAGGGAGGCAAGAAGGCAGGTGGAACGAGCAGGCTTCAAATGGCCGTGGGAATGAAGCGCGGCAGGGAGGGACCGATTCCGGGGCTTTACCCGGCTCCCTCCAAGGGCCATCTAGGGCTACGGACTTCTCTGCCGCGCTTTTGTAAATATAAGCTTATGGGATCGCTGGCGCAATCATATACCGAGCATTTTCAGCATCCGGCGGGATTGCGCTTCAGCAGCACGCCGCTCGGCCTTGTCGACGTTCTCGGGGCCGCAATAATATTCCAGATTGCTGGTATCGCTGCTGTCAGCCGAGAGGTGTCCGCTTTCGAGGATAACAAATCTCCATGCGCATCCGAGCATTTTGTTTACCCGGATCGCGCCGTGACATCCCGTGGAGAGGCAGTAAGCTACGTTGCGCTGCCCTTGGTATTCGCCCTTAACCGCCTCGCCGTATTCCTTCACCCACACATCGCGAGAATACTGGCAGCTGCCGGGCTGCTTGCTGGCGCTGCAGTCTTCAAGGCCGTTCAGATAATCCGTCGCAGGTGGCCAGTCGGCCGCATATGCGAAACTGCTCATTGCGGCCAAGATTGCCAGCGCCAGAACCTGCCTCATTACCCATTTCCCCATGTTGCGATGACCGACACGATAAAACGGCCACAGACGCGCGTGAAGGGGTTTCACGCCCCTTCTTTCATCCACGGTTAAAATTCGCGCCCACGGCCTTTAATCGTGCTTCAAATTTGACGTTGCTCTTGATCCTCGCCCCCCAAGAGGATTAGATGCGGACATTCCCCCAAACGAACTGATTTTACCGTGCTGACAGGTGTCAGCCCGGATGCTTGGAATTGATGGCTAGATTGGCCGTCATGATGACACAGCGCCCCGACCTCTTCCTTTCCTGCCTCGCTCCTGAAGCGACGCCGAATGCCGCCGATGCGATGACGGGTATCGCTGTGCTTGATGCCTATGCCGCTGATCCGTCCGCCGCGTCTTCCGAGACCAAGCGCGGACCGGAGTGGATAAAGCTCGCGCCGCGAGGAAAGCTGAACGCCCGCGACGGTCGCGTTTTCACAATCGATCCGGAATTGCTGGTGTCGCGCTTCGAAGCGGATGCCGTCGATCTCCCGATCGATATCGATCACGCTACCGTCAAGAAGGCCATTTTCGGTGATGCCGCGCCCGCGATCGGCTGGATCAACAAGCTCGAAGCGCGCCCGGACGGTCTGTTCGGTAAGGTTGAGTGGCTGGAGGAAGGCATCCGCGTTCTTGGTGCGCGCACCCACCGGTATGTCTCTCCCACATTCAAGGCCGACGATAACGGCAAGGCCACATGGCTTCACTCGGCGGCGCTTGTCGCTGCCCCCGCCGCATCAATGCCGGCCGTCGCGTCGGCAACCCTCACGACAACAACTCAAACGGAAACGAACATGCTGAAAGCACTCGCCGCCGCCCTTGGCCTCAATGAAGACGCCTCCGAGGCTTCCTGCCTCTCGGCGATCACCACCCTGAAAACCCGCATCGATCCCGCCGTGCATCAGGAAGCGCTCGACAGGATCAAGACGCTGTCGACCGAGATCGAGGACGGCAAGAAGGCTGTCCATAAGGAAAAGGTCGACACGCTGCTCGAAGGCGCGCTGAAGGCGAAGAAGATCACGCCGGCACAGCGCGAAAGCTACGAGGCCCTCGCGACATCGCCCGAAGGTTTCGAGCAGGTGAAAAAGCTCATCGAAACTCTCGGCGTCGGCCTTGCTGCCTCCAACCTTGACCAGCGCCGCCCCGAGGATGCCACCGCCACCCTGACCGCCGAGGACCGAGACGTCATGAAGCAGCTCGGCTTGTCGGAAGACGAATATCGCAAGGCGAACGGTCTGACCGCCGCCTGACCAAAATTTCCCCCGAAGGAGAACCGCAATGACCGCAATGTCGCAGGCCCGTCAGCCGGTAGAGACCGAAGGCCTCCGCTCCACCGCGCCCGTCAAGGGCGCAACCACCATTCTGCAGGGCGCTCTGGTCGTCACCGAAAACGGCCTTGCAGTGCCGGGCAAGGTCGCGGCCAACCTCACCATTCTCGGGGTTTCCGAGAAGACAGTAAAAAATGCCGGTGCTGACGGCGCTGAAAAGGTCCCGTTCCGGCGCGGCACCTTCGGTTTCGCCAACCATTCTGCCGACGCCATTACCGCCGGTGACATCAACAAGACGGCCTATGTCGTGGATGACCAGACGGTCGCCAAGACCGATGGTGCCGGAACGCGATCGGCCGCCGGCAAGATCATGCATATCGAAGGCGGGCAGATTTTCGTCCGCGTCGGCTTCTAACAACTCAAATCTCAGGACCGTTTTCAATGGCACGCGTCATAACGCCCGAACTTCTTGCCGCAGCACAGCGCGGCTTCAAGACCTCCTTCCAGAAGGGCTTCGCGGGTTACACCGCGATGTACACCCTGCTTGCCACGATCGTGACGTCGACCGCCGGCGAGGAAACATACGGCTGGCTCGGCGACATTCCGAAACTTCGGGAATGGATCGGCGATCGTCAGATCAAGTCGCTCTCTTCGAAGGGCTACACGATCAAGAACCGCAAATTTGAGTCAACGATCGGCGTTTCCCGCGACGACATCGAAGATGACAAACTCGGCCTTTATGCGCCGCGCTTTGAGATGCTTGGCCAGTCTGCCTCGACGCATCCGGACGAAGTCCTGTTCGAGCTGATCAACGCCGCCTTCAACACCGAATGCTACGATGGCCAGAACTTCTTTGACGCTGATCATCCTGTCGGCCCTCAGGGCGCACAGGTCAGCGTCTCCAACATGCAGGCCGGCACGGGCGAGACATGGATTCTCGCCGACATGAGCCGACCGCTGAAACCGTTCATCTTCCAGAAGCGCCGCGACTATTCGTTCGTTGCCAAGGAAGACGGCAAGACGTCCGACCATGTCTTCATGCGTGACGAGTACGTCTACGGTACGGACGCCCGCGTTTCCGCCGGCTTCGGCTTCTGGCAGATGGCCTATGGCTCCAAGGCAGAGCTGAACGCGGCCAACCTCCGCGCCGCTTTCACCGCCATGAAGGAATTCACGGATGATGAAGGCCGCAAGCTCGGCATTCGTCCGACGCACCTGATCACGGGCAACGGCAATTTCTTCAAAGCCCGCGACATCCTCATGTCCGAAAAGATCGACGGCTCGACCAACACCGACCGCAACCTTGTCCAGATCATGGAAGCGCCGCTGCTGGATTAGTCCTGGCACCTGCGCGATCCCGGCGGCCAACCTCCCGGTCGCCGGGTTTTCCGGCAAGCGGCATGCGTGCCGTTTACCCGAAAACCCAAAGGAGAAGTTTATGTCCAAGCGGACCACAGCCAGACCGGCCGCAAAACCGGCCGCCCCCGAAATCCTCAACGGCTCGAACACTTTGCCGGCACTGATCGAGGTCGCCGAGGGCAAGTCCCTCCAGCTCGGCGCAGTAGTGGTGGTTGCTCATCAGGCATCCGGCCTGACGGTGGATGCTTGGAACGCTCTGCCCGAGGCGGAGCGCGATGAGCACCTCAACAAGACGATCGAGAACATCAAGGCGGCTGTTGCCGCCGGCGCAGAACCTGATCAGGTCATCCAGAAAATTGCCGAGGCTGCCGCTCCTGCAGGTGAAGGAGCCACCGTCACCTCGGATGACACGGATTTCGTCACGGTCGAGCCTTTGCTGATCGTTTCGGCTCCGGGCGGTCCCCGCCGCCGTGCCGGCTTTGCGTTCGGTCCCGAGCCGGTCGACCTCACCTATGACCAGCTCGGCGAGACCGATGAAGAGCGAAAAGCCGTTCTCAAAAGCCTGCGCGCTGATCCGAAGCTGAAGCTCGACAGCCGCATGATCGAGGTCAACGACGACGATTAAGACTTCCGCGGAGTGGACCAACGGTAGGTCATCAGGCTCATAACCTGAAGGTTGGCGGTTCAAGTCCGCCCTCCGCAACCAGATACGGGGTGGGAGCGCCGCGAGGGAAACCCGAAGCCCACCGGTGGTGAGAGTGCCACCGGAAAACAGCGGCAAATTCTTGAGGACCATTTCCATGATCGCCTATGCCACTCTCGCCGACCTTGAGGCACGTTTCCCGAACGAACTGACGCTTGTCGCAGCGGACGAGCAAACCGGCATTCGCGATGATGACCGCATCGAGAAGGGCCTCGCCGACGCCTCGATCGAAGTCCGCGCCATTCTGGCTGCTCGCTACTCTCCGGCCGAACTGTCCGCCCTCGACCAGAACTCGCTCGATGCGCTGCGCCTCTACACCATGGACATCGCATTCTACCGCATCGCGCTCGCCTTTTCCCGGTCTTCCGAGAACATCAAGGAACGCTACAACGCGGCGATCAAACGCCTAGAAGCGATCGCCGCCGGCAAGGGCGCGCTGACCACCACCATTTCCGGCGATGGCGATAATGGCAGCGCCGGCGGCGATGTCGGGCAGAACGAAGTTATTCTGGAAGCTCCGGAGCGCATGTTCACGCGTGAAAGGCTCGGCCGGATATGAGCGGAATCTCGATTGTTCTGGATGTGTCCGATCTGGAGACGGCCGAGCGGAAGCTTCGGCCGCTCTTCGACTTCGAAGCTTCCGAACTCATGAGCGCGATCGGCGCCGTTGGCGAAAACCAGACGCGCCGGCGTATTGCCGAGGAGAAGACAGCGCCGGACGGCACGCCATGGAAACCGAACCATGCCGGCACGCCGATCCTTGTGGCAACGGGCCAGCATTTGTTGTCCTCGCTGGTGTGGACCGCCTCGGCCGAGGAAGCCGAGTGGGGCTCGACATGGGAGTACGCCCACGTCCATCAGGACGGCATGACGATCGTACCGAAGAACGCCGATCGTCTGGCCTTCCAGATCGGTGGCCAAGCGGTTTTCGCCAAGGAAGTCGAAATCCCGGCCCGCCCGTTTGCCGGCCTTTCGGAAGAAAACCGGCGTGAGCTGCTCGATGTCGTCACTGATCATTTCGGAGGGCTGCTGCAATGATCGAGCCGAAACCGCTTTCCGAACTCCTTCTGGATGACCGGCTGTTGCCCCTGCAGTCGGCGATTGTTGCCCGGCTGCAGGCACTGTTGCCCGGCGTTGCCGTTGTGCGCCATCCGGGAAAGGTCGATATTTCCGAGCTGATAGCCAAGAGCGTCGTTTCCGCTCCCGGCGTCGGTATGGGCTGGAGCCGCATTCGCGAGATCGCGATTGTCGACGGCTCCTTCAGCCTCTCCGTCGAGTGGACTGCCTACATCGTCGCCGAGGCAAAGCCGATCGCTGCCAAGCGTGTTGAAAAGGAGGCTATTGCGCTCGCGATCGGCGCACGTCTCCTGCAAATCCTCGGCGACGACGAAACCGCGATGTGGGGCCTGACGGGCATTCTGCCGCCAGAGACCACGCCTCAACCCGAGCTGAAGCCCCTCTTTACGGTTCGTGATGCTTCGCAGGGTGTGGCCTATTACACCGTCACCTGGACTCAGATTGTGGTCGACCTCGGCGAGACGGCTTTCCCGACAGAAGCCGGCGCATACAGCGAAGAGGACAACTGGATCAAATTCGCCAGTGACGCGACGATCGAAGCCATGCGGCCCTTCATTCCGGCGAAAGAGGAGCCGGACAATGCGTGATCCGGTCGAACTTGAGCTGCGCCGGCAGGCCGCCCGCACCGAAGCCGCAGAGCGTCGTCTGGCACAGACGGTGCTTTATGGAAAAGTCGCGGAGAAGGATTCCGAAAAGCGCCGCCTTCGCTTGAAGCTCGGCACGTCCAGCAAGGGCGATGACGTTCTGTCGCCGTGGCTGCGTTGGCAGGAAGCCGGCGTCGGCAGCCTTTCGATCCACGGCGAACCGGCCGTGGGCGAGCAGATGATGATGCTCTCGCCCTCCGGCACGATCGGAGCCGGCTCGATAGCAATGCGCGGCTCCTATGACCGGGACCACGCCGCGCCTTCGAAATCCTCCGATACCGCCGTCATCACGGCCGGCAAGGGCCGCATCGAGATTGGACCTGATGGGATCAGGCTGATCGGCGATGTCCGGGCAAGTGGTGGGACCTTGGAGCATGAGGGCGTCTACATCGGCGAAAAACACAAGCACACCGAAGTGCGGCGCGGCGGTGAAGTTTCCGGCCCACCCGAATCCGACAACTGAAGGAAACCTGAAATGGCGAAAGCACCCCGAAACACTCCAGCGACCGACGCGGCCGAACAGCCGGCAGCTCCTGCCGTGGCCACACCTGACGATGGCAAGAAGGACTATGTCGTAACGGAAACAGCGCCCACGCGTGTTGCCGGCCGTCGCGTCAAGGTGGGCGATACGCTCCGCCTGACCGAGCATGAGGCGCTGGCTGAAGAACTCGCTCAACACATCCGCCCGGCCGGCTCCGCTGAGAAGGCCGACGCCGGCGCTGACGCCTCAAACGACGTTTAAGGGGCTTTTGAAGAATGGCAGGAGCGTTGCGCATCCGTTCGGGTTTCGACCAGAAGACAGGCAGGATCATCACCGGTCCGACCCATCTTGCACAGTCGCTCGGCAAAATCTGGCACACCCGCATCGGCACCCGGATCATGCGTCTGTCCTTCGGCTCGGACCTTCGGTCGCTTCTTGCCGAGGACTTGTCGCCAGCGCTTGCGCTCCTGCTTTACAACGAAATGGTGGCCTCGGCCGCACGGTGGGAGCCGGAGTATCGCATCACGCAGCTCCAGCTCGTCAGGATGACGGAAGGCGGCGCACTCGGTATTCGCCATGGCGGCCTCTATTATCCCGAAGGTCGTTTCGGGAATTACGATAAGGCCGTGGTTCTCGGCCTGTCGGCGGCCAGCGCTGTGAGGTTCGCGGCATGACACTGGAAACCATCGACCTTTCGCGTCTGCCTGCTCCTGAAGCTATCGAGGCGCTTGATTTCGAAACGCTGCTCGCAGCCTTCAAGGCTCGCTTTTCGACCTCGTGGAATGCTGCACGGGCGAAAGACCCTTCCTTACCGGCTTATGACACCATCGATCTCGAAACGGACAGCGCCAACATTGCCGGCCAAGCGTGGTCGTGGCTGCGCCTGCTTGATCGCCAGCGGGTGAATGACGGTCTGAAGGCGTTGCTTGCCATTCTGGCCACCAAAGGCAACCTTGATACGGTCGTTGCAGGCAAGAACGTGCAGCGCCAGGTCATTATCCCTGCGACTGGTGACGCTGCTGCTGTCATGGAGGGCGACGTCGCTCTGTTGCGCCGATATCTTCTGGCTTACGACCTTCCGTCTTCGGCGTCGGCCGGGCGCTATCTCTATGATGCGTGGACCGCTTGGCCACAGTCGGCCGACAAGACACTTGGGCTTTGGGATGCGCGTGTCAACGGCCGGGCCGTCCATGGCCGGCGCGGTGATACAGACGTTGTGCTGATCGGACCGGGCGGCCGCTTGCTGACCTCCGGCGAACTGGCGACGATCCGGAGCGCCGTCGCGCATCCCGACCGCACACCAGAGGCTGTTGGCCTCTCGGTTATGTCGGCATCGCGGCAGGAGTATCAGGTCGCGCTCACTGTCGAGGTTGCCGCCTCGGGACCATCGCCGGAGCTGCTGAAGGCGGAAGCGGAGAAGCGCGTCATTGCCGCAGCGACTGACCGGATCGCGATCAACGGCGAGGTTCCTGCAGCGCTGCTCTCGGGTGCTGCTTATGGGCCGGGCATCGTTAAGGTGATCGATCGCGCTCCGGTGATCGTATCCGCCGATCCTTACGCGGTACCGGTTATGACCAGCCTCGATATTACCGTCGAGGTGCGCTCATGAGCGAGGTTTTCGAAAAGGCGCTGATTGCCGGCATGACGGACGATCTGCCTGTTCCTTATGACGTCATCATGGACCCGTACCGCACACCGGCGCGCTTCCTGCCATGGCTTGCCGCACATCATTCCGTCGATCTCTGGTACGATGATTGGTCCGAGGAGCGGAAGCGCGAGATGATTGCGCAGTGCGCCGGCGTGTCGACCGACTATCCCGCTTCACCCTTGGCGGCATTGAAAGGCACGCTCGTCGGCCTGAAGCGCTATCTGGCTTTTGTCGATGCCGACATCATTGACCGCATCGCCCATCCGGCCCGGTTCACCTTCGGTCGCGCAGTCATCGGTCGCACGCCGATCGCGCACCAGCCGTTCACGGCTCACTATCTCATCAGGGTCTCGCTCGCCGCTCATCGCAACCGCTTTCAGATCGGCCGCAGCGCATTCGGCCGCGCCGCCTTGACCAGCGTCGATCTTGAACCGATCCGCCGCGCCAAGCGCGCCATGGTCACAGCCAAGACACCGGACACGCTCTATTCCGTGTCCTTCGCATGGCGGCGCGGCATCACCTTTAACGACAACATTTTCATAGACGGAAGCCATGCCATCGGCGGTTACATGAACCGCACGCGGCTGGATTGAGGGAAACGACACATGCAGCGCACATCTTTCGCAGAAGCCGAAATCGCCGATCACGTTGACTTCGACGCCATCGGAAAACAGGCACAGGCGGGTCAGGACCAGATCTGGCTGGACGCCATCGGGTATCCTGCCCACTGGGCGGCGTTTACCGTCAGCCAGAAGTCCGCGCAGGAGATCACGGTCTCGGCCGGCCGCTATGTCGCCGGTGAAATCGTTTATGCGCAGGAAGCGCCGAAGGACGTAAACCTGCAACTTCACATCCCGCCTGCAGCTTCTGACCAGCGCTGGATTGCCGTGTTGCTTCGCGGCGAGGAGATCATCGAAACCGACAGCCGACCTTTCGAGACCTCGGACGATCCCGAGACCAGCATCATCATCAACCGAACAACGCCGAAGACGATCAAACGAGTCGTCTCGCTGATCGTCCAGCCGGGTGACGCGAACCCTGTTCCGGTCAAGCCGGTTGTCGCCTCTACCGATGCCTGCATCGCCTATGTCCTTCTTACCTCTTCCGGCATTGAGGCGATCGAGCCGGGCAACAGCGACCGCGTCAAAACCTTATATGAGGTCGAGGGCCGTGTGACGGCGCTGGAAGTCGATCTGGACGGCCTTTTTATGAGAACCGAGACGATCGAAACACAGATCGTCAATATTCAGGCGAAGCTGACCGAGATCCCGCGCCCTGTCATCATCCGCCAGATGCAACGCGACATCGGTGCCGCCCGCCTGAAGGTTGCCCTGCCGGATGAGGCCCGCGCCTATGTCTTCGATGACGGCTTGATCCCCGATCGCTGGGACATGACCCATGTGGACTGGCTGGCCCGCATCGAGGAAGGCGTGCGCTTCGGCTTTGCCGCTGAAGGACAGGCCCGCCTTGAAGTGATCGCCGAGGACGATCCGAAGATTGCTTTTCGCGGGCGACGCATGGTGCCAGCCTTTGACGAGGTAACGCGCATTGCCAACACGTCGCTCGATGCCAGCCTGCAGATTTCGCAGCTCACCCACATGGAAACCACGCTTGTCCAGAAGGAAGCATCACGTATCCGCATCACCTATGGGCCGACGATGCACGCCTGCGAAAACGTTGCGGGATGGGCTGGATTGGGCGGCGATTCCCGAGTGGGTCAGATGCTCAATGTCGGCGGCGAAACCTTTGAAGTGGTCTATGTCGGGGCGAACTATGGGCCGGGCCACCAGACCTACGGCGTCCGACAAATCCGTTACGAGATATATAATGAGCCATATTGGGAGTATGTAACGCAGGAAGTGGGAGTTAACGGCTCGATCTATGCGCAGTCCTTCCTCGTGGCCCAGCCGATGCAGGTGACGAGCCTTGAACTTTCCTTTGCCCGTGTCGGCGGTGACGGGGACGTGCATGTGTTTCTGGTCGAAACCACGACCGGTGGCGTGCCGCTGTTCGATTCGGTTCTGGCTCGCGGTACCTTCGCCCATGCCAATCTGACTGTCGGCTGGAACAAGCTGGAACTGCCAATCACCCTGCTGGAAAGCGGCAAGCGTTATGCGTTCGTCACCGTCACGACCGGCGCGCATGCCCTGCATATTTCCTCGGCGAACAAGTACACGGGCGGCACGCAGTTCCTTTGCACGGACGGCGCGTTCGCTCAAGGCTCGACCGAAACCGATATCTGCTTCAGGCTGAACGCTGCCCGCTATCGCAGTGTCCGCACCGTCATTCCGATGAAGGCTCTCAACCTTGCCGATGGCATGACGCAGATCGACATGCTGTTTGCCGGTTGGGTGCCGGGTGGCTGCACGCTCGGTTGGGAAATCCGGCCTTCCGGTTCGACCGTCTGGACCGAACTGGACGACGGTGACCCGGCCACCAATCCGCTTGTCGGCTTGCCCGCCTCGGTCGAGCTGCGCATGGTTATGATGGGAACGGCAGATCTGCAGCCGATGATCCAGCTCGACGCCAATGCGGTTTCGAGAGTGGCTCGAAACCGGACCGAAATGCGGGCAGTCAGCGACAACTTCAATTTCGGCATCTCGACCACGGCCATCGTGACGCAGTTCACGATCGATGCGTTCGACGCCGATCGGCATACCTTTGCGCCCGCGATCATGGTCGGGAATACCACGGTGACGCCGGACACCACGGAAGTGACGATCGACCCGCAGGTGCCGACGCGCCGGACATACCTGTCCACCTATACGCTCGGCGCTGCCACCACCTCCGCCCGCCTGCGACCCGTCGCCAATACCAACAACCCCGCGTCCGTGCCGTTTGTGCAGGACGCCTTTATCTCTGCTTTGTGAGGCCGCTATGAAGGTTGATCTCAAGAAATCATACATGGTGAAGCTCTCGCGCCCGGTCAAACGCGGTGCCTTCAGCCTTCGCCCCCTGAATGAAATCGAGATGAAAGGGCCGGTTCTGGCCGAAATCATCGACGCTGAAGGTGAGGACGTGATCGACTATGCCCGAGCGCTCTGAGCTTTATCAAATCCCCTCCTGGCCGCCGACGAAGATCGATCGGGCGTTTCTCAATCCGATCCTCGCCAGCATTGATGATCGTCTTCTGGCGCGTGAAGCGTTGGAGGCGTCTTTCGAGGCAATGATTGCGCAGGGCATTCAGGCCTCGCTTGACTACATTCAGGTCAACGTCGCGCCGCAGATTGCCAACCTGCAGCATTCCATCTCGCTGGCGCAGGACCAGATCAACGAGATCATCATTGGCGGCTCGGCTCCGAATGCACTCAAGTTCGGAAACCAGCTTCCTGCCTATTATGCGACGGCGGCAGCGCTGGCGGATGGCCTTGCCGGAAAAGTCCCGAACGCCCGCAAGGTGAATGGCAAGGAACTGTCCGCAGATATCGTCTTGGCGAAGAGTGATATTGGTCTCGGTAACATCAACAACACTGCCGACGTAGACAAGCCCATTAGTACGGATCAAGCGGCAGCGCTGGCGAAACGTATCCGTGTCGATGCGATCCAGAACTTTTCGGCAGCTGAAAAAGGGCGCGCTCGCGCCAACTCGGGAGCGGGCGTACTCTCGGGCTATCGCAACAAGATCATCAACTTCAATTTTGATATTTGGCAAAGGTCGAATACGCAAACGTCATCAGGTTATGGAAGTGACGATCGATGGAACAACCAACATATCGGAACGACTAAGACCCATTCGAGACAAAATTTTGCCTTGGGACAGGCCGATGTTCCGGGAGAGCCTGCTCATTTTTCGCGCACAGTAGTTACCAGTGTCGCGGGGGCCGGCAACCTTTGCCGAAAAGCTCACCGGATTGAAAGTGTGCGGACGTTGGCAGGAAAACGCGCAACGTTAACCTTCTACGCGAAGGCAGATGCTGCAAAGAACATTGCGGTGGAAATGGCGCAAGACTTCGGGGGCGGCGGCTCGTTCTCTCCGTATAACACTTTCAGCGTAACCACGATTGCCGTAACCACGCAGTGGACCCGATATGATGTGGTGATGGACATCCCATCTATCGCCGGAAAGACGTTAGGAACGAACGGCATGGATGCTCTTGCCCTAAGCATCTGGTTCGATGCCGGTTCATCCTACAATGCGCGCACAAACAATTTGGGGCAGCAGTCGGGCACGTTCGATATTGCGCGGGTGTCGCTGGTTGAGGGCGACGCTTCTGCGGAAGATGATCCGGCTGGCCCTCGACACATTCAACAGGAACTGTCGTTATGTCAGCGATATTTCTGCGTCATCTTCAACGGTCTACAGTCCGGCGGCGTCGGTACAAATATGGCTTATTACCGGTTTCCTGTTCCTATGCGGGCCACTCCGTCGTTGACCGTCGCAAATAATGGCACCAGCCAAAGCGCTAGTCTTGTTAGCACCTTCGGCGCACCGTCTGCGGTGGGAGGTTTTTTTCAGATCAACGTGACCGGAGCAAGCGGATACGTTGATGGTTGGGCCGGTTTTTACGATGCGGAGATTTGACATGAACGTTATCGGATATACCGAAAGCGGCATGATCCGCGTCGAATTCGAGGGTGCTGAGCTGCTTGTTCCCGATGATGCTGGCAACCGGCATCGCCAGTTGATCGCGGAATGGGAATTTGACGATGAGGGCGAGCGCGTAAACACTATCCCGCCTTATGTTGCTCCCCCCGTGCCGGTCCCGCCAATACCTCGCCTTGGCTTCTGGCTGGCCGCCGCTGAAGTCGGTGTCACCAAAGCTGGCGTGAAAGCCCATATCGACGCCATGCCGGAAGGCGTCGAGAAAGAACAGGCGATCGTCTACTTTGAGGATGCGCAGCTCTACCGGCGTACCGATCCGCTGTTGAACCAGATGGCTGAGCTGGAAAACATCTCGCAATCCCAGCTTGACGACCTCTGGACATGGGCACTCGCGAACTACGCCTGACCGGATGGACAGGCGACCGTAAATAGGTCATTAAATGGGCTTCAAGGGCGGTTTCGACCGCCCTTTTTTCATGGTGCTGACGAGTGTCAGCCACCTACCATGACATCTGTCAGCCATATTCCCCGCAAGTTGCGTGATAAACTATTTTTCGGGGACCGCTTATGTCTGGCACCACTGATTTCGTCGGCGTACGCCGGTTTTCCAACCTTCGTTCTACTGTCGCAAAGATCGATACTCGCGACAGCACCAAAATCGGCATCGTTGCGCCGGCACCCACCGCCGACGACACCGCCTTTCCGCTCAATGAACTGGTCAAGCTTTCCCTCGACAACGTCGAGCAGGTTGCGAAGCTTGGTACAGGCGTCGTGCGCGACACCGTCGACCAGCTCCTGTCGGAGGGCATCGTCACCGATCTCGCTTTCGTCAGGACGCAGCATTCGACCGCTGCAGCGCCTGCCGACAAGCTCTCCGAAGAGACCAACCACATCGTTGGTTCCGCCGGCGCAAAGACCGGTATGTACGCGCTGCTCGATGCCAAGAGCGAGCTGAAGATCGAACCGGGCATCATCATTTCGCCCGGCTACATGACTGCTCGCCTCGGCGGAGCGGCCAATCCGGTTGTCGCGGCCGCCCGCGTCGTAGCCGATCGCATCATTGATTGCATGGTGATAGGCGACACGCCGTCCACCTCGATCGAGGCGGCCATCGAATGGGCTGAGGACTTCGCGACGGCGCTGAACGTCATCGGACTTTACCCGCAGGCCGTGGTCAACCTTGGTGCTGGCAACGTCACGCGGGCGCTGTCCCCACATATGGCCGGCGCAATGGTCAGGCGAGAC
>NZ_LT009719.1:1553899-1740944 GCF_900013495.1 Agrobacterium genomosp. 2 str. CFBP 5494
CCTCTTACTTGCGAGATGAGCGTCAACGGCGTCCACGAGGACCTCAAGACGCGTTTCGGCCGGGAACCCGGCGACTGGACGACGATCGCCTATTACGAGGCGCTGCTCAATGTATTCCCGGCCAACTCCACGGGTGAGGCCAATGCATCAGCTTCGCCTCAGTTGAAGGGCCGCACCGTTATCCTCAAAGGCTTGCTCAACAACTTCGAGCAGGGAGGCGTCAAGGGTCAGAAGTCTACGGCGGCCACGCGGCTCCGTTGGTCTTCCATCGTTCTCTATCAGGACATGATGGATGGAAAGGTCATCCACAAGTTCGACATCCAGAACAACACCCTGATCATCAACGGCGTGAATTACACGGCCGAGTTCAACAATCTGATCTCGGCATGATAGCCAAAGGGCATCGTACATGCAGAAAAGCGACGACACTTTGACCGCCCGCGTGGCGGTCCCTCAGTCCAAGTCGGACCCCAGCGACGTGAAATTCGAAGAAATACCGCTTCCGCCCCGCGAACTGTGGGGCGATAACGTCACTGTGGCATCAGGTGCATCGACAGAAGCGACTTCCGCCGTGGTTCCAGCAGGTCCGGATAGACAGATCGAGACGCTGGATTTTATTCTCGAAGAAAATTCTGACGTGGTTCGCAACATCCCTTTGAAGTTCCCCTTCAATTGGCAAGGAAATCCCGTTCGTATGATCTCGGTTCGCCGGCTGACAACCGGAGAAGTGGGAAACATCATCGACAAACGGCCCGCTAATGTTCCGGACAACTTCGACATTTACGGCGCTATGACTGGTCTACCAGCAAGCGTCCTGAGAGGCCTGATCTCTGATGACGGCGAGCTTGTTGCGGAGGCTTGTTACGATTTTTTGCCCCGCTACTTCCGCCCGGCGGAGACGGACCAGTCCGCATCGTCATAAGGCTGACCGACTGGCGAAAGGTAACATCTCGCACTGCGGCTGTACTGACCGATCTCTCCACGGCATTAGCTATGCCGTGGGATGAAATGCTGCGCTGGTACATCGAGGCCGACGCAATTTACAAGGAAACGTGGGACCGCCGACGATGAGCACTATGGATGTTTCTCTGCGTTTGCGGCTGCTCAACCAGCTTTCCCGCCCGGCTGGTGAAGCCGAGCGCGACCTTAAAGACCTCAAGAAGACTGCTGAGCAACTTGGTCGCGTCAAGGGCGGCGACACGCTCTCACGAGGTCTCGTTGACGTTGGTCGTAAAGCCGACGCCGCCAAGATCAAACTTGGTCAGATTGAAAAGGAGGCCGATCAGCTACGCCGGGCAATCGGCAAAACAGGGTCCGGTTTCAATAATTTCAAAACTGATGCAGCTAAGGCGGAAACGTCCTTAGCGAAGATCAAGGATCGCGCCGATAATACGCGGCTCGCTATTGCTCGTATCGGCGACGGCTTTGGGAACCTAAAAACAGATGCAATATCGGCTGAGGCCAGCCTGAAGGGCATCGAGCAGCAATCCAACGTCACGCGAGCTGCGATCGGCCGGATCGGCGACGGCGCTTTTTCAAATTTGAAGGCCGATGCGGTCGCTGCCGAGTCGGCGATAAAGCAGATTGGCACGGCTGCCGATGCGGCCGATGCGAAGCTCCGGTCGGTGCGGGGATGGTCGGCCGGCGGACGCGGTCCCCACTCTAGCAGCGGTGCACCCGGCACTCGGATGTCCACGCTGGAAGGCGCAGTTGATCAGTTCGGCCTACCTGTCGCTATCGGAGCTGGTGGGGCCTATCTTGCCGGTGCGCTCCCGGCCGGGGCAGCGGTTGCGGGCGGAGCCGCGATAAATGCGGCGGGCAAAGACGAATTTTCAATGGACCAGTTGCAGACGACTGGCGGGTTCGATGAAACGGAACGCGAAAAATACCGTCAGATGCTCGGGCGCGCAGGTGCTCGGCGCGGTGTCGGAACCCAAGGTGCTATGGGCGTCTTTGGTGCGTTACAGGCCGGCGGGCTTGCCAGCGCAGACGCTGCGACAATGACGGATGACGTCCTTGTTTTTGCGAAAGCAACCAATTCAAACCCTGAAGACGCTGCAAATACTGCGATTGCTTTACGCAACAACATGAAAATCCCTGCCAATCAGATGATGCGCGCATACGACACGATGGCTGTCGGTGGAAAAGAAGGGCAGTTCGAGGTCAAGGACATGGCTCGCCAGTTTCCATCGATGCTCGCCGCTATGGCTGCTCAGGGTTCTGAAGGCTTCGAGGGCGTCAAATTAGCTACCGCTATGTCTCAATCGATCCGAAAAACCACTGGTTCCGGCGACCAAGCGAAAACCCGATTTGAGGCGCTCCTCTCCGACCTGACCGCGCCAGAGGTTGTCGATCGCGCCCAAAAGATGGGGTTTGACCCGAATCAAACCAAACAAAATGCGTTAAAACGGGGGGATGATCCCGTTCTAGCTATGATCGAAGGCTATCGAAAATTGATTGGCGGTGACGAGCCAAAGTTCAAAGAACTGTTCCGCAACAGCGAGTCCTATGCAGGTCTGGCGGCGATTTTCAAAGACATCGATGAGATGAAAGCGATGGTCGGGCGAATGGGCGGCGCCGAAGGTACGATCGCAAAGGACTACGAGACCTCAACGGGCAATTTCGAAACACAAAAAGATCGTCTTTCCGCGAACATTGGCACAAACATCAAATCACTTGCGGCACCTCTGCTTCCGCTTCTCACATCTCTAGCTGAGCATGCCTCTTCCGCAATGGAACGTGCTCGGGAAAATGAGCAAAAAAATCCTCTCTCCGTCGCGCCAGCGTACGGCCTCTTGGAGTGGTTCACCAAGCTTGCCGTCGATACTGGTGGCGAAGGCCGGCCATCCGCCGCGAAACGGTTTCTTCTTGGCGATGCCGCCGATCCTGATTTCAGCTTCCGTAAACACATGGCCATCGGTGGCGGAACAAGCGGAGACCTTGGTGCATCAACTGGAGCCATACCAGTTCCGACACCGAGGCCCGCCGAATTCGGGCAGGCCGCTAAAGAAGGGATGGCGGCGTATAATAGCGCGCTTTCCAGCGAGGGAGAGGCGGCAAAAGCTGAGGCGAGTAGCATCGCGGACTACATTAAGTCTGTACTCGGCTTCACAGTGTCGCCGACGATTTCGCCCACATTCGTCCCTCCTGCATCAGTCCCAGCGCCAGCGCCCGCCGGTGAGAAGCACTCTTCGTTGCAGCAATCCAGCAACGTCAGGCTGACACAGAACATTACAACGCCGAATGCCAAGCTTGCCGCCGTGAAGGCCCGGCGGGAGCAGTCGCGTGCAATCGAGCAGGCGCGCTCGCGTTCGTTCTATGACCTCGGCCCGAGGCTGGCATGAGCATCTTTGTTGAAAACGGCGCGCTGATATCGATCGGTGGCGCGAGGCTTTGCATAATCGGGATGAACCCCCAGCGCGTCAGTTACTCGTCTTCAGCGCGCTTTCCGGCCCATCCTGTGCAGGGCGGTTTGAGGTATCAGGCGACCGGTCCGGACGCCGAACTGGTGACGATCGAGGCCATGACCTTTCCGCATGTTTTCGGTGGTCTGGATTCGGTCGCCATCCTGAAAGCACACCACCGTCGCCAGTCGATCGTCCCGTTCATTCGCCTACGCGGAAATTACCTCGGTGAGGCGCTTGGTCTCTGCGTCATCGAAACGCTCGACTACGATGAAGAGCGCCTGCATCCGGTCGACGGCGTCGGCCGACAACTCGACGTGACCATGGGCCTGATCATCCTGCCGGAGTCGACCCCATTTTCCTCTGTCGGCGTTTCCAGCCTCGGGGATATTCTCGGAGGTGCTTTCTGATGCAATACGTGGTTCCCTATGGCGGAGAACGTCTCGATCGCATTGCCAAGAAAGTCCTTCAAACCGAGCGCGAAGGCACCGTTGAGGCATTGTTGACGGCAAATCCCGGCCTCGCGCATCTGGCTTCAGCGATAGTTCCGGCAGGCACAATCATCACCGTGCCGGAGGATTTCGCGCCGGCCCGCACCGCAGATTTCACTCTGGCTTGGGAGTGACGTCATGAAAACACCCATCGTTCGCATCACGGGCCAGTCCGGAACCGACCTGATTCCGAAATGGAAATCTCTGCTCGAAAGCGTCACCTATACCGACAACGAGGGCGGCGAGGCTGACGAGCTGGAGATCACTTTCGTTGTTGCTCCGCCATTTCCTGCCCCGCCACCAAAAGGCACGCGTTACGTCTTGGAGTACGGATGGGCCAAGGAAAGGCTTCGCAACGCAGGGGTGTTTACCTACCAAAATTCCGGCCTAAACAAGTCTGCAGGTGACGCGTGGACAATGACCATAACCGCGAGGTCGGCCGACTTCGTTGAAGCCGATAAGTCGGCCGACCTGGAGCATTATGAAAACACGACAGCCGGCAAGATATTCGAGAAGCTTGCTGCAGAAGCCGGGAAATCGGCCGTGGTCGATGGCGATATCGCGAAGGTCG
The DNA here is from genome assembly GCF_900013495.1 of Agrobacterium genomosp. 2 str. CFBP 5494. Lineage (NCBI taxonomy): Bacteria > Pseudomonadati > Pseudomonadota > Alphaproteobacteria > Hyphomicrobiales > Rhizobiaceae > Agrobacterium > Agrobacterium genomosp. 2. The sequence goes on from NZ_LT009719.1 coordinate 1,558,366, forward strand.
AAATTCCTTATCGCTTGCGATTAAATCAGTCCGCGATCGGCTTCGGGCAAGCGCTGGCTGATGAGGTCGGCGGCTCCCTGAAGCTTGCTGGCGGGAAATGGATCGTGACGGCGAAGTCGTCCGGCCGGACAGCTACCGGGAACGCTTTGCCCGCGATCGTCATATCTCCCGACATCGTCTTTGACGCTGGCCTGACGTCTGAGGGCCGACCTGAATATGGCACCGTCGCTGCCGGCTACTTCGATGAGGACGCCGGCGCGTGGGTTGAAGAGAAAACCAGCGGCAAGGGCAAAACCTCCAGAACCTCTATGCTGCATCCAGCACCATCATCCGCTGAAGCCAAAGTGCGCAGCAAGACACAGGCGACCGATCTGGCGCGGGCAACCGTGGCCGGCAGTCTAACGATCGAGGGCGATGTGGAAGCTATGGCGGGCGCTCCGCTGTCGCTGCCCGGCTTCGGTCAATGGGCCGGAAACACCCTCAGCGCCGGCAGCATCTCCCACGCCTTCACCTTCGATGAAAGCGGAGGCTGGCTGATGACTGTCGAAATCGCAGCAAAGGATACATAGGCAGCAATCGCGACCCGGCTAGACCGGGTGGCCTGAGGTGCCTCGTGCACCCCAAGCGACGGGCCAAAGTTTGGCGACCTAACCCGTCCGACAGCACTGTTCGATAACTGTCACACCCGTACCCTGCAGGGCGGATTTGCTGTGACTGAGTCGAGAGATATTTGAAATGGTGAATCTGATGCCGGTTGCTCCGGCCACTCCTCCCGCCCCTTATATCGGTGGAAAACGCGTTTTGGCGAAAGCCATCATCGCCCGCATTAACGAAACGCCGCACGAAAGTTACGCGGAGGCGTTTGTTGGCATGGGTGGTGTCTTCCTCCGAAGAAATCTTCAGCCGCGCATGGAGGTGATCAACGATATCAGCGGCGATGTTGCTAACCTCTTCAGGATATTACAGCGGCACTATCCGCAGTTCATGGAGACGCTGCGATATCAGGTTACGAGCCGGCGCGAATTTGATCGTCTGTCGCGCACTGACCCTTCCACATTGACCGATCTGGAACGGGCAGCGCGGTTTCTCTATCTTCAAAGAACGGCTTTTGGCGGAAAGGTTGCCGGGCAGAACTTCGGCGTCTCGATGCAGGGCGCTCGCTTCAATCTCCTGAAGCTCGCTCCGCAACTGGAGGCGATCCACGAACGGATGGCAGGTGTCGTCATCGAGCAACTTCCTTGGCGGCGCTTTATTGAACGTTACGACAGGGCGGGAATGCTGTTTTATCTCGATCCGCCATACTACGGGAACGAGACAGACTACGGCTCCGGCGTGTTCGCTCGTGAGGAATTCGCCGAGATGGCGGATGTCCTCGGTCGGATTAAAGGCCGCTTCATACTGTCTTTGAATGCTGTTCCAGAGGTCTATGAGATTTTCAGGATTTTCAAGATCATGGAAATTGACTGCACGTACTCACTGCATGGTCAAGGTCAGGCCAAAGCCGTAAGGGAGGTCATCATCACGGGTGGCGCTGGATAGCGTCACTCAAGGCTGATGACATTCACCATTATATTCGCAAGCGGCGTGTGCTACCGAAGTACCTAAACAGGAGAGATTTTGATGGCAGTTTTCAAATTTGGCCTCGCGGCCGTTATTGTTGCGTTCTCAACGCTGCCTTCGTTTTCGCAAGATTTAAAGATTTCAATTCGAGCAGCGGGATACAGCGAAGCTGATGTCCGCGCCGCGCTGACTGCTTTTCGCAACGCTTGTCGACCCCTCGGAACAGAGTTTTGGGATGACGTCGAAGAAGTGACCGTTAACATTCAAAAGGAAGTGGCAGACCATAGGTTGGCCCGTGGTTGGGATATCAGTTTCCAGCTCGCATTGAAGTACGCTGAAAATCCAAAGCGTGGTCCGTCGTTCGCATCAGGAACAGGTGTCTTGGCCGGGCACACTCTTCATTACAGTTTGGGTGGCGGTCGAACGCCGGGATATCTCGCGTCGAAACGGTCCTCTCAATATCTCTGTGGGCTGGCTATAAGCCCCAACGGTGAGGACGTTTTTCAGTCGGTTCCGGCGCTCGACATACTGACCAATTAGCGCATATAGGATTTCGGTAAGTGTTGCCATGCGATTTTGCGCTCCGCGCCATTCGATTTTGCGCGCTACAACTAGATCCGACATCCAGCTACGGCGTGTCTGCGCCGTAAGAGGAGTCTTGCGCGATCAAGGACTTGATCGCGCTGGACCCGGGATCTAGTCCGGGGTGACGGAGTGCGGATGACTAAATTTTGGGGAATATTTCGGCTTTGTAAGGCCTCGTCGGCAGCAAAAAAGCGCGGGGTTAGCCGCGCCTTTTCTTACTCGCAGATATGGCGGTCGATTATCGCTCCTTGCTCACCACTTCAAACCTCGAGAGCCAGGGGCTGACGATCATGCCCTTGACGTCGCTGCGGAAGGCTGCGGTGTCGACCACTTCGGAGAAGGGCTGAATGGACATGACGATTTCATCCATATAACCCTGCAGGTCTTCATAAAGCTTCGTCTGTTTTGCCGCATCGCGCTCGACAAGAGCTTCCTCGATCATCTTGTTCAGCTTTTTGTCGAAGAAGCTGGTGCGCCAGCTCTGGTAATTCGTGAGCTTGGCGTCATCGGCATTATTGGGGTTGTAGGCAATCGAGCGCAGGTTGTTGTCCGGGTGCGGCTGCTGGCCGCCGCCACCGCGGCCGAGCAGCAATTCGAAGTTGCGCTCGCGCATCGCACCATAGATCTGGTCGCCGGAGCCGCTGATCAGCTCGGCCTGAATGCCTGCCTGGGCGAGCGTGTTCTGGATCGCCGTTGCGGCTTTCATGAACGGGTCTTCCGAAAGCACGCGCAGCGTTGTCTTGAACCCATCAGGATAACCGGCCTCGGCCAGAAGCGCCTTGGCTTTTTCAATATCGAGCTTGTAGCCCTGATCCGGCAGCGCACCCATGACGCCGGTGCTGAGGGAGCGCTGATGCAGCTTGCCGTAATAGGGCATGACCGCCTTGTCGAGACCATCGTAATCAATCAGGTAACGCAAGGCCTCGCGCACCTTCTTGTTCGCGAATTTCTCGTCCTTCATCGAAACGCTGAGGTAATAGAAACCGGAGCCCGGTGTGGATTCGATGGTGACGGTCTTGTCGGCCTCAAGTGATTTCAGATCCGGAGCCTGCAGGGAATAGGCAACGTCGATATCGCCCTTTTCCAGCATGAGCCGCTGCGACTGCGATTCCGGCAGATGGCGCATCAGGATACGCTTCATCTTGGCCTTTTCACCCCAATAATCGTCGTTGCGGGTGAGGATGATGTATTCGTTGGATTTCCACTGGGTCAGCTTGAAGGGGCCGGAGCCGGCGGAATTCAGCGTCAGCCATGCGCCGCCGAGATCGCCATCCTTCTCATTCTCAAGCGCGGTCTGGCTGTCGATGATCGAGCCGGGACCGTTCTGGGCAAGGATCATCAGCAGAAGGTTGGGATCGTCGGGCTTGGGGATATTCAGCACGAAGATCTGATCGCTTTCGGCAACGAAAAGCTTGTCGGCCTCTTCCAGCTTGAAACCGCGGGTTTTCAGAAAGGATGATTGCGCCAGGTTGCGGGCGAGCAGCCGTTTGAGGCTCCATGCCACATCCTTTGCCGTCACGGCACTGCCGGAAGCGAACTTGGCATCGGCACGCAGATGGAAACGGATCGACTTCCGATCTTCGGCTATTTCCCAGCGTTCGGCAAGGCGCGGCTGGACGCTCCGGTCCTCAGGCGAAAGCACGATCAGGGTGTCATAGATATTGTTCAGAACCTGCACGGTCTCGCGGCCGGTGATAGCGGCGGGGTCGAGTGTGAGGATATTGCTCATGGTCGTGGCGACAATGAGCTGGTCCTTTGGCGTCTCGGCAAAAGTGCTGAGCGGCATGGCGCCGATCAGCAGGGCGCCAAGTGCTGCTGTTGCAAGAAAATGTTTCATCTTTCCTCCCAATACGGCCGCTTCATACGGCCTTCCACGTTTCGATCCACCTGCCCGGTTCCTCCTCGGGCGGCGTGTGATCAACCAAGAATATCTTTGACTGGCGTGGCCAGGGCCCGGCCGATCGCCGCTGTCGCCGGCGCGTCCAGATGCACGCCGTCCACCGGCGAAGCACTGGCGACCGAACCGGCGTCGAAGAAGTGATGTCCGAGTTCGGTAGCGAGTTTTTGGTAAAGCGGTGCAAGCCTGAGCGATTGCCCGACATCCCGCCCTCCCGCCGGTTCTCCACCGGGGCCTGCAACGCAGGGCGGTGGGGCAACGATCAGCAGTTTCGGTACCGCTTCTCGCGGCTTGTAGATGAAGGTATCGACGATCTGCGCTAACCGGCGCATGCCGGAAACGGCGGCTTCCGCGCGTCCGCCATGCACCGGTTTGATGTCGTTGGTGCCGAGCATGATTATGACGAGGTCAAGCGGCATATGGCACGAGAGCGCTATTTCCAGCGCCCGCGCGCCGTTGCGGCAGGCCGGACCGGCGTGGTCGTCGTAGCAGGTGGTTCGTCCGCCAAGACCTTCGGGGTAAACTTTCGCCATGCCGGCAAGCTCGGTTTCCAGAACCTCCGGCCAGCGATATGCGGCGGGGTGCCTGAGGCCCGTTGCCGGGTCCGCGCCCCAGGTGAGGCTGTCTCCAAAGGCGAGCACCGTTTTCATCGCCCGTTACCTCACCCGGTTGTTGTCGATGAAGGTAAAATCGATGTCCTCGCCAAGGCCCGGCCGGTCGGGAACGTGGACAAAGCCATCCCGGTCCATCGGATCGGACAGAGACTTCAGATAGTCGTGGCCGTCATCATATTCGAGGAAGGGATGTAGCAGGCCACGCTCATACCAGCGGCAATTCTTGGTGGCGGCAACCACATGCAGGTTCATGGCGGTATTTCCATGCACTTCGCACTCCATGCCGAAGGCTTCGGCCAGATGCATGGTCTTCAGCGCCGGTGTGATGCCCCCGACATCGTTGACGCCGGTGCGCAGAATGTCGCAGGCGCCGGCCTTGATCCATTCGGCACGGTGCCAGTGTTTGCCGGCCGCACTTTCCGGGCCGACGACCGGAATATCGAGATTGTCGGAAAGCCACTTGTAGGAGGACAGCGACTGTTCATCCATCGGCTCCTCGATCCAGTCGAAACCGAGTTTTTCGAGGCCACGGCCCAGCGCCAGCGCATCGGTGCGGGAGTACCAGTGGAAGGCGTCAATCATCAGGCGGATATCGGGGCCGACCGCCTCGCGCACGGCCGCGCAGGCCTTGAGGTCCATCTTCACATCCGGCGCCCAGCTGACGGGCGGCATCCACGTGTGCAGCTTGATGCCCTTGTAGCCGCGCTTCACCAGTGTCTCGGCAAAGCGGCCGTAGTCGTCCGGTGTCGCCAGCCCGCCCTCCAGTTCGTCACCGCACATGATGGAGCCATAGGCGAGCACCTTGTCGCGATAACCGCCGATCAACTTGTATACAGGTTGATTGAGGGAGCGGCCGGCAAGGTCCCATAGCGCGCAGTCAACCACCGCCAGCGTGCGGTCAGTCAGTTGGGCGGCCGAACCGCGCTGCCAGTGGGCAAGGTCCTGCCACAGCCGTTCACGGTCTCGATGGTCCCCACCGATCAGGACCTTCTTGACGAATTTTTCGATGACATGCGGGCGAACGATCTCTGGCGCGGTAAAAGAATGGCCCTCGTGGCCGTCCTCTGTCCGGATCGTCAGCATGGCCTGTTCCACCTGATGCGCCGGACCCGGATGCGCGTGGCCGGCACTGTCCGAGTGCCGACGGGTCGTCGTGCGGAAAACACGGACCTCGACGTCGGTAATGATCATAATTCCTCCCTCATGCAGGTGTCTCGGCGTTGTTGGTCGCCGCAATGTCATACATGTATGCAATATTTGTCAACATGTATGATAATCTGTATTACATGTTGGATGGGGAAATCAAGGTCATTTGTGCTCGACGCTGCACAGGTCGGCGGTGAGGAACAGCCTCTGGCGGATTTGCCTCATTCCGGAAAAAAACCGAGGAAGCGTGAGGGCGGCCTGTGTGGAGGGATAGTCCACAATTTTAGTGTATTATTGAATCGCGCAATGATCTTTCAACAATGGCCGGGACTATAAACGAACATGCCGCGCCAGTTGCCGCCGTCATCATGCATGCTGTGTGAGCATGCGTCGCATCGGGCGGTCGTTCCAAACCAGGATGGCTGCGTTTGCGTCGCTGAGTTTCAACTCGTTTCCGGATGCACGCCCATGCCCCTTTCCCATATCTCCCATTTCGCCTTTCTTGTCCCGGGCAACTATCATGACGATGATCCGGGACAGGGGCTGGAAGAAACCCTGCAGCTTTTCGAAGCAGGAGAGGCGCTGGGTTATCATAGCGCCTGGGTCCGCCAGCGCCATCTGGAGCGGGGTGTTTCCTCTGCGGTGACTTTCCTCGCTGCGGCTTCGCAACGAACCAGACGGATCGGGTTAGGCATCGCCGTTATTCAACTCGGTTACGAGAACCCATTCAGGCTGGCGGAGGATCTGGCCACCGTGGATGTCCTGTCGCGCGGACGGCTGAATGTGGGGGTTTCGGTCGGCGCACCACCCTTCGCCCATCTTATTTCCGACTATGTCGATACGGTTGTAGACGCGGACTACAGCCACGCGCGCGCTGAGAAGCTGGCGAGGGCGCTGCGATCGGAGCCGCTGTCGAACGAGACGGAAGCGGGCAATGCGGCCGGTGCGCAGGTGCCGCGGCTTCGGCCAGTCGCCAAGGGGCTGACGGACCGGTTATGGTATGGCGGTGGATCGCAGAATTCTGCGCGCTGGGCTGGCAGGGCAGGGTTCAACCTTCTGACGGGCAATATTGTCAGCGGCGAGAATACCGATGATTTTCTGACCACTCAGGCGGCTCTCGTTGCTCGCTTCCGGCAGGAATGGGCGCATGAGCGCGAACCGCGTGTCGCTCTTGGCCGCGTGATCCTGCCAACCGATAGCGCAAGCCCCGCCACGCGCCGCCGTTACCAGGAATTCGTTGCCGAGCGGGACAAGCGCACGACCTCGCCGCATGGGGCGCGCCGCACGCTTTTCCTGCCGGATATCGTCGGGACGACGCATGAGATTCTGGAAAGATTGTCGAGCGACCCCGTTTTGCCGTTTGTCTCGGAATTCCGCCTCGAACTTCCCTATGAATTCCAGCCGGACGATTATCGCCAGATCGTGACGGATTTCGCCTCTGTCCTGCCGCAGCTTTCCGGCGAAAGGCCGGTTTTGAAAGTGGCGACGGGGCAATAACATCGCCACCTCCCGCCATTCGACTTTCAATGGAAGCCGGCGGGAGGTCGACTGAGCGACATTGCCGCATCCGTCCTTCAATCGGGGTATGGCAGGCCATAGCGGTCGCGGATCGTCGCGGCTTCATATTCGCGCGGGTAAACCCCACGATCCTGCAGTACCGGAACAACTTGTTCGACGAATTCAGCGATATCATCGGGCGCCCGTGGCGGCTGTAATGTGTAGCCGTCCACTGTGCCATCCTGCCAGAGGTCGATAATGCCGTCCGCTACCTCTTCCGCCGTGCCGAGCAGCAGCCGGTGGTGCCCTTCCGAGCGGCGTACGGCCTCGCGGGCAGTCAGTTTTTCATGGGTCAGAAGATCGGAAAGGCCAAGGCCCATGCCTACCGCCCATTGCCGGTTCTGATCGGGGATGAAACGCTCGGCATCGAGTTTTGCGTCGGGGTCGAAATCGCGAGGCTCTATGCCGTTTTCTCTGGCGAAACGTGCCAGGAGACCGTCTTCCGAACCGGCGCCGCTGTAGAGTTCGTGTTTACGCAAGGCTTCCTGCCGGGTTTCGCCGAGAATGACGACGAGGCCGGGAACGATGCGGATGCCGGAGGGATCGCGCCCGAGGGAGACGGCGCGGTCGCGGACCTTCTTGCCAAAAGCCTGCCCTGCGGGACGTGACAGGATATTGCAATAGATGATCTCGCCATGGCGTGCCGCGAGATCAATGCCGCCTTCGGAGGCGCCGGCCTGCGCGATAACGGGATGCCCCTGCGGCCCGCGCGGAACGTTGAGGGGGCCTTTGACATGGAAATATTGCCCCTCATGATCGATGGTTTCGGCTGTAGCCGCATCCCAGAAGCGGTTCTCCGGCACGTCGCTCTCGCGGCGGGGGTCCCAGCTAGACCAGAGCTTTTTTGCGACATCCAGAAATTCGGTAGCCTTGGCATAACGTTCGCTGCGCGGCGGCAGCGGGTCATTGCCAAAATTGGCGGCAACATTGGGATTAAAGGAAGAAACGATATTGACGATCAGCCGGCCGCCGGTGACGAGATCGATGGATTGAGTTCGTCTGGCGAAATTATAGGGCGAATTGTAGGTGGAGGACACGGTTGCCACAAAGCCGATATCCGGCACCTGTGCGGCAAGCGATGTCGAGAGGATGAGCGGATCAATGGTGTGGAACGGCCGGCTTGCCGGGTCGGTCAGCAGTGCCGGGTGGTCGGAAAGGAAAACGGCGTCGAACCGGCCCTTATGCGCCAGTTCCGTCAGTCGTCGGTAATATTCGATATCGTTTATATCGTGCCGGTCTCCGCTCCGATATTTCCAGGCATTGGCGAGATATCCTGTCGTGTTGATGCCGACGTTGAGATTGAGCCGGCGTTTGGTCTTGCTCATGCTGCCACTTTTTCTTTCGGGTCTGTTGGATTATCGGCCTGTATGGCCGCGCAATTGCGGGAAGCGTAACAGCCGGGGGGCCGGTCGCGAGTTAAAAATCCTTGCTGTGCGGAGAAGAAAAACTTTCGTCTCCAGTTTCACCCGCGCGTGGTCGATCTGATCGATGCCCGACAAAAATCCCAGCGAAATCCTGCTTTTATCGAAAGGATATTCCGCCATGCGGCGCATGAGCTGGTAAGATGGAAACGAATTTCCTCAATCGCGTTTGAAATAGTACACTTTATCTATAGAAAATGTTTTATGGCGTGTAGCGTGCCGTCCAGATCGCAATTTCGAGGACGAACGCCATGGCCAACGCCGCTCTTCGCCAGGGAACCCAACCCGTAACGGTGTGGTATACACGCTGCCCGGCGCCCACGCCGCTTTCCATCGCAACGCAACTGGGCTGGATTGAGCAGAGTTTTGCCAACCACGGCATCTCCGTTTCGTCCATTCGCGATGCGGCCGATCCAGCCATTCGCCAGAGTCATTTTGATCATCGGCTGGACTGGTCGTTCCGTCAGGGCGGCAACATCCCACCGATCTGGGCGAAATCCGGTGGCCGGAAAACACGGCTGGTGGGGCTGACAAGGACCGACGAGTTCCAGGCCGTCATTGCCTTGCCCGCAAGTGGCATAAGCAAGGGAAGCGATCTGAAGGGGCGGCGCATCGGTCTGCCGAAGCGCCCGGACGAGATCATCGATTTCCAGCGCGCCACCTCGCTCAAGGGCATCGTGTCGGCATTGACGGTCTCGGGGCTTTCCATCGCAGATGTCGAGCTTGTCGAGCTTGCCGCCAAAGAACCCGTGCTGCTCGGCCCGACGGAGGAACGGTTCCACGGTCTGCGCCGGCGGCTTCCCTATGGCGAGGAAATCGCAGCATTACACCGGGGCCAAATCGATGCATTTTTCGTCAAGGGCGCGGAAGGCGTCACTGTCGCCAATCTCATCGCCGCGCAGGTCGTGGTATCGACGGGTTTTCACCCTGATCCGAAGATCCGCATCAATAACGGTACGCCGCGTCCCCTGACCGTGGACGCCACTTTTGCCGATGAGCGTCCGGATCTGGTAGCGGAACTGGTGGCCACGGTTCAGCGCGTTGCGGATTGGGCAAATGACAATCCGGGGGAGGCCGTGCGTTTCATCGCTCGCGAGATCGGCGTCAGCGAGGAGGCGGTTCTCGCTGCGAATGGCCCGGACGTATATCGCAATCTGAGACTCGGTCTCGATCCGGCTGAGCTGGATGCGCTCAGTCACTTCAAGGATTTCCTGCTGCAATGGAAATTCATTCCCGAAGATTTCGATGTCCAGGACTGGGCCGATCCACGCGCCCTTTCTGCACCGCAGGATACCGCGCACCATATTGTTGGGAGATGATAACATCATGGCAGCCATCATTCTTGTAACGGGTGCAACGGGCAAGCTCGGGCAAAGGGTCGTCAGCCGTCTTTTGCAACGTCAGGCGGAGGTTCGGGTATTGACCCGCCGGCGCGAAGACGCGCTTAAGCTGTGGGGCGACAGGGTCGAGATTGCGGAGGGTAATTTTTCCGATCGGGCCAGCCTGAAGGCGGCAGCGCAGGGGACCGACAGGGTGTTTCTGCTTTCGCCCATCGGGGAGACGCTGGCGGCAGACCAGAAGACGGTCATCGATGCCGCTCTCTCCGCCGGTATATCGCGGATCGTGAAAATATCCGGTTCCGACTGGACTATTGGAAATGCTGCACGCTCGATTTCGGGAGCGGCGCATGGCGAGGTGGAACAATATCTGGCGGCAAGCGGCATCGCGCATACGGTGTTGCGGCCGAACGCCTGGATGCAGGTTGCGCTGGAGCCTGCTGTCGCCGCGCTTCGCAAAGGCGAGGACGTGCCGGCCCGTTTCGGCGATGCGGCGGTCTCCTTCATCGATGCCGACGATATTGCCGATGTCGCTGTACAGGCTCTGACTTCAAGCGCACCGCTCGTCGGCCCATTGGTGCTGACCGGACGCGAAGCGCTGACGGCGCTGGAAATTGCCCGCATTGCGGCCCGTATCCTGCATCGGCCCGTTGGCGTTTCGCACCATGCTGCCCCCGTCTTTCCGCCGCATATCGGCGTTTTCGAACAGACGGCGATCGGTGAATTCGGAGAACTCATCCGCGAAGGTTTCGCCGCATCCATCACCGACGCCATCTACCATATCACCGGCCGCCAGCCCCGCAGTGTCGAAGATTATCTGCGCGCGCGGCTGGCGACTGCCCCACAGGGTGATCGTTCCGAGGGAGAAAAGACATGGCGCTGACTGTTCCATTACCCGAAGATTCTGAGCTCAAAGGTCTTGAGCTGAAAGGCCCGGCTGATTTCGACGACAGCCCGCTCAGTCGCGCCATAAAGCAGCCCCTGATGCTCGGTCTGTTCCTCAATCTGCAGGATATCAATTTCTCCAGTTTGCCGACCAGCAACAGCTGGACCTTCGATTACAATGTCGAACTGGTGAAGCGTGCCGAAGAGCTCGGTTTCGAAATCGCCTTCAGTCGCACGCAATGGCTGCCGAAGGGTGGTTATGACGGTGAATCCTCGCTTGACAGTTTCATTGCGCTTGGCGCGATGGCGGCGGTGACGAAGAGCATTTTGCTGATCTCCACCATCCACGTTCTTTACGGGCCCCTGCATCCGCTGCATCTCGCCAAATATGGCGCGACGCTGGATCATATCGCCCAAGGGCGCTGGGGCATCAACATCGTCACCGGCCACCGTGCCATCGAACATGAAATGTTCGGCTGGCAGCGGATCGATCATGACAAGCGTTATGACATGGCGGGGGAATTGTTCGATGTGCTCCACCGCCTTTGGGGAGAAACCGAAAACTTCACTTATGAAGGCAAGCTCAACCCGTGGGCGATCAACAATGGCTGGATCACGCCGAAGCCCGCTTTCGGCCGTCCGCCGCTGGTGACAGCGACCGGTTCTCCCGCCGGTATCGATTTCGCCGCCCGTCATTCCGATCTGGTTTTCGTCACTTCGCCGGGCGGTGCGCATATAGACAGTGCGCTCGAAACGCTTCCCGATCATGTCGCCACCATCAAGAACCGCGCCAAAGCCTATGGCCGGCAGGTGAAGACGATCATCAATCCGATCATTGTCAGTCGCGATACGGAGAAGGAGGCGATCGCCTATGCCGATGCCATCGAGGCCGGAAAGCCGCAGCCCGGCACGCGTGCTTTCGCCACCAACAATTACGACAGCGACGCCCATGCCTGGCGCGGACGCGGTGATGCACGCCACAAGCAGGGCCGCAATCTAGGTGGCAATATCGAAATCATCGGCTCGCCGGAACAGGTGGTCGAGCAGCTTGTCGGCCTGAAGAAGGCGGGGATCGATGGCGTTCAGCTGAATTTCTACGATTTCCGCGAAGACCTCGATTATTTCGCCGAGCGTATTCTGCCCTTGATGAAGGAGGCGGGCCTGAGGCTCTGACGCCTTTCCAGCCCTGATTTTCCTATCCGAAGCCAATCCTTCGCAATCGTCCGATTGCGAAAACGATATTTTTTGTCCTGAGGAGATACCGTGAATATCGCCGTCGATCCCGTTAAAACACCCGCCCCTAAAATCATCGACCGGATCGGGACCTTTGTTCCCGAGCTCGTCTCCATCCGCCACGACCTGCACCAGCATCCCGAAATCGGCTTCGAGGAGGTGCGCACGTCAGGCATCGTCGCTGAAAAGCTTGCTTCCTGGGGCATCGAGGTTCATCGCGGTTATGGCAAGACCGGCGTGGTTGGCGTGCTGCGCGGCCGTCATGCGGGCAATCGCTCCATCGGGCTCCGGGCCGATATGGATGCCCTACCGATGCCCGAGGAAACCGGTCTGCCCTATGCGTCCGTCCACCCCGGAAAGTTCCATGGCTGCGGGCATGATGTGCACACCACCATCCTGCTCGGCACCGCCCGTTATCTGGCGGAAACCCGCGATTTCGCCGGCACGGTGGTGTTCATTTTCCAGCCTGCCGAAGAGGGACTGGGTGGCGCGCGCGCCATGATTGCCGATGGGCTGTTCAAGGATTTTCCGGTCGACGAGATTTACGGGCTCCACAACTCCACCCATGCCGCGCCCAATCACCTCAAGGTTTCGCCGGGCACCATTCTGGCTGGTGCGGATTTCTTTGACATCCGGCTCAAGGGCCGGGGTGCTCACGCCGCGCATCCCGATGTCTCCCGCGACCCGGTGCCGGCAACGGGTGAGCTGATCCAGGCGCTGCAGACCATCGTCAGCCGCAACGTATCGCCGACCGATCCCGCCGTGCTGTCGATCACGCGGATCGAAGCTGGATCAGCCTATAACGTCATTCCCGAAACGGCCGCGATTGCCGGAACAGTGCGAGCCTTCTCCGACAGCGTGCGCGAAACCATAAGGGGCCGCATCCGCACCATCTCGGATCACATCGCTGCTGCCTATGGCCTGACTGCTGAGGTGGATATTCGCGACATATTCTCGGTCCTTACCAATGATGACGTGTCAGTGGAAATCGTTGCCGGCGTGGCGCGCGAGGTTCTGGGAGACGAGCGCGTTTCCACGGCGCCCGGCCGCTTCATGGGCAGCGAGGATTTCGCCGATCTTTTGAAACACGCACCGGGTGCGTTTTTCACCCTTGGCCATTCCGGCACGGTGCCTGCCCACAATCCCGGTTTCATCGTTGACGACGACATCCTGCCCGTCGGGGCGACCCTGTTCGCGCGGCTGGTGGAAACCCGGCTGAAACCTGCCTGAAATTTAAAAAAAACAAGTCTGTAAGAGGAAACATCCATGGATATTACAAGACGTGAGACATTGCTTCTGAGTGCCGCCCTGGCCGGAGCCACATTGCTGCCATCCCTGCCGACGCTGGCGGCGGAAACGCCGAAAAAGGGCGGGATCGTCACTTTTGCAGGTCTTGGCGAGCCAACGACGCTGGTGCCGCTTTCCGATTCCAATACGCGCACCCGCGCCATTTCCACGAAAATCCTCGAGGGTCTGGTGCGGTTCGACAGCGAGTTCAAACCGCATCCCGTTCTGGCCGAAAGCTGGGAAACATCGGCCGACGGACTGCGCTACACTTTCAAGCTGCGCAAGGGTGTCAAATGGCATGATGGCAAGGATTTCACATCGCAGGACGTCAAATTTTCGTTGCTTGCCTTCAAGAAGGTCGGACCGCGGGGGCGCATCACCTTCGCCAATGTTGCCGATATCGAAACGCCTGATCCGCTGACGGCCGTGGTGGTGCTTTCCAAACCTGCGCCTTATCTTCTGCGCGCGCTGACGGGCGGCGAAACGCCCATATTGCCGGCCCATGCCTATGCTTCGGAAAACTACAATGAAAGCCCGAACGGCAATGCGCCAATTGGCACAGGCCCCTTCGTGTTCGAGGAATGGAAACGCGGCAGCTATGTGAAGCTGAAGAAGAACCCGGATTACTGGCAGGCCGATCTGCCCTACCTTGATGGTTTCGTGGCACGGTTCGTCGCCGATGCGGCTTCCACCACCATTTCCGTGGAGACGGGTGAGGCGGATTACACCGCCGATGTCTCCTACAGCGATCTTGAGCGCCTGCGGCAAAATCCGAAACTGGCTGTGGAGGTCTATACCGACGCTTATCTCAACAATGCGGCCGTGTTCGAGTTCAATCTGGAGAACCCAATTCTGGCGAAGAAGGAGGTGCGTCACGCGCTGGCCCACGCCATCGACCGCGATTTCATCAATGACGCCATCTTCTTCGGGACGGCGAAACCTGCCGGTTCCAACATCCCGGCAGTCTTCACCGCCTATAACGACGAAAAGCCTTTCACCTATCCCTTCGATCTCGCCAAGGCGAATGAGTTGCTGGACAAGGCCGGCTACCCGAAGGGCGCGGATGGCACCCGCTTTTCGCTGCGGCTCGCCTTTCTGCCGTCCGACGTCTTCCGTAAAACGTCCGAATATCTCCGCTCATCCTTCGGCAAACTCGGCGTGAAGGTGGATATCGTCGAAGGCGATCTCGCCACCTTCATCAAGCGCGTTTATACCGAGCGCGGTTTCGACCTGACGGTGAACGGCATCAGCCGGTTGTTCGATCCGACGGCGGGCGTGCAGCGTCTTTATTGGTCCGATGGCATCAAGAACCCCGCGCCTTATGTCAACGCCGCCCACTATAACAATCCTACGGTGGACAATCTTTTCCGGGCGGCCGCCATCGAGGTTGATGAAACGAAGCGGGCCGGGCAGTTCCATGAGATCCAGAAAGTCGTCGGCGACGAGCTGCCGAATTTCTCGATCGTTGCTTTGCCGACCGTCATTCTACGCAACACCAGCCTGAAATCGCTCGTGACGACCATCGACATTGCCTATGGCGATCTGGCGACGGCCTGGAAAAGCGAGTGAGGACAGAAATCCGATCACCCTGCGGCGCGAAAGTTATGACGAACTTTTCTCCGCATTCAACGTCATCTTCGGTCTTGCACCGAGGATCTCCCAAGGCATCCTACGCCTTGTAGATCGCAGATGCTCGGGATAGGCCGGAGCATGACGAAGGAGAGGTTTTACGCCAACAGCATCTCACCAGAACCCGGCAATTCTGCCGGGTTTTTTATTGCCGAAACCCACCTTCCATCCTGTTTGCACCTTCGCGCGGCAAGCCTGTTTCAGGGAAAAACTTTGCGCATGAGACAGATCGGGTGAAACAGCGATGCCATCCACGAAAATTTCGAAAAAATCAATTTCATCAATAATTTAGCGCAAAGATTTTCTTCGTTTCCAAGCAAGAATTGCTTTCTGGACCCGCGCTATGGCCGCCTGCACTGTGAGCTGGAAATCTCACCCTCACATGATGGATGCCATGGCCAAGGATACGCTTTTTTTGATCGCTCCCGGTTTTGAAGACCCCAAGCACCCCGGTGTTCGGTTCGTCTGCCCGCATTGTAACCAGATCGAGGGTCTGCTCGCCGCGTTTCCTGACCTTGCCGCTGGGATCGACGTCCACCGCGTCGGGTTCCAGCGCCCACGTGAGGCGGTTATCGCCGTAGTGGGGGAGGAAAATCAGTCGCTGCCGCTGTTCATCTTCGCCGGCGACGCGCCTGCCGACGTCACGGTCAAGGGCGAGACGCATTTCATTCAGGACACCAAACGCATTTTGCAAATCCTCGCCGAGCGCCACGGGTTCCCGCAGCTGCACTGAGTTGCCGCACCCCGCATATCGGATTTTTCGGAGATAGATATGACCATTTCCAGACGCCAGTTTCATAAGATCGCACTTGCTGCCGGCGCATTCGTGGCGCTCCCGGGCGGTTCTTTCGCCGCGGCCGAAGAGCCGGTTTCGGGCGGCACGCTCAAGATTGTTTATTTTCCTGAGCCGACCCAGCTCGTGGCCATCAATACCAGTGCGGGCGGACCGCAGTTCATCGGCTCGAAGATTTATGATGGGCTTCTGACCTATGACTATGAGCTTTCGCCGAAGCCGAGCCTCGCCAGGGAATGGAGCGTTTCGGCGGACGGACTGGAATATGTTTTCCACCTCCAGCCGAAGGCCAAATTCCATGATGGCAAACCGGTAACATCGGCGGATGTGGAATTTTCCATCCTGCGGCTGAAAGAGGCCCATCCGCGCGGTCGGGCGACGTTTGCGAATGTCGAGAGCGTCGATACTTCCGATCCGCTGGTCGCGAAGGTGAAGCTCTCCAAGCCGGCGCCGGGCCTGATTACCGCGCTCGCGTCCTCTGAATCGCCCATCGTGCCGAAGCACATCTTCGAAACCTTCAAACCGACCGACAATCCCAAGCCTGCCCAGATCATCGGCAGCGGCCCCTTCGTGCTCAAGGAATGGGTGCCCGGCAGCCATATCCTGCTGGAGAAAAATGCCGACTACTGGGATGCGCCGCGCCCCTATCTGGAGCGCGTCATCATTCGCCTCATCAACGATGCGGGCGCCCGCGCGGCGGCGTTGGAAACCGGGGAAGGGGATATTGGCCCCAACCCTGTGGCGCTCGCCGATCTGGAACGGCTGAAAGCAATCCCGACACTGAAGGTGGATGACCGCATCTATGCCTATGCCGGCCAGCAGAACCAGCTGGTCATCAATCTTGAGAACGAATATCTGAAGGAACTGAAGGTCAGGCAGGCCATTGCCCACGCCATCGATGTTCCGGCGCTCATCGATACCGTGCTTTACGGTTACGCTGTGCCATCGCCGACGCCGATCAGCCCCGGCCTTGCAAAGTTCCACAATCCCGATATCGGGTTTGCCAAGTTCGACGTCGCGCAGGCGGAAAAATTGCTGGATGAGGCCGGTTTCCCGCGCAAGGATGGCGGCAAGCGTTTCAAGCTCCGCGTCACCACCAACCCGTTCAATCCGCAGACCTATTCGGATTTCATCGCGCAGGCGCTGTCGAAGATCGGGATTGAGGCCGATATCCAGAAATTCGATTTCGGCACCTATGTGAAGGTGGTCTACACTGACCGCGCCTGGGACCTTTCGGTGGAATCCCTGTCCAACACTTTCGATCCGACGGCCGGCGTCCAGCGCGTCTACTGGAGCAAGAACTTCAAGATCGGCCTGCCATTCTCAAATGCCAGCCACTACGCCAATCCGGAGGTGGACCGGCTGCTGGAAGCGGCGGCCGTGGAGCCTGACATCGAGAAACGCGCTGCCTTCTTCAAGGAATTTCAGGCCGTTGTCGCGAAAGATCTTCCCGTCATCAATCTCGTCGCACCCATCCAGCCGGTCGTCGGCAGCGTGCGCATCAAGGATTATGCGACGGGGGCCGAAGGTCTCGGCGGCAATCTGGCCAGGGCATGGCTGACGAAGGAGGCGTGAGCCGCCGCAGTTGGTTCTTAGAGCAGTGAGGTCATTTCCATGAGCAGAAAATCCGAAAAGCTTGTTCTCAACGCCTTCATCTATCCGGGCGGACATCACGAAGCGGCCTGGCGGCATCCGGATTCGGAGCCGCACCGCGTCACCGATATCAGGCTTTATCAGGATATCGCCCGCAAGGCCGAGGCGGCGAAGCTGGATGCGATCTTCTTTGCCGATGCGCCGGTGCTGGATGCCAATATCCGCTATGCCGCCCGCCACCGGCTGGAGCCGATCACCATGCTGGCGGCGCTCGCCGCCGTCACCGAAAAGATCGGCTTCATCGCCACGGCGTCGACCACCTATTATGAGCCTTATAATCTCGCCCGGCTGTTTGCCTCTGTTGATCATATCAGCGGCGGCCGTGTGGGCTGGAACATCGTTACGACCTCGGCGGATGCAGCGGCCGGCAATTTCAACCTCCAGAAGCACCCGCCGCATGCCGATCGTTACCGTCAGGCCATCGAGTTCGTCGATGTGGTGACAAAGCTCTGGGACAGCTGGGAAGACGATGCCATCGTCGCCGACAAGGAAAGCGGACTGTTTGCCGAAACAGATCGCATCCATCCCGCCAATCACGATGGCGAATTTTATCGGGTGCGGGGCGCATTGAATGTGCCTCGTTCACCGCAGGGACGGCCAGTCTATGTTCAGGCAGGCTCCTCGGAGGAAGGCCGCGGTTTTGCCGCCCATTATGCTGAGGCAATCTTTACCGCGCATCAGACTCTGGAGAGTGCGCGGTCTTTTTATTCCGACATCAAGCGGCGTGTGGCAGCCACGGGGCGCAATCCCGCCCATGTGAAAATCTTACCCGGCATCAGCCCCTTCATCGCATCAACCGAAGAGGAGGCACGAAACCTTGAGGCCTCCTTCAACGATCTCATCCAGCCGGCATTTTCGCTTGGGCAATTGCAGCGCATCACGGGCATAGACCTGTCATCGGCCGATCTCGACCGGCCGCTGCCGCAGGAGGCCGTGGAAGCGACGCGCGCGCAGGCGAACAGCAGCCGCCATCAGCTGGTTCTCGACGTCATCGACCGGGAAAACCCGACGATCCGGCAATTGCTTCACCGGCTTGCCGGCGGGCGTGGTCACAAGGTCATATCAGGCACACCGGAACAGGTGGCGGACTGGATAGAGACCTGGTTTCGCGAGGGTGCTGCCGACGGATTCAATATCATGCCGCCATGGCTGAATGGCGGGTTTGACCTCTTCGTGGACGAGGTGGTGCCGATCCTCAAACAACGAGGCCTCTTCCGTGAGGATTATAAGGGCGACACGTTGCGTGATCACTACGGCCTGCCACGACCTGACAATATTTACGTGGCGAGAGAGCCGCAAAAGGAACGCGCCTGAGGTGGGACGGGCGTGTTCAGGCGGCGGCCTCAAGAGCGCGCATATCCTCGCGCAACAGAGCGAGTAGAGATGCGACCTCTGGTAGCCGCCGCCTGTCAGGACTGGTCAGGAGGTGATACCGGCTGGCGGTCGGCTGCGGCGAACCAAAAGGAGCGATCAGGCGGCCGCTTTTCAGTTCTTCCGAAATCAGCGAATGACGCACCAGGCCTATGCCGTGCCCGGATGAGATCGCTTCTATCAGCGCGGTCTGGCGTGAAAAACGCGGACCCGTTGCGGAAAGCCTGAGCGGAATGCGGCAGGCGCGAAGCCAGTTCGCCCACTCAAACGCCGGGTCAAGGCCATTACCACGCAGCAGCGCAAAGCCGATATCACGCAACCGCTCCGGTTCGCCTGCAAGGCCATGGCGGTTTGCAAAATCCGGGGTGCAGACGGCGCTGACGGTATCGGGAAATAGCGGCTCATGAATGAAGCCGGGAATTTGGGCGGCGGTGGCGACGAATGCGCAATCGGCATCAAAATGGGTGAGGTCGACGGTATCGCCCTCGATGGATTCGATCGAAAGCTCGACGTCTCCGAGTGCCGGAACGATGCTGCCTAGCCGCGGCGCAAGCCAGCGGGCGGCAAAGCAACCTTCCGCCAGAACTTTCAACTGCGGCCGCGCATTGGAAACCATCAGGTCGGAAAGACCGCCGATCATGGTCTCGAAAGCGTCCGCCAGACCGGGATAAAGTGCGCTGCCGGCATCGGTCAGCACCAAGTCACCGCGCTGGCGGCTGAAAAGCGGCTGGCCGAGGTGGGTTTCGAGAATCCGGACCTGCTGGCCGATGGCAGCGGTCGAAACATGCAGCTCCTCCGCGGCGCGTGAGAAGCTGGCGTGGCGCGCAGCCACGACAAAGGCGCGCAGGGCCGTCAACGGCGGCAGCCGGGAAAGCGTGGGCAGGCGAAAAGCTGTCCGGCCCCCGGCGGGAGCGACAAACTCCGTTCTCATTGCTGCTTCTCCTTTGTCGGCTGCATCTTCCGCACAGTCAGAACACCCGGCCTTCCCTGAGATGTGTCGTCGTGCCGTTGAGATAATAATCACCGATCACCCGCGCTTTGTGGGCAAGCGGATTGTGATTGTAGACGGTGCGGATATTGCGCCAGTGACGGTCGAAATTCCGGTCGCTGGATGTCGCCGAACCGCCCCCCAGTTCATAAAGGTTGGTGGCAACGGTCAGCGACAGCTGCGAGGCAATGATCTGGGTGCGGGCAGTGGCGAGCGAGCCTTCCAGCAAGGCCGCCTCGATCGCCTCTTCATCGCCGGTGGCGAAGGCGGCCGCGGTACGGTCGAGCGTTCGGGCTGCTTCGCGGATAAGGGTTTTCACCGCGAAGGCGCCGGCGCTGATTTCGCCGAGCATCTTCTGCACGAAGGGGTCCTGATTGGCGGTTTCGGCGCTGCTGTGAAGCGTGGTGCGCGCCTGGCGCAAAACATACTCGACACCGTCATTCAGCGCGCCCTGAACGGCGCCGGCGGCCGAGGCGGCAAGGTGCAGCTGCCGCATGGCCGAACTGTGCCGGCCAATCTGGCTGCCGAGCTTACGGGTCGTCAATTCATGCGGCAGAACCTCGACATTCTCCAGCAGCACGCCGCCGCTCGCCGTCATACGCTGGCCCATGCTGTCCCAGTCATCGAGGATGGTGATCCCCTGGCGATCAAGCGGAATGAGCACGCCGATCGGTTGCTCGTCATCGCCGATAGCGCTGAAAGTGCCGAAATCGGCAAAGGCGGTACCGGTCGCATACCATTTGCGGCCGTTCAGCCGGTAACGGTCGCCATCGGCGCTGAGCCTTGTGGTGATTTCGCCGGGGCGCTTGGTGCCCTGTTCGGTGCTGGCACCGGCGAAAAGCTTGCCCGCAAGCACATGTTCGAGATGCCGCCGGTCTTCCAGCTCGATGGGTGCGAGAGCGAGGTTTTCGGTAAAATTGAAATGGCTGCGAAGCGCGTGCGGAATATTACTGTCGGCTTCGCCGAGGATCATCAGCACCTCGATATAGTCCGCAATCGAGCCGCCCGGTCCGCCCTTGGCTTCGGGAATACGCAATGTACCGATCTTCGCCTCCTTGATGAGGGCGAATATATCGTAAGGAAGTTCCCGTTGGCGTTCGCGGCGGGCGGCATCCTTTGCTGCGATAGCCGCAATGTCCTTTGCCCGGGCCAGAATCTCGTCACGGCTCGGTACGCCGGAATTGTCGGTGGTGGTTGTCTGCAGTTTCGGATTGGACATTGCGGTTTTCCCTGAGCGGATGTGAGGGCCTGCGGCACAGCGCGCCGCAGGCATGGTCTTCTGGACGATCAGGCGACCGCGCGCGGCTTGAGCGCCGGGCGGTGTGCGGGCTCAAGATTGCGCGGCACACGGCCTTCGACGGGGTGGCTCGGATCGTTGAAACCGGGTGTGGAGGGATGGCCTGTCGTGACGAGGCTGTCGACCAGCGCTTCATCTTCCGCATCGATCTTCACATCGAGTGCGCGAATATATCCGTCCCAATGCTCTTCGGTGCGCGGGCCAGTGATGGCGGCGGTGACGAACTTGTTGTTCAGCACCCAGGCGAGTGCAAAATCGGCTGCCGAAACACCCTTCGAAGCGGCGTGGGCCGCGACCTTCTGGGCGATCTCGACCGATTCCGGACGCCATTCGGTTTCCAAAACGCGCTTGTCGCCACGGCCAACGCGGGTATCGGCACCCGGCTGTTCGCCAGGCTGGTATTTGCCGGTCAGCACGCCGCGGGCGAGGGGCGAATAGGAGACTACGCCAAGGCCGTAATGATTGGCCGCCGGCAACTGTTCGGCTTCCGCCGTGCGGTTGACGATGTTGTAGAGCGGCTGGCTGGCAACCGGCCGGTCGATGCCGAGCTGGTCGGCCAGATGCGAAATTTCGGCGATGCGCCAGCCGCGGAAATTCGACACGCCGAAATAACGCAGCTTGCCGGCGCGGATGAGGTCTGCAATGGCGCGCACCGGCTCTTCCAGCGGCGCATCGAACACGGCGCGGTGGAAATAGAGGATGTCAATGTAATCGGTGTTGAGGCGGCGAAGCGAATTTTCGACCGTTTCGATCACCCATTTGCGCGAATGGCCGCCAAGGTTCGGGCCCTTGGTATGGGAGTTGACGAATTTCGTGGCCAGAACCCAGTGATCGCGCGTGGCCTTGATGCCGCGGCCCACGACCTCTTCCGACTTGCCGTCGTGATAGACATCGGCGGTGTCGATGAAATTGATGCCCTGTTCGCGAGCCTTGTCGATGATGCGGAAGGCCACGTCATCCGGCGTCGGGCCTCCGAACATCATCGTGCCGAGGCTCAGCGGTGAAACTTTCAGCGCGCTGCGTCCGAGATAGCGATAGTCGACCATTATGGTTGCTCCTTCAGTTTATTGGGCATGGTGGCAGGCCACGGCGTGGTTCTTGCCGAAAAGGGTATAGTCAGGTGCTTTTTCGCGACAGAGATCTGTGGCGAGCGGGCAGCGTGTATGGAACCGGCAGCCGGATGGCGGATTGTGCGGGCTCGGCAGATCGCCCGAAATGGGGGCCGCCTGCTTGCGGCGGGCGGGATCCGGAACGGCGGCGAGAAGCGCGCGGGTATAGGGGTGTTTCGGGGTTGCCCAGAGTTCCGATGTGGGCGCGCTTTCGACGATCTTGCCGAGATACATGACCAGCACGCGATCGGAAAAATAACGCACCACGGAAAGGTCGTGCGAGACGAAGAGATAGGACAGCGAAAGCCGCTTCTTCATCTCCACCAGAAGATTGAGAATCTGCGCCTGTATCGAAAGATCGAGCGCCGAGACCGGCTCGTCACAGACGACCAGTTCCGGTTCCAGAACAAGTGCGCGGGCAATGCCGATACGCTGGCGCTGGCCGCCCGAGAATTCATGCGGATAACGGTCGAGTGAATCCGCCGGCAGGCCCACCTGCGCGACGATGGCTTCAACGATCTCCCGCTGGCGCGCCCGGTCTCCTATGCCGTGCACCTTCAACGGCCCGGTAAGGATGGTGCGCACCGTCTGGCGGGGATTGAGCGAGGCAAAAGGATCCTGAAAGATCATCTGGATGCGGCGGCGAATGCCGCGCAGTTCGGACGATGTCATTGCGGTCACATCCGCACCCTTGAAGGTGATCCTGCCGGAAGACGGTTCGACCAGACGCATCAGGGACTTGCCGAGCGAAGATTTGCCGCAACCGGATTCGCCCACCAGGGCAACGGTTTCACCCGCCTCGATATCGAGCGACACGTCATCGACGGCGCGCACCGTGCCGCGTCCGCCCGTATAATGGGTGGAAAGACTATGCACCGACAAGAGCGCCATTGGGTATCTCCTGAGATGTTGGAGCAACGAAGGGGCAGGCGGCGTAACGGCCGTCTGAAATCTGCCTCAGCGGTGGTACATATTGCCCGCAGAAACCGCGGGCGCTCGGACAACGCGGCCGGAAGGCGCAGCCGCGTTCCCCCGTGGCGGAAACGATGGAGCCGGGAATTTCGATGAGCGGCCCATCGCGATAATGCTGGCCGTCTTCGGCGCGCGGCGAGGCGGCAAGCAGGCCACGCGTATAGGGGTGGTAGGGATTGGAGAAAACCGGTTCCGGCAAGCCTTCCTCCACCTTGCGTCCGGCATACATGACCATCACCCGGTCCGCCCATTGCGCCACGATGCCGAGATCGTGGGTGATGAGGATGACGGCCATGTTGAGATCACGGCGCAGATTGTCGAGCAGCTGGAGTATCTGCGCCTGTATCGTCACGTCGAGCGCCGTCGTTGCCTCGTCGGCAATCAGCAGTTTCGGATTGCAGGCAACGCCGATGGCGATCATCACGCGCTGACGCATACCGCCGGACAGCTGGTGCGGATAATCATCCACTCTACGGCTGGCATCGGGAATATTGACGAGGTCGAGGAGCTCAATGGCCCGTTTGCGGGCCTGATGCCGATCGATCTTCTCATGGATGCGCAGCACCTCGATGATCTGTTCGCCAACGGTCAGAACCGGGTTCAGCGAGGTCATAGGCTCCTGAAAGATCATGCCGATATCGCGACCGCGAATGCCGCGCCATTGTTTTTCCGAAAGCGGCAGCAGATCGCGCCCTTCGAGCAGAACCCGCCCGCCCGTCTTGGCGTGGGAGGGCAGGAGGCCGATCAGGCCGAGCGCCGTCAGGGATTTGCCCGAGCCGCTCTCGCCGACGATCGCGAGCATTTCACCGGGGCTGACATCGAAACTGACGCCTTTGACGGGCTGGGCAGAGCCGAAGCTGACGGAGAGGTCATGGACTTCAATCAGTTTGCTCATCGGCGTTCCTCCGAAAAACGGGGGTTGAGCGCATCGTTGAGGCCGTCGCTGATGAGGTTCAGCGAAATGACGGTGAAGACGATGGCGAGGCCGGGAAGGGCGGTCAGATACCAGGCGGTGCGGATGACATCGCGGCCAGACCCGATCATCGAACCCCAGGAAACGCGGTTGGGGTCACCAAGGCCCATGAAGGAAAGTGCTGCTTCCATGAGGATTGCGCCCGCCACCATGACGGAGGAGGTGACGATGATCGGCGGCAGCGCGTTGGGCAGGATTTCCTGAAACACGATGCGCGCATGGCCGTAACCGAGGCTGCGCGCGGCAAGCACGTAGTCCTTCTCGCGGATGGCGCGGAATTCGGCGCGGGTGAGGCGTGCCACCAGTGGCCAGGTGATGATGCCGATCGCCGAGGTGACCGTGGTGACTGAAGGCTGGGCGATGGCGACGAGCACGACCAGCAGCACAAAGTTGGGCAAGGTCTGGAAGATTTCGATCAGCTTGACGAGGATATCGTCAATGATGCCGCCGAAATAACCGGCGAAAGCGCCAACGGCGATGCCGATGGTGAGCCCGATCAGTGTCGCCACGACACCGACGGTGAGTGAGATGCGCGCACCATGCACGATGCCCGCCAGAACATCCCGGCCCATGGAATCTGTGCCAAGCGGATAGGCCGCGTTCTGGCCGGGCCACAGAAACGGGCGGGCCACCATTTCCAGCGGATCGCCGGGATAGATCAAGGGGGCGATCAGCGCGGTAACGATGACGGTCGCGAGAAACAGCAGCCCTACGATGGCGTTGGGATTGGTGAGGAAGATTTTCAGTTCCCGCCGCAGGCCGCGCCGGGGCACGGAAACGGAGCGGGCCGAGAGCGCATCCGGCGCATGGATATAGGGCCAGGTCTTTTCTTCGGGCTTCTTCGGTTTGGGGCTGGTTTCTTCAGCGCCGAGTTCGGCCGTGTCGAGAACCGCTGATGTATGGGAGGAATTCATCGGCTTTCTCCAATGCGGGGGTCAAGCCATGCCTGCAACAGGTCCACGGCTGCATTGACGATGATAACGACGAGGGAGGAGAGAAGCAGAATGCCGAGCAGAACGCTGAAATCCCGCGCCATGACGGCTTCGAAAGCAAGGCGGCCAAGGCCGGGCCAGCTGAATACGGTTTCGACCACGACAGCACCACCAAGCAGGCCGCCAATATGCATGCCGGCCATGGTTGTGATGGGGATCAGCGCATTGCGCAGAATGTGGCGTGTGGTCAGCCTGATCGGTGAAACGCCCTTGGCACGAGCGGTGCGCACATAGTCCTGCGACTTCACCTCCAGCATCGCCGCGCGGGTGAGGCGGGCGTAGATCGCCAGAAAATAAAGTGCCAGCGACAGGGCGGGGAGGACAATATAGCGCAGCCGGTCCAGCAGGGCGGAAAACCCGGTGAGGCTGCTGCCAATGGTGCTGTCGCCGCCCGAGGGAAGCCAGCCGAGCTTCACCGAAAAGGTAAGGATCAGCATCAACCCGATCCAGAAACCGGGTACGGAATAAAAGATCAGCGAGCCGATGGAAATGATCCGATCCGGCAGCTTGCCGGAAAAAAGGGCCATGATCGAGCCGAGAAACACGCCGACGAAAATCGCAATGCCGAGCGCCGCGCCCATTAACGCAAGCGTGCCCGGCAGGCGCTGGCCGATGAGATCAGCCACCGGCATGCCGTAGCGCGGCGAAAATCCGAGGCTGAACTGGGCGAGATTGCCGAGATAATTCATCAGCTGGTGCAGGACCGGAAGGTCCAGTCCGAAACGATTGCGGATTTCCGCCATGGTTTCGACCGTTGCCGAACCCGCTTCCGCCGCCAGCACATCGGCGGCATCGCCCGGCGCCAGCTGCAGCAGGAAGAAGTTCAGAATGACAATACCGAGAACCGTCGGGACGGCCTGAATGGCCACCCGTTTCGCCTGCGATAAAATCCTTTTCGAATTTGACATCGGCTCCAGTCCGCAATCGTTAAAACACAAATCCGCCGGTCAAGGCATGGACATTAGTTGACTAATTTTATGGAATTTGTCAAAGAGTAATAGAATTATTTTCTGAAATTTACGGAAAATCGCGCCTTAAAGAAAAGATAATTCCTATTTGTGAGAATGGTTGGTTCACTATCCCAATCTCGTTCTCGTCCGAGGAACAAACTTCTTCCCAAGCGCAAGAGTTCAGTTTCGCCGGTTTTTTGCCGGTTCAATCAAGGAGAGGGTATCGCATGACTGTTTTCAACCAGACGACGCGGCGGGGATTTCTACTGGCGTCGGTCGCCCTTGGCGTGGTGTCTTTGCCTGGGCTGAAGCTTCGCGCGGCAGAGCCTGCCAGTGGCGGAACAGCCACGTTGCTTATCTCGTCGGAACCGCCGGTGCTGACGACGATTGCGCACACGGCCTATAATTCCGTCTATATATCACCGAAGGTCACCGAGGGTCTGCTGACCTATGATTTCGATCTCAATCCCAAGCCGCTGCTGGCAAAATCATGGGATGTGAGCGCGGATGGCCTGCGTTACACCTTCAAGCTGAGACCCGGCGTAAAATGGCATGACGGCAAGCCCTTCACATCCGCCGATGTGGCGTTCTCCATCAATGCCATCAAGGAAGTGCATCCGCGCGGCCGCAACACATTCCTCAATCTGACTGCCGTCGAGACGCCGGACGAGCTGACGGCGGTGCTGGTGCTTTCCAAGCCCGCGCCCTACCTCATTACGGCGCTCGCCGCCGCTGAAACGCCGATCGTGCCGAAACACCTCTATGAAGGGACGAAAGTGACCGAAAACCCGGTCAATCTCGCACCCGTTGGCACCGGCCCATTCAAGTTCAAGGAATGGGTACGCGGCAGCCATATCGTTTTCGAGCGCAATGCCGATTATTGGGATGCGCCGCGCCCCTATCTCGACAAGCTCATCGTTCGCTTCATTCCTGATGCTTCCGCCCGCGCGATTGCCATTGAAACCGGCGAAATCGATCTCGCGCCCAGCACGCCGGTTGCCTATAGCGATCTCGACCGTTTGAAGGAGCTTCCGAGCCTCGGCTTCGAGACCAATGGCTATCAATATACCAACTCGATCAGCCGCGTGGAGTTCAACCTTGAAAAGGATGTCTTTAAGGATGTCCGTGTCCGCCGCGCCTTCGCGCATGTCATCGACCGCAACGTCATCTTCAACACCGTCAACTATGGTTACGGCGCGACGATCACCGGGCCAATCAATCCGAAGCTCACGAAATGGTTCGTGGATGATCTGAAGACTTATCCGATCGATCTGAAGGCCGCCGAAGCGCTGCTCGATGAGGCCGGATACAAGCGCGGTGCCGATGGCATCCGTTTCAAGCTCAATCTGGATTACGTGCCGAGCACCGAGGCCTATCCCCGCGGCGCAGATTATATTCGCCAGGCGCTGGCGAAAGTCGGCGTTGATGTGACGGTGCGCACGCAGGACTTCGCCACCTACACCAAGCGTATCTACACGGATCGCGACTTCGATTTTGCCTATGAGGGCATGAGCAATCTCTTCGATCCGACCGTGGGTGTGCAGCGGCTTTATTGGTCAAAGAACTTCAAGAAGGGCGTGCCTTTCTCCAATGGCGCGGCTTACAGCAATCCTAAGGTGGATGCACTTCTTGAAGCGGCCGCCATCGAGATCGATCCCGACAAGCGCGTCGCGCAATGGAAGGAGATCCAGCAGATCCTCGTTGAGGACGTACCGGCCATCGACATCGTCGCAGCACCTGAAATCACCATCTTCAACAAACGTATCGCCGATCACACCATCGGTGCCGAAGGTGTGGCGGGAAGCCTCGCCTTCGCGCATATCGCCGCATCCTGATCGTCTCACCAGACCCGGCTCGCCCTTGCGGCGGGCCGGGATGTCTCCCTTCAGCCGACGGGCGCCGCAGCTTCGCTTTCCGGTGCCATCGTTTCATTGAGGCCATTCCATGAGCACGACACTTTCTGAAATCTGGTACACACGCTGCCCGGTGCCCACGCCAGTGGGGCTCGCGGCGCAGCTGGGTTATCTCGAGCAGACCTTCAAAGAGGCCGGCATAGCGCTGAAATCCATCATCGACTCACCTGACCGCTCCGTTCGCCAGAGCCATTTCAACCACACGCTGGAATGGTCGTTCCGCCATGGCGGCAATGTGCCGCCCATCCGTGCCCGCTCGGAAGGGCGCAATACCCGTCTCGTCGGGGTGACGTGGACGGATGAGTTTCAGGCGATCATTACCCTGCCGGAAACCGGTATCCGTTCGCTTGCCGATCTCGTTGGTCGCCGTTTCGGCGTGCCGCGCCGGCCGGAGGGCATTGTCGATTTCATGCGGGCGACGGCGCTGAAGGGCATCGTTTCGGCGCTCTCGCTGGAAGGGCTGAAGGTCGGGGATATCCAACTCACAGATATTGTCATCAAGGATTCGGTGCTCGCCTCGCAGGAGGGGCCGTCGCTGTTCGGCCTGAAGCGCCGGCAATCCTTCGGCGAGGAGATCATCGCGCTCCTGCGCGGCGAGGTCGATGCGATTTTTGTCAAGGGAACGGCTGGCATTGCCGCCGCCAATCTGATCGGCGCCGTGCAGGTGGCGGAGTTCGGCTTTCACCCCGATCCGAAGATACGCATCAATTCCGGTTCGCCCCGGGTGTTGACGGTGGATGGGCGGCTTGCCGATGAGCGTCCCGATCTGGTCGAGCGGCTGGTTGCTGCCATCGGCAAAGCCTCGCTCTGGGCGGAGCAGCACCCCGAGGAGACGCGCCGTTTCATTGCGCGTGAGGCTGGCGCGACCGAAGAGCAGGTTCTGGCCGCCAACGGCGCGGAGGTTCACCGCCATCTTGGCCTTGGCCTCGATGCCGACCTTGTCGGTGCCGTGGGCCATTACAAGGACTTCCTGCACCAGTGGGGCTTTCTCGAAAACGACTTCAATCTTGGCGACTGGATCGATGATCGTTTCGTTACGGCGAATGAAAGGGCGGTGGCATGAGCGTCGCACTTTCCGCCGTTCCGAACGCGTCGGCGCAGCCCGCCGATCCGGTCGCCGTGGCAACCGCGCTGGCCGAAGATTTCAGCCTGACGGCTGCGGACCACGACAAGAGCGGTGAATTCGCTGCGGGTAATTTCGAGGCGCTTTTCAAATCAGGCCTGCTCGGTCTTGTCGCGGCTGAGAAGGATGGCGGCTGGGGCGAGGGCATGGAAACGACCCATGCCGTCATCACAACCATCGCCAAGGGCGATCCATCGACCGCTCTCATCCTCGCCATGCATTATAGCGTCCATGCCGCGATCCTGCGCGGCAAGTGGCCGGCGACACTGGCCGCAAGGGTGCTGGTCGCCAATGGCCGGGAATTGGCACTCCTCAACAACGCGCAGGCAGAGCCGGGCGTCGGTTCGCCGGCCCA
Organism: Agrobacterium genomosp. 2 str. CFBP 5494; assembly: GCF_900013495.1. NCBI lineage: Bacteria > Pseudomonadati > Pseudomonadota > Alphaproteobacteria > Hyphomicrobiales > Rhizobiaceae > Agrobacterium > Agrobacterium genomosp. 2. Next base: position 1,588,006 of record NZ_LT009719.1, read on the forward strand.
TGGCGGCCTGCCGGAAACAACGGCGCGAATTGAGGGCGATGTCTGGGTGGTCAATGGCCGCAAGAGCTTCGTGACTGGCCTGCCGGGCCTGAAATGGGCGATCGTGCTTGCCGTGACGACGGAAGAGACGCCGCGCCTCATCCAGCTTCTGGTTCCTCTCGACGCGACTGGAATCACCCAGGAAAAGGCATGGGAAGCGACCGGCATGTACGCCACCGCCAGTCATGATCTGGTGTTGGAGGACGTCAGGGTGCCACTTGCCGATATCGTGGCCGAGCAACCGGCGGATGAGCCGCTGCGGCGCGATGAAGTGGACGGTTACAATTTCTTCGTGCTGCTGGCTTCCGTCTATCACGGCGTCGCGCTCTCGGCGCGGGACGATCTGCTGCGCCATCTTAATGGCCATGTTCCGGCAAGTCTCGGCGCACCGCTGTCCTCCATCCCCCGCATTCAGGAAGGTCTCGGTCAGATCGAAGTATTGCTGGCGGCGAACAGACGCCTGCTTGCCTCCGTCGCCCGGGATATCGATGTGGGGGAGAGAGTGGGAACCGATGCACTGGCCGTTCGCCATGTCGTGATTGACAATGCGGTGGCGGTGACGGATCTGGCTCTGGAACTGGGCGGCAATCGCGGCCTGCGCCGGGACTACAATCTTGAGCGCCATCACCGCGATGCCATCACGGCACGGGCGCATGCGCCGCAGAGCCATATGATCCGGACGATCCTTGGCCGCCAGAGCATCAAGGCAGCCGGTGGCTGACCGGAGAAGGCATTGGGCGGCCCTGTTCCAGCAGGGTCGCCCGGCAGCGTCACCGCATCAATCCCGCAGCAGCGGCAGCAGCCTGTCGCCCTGCCGCTCAATTTCTTTCAGATAGGGCGTATCGGACAGCACGAAATGGGTGATCCCCAACGCACGATACTTCTTGAGCGACGTTGCGACATCTTCCGCTGATCCTACAAGCCAGGTCGTCCCGGCGCCGCCGCCACCGAATTTGCCCGGCGCGGTGTAAAGATTGTCGTCCAGCACGTCGCTCTGCCGGTGCAAGTCCAGAAGGCGGCGCTGGCCGACTGCGACTGCCTGAAGATGGTCGTTCCAGCGCACGCCATTGTTTGCGGCCATCTCGGCAACCTTTGCTTCCGCATCGCGCCACGCCTCGGCGGTCGTTTCGCGCACCAGCGTGGTGATCCGCAGGCCGAATTGCAGCGGCGGCAGATCGCGGCCGAGCGTTTCACTGAGGTGCCTGAGCCGTTCTATCCGCTCACGCACACCGGCGAGCGGCTCTCCCCAGAAAAGCTGCACGTCGGCCTCGGTTGCGGCAACCTGCTCGGCTGCTTCGGAAGCGCCGCCGAAATAGAGTTTGGGATGCGGCCTGCCTTCGCGCGGCGCGATGCGCGGCAGGACAGTGGAGTTCTTCACCCGGAAATGCTCACCTTCGAATGAGACGTTTTCCTCCGTCCAGAGCCGCCGCACCAGCCGCATGAATTCTTTCGTGCGGGCATAACGCTGCGCCTGATCGCCTTCTTCGTCGCCATAGGCCGCAAGGTCATCCCTGCCTGAGACGATGTTGATCCTGACCCTGCCACCCGAAAGCTGGTCGAGGGTGGCGGCTGCCGATGCGAGGTTGGCCGGTTTCCAGTAGCCGGGGCGGATGGCGATCAGCGGCTCGAATGTGGTGGTGCGCGCAGTAAGCGCCGCCGCCACCGTGAACGTGTCGGGTCTTCCCCAACCCGTGCCGACCAGCGCGCCTTTCCAGCCATGGGTTTCAAGCGCCCTGGCATGGCCCGTCAACGTGTCGAGACTGTTGTGATTATCGCTGACGGCATCGCCACGGTGACCGGGTTTGACGTCATTGGGGATGTACCAGAGAAATTCGCTCGTGCTGCTCACATTATCCGCCTGAATTTTCGTTTGTGGTGCGGCGGAGCGGCTCTGCCAAAGACCGGCCTCTGCCACTTGGGCTACGGGAAGCGCAAGCCTACCCACGTGCGAGAATGGCAAAGCGGCGACGGCCCGGCGAAGCAGCGACGTTTCTTTTGATGTCCGGCAGAGGAAAAGCTTTCCGTCTGGGAAGCCTAAATTGCACATATTTTCTATATAAAAAATTTGAGGAAATGATTTCCTCTGACGGGCATTATCTTGGGGACCGAGAACGTATTTTCTGAACTATCGGATTTGTCTGGATCGTTTTTTCTCGTGCATCCAAAAGGTGAGCAAGGCCATAGTCGACTGGAATCATAAAATTCACCATGCTTGGTGCACTCGCACACAACCTACGGAGCAGGCATGTGTACCACCTTGATTGTTCCTGGCCTGAATGGTTCGGATGAAGGGCACTGGCAGCGACATTGGTTGCTGGATGATCCCGATGCCCAACTGGTTGATCAGGACAATTGGCAATGCCCGGTTCTCGACGACTGGCTTGACCGTCTGGAGGCAGCGCTGGCGACCGTCGAAAGTGCTTATATCGTCGCCCACAGCCTCGGTTGCCTGTTGGTGGCGAATATGGCTTCTCGACCCTCCGCCGCCAAGATCAGGGGCGCGCTTCTGGTTGCACCCGCTCATCTCGACCGCGTGGAGGCGATGCATCCCTGTATTGTGCGGTTCGGCGCATTTCCGCAGCAGCCGCTTGCTTTTCCGAGCCTCGTCGTGGGCAGTATGAACGATCCCTACATGGATGCCGAAGAGCTCTCGCGCAGTGCCGGCCTGTGGGGGAGCGATCTCATCAATCTCGGCGCCGTCGGGCATATCAATATTGCCAGCGGCTACGGACGATGGCCCGAGGGTTATGCGCTGCTCGAACGGCTGAAGATGGGTAACGCACCCGCAATGGCGGGGACCCGATCCAGGTCGAACACACTGACTGCGCTCAGTGATGCGTATTTTTGAAGAGAAGAGTGGTCGTTTGCGGTCCATGTACTGCGATTGGCCGTCGGAAACGGATTTTTTCCGTCACGCCGCAAGCTTGGTCCACATTTGCCGATGATCCTCTAATTATAGAATAGTAATTTTATCGAAATTGACGATTTTGGATGATCGCCTGAGGATGGAGCGAGTAGAGCAAAGGAGGCGCACATGCCACAGGGACTTCATGCGTTTACTTTCGATCTGTTCGGTTTGATCCGGCGTCAGCCGCATGACGAGGAACAGGTCAGCCTTCATCCCTTGGACCATTCCGGACGTATCAGGCGAGAAAAAAGCGATCTCGAACTCGAGCGGGAAGAAATCTGCGAAATGAATTTTGCAATGCTTGGCCTTTACCCGGTCTTCTGACGGCTATTGGCGAAGGCTTCGTTTCGCTTCGCAGGGCGGGTTATCCGGGAGAGAAACTCTCCATGCCGAATGGAAATTGGAACAAAATTTCTTAAACGCGCCGGGGAATTGGCTACCCTTTATCATCAGAACGCATTGCCCGAAGGGCGGATTGCAAAGGACCAGCCGATGAGCACAGCCGACAAACCCCTCGATTTTCTTTGGTTCATTCCCTCGTCGGGCGACGGTAGTTATCTGGGCTCCGACGATCTCGCGCGTCCTGCCGATCCCGGCTATTTTCGCGAAATCGCGCAGGCTGCCGATCGGCTGGGTTATTCCGGCGTGCTCATTCCAACCGGCGTCGCCTGCGAGGAATCCTTTATTCTCGCGGCCAATCTTGCGGCTTATACCGAGAAGCTGAAATTCCTCGTTGCCATCCGTCCGGGCGTTGCGTCACCCGCCTATTATGCCCGGCTGGCCTCCACGCTTGATCGTGTTTCCCATGGACGGCTGCTTCTCAACATCGTGGTTGGCGGCAGCGCGCAGGAACTGGGCGGCGACGGCATTTTCCTGCCGCATGACGAACGTTACGACCATGCCGACGAGTTCTTCCAGGTTTTCAATTCACTGATCGAAACCGGCAAGGGGAGCCTGGACGGCAAATATATCAAGGCGGTGGACGCAAGGCTCGGCCTGCCGCCGGTACAGGAGCCGCGCCCGCCGCTTTATTTCGGCGGCTCTTCCGATGCCGGCATCGAGTTTTCGGCTGGTATCACCGACAAATATCTCACCTGGGGCGAGCCGCCGGCACAAGTCGCTGAAAAAATCGCCAAGGTACGTGCGGCCGCCGCCCAAAAGGGCCGCGAAGTAACCTTCGGCATTCGCCTGCATTTCATCGTGCGTGAAACCGACGAGGAGGCCTGGGCCGATGCCGACAGGCTGATTTCGAAGCTCTCCGACGAGACCATTGCGTCTGCTCAGGAAGTATTCTCCAAAGCGTCGGATTCCGTCGGGCAAGCGCGAATGCAGGCGTTGCACAACGGCCGACGCGACCGGCTCGAGGTTTCCCCGAACCTGTGGGCGGGCATCGGGCTCGTCCGTTCGGGCGCCGGCACGGCGCTGGTCGGTTCGCCTAAGACGGTTGCGGCGAGACTGCGGGAATATCAGGCGCTCGGCATCGATACCGTCATTGCGTCCGGTTATCCTCATCTCGAGGAAGCCTATCGCGTTTCCGAACTGTTGTTCCCGGAAATCGGGCTCGGCGGACCGCGCGATCAGATCCGCTCGTCATTCGGAACGAAGCAGGTCTTTGGCGGCGGTGGCCATGGCGGCAACGTCAAGCTTGTATCCGGGTCCTGAATGGCCTGCGAAAGGCAGGCCATCCTCCCTCCGCCTCGTATCCTGCGGCAGGCTGCAACGGTGCAGAAGCATATAAAACATTATTTCTATAGAATTTTGTGATTATGGAAAAAGGTGCCTGTTTCCCACCCCATCGCCGCTGTTAGCTATTGAACAAATCAGCTTTTTCAGGAGCCACCGATGACATTGCAATATGCGGCCAAGGATCAACAATTCATCAATCTCCGTGACCCCGTTGCCGGCAAGGCTCCGGATGCCGACAGCCTCAAGGCGGCGCTGAGAACACTGGGCGGCGGCGTCAGCGTGATCACGGCGGGGGAAGGGGAGGCCCGCACGGGTGCGACCGTAACCTCGGCCACGGCGCTGTCGGTCGATCCCCCCAGAATTCTTGTCGCGCTCAATCGCTCCTCGTCCACATGGCCGGTCGTGCAGCGTTTCGGTCATCTCGCCGTGAACATTATCGGCCCCAACCATCAGTTCATCGCCAACCAGTTTGCCGGCATCGGCGGCCTGAAGGGTGCGGATCGTTATCGCGGCGCTGAATGGACCCGGCTGGCGAGCGGCGCGCCCATTCTCGAGGATGCTGTCGCGGCGATCGACTGCACCATTGAGGAAGCGATCGAACGGCATAGCCATGTCATCGTGATCGGCAAGGTGGAGGCGATCCGCGTCGGCTCCGGCTACTCGCTGGTCTATCAGAACGGGCGTTATCATTCGCTGGGTTAAGCGTCGGCCGCTGGCGCGTTACTTTGTCATTGTTTGAGGGAGTTGAGCATGGGATCCGTCACGCCTCTCGGCGAAAGACTTCGTTTCGTTCCTCCACGCCTTGGCGCGGATATTGATGTGCTGACCGTCGCACGGGCAATCGCCGCGAACTGCGGCGTTGAAAGTCCAGGACACATCCACGCTCGGATTGCCCGTTCCGGCCTTCTCGCTCTTTCCGTTCCAACGGAGCTCGGTGGAGCGGATATCACCAATGACATTCTGTCACAGGCGCTTGCCATTATTTCAGCAGCCGATGCCGAGGCGGCGCAGGGCCTCGTTGAACATTTCACTGCCCTTGAGTTCATCAGGAATGCGGGCAGCGAAGAGCAGCGCAGGGCGCTTTTCGCCCGTCTCGATCTTGGCGAGACATTCGGACTGGCAACGTCTGCCGCGAATCTGGACCAAGCGGTTACGGTGACGGAAGACGACTACGCCCTGCGGCTTCCCGACGACGTTGTTGGGTCGGTGAGGGGCGACGCTGACTGGATCGTCGTGCCAGCGGTCAATACGTCCGGGCAGCCCTTGCTTATCGTATTGCGCAATCGCCCCAATACGTCGTGGGAGGGTCTGTTGCGTGCCGATCAGGTTGTGTTCCTGGCTCAGGGCGCCGGAAATCTGGCCACTTCCGTTTCAACTCTTTTGAGGGCCGCAGTGGCGTTGGGACAAAAGCAGGGTGAGCTTTCGTCCCTGCTGATCGACAGGCTGGCGTATAAGGGTGCGGCACGACCCGTCATAGGGGAAGTATTTCTCGCCATCGAACTCCTGAGGGCGCAGATAGCAAGCCTTGCGGCCAATATCGATGCGGCACAGGTTGGTGCAGAAAACGTCACCTTTCGCTCGGTTCGCAACAATGCCATCACGCTTGAAATCCTGATGGCACGCCTCGGTCTTGTCGAAGGCGTCAGCGAAGACGGATTGATCGCTTCGCTGGAGGACGATCTGCGCAGGCAATGAGTAGATCGCGAATGGCCGACCGTTCGAAATCTATTGACCGGCCGGAATGGCGTGGGCGTCCTGCCCGTCCTTCTCCACGAATTGCGCAAGCGTCATATTGTCCAGAATCGTTGCGATGGCGTCACGCACGTCCGTCATCGAAAGTCTGACCTGACAGGTCTCCGGATCATCGCAGTCGTCACAGGCTTCAAAGGCTGTGCGACTTGCGCAGCGGATGGGCGCCAGAGGACCGTCCAGCGTGCGGATAACCTGGCCGATCATGATTTCCGACGGCATTTTCGACAGTGAATAACCGCCATTGGGCCCCTTCTTGGAGCGCAGGATTCCGCTATTGCGCAGTTCCAGAAGAATGGTGTCGAGAAATTTTTTCGGGATGTTGTTACGGCTCGCAATCTCTGTCACGAAGGCGGTTTCGCCCTGGGGCAACCGCGCCAGATCGACAAGTGCCTTTAGTCCGTATTTGCCTTTTTTGGTCAACATCACATGATCCGAAAGAGAGACGGCACATTTTACAGCGCCTCGCCATATTATTCCTGAGTTACTAAGTAGTTTTTACCGAATTTCGGCGCAAGCCCGTTTCGCCTTCGTTTGGTGCTGAAAGCGGCCAATTGCCACGTTATTTTGAGGTGACCTCCGCGTTGCGGATGCCTCCCGCCTGCGCCGGCTTTCCGAGACACCACTGAAAACAATATTTTCTCTCATCGCGCCGCAACGTGGAACGATCATCCTTTATTAGTATATAAAATCCGTAGACAAAGTATGCATCAAAGACACGCGAGGTGATGATGTATACGCTCAGTTTGCTGGACAAGAGCCCTGTTCCAACGGGTGAGGACGCGGCGAGTGCATTCCGCGACACGATCAATCTCGCCAGACGTGCCGAAGAGCTGGGCTACCGCCGTTTCTGGGTGGCCGAGCATCACAATTCGCCGGAACTAGCCGGGTCCGCGCCGGAAGCGCTGGTTGCGTGGATATTGGCGAAGACCTCCCACATCCGCGTCGGCTCAGGCGGTGTCATGCTGCAGCACTACAGCCCTTACAAGGTTGCCGAGGTTTTCAACGTTTTGTCGTCGCTCGCTCCTGGCCGGGTTGATCTCGGCATCGGTAAGACACCGGGCGGGCTGCCGCTCGCGACGTCAGCCTTGCAGCAGGCCTATGATCCTGCCCGCAAACCGGATTTTGAAGCGGCCTTCGGCGAGCTTACCACATTCCTGTCCGGCGCCGCGCCGCACGAACACGCGCAGGCCGGATTGCGGGCAACTCCCGTACCGCCGGTCGCTGCGGAACGATTCCTGCTCGGCGCCAGCCCGGAAAGCGCAAGGCTTGCCGCTTCACGCGGATGGAATTTCGTTTTTGCCGGCCATCTCAATGGCGACGTGGAGGTTCTCCGCCGCAGCCTTTCGGCTTTCCGTGAAGAAAGCGGCGGAGTTGCCCCGGTCCTTGCCCTGTCAGCGTTTGCTGCCAGCGACCCCGCTCATGCCGCGCGGCAGGTCGAAGGTCAGCGCATTTACCGGGTGTTCCTCAGTGATGGCAGGGCCTTCAATCTGGGCCGGCGTGAACAGGCGGAGGAATTTGCCCGCCAGTCCGGCGATGCCGATTACCGCATCGAGGAGCGCAAGCCCAATGTCCTGCATGGCGGGCCGGAGGATATTCACAAGGCGCTTCGCGCGCTTTCCGAAGAGCACGGCATCGAGGAATTCATCATCGAGCCGCCGCATGTCGGGGCCGATCAGCGGCTTGCCTCGATCGAACTCTTGGCCACGCACCGCCTTTCCCGGGCGGCGTGATTTAGTCCTCAGGAGGAAATGACATGACGAGAAAGAAAATCCGTTTCGGCATCATGCTTCAGGGCCCCGGCGGGCATATGAACGCCTGGCGGCATCCCAAAAGCCCAGTTGACGCTAGCGTCAATTTCGAGTTTTTCAGGAAGAATGCGTTGAAGGCGGAGGCGGCCGGTATCGCCTTCGCTTTCGTGGCGGACGGGCTTTACATCAACGAAAAGTCGATCCCTCATTTCCTCAACCGGTTCGAGCCGCTGACGATCCTTTCAGCGCTGGCCGCGGTGACCTCGAAGATCGGTCTCGCCGGAACCGTTTCGACCTCCTATAGCGACCCCTTCACCATCGCCCGCCAGTTTGCTTCGCTCGATCTCCTGAGCGGTGGCCGCGCCGGATGGAATGCGGTGACGACACCTCTCGAAGGCACGGCGAAGAACTACAGCCGCAATCATCCTGAACATGCGCTGCGTTATGAGATTGCCGACGAATATCTCGAAGTCATCAAGGGTCTGTGGGACAGCTGGGACGATGATGCCTTTGTGCGCAACCGTGAGACGGGACAATTTTTCGACCGCACCAAACTTCACACCCTCGGCCATAAGGGCCGCTTTTTCCAGGTGGAAGGCCCCTTGAACATCCAGCGTTCGCCGCAGGGGCAGCCGGTAGTGTTTCAGGCCGGCTCATCCGATGCCGGCATCGGTCTTGCGGGCAAGCACGCTGATGCGGTCTTCACCAATTCCGCTTCACTTGAGGAAAACCAGACCTTCCTGAAGCGAGTCAAGCAGAGTGCCGTCGCGCAGGGCAGGTCCGCTGCCGATGTGAAGATCTTCCCAGGTATCGGACCGATTGTCGGCGAGACCCAGGAAGAAGCGGAGGCGAAATACGACGTTATCCGCAACCTCATCACAATCGAGGAGGCGCTCGCCTATCTCGGCCGCTTCTTCGATCATCATGATTTCAGCGTCTATCCGCTGGATGAGCCTTTCCCTGACCTGGGCGATATCGGCAAGAACAGTTTCCGTTCAACGACCGACCGCATCAAGCGTCGCGCCAAGGAAAAGAACCAGACGCTACGTGAGGCTGCACTGGAGGCGGCGACCCCGCGTGAGGGCTTCATCGGCACACCGGACAAGGTGGCTGACGAAATCATCCGCTGGGTGGAGCACGACGCTGCGGACGGCTTCATTCTCGGTTTTCCCGTGATCGCCGAAGGGCTGGATGATTTCATCCGCCTTGTCATTCCTGTGCTGCAGCGGCGGGGCTATTTCGATCCGCATCTGGACGGGGCGACGCTGCGCGACCATCTCGGGCTGCCTTTCCGGGAAAGCGTCTACGCCCGCGGCGATAGCGGTTCGGACAAGGCCATCGCATAAGATCGCGGCCGGAGGGCGATCCGGCCGGCGCAGACTTTCAGGACGCGGCGCGTAAAGGGTCGTGCAGGAGATAGAACCATGAACATCCACATTGACGGCGCGCGTCCGCAGGACGACGCCGAACGGGGAATCCTTGCCTTCATCGAGGAGAGCATCGCCATCCGGCGCGATCTCCACCGGCATCCGGAGCTCTCGCTGAAGGAGAAACGCACGGCCGCTCTCATCGCCCGTTATCTTCTGTCCTTCGGATATGAGGTGACGGAGGGCGTCGGCGGCCATGGCGTCGTGGCGACCCTCAAGCGCGGCCATGGCGAAAAACGCCTCGGTATTCGCGCCGATATCGACGCGCTGCCCATTGCCGAGGAAACCGGCCTTGCCTATGCCAGCGACACGCCGGGCGTCATGCATGCCTGCGGTCACGACGGCCATACGACCATCCTGCTCGCAGCAGCCCGTTATCTTGCCGAAACCTCGAGTTTTTCCGGCACGTTGACACTGATCTTCCAGCCCGCCGAGGAAATCGGCGCCGGCGCGAGGGCGATGATAAAGGACCGGCTGTTCGAACGCTTTCCGGTCGACGCCGTCTTTGGCCTGCATAACTGGCCGGGTGTCGAGGCGGGCCAGTTCGGTTTCGTTGAAGGTCCTGCAATGGCCTCCGTCGACAAGGCGAAGGTGCGGATTGTCGGCAGGGGCGGACACGGGGCAGCGCCGCACGAAACGGTCGACCCGGTTCTCGCCTCGGCAAGCTTCGTCACCGCGCTGCAAAGCATCGTTTCACGCAATGTCGATCCGCGCGAGATGGCGGTGCTGACGGTTGGTTCCATTCATGGCGGGACGGCTTCGAATGTTATTCCCGAGAGCGTCGAACTGCAGATCACTGCACGCGCCTTCTCGCCGGTCGTGCGCGACAGGCTGGAGGAGCGGCTTCCGGCGCTGGCAAAGGCGCAGGCGGAAAGCTTTGGCGCAAAGGCCGAGGTTGCTTATGCACGGGGTTTTCCGCCCGTCATCAATCATGCCGTGCAGACGGCTTTCGCCCAAGATGTCGCCAGACGGAACTTCCCGCCAGGACAGATCGCCGAGAACTTTCAGCCGAGAACGGCGAGCGAGGATTTCGCCTTCATGCTGCAGGAGCGGCCTGGTTCCTATCTCTTCGTCGGCAATGGCGACAGCGCGCCGCTGCACAGCCCTCACTACGATTTCAACGATACGATCATCGCGCCTGCGGCGCGCTTCTGGGTGCGTCTGGCGGAAGACTACCTCTCCTGACGCAAAATTTGGGACAAGGACATGAGCGACAGTTTTTTCTACACATCGGTCAAGGATCCGCTCGCGACGCCGCTTCTTGAGGAGTTGCTGTTCGAATATGACAGCCGCTACGGCACATTTTTCAATGCGGAAGGGGCCAAGGCGGAGCTCAACAAATATCCGCCTGAGGCCTTCAGCCCGCCATCTGGCAACTTCCTGCTGCTCCTGCGTGACGGCAAGGCGATCGCCGGTGGGGCTTTCATGCGCTACGACGACGAGACGGCAGAATTCAAGCGCGTCTGGACACACTCCGCCCATCGCAGGCAGGGGCTCGCGAAACTTGTGCTGCGTGAACTGGAGCTGCAGGCGATCCGTCAGGGCTACGGTCGCGTTTATCTGACCACCGGCTTCCGTCAGCCAGAAGCGGTCGGTCTTTATCTGACCAACGGCTACCGCGCCCTGTTCGACACCGCGGCCGATCCCGAGACGATCAAGTCCCTGCCTTTTGAAAAATGGCTGTCTGAAGCTTCTGCGCCCATCAGGGATGGCGCATCGCTTTCGGCCGCGCGGCCGCAACTCTCTCCAGTTCATCCGTGAAAGGCCTTTTCCGATGACGATAGCTTCCGATTTTCCGAATGTCTCGGTGAGTGAACACAAGGGCGAGCCGGTCAGGGACGGTTACGCGCATTTCCGCGTCGTTCCTGCCCGCTATCCACTGCGTACGGCGGGCACCGTTCTTGCGGTTCTCATCATCGCGGCCGTCCTGCATTCCGTCTTCGGTAACCCACGCTGGGGCTGGAATGTATTTGCGGAATGGTTTTTCGCCGAACCGGTGCTTGTGGGGCTAGGCCGGACGCTGCTGCTGACGGCGCTTGGGGCTTTTCTGGGTTTCGTGCTCGGCACCGTTCTCGCCCTTGCCCGCGTTTCGGGGTCTCCCCTGCTTGTCGCGATCTCCTGGACCTATATCTGGATATTCCGTTCCATTCCGCTGATTGTGCTGCTGCTGATCCTCAATAATCTCGGTTATCTCTACGAGACCGTCACGATCGGCGTTCCCTATACCGGTATCAACTTCTTCAGCTGGAACATGACGCAGCTCATGACGCCCTTTGCGGCTGCGGTGCTCGGACTGACGCTACATGCTGCGGCTTTCTCATCGGAGATCGTGCGCGGCGGCATCCTATCAGTCGAACAAGGTCAGCTCGAAGCGGCGGCCTCGCTTGGCCTGCCGCGCCGCCGGCAGTTTTCGCGCATCGTGCTACCGCAGGCGATGAGAACCATTCTGCCCAATGGTTTCAACGAGATCATTCTCCTCGCAAAGGGAACGTCGCAGGTCTATATCCTCGCGCTGCCCGAGCTATTCTATACGATCCAGATCATCTATCGCCGCAATCTGGAAGTGATCCCGCTGCTGATGGTTGCCACCGTCTGGTATCTGGTGATCCTGACCGCGCTTTCCATCGTCCAGCATCACATCGAGCGGCACTTTTCGCGTGGCGCGCTGCGCAACCCTCCGCCCTCACTATTTGCAACGCTCTACCGCACAATCCGGCCGCGCCGGCCCTTGCCTGAAGCGGTGGAGGCACCAGCGCCTGCGGACGCTAGAGCCGAACGGCCGGCCGCCGTCAGGACCGGTAGTTTCCAGCTCGGAAATCGCGGTGGTTCGGTCAATATTCACGGTGTTTCGAAGTCTTTCGGCTCGCTGAAAGTCCTTGATGATGTCACCGTTTCCATTCCGGCGGGCAGTGTCACCACCATTCTCGGCCAGTCCGGGTCCGGCAAGTCCACCCTGCTGCGCTCCATCAATCACCTGGAACGCGTGGATGATGGCTTCATTGCCATTGACGGCGAACTGGTCGGATATCGCCAGCAAGGCGACACGCTCTACGAGCTGAAGGAGCGGGAGATCCTCAAGCGACGCGTTGAAGTGGGTATGGTTTTTCAGAGCTTCAACCTCTTCCCCCATCTTACCGCACTGGAAAATATAGCCGAAGCGCCGGTCGTGGTTCGCGGCATCAAGAAGGAGCAGGCCGAGGCGGAGGCGAGGGATCTTCTGGCTCGCGTCGGTCTTGCCGAAAAGTCCGGAGCCTATCCGCGTCAGCTTTCAGGCGGCCAGCAGCAGCGCGTGGCGATTGCGCGGGCGCTTGCCCTACGGCCAAAGGTGCTGTTGTTCGATGAGCCGACCTCGGCGCTTGATCCCGAACTCGTCAACGAGGTGCTTGACGTCATCAAGGAACTGTCCCGGTCCGGCGTCACCCTCATCATCGTCACGCACGAGATCGGTTTTGCCCGCGAAGTTTCCGACAGGGTGATCTTCATGGAGCAGGGGCGGATTCTCGAAACGGGCACGCCTGACAAGGTGTTCAATAATCCCGAGCATCCGCGCACAGCCGAATTCCTCGCCAAAGTTCTCTAATCAACAAAAAGGAAACACTCACATGGCTTTTTCATCGAAATTATTATCCCTGCTCGCCGGTGGTCTTTTCACGGCCACTGCCGCGCTCATCCCGGCAGCGCATGCGCAGGAGGTTGACCTGTCGCCGGAGCAGAAGGGTCGCGTTCGCGCAGAAAAGGTGGAGGAGGCGATCAAGCTTCTGCCTGCCGGCCACAAGTTCGTTGCCGATGGAAAGCTGACGGTTGCGACCGTACCTTTCCGGTTGCCGCTGGTGGATTATGCGAGCGACACGAAGACGCCGATCGGCGTGGAGCCAGATATTGCCCAGCTCGTCGCCGACAGCCTTGGACTTGAACTTCAGCTTGTCCCCATCGCCTGGGCCGACTGGCCGCTCGGTCTCACATCAGGCAAATATGACGCCGTGACGTCTAATATAACGGTGACGGAGGCCCGTAAGGAAAAGTTCGATTTCTCCAGCTATCGCAATGACCTGCTGGGCTTTTACGTGGGCAACAACAGCAAGGTCACGTCAATCGGCAAGCCCGAGGATGTCGCCGGGCTGAAGGTGATCGTCGGCGCGGCCACCAATCAGGAGCAGATACTCTTGAAGTGGATCAAGGACAACAAAGCCAAGGGCCTGGCCGACACCGAGGTACAATATTACGACGACCAGGCGGTGCTTGATGTCGCCCTGCAATCCGGCCGCGCGGATGCCTATCTTGGCCCCAATGCCACCTCTGCCTTCCAGGCGGCAAGCCAGAAGAAGACGAAGCTCGTCGGCACCTTCTCCGGCGGCTGGCCCGAAGCGGCGGAAATCGCCGTCGCTTCGAAAAAGGACGCCGGTATTGCCGAAGCCATCACTGCCGCACTGAATGCCCAAATCAAGAACGGCAACTACGGTAAGGTGCTCGCCCGCTGGAATCTGGGCTCGGAGGCCATCACCGAATCCCGCACAAACCCGCCCGGTCTGCCCAAGAGCTGAGAAGGCATATCGCTGACAGCCAAGTTGCCGAAAAAGCTGAGTTGAAGGTGGGACATCACTCAGCCGGTAGCGCGGGCCTCCTCCCGCCCGCGCTACCTCCGTCCCGCGATCAATATCGGGAAACACCAATGACTTTCACCTTTCGCCTGACCTCCGTCACGCTCGGCGCCTTTCTTTCCTTTGCCGGCTTCGCGTCTGCTTTCGCAGATGATGTCTTCGATCTGTCGCCGGATCAGCCTGGGCGTGTCAGGGTCGAGAAGGATGCCGGCGCCATTGCCGCCATCCCGAAGGATTTCCGGTTCGTCTCACCAGGCAAATTCACCGTGGCCGTTTCACCGGGCGGCCCGCCGCTGGCCACTTATGCAACCGATGCCAAGACTGTCGTAGGGGCCGATCCCGATTATGCGCTCGCCGTTGCCGACAGTCTCGGGCTTGAGCTGGAACTGGTGGCGGTCGCCTGGGCGGACTGGCCGCTGGGGCTCGCGTCGGGCAAATACGATGCGGTGATCTCGAATGTAGGTGTCACGGAGCAGCGCAAGGAAAAGTTCGACTTCTCCACCTACCGGCAGGGTCTCCACGGCTTCTTCGTCAAGTCCGACAGTGGCATAAGCGCTATCAGGGAGCCGAAGGATGCGGCGGGGCTGCGTATCATCGTCGGCGCCGGCACCTTTCAGGAGCGTATCCTGCTGAAATGGAGCGACGAGAACGTTGCCGCCGGTTTGAAGCCGATCGAGCTGCAATATTACGACGATGAAGCAACGCGGCTTGTAGCCCTTTCGGCAGGGCGGGCGGATGTAATCGTTCAGCCGCATGCCCAGCTGGTTTTCACCGCCGCACGCGACAAGACAATCAAGCGTGTCGGAACCCTTTCCGCCGGATGGCCGGAACGTTCCGACGTTGCAATCACCACCCGCAAGGGTTCGGGACTGGCCGATGCATTGACACTCGCCACCAACGACCTGATCAAGAGTGGTGCCTATGCGAAAATTCTCGACCGCTGGCAACTTTCCGAAGAGGCGCTGCCGGAATCGCGGACCAATCCTCCCGGACTGCCGAAAAGCTGACCTGCAGATGAGATGCGGCGGACTGCAATACCCGCTGGGTCAGCCCCGCGGGTATTTGTCCGTCAGAAATCCGCGACCTTGCCCCAGGCCGAGCTGTTAAAACGGCTGGGATGATAAGGCGCGGGATCGACGATCGGGCTGGCGCCAGTGACGATATCGGCAATGAGGTGGCCCGCTCCCGGACCTATGCCGAAACCATGGCCGCTGAAGCCCGCGGCGAGGATGAAGCCGGGCAATTCGATGGTTTCACCAATGGCAGGTACGCCATCCGGTGTGCTGTCGATAAAGCCGGCCCATGTGGTCGAAACCTGCGTTTTGCGCAGAGCAGGCAGGAGCTGCAAAGCTCTTTCATGGGTTTCGCGGATCGCTGCCGCATTCGGTTTCGGATCCAGAATGCGAACCCTTTCCATGGGGGTCGGCGCATCGAGCCGCCAGTTTTTCAGTGACTCATGGCCGCCGCGAACGCCTTCCAGGCCGCCCGGCCTGAGACTGCGCCAGCGCTTGAGGAACATCGGCACGAACTCACGCGCAAACCGCGCCTGCTGCGCCGTCGGGTCAATGCGTCCAAGCCCGCTGATGGCGAGCGTATAGCCCCCATTATTCCGCTTCGTTACCGAGACGGCGGCAGTGTGCAGCGCATCCGGCAGACCTTCCGCGCCGGGCGTAACGGCGAGAATAGAGGACCGAACCGAAGCCTGTGGAAAACGGATGCCCAGCTGGCGGCAGAATGAAGAGGCCCAGGCGCCGCCGGACATGATCGCCGTTTTCGTGCGGATGGTTCCTTTTTCGGTAACGACGGCGCTGACGCGACCATTTTCCGTCTCAAGGCCCCGCGCGGCGCAGTTCTGATGTACCGTGCCGCCCAGCTTCATGATGGCACGCGCTACGGCGGGGGCCGCCATGGAAGGATCGGCTGTCCCGTCGGTCGGTGAAAAAACGCCCCCCCTCCAGCGTTTTCCGGTCGCATGCCCACGCTCGCTCGCCTCATCTGCGCTCAACATATGGGTCGTCACGCCGGCAGTAAGGGCAAAGTCGCGCCAGCGCGCCCATCCAGCAAGCTCGGCCTCGTTGTCGCTCAGGTAAAGCAGCCCGCAGCGGCGAAAGCCGGTGTTCTCGCCGCTTTCGGCCGCAAATCGTTCCCAGAGCGTAAGGCTCTGCGTCGAAATCGGCAATTCCCTTGCGTCGCGGTTCTGCTGCCGGCACCAGCCCCAGTTCCGGCTGGATTGCTCGGCGCCGATAAGACCTTTTTCGACAAGGGCGACTTTCAGGCCGCGCTGCGCGAGGTAATAAGCAGCGAATACGCCGACGATGCCGCCGCCGATGATGACGGCGTCAGCCGCTTTCGGCAGGTCCGGCGATGTCGTTATCTGTTGCAGCGGGGCGGGCATGGTCTGGCTCCTTATAGTCGTCCTAATTTACCTTGGCCGGCGCGCAAACGTTGCCAGACTGGGCTCTCTGTCGGAATTTCCTGCTGTTCGCAGACCTCTCTGCAACTCTTTCTGCTGAATGAAAAAAACATCGTTGCGTCGACAGCGCGCGTCCATGTGGTAAGATTTCAATTGCCGCGCCAGAATTTTATGCCGCGTGTCTGAAAAAACAAAAGGGGTTCCGCACGTGATGAAACTTGACCGGATCGATATCAAGATTCTCTATGAACTTCAGAAAAACGGTCGCATCACCAATGTCGAGCTGGCGGAACTTGTCAATCTTTCGCCAAGCCCCTGCCTGATGCGGGTGAAGAAGCTCCAGTCGGAAGGTTATATCGAGGGGTATTCGGCGCAGATCAACATCAACAAACTCGGCCAGACGCTGACGGTCTTCACCGAGATCACACTCAAGAATCATCGCCAGATCGATTTCGCCCGCTTCCTCGGGGTCGTTGAAAAAATCGACCAGGTGGTGGAATGCCATCTCGTTTCCGGCGGTTACGACTACCTCCTGAAATTCGTCACGTCGGGCATTGTCGAATATCAGTCGATCATGGAAAGGCTGACCGATATGGACGTGGGCATCGACAAATATTTCAGCTTCGTGGTGCTGAAATCGCCGATTATCAAATCGCATATGCCGCTGACCAGCCTGTTTCCGCTTTGAAGTGAGAGGTAGTACATCAGACGTCCGCAGAACCGATGGGTTTGACAGGGGGTTGCACTTACACTCCGTCACCCCGGACTTGATCCGGGGTCCAGCGCGATCAAGTCCTTGATTGCAAAAGACTCTTCTCACGGGGCAGACGCGCCGTGGCTGGATGCCGGATCAAGTTCGGCATGACGGAGGACAGCGTCTCAATCCTCTTTGGTAATCACCCAGGTTTTTGCAACGCCTTACTGTTTTTCAGCAGCTCACCGCTTGGAAAACGCCCGCACCAGCTCTGCATCCTGCTGAAGATTGTCGAGCCATGTCGGGTCGAGTTTGGGTACCGAAGAGAAGAGCAGCTTTGAATAGTGATGCGTCGGCGATTTTATGGCTTCCGTCTCCAGATGCTCCACCTTCTTGCCGGCGTACATCACCACGATTTCGTCGCAGATGGTCTCCACCACCGAGAGATCGTGGCTGATGAAGATGTAAGAGAGGTTCAGCTCCCGCTGCAATTCGCCGAGAAGATCGATGATGGCGGCGGCAACCACGGTGTCCAGCGCCGAGGTGATTTCGTCGCAGATGATGAGTGATGGTTCGGCGGCCAGCGCCCGGGCGAAATTGACGCGCTGCTTCTGCCCGCCTGACAGGCCTGAGGGATGACGGTGGCGCACCGAGCGCGGCAGCTTCACCATGTCGAGAAGCTGATCGACCCGCGCATCCCGGGCCTTGCCCTTCATGCCGTGATAAAAGGTCAACGGCCGGCCGAGAATATCCTCGATCGGTTTCGAAGGGTTAAGCGCGGTATCGGCATATTGGAAAACGATCTGCATGCGGCGCAGCTGGTCGCTTGTCCGATGGCGGGCATCGGCATCCAGCTCCTTGCCTTCGAAAATGACATGGCCGCCTGCCGCCGGAAGAATGCCGGCAATGGCGCGTGCCAGTGTCGATTTTCCGCAGCCGGATTCGCCGATGATACCGAGATTGCGACCGGGATAGACCGAAAGGCTGACGGAATCCACGGCGCGCACGAGCGGCATCCTGTCGTCGCCCTTGGTGCCATATCCAGCGATCAGATTTTCAATATCCAGCAACGGTGCTGCCCGCTCCTGCGTTGGCGGGGCGACCGCGCGGACCTTGTCATGAAATGCCGTCAGCAATTCCTTTGTGTAGGGATGCTGCGCATTTTCGAGAATATCCCTGGTGGTGCCGGTTTCCTGTACCTCGCCGCCTTTCAGCACCACGATCCGGTCGGCGATCTGGGCAACGACGGCGAGATCGTGTGACACATAGACACCTCCGATGCCGCCCTTACGCATTGCCGATTTGAAGGCGCGCAGGACCTCGATCTGGGTCGTGACGTCGAGTGCGGTGGTCGGTTCGTCGAAGATCACCAGCTTTGGATTGCCGATCAGCGCCATGGCCGCGGAGAGGCGCTGAAGCTGACCGCCGGAGACCTGATGCGGATAACGGTCACCGATGGTTTCCGGGTTGGGCAATGAGAGCGCCTTGAAGAGCTCAACCGCGCGTGCACGGGCTTCCTGCGGCGGCATCAGGTGATGGATGCGGGTGACTTCGATGACCTGATCTATGATCTTCTGTGCCGGGTTGAAGGCGGCAGCAGCGCTTTGCGGGACATAAGTGACTTGTGTGCCGCGGACCCTTTCGCGCTCTGTTTCGGAAAGCTGCACCATATCCTGACCCGCCACCTTGACGCTGCCGCCGGAAATGCGGCAACCGGGGCGGGCGTAACCCATCAGCGTCAGGGCGATGGTGGTCTTGCCGGAGCCGCTTTCGCCGATCAGTGCGACGATTTCGCCATCGGCGATATCGATGTCGACGCCCTTGATGATATCGATGCGACGGCCTGAATCGGTGGTTGCCTCGACCTTCAATCCGCGGATTTCAACGAGATTGTTCATGCTTCGCTCCTGTCGCGAATTTTCTGCGGCAGATTGTCGATCAGCAGGTTCACGCTGATCGTCAGGCTTGCAATGGCCAGTGACGGAAAAATGACCGCGGGGGCCGCGAAAGGCAGGCCGCCAATGTTTTCGCGCACCAGCGCACCCCAGTCGGCATTGGGTGGCTGCAGGCCGAGGCCAAGGAAGGAAAGGCCAGAAAGAAGCAGGACGATAAACACGAACCGTACGCCGAGATCGGCAAGCACGGGCCGGATGATGTTCGGCAGAATTTCGGAGCCGATGAGATAAAAGAGGCTCTCGCCGCGAACACGCGCCACTGTGACGAAATCCATTGTGTTGACATTGACTGCAAGCGCGCGCGCAAAACGATAGGCGCCGGGCGTGTAGATGACCGAGAGCGTGACGATCAATACCGGAATGGACGAACCGACAGCGGCGACGACCACGAGGCCGAAAAGCTTGCTTGGAATGGAATTCACCGCATCGAGAAACCGGCTGAGCGCGGCGTCGAACCAGCCGCCGATGACGGCGGCGCACATGCCGAGCACAACGCCGCAGGTGCAGGCGATGGCGACCGCTGCCAGCGAAATGCCGACCGTGAAACGTGCGCCCATGAGAATACGGGAAAGCACGTCACGACCGAGATAGTCCGAACCGAGCCAGAGCTCTGATGTCATCGGCCCGAAATAATCGAAATCGACGATTTCACCGACCGGATGCGGAATGAGATATGGCGCGAAGATCGCAACCATGGCCCAGAGAAAGATGACGAGAAAGCCGAAAACGCCGACTGCGTTGATCTTGTAACCCAAACGCGAGGTCCCCGAAGTTGTTTTGACATGATCGGCCATCAGCGCAGCCTCGGATTGGACATGATGGCGACGATGTCTGCCGTCGTGATGAGGAGGAGATAACCGACGCAGAAGATCATTGCGCAGGTCTGGATCAGCGGCAGGTCGCGGGTGGCGACGCCATCGACCATCAGCTTGGCGATGCCGGGATAATTGAAGATCGTCTCGACGATGATAACACCGCCGACAAGATAGGAGAGCGAGAGCGCCACCGCGTTGACAATGGGGCCGAGCGCGTTTGGCAGCGCGTGGCGCAGCACGATGCGCATGCGCGGCGCACCTTTCAGCAGCGCCATTTCGACATAGGGCGTGTCGAGTGTCTCGATAACGGCGGCGCGGCTCATGCGGATCATTTGAGCGGAGACAACGAAGGTCAGGGTGATGACGGGCATGGCGTAAACACGCAGCACATCGAAAAGCGTGTGCACTTCGCTGACGAGCGATAGCGCCGGCAGCCATTTCAGGTAAACGGCAAAAAGCAGCACCGCGAGCGTCGCGATCATGAATTCCGGCACCGAAATGACGCCGATGGTCAGCACGGTGACGGCCCGGTCATAAAGCGTTCCCCGCAGCATGGCGGAACTGATGCCGAGCGTCAGCGCCAGCGGCACGGCGATGATGGTCGTGATGCCAGCCAGCTTCATGGAGTTGATGAAACGCGGGCCGATGAGATCGGCAATCGCCATGTTATTGGCATAGGACGTGCCGAGATCTCCCCGCACCAGGCCGAAAAGCCAACGGATGAAACGCAGCAGGGCGGGATCGTCGAGATGCATGGCTGTACGCAGGCCGGCAACGGCTTCAGGCGTCGCCGCCTGGCCGAGGAGGATCGTCGCGGTGTCGCCGGGTAACAGGCTGGTGGCTGAAAAGACGATAAATGAGACGATAAGCAGCGTCGTCAGCATGACGACCAGCCGCCTGGCGACAAGGGATAATATCCGGCTGTTCATTCACATGCTCCTGCAACCTGCCTGATGGTGGAGGCTTCCCGCATCTTGGGGAAAGCTTGCCGGGCGCTGTTTCACGCCAGGCACCATGGTTTATCAGGCTTCGAGCCAGACGTATTCCGCGAAGGCGTAACCCATCATGCCGCCGAGTGGATTGGCTTCCAGCCCCTTCAGCTTGGAGGAGATTGCGTCCACATTGGTGAGATAGGCGGGAATGATGGTGCCTGCTTCGTCGGCGATCATCGTCTGCATCTCGAAGTAGATCTGCTTGCGCTTCTCCATGTCGAGCAGGCCGCGCGCCTCCAGCATCAACTTGTCGAATTTTTCCGACTTGTACTGGCTTTCGTTCCACGGCGCGTCCGATGCATAAAGCAGCGAGAACAGGATGTCGGGCGTCGGACGCGGGTTGATGTTGCCGAAATGGATCGGGGCCTTCAGCCAGTAATTGCTCCAGTAGCCGTCGGCGGGAACGCGCTGCACGTCCAGCTTGACGCCGATTTCCGCAGCCGAAGCCTGGATGATCATCGCCATGTCGATGGCCGAGTTCGCCGCGTCGGAGGTAATGACCGGGATGGACTGGCCAATGACGCCGGCTTTTTCGAAGTGGAACTTCGCCTTTTCGGGATCGAAGGCTTTCGGCTTCAGATCCGGATTGTGATAGGGGCTCATGGGCGGCACCGGCTGGTCGTTCCCCACTTCCCCAAGTCCGCGCAGGGCCGCCTTGACGATCTGCTCGCGATTGACGATCGACTTCATGCCGGCAATGAAATCGGCCTTGTTACCGGGGGCCTGATCAAGACGGATGTTGAGATTGGTGTAGTTGCCGGACGTTCCCTTCGACAGGACAACGCCCTCCTGCTTGTCGAGCAGACGGAGCGCGCGCGGGTTGATGGCGGCGGCGAGCTGGATATCACCGGAGAGAAGCGCGTTGACACGGGCATTATCGTCCGAGATCGCGAAGAACTCGAAGCTGTCGACGTGCGGTCCGCCGGATTTCCAGTAATTGGTATTCTTCGCCATGATCGAGCGTACCCCCGGCTCGAATTTTTCGAGCTTGAAGGCACCGGTGCCATTGCCCTTGGAGAAATCGGTGGTGCCGTCCGCTACGATCATGAAGTGGTGCATGGCAAGGATCGTCGGCAGGTCGGCATTGGCGCTGGCCAGCGTAATCTCGACGGTGCTCTTGTCGACGGCCTTGAAGCCGGTCATCTGTGCCGCGATCTTGGCAACCTTGGAGCCGACGGCTGGATCGAGATGGCGCTTCAGCGAATAGACCACGTCGTCGGCGGTCAGCGCCTTGCCGTCGTGGAAGGTCACTCCTGAGCGGAGTTTCACGGTCCAGGTCTTGGCGTCTTTGGATTCGATCGATTCGGCCAGCTCCATCTGCGGCGTGCCGGAAATGTCGAGAAAGCTCAGGCGGTTGTAGAGCGCGCAGCAGCGGACATAATCCGTCGAGAGCGAGGCTTTGGCCGGATCCAGCGTATCGGCAGTGGAGGCCGACCAGCCCGCCGCCTTCAGCGTGCCGCCGGAAACCGGGGTAGCCGCCACGGCTTGCGACGCGCGGCCGAGGATCGCCGAACCGGCGGAAAGGGCCACGCCGCCCGCCAGCATCATGTGAAGCAGTTCGCGCCGTGTGGCGCCGCGGCGTATCGCCTGTTCAACGGCAGCATCATCGGAGCGGGTCCAGTTTGAAATCCTGTCACTCATGGTCTTCCCCTTTTGTATGATTTCTTGAAATGCGTCTGTAGAAATTATCTGCGGCTGGGCACCGGTGTGCGCCACGCCGACAGCAGCGGCGCTCAGCCGCCCGTTTGTCTGGCGGCTTCGGCAAGGCCGGCCATGGACGTGAAGTGATAATCCGGTTCGGTGAAGTTTTCCGGCTCGATCGTGCCGCCATATCCCTTCTGGGCATGGCGACGCTCTATCCAGCAATTGGTCATGCCGAGTTTTCGGGAAATGCCGATATCGTGGTACTGGCTCTGCGCCACGTGCAGAATGTCGTCCTTCGACGCTCCTTCGCTTTCCACGAAGGAGAAGACCTTCTCGAAGAAGGCAGGGTCGGGCTTTTCAGTGCCGGTGTCATCCGCGGTGAAAGCGGCGTGGAAGGGGTTGCCGAGTTCCTTCGAGAAATAGTCGAAGGCCCAGCGTCGGGCGTTGGTCATGGCGATCAGGCGGTGGGTCTTTGAAAGTTCGGCCATGGCGGCGCGGCTGTCGGAAAAGCCTTTCCAGTCCTTCGCCGCGTCGCGCAGACGCTCACCATAGGCGCGCTCCACCGGCAGGCCGAGCTCAGGGGCAATGATGAGGTAGACGCGCACGAGATCATCGGGAAAAAGGTCGGTCGCGTCGGAGTAGCGGGCCGCACGGTAGAGCGCGAGCGCCTTTTCACCATCGACCTCAACACCGTTTTCCGCACCGATTGCGGCCAGCGTCGATGTCAGACCCCGTTCGAAATCGATGAGGGTTCCCACCACGTCGAAGCTCATATATTTGAAGTCGCTCAGTTTTTTGGGCAATGTCGGTCTCCGCTCTGCCGCCACGTCCTTTTTAGGGGAGGGTTGCGGCATTTTATTTCGTTCCCGGACGGAATCCTTGTCCCGTTCCCATTTTTGAAAACGCCTGTTTTAGTGGCGTTTTGTGCTTTTTCTTAGGGATAGTTTGGCAGGTCCGGCGCGCCGGATTCTCCGAAATGGATCGGCTCTTCGGCAGAATATTGCGAATATGCGCTGTGTGGCGACATTTCGCGAAGGTGCCGGAAAGAGCCGGTCGCCGCTTCAGGCCATGGCCGCCCGCACGGCCGGGTCCTCTAACGTCTGATCGAGGGTTTTAAGCGTTCGTTCGATTATCGCATCGATCTCGCCATCCGTACAGCAGAGCGGCGGCGCGTAGCCGAGGATGCCGTTCGCGAAGGCGCGCACGATGAGGCCGTTCTCCCAGGCGCGGTCAAAAACCCTGCGGGCCGGTATGGCCGCTGCCGGAAGCGGGGTTTTTTTCTCCTTGTCGGTCACAAGCTCGACGGCGGCAAGCATGCCGCGGCCGCGCACATCGCCGACCAGCGGATGGCTTCTCAGCCCTTCCAGCCCCGCCATGAGGCGCGCGCCGGCGCGGCGGCCATTCTCCAGAAGGCCGCCTTCGTAAAGCTTCAGCACTTCCAGGCCCACGGCTGCGCTGACCGGATGAGCGGAATAGGTATAGCCATGGCCGACCGCCGCTTCGCCTGCGAAATCGGCAATCGTGTCGTAGACATGGTCGGCCATGAATACCGCGCCCATCGGCACGTAGCCGGACGTGAGGCCCTTCGCCGCGGTGATGAAGTCGGGCACGATATCTTCGTCGGCGCAGGCAAAAAGCGGGCCGGTACGCCCGAAGCCGGTGATGACTTCGTCGGCGACGAAAAGGATGCCGTATGACTTGCAGAGGTGCCGCATGGCCTTGATCCAGCCGGGCGGCGGCACGAGCACCCCGCCTGAACCCTGAATGGGCTCCGCATAAAAGGCGGCGACGCGCTCCGGACCGATCGTCTCGATCTTGTCCTTCAGAATTTGCAGGGAGGAGGCGATGATGGCGGCGGGATCGCTTCCGGCAGGGTTGCGATAGGCGTAGTGCGACGGGATTTTGTGCTGCCAGTCGTAAGGCACGCCGAAACCAGCATGGAACGCGGGCAGGGCGGTGAGGCCCGAACCGGCGGTGGTGGAGCCGTGATAACCCTGTTCGATGGAGATGAACTGGTCACGCTGCGGCTCACCCCTGGCGTGCCAGTAATAGCGGATGAAACGGATGGTGCTGTCCACGGCATCGGAGCCGCCAAGCGTGAAATAGACATGGTTCAGGTCGCCGGGCGCTCGGTCGGCGAGTTCCGACGCAAGCCGGATGGCCGGCTCGCTGCCAATGTCGAAATAGGCTGTGGCATAGGGCAATTCCCGCATCTGTCTGGCCGCGGCCTCAACGATGCTGTCATGACCATAACCGGCATTCACGCACCACAGACCGGCAAAGCCATCGATGAGCTGGTGGCCGGTGATGTCGGTGACGGTGGCGCCGCTTGCCGATTTCAGCACCCGCACGCCCAGCTTCTCATGGCCGCGGAAGGAGGAGACGGGGTGCACCAGATGGGCGCGGTCCAGTTCGATCAGGGAATTGCTTAACATGGGTCTCTCTCCGGATTCAGCCGAGTGCCTGGCTGGTCAATGCAAATGTTTTGAATTTTCTGCCGGGGGCGATATCGGTCTTCGGTCGGCGCATGGCGATGCCGCCGCCGACATGGGCAAGACCATTTTCGACGAGCCATGGGGCGAGACCCGTATCGGCGGTGGTGTCCACCCGCAGGAACATGCCGGGGCGCTCGGCAATGACGAAAGCGATGAGGGCCTTTGCAGTTTCAGCATTTTCTGCCACGACCGGGCCTATGACCTCACCGCGCCCGAAGGCACGCAGGGCTGCAAAGCCCTTGAGGACGCCCTCCTGCCGGACTTCGGCAAAACGCGCTCTCGCGACAAGCGCTGCAAATAGTGCGGTGCGGTCCGCGCCGAACGCCTGCGCATCGAGCACCGCAAGCTCCCCTGGAACGACGGTCTCGAGCCAGGCGACACCCGCCGGCTTTTCGCCACGAACAGGAACACCCTGATGCTGGAGCACTTCCCCCGAGGCGACGAAGCCCATTTTTTCATAGAGGGGAAGGCCATCGGCCGTGGCGACCAGGCGGCATTCGCGCTTTTCGGTGGCGCCGATCGCCGCATCCATCAGACGGCGGCCAAGACCGCGCCCGCGCATTGCCTCATCCACGATCACCATATTGACGGTGGCGCAGCCATCTCCCAGCAACGTCGCCATTGCGGTTCCGACGACACGGCCGTTTTCGAGCGCGACGAAGCCATTGCTGATTGAAAGGACAAGCGCCCAGTCTTCCTTGCGATGCGGCCAACCGGCCTGGCGCGAGAGTTCGACGGCGGCGTCAAGATGGTCAGGTTGAAAGGACTGGATGTCGATGGGGCTGGCGTGCATGCCGAAACTCCGTTTGCTCTGCTGGTTCATTGATAGACTGAGGTTTGAAGAAGATTGTCCCGACAAATGGGAAGGTTCGATATGTTTCGCTGTTGCTTTTATCCGTTGCCGCATCTTATGCCGCCTGTCGTGCGCGCCTGGCGGCAAACCGGGCCGGGCGAGGGCATCCGGGTTTCTCCGCGCGCAACTCTCTGCCAAACTGGCAGCTACATACGCAACAATCTGCTTTCGCGACGGGCAATTGCGGTGCGCCGACGGGACAAAGGCTTTCTATGATCTCATTATTCCGGCCACACTCGATCCCCAATCAAGGATGACGACGACATGACCATCTTCCGCCCGAAATACATCACTTTCGATTGCTACGGTACGTTGATTAACTTTCAGATGGCCGAGGCCGCCCGCGATCTTTACGGCGACCGCCTGGATGAAGCGCAGATGCAGGAATTCATCAAGAATTTCTCCGCTTATCGTCTGGACGAGGTCATGCATGACTGGAAGCCTTACGCTGAAGTCGTTCACAACGCGCTGTCACGGACATGCAAGCGCAACGGCGTATCCTTCAAGGACGAGGATGCCATCATGACCTATGAGCGCGTTCCGACCTGGGGTTCGCACGCGGATGTCCCCGCTGGTCTGGCGAAGGTCGCCAACGAAATTCCGCTCGTCATCCTGTCCAACGCCATGAATTCGCAGATCATGTCGAATGTCGCAAAGCTCGGTGCGCCGTTCCATGCCGTCTATACGGCCGAGCAGGCGCAGGCCTACAAACCGCATTTCAAGGCTTTCGAATATTTGTTCGACATGCTCGGCTGTGGTCCGGAAGACATTCTCCACGTCTCGTCCTCATTCCGTTACGACCTGATGTCGGCCCATGATCTCGGCATCAAGAACAAGGTCTGGGTCAATCGCGGCCACGAACCGGCAAACCCTTATTATGGTTATGTCGAGATCGCCGATATTTCCGGTCTCGCGGGTGTTGTCGGACTGTAAGGAAAGGACCAGGCCATGAAGCTCGTCTCCTACTGGCACGATACTGCCCCCTCTTTCGCGGGGGCGGCGGAAGGTCCTGTAGAGGGTCACTATGATGTGGCCATCATCGGCGGCGGCTTTACCGGTCTTGGTGCCGCGCGCCAGCTCGCGAAAGCGGGCGAGCGCGTCGTTGTTCTGGAAGGGCAGCGGGTCGGCTGGGGTGCTTCCGGCCGCAATGGCGGGCACCTCAATAACGGCCTTGCCCATTCCTATCTTTCCGCCAAGGCGGAGCTTGGCAAGGAACGGGCCGTTGCCCTTTACAAGGCGCTGGACGCGTCAATCGACACGCTGGAGAGCCTGATCGCCGAGGAAGGTATCGACTGTGATTTCCGCCGGGCGGGCAAACTGAAAATGGCCTCGAAGCCGCAGCATTTCGAAGGGCTGGCGAGGAATTTCGAAGCAGTCCACGCCGAGGTCGATCCCGATACGGCGCTTCTGTCCGCCGCCGATCTGACGGCGGAAATAGGTTCGCCCTTTCATGGCGCCATGCTCTCGAAGAAGAGCGCCATGATGCATATGGGCCGTTATGTGGCAGGGCTCGCCGAAGCTGCCAGCCGTCATGGCGCGGTTATCTTCGAAAATGCGTCGGTGACGAAACACATCCAGAACGGCGGGCTTCACGAACTTGAAACCGCGCGCGGCAAGGTGACCGCGGACAATGTTTTCGTTGCGACGGGCGCTTACACGCCCTCCGGTTTCGGTTATTTTCGCCGGCGCATTATCGCCGTCGGCAGTTTCATCATCGCCACGCGGCCGCTGACGGATGCAGAAGTGAAGGCGTCGGTTCCAGGTAATCGAACCTATGTCAATTCCATGAACATCGGCAACTACTTCCGGCTGGCTCCGGATAACCGGCTGATCTTTGGCGGCCGTGCGCGCTTCTCCGCCACGTCGGACCAGCGTTCTGACGCCAAGAGCGGAGCGATCCTGACGGAAAGCCTCCATCGCATTTTTCCCCAGCTTTCGCATGTGCCGATAGACTATTGCTGGGGCGGACTGGTGGACATGACCAAGGACCGCTATCCGCGGGCCGGCTATCACGATGGCGTCTGGTATGCCATGGGCTATTCCGGTCACGGGGCGCAGCTTTCCACACATCTCGGCATGGTGGTGGCGGACGCCATTCTGGGGCGGCCGGACAACAACCCGCTAAAGGGGCTTGAGTGGCCGGCGGTGCCAGGTCATTTCGGCAAGCCCTGGTTCCTGCCGCTCGTGGGTTTATATTACAAGATGCTGGACAAGATACAGTAGCCGGCCGCAATTTGTGGCCGCGCCAGCCAGGCGCGGCCTCTCCTTGAATGCCCCGGATGAACGGTCAACCCGCGCGCTTCAGTTGAAGGTGGGATACACCCGCTGCAACATTCACGCCGGTTCCCACTTCGGCGCTGATCGGCTGCAGGGCAAAGTTTTTGGCATTGCCGCCGATCAGCGCATTGGCACCGAGACCGACCCCGACCGACGCTCCTGCGGAAGCGCCGACATAATCACCGCTCAGCGCACCGTCACCCACACGGCTTGCCGCCGTGTTCAGCACGATCCAGCTCATATAGGTCTTGCCGGTCACGCCGATGTCGAGACCGAGCTTGCCGATCTTTCCCGTGTAGCGCTCAGTCTTTCCTGAGCGCTGGCGGAATTCGCAGTTCACCGCCTTGCTGGATCCGACGACGAGGCCGACGCCGCCGGCGATTTCACACGACAGCGTGCCGACACGCTCCTTCTGCGCGGTTTCCGTAGCGCGCTTGCCGTTGTGCTTCGTCTCGGCGGAAGCGAGTGGGGCAATGGCCAGCGTTGCAATTGCAGTTGCGAGAACGAGTTTTTTCATTGTCTGTCACTCCTGTTATCATTCACGAGGCGGATGCGTGGGGAAGAGGCATCCAGATAGGGATAGGGCGGCTGCCGGATCGCCAGATCCGCAATGATCGGCCGCGATGCGAAACATTCCGCGATGATCACCGCACGTTCGAAGGCAGAGAGCGTTTCAACCTCGCCCGAGAGCACAATACGGCCCTCGACCGACGTGACGGAGATTGAGCTTTTCTCCTGTCCGTCAGCATAGGCGATTACGGCCTGCAGGGCGGCGCAGAGGCTGACCTCCTGCGGAAGGCAGCTTGCCGCCGGGGTTGCTTCGCACGCAAGCATCATGGTGAAACCTCCTGCCTTGAACATTGACGGTTCACTTGAATGCTTTTTTGACGGTATCCTTCGTCTGGCCCAGCTTTTCCTGCGCCTGGCCGGCCAGTTTTTCGGCCTTGCCTTCAGCCTGAAGCTTGTCATTGCCGGTGATCTTGCCGGCTGCTTCCTTGATCGTGCCCTTTGCCTGACGGGCGATACCTTCGATACGGTTATTGTCCATGACGAACTCCTTCCATCGTTTGAGCGTGCCGCGGTTGGTAACGGCATGATGGAAAGGTAGCCCTGGAATAGTGCTCCTTGCAGAGCATTAGCTACTAGTTCAACTGGTACAAATTGACCTATTTTGCGGGTGGCGAATGTTGTTTTTCCCGGCGGCCGGCAAAACCGCGCTCCCTAGCCCAGATGACCGCCGCTGTGCGGCGGTTGACGCCGATCTTGCCGTATAGCGACGCGATATGATTGCGGATGGTATGTCTGGACAGGTTCAACCGGTCGCTCATTTCCTTGTCGCTGCATCCGTCGCAGATCAGAGACAATATCTGCTCTTCACGCTCGGTGAGATCCTTGAGCGAAGCGGAAGATGACGCCCCGCGGGAATTCTGCCTGAGCCCTGCCAGCCGTTCCACCACGGTGCGACTGAACCATGATGTATCGGCCATGACGCTCTCGATCGCCTCGATCAGTTCGTTCTCGGAGCGGCGTCGTTCCGTCACATCCTGTATCGCCCAGATGACACAGAGTTGGTCATTGATCTCGGCGCGTTCTGCAGAAACGATACATTCGGCCGCGCTGCCATCGGCAAGGTTCATGCGCAGGTTCTCGTTGCGGATCGGGATATTGTCCTTCAGCCGCTTTTCGACATCGCGCCGTGCTGCCACATCGTCCCACAATTTCAGTTCGCTCGCCGTCTTGCCCACCACCTCGGCTTCCTTGCGTCCGCACAGCGTCAGAAATGCATCGTTGACTTCTGTCAGCACGAAATCTTCAAGCCTCGAAATCGCAGCCGGTGCGGGCGAGAGTCGGAAGGATTTGAAAAAGCGCTCCTCGCTCTGGCGAAGTGCATTTTGTGCTTTCCGGCGGCCGTCGAGATCGGCGAAGGTAAAAAGCATGCACGGCTCTTCGGAAACGGCGATGGTTTCTCCCGCCACGATCACCAGCCGGTCGCCGCCGGGAATGGGGATGAGCGCCTCACGCTGGCGTATGACACGTCCTTCATGCAGGCGTTTCAGCGCATCCTCGCCGGTATCGCATTCGGAAAACAGGCCGAGTTCCTCGACGCTGATGCCGATAATATCCTCCCGGCTGAAGCCGGTCATTTCCAGAAAGCCCTGGTTGACACGAATGAAGCGCTGGTCTTCAAGCCTGCAGATGAGACCAGGTGCGGGATTTGCGTTAAAAGCACTCTCGAAACGTGCCTCCGCTTCGTAGCGCGGCGTCTCGTCACGAATGATCAGCACCAGCACATCCGGTTTCGCGCCGGCATCTTCCAGGATGAGGCCACGCACGGTGTGCACCCAGCATTCGGTTTCATCGTCACTCGGAGATATTTCCACAGTGACGTCTTCAAAGGTCTCGCCGGCAAGAAGCCGCTCAAGCGGATATTGCCCTGCGTCTAGAAGGTGATTATTGCGATACCGAAGCGTGAAATTCCGCCGGTAGCTTTCGGTATCGTCGCCGAGTTCGGATACCGATTCTATGCGGTGCATCACAAGCGCCGCCCTGTTGGCCCAGGCGATTGTTCCGTCGTTTTCGAGAAGGATCAGCCCGTCGCTCAGCCCGGTTACGAGATTTTGCAATACGAGCCGGTTGATCTTGGGAATGGTCACGCTGTCGTCCATGTCGCCCCTGGCATCTAGAAACTTTATGCCTTTATAACGCCAAGTTCCGCCAAGTGTTGCAAGGCACGGATAGACGACACGATAACGCGCCGCGTGACCGCGATAAGCGCCGGAATCGGATGGTGCGGATTTGTTGGCTGTCCGTCATCCCGTCACCTCAAGGCTCATTTTCGCCCCCTGCAAACGCGGCGGTGATCACTTGCTTATGGGCGCGCGCATCGGACATACTGCCTCTTGAACCACAGATGCCAAGGGCAAGACGACGCCAGTGACTTGAAGCTGGGTCGCGCAGCCATCCGAGAAGATTGAGCCATGAATACCCGATTCCTCGAAACCTTTCTCTGGGCTGCCCGATTGAGCAGCTTTTCGGCAGCCGCGGAACGCTTGCACACGACCCAGGCATCTGTTTCAAACCGCATCGCCGCGCTGGAGCGGGAGCTTGGCGTCGTGCTGTTCACGCGTGATGTGCGCTGCGTCAACCTGACGCCCGCCGGTCGTCTGGCGCTGCAACATGCCGAAAAGATCGTCAATCTCACCGGCGAATTTCGGCAAATCGTCAGCAATCGGGAAGCGCTGAGGGGGACGGTGAGGATCGGTGCTGCCGATACGATCGTGTATGCCTGGCTGCCGCTTCTCATCCGCCGCATGAACGAGCAATATCCCGGCGTCAGTCTGGATCTGACAATCGATACCAGCCTGAAACTTTCACAGCGTATCCAGAACGGCGAGGTGGATGTCGGCTTCATCATGGGGCCGATCATGGCTGCTGACATCTATAACTCACCGCTTTGCACCTTCGAATCCTGCTGGGTGGGCGCGGTCGAACTGCCGCTGCCGGAAACCGGCGTGACGCTTGAAGATATCGCGCATTTTCCGTTGCTTACCTTCTCCACCGGCTCGCAGCCGCATCAGGCGTTGCGGGCGCTTCTGGATTCGCACGGCCTGTCCGACAGCCGCATTTATAATTCGAATTCACTGTCGATCATGACACGCCTCGTTGCCACGGCCGTCGGCGTCGGTGCGCTGCCGCGTGTCTTGGTGGACGGCATCATCAAATCTGGGGAAGCGCGTATTCTCGACATCACGCCATCGGTGCCGCCCCTGACCTTTCACACGGTTTACCAGGAGCGAGGCGACAATGCGCTCGCCCGCGCGATCGCCGACATGGCGACGGAAATCGTCAGTGAAACCACGATTCAGTGGATGACCGCCGCAGCTTAATTTTTATGCTGCATTGCGAGATGATTAATCTATAAGCTTATCTTATGGGTTTCGATAGAGTTTTTCCGTTTGTCACGAAAACAGTTCCCGTTCTTAATTCTCCTCGCAACATGAGAGGAGAGCAACGTGAAAGTCTCACTTGTTCAAATGAATACCCAGAATGACAAGGCAGAGAACCTGAAGGTTGCTGCCGATTTGATTGAGAATGCAGTCAAGGCGGACAATCCCGACCTTGTTGTTCTTCCTGAATACTTTGCATTTCTTGGAGATAATCCTCAGGAGATGCATAAAAGCGGCGAGGAATTTCCCGGCGGTGAAATCTATACGCTGCTTTCGGGGCTCGCGAAGAAGCATGCCATAACGCTCCATGCCGGCTCCATCGTCGAGAAGGAAGGCAACCGCTTCTAT
Organism: Agrobacterium genomosp. 2 str. CFBP 5494; assembly: GCF_900013495.1. Classification (NCBI taxonomy): domain Bacteria; kingdom Pseudomonadati; phylum Pseudomonadota; class Alphaproteobacteria; order Hyphomicrobiales; family Rhizobiaceae; genus Agrobacterium; species Agrobacterium genomosp. 2. Next base: position 1,620,597 of record NZ_LT009719.1, read on the forward strand.
AATTCGACCCTCGTTTTCGGCCCTGATGGCAAGCAGATCGCCCGTTATCGCAAGATTCACCTGTTCGACGTCGATACGCCGAACGGCATCAGCTACCGCGAATCCGATTCCGTCGCCCGCGGCGAAGAGGTCGTAACCTATAAGGTTGGCGACAAGACGGTCGGTTGCGGCATCTGCTACGATATCCGCTTCCCGGAACTGTTCCGTGCGCTGCGGGACAAGGGCGCGGATGTCATCGTTCTGCCGGCTGCATTCACGCTGATGACGGGGAAGGACCATTGGGAAGTGCTGGCCCGCGCCCGCGCCGTCGAGACGCAGACCTATTTCCTTGCCGTCGGACAGATCGGCACCCATGCGGGTGGAAAGAAAGCCTGCTGGGGACATTCCATGGTCATCGATCCGTGGGGTCACATCGTCGCGCAATGCTCCGACACTGTCGGGACAGCCGGCGCCGCTCTCGACTTCGACTATTCGGCCAAGGTGCGCGCCAACGTGCCGGTGGCGAACCACCACGTTCTCTGATCGGAGAAAGACCCAATGTTTATCGTTAACCCCATGCCGGAACAGATCGGCCCCGACATCATCGAACTTCTTGAAAAGGTCGAAGTCGCGACGATCGGCCATGTGCTCCATTCCGGTTTCGTCGATCCTGAAATCCGGGCGGTCCTTCCGGGCAAGCGCGTGGCGGGCACCGCCGTCACGCTTCGCATCCCGAATGCGGATTCGACCATGCTGCACTACCTGACGCAACTCGTGCGTCCGGGGGATATCGTTCTCATCGACCGTTGCGGTGATACCCGCCACGCTTGCTGGGGCGGCGTCATCACCAACACCATGAAGATGGCCGGTGTCAAAGCCGGTGTCGTCGATGGTCCAGCGACCGATTTTTCGGAGTTCACCAAGGTGGACATGCCCATGTGGTGCCGCGGCCCGTCGCCGATCACCACGAAGATCCTCGGTCTGGAAGGCGCGATCAATATTCCAATCAGCGTTGGCGGCCAGGTGATCAATCCGGGTGATGCGATCCTGTGCGATGAGAGCGGTGTGGTCGCCCTTCATCCGAGCCAGGCTCGCGCCATGGCGGAGCGCGCCATCGGCATGCAGGAAGCCGAGATCGTGCTTCTGGAGCGCCTGCGCAACGGCGAGAAGCTGCCGGATATTTCGGGCGCCAATAAATTCGTCCAGGCCAAGCTCAGCGCCTGACACAGGCTTACGGGTGGCGGATCCGTTCGCCACTCCCAATAACAATAGAGGAGAACAGGACAATGAAGAAAACGATACTTCTGAGTGGGATTCTCATGCTCGGTGCGGCTGCCCTGCCGGCGCAGGCCCAGCAGACCGTGACGTTCCTCGGCTATAGCGGCCTTTTCCAGGAGCGTTACACGAAGGCCGTCATCGAGCCTTTCATGGCCGCCAACCCTGACATCAAGGTCGAATATTTCCCGCAGCAGGGTTCTGCCGCCATGCTCGGCTCGCTGCGCGCCCAGAAAGCTGCACCGCAATCCGATATCGCGCTGATGGATGTCTCTGTTGCCAAAACCGGCACCGATGAAGGCCTGTTCGACACGATCGATGAAAGCGTGACGAAGAATGTCGCCGACCTTTATCCGAACGCGCGCTTCGAAGGTGTGGCCGGTGTTGGCGTGACTTTCGACAATCTGGTTCTCATCTACAATACCGATGCGGTCAAGACCGCCCCGGACAGCTGGAATGCCCTGAAAGACAGCGCCTTCAAGGGCAAGGTCGCCATGCTGAGCGCCCCTGACATCGTCGGTATCGGCACGACGATCATCATGGATCACATGAATGGCGGCAAAGACTTCATCAAGAATATCGACGCCGGCATCAATGCGATGGCGGAAGTCGCGCCGAACGTCCAGACCTGGGAACCGAAACCGGAAGTCTATCCGAATGTCGTCAATGGCCAGGTATCGCTGGGCGTCGGCTGGAACGCCCGCAGCCAGGTGAATGCCGATGGTTCCAAGGGCAAGATGAAGGTCGTTCTTCCGAAGGAAGGTACGATCCTCCAGATCAATACGCTCAACCTCGTCAAAGGAGGCCCTTCGTCCGAGGCGGCCCGCAAGTTCGTCGATTATGCATTGAGCCCGGAAGCCCAGGCCGCTTTCACCGCCGCCATGTATTATGCGCCGACCAATGCCAAGGCGACGGTGGCTGCCGATGTCAGCGATCGCACGGTCGTCAAGGCGATGGACAAGGTCATTCCTGTTGACTGGATCGGCCTCTCGAAGGTTCGTGACCAGATCACGCAGGACTGGCGTCGCAAGGTCATTCCGCTCAGCCGCTGAGGCTTTTCGCGCCTGGCGTGAGAAATGGCAAGACTTCCGCACCCCTTGTCGGCTGCGGAAGCAGCATACCAAACCTCTTGGCTCATCTTCTCCACCGACGCTCGGTTCGGTGGCGAGGTGGGTCGGCGCGCAAGGGACAGGACATGTTCAAGACGCCAAGTGTCTGACATGCTCTGGAGAAAGGCAAAAAGCCAGAATGGGAACTTCAGACATCATGCAGCCAGGATTTCTCTCAATTCGTTCGCTGACCAAGCGCTATGAAACCATGGTCGCCGTGGATAATCTCAATCTCGAGATACCCAAAGGCGAACTGGTCGCCTTTCTCGGTCCGTCCGGCTGCGGCAAGTCGACGTCGTTGCGCATGATTGCCGGGCTTGCCCCGGTGACGTCGGGCTCGATCCTGATCGATGGCAAGGACGTAACCCGGCTTGCGCCCTACAAGCGCGATATTGGCCTTGTCTTTCAGAGCTATGCGCTGTTCCCGCATATGACGGTTCTCAAGAACGTCATGTTCGGTCTTGAAATGCGCAAGGTGCCGGCTGCGGAAGCGGAACGGCGTGCCCGTGAGGCAATCGCCATGGTGCGTCTGGAAGGGCGCGAGGACCGCCGACCGGCCCAGCTTTCCGGCGGCCAGCAGCAGCGTGTCGCACTGGCACGTGCTCTCGTCATCCAGCCCTCTATTCTCCTGTTCGACGAGCCTCTTTCCAATCTCGACGCCAAGCTGCGCGACGAGATGCGCTCTGAAATCCGCCGTATCCAGAAACAGCTCGGCATCACTTCAATCTTCGTCACCCATGATCAGGTGGAGGCGCTCAGCATGTGCGACAAGGTCGCCGTCCTCAATGGCGGGCGTCTGGAACAGCTCGGCACGCCGCACGACCTCTACGAGCGCCCGGCGACGGCATTCGTCGCCTCTTTCGTCGGCCGCACCAACCGCCTGGTCGGAAACGCGGTCGGCGATCACATCACGGTCGGTGATGCGGTATTGCGGGCGCCCGGTTCGCACAATGGCACGATCGATCTTATGGTCCGGCCGCATCGCATGGCAATGACGGTGGCCGGTGACGTCGCGCCCGATTTCGAGGGAGCACCGGTCAATCGTATCGCCGGTGAAGTCCGCGATGTCTATTATGCCGGTGACATCCTCCATTACGAGATCGCCGCGGGCGGCCAGACGCTGTCCGTAGAGCGTGCCACATCAGGCGGCGAAACGCCGGTGGCGGCGGGCAGCGCGGTCAGCCTCGTCTGGCGCGTGGAGGACACGCTGGTCTTCGGAGCAAACCAATGACAGCGGCGGTCATGATCACGGCTCCCGGCAGCCGTACATCCTCCATGGTGTTTCTCGCAACGCTTCTTCTCGGGCCGATCATTGCGGTCAACGGCCTTGCCTTTGTGATGCCGGTCTTCAACCTGCTCCTGCTTTCCTTCCGCGAAAGCCTCGGCGGCGGCGGTCTTGGCGAAGCCCACACACTCGACAACTGGACATCGACGCTGACCGACGGTTTTTATATCGAACTGATCGGCCAGAGCATTCTGACCAGCCTCTTGATCACCGTCCTCACGCTTATCGCTTCCTATCCCATCGCGCTCTATCTTCACCGGGCGCAGGGTCGCTGGAAGACGCTGCTGCTGGTACTGGTCATCTCGCCGCTTTTGACCTCGGCCGTGGTGCGTACCTATGGCTGGATCGCGATCCTTGCCGATGACGGCCTCATCAACAATATCCTCTTCGCATTCGGTGCGGAAAGCGGTGTGCGGCTGCTGTTCAACAAGGTCGGCGTTGTCATCGGTCTCACCGAAATCCTGATGCCCTATATGATCCTGGCGCTGCTTGCCGGTTTCGGCAGGCTCGATCCGCGTGTCGAGGAGGCGGCCGAAACACTCGGCGCATCGCCCTGGAAGGTGTTCTGGCGCATCATCGTGCCGCTCACCATGCCCGGTGTCGCGCTCGGTTGCCTGCTCTCTTTCGTCCTCGCCGTCAGTTCGTTCATCACCCCCAAGCTGCTTGGCGGCGGGCGTGTCTTCCTTCTGGCGACGGAAATTTACGATCAGGCCATCGTGACGCTCAACTGGCCGCTCGCTGCGACGTTGTCGATGATCATTCTCGTGATCTTCGGTGCAGCTCTGGTGCTTTATTCCCGGCTTCTGCGGGCCATTCTTTAGGGGAGATCGAAGATGGAAGAACGTCCCGTTCCGCTGGCGCTGAAAATCGTCGCCTTCATCATGTTCCTTTTCTGCTGGCGCCCGTGGTGCTCGTGGTGCCGATCTCGTTTTCGGCCGATAGCTACATGGCTTTCCCGCCTTCGGGCTGGAGCCTGCGCTGGTATGTGGATCTCATGCATAATTCGAAGATGATGGGAGCGCTGGGCACCAGCACCCTTCTCGCCATCATCGTCACCGTGCTGTCCATGCTGATCGCGCTGCCGGCCTCCTATGCCATCGTTCGCATGCGGGTCATCGGCGCGGACGCGCTTCTCGCCTTCTTCACCGCGCCGCTGCTGCTGCCGACAATCGTTCTCGGCCTTGCTATCCTTATCGTCTTTGCCGGTGCCGGTCTGCTCGGCACCTTCACCGGTCTGGTGATCGCGCATCTCATCATCGTGCTGCCTTATGCGCTGCGTGTGCTTACCACCTCGCTTGCCGGCCTGCCGCTGATCTTCGAAGAGGCCGCCTCCACCCTGGGCGCATCGCCGCTCACGGTTTTCCGCCGCGTGACCATGCCGATGATTGCGCCGGGTGTCGTGGCGACGGCGGCGCTTTCCTTTTTGGTGTCGTTCGATGAAGCCGTGATTTCGCTGTTCCTCACGGGTCCGCGCATCACCACGCTTCCGGTCGCCATGTATCAGCATGTGGAGACGCAGGCGGATCCGCTTGTTGCGGCCATTTCCGTTCTCTTGATCGTGCTCACACTTGCCGTCGTCTTCATCGTTGACCGCACGGCGGGCCTGACAAAGACTTTTGTGAAGTAAAGTCGCGGGGTCGCCGGCCGGTGCCGGCTGCCCCTGACTGGCAAAGGCGAAGATTTCATTCCCGTTTATCAACACCGCTGCTGCATCGGTGCGACTCGTCGCGCCTGTTGATCTCGCTTGGAACGACGAAGGCAAAGGTAAGCCCATGGCCGAGACCCCCTCCACGGAATTTGATGTCGCCGTCATTGGCGCTGGTGTCGTCGGTTGCGCGGTCGCCCGCCGTTTCGCACTGGCCGGTGCGAAGGTGGTGGTGATCGAAAAAGGCCCCGACATCCTCTCCGGCGCTTCCAAGGCCAATAGCGCCATCCTCCATACCGGTTTCGATGCGCCGGAAGGCAGCCTGGAGCTGGAACTGGTGAAGGCAGGCCGGGCGGAATATCTCTCCATTCATGGCCGGATGGGTCTCAGCATCGTCGAAACGGGCGCACTGGTCTGCGCCTGGAACCCGGGCGAAGCGGAAAAACTGCAGGCGATCGCCGAACAGGGGCGGCGCAACGGCATTGCCGGGCTTGAGTTACGCACGGCCGAGCAGGCCCGTGAAGCCATGCCGGGCCTGTCAGGCCGCCTTGTCGCCGCACTTGACGTTCCGGGCGAACATATCATCGATCCCTGGTCCGCGCCGCTCGGCTATCTCACGCAGGCGGTGGCGCTGGGTGCCCAGCTGCTGCGCAACGCGGAGGTCCTGTCCGGTGCATTCGACGGCGTGTGGCAGATAGAGACGACGGCAGGCACTATATTTGCCGCCAGCGTCGTCAATGCCGCCGGGCTGTTCGGAGATATCGTCGACGCACGTCTGGGATTTCCGCCCGACTTCACCATCAAGCCCCGCAAGGGGCAGTTCGTGGTGCTTGATAAAGCTGCCCGTCGGTATGTGCCGCGCATTGTTTTGCCCGTTCCGACCGAAATCACCAAGGGCATCGTGGTGTGCCCGACCGCCTTCGGCAACGTTCTTGTCGGTCCGACGGCGGAAGAGCAGGAAGATCGCGAACGCGCGACGGTCGAGACGGCGCCGCTGGAAGGACTGCTGGAACGCGGTGCGGAGATCGTTCCCGCGCTGGCCTCCGTTTCCGTGACGGCTGTTTATGCCGGTCTGCGCCCGGCCTCTGAAAAAAAGCACTACCGGATTTCCATCCGGCCAGACCGGCGGGCGATCACGCTCGGCGGCATTCGCTCCACGGGCCTCAGTGCGGCGCTCGGACTGGCGCAGCATGCGCTGAGGCTTCACGAAGGTTTCGGTACGCGCTTTAACCCGCCATCCTCAATCCCCGAAGTGACGATGCCCAATCTGACCGAAACCTGCGGGCGGGACTGGCAGCGTGCCGATCACGGCGAAATCGTCTGTCATTGCGAACTCGTCACCCGCAGGGAAATCGAGGCGACATTTTCGAGCCCGGTGCCACCCGGCGATTTCGGAGGCCTGCGGCGGCGTACCCGCGCCGGGATGGGGCGCTGTCAGGGCTTTTATTGCAACGCGCGGTTGGCCGCGATGACCGGCGACCGTCTGGCAACGCCGCTTTCCGTCCGGGAGGGAGCGGACCTATGAGCGCCGGGGAGCCGTTTCCGCGCGTGCATCAAAACCTTGAGAATGCAGATGTCATCGTGGTCGGCGGCGGTCCGGCGGGCGTGGCTGCGGCGCTGGAGCTGAAAGCGCGCGGTATCCCCCGCGTGATGATCCTCGACCGTGAACCCGCTCTCGGTGGCGCCACCCGGCATTGCGTGCATTCACCTTTTGGCATGCGCGAATTCGGACGCGTCTATTTAGGCCCGGCTTATGCGCAACGCCTGCAGCGACAGGCGCAGGAATCGGATATCGATATCCGCACCGGTCATTCCGTCGTCGAGCTGGGGCAGGATGGCACGCTGCTGGTGACATCGGCACGCGGCGTCGGGACACTGAAGGCCCGGCGCATCGTGCTGGCCACGGGCGCGCGGGAAAAACCACGCTCCGCGCGGCTTCTGCCCGGTGACAGGCCGGTGGGCGTCCTGACCACCGGCACGCTGCAAGCCTATGTCGCCTTTCACGGCATCATGCCATTTCGCCGGCCGCTGATCGTCGGTTCGGAACTTGTTTCCTTTTCTGCGCTTTTGACCTGCCTTACGCATCATGCCCGGCCGGTGGCGATGATCGAGCCGGAACCTTATCCATTCGCGCGGTGGCCTTTTCGATGCTTCCCGCCGGTTGTTGGGGTGCCCTTTCATTGTGGCGCCGCACTCACGGATATCCGCGGACGCGGCCGGGTCGAGGAGGCGGATATCCGTCTGGTGGATGGTCGTATCCTGACAGTTCAGTGCGATGGTGTTCTGCTCACCGGGCGATTCACGCCGGAGGCGGCGCTTCTCGATGCATCCGCGGTGGAGGTGGCGGCAGGCAGTGCCGGGCCGTTGATCGACCAGGACGGGCGAATGGCCAATCCGATCTTCTTCGCCGGCGGAAATGTCTTGCGGGCCGTGGAAACGGGCGGCTGGGCGTTTCGCGAAGGCCGTCGGGTTGGCGCGGCGGTGGCAAACGATCTCGCCCGGGCACCCTGCAGCGCGCCGGGGGTGCCCGTCACCTTCGCCGATCCGCTCAAGCTGGCGGTTCCCGCCATGTTACGGCCGGGCGGGCTCGACAGACCCGCATTTCATGACTTTCAGCTTCGTTTCACCAGGCGCGTTCGAGGCCTGCTTTCGCTTCATCTCGATGGAAAGGAAGTGTGGAGCAAGACCGGCCAGTGGTTCCCTGAACGCCGTGTGCTTGTGCCCATTCCCGCTGCGGCGTTTGAAGCGGCTCAGATTTCCTTTCATTTTCAGGAGACCAGTTGATGCGCATTGCGGCGATCGACCAGGGGACGACGTCAACCCGGTGCCTTGTGGTGACCGATGGCGGCAAGGCGGAGATTGTGGCCAGCCGGCGTCACGCACAATTTTACCCCGCCGCCAATCATGTGGAGCATGATCCGGAAGAACTGCTTGTTAATATCCGCGCGGTGCTCGCCGCCGCCGGGCCGGTGGACGCCATCGCCATTGCCAATCAGGGCGAAAGTTGTCTGGCGTGGGATGCCGTCAGCGGTGAGGCGCTCTCGCCGGTCATCGTCTGGCAGGATGCCCGCACCGCCCAGACGCTGGCCGCCCTGCCGCCCTCGGCAACACATCTTTCGAAAGAGATTTGCGGGCTGCCTCTCGATCCGTATTTTTCGGCCAGCAAACTGGCCTGGCTGGTCAGGCACAATCCGGCAGTGGCAGAGGCGAAGACGGCCGGGCGTTTGCGGCTGGGCACCACCGACGCGTTCTTTCTAGACCGGCTGACGGGCTGTTTCCGCACCGACCTTGCGACGGCGTCGCGCACGGGGCTGCTGGATCTTTCAACCGGAGACTGGAGTCCGGAGCTCTGCGCGCTGCATGGCGTGGCGATGGATTGCCTGCCCATGGTCGGCCCTGTCGACGGCGGCTTCGGCTCGATCGAGGGAACGCCCATCCGCGTTTCCATCGTTGATCAGCAGGCCGCACTTTATGGCCACGGCTGCCGCACGGCAGGCGATTGCAAGATAACTTTCGGAACGGGGGCGTTTCTGTTGTCCGTTGCCGGTAACGGGCGCGCATCGACGGGGGAGCTTCTGCCAACAATTGCCTGGCAGATGCAGGGCGCGCCTGCCGTTTTCGCCATTGAAGGCGGCGTTTATGATGCCGGCGCGGCGGTCGAATGGGCGAGAAAGATTGGCCTCTACGCTGAAAATGCCGAACTCGATTGTTTTGAGGGGCCATCGGCCATTCGCCGTGGTCTCGCGTTCGTACCCGCGTTTTCGGGCCTTGCCGCGCCTTATTGGGACAGACACGCCGCGCCGCTGTTCATCGGTATGAACCACGCCACCGAGCGGAGTGACATGGTGCGCGCGGTGCTGGAAGGCATTGCCCTGCTGACGGCGCGGCTGATCGAAGCTGCATCGGCGGTTGCTCCTATAGGCGACACGATCTCCATCGATGGCGGCCTGTCGAACAGCCGCTATTTTGTCCGTTTTCTGGCAGCAGCCAGCGGCCGGACCATTTGCGTGCCGGCCATGCGCGAGTTGACGGCGCTCGGTCTGGCCGAACTGTGCGGCATAGATGTCGCCGCCATGCGGCGCGAGACCGAGATATTCGCGCCCGATGGATCAGTCGGCGCCGAAGATCATGCCCGGTTCGCACGCGCCATAGACAATGCCCGCTGCTGGGGGCGGTAAGGCGCCTCGGCAACAAGCTGTCACACCTCCTTTGGCGTAGAGGGACCAGTGGGTGGAATTGAACAGGCGACAAAGGCGACGAAATTTGATAAATTACAAGTCGGCCGGTTGCTGTTTGACGCACGGGTGAAAGTCGCCGGGCGTTCCCATACTGCCAGCCGGATCATGGCGCAGGAGGAGAAGTGCTATGACGGCATTCCATGTCATGGCCGGTGCGAGTGGCGAATTTGCCCGCCCGGAAGTCCGCAAGATTGGTATTGCAGATATAGCCGACGCGTTAAGGCTGGGACTGGAGGACTTTAAAGAAAAGCCGTCCCATTATTTTTTTCTCTGTCTCATGTATCCGATCGCCGGTGTTTTCATGGTGATGTGGAGTGCCGGCGCTAATATGCTGCCGCTGATCTATCCTCTGATGTCGGGTTTTGCACTGATTGGACCAGTCGCGGCGATCGGCCTCTATGAAATCAGTCGACGGCGCGAACAGGGGTTGGATAGTTCGTGGCGGCACGCGCTGGAGGTTCGTCACTCTCCGGCACTGCCGTCGATCATCGCGGTCGCCGTCATGCTGCTTGTGCTTTTCGCCGTCTGGCTGATTGTTGCGCAGCGCATCTACACCGCGAATTTCGATGCGACGGCACCGGTTTCGCTCTCCACCTTCCTCTCCGATGTATTCATGACCCCGCAAGGACTCTCTCTCGTCATCTGGGGAAATCTGGCTGGCTGCGTTTTTGCCGTCATCGTGCTGGCGACAACGGTGGTGACGTTTCCTCTGCTGCTTGATCGGGATGTCGGCGCGGTCGCGGCGGTGGATGCAAGCATCCGTGCCACGCTTGCCAACCCGATTCCGGTGGCGCTGTGGGGCTTGATTGTCGCTGCGCTGCTCGTTCTCGGGACGATCCCGGCATTCGTCGGTTTAGCGGTTGTCGTGCCCGTTCTCGGCCATTCTACATGGCACCTTTATCGGAAAATGATCGTCCCCGATTATTCCAGCCGTATGCCTTGAATTTATCGAGCAAACCTGTCGTGCCGTTCTTGCGGTGATGACGGGTAACCTTCGAAAGCGGCGGTTCGTAAGATCGGCGCAACCACATTCAGGATTGTGGAAGCAGCACGCCGACGGCAAATTCTTCCTCGGTTGCCGTGTGGCCAGCCTGTGTCTTGCGATATTCGCTGGGCGTAAAACCGCGCTCGGTTCGAAGCGTACGGGAAAGGTGGGGTGCGTCGCAAAAGCCGGTGGCAAGCGCGATCTGGGTGATGGGGTCGTGCGTGGTGCGCAGGAGCGAGAGCGCCCGGTCGAGACGGAGCTCCAGATAGACCTTGGATGGTGCCGCCCTCAGATCATTGAGGAAACGCCGCTCGAGGCTGCGGCGGCCAAGGCCGAGGTCGCTTGCCAGTTCCAGCACGGTCTTGGGAACCTCGATATTCTGCTGCATCCGCAGGATCGCTTTTTTGACAAGGGGATCGCTGGCCTTACGTGTGCTCTGCTGACCGGGCTGGGGTTTCTCACCGCTCAGCGCGCTGTCGATCATCATGATGTTAAGGCTCTTGATGGCGGCGGATTGGCCGACATGGCGCTCGACGAGGAAAGCCGCCAGATGCGCGGCACCATGGCCGCCCGAACAGGTCAGCCGGTCGCGGTCGATGACGAAGATCTGGTCGGAGATCATCTGAACCGTATCGAAACGGTCGAGAAAATCCTGGTGGTGGAACCAGCTTACGCAACAGCGATAGCCATCGAGCAGGCCCGCTTCGTGGAGGATGAAGACGCCGGTGCAGAGGCCGACAATCGGAACGCCTGCCGTTGCGCGGTCTTTCAGGAAGCGCAGTGCTTCCGGCGGCAGGGCGCTGTGATCGCTGATCAATCCGCCGACAACGACGATGTAGTCGTAGTGACCGGCATCGCTCAGCCGCGTATCCGGCTGCACTTTCACGCCGCAGCTCGACTGCACACTGCCGAGCGTTGCGGAGAGCACCGACCATTCGCAGAGGATGGGTCGGGAGCGGTCCGCCTCGTCCGCGGCAAGGCGCAGCACGTCGACGAAATTCGCAAAGGCTGACAGCGTGAAGCGGTCGGCAAGCAGGAAGGCGACGCTGAGGCGTTTTTTGGCGGCGTGCGATTTCATGACGCAAATATTCATGCAAACAGACGCGATTGTCCAGCCGGGGGACGGCAAATGCTCCTAGCTTTTACGACAACAGATTTTCCAACCGTCGGGTCCGATCATGACGCGTTTTAATGCTTTCAGTCTTTTGAAGAATGCCCTGACAGGCAATAAAAACTGGGAAGAACAATGGCCCGACAGCCAGCCGAAAGCCGAATATGACGTGATCATCGTCGGCGCGGGTGGCCATGGTCTTGGGGCGGCCTATTATCTGGCCAGCCAGCATGGCATCACCAATGTTGCGGTCATCGACAAGGGCTGGCTCGGCGGCGGCAATACCGGCCGCAACACGACGATCATCCGCTCCAACTATCTCTATGACGAAAGCGCCCGTCTTTACGATCACGCCGTCGATCTCTGGGAAAATCTCAGCCAAGAACTGAACTACAACGTCATGTATTCGCGGCGCGGCGTGCTGATGCTGGCCCATAATGTTCACGATGTGCAGAGCTTCAAGCGTCATATCCATTCCAATCGCCTGAACGGTGTCGACAATCGCTGGCTCACGCCTGAGGAATGCAAGGAATATTGCCCGCCGTTGAGCCTTTCGCCTAATGCGCGTTACCCTGTCATGGGGGGCGCATTGCAGGAGCGAGCGGGCACGGCGCGCCACGATGCGGTCGCCTGGGGTTATGCCCGCGGTGCCGCCGCCCGCGGTGTGGATATCATCCAGAACTGCCCGGTCACCGCTATTCGCCGCAACGCCGACGGTTCCGTTGCCGGTGTCGAGACGGCGAGGGGCTTCATCAAGGCCAAGAAGGTCGCAGTCTCCGCCGCCGGCCACACCTCTGTCGTCATGGATACGGCCGGTGTCCGCCTGCCGCTTGAGAGCTATCCCTTGCAGGCGCTGGTGTCGGAGCCGATCAAACCGATTTTCCCCTGTGTTGTCATGTCGAACGCCGTGCACGCCTATATCAGCCAGTCGGACAAGGGCGAACTGGTGATCGGTTCGGGCACGGACCAGTATACGTCCTATTCGCAGCGCGGTGGCCTGCCGCTGATCGAGCATACGATCGCGGCCATCGTCGAAATCTTCCCGATCTTCAACCGCATGCGGATGCTGCGCAAATGGGGCGGCATTGTCGACGTCACGCCGGATCGCTCGGCCATCCTCGGCAAGACCCCTGTCACTGGTCTTTATGTGAATTGCGGCTGGGGCACTGGCGGGTTCAAGGCCACGCCGGGTGCTGCCCACACCTTCGCCTGGACCATCGCCAAAAACGAACCGCACCCGATCAATGCGCCGTTCACGCTGGAACGCTTCCGCTCCGGCCGCCTGATCGATGAGGCCGCCGCCGCCGCCGTGGCGCACTGAGGATAACGACCATGCTTTTGATCCGCTGCCCCTATTGCAACGAAACGCTGCCCGAAGCCGAATTCACCTATGCCGGGCAGGCCCATGTCGTCCGCGCCGCCGACCCGTCGTCGCAGAGCGATGAGCAATGGGAAGAATTCCTGTTCATCCGCGAAAACGTCAAAGGTCCGCATTTCGAGCGCTGGCGGCACCTGCATGGTTGCGGCCGCTTCTTCAACGCCGTGCGTGACACGGTAAGTGACCGTTTCCTCACGACCTATCGTGCGGGTGAACCGCGCCCTGAACTGTCCTCCCTGACACGCTTGACCGCAAGCTCCGAGGTGTCGAAATGAACTCCTATCGCGTTTCCGGCCGGGGCCGGGTGGATGCTTCCCGTTCGGTCAGCTTCACTTTCGATGGCAAGACCTATCGCGGCGTCAAGGGCGATACCGTCGCCTCCGCGCTTCTTGCCAATGGCGTGCATCTCATGGGCCGCTCGTTCAAATACCACCGCCCGCGCGGCCCGGTGGCGGCGGGTTCCGAAGAGCCGAATGCGCTGATCGGCACCCGCCGCGGCGCCGGCCGGTTCGAGCCCAATACCCGCGCCACGGTGCAGGAAATCTGGAACGGGCTGGAAACCACCTCGCAGAACAAATATCCGAGCCTGAAATTCGATATCGGCGCTGTCAATGACATGGCCTATATGCTGTTTTCGGCCGGGTTCTACTACAAGACGTTCATGTGGCCGAAGAGCTTCTGGAACAAGGTCTATGAGCCCTTCATCCGCGCGGCCGCGGGTCTCGGCGTTTCGCCGACGGAAGAAGATCCTGACACCTATGCCTCGCGCAACCTGCATTGCGATGTGCTGATTGTCGGTGCCGGTCCCGCCGGTCTCGCAGCTGCGCGCGCGGCGGCGGTGGATGGCCTCAAGGTCGTGCTGGTCGATGAAAATGCCGAAGCCGGCGGAACGCTGCTCTCGGAACCGCAGGCGAAGATCGATGGCAAGCCCGCATGGACCTGGCTTGCTGATGAATTGAAGGCCCTGAAGGATCAGGGCGTCAAGGTGATGACCCGCACCACGGCGATTGCCTATTACCACCAGAACATGATCGGCCTTTGCGAAAAGCTGACCGACCATCTCGAAACCGTGCCGAAGGGTGTGCCGCGCGAACGCCTGTGGCGCGTTCGGGCGCGTCAGGTGGTGCTGGCGCAGGGCGCACTGGAAAAACCGCTGGTTTTCCACGGCAATGACCGGCCGGGCGTGATGCTCGCAGGTTCCGCCCAGACCTATCTCAACCGCTATGGCGTCAAGGTCGGTAACCGCCCGGTGGCGGTGACGAGCCATGACAGCGCCTGGTATGCCGCTTTCGATCTTCACGGTGCTGGCGCACCTGTTCAGGCCATCGTCGATACCCGCGCCAAGGTGCGCGAGGAGCTGGTAAACGAGGCGCGTGCGCTCGGCATTCCGGTCAAGCTCTCGCATACGGTCACGGCGACGTCGGGGCGGTTGCGCGTCAAGTCGGTTCGCGTCAATCCGGTGAATGGTTCCACGGTCGGCGCAGGTCAGGAAATTGCCTGTGATGCCGTGCTGATGTCGGGCGGCTGGACGCCATCGCTGCATCTCTTTTCCCACACGCAGGGCAAGATTGCCTGGGATGACGAGCGCACGACCTTCCTGCCAGCGCTCACCAATGAGGATTGTGTGATAGCGGGCGCCGGTCGCGGGCTCTGGGGCATCGAGGCCGCACTGAAGGACGGTGCGGAGCGGGGCCGTGAAGTCGTTGCAGCCCTTGGCAAGAACGCCAATGTTTCCAGCCATGCGGTCGACCATGACCGTATCGGCAGCGGTGTATCGCACACGGAACTACCAAGCGACCGCGATGCCGGCAAGGCCAAGGCCTTTGTCGATTACCAGAACGATGTGACCGCCAAGGACCTGCGGCTTGCCGTGCGCGAGGGCATGCGCTCCATCGAGCATGTCAAACGCTACACCACCAATGGCATGGCCACCGATCAGGGCAAGATGTCCAACATCAACGGCCTCAACATCGCTGCGGAAGCGCTGGGCAAACGCCAGCCGGAAGTTGGGCTCACCACCTTCCGTCCGCCCTATACGCCGACAACCTTTGGTGCCTTCGCCGGTTATCACCGCGGCGCGCATTTCGAAGTGACGCGCAAGACGCAGATCGACAGTTGGGCTGAGGCCCATGGCGCGGTTTACGAGCCGGTCGGGCAATGGCGTCGCGCCTGGTATTTTCCAAAGCCTGGCGAGAATATGGATGCCGCCGTTCGCCGCGAATGCCGGGCGGTGCGCCAGAGTGTGGGCATTTTCGATGCCTCGACGCTCGGCAAGATCGAGGTCGTCGGTCCCGATGCGGTCGAGTTCATGAACCGCATGTATACCAATCCCTGGACGAAGCTTGCTGCCGGTCGCTGCCGTTATGGTCTGCTGCTTGGCGATGACGGCTTCATCCGTGATGATGGCGTTATCGGCCGCATGACCGAAGACCGTTTCCATGTCACCACCACGACTGGCGGTGCCGCCCGGGTGCTGAACATGATGGAGGATTACCTTCAGACGGAGTGGTCCGATCTCAATGTCTGGCTGACCTCGACCACGGAGCAATGGTCCACCATCGCTCTCAACGGTCCGAATGCGGCAAAGCTGCTCGCGCCGCTGGTGGAAGGTGTCGAGCTGACCGAAGAGGCCTTCCAGCATATGTCCTGCGTGGAATGCACCGTTGCCGGCATGCCGGCGCGGCTATTCCGCGTCAGCTTCACCGGCGAGATCGGCTTCGAGGTCAATGTGCCGGCACCGCTCGGTCGCAAGCTCTGGGAAATCCTGTGGGAGGCCGGTCAGCAATATGAGATCACGCCTTATGGTACCGAGACCATGCATGTGCTGCGCGCGGAAAAGGGCTACATCATCGTCGGGCAGGATACCGACGGCACGGTGACGCCATACGACGCGGCGATGGGCTGGGCCGTGGGCAAGAACAAGCCCGATTTCGTCGGCAAGCGCGGCCTTGCCCGTCCCGACCTCGTCGCCAAGGGCCGCCGTCATCTCGTCGGCCTACTGACGGAAGACCGTTCGAAGCTGGAAGAGGGCGCGCAGATCGTCTTCGATCCGAAACAGCCGATCCCGATGAAGATGGTTGGCCACGTAACGTCATCCTACCATTCGGATGCCGTTGGCCAGCCGATCGCGCTGGCTCTGGTGGAAGGCGGCCATGAGCGGATGGGCGAGACCGTCTACATTCCCATGCTGGACCGCACCATTGCCGCAAAAATCACCGGGATGGTCTTTGTCGATCCCGAAAACACTCACCTTAAAATCTGACCCGGAGCCGACAATGAACATGCGCGTTTCCTCCTCCGTTTCCGGCGTGCTCGCCGAAAGCAAAGCGGCACGGGTCAGCATCTCGGCCGCACAAGCCCGGTTTTCGCTGCGTGCGCGCGGCGATCTGGCGCCGCTCAACGCTGCCCTCGGCCTCGACTTGCCCGACCGGATCGGCGCCCGCGCCGCTTCCGGTGAGATTGAAGTTCTGCGCCTTGGTCCCGACGAGTGGACCGTCGTTGCACCGACGGCCGAAATCAATAGGCTGATCGCGGCCTGCGCAGACGTTTATGCCGACCTTCCGCACAGTCTTGTCGACATTTCCGGCCGTGAAGTGACGATGTTGATCGAAGGTCCGCGGGCTGCTGAGTTGCTGACATTGGGCTGCGCCCGCGACATCGACACCATTGCCGTTGGCGAGGGACGCCGGACGATTTTCGACGGCGTGACCGTGGTGCTTTGGCGAGATGCCGAACACCGGTTCCGCATGGATGTCTGGAACAGTTTCGCGTCGCATCTCGGCCATCTGCTTGAAACCGGCTGCAGGGAGCTCGCCGCCGAAACCGTCTGAACGCGTTGCAGTTTCAGAACCGTCCAGGAGCTGATCCACCAAGGGGAGCAGGATTTGACCACCTATGTCATGAAAGTCTCGTGCCCGGCGCGCAGCGGCATCGTTGCGGCCGTATCCGGATATCTCGCGCGGTCCGGCTGCAATATCAATGACAGCTCGCAATTCACCGATCAGGAAACCGGCCGTTTTTTCATGCGGTTGAGCTTCGTTTCGGAGCAGGGGCTGGAGCGGGACGCTCTCGCCGAGGGTTTTGGTCCGATCGCCGTCGACTTCGACATGCAATACGACATCCACGACCTTTCCCGCAAAACCAGAGTGGTGATCATGGTGTCGCGCTTCGGTCATTGCCTCAACGATCTGCTTTATCGCTCCCGCATCGGCGCATTGCCGGTGAAGATCGTCGCGGTGATATCCAATCATCTCGATTATCAGAAGCAGGTTGTGAACGACGACATTCCGTTTCATCATATCCGCGTCACGCCTGAGACAAAACCGGAAGCCGAAGCGGAAATCCTGCAGGTGGTGCAGGATACTGGCGCGGAACTCGTCGTTCTCGCCCGTTACATGCAGGTTCTGTCGGACCGGCTGTGCCAGGAAATGTCGGGCCGCATCATCAACATCCACCATTCCTTCCTGCCATCATTCAAGGGCGCAAATCCCTACAAGCAGGCCTATGAGCGCGGGGTACGGCTGATTGGAGCAACCGCCCACTACGTCACCGCCGATCTCGATGAAGGGCCGATCATCGAGCAGGACACGATCAGGGTAACCCATGCACAGAGCGCGATGGATTATGTGTCACTCGGCCGCGACGTGGAGAGCCAGGTGTTGGCGCGCGCGATACATGCCCATATCCACCACCGGGTTTTCCTGAATGGCAACAGGACCGTGGTTTTCCCCGCCTCGCCGGGAGAATATGTCTCGGAGCGGATGGGCTGAGCGCGGCGCTGCCGTAGCCCCGGCTCCGCCATCCCCTTGAACAGGCGCGAGGCGCGGGCTGCTGAACGGCAGCCGCCCTCGTCCGGTGCCGGGTCAACCGTCATACTCATCGTCGGTGACCTGTTCCAGCCAGTCCACCACCTTGCCGTCCTTGACCTCCTGAAGCGCGATATGGGTCATGGCCACATCAGGTGCGGCCCCGTGCCAGTGCCTCTCGCCCGGTGCGAACCAGACGATATCACCGGGGCGGATTTCCTCCACCGGGCCACCGTCACGCTGTGCCCGGCCGAGACCGGAAACCACGATCAGCGTCTGACCCGGGGATGGGTGTGCCATGCCGTGCGCGCCCCGGGTTCAAAGGTAACCTGAGCGCCCTGCACCCGCTCTGCATCGAAGGGGTTGAAGAGCGGATCGATGCGGACCGTGCCCGTGAACCAGGCCGCGGGGCCTTTTGCCGATGCCCGTGTTCCTGCGCGCAATATTTCCATGGTCATTCTCCTGACTGATGTTCCAGGCCGGCGTGAAGCGCGTGGCCTGCCGTCGCCCACAGGGCGGGGCGGGGTCATCGCTTTCCGCATTCTGTGAAGCCCTGCCGCCGGTCTCCGCCACGCGCTTCATTCTCGCGTGTTTCCGAGAGTTGCGCCGGCCGCTTCCGGGACCTTTTCAGACCGCTCGACAAAAATCAATCTCGGGATTGACTCACTTATGAAAACGGTTACATTCGCTAATGTAAACGGTTTCATAGTCGATATCCGTTGCTTGGAGGAGCAAGTTTTCATGTTTAGACATTTGTTGGCTGCTGCCGCGATGGTGCTGGCGGCGGGCACGTCCGTGCACGCGCAGGAACAGAGTTTCAAGATCGGTCTTTCCAATTCTTTCGTCGGCAGCGAATGGCGCACGCAGATGATCGAGGAAGCTCAGGCTGCCGCGAAGGCGTGGGGCGAAAAGGGCGTCAAGGTCGAGGTTGTCGTCCAGAGCGGCAATGTCGACGTGCAGGGGCAGATCGGTCATATCCGCAATTTCATGAACCAGGGCGTTGATGCGATCCTCATCAATCCCGGCAGCCCGACCGCCTTCGATCCAATCTTCGCGCAGGCCAAGGCACGCAACATCCTCGTCATCGCAACCGACGCCGAAGTGTCCTCCAAGGATGCGATTTATGTCGGTATCGACCAGAAGGCATGGGCCGCGCAGTCGGCGCAATGGCTGGCGGATGCGCTGAAGGGCAAGGGAAGCGTCGTCGCCATCAACGGTATCGCGGGCAATCCGGCAAACGAAGCCCGCGTCGCCGGTTATCGCGAAGTGTTCAAGAAATATCCTGACATCAAGGTGCTGAACGAAGCCAATGCGAGCTGGGATCAGGCGCAGGGGCAGCAGGCCATGCAGAACCTGCTTGCCACTTATCCCGACATCAGCGGTGTCTGGGTGCAGGACGGCATGGCCGACGGCGCGTGGCGCGCCATCGAAGCCGCCGGCAAGACGAAGGACATTGCTGCGACCGGTGAAATCCGCAAGGACTTCATGACCCGCTGGGAAAAGGAAAAATTCAACTCCGGCGCCTCGGTCAATCCGCCCGGCGTGATGGCCAGTGCGCTCAATGTCGCTGTCCTGAAGCTTCAGGGCAAGGAATTCAAGGACGGTATCTTTGGCGGCACCTATGGCAACGCCATTTATATTCCGATCCCCTTCGTCAGCAACGAAAACCTTGCCGACAATATCAAGGCTGCAGAAGGCAAGCCCGGTTACTGGTCCGTTACGGCGACCGTGACGCCGGAACAGGCCGGCGAGTTCTTTAAATAAGAACCGTCCCGGGCCGGCGGAAGCGCCGGCCCGAACCGGAATTTCGAGTGCGGACCGCGCGTTGGCTGGCCGCCTGTGACAAGCATTATTCGGGGACATGCGATGGCGAACGCTTTGGAAGCGGCCGGCATAACGAAGAATTTTGGCGCCGTACGTGCGCTTTCGGACGGCAGGCTGACTGTTGGTCGCGGTGAAATTCACGCGCTGCTGGGCGCCAATGGCTGCGGCAAGAGCACGCTCTGCAAAATCGTTGCTGGCGCGGTGGCGCCGACGAGCGGCACGATCAAATTCAAGGGCGAAGATGTGCGCTTCAAGAGCCCGCGTGACGCCGAAGACGCCGGTATTGCGCTGTTTTACCAGGAACTCAGCCTTGTTCCGCAGCTTTCGGTTGCCGATAACATCTTTCTCGGCCGGGAGCCGAAACGTGGCATTTTTGTTGACCGTAAGGTACTGAAAGCCGAGGCGGCAGGGCTGATCGCCCTGTTTGACGGCGTGGCCGGCGAAGGACTGGAGCCGGATGCGATCGTTGGCACTCTGCCGCCCGATCAGCGCCAGCTCGTCGAAATCCTCAAGGTCTTTGCCCAGAATGCCAGCCTCATGATTATGGATGAGGCTACGGCAGCGCTCGATGGCCGCCAGTCCCAGCGCTTTTTTGAGATACTCCGGGCCAAGAAGGCCGATGGCGTCTCGACCATCATGATTTCCCACCGTCTCGACGAGGTTTTTGCCGTCTGCGACCGCATTACCGTGATGCGGAACGGCGCAACGATTTCCGAGCTCGATACGGCGGCAACCACGCGTGAAGCTGTGGTGCACGATATGGTCGGCGATGTCCGCGCAGCACCTGCCCGCCAGCAGGGACGCGCTGCCGCAACTCCCAGCCTCAAGGTGACGGATGTTACAGGCGAAGGCGTGCGCGGTGTCAGTATTGAAGCTTACCCGGGTGAAATCGTCGGTCTGGCCGGCCTGCAGGGGCAGGGACAGTCGGCGCTTTTGAAGGGGCTGTTCGGCGCGACGCCCTTTGCGACGGGCCAGACATGGTTCGATGGCCGTGAAATTACCATCGGCAAGCCATCGCACGCGGTTCACAACGGTTTTGCCTATGTCTCGGGCGACCGCGGGCGTGACGCTTCCCTTCAGGGCCGGTCGATCTTCGAAAATCTCGTCGCGGCCCTGATGGTGCGCGAAAAGATGCGGCTGGTCCGGCCCGCCACGCTGAAGCCGCGGGTGCAAAAGGTCGCGGATGATATGAAGACGAAGTTTGCCGGCCTGGATATGGCGATCGGCACGCTTTCCGGCGGCAATCAGCAGAAGATATTCATTTCCCGCTGGCTCGCCACAGCGCCGAAACTGCTTCTGCTGGATGATCCGACCAAGGGTATCGATCTCGGCGCCAAGGCCGATCTTTTTGCGCTGATGCGTCAGCAGGCCGATGCCGGCGCGACCATCCTTCTTTATTCCTCGGAAGATGCGGAAATCCTCGAATATGCCGACCGCATTCTTGTGTTCAACGGCGGACGCATCTCTGCGGAACTGACCGGAGCCGACATGACATCTGTAAACATGACCCGCGCCGCTTATGGAGATGCCGCATGAGCGTCTCCGGTTTCCTGCGCAGGCAGCCATGGGTCATCACCCTCGTCGTTCTGGCCGTTCTCGTCGCCGTGAATACGTTTCTGCAACCGTCCTTCGTTCAGCCCTCGGTGCTGCAATCGAACCTGACGACGTTCCTGCCGCTGATCCTGGTCGCCATCGGCCAGACCTATGTCATTCTGGCGGGCGATATAGATTTGTCGGTTGGCAGCATCGTGGCGCTCGCCAATGTCGTCACCGTCAGCGTCATTGCTGCTCTTGGCGGCACGACTGGCGCTGTCTTCGCCGGCATGGCAGCGGGTGTAACCGTTGGGCTACTCTGCGGCCTGGTCAACGGCCTCTTCATTTCGGGCCTGCGTTTCCAGCCGATCGTGACCACCTTCGCGACAGGCATCATCTTTGCCGGGATGGCGATCTGGGTTCTGCCGCAGGCTGGCCTGCCGGTGCCGGAGGCCTATTGGCAGACCTATTCCGGCAGCTTCTTCGGCCTGCCCTTCGTGCTTTGGGTGCTGATTGCCGGCATCGCCTTCACGCTTATCGTGTCGCGTATTCCTTTTCACACGCATCTGCTTGCGGTGGGTGGCAATCGCACCGGCGCCTTCCAGACGGGGCTACGCCTCTCCGGCATCCGTATCGGCGCTTACATGATCTCTGGTCTTTTCTCCGCGCTGGCGGCGCTCTGCCTGACGGGTGAGACGGCCTCCGGCGATCCGCTTCTCGGCGCAAGTCTGGCGCTATCTTCCATCTCTGCGGTGGTCTTGGGCGGTACGGCGCTTTCCGGCGGCTTCGGCAGTTCGACCGGGTCGATCGCGGGCGCGCTGGTGCTGGGCATGATCGGCAATGTGATCTTCTTTGCGGGCCTGCCCTTCGAGTACCAGACACTGGTGCAGGGTCTGATCGTGCTGACGGCTCTGGCCGGTGGCGTTCTGGTGACGAGGCGTTGATATGACCAATCCCGGCTTGCAACTCAAAACCCTTCTCACCGATCCCCTGACCATCGCCATTGGCGCATCGGCTTTCCTGCTGCTTGTCGGCGAATTGTTGTCGCCCGGCTTCGCACAGGGATCGCAGATCGTGCGGCTGCTGACGATTGCCGCCATTCTCGGTATCGTAGCGGCGGGCCAGAATCTCGTCATCCTCGGCGGACGCGAAGGCATTGACCTTTCCGTCGGCGCGATGATCTCGCTCGGCGCGGTGCTTGCCGGCAATATGATGAACGGGCAGAATGCCGGTATTCCCCTTGCCATTCTGGTTGCGGGCGGCATTCCGTTCCTGATCGGCCTCATCAACGGTCTCGGCATCACCTTCGTGCGTATTCCGCCGCTGGTAATGACGCTCGGCATGACGGCGGTCATCCAGGGCGGGCTGGTGGTTTATTCGCAGGGCGTTCCGTCAGGTGCGGCGGCTCCGCTGCTCGCAGGTTTCATCAACCGCCCGCTCATCTTCGGCATTCCCGGTGTACTCTTCGTCTGGCTGGGCATCGCCGCGATCATGCTCTTCGTCCTGCGCCGCACGGCTTTCGGCTTCGCCATTTACGCCATCGGCTCCAACGAGCGGGCGGCGACGCTGGTAGGTCTTCCTGTTCCGCTGATCCGCACGCTGCTTTATGGCCTTTCCGGCCTGTTCGCTGGCCTGACCGGGGTTTGCGTCATCGGCTATACCGGCACGTCCTTCATCTCTGTCGGCGACCAGTATGTGCTTCCGTCGATCATCGCAGTGGTCATTGGCGGCACCTCGCTGGCCGGCGGGGCTGGCGGATATGTCGGAACCATGGCCGGCGCAGTTGCGCTCACCATTCTGCAAAGCGTACTGATAACGCTCAACCTCGATGTATGGGCACGGCAGATCATATTCGGTGTCACGTTGCTAGCGCTGATGCTGCTTTATGGCCGCCAAAAGCAGTTGCGTGTGTGACAGATGAGCAAAGACCACAGTTCGAATATCAGGGAAGTTGCAGCTCTCGCGGGTGTCTCCATCGCGACAGTATCGCGCGCGCTGCAGCAACCCGACAAGGTTCGCCCGGAAACCCGCAAGAAGGTTTTCGATGCCGTTCGGCAGGCGAACTTCGTTCCCAATGCGCAGGCGGCCAGTTTCCGCCGCCAATCCAACAACACCGTCATCCTTCTCGTTCGCGATATCGGCAACCCCTTCTATCTCGAAATCTACAAGGGTGTTGAGGAAGCGGCGGGCGAAGCGGGCTTCAAGGTGCTTATGGGCGATGCCCGCAACGACGAGCACCGTGTGGCGACCCACATCGATATGGTACGGCAGAAACATGCCGACGGCCTCATCCTGATGACCGGGCAGTTCCCGTCCGAGCTTCTCGATCAGGGCGATGCGCTGCCGCCGATCGTCATCGCGTCGGAGACGGTGCCCGGCCTCGAGCTGCCGACCGTCAAGGTGGACAACCGCGCCGCATCGATGAACGCCGTGCGTCACCTCATGGAAGCGGGACATGAAAGGATCGTGCATCTGGCCGGTCCCGTACCGGAAAGTCTGGCGCAGGAACGTTTCGACGGTTACCGCGCGGCACTTGCGGAGGCCGGCATAGCTTATGCCGACGAACTGGTGGTGACGGGTGATTACAGCATTGAGGCCGGCCGGCAGGCGATTGCGGGTCTTCTCGAAGGCGGCATTGTCTTTACCGCGATCTTCGCATCGAGCGACCAGATGGCGATTGGCGCGATCAGCGAGTTGCGGGGCAGGGGCCTGTCGGTCCCGGGTGACGTCTCCGTCATCGGCTTCGACGATATCATCTTCGCCAATGCCTTTGAGCCGCCGCTGACGACGGTGCGTCAGCCCCGGCAGGAAATGGGCCGAAGGGCCATGGCGCTGATGGTGGACAGGCTGAATGGCAAACGCACCGCCGAGACCATCGTGCTGGATACGGAACTGGTGGTGCGCGGCTCGGTCGCGCCGTGCCGACCGCCGCACCGGTAGCGGCCAGACTGTGAATGCAAGGAGTGAAAGGACATGAAGACGATCAAAGGCCCGGCGATTTTCCTCGCGCAATTCGCCGGAAACGAGGCCCCTTTCGATACGCTCGACAATCTCGGCCAATGGGCGGCTTCGCTCGGCTACAAGGGCATCCAGGTGCCGACCGACCCCAAGCTCTTCGATCTGGAAAAGGCTGCGAAATCCAAGGACTATTGCGACGAGATCAAGGGCCGTCTGGCCGAGATCGGTGTCGAAATCACCGAGCTTTCGACGCATATTCAGGGCCAGCTCGTTGCCGTTCATCCCGCCTATGACGAGATGTTCGACGGTTTCGCTCCGACCGAACTGCGCGGAAAGCCGCAGGCGCGGCAGGAATGGGCGGTCAATCAGCTGATATGCGCAGCGAAGGCGTCGCGGCATCTCGGCCTCAAGAGCCATGCGACCTTCTCCGGCGCGCTCGCCTGGCCGTTCGTCTATCCGTGGCCGCAGCGCCCGGCGGGCCTTGTCGAAATGGCCTTTGCCGAGCTCGGCAAGCGCTGGACACCCATTCTCGATGCCTTCGAGGAAAATGGCGTGGATCTCTGCTACGAGCTGCATCCGGGTGAGGACCTGCATGACGGCGTCACCTTTGAGCGATTTCTCGAAGCCACCGGCGACCACGCGCGCGCCAACATACTCTACGATCCCTCGCATTTCGTGCTGCAGGCGATGGATTATCTCGGCTTCATCGATATCTACCACGAGCGTATCCGCGCCTTCCACGTCAAGGATGCCGAGTTCAATCCAACCGGCCGTTCCGGCGTTTATGGCGGGTATCAAAGCTGGGTCGATCGGCCGGGCCGTTTCCGTTCGCTGGGCGACGGGCATGTCGATTTCGGCGCGGTTTTCTCGAAGCTTACCCAATATGATTTCGATGGCTGGGCGGTTCTGGAATGGGAGTGTGCGCTGAAGCACCCGGAAGACGGCGCGCGCGAAGGCGTCGCCTTCATTGAAAACCACATTATCCGTGTGACCGAGCGGGCCTTCGACGATTTCGCCAAGAGCGGCGTCGATGATGCCGCCAATCGTCGCCTTCTCGGCCTCTGAAAGGGATAGCCATGTCTTCCGCACCAAAAAAATTCGACAGCCGCCGTATCCGTCTCGGAATGGTCGGCGGCGGTCAGGGCGCCTTTATCGGTGCGGTGCACCGCATCGCGGCCCGGCTGGATGATCGTTACGAGCTCGTGGCCGGAGCGCTTTCCTCCGATCCCGCGCGTGCGGCCGCTTCGGCAACCCTGCTCGGCATCGCGCCGGAGCGTTCCTATGCCTCGTTCGAGGAGATGGCCGCGGCAGAGGCCGGTCGAGACGACGGTATCGAGGCAGTCGCCATCGTGACGCCCAATCACCTCCATTTTGCGCCCTCAAAGGCCTTTCTCGAGGCCGGTATTCACGTCATCTGCGACAAGCCTGTGACCGCGACACTTGAGGAAGCAAAGGCGCTGGCCGAGATCGTCAGGGCGTCGGACAGCCTGTTTGTCCTGACGCATAATTACACCGGCTACGCCATGCTGCGGCAGATGCGGCAGATGGTGGCTGATGGAGCCATTGGCAAGCTGCGCCACGTTCAGGCCGAATATGCCCAGGACTGGTTGACCGAGGCGGTTGAGAAGACCGGTGCGAAGGGGGCGGAATGGCGCACCGATCCCAGCCGCTCCGGCGCGGGCGGCGCCATCGGCGATATCGGCACCCACGCCTTCAACGCCGCCGCCTTCGTTACCGGTGAAATCCCGAAGAGTCTTTATGCCGACCTGACCTCTTTCGTGCCGGGCCGGCAGCTGGATGACAGCGCCAATATTCTTTTGCGTTACGAAAGCGGCGCCAAGGGCATGCTTTGGGCAAGCCAGATCGCAGTCGGCAATGAAAACGCGCTGTCGCTGCGGGTCTACGGCGAAAAGGGCGGGCTTGAATGGCACCACCGCGTGCCGGATGAGCTGTGGTTCACCCCTTACGGGGAGCCGAAGCGGCTCATAACCCGCAACGGCGCAGGCGCAGGAGCCGCGGCCAACCGTGTCAGCCGCGTGCCATCGGGGCACCCGGAAGGATATCTCGAGGGTTTTGCGACGATCTACCGCGAAGCCGCAGATGCCATCATCGCCAAAAGGGAGGGAAAAGCAGCCGCCGGGGAGGTGATTTACCCCGGCATGGAGGACGGCCTTGCGGGTCTCGCATTCATCGATGCCGCCGTTCGCTCCAGCCAGACCTCGACCTGGATCAGTATCGATATCTAGGTCGCAGCCTATCGGAGGAGACGACACAGGGCGCCGAAGGTGGTGCTCAGCAAAGGTACACGTGTCGTCATGATCCCGCAGAATTCCTCGGTACCTTAAAGGGCAAGGTTTTTGCCATCCACGCCAAGGACAATGCACCGGCGGGCACGGCGGAAAACGAACGCGGCTTCGCCATACTTGGCACCGGCACGCTTGACTGGAAGACGATCCTGCCGGCGGCCAAACATGCCGGCGCAAAATGGTTCATCCTCGAGCACGACCTTCCGCTCGATGCCGAAGCGGTCGTAACCAAGGGCAACGCGTTCCTCAACGAACACCTGCCGACCGTTCAGTAAACACTGCCAGTAAAACCAGAACCGCTCCCCGGCGACCGGTTTCGGCGGGGAGCATGAGGTTCGGCAGACGCATGTCCATTTCCGCCGCGCCGCGACGGGAAGCGCTTTGCCCTGTCGTTTTTTCCAAGCTCACATCGGAGGAGTTATCATGGCAAACAATCATTATGATGCGATTGTTGTCGGCTCGGGCATCAGTGGAGGCTGGGCCGCAAAGGAACTCACGCAGAAGGGCCTGAAGGTTCTGATGCTGGAGCGTGGCCGCAATATCGAACACGTCACCGACTATCAGAATGCCGACAAGGAAGCCTGGGACTACCCCCATCGCAACCGCGCCACGCAGGAAATGAAGGCGAAATATCCCGTTCTCAGCCGCGATTATCTGCTGGAAGAGGCGACGCTTGGCATGTGGGCCGATGAGCAGGAAACGCCCTATGTCGAGGAAAAGCGGTTCGACTGGTTCCGCGGTTATCATGTCGGCGGCCGCTCGCTGCTGTGGGGACGCCAGACCTATCGCTGGTCGCAGACCGATTTCGAGGCCAACGCGAAAGAAGGCATCGCCGTTGACTGGCCGATCCGTTATGAGGACGTGTCCCCCTGGTATGACTACGTCGAGCGCTTCGCCGGCATTTCAGGCAGCCGCGAGGGGTTGGACATCCTTCCTGACGGGGAATTCCTGCCGCCCATTCCTCTCAATTTCGTGGAGCAGGATGTCGCAAGCCGGCCGAAGAAGGCGTTCAAAGGCACGCGCCACCTCATCAATTCGCGCTGCGCCAACATCACCCAGGAACTTCCCGATCAGGAACGCACGCGCTGTCAGTTCCGCAACAAATGCAGGCTGGGCTGTCCTTTCGGCGGCTATTTCAGTACGCAGGCATCCACCCTGCCGGCAGCGGTCGCTACGGGAAATCTCACGCTTCGTCCCTTCTCCATCGTCAAGGAAATCCTGTATGACAAGGACAAGAAGAAGGCGCGGGGGTGTCGAGATCATCGATGCCGAGACAAACCTGACCTATGAATATACCGCCGACATCATCTTCCTGAACGCATCGACGTTGAACTCGACCTGGGTGCTGATGAACTCGGCCACCGATGTCTGGGAAGGCGGGCTTGGCAGCAGCTCCGGCGAACTCGGCCATAATGTTATGGATCACCATTTCCGCATGGGCGCCACCGGCCAGGTGGAAGGTTTCGAGGACTTCTATTTCAAGGGCCGCCGTCCGGCGGGCTTCTACATTCCGCGGTTCCGCAATACCGGTGACGACAAGCGCAAATATCTGCGCGGTTTCGGTTATCAGGGCTCCGCCAGCCGGTCGCGCTGGGAGCGGGAGATCGCGGAATTGAATATCGGCGCCGATTACAAGGAAGCGCTGACCGAGCCGGGTGGCTGGACCATCGGCATGACCGCCTTCGGTGAAATGCTGCCCTATCATGAGAACCGCGTGAAGCTGGATCATGAGAAGAAGGACAAGTGGGGCCTGCCGGTCCTTTCCATGAATGTCGAGATGAAGCAGAACGAACTCGACATGCGCGAAGACATGGTCAATGACGCCGTCGAGATGTTCGAGGCGGTCGGCATCAAGAACGTCAAGCCCAGTCGTGGCAGCTATGCGCCGGGCATGGGCATTCACGAAATGGGAACGGCCCGCATGGGACGCGACCCGAAAACCTCTGTCCTTAACGGCAACAACCAGGTCTGGGATGCGCAGAACGTCTTCGTCACCGATGGCGCCTGCATGACTTCGGCCTCCCGCGTCAACCCGTCCTTGACCTATATGGCGCTGACGGCGCGTGCGGCCGATTTCGCCGTTTCCGAACTGAAGAAGGGGAACCTGTGATGAACAGACGCGAACTGCTGAAACTCATAGCCGTTGCGACCGGCCTGCCGCTGATCGGTGCGGATATCCTGACAGCCGCCGAAAACGCTGCCAGGCCCGCCGGGGGTGCCCATGTCTTTACCCCCGAGGAAATCCGCTTTCTGGACGAGGTGGCGGAAACCATCATTCCGCGGACCTCCACGCCGGGCGCGAAGGACGCGGAAGTCGGTGCATTCATGGCCGTCTATGCGGCCGATTGCTACACTGACGAACAGCGGACACTCTTCCTTTCGGCCATTTCCGATATCGAGAAACGCAGTCAGGCCGAACACGGGAAGGCCTTTGTGGATTTGACCGCCGAACAGCGCCAGGCGCTGCTTTCTGTGCTGGACAAACAGGCCAAAGCGGAACAGTCGCCGGCAAAACCGCATGCTTTCACGCTGGTCAAGCAGCTGACACTGCTTGGTTTCTTCACCTCGAAGATCGGCGCCACGGAAGTTCTCGTCTATGACGAGATTCCCGGTGGCTTCGAGGATCGCGTTCCCTACAAGAAGGGCACGCCTGCCTGGGGCACGACCTGAAGAAAATCGCCGGCCCGTCTGCTTCCGCGGACGGGTCGTACTCAAGCGGCAAGACAAGGATGACACGATGCGCAAAATAACAATCATCGCGGCGGCAATGTTTGCCGCAAGCGCCATTCCTGCTTTTTCGGAGGGCGATGTTGCCAAGGGCGAGGCCGTCTTCAAGCGGTGTTCCGCCTGTCACGCCATCGGTGAGGGCGCTAAAAACAGGGTCGGCCCGCAGCTTAACGGGATTATCGGCCGCGCGGCGGGCGGCGTGCCGGACTATACTTACTCGGCTGCGATGAAAAAAGCGGGCGAGGAAGGCCTCGTCTGGACGCCGGAAGAATTGCGGGCATTCCTGAGCGCGCCCAAAAAGAAAATCCCTGGCAACAAGATGGCGCTGGCCGGCATCAGCAAGCCGGAAGATCTGGACAATCTCATTGCCTATATTGAAAGCGCGGCTTCGAAACCTGCAGAGTGATGGCGGCCTAGGCGGGGGAGGATAGGCTGATCCTCCTTCCGGCTGCTGCCGGGAGAGGACGGCCAATGTCATAGAACCCGCCCCGCTTCCTCGATGAATCTTCGCACCAGCGGCAGATGTCGTCTTTCGGCAAGGCAGATCGCATATTCATCGATGAGTTCGGTGGCATCGCAGAGCGGCACGAAGGAAAGGCGCGCGTCGTGACCGAATTCCAGATCGGCCACCACGCCGCATCCCACACCGTTGGCGATGGCTTCTCGCACGCCCTCGCGGGAGGAGATTTCTATGACGGGCTGGATGGAGATGCCGTGATCGGCAAGGTTCTTTTCGAAGATTTCGCGGGTGCGCGATCCCCGTTCTCGCATGACGAAGGACAGGCCTTTAAGCTCTGCCACGAAGACGCTCTCCCGCGCCGCCAGCGGGTGAAAGACGGGCACGCACAGGCCAAGCCGCATGCTGAGGAATTTGACGCCATAGAGGCGCGGATCATCAGGTGCACGGGCGGTAATGGCGACATCGGCGCGATAGTCGATGATCTGTTCCATCACCCGCGCGGAATTGTCCACCGAGAGCGAAAAGGTTAGCTGCGGCCGCTCTGCCTTCAGCCGCGAGAGGATCGGCAGCGGCAGCACGGGACCATCCGCTGCAACGCGCAGATGCCCGCCCGCAGACCCCGTATCGCCGCGCAGGAAGGCCTTGGCCTCGTTTTCGGCCTGAAACAGGCGCGCGGTGATTTCGAACAGGCGTTCGCCCTGCGGGCTGAGGCTCACCCCCCGCGGTTTTCTTTCCAGAAGGTTCACACCGCTGATCGCCTCCAGCTCGCGCACATGGGCTGAAAGGGTGGATTGGCTGATCGCCATGTCCCGCGCGGCCTGGGAAAAGCCGCCCGATTGTGCGACGATGTGAAAGGCCTTCAGCTGGGTGGTCGACATGAGATCCTGTTCTGCCGGCGCTAGCGCCGTGTGCGCCTTCCTTCTGCCGTGCGATTATCGGCGAAAACGCTGACAACACCATGACGCCCGCGAGAAGGCTTCGTTTACCCTGTGGCGTAACCGATGGCGGCCATGGGAAATCGCTATGGCGCGTTTACACTTTGTTAAGAATTCGTCATCCGGGCGTTAGCCCCTGCCTCTAATCGTGCCGCCATGGCCTCGGCCAATCCGTTTCACGCAAAAAGGCCCAAGAGATGACGACTTCGCAAAACTCGATCGCCAACCCCATCGAAACCTCTTCCGACTGGCTGCTGAAGATCCCGGACCTCTCGCAGCAGCAGAGCATTCTCGTTTCGCCCGGTGGCACCGGCACGGTAACGTCCTACAGCCTGGTATATGACGTCTATTTCCCTTCGGGCGGCTCCACCGAATGGATACCCTTCCTTCAGACGGATCTTACCAACAGCAACGACGGCGACATTTTTGGCTCTGCAAGCAGTGCCAGCTACGGTATCGGCATCGGCGGTAATTATCGCGGCACGGCCAAACTGGATGCCTGGAACCGTGTTGGTGTCACGATCGAAAAGAATTCGAACGGCACCGTTTCGATGAATAAATACGTCAATGGCGACTATATCGCGACCCAGCAGATATCGTCCAATCCGGGGCGCTTCGCCATCGACCTGTCCAAAGGCTTCCTGATCTTCTCGGATGAGGATGGCGATACATCTCCCGGCTATCTCAGCAATTTCCTCTTTCTCCAGAAAGTGCTGACGAAGGCCGAAATGTCCTATCTGGGCGCAGCAAAAGCATCGGGTATTCTACCGGATGTAATGAAGCAGGCGGCAGAGCAGACAGGCGCTCTCGAAGTCCGTTTCTCGGAAGGCTCGGCCGCACCCGCAATCGGCACGGGAACGATTACCGCAAAGGGCACCACGCTCGAATTCACGACGCCTGCAAAGGCTAACGTCCTGGGAATTGGCGAGACGGCCCCTGTCGATCCGTCGGCCGTGGCAAAAACCGCCATGATCAGGGACATGATGGTGACGCCCGACGCGGCAAACGTGACGATCGATCTGTCGAAGTACTTCTCCGGTGAAAAGCTTACCTTCACCGTGCAGAACAGCGAAAACAAGGTCGTGAATGCGGTCCTTGCGGAAGGCAACAAGCTGACGCTTGACTTTGCCGAACTCGGCCATTCCGACATTCGTGTGACCGCGACGGACGCTGCCGGCAAAAGCATGGCCGACGACTTTCGTGTGCGTGTGGCCGGCCCGAACGCCTATACGATTGCGGTTTTTCCAGACACGCAGGACTATACCTCGAACGATGGCATAAAGCATCTCTTCGGCGACATGACGCAGTGGCTGGTCGATAACCGCCAGAGCCACAACATCGTCTTCATGAGCCATGTGGGCGATATCACCCAGAACAACCAGTCGTCCGAATGGGATATTGCCGAAGCTGCGCTGCGCAAGCTCGATGGCAAGCTGCCCTATGCGCTGCTTCCCGGCAATCACGATCAGGGCTCGTCCGGCAACGCCGCAAACCATTCTTCCGACCAGCTGGACAGCCGTTTCTCGGCTGCAAAGCAGGCGGCGACCAATGCCGGCACCTTCGGGGGCGCTTACGATCAGGAACAGGCCGCCGCCCGCAACACCTACAGCACCTTCACCGCGCCTGATGGGACCAAGTGGTTGTCCATTTCGCTCGAATTCGGCCCGCGCGACGACGTGATCCGCTGGGCAGGCGATGTGATCGAGAAGTTTCCCGACCATCGCGTGATGCTTGCAACGCATTCGCTGACGAGCTATGCCGGCCGTCAGGACAATCTGGCCTTGCCGCTCTATGACGAAGGCGCCGGCTATGATTACGGTATGCGCACCGACCAGCGCGGCGCAAACGACGGCGAATATGTCGCCCGCGTCTTGTTGTCCCGTTATCCGAACATCGTCATGACCTTCTCCGGTCACATCTTCGGCGATGGCGCAGAAACCGACATCACCTACAACCAGTATGGCGAGCCGGTCTTCCAGTTCCTGGTCAACTACCAGAACGGCGTATCCCGCGAAATCACCGGCAACGGCATCGAGTCGCGCGGCAATAACGGCGGCAACGGCGCGATACGCCTGATCACCATCGATCCGGACAATAACCGCATCTCCACCGAAACCTACTTCACCGCCTTCGACGATTACCTCGACGGTTACCGCAGCAAGCCGGAAATCGATCGCAACGGCCTGACCGGTTATTATCGCGGTCATCAGGAAGTGTTCGAAAACGTCTATGTCGGTGCAGGCAAGGCGCGCGCCATGGCCGATGCCGGTGACGACATCGTCGCCAGTGCGGCAGCCGGTGCATCGAAGGCAAGCGTTAACCTCTCAGCGGCCAAATCACTGCTATCGGCAGACATCAAGAAATTCGTCTGGACTGACAAGAACGGCGATGTGGTTGCCGAAGGCAAGGAAGCGGTTGCCGATCTTTCGCTCGGCAAGCACAAGCTGACGCTGACGGCAACCGACGCCAACGGCGTCAAGACCACCGATAAGATCGACGTTCTCGTTCGCGGCGACCGCACCCTGCTGGTTGAAAACTTCAATGACGGCAAGGCGGACGGCTGGGCCACCAATTTCGGCGCGACCGATGGCAACACCGGCAACTTCCTGCTCAAGGGCACGGTATTTTCGCGCTCGAGCACAACGGATGGCCTTGCCGCTCCGGAGGCAGCGCTCTTCGACCAGAGCGATGCGACCGGCAACAAGCTTGTTTATATTGGCGGACAATCGGCCGGCTGGAGCGACTACGTCCTGGAAGCGACGCTCATCCAGCTCGATAATGACGCAATCGGCGTCTACTTCTATTACAAGGACGCGAGCAACTACTACCGCTTCTCGATGGACGGAGAAACGAACCGCCGCCAGCTGATCAAGGTTTCGGGCGGCAATGAAGTTCTGCTCGCCTCGGTCAATGAGGGCGTCCAGTATAATATGGAGCTTCCGCTGACCGTCTCGGTTGTCGGCGGCGTCATCAACGTCTTCCTGGGTGACAAGAACGTCTTTGGCGGCCCCGTCGTGGATGCGACGTCGCCGCTCTCCGGCGGCACGGTTGGCGTCTATTCCAGCGGTCAGCGCGCCTCGGTTTTCGATGACATCGTCGTCACGCGCGCGGTCACGACCGCCAAGGCCGGGATCGACCAGCGGGTCTACGACCTGGATGGCGATGGCAAGGCTTCCGTCACGCTCGATGCATCCGGCTCCTTTGGCCCTGAGCATCTGACTGGCTTCGTCTGGACGGACCTCGACGGCAATGTCGTCGCCACAGGCAAAAAGGTCGACGTCGCGCTCGATACCGGCATCAACAGGCTGATCCTGAAGGTCACCTCCGCCAACGGTGCCGTTTCGACCGATCGCGTTGATGTTACGGTCGTGGAGAAGGCGAAAATTCTCGTTGCCGAGGATTTCTCCTCCGCAGAAGCCATGGCGCGCTTCAAGATTGTTGACGATGGTGAGTTCGGCGGTATCGGACCGGATGGAAAGTCGTCCGAATGGTTGATCTCCAACGGCAGGCTGGTTCAGACGACCGAGCTTGCAAGCCGTGAGCTGACCTGGAGCGGCGCAACCAACTCCGACTACTGGAAGCGTGGCTGGAGCCCGATGGGGGACGGCGTCAACGTGCTGCGACTTGGCACTTATGCGCTCTTCAACGACCCGGCAGCGCTGGCATGGACCGACTACGCCATCGAAACGACTTTCCAGACACCTGACAAGGACGGCCTCGGCTTCCTGTTCCGCTACAAGGACAGCAAAAACTATTACAAGCTCGAACTGGATGCCGACGGCATTCTTGATCGTACTCCGAGCAATGGTGCCGGCAGCATCTTCAATCTCGTCCGGATGCGAAACGGCATCGAGGAAATCCTCGCTCAGGTGCCGGGCAAATATGAGCCTGGCCAGGACACGAAGCTGCGCGTCGAGGTCATCGGCGACAAGATCACCGCTTTCCTCAACGAAGAGGCGCTGTTTGCCTATCCCATCGGTGATCGCGAACTCGACGCGGGTACTTTCGGCCTCTATTCCTGGGGTAATAAGGGTCTGGCCTTCGACAATCTGACGGTGGTCAATCTGAAATCCGGCCTCGAGGCGGGCACAACCATCAACGGCACGGAAGCGCGCGACACCCTCGTGGGTACAGATGCCGATGAAACGATCTTCGGCCACGGGGGCAATGACCGGTTGATCGGCAACGCCGGCAACGACCGCCTAGCGGGCGGCGATGGTAACGACGTGCTGATGGGCGGGGCAGGGCGTGACGCGCTGTCCGGCGGCAACGGTGACGACGTGCTGTTTGGCAACGAGGGCAACGATATCGTCTCCGGCGGTCTGGGTGACGACGTCATCGAAGGCGGTACCGGCAACGATCTGCTGCTGGGCGGTGATGGCTCCGACACCTATGTCTATGGCCGCGGTGACGGCTCCGACGACATCGTCGAGACCGCTGGTGCAACGGGCGACAAAGACGTTCTCGTTCTGCACGATATTGCCAGAAACGAAGCCGTCCTGCACAAGTTCGGCGACAACGTCGAAATCGAATTCGGCAACGGTGAAAAAATCTCGCTGCGCAACCAGCTCGCTGGCGGCGGTCTAGAACTGGTGACCTTCGCCGACGGAACGCTTCTCAACCGCGATGCGATCGTCAAGGGTCTTGTCAACCGTGGCCCGGTTGCTGCTGCCGATACGCTGGCTGCAGTCGATGAAGATGCGGCATCCTTCCTTATTTCCTTCGCCACATTGCTGGCGAATGACAAGGACGCCGATCTCGACCAGCTGGCGGTGACGGGTGTCTCCCTTGTCGCGGGTGGAACAGCGGTTATGGAGGAAACGGGCATCCGCTTCACCACGGCTGCCGATTTCAACGGCACGGCGTCCTTCAGCTACAGGATCACTGACGATCGCGGCGGTTCGAGCGAGGCGACGGCAAGCTTCACCGTCAAGCCTGTCAATGACGCACCTGTTGCCGCCTCCATCGCCGTCAAAACGGATGAGGATGTTGTCCTGAAGGGCAAGGTCGTTGCATCCGATATCGATGGCGATACGCTGACCTTCGCCATCAAGGCTGATGCCGGCGCGGCGAAGGGCGAAGTCAAGATCGACGCGGCGACCGGTGAGTGGGTCTATACGCCGAACGCCAATGTGAATGGAACCGACAGCTTCACGGTCGTCGTTTCCGATGGCAGGGGCGGCAGTGCCGAGAGCGTCGTCTCCGTGACGATCAATCCCGTCAACGATGCGCCCGTGGCCGTAGACGACAGGATCACCGTATCGGAAAAGGATAACGCCAGCTTCGATCTGGTCGCCAACGACACGGATGTGGAAGGCGATCGCCTGACGCTCATCAGCGTCGCTGTGGCGGCCGTTACCGGTCTCGCGCTGACCAGCGAGCAGGCCGCTGCCGCCTTCTCCGTGGTCGATGGCAAGCTGGTTGTTGATCCTTCCTCGGCTTTCGCGGCCCTGGAAGATGACCAGCAGGCGGTCGTGACGCTCACCTATACGGTCCGCGACGCCAATGGCGGCGAAGCGCACGGCACGACAACCGTGACTGTGAACGGCTACACCGAATACACCATCGTCAGCGGTACTGACGGTAACGACGTCCTGGTGGCTGGCGATGGCAAGGACATGCTGGAAGGTGGTGACGGCAACGACACGCTGCTGGCCGGTGCCGGCAACGACATGGTGGATGCGGGCGCTGGCAACGACCGTGTTGTTGCTGGTGACGGCAACGATATCGTCGAGGGCGGCGCCGGTAACGACGTGCTGATGGGCGGCGCCGGCAATGATGTTCTTCACGGCGGTGCTGGCAACGACCAGCTGAACGGCGGATCGGGCGATGACACGCTGATCGGCGGGGCGGGCAACGATGTGCTGACCGGTGGCAGTGGTGCGGATACCTTCGTTTTCGCAGCCGGCAGCGGCCGGGATGTGGTGACGGACTTCCAGGCCGGCGCCGACGGCAAGGATGTCGTCGAACTCTCGAAGGACGTCTTTGCGGATTACCAGGCGTTTATCGCCTCCGGGGTCTTCACGGATGGCGACCACGGTGCCGAGATCGCCTTCAAGGACGGGTCGACGATTACCTTCGATGGTGTGAAGACCGAGCAATTCGTCATCGACGACTTCCGCTTCGCGTAAACCAAAAGGGCGCATCCATCCGGGTGCCCTTCAAATCGCGCCAAACCCGCCGATTTCGGCGGGTTTGTGCTTGAGGGAGCCTGGCAGGAGTGGCGCACCCTGTCGGCAAAGACGAAGTAAGAAAACGTCTTCGTCATTGGCCCCCCGGGGGCCGGAGAGCACGCTGTCGCCAATATTGCTGCAGCGGACGTGCTGACCGGCGCTGGCGCCGGACGCGATCGCCCATATTCGGACGGCGACCTGTTGGATGGCCAGCGTCGAACCAGCTGCCGGGGAATATCTCAAATCATAATCGATGTAGGGGAGGGCGGTTTTCATCGCCGATGCGTGTGATGACTCATGAATTTTCTTGATCGATTGTCGCAAATGCACGCGCAAGATTGACGTTTTTCCGGTGCGGCGCTACCACCTGTGCCGGTGCCCGTCAGCCGACGGTCATTCGCTGAAATAGCGGCTGGTCGGCGTACTCGGGTTGTCGTGTCAAAGGGGGAACCGTCCTTGTCGCTTTATCCTGTTCTCCTCGGCAGGCTCGCCCGGCCGGATCTGTTTTCCGATCTTGCAGGCATCGCTCTCGGCGGCAAGGCTTGGTCGGGCGCGGAATTCGATGTTTTAAATCCTTCGACCGGTGCGCTGCTCGCGCGGCTGCCGGATATGGGGCCCTTGGAAACCCGGGACGCGATCGACCGCGCGGCTGAAGCACAAGGCGTGTGGCAGAGCCTGCCGGCCAAGGATAAGAGCGCGGTGATGCGCCGCTGGCACCAACTGATTGTTCTCCATTCGGACGATCTCGCAACGATCCTGACGGCAGAAATGGGTAAACCGCTGACGGAGGCAAAATCCGAAGTCGCCCATGCCGCTGCTTACGTGCAATGGTATGCCGAGGAGGCGAACCGCATCTATGGCGAAACGATTTCCGCCCCTTCCAACGATCGGCGGATGCTCGTTATCAAGCAGCCGGTGGGCGTGGTGGGCACCATCACGCCGTGGAATTTCCCAGCATCCATGGTCGCCCGGAAAATTTCGCCCGCACTTGCCGCCGGCTGTGCCATCGTATTGAAACCAGCGGAACAGACGCCGCTGGTGGCAGGGGCAATGTTCGTGCTCGCGCGGCTCGCCGGTTTTCCGGAGGGGGTGCTCAACCTTATCTATGCCAGTCACGGCGCCGATGTCGGTGCGGAATTGTGCACCAATGCCAAGATACGCAAGATCAGCTTCACCGGCTCAACCGAAGTCGGGCGGTTGCTGATGAGCCAATGCGCGCCGCAGATAAAGAAGCTCAACCTCGAATTGGGCGGCAATGCACCCTTCATCGTTTTTGACGATGCCGATATTGATGAAGCCGTCGAAGGCGCCATTCAGGCGAAATTCCGCAATGGCGGACAAACCTGTGTCTCGGCCAACCGCATCTATGTGCAGTCGGCGGTTCATGATGAGTTTTCGGAAAAATTCGTTGCGCGGGTGGCAGAATTGAAGGTTGGCGACGGCTTCGATCCCGAGGTGACCATCGGTCCGATGATCGACAGCCACGCCATCGGCAAGATCGAGGCACATCTGGCCGACGCCAGCGCAAGAGGCGGCACAATAAGGTGCGGCGGCAAGCGTGTCGGCAATGGCGGAACCTTTTTCGAACCAACGGTCCTCACCGGCGTCACCAGCGCGATGCGGGTGGCGCAGGAAGAGACTTTCGGACCTTTAGCGCCGATCATCCGTTTCAACGATGCGGAGCAGGTTGTGCGTGAAGCCAATGACACGATCTACGGTCTGGCTGCCTATTTCTACGCCTCCAATCTCAAGCGCGTGTGGCGTGTTGCCGAAGCCCTGGAATATGGCATGGTCGGTATCAATACCGGCCGCATGTCGTCGGAAGCAGCTCCTTTCGGTGGTGTCAAACAATCCGGCATCGGGCGCGAAGGTTCGCGCCACGGCATGGAGGATTATCTTGAAATGAAATATCTCTGCATGGGCGGCATATAGCGGCCGGCCGTCACGGGTTCCCGTGGATCATCGCCCCCAGTAGCATTTGTGCGCCAGCGACGCTGGCTGCGATCAGCCTGTCGTTCATCAACGAGAAATGCAGGGTGGGCTGGTGAAGCAGCAGCCCTTTACTAAACCGATGGCCGCCATGGGAAATCCCTATGGCGCGTTTACGATTTTTCAGGTCTCCGTCATCCGCACGTTAGCCTTTGCCGCTAGGCGTGCCGACATGGCTCTCGGGCCACTCCCGTGTCGCGAAGGAAGGGCAGGAGATGACGACCTCTTCAAACATGATCGCCGGCCCGCTCGCGATGCGCTTTTTCCCGTTCGCGGAAGATTGTCACAGGCGTATTGCCACCGGCTGACCCCACCGCCGCGATTTCAATGGACAGTAAAATGCGTTTCCAATCCGCCAATAGTAATGTTCGTAAGATCAAGGGTGTATTTGCGGGCTGCGCCGTCGCTTTCATCGGCGTCGGTCTCATGAGCGCCCTGGTCAATATTCTTTATCTCACCGGCTCGCTGTTCATGATGGAGGTCTATGACCGCGTCCTGCCCAGCCGCAGCCTGCCGACGCTGGTGGCGCTGTTCGCCATCGTGGTGGCGCTTTACGTATTTCAGGGCCTGTTCGATGCCCTGCGCGGGCGCCTTCTGGTGCGCATCTCCGATCGTCTCGATCAGGTCCTCTCCTCGAGGGTCTACGAGGCGGTGATCGGATTGCAATTGCGCCTGCCGGTCAGCGGCGCCCAGGCACACCCGCTTCGTGATCTCGATACAATCCGCTCTTTCCTGTCGGGAAGCGGGCCGACGGCCTTGTTCGACCTGCCCTGGCTGCCTTTTTATATTGCCATCTGTTTTGCCTTTCATTTCTGGCTTGGCGCCACCGCGCTTGCCGGCGCCGCAATTCTCACCGCGTTCACGCTGATGACCGAGCTTGTCTCCAGACGCCCCGTCGAGGAGGCCGCGCGACACGCCTCCCAGCGCAATCGGTCGATTGAAAGCGTGCGCCGGAACGCCGAC
This sequence comes from Agrobacterium genomosp. 2 str. CFBP 5494, assembly GCF_900013495.1. NCBI lineage: Bacteria > Pseudomonadati > Pseudomonadota > Alphaproteobacteria > Hyphomicrobiales > Rhizobiaceae > Agrobacterium > Agrobacterium genomosp. 2. The sequence goes on from NZ_LT009719.1 coordinate 1,660,275, forward strand.
ATCGTCGCCGTCATGGGTATGGTTCCGCCCCTGCGCGATCGCTGGCAGACGGGCAACCGCGCTTATGTGCGCGAACAGCGCGCTGCAAGCGATATAGCCTCCGGTTTCGGCGTGGCAAGCAAGGTGCTGCGCATGCTGCTGCAATCCGGCATTCTGGCGGTTGGGGCGTGGCTGGTCATCAATGAGCAGGCGACACCCGGCATCATCATCGCCGGCTCCATCCTGTCGGCGCGGGCGCTCGCGCCGGTGGATCTCGCCATCGCCAACTGGAAGGGCTTCATCGCTGCCCGGCAGAGCCGCCGCCGTCTCGAAAAGACGCTTGCGCTGTTGCCGGATGCCGCCATGCGCATGGACCTTCCGGCGCCCCGCTCCCTTCTCTCCGTCGAACGTGTCGGCGCCATTCCACCGGAAGCGACCGAGCCGGTTCTGCAGGATGTCGCCTTCACGCTGGCGGCCGGCAGCGCCCTTGGCGTGATCGGCGCGAGCGGTTCGGGGAAAAGTTCGCTCGCACGGTTGCTGGTCGGCCTCTGGCGCCCGCTCAAAGGCTCGATCCGGCTGGATGGCGCAACGCTGGACCAATGGCCGGCAGAGGCGCTGGCGCGCCACATCGGCTACATGCCGCAGGCAATCGACTTGCTGGACGGCACCATTGCGGAAAACATCGCCTCCTTCGACCGGCAGGCGAGTTCGGAAAAAATCATCGCGGCCGCCCGTGCTGCGCGCATCCACGACCTCGTTGTGAGCCTGCCCGATGGCTATTCCACTCTGGTAGGCGAAACCGGCCGGCAATTGTCGGCGGGGCAAAAACAGAGGATAGCGCTGGCGCGTGCCCTTTATGGCGAGCCGTTCTTCGTTGTGCTCGACGAACCCAATTCCAACCTCGATTCCGAAGGCGAAGAGGCGCTGACGGCTGCCATTCTCGGCATTCGCGAGCGTGGCGGCGTGGCCGTCATCATCGCCCATCGTCCAAGCGCGCTTCTGGCCGTGGACAAGGTGCTCATGCTCGCTGACGGACGGCAGCAGGCCTTCGGCGCCAAGGAGGAAGTACTCGCCAAGGTGCTGCGTCCGGTCGGTGGTTCGGCAGGCGCCCTCAAGGTCGTGCAGGCCACGGAAGCAGGAAAGATCTGAATATGGATGAATGGCAGACACTCAGACGCTCGATCCGCAACCATATTTTCGTTGGTGGACTGGGTTTTCTAACCCTCGTCGGCGTCTTCGGCGGCTGGGCCGTCGGTACCGAGATTGTGGGTGCGGTCATCGCGCAGGGTTCTCTGGTGGTGGAAACCAGCCTGAAGAAAGTCCAGCATCCCGTGGGCGGCGTTGTCAGCGAACTGGCCGTGCGGGACGGAGACCGGGTCAAGGCAGGCGATGTGGTCATGCGTATCGATGCGACGATGACCAAGGCCAATCTCGCCATCATCGTCAAGAGCCTCGATCAATTCACCGCCCGCAAGGCGCGGCTGGAGAGCGAGCGTGATCGGGCCGGCCGGGTGATTTTTCCGCAAACGCTGCTCGATCGCGCCGGCGATGGCGAGGTTCTGGCCATGATGAATGCCGAACAGCGCCTGTATGAAAACCGCAAGGCGGTTCGCGAAAGTAAAAAACGCCAGCTCGAACAACGCGTGCGACAGCTTCGCGATGAGATAAGCGGCATGGAAGCCGAGCGCGCGGCGAATTTCCGCGAGCAGGGCATGGTCGATGAAGAGCTCATACGCTTTCGCTCCCTGCATGAAAGGGGGCTGATGGAAAAAAGCCGCCTCAGCACACTGGAGCGTCAGGCGACGGATATCGACGGTGATATTGGCCGGCTGATGGCCGGCATTGCCGGGGTCGAAGCGAAGATCAGCGAAACCGCGCTGCAAATCCTGCAAATCGACGAACAATGGTCGGAAGAGGTGGGTTCCGATCTGCGCGAAATGGATGCGCGCATCGGTGAATATGTCGAGCGCCGGGTGGCGGCCGAAGACCAGCTGAAGCGCGTCGATATCCTGGCGCCGCAGGATGGGGTGGTGCACCAGCTTTCAGTGCACACCATCGGTGGTGTTGTGGCGCCCGGCGAGCAGATCATGATGATCGTGCCGGAAGTCGACAAACTGGTGGTCGAGGTCAAGGTCGCGCCGCAGGATATCGATCAGATCTATTACGGTCAGCTGACCAACCTGCGCTTCTCCGCCTTCAACCAGAAAACGACGCCGGAAATAACCGGAACGGTGGAACGTATCTCCGCTGATGTGACGGTGGATCAGCGAACGGGCACCAGCTTTTATCTGGTACGTGTTGCCACGTCGCAAGAGCAGATAAAGCGTCTTGGCGAATTCAGCCTCATGCCCGGCATGCCGGTGGAAGCTTTCATCACGACAGGTGAGCGAAGCGTCTTGTCCTATTTCCTCAAGCCGTTGATTGATCAGGCGAACCGCACCTTCAGAGAGGCCTGAAGGCAATGGGCGAGGGGCGTAGCTAGCGAAATGGTTTGCTCAATTCTGCGATGTCATGCGCTTTCATTAGCGCGTGGCGTTGCAGTTTTCATGGGGCGCTCGGAATTTTGAGCGGTTAGGCCGCCAAGCGGCGTGATTTGGGCGTGACTATTCCGTGTGATGTGGCCCGGTGTCGTTCCATGAAGCGGATTGTATGTCCGTAACGCCCCCTTCCGCTAATCGTTGTGCGACAAACCCTAGGGGGTAGCTTCCCTTCGCAACTGCATCGCGTTCGTCGAGGCAGGTCCAACCTGGGACAGGCAGCTCATGCTGTGCCGTGTTTTTGCTTTCCGGAGAAACTGAACGGCCGTGTTGAAGCCGGGACTGGAAGCGAAGCGCCCGCATTGTGCGAGTTCCAAAAAGTTTGAATTGACCGCCTCTCGCGGCGAGGCAAAACTTGGGGCATTGGCAAGGGAGAGCAAAAATGGACCAGCCGTGGCGTCACATGACAAGCGCACCGAAAGACGGTACCCGGATTCTCGTGACGATCCGCTCGTCGGAGCAAGGCCCGGCACAGGTGGATCTTGTTTATTGGTCCAATGGCGACCGGCTCGGAGCAGAAGGCTGGCGAGCTTCGGATTCCTCACCGGGTCGGATAATTGAATATGCGGAACCGGAGCTGAAGTGCTGGATGCCGGTTCCGGCGGCGAATACCGGTGGGCTCTCGGCGCCATCTCCCTGGGAAGGGGATGATGACCGCGAGCTTTTCGGATCCGGAATATGATGGGTGGAATTGCAGTGAATTTGCGGGAATATCGCGGTGTATCATCCCTGCCGCGTCCGCGGAACTGATATCGCAAGTGCGGCTGCATCATCCTGATGCCCTGCGCGCAGGATCGCGTGCGGGCATGGATGTCATGCTCAGAGCATTCTCGATTGCAGCGCCTGAGGCGGTGTTGTCGAAGACGCACCAACCGTCAGGCGCAACGAGTTCGCAAAAGTGCCTGATCTCATCGTCGCTATAAGTGGAATAATAGATCTTTGGTTTTCCGTGCAGGCGAACATATCGCGGGGGTTCGTTGAAGGTTTCCGCAGGCCACACGAGCGCCGGATCGGCGAAAACGCGGTCAATCTTGTATGTTTTCAGCAAATCAATCGCGTCCTGCGACGCCCAGCTCTCGTGCCGGGCTTCAATGACAATCTGCCCTTTATCAGACCCACGCATCGCCTCGAACGCCCTGTCTGACGTCCGGATATCAAAGGCAAGCGATGGCGGAAGCTGACACAGAAGCGGTCCACGCTTTCGACCCAGTGGCGCAAGGTCTTCTATGAAAGTTTCAAACGGCTCGGCTATATCGTTCATTCTGCGCGTATGCGAAATCTCTCTGGGCATCTTTGCAGAGAAACGGAAGGTGTCGGGCACGGATTCAGCCCACCGCGCGAAGGTGGACGCCTTGTGCCGACGGTAGAATGTGGAGTTGATTTCGACTCCATCAAAGACCGAGGCGTAACGTTGAAGGCCGCTCCCTTCTGCCGGGAACCGGTCGGCCACCTTTCTCGGGATGGACCAGGCCGCAGTGGCAATGATTGGCAAATCGTGTCTCCTTCCCCTCACCGGATCCAGTTCAACTCTTTAAAGCTCGATTTCAGCTCAAGAATTTGCTCTAGCCAAGTTCGTCTTAAAACCTCGTCGGCTGACAAGGTTCCGCGACGGTGATCCGGTCGGGGGTCCAGCCGGCTCTTTTCAGTGTCGCTTGCTGGTAAATAGCCGGTTGCAGCATCGAGACGGATCTGGGTGCTCGAATAGTATTCCCGTTACACAGTGTTGGGTGTTGGCGTCTGCGTCTTCCCGTGAGAGTAGCGCTGAAACAGGACAATGACCCGGAGCCGGGACTGACTGATGATTGAAATTTCCGCTGCTGCCAGTTGGCTAATGGCTGAGTTCCGGCCGGGCTTGGAACACTTCGACAAGGTCCGCGGTTTGTACCAAGGGTCAAGGCGGAAAAGAGAGGAGATATAATGTCTAACTCAAAATCCACGGATGGCGGTTACGCCGAAAACACGGGTACGACCGACAATCGGTTCGGCTACTCGCTTGAAAGCCAGGCTCAGTTTGACGATGCCACCGAGATAGCGCGCGGAACGGCCGCCGGCGAAACCCTCAATGTTTATCGCCTTGAACCTGTTGCGGCGCCGGACGACCCACGCTGGCAGAATGCGCCTGCCCACGGAACCGTGGTCGTCGCAGCGCGGACGGCGGGTGATGCACGGGTTGTCGCTGCAGGTGCGGAACTCGATTTCATGGAGATCGACGCCCTTCCCGCTGAAGACGTGTCGACGTTGAATGCAAGCGCCTTTAGAGATGAAAAACTCTATACGGTGATCGAAGTGGAACACGGTCGACAGGGTCTGACGCGAGGGGTGATGGACGGCGATGTCCGTATAGACACCATCAAGCCAGTGCAGATCTGAGAACGTGCCGACCCGAAGGGCTGCGGAATTCTCCGTTCTGCCGCAGGCTTTCAGTTATCAGCTCCGATCTGGGTAACGATATGATCGTCAGCTCACCCGGCGGGCCTGCCCCCCGTCAGGGGATACGCGTTCCGGGCCAAGCTGCGAGAGCAAGGTCGATCAGCCGCTTCAGCAAGGCGTTGCAGGCGCCGTCGCAGGCTTGGGCGGACATGCCCTGGATGATCGCACCATAAAAGCGGGCAAGCGTGTCGGTATCGGTTCCCGCCGGCAGTTCCCCTTCGTCGACTGCACGGTCGAAGCGGGTCTTGAGGGCCTGCATCGATGCCTCGCGCAATGTCGCCGTCAGACGCGCTACGGACGCATTTTCTTCCGCATGCTGCAGGACGGCCGTGGAGACCATGCATCCGCGCGGCTTGTCCGGCTGGGTGTCTCCATCGGCAATATCGTAGAGGTAAAGCCTCAGAGCTTCGTAAAGCGGCAGATCGGACTGCAATATGTCGGATCGACGGCTGTTTTCACGAGCAATGCTGAAATCCAGCGCCTGGCGGTACAACTCCTCCTTCGATCCGAACATCGAATAGAGCGTCGGGGGGTTGATGCCCATCGCTTTCGTCAGATCGGCGGTCGAGGTTCCTTCGTAGCCGCGCTCCCAAAACAGCCGTGCCGCGATGTCGAGCCCAACGTCGCGATCGAGCAGGCGGGGCCTGCCTCGTCTGCGGACTGGTGTCTCCATAAAATAGTGATCCCTATTAAATTGTTGACAGATGTGTTTCGCTCCTTATTGTAGGGGTCACTATTTATTTTTGCAACGGAGTGATCAATGTCCAGACGACTTGCAGACAAGACAGCCCTTATCACTGGAGGTTCACGCGGCATCGGCCGGGCGGTTTCCCTTGCCTTTGCCAGGGAGGGTGCCGCGCTGATTGGCGCGCATTATGCCGCCAACGCGGATGCGGCCAATGCCACGGTGCGCGAGATCGAAGGGCTCGGCGTCAAGGCCGTCGCCGTGAAGGCCGATCTCAAACAGGGCAAGGACGCGGCCGACAGCCTGTGGGCGCAGTTCAGCGAAGCAGCGGAGATCGAGACAGGCTCGACCGCTCTCGACATTCTCGTGAACAATGCCGGTATCGCGCCCGCACTGCCATTGAAGCAGACGAGCGAAGCCGCGTTCGATGAGGTGATGACGATCAACTACAAGGCGCCGTTTTTCCTGATCCAGGCCGTGGCCGACCACATCCGTGAAAACGGCCGTATTATCAACGTGTCGACCGGGTTTACGCGGATCGCAGCGCCGACTCATCCCGCTTACGCCGCGTCCAAGGGCGCGCTGGAAACGTTGACATTGGCGCTGGCACCGGAGTTTGCTACGCGCGGTATCACAGTCAATGCCGTGCTGCCGGGTGTCACGGAAACCGACATGAATGCAGAGTGGCTGTCGTCTCCGGAAGCGCGCGCTGGCGCCGAAGCCCTCTCTGTATTCTCGCGCGTCGGAAAGGCGGAGGATATCGCCGACCTGATTACCTTCCTCGCATCCAGCGATGCCCGCTGGACGACGGGGCAGATGATCGATGCAACGGGCGGCGCCCGCATCTAGGGTACGTTGCTCTTGCTTTAGCTAAAGCTGTTCAAGCAAAAGCAGCCCACGAGGAGAGTCTGATTAAGTTCAGCTTGCTCGTCGTTCATCATCACATCCACGGGCGCTACGCGTGTCCGTGGCGTCGTTATCCCCTTGTGCGGTGCCGCCGAGCTACGCGCAAACGTGGTCGCGGACATGTGACGCGCTGATCCCTGCAGATTGATTCTGCCGGCACGCCGTCTAAACGCTTTGCACGACCATCGAGCGGGATGCAGCCCAAGGCAAAGCCACCGGCGCTGTCGCGGCGGGTTCAGCCAAATTCCGATAGTGTTCCGTCGCGCCTGCAGCCTGCCTTGGCAAAAGCCGTCCATTTCTAAATTATTCTGCCGCGATTGTTACGTTTCCGAAACGAGCTTTGACGAGAAGCGCGGCTTCTGCGATTGCCTGATTTACCCGGGCGTTCACCACGGGAGAAACCTGCCCTTCCACGTAATCCCGGCCGGAGGTGTAGATTGCGGTCGGCGTCACGAAGGATTCGAAAAAGGCAAATAGCGGCCTGAGTTGGTGTTCCACCACAAGCGAGTGCCGGTCTCCGCCGCCTGTCGCCGTCAAGATGACAGGTTTGCCCCTGAGGTCGGCGGGATCGAGAAGATCGATGACGTGTTTGAAGAGGCCGGTATAGCTTCCCTTGTAAGTTGGTGAACCGATCACCAGAGCTTCAGCGTCGATGATGGTCTGAACGACCTGCTGCGCGCCGCCTTCCAGGTCCGCTACGGATCGTGCCGAGCTCAGGGAGGGGCCGAGATCCTCAACGTCGAAAACCTGATGTTGCAGGCCCAGTTGGCCGGCCAGCGCCTCGCTGACGCTTTCGACGAAGCGCTTTGTGCTTGATGGCCGCGATGTGTTGCCGGAGAAACCGACGATCAGATTGTTGCTCATTGAACTTTCTTTCGGGTGATCCTGCATAAATGCGGTTTGTGTCTGCGCGCCCTAGGCCGTCTTGAGAATCGACAACCCGGCCGGATGTGCCGATCGATCATTCTCGCCGGTCTTCCACTTCTCAAAGGCGGCGCGTCCGAGAATGGCGACGGACGTGTCTTCCTGAGGTGCATGGACGAGGACTGACTGGATATCCCGGAAATGACGCTCGAGCCCGAGATCGGCATTGAGACCCGGGTTGCCGATGCCGCGGACCGCCAGCTGGACAGCGTCGCGGATTTGCCTCCCGGCGAGAAGGCGGGCCCTTATCAGGTGTTCGGCATCGCCAATATGGTTTGCGAGCGCGCCAAAGATGATCTGGCGGGCGCCGGCAACCAGAAGGTCGATTTCACCCGAGAGTTCAACGAAACGTTCCGTTTGCGCAATCGGGCGGCCAAGATTAGCCGGCACGCGCTCATGCGCGAAGCGGATGAACGCTTCTTGGGCGGCTTCGGCCGCGCCCAGATAGATGGCAGTGAGTGCAAGCGTCATTGCCGCGTGGCCGCGATTATCCTGCTGGGCGACCGAGGGATCAACGAGCTCCAGCACATTTTCTGCCGGGATTTCAACTTCGGTGTACTCGACATCGTGCGAACCGGTCGCCCGCATGCCGAGGCTTTTCCAGTTCTCGATAATCTTGATGCCGGGCAGACCGTTGGGGACGACGAAGGTGCCGACCCGCGGCTGAACCTCATCGGTATGCGCCCAGACGAGAAAATGGGTGAGGCCATAGGCACCCGTTACGAAGCGCTTGCGGCCCGTGATCAACCAGCCATTTGCCGTCCGGTGCGCACGCGTGGCCGGCAATCCGCCGCGGGCCGGCGACCCCAGCTCTGGTTCCACACGCGCGGCGTTCAGAAGAAGCGGCTGCTGCTTTGCCTGTGAAAGAAGTTCCCTATAGAGACCGTCCGGCCAATGGCCCTTCGTGGCCTGCCCGAGATGTGTAAAAATCGTCATTGCGCTGATCAGCGCTACAGAAGGATCGCCTCGCCCGAGCGCCGCCAGAATATGGGCTGCGGTGCTCAAGGTTCCTCCCGGCCCGCCATAACGCGTGGCCACCGTGCTTTCGAGAAGTCCAGCCTGATGAACGGCGCGAATACCGGTCCAGGGAAACTGACCGGTCTGATCCGCATCCGATGCGGCTTCGGAAAGGACGCGCGCGGCTGCGTCGAGTGCGGTGGGGTCATAGGACATGCGGATAGCGGCTTTCTCATGGTCGGCAGGCGGGATCATCCGTCACAGGGGTGGATGATCCCGGTCTTGGAAGAGAGGTGGATCGGTCCGACGGCGTGGTCGGACTGCCGTGATCAGGCGGCGGCCTTCTTCTTCGCCTCTTCGCGTTCGCGAATACCCTCGCGGACGAGGGGCAGGATGTATCGTCCGTAGTCTACGGCATCATTATAGTTGTCGTATCCACGGATCGAAATCAGATCGGCGCCAAGGTCGATATAGTCGAGAATGGAGTCGGCGATCGTGCGTGGCGACCCGACCAGGGCGGTCGTCGCGCCGCTGGCATTGGTGGCGGTAACTGTCGGATACCAGAGTGCGCGGTCATGGACGTCGCCGCGCTTGGCGATATCCAGCAGACGCTGGGACCCGATATTGGCAGGAGGGGCTGCATTGACCGGGGCACGAGACAGGCCCTTCTGGCGGTTCTCGTTCAGACGTTCGAGAACCCTGTGCGCCTTTTCCCAGGCCAGTTCATCCGTTTCGGCGACGATCGGCCGGAATGTAACCCAGATCCGGGGGCGGTCGGCGCGTCCGGCTTTTGCGGATTCGGCGTAGATACGGTCAATCTGCTGTTTTGTTTCAGCCAGCGGTTCGCCCCAGAGGCCGAAAATGTCGCAAAGGGAGCCGCCGATACGATAAGCAGCATCCGAAGAGCCGCCGAGCGAAATCGGGATAAGGCCATTGGTCGGACGCACGGCGCTGCGGAACTGCTTGAACTGGTAATATTTGCCTTCGAAATCGAACGGCTCCGTCGAAGCCCATGCAAGGCGAAGAATGCGGATATATTCTTCCTGACGCTCGTAACGCTCTTCCTTGTTGAGGAAATCGCCTTCGCGTGCCTGCTCCTCGTCGCTCCCGCCCGCGATGAAGTGGACGACCACGCGTCCGCCGCTCAACTGGTCGAGTGTGGCGAGGGACTTGGCCGCAACCGTCGGATAAACCGTGTTGGGGCGGAGCGCGACAATGATCTTGATGTTCTTCGTGTGCGCAAGCACCGTCGCACCCAGCGTGAAAGGATCGAACGAAGAGGAGGAATAGGGAATGAGCGTGTAGTTGAACCCGTAGTCATCCAGTGCCCGCGCGTAACGTTCCAGAAACAGCGGATCGACCGGAGCATCAGGGATGGGGTTCAGATCATTGGATGCGTTGGGAAAGCTGACGCTGATGAATTCCGCAGCCATGGGAGCTCCTTGCTGTTTCTAATGTCGAGTGAAAGCTAAAGCCGACGTGGCATATGAGGAAGACAGGTCTTTCTATTTCTATGGAAAATGTAGAAAATATTGCCTGACTATTCTGGTGGCCTAGAACCGGCGATTGCCGCCGGGCCTGCATCTGCGTCATAAGGGCCGGGTTTCCACCCCAGGGAGGGAGCAACCGTCGTCGCAAGATCGGTGAGCAATCTTACGTTTTCGGTCAATCCGAAAGCCGGAGGCAAAAAGAGGACGAGCTCATCTGCGGCCGCCAGCCCGGGGTCGCTCAGTACCGCCTCAATGACCGTATCCGGTGCGCCCTGAAAAACGGGGGAAATCATGGCACCAGCCGGTTGGCCGGCAGGAGCCAGAGCACCCTTCGGGCGTGAGGCCGCAATGCCGACTGTGCGACGTTCAAGGTCATAGGCGGCATATTTTTCCCGCAGTTCCGGAGTGGTGCCGACCAGGATCGACGCTGCAACGGCGACCGGAGGCGGCGTTGTCTTCCAGATTCGCAGCCAGTGGGTGCGATAGGCATCGATGATACGCGCCTGATATTGGCCAAACGTCTCGCCTTCGTCCTGATCGTGAAGGACGGTACCGGAAATCAGGCCGATACCGAGTTCGGCGGCCTGAATCGCTGAATCGATACTGGCGGAGCCCTGTCGGATACGGCTGCGCAAGGTAGGGCTGTGTGGGGTCACCCGCAACTCGGCTCCCGGAGGCGCACCAACGTCGTTCGGCGTAACAACGTGCAGAACATCACCGGCAATGGCGGCAAGAAAACGCGACTGTCGCCGCTTTGCCTCTGTCCGGGCATCGGTATCCACGGATCCGAATACGGCATCGAACGCCCCATTTGCCCCGGTTGAAATCGCAAGTTCAAGCCGGCCGTCGATCAGCAGGTCGGTCGTGCCCGCCGCTTCGGCCAGCAGAATAGGGTCCTGATAACGCATCGGAATGACGGCGGAGCCAAGCGTAATGTGCCGCGTATGCTGGCCGACCGCCGCAAAGAAGGGCAACGGGGAAGAAAGATAGTGGTCGAAATGGCGCTGATAGGCCCAGCCGGACTGATACCCCAGCCTTTCCGCCTGTCTGAACAATTCTATGCCCTGTCGGAGCCCCTGTGCCGGACCGTCATCGTCGTTGAATGATACCCGCGTATTGAAACCCAGCCGGCTTTTCGGCCGGAACAATGCGGGAAGGTCGCGCGACGCTGCTGCAATATTCATGCGAGTTGTTCCTTCCGCAGCGCGTGCGGGGCTGCATGGGTGCGGGCCATTCCGGCGATGCCCGATGGGATGGAGTTCAGCAGCGACGCGGTGTATTCGTGTCGCGGATTGCCGAAAATCTCGGTTACGGTCCCATGTTCGACAATGCGGCCTCGCTGCATCACGGAAACGCTGTGCGCAAGTTGTCTGACGAGGGCGAGGTCATGCGAAACAAAGACATAGGTCAGTCCGAGCTCGCCTGCAGCGACAGCAGGACCTCGACGATATCCGCCTGAACGCTGACATCGAGAGCGGATGTGGGTTCGTCCAACACGATCACATCAGGCTTGAGGACCAGCGAACGGGCAATTGCCACACGCTGACGCTGCCCGCCTGACAGGGCTGATGGCTTACGTTCCATGAGGTGCTCGCTCAAGCCGACATTTGCGAGAGCTTGCCGCACCTGCTCGGATCGCTCCTTCGGAGTACCGATCTCGAATCTGTCGAGCGGCTCACGAACAAGCTGGCCCACCTTCCATGTCGGGTCGAGTGACGTGAACGGGTTCTGGTAAACCAGTTGCAGATGCCGCCATACCGACCGCAGGGAAGCGCGGCTCTTGCTTGTAACGCTCTCGTCGGCAACCGTGATGGTGCCGCTTTCCGGCTGCTCGAGCCCCAGCAGCAGGCGGATGGTCGTTGTTTTCCCGGAGCCGGATTCGCCGACAAGCGCGTGCGTCGTGCCTGCCGGAACCGTAAACGAAATATCATCCACAGCGGTCAGGGTTTTGCCATCGACGGTGAAGCGCTTGGTGACGCCGCTGACAGCGATCTTTGGCGATTTGTCACTATCGAGAAGGCTGAACCCCGGATCGCGAAATTTGGCATAACGCTCCGGGTTGAGCGCGGGCACGTCGCCATGGAGTTTTTTGGCATAGGGAGAGGAGGGGGAGGAAAAAACAGCCGATGTCCTGCCCGCTTCCTGCACGACGCCGTTCTTCAGCACGACGAGATTGTCCGCCCTCTCCGCCGCTATTGCGAGATCATGGGTGATGAGAAGCAGGCTGATGTTCAGCTCATCGCGAAGACGGGAGAGGAGATCGAGAATGCGTTTCTGGATTGTGACGTCGAGCGCCGAAGTCGGCTCATCCGCCACCAGCAGCGCGGGGCGCGGTAATATTGCGAGCGCGATCAGCACGCGCTGCAGCATTCCGCCCGACAGTTGATGCGGATAGGAATCGTAAACCCGTTGCGGATTGTCGAGACCCACCTTCGCGAATGTTTCCAGAATGAGGAGCTTGCGGATTGCGGGGTTGGCCTCTTGCGTCAGCGCTGCCGCCTCCAGCGCCTGCGCGCCGATTGTTCTCACTGGATTGAGAGAGTTGCCCGGATCCTGCGGCACGAAGCCGATTTCGCGGCCACGAAAAGGCCTGAAGCGCCGTTCCGGCAATGCCAGAATGTCCTGTCTGTCGAAAACGACCCGGCCCTTGGCGTTTGCGCCGTTGGGAAGCAGTCTTAGTACAGCCTTTGCGATGGTCGACTTTCCCGAACCGGATTCTCCGATCAGCGCAAGGCTTTCGCCACGCCCAAGCTCGAAGCTGACACCGTGCACGACCTCCTGCCGCCCGTAGGACACGGCAAGATTTTCAACGCCGAGGAGGGGTATGGCGGGCTGCGGAGCCTCTGCCACTGTCCGGGGAGGGGTCGGCGCTGTTTTCAATGCGATTTGCGAAGCCATCGGCTGATCCTGTTGACAGAGAGGACGGTCACGATCGTAACGAACGCGGGCGCATAAACGAGCCAGGGCCATTTGAGGTAGTCCTTGCCGATCGAGATCAGCAGGCCCCAGTCGGAAGAGGGCGGCGGATCGCCGTAGCCGAGGAAGGCGAGGCTGGCGATGACGAGAATGGACTCGCCGAATTGCAGGACGGCCAGCGGCAACATCGAGCGGGATGCGTTTGGCAGCACATGTCTCAGCACGATGTAGCCGCGTGAGCCACCCGAGAGAAACGATGCCTCCACGAAGGTCGCCTGACGCGTCTTGATGACCTCTGAGCGCGTCACACGGGCGAAGAAGGCGATCGCCGATATGCCTGTCGCAATGGCGGCGTTGATTGTCTCGAAGCCGATTGCCGTGACGATGATGACCGCCAGCAGGAACTTCGGGATGGATAACAGCACGTCGACAAAACGTGCAAAGACGATATCCACCCAGCCGCCGAAAAATCCGGCAAGCAGACCGATCACACCGCCGATGACGACGCCGATGACGACAGCGACCAAAGCGCTCGATACAGATGAAGCGGTGCCATAAACGACCCTTGTATAGAGATCGCGTCCGAGATGATCCGTGCCGAACCAATGGGCAAAACTTGGCGCAAGAAGCTTGTCAGCCGGGACGCCGTTGATCGGGCTTTGGGTGGTGAAAAGCTGCGGTGCAATCGACCAGGCGACGACGATTGCGATGACAAGCAGGGAGAGGGCGACCGTTGCAGTTATGTTGAGAGTTTTCAGTCTCTCCAACGGATTGCTGATGGAAGCCGGGCTGGAAATAAGGCTCATGGTTTGGCCCCCGTTTCAAGGCCAAGCGACGTGTCATCGATCGTCGACAGGCGGCGTTTTCGGCCAACGATAATTTTCACCCTTGGATCGAGCAGCGGATAGAGGAGGTCGGCGATGAGGTTGACGACGACGAACACCACGGCCCCCAGCGAGACGATCGCCTGCAGGACCGGCAGATCCTGAGTGCTGACGGAACGCTGGACGAGACTGCCGATACCGGTGCGGCCGAATACCGTCTCCGTAATCAGCGAGTTCCCCAGAAGTTCGCCGACGGTGAGGGCGATAACCGTCACCACGGGCAAGGAGGCAGGCTTGAGGAGATGTGTTGCAAAAAGCCGTCTTGGCCCGATGCCGCGACTGCGGGCAACCGCTGCGTAATCCTGCTCTGCCTCATGATCGAGATTGGCGATCAGGACCTCCGCGATCTGTGCGGAAAACGGTATGCCGATGGTGATCGCCGCAAACAGCGTGGCCCAGAAACTGTCGGGTTCGATGACCCGGAACAGCCTGAGCTGAAAACCGAAAAGGTGGATCAGAAACAGGCCGATGACGAAATTGGGTGTCGACAGGAACAGGGAAGGGAAGGCACGCAGCAATCCCTGTCCGTAACGCTTCGGCACGACCTGCGTGCCGTAGGCGACCGCAAAGGCGAGGATCAGCGCCACGGTCAGCCCGGCGGTGGCCAAGACCAGCGTCGATGGCAGCACCTCGGCGATGAGCGTCGAGACCGGTCGGTTGGAGCGCATCGAGATGCCCAGATCGCCTGTCAGGAAGGCCGACAGGGAGTGCCAGAGCTGCACGATGATCGGCCTGTCCAGCCCCTGCGCCGCAATGATTTCGGCAATCTCCTGCTCGCTAAAACCGTTTTGCGGGTTGCGCAGAACGCTGGTGATCGGGTCGCCAGGCAGGACGCTGACGACCACGAAGGTGAAGACATAGGCCAGAAGGATGACGACGATCGCCTGGCCGAGCCGCTTTGCGGCGTAGGTTAGGTAGGCATTGCTCATGCCGTCACCTCCTTGACGTTACTCGGTGGGTGCTGGCGTCATTCGGCAATGAACGCTGTATAATAGCTGGCATAAGCGACGCCGTTATAGACTTCGCCCTTCAGCTTCGGCGATTGCACGTAAATGCGCTGAACGATTTGCGTGCGCGGGATGAAGTAACCCTGTTCCAGCACGTATTTTTGCAGGCCATCGAGCAGAGGCTTCCGATCCTCGACGGAACCTGCACCAGCGATCTTGTCGCGCAGGTCGTTGAGCGTCGCATCACGCTCGTCCAGCGCAAACCAGTTCTCGCCATTATTGGCATTGGTCAGGATGCTGGCGACCGTGCCGGCGTCGATGAAGCTGCGCGTGACTTCATATGTGGGAACGGCAGCGCCACCGAATTTGACCTTCTCGCCATAGGTCACGACATCATAAGCCCTGATATTGACCTTCCATCCAAGCCTGCCGAGCTGCTGGGCAATCAGCTCATCGACTGATTTCGAGGTTGCCAGATAAGGATTGGAATGGATCGTCAATTCCAGCGGCTTGCCGTCCTTCACGCGAACGCCGTCCGCACCCTTGACCCATCCGGCTTCGTCCAGAAGCTTTTCCGACTTGTCCGGGTTGTAGGCGAGGAGATCGCTGTGATCCGTGGCTCCCGGGACGTTGCTCTGGATGAAGGACGTCGCGAGCTTCCAGTCCTGCGTATAGACTGTGTCGATGATTTCCTGACGGTTGATACCTGCCTGAAGTGCCAGACGCACCTTCACATCATCATAGGGCTGAAGCTTGGTGTTGACGGCCCAGCCGTTGACGAAGCCGAGATAACGCGGGGTCGCGATGGTGAAGCCTTCCTCCTTGAGCGATTTCAGTTCCTGGGGCGAGGCGTTGTACGCGACATCCGCCTGACCGGACTGAACGGAGGCGACGCGAAGGGATGGCTCAGAGACCAGCTTGTAGGTGATGGTATCGAGATAGGCGGGGCCGGTGTGGCCGACTGCGGCGGGACCCCAATTATAGTCCTTGCGCTTGACCAGGGTGACGTGGTCGCCCTCTTTCCAGGACTCCACTACATAAGGTCCGCTGCCTGCGGTCTTGCTGAGGTCCGCCTGCTGGCCGGCAGGCTGGGCAATGGTCTTGGGAGAGATCAGGATGGAGCCGTGGTAGCCAAGCGTCGGAATGAACCCGAGCGTGGGCTTCTTGAAGAAAACCTTGACCGTCGTCGCATCAACCGCTTCGGCGTGATCATAGGTCTTGGGGAAGAGGCCGATCGGGTTGATGCCCTCGTTCTTGCGGCCGGCATACCAGATGTCGAGATTGGCAACGACGGCCTTGGCATCCAGCGGTTCGCCATCGGAGAAAGTCACGCCGCTTTTGAGGTGGAGGGTGAACTCCGTCGCGGTGTCGTTCTGCTCCCAGCGCTCGGCAATCCACGGGCTGACCTTGCCTTCGGCATCGACGTACAGCAGCTTATCCGTGACATGACCCCATATGTGGCCCTGGAAACTGGAGATCGCGCTGTTGTTGGGGATCCACGTGTCGCCCAGGGAATCGATCAGAAACGTGATGTCACCGCCATCATGTGGCGTGTCTGCGGCCACAGCACTCAAAGGTGCAGCCGTCGATAAAAACAACGAGGCGGAAACAGCGAGCGAAGCCGTAAGAAGCAGCCGACGACGCGAAAGAGACGATGAGAAAGGACGCTTTGTCATTGTATGATCCTGAAAATTCCAAAGTTTTTCGTTGCAATTTCGGCATCTCCTGGGATGCGCGTGCTTCTGCGGTGGCTGCTCAAACGCATGTCAAACCGTTGCCGCGCCGGCCTCTCGGCCGAGCAGGAGATGTTTAGGTTCATTGGTGGCCTGATTGGGCGACGCGACGCTAGCGAGCGGTTCCCGAGAACCTGCGTGGCAGAGGAGCGCGCCCGCTTCTACATATTCCAGTCATGGCGCGATCCCTTCTGCGCTGTCCGTCTTGCCCTTAACCTAGCAGTCAGGCGTGAGGGAGAAAGACTGGTTATTCTTTTTCTATGGATTTAGTGAATTATTTTATCGTCATTTCGGCGGCTGTTTGGATTGGTGTTTCAGGGCCCCTTGGAATGCGGGGTTCCGGCGTGGAGTGACGACGGCTCGGCGTCTGGGCCGACCTGTTCTCGCGATAGAAATCGCATGGCCTGGAAAATTGTCACGGGCGGCAGAGCCCCGGTGAAGCGCTCGATATCCACCTTCGCGATCTGGCCGGTCGATGCCTGCGACAGTTTCGATGTGCCGATATCGCGGGTCAGAATATTTGGATTTCCGTGGATGCATATCGAGTTTTCGGCAGTTGGATCCTCTGATTCGAACCAGGCGCCGGTAGCGAGCTGCATTACCCCCGGCATGACGTCTTCACTGAGAAGGGCGCCTGCCAGGCAGCTGCCGCGCTGATTAAAAAGCCTCACGACATCGCCGTCAGATATTCCACGGGCCGAGGCGTCGGCTGGATGGATACGGACGGGCTCCCTGTCCATGATCTTGGTGGAACGGCTGAAATCGCCATAGTCCAGCTGACTGTGCAGGCGTTGATATGGTTGATTGCAGACGAGATGCAGCGGATAGAGGTGCGCATCGTCTGGAGTTTCCATTCTGGGTGGATACCAGCGCGGATGACCCTTGCAGTCATCATAACCGAAACCCTCGACGGTCCCGGAAAAAATCTCGATCTTTCCTGAGGGGGTCGCCAGCGGTTTCGTTGCGGGATTCTCAAGGAAAGCGCGCGCCGGTCCACCGTCGTCCGGCTTGACTGGAAGGGGCATTTCTCCGCGTTTCCAGAAGGTTTCAAAGTCCGGCGCCTCATGGCCCGACGCGGCAAGTGCCTGACGGGTCGTTTCGTATAGAAAGGCAAGCCATTCTCCGCTGCTGCGGTTTTCGGTGAAGGCCTCGAACCTGCCGAGTTCGCGGGCAATGCCGGCGAATATTTCGTA
The DNA here is from genome assembly GCF_900013495.1 of Agrobacterium genomosp. 2 str. CFBP 5494. Classification (NCBI taxonomy): domain Bacteria; kingdom Pseudomonadati; phylum Pseudomonadota; class Alphaproteobacteria; order Hyphomicrobiales; family Rhizobiaceae; genus Agrobacterium; species Agrobacterium genomosp. 2. The sequence continues at coordinate 1,677,856 of NZ_LT009719.1, forward strand.
ATCGTCGCGTGCTTCGCCGACGGGGGCGATCAGGCGCTTCATGGCGATCATCAGCGGATCGCGATCGGCGGCGCCGATGTCGTCACGCTCAAGCGTGGTCGTGGCAGGCAGCACGATATCGGCGTGTCTGGCGGTGGAGGTCCAGGCGGACTCGTGGACGATGATCGTTTCCGGCCGCCTGAAAGCGGCTCGCAACCGGTTGATATCCTGATGATGGTGAAATGGATTGCCGCCCGCCCAATAGACAAGCCGGATGTCAGGATAAAGAAGCGTGCGCCCGTTGTAATGGAACTCGGCGCCGGGATTGAGCAGCATATCGGAGATGCGTGCGCAGGGAATATAGTCCGGCACAGGGTTCTTGAATTGCTGCAGCGTTGGCAGGGGAACGGCGAGCAGATTCTTGCCGATATTGCCCAGCGCGCCAAGGGAATAAGAAAATCCGCCGCCGTCCGATCCGATCTGGCCGAGCATGGCGGCAAGCACAATGCCCATCCACACCGGCTGCTCTCCGTAATCGGCCCGCTGCAGCGAATGACTGACGGTGATCAGGGTTCTCGAACCGGCCATCCTGCGCGCCAGCTTGCGTATTGCGTCCGGCGCGATGTTGCAGATTTCGGCCGCCCATTCCGGGCTCTTGTGCTGGCCGTCCTCCCTGCCGAGAAGATAGTTTTCGAACCGATCATATCCGACCGTATAACGCTCCAGAAACGTCCGGTCGTGCAGCCCTTCCGTAACGAGGACGTGCGCCAGCCCGAGCATCATCGCCACGTCGGTGCCCGGGATGATGGGAAGCCACTCGGCATCCGCCTCAGCGGGGAAATCGTCTGCCAGAGGGCTGATGAATGTGAAATGCGCACCGCGAGCCTTCGCGCCGGCAAGTTTTTGCCGGACCGTGTGCGTGCTGATCCCTCCGCCGTGGACATCGGCATTCTTGATCGCCATCCCGCCAAAGGCGAGCACCAGCTCGCTGCTGCGTTCGATGGCATCCCAGGTCACGCTCTTTCGGTCGAAGCTATCATAAGGGCCCAGGACATGGGGGATTATGACCATGGCCGCACCGGAACTATAGGTGGTGACCGACCGGACATATCCGCCGAGGACATTCAAGAAGCGGTGAATCTGGCTTTGCGCGTGATGAAAGCGACCGGCACTGGACCAGCCGTAGGAGCCGCCGAACACGGCGCTTGGACCGTGACTGTCGTAGACCCGCCTCAGTTCGTCGGCGACCAGTGTCGTCGCTTCGGCCCAGCTGACCTCGACATAGTCGTCAGCGCCCCGTCGCTGTGCATGGTCGGTTTCGCGCTCAAGCCACCCCCGCCGGACAGCGGGCCGTCGGATGCGGACGGGGCTGTCGGCGATCGCCGGAAGATTGCCCAGTAGCGGAGATGGATGGGGGTCGCCGGAGTGAGGCTTTATCTCCAGTCGCCCATTTGTGAGCCGCCCGGAGAAGGCCCCCCAGTGAGAACTGTGAGTCTTGAAGGAATTCATCGTGTCGCCCCAGCGGTCGCGGATCGCAAAGTAACATTCTATCTCGGCAGGATTTTGCCGGGATTCATGATGCCGGCTGGATCGACTGCATGTTTGATGAGCGCCATAAGATCGACCGCGTCACCATGTTCTTCACGCAGGTAGGCGATCTTGCCGGTGCCCACGCCATGTTCGCCGGTCGAGGTGCCGCCGACCGAGAGGGCGTATTGCACCATCTTCTTGTTGATGGCCGCCACCTCGCCGAGCTCTTCCGCATTGCCGGGATCGACCGCGAAGACGACATGATAATTGCCATCGCCGACATGGCCGAGAATGGCAGCCGGTACGCTGCAATCCTGCAGGAGCTCGCGGGTCTTCAATATGCAGTTGCTGAGCTGCGAGACCGGAACACAGACATCCGAAGACCAGCCTTTGGCGTTTGGCCTTTGCGATACGACAGCATAAAACGCGTTGTGGCGCGCTTTCCAGAGGCGATTGCGTTCTTCAGGGGCGTTGGCCCACTCGAAATCCTTGCCGCCATGGTCTTCCACAATGGCGGACACCATATCGACCTGCTCCTGAACGCCGGCGGGCGAGCCGTGAAACTCGAAAGCCAATGTGTCCTCGATCTTCAGCTCCAGCCCGGAATAGGCATTGACGGCCGTGATCATTCCACGGTCCATGAGCTCCATGCGGGCGACGGGAATGCCGAGTTGCACGACCTGAATGGCCGCCGCGACTGCCTGTTCGACGTTCTCGAAAGAGCAGAGCGCCGCCGAGATGGTTTCGGGTATTCCATAGAGGCGAAGGGTTATTTCGGTGATGATCCCCAGCGTTCCTTCCGAACCCACGAAAAGCCGCGTCAGGTCGTATCCGGCAGAAGACTTTCTGGCGCGACCGCCGGTTTTGATAACCTGGCCGGTCGGCAGCACCACGGTCAGGCCCAGTACGTTTTCACGCATTGTTCCGTAGCGGACGGCGTTGGTGCCGGAAGCGCGGGTTGCAGCCATGCCGCCAATCGAAGCGTTTGCGCCGGGATCGATGGGAAAGAACAGTCCCATGTCTCGCAGATATGTGTTCAACTGCTCCCGCGTTACCCCGGCCTCGACCGTACAATCCAGATCTTCACTGCTGATACGGGTGATTTTCGACATGCGTGAAAGGTCGATCGAGACCCCGCCATTGACGGCTGTCAGATGCCCTTCCAGCGAAGTGCCGGCGCCAAAAGCGATGACGGGCACCCTTTCCGCCGCACATAGCCGCACGACCTCGGACACTTCGGAGGTGGTTTCCGCGAAAGCGACCGCGTCGGGAAAGGCGGCTGCGTGATGCGCCTCGCCGCGCCCGTGCTGCTCGCGCAGTGTCGGCGACGTTGAAAGACGCTCCCCGAGGAGGTCTCGCAGGGATCGGATGAGAGAAGGAGACAGGTCAGGCATAAAACATTCCGTGTAGGCGGGTCGCAAAACGCTGCGACAGACTTACAAACGTTGAGGGCGAGGCGCGCGGCCGGCGACGCCATCTGGCAGTGAACATCAGGCGGCCAGTTTTTCGCCCCTGAGATGACGCTCGAGGAACGGAAGGCTGTCCTGCCCCCAGTAGAGTTCATCCTGATAGCGATAGGTCGGAACCCCGAACACACCGGCGGCCCTGGCAGCTTCGAAGCTCGCCTTCTGCAAGACAGCAACCGCGTCGCTTTTGCCATGTTCATCGAGGGCTGCAGCATCGAAGCCTGCAGCCGTCGCGATGGCCTGGCGGATGTCGGCCTTGCCGATGTCTTCACGGCGGACCCAGAAAGCCTCCTGCAGTGCAACTGCAAGCTTCAGCCAGTCTTCACCGGTTTCGATTGCCGCCGCAACCATCAAGCCTGCCGGGGACGGATCCGAGAGCGCAGCGCGATTGTCGAAATTGAGCACTTTTCCGCGCAATGCCGCCCACCGCTTCAGATCCGTGATCCAGTAGGCGCGTCTGGCCTCCGGGCGATTTTTTGAGTAAATGCCACCGTTTTCCTCGATCAGCGGAATAACGTGAGGGCGGATAGTGGCGCCCTGCTGTTTCGCCAGGGCGGCAAAGGGTTCAACACCAATGAAGGCCCAGGGTGAGCCGATGCTGAAGAAATAATCGATCGTCTTTGTCATTGTCTGCTGCTTTCAGTTCGGTTGATCGGTGGAGGCGGCGGCCGTGGCGAAAACGGAGAGAGCGCAGTCACGCGCGATCAGCACCGCCTTGGGGTCACGTCCAACCGCGACGGTCGCCAGCGCCCCTTCGTAGAGAAGTGAGAGATGGGCGGCGGCGATGTCCACTGTGCTGCCGGCCCTTGCCAGGATAGCGGCGAACAGGTCCTTGACCTTCGCCTTATGGGTACGCGCAACGAACACGACCCGCTCGGATTCGCCATGTTCGGCAACCGCGAGAGCGAAGGCGCAGCCGCGAAAATCCGCGCTGTCGGCCTTTTCGTGGAGTTGCTCGAAAATCAGCCGGATCTGCTCCTTCGGAGCCATGTCCGCATCCACCACGTTCTGAAGCGCGTGGATCACCCGCTCATGACGCGCTTCCAGATAGGCTGCAACAAGATGATCCTTCGAAGGGAAATGCCGGTAGAGCGTCGCCTTCGCGACATTCGCTTCCTCGATGATCCGATCGATGCCGACAGCCCGGATGCCTTCGCGATAGAAGAGCGTGCCGGCGGCGGTGAGTATATGGTCTGATATGGCTTCTCTCATTATATCGTTTCACACTGTCGTTTGATAAATCGCACTGCTTGAGGCCGCCGGTCACGAAGGGCTGGCGGGATTGGGCTGCGCCGGCCTGTCCGGGCCGGTGATGAGCGACGTGATTGCATCGAGCGGCAGCGGCTTTGAAAATCCGCCCTGTTGCGCCAGTTTGCCGGCCAGCGTCTGAACAGCGTCGTTATAGGGCGTTGGCACATTGTGAAGCCGGCCGAGCAATACGATCTCTCCGTTGAGGAAATCCACCTCACTTGAGGCTCCGCGCCTGAAACTCTGCCACGTCGATTGCTGGCCCGGGTGAATGCCGCTGTTCGGCGCTACTCGCCAGTTCGAGATGTCTACGGTTCGCTCGGAGGGTGAGGCGAGGGTGTAACCTGCCGCGTCAAGCACATGGCGGGCTTCATCCACCAGCGCCGCGCTGATCTTGTCGTTCAGATCGGCCGGGCCGTCGAACAGTTCGAGGACGTTGCGAACGTTGTGAAGGAGCTTTGCTGCTTTCCAGCGGCGGATATCGTCGCTGGCCTCGGCAAGATATCCCGCCCTGTTGAGGTCTGCCGTGACCTGCGTCGTCACGTCATCCTGTCCGAGCGGAAAACGCCCGACCGTCACGATGCCTAGTTGCGGCTCGCCGCCAACCACCACCTTCCCGGTTTCTGTGAACCGCGCCGGTGTCAGAATGCTTGCGCCATACACCCTGGAGAATGTTCTCAGGGCATTGGCTTCAGTCGCCAGTCCATTTTGAAAAGTCACTATAGGCAGCTGTGCAGCCGCCGGTGCCGTCGTGTTGGAGACGTTCTGCCAGGACCAGAAGGCGAGTGCGCTTATGGCATCCTGAGCCTTCACGGTGAGCAGGAGGATGTCATCCCGTCTCAATTCCGGAAGATCCGTCAGGTCGAAGACCTTCAGATCGATCTGCCGCGTCTGTGCGGGTCGTTGAAAGGTGAGGCCATGCTGCCTGATATGGCTTATCTGGGCTCCCCGCCCGAAAAGTGCATAATCAATGCCGGAAAGTGCAAACTGTGCTGCAAGGCTCGCGCCCACCGCGCCGGCGCCAATGATAACATAACGTGGCATCTGTCGTTTCTCGTCCTGTCTTTTTACGCTCCGGATTTACGGAGATATTGGTGTGGTGATTGGTTCGGCGGTTTCGGTGGCGGTTGAGGACGGTGGCAGGATGCGTTCAGGAGCATTCTCAACGGATCGTAAGGCCTTCGAGCGGGGCAAAGGAAGACCGGTCATTCTATATCTACTAATTTTATAGAAAATAAGTTCCCGAAACCGGTGATTTCGGGAGAGATTGCGCCGCCCCGGCCCGCCCCTTGTATCGCCGGGGCAAGGGCGCGCCTTCGTTATACCGTCAGCCGCAATGGAATTTATTTGATAGCGAAACCGAGGCGGCGCAGCGTCCGGCTCAGTTCCGCACGGCCCTTCAGCGCGGCGGCGTTCTCCACACGCTGGGCAATGGGCCCTGTCCAGCCATTTTGGGGCAGGCCCTGTTTTTCCTGAAACACCTTTAATACCTCATCATAAGAATTGAGGTCATCGTGGGCGGGTTCCGAATAGGTTTCATGAAACAGAATGGATGATTGTGACAAGCGCGGTTTGACATCTGTTTTTACCGCCGGGTCAGGATAGCCGACCGTCAGGCCGAAGACGGCAACCGTCTCGGCAGGTAGGTTGAGTTCGCGGGCCACGTCCTCCGGCCTGTTGCGGATGCCGCCGACGTAGCAAGAGCCCAGGCCGACTGAATCAATTGCGGCTACAGCGTTCTGCGCTGCCAATGCAGCGTCGATGGCGCCGATCAGGAAGCTTTCCAGGTAATCCAGTCCTTCACCCTCATTCCCCTGGCTTGAAGCGACCGTGCGCAACCGCTTCAGGTCGATAAGCCAGATGAGGAAAATGGGGGCATCCTTTATATGGGCGTTGCCGCCGGTGAAACCCGCCAGTCGTGCCTTGCGCTCCTTGTCCTGCACCGCAACCACACTCCACGCCTGAAGATTGGATGATGTGGGCGCTGATTGCGCGGCGGCGACCAGAAGCTCCAGGCTGCCCTCCGGGAGAGCCTTGGGCAGATAGGCGCGGGCGGTGCGATGGTTCAGCAAGGCGTCGATGGTGTCATTCCAGAAAGGCGGAGAAAAATCGGCCTGCGTTCCATAACGGGCCTCGACGCGCTGCTGTGGGATTTCCAGTTTGGTAATCGGACTGGGCGGGGTCATCGGATGAAACTCCATAATTGGGGGTGGAAGGGTCGGGCTCGAATGTGCGGATCAGAAAGGTGGCAAATTCCTGTGATTTGATATGGCCGGCCGAGGCATCTGCCGAGCAATGTCCTTCTCAATCGCGATTTTGAGATGAAACAACATTTCCACGGGAATGCTGAAACAAACGCCGGCGAGATTTCTTCGCATTCCACCATCTGCTCCGGATGCGCAACGAAGATCCCGATGGATGGGGCAATTCAGCGCGAGTTTTGGTGCCTGCTTGCGTAAGTACTGAAATAAAATTCCGCAAGGAATGATTTCTTCGACAAGGAGGAAGAATTTTATCCTTAGGAATGCGCTGCATTGCCCCGATGCTTTCGTCATCGAAACGACGTTTTCCAACGGGGATTTTCATGACGATCGGACGCCGGCAGTTCAATAAAATGCTTCTTTTGGCAACGGCAGGAACGGCCCTGCCTGGTTCGGTCTTCGCAGCGGGTGGCGATGCGAGCCGGCCCGTCTCCGGCGGCACGCTCAGGCTGCTCTATCGTGTCGATCCCGGCAACGCGCTTTTCGCCATCAACACATCGTCAGGCACGGGGCAGGCGATCGGCCCGAAGATTGTTGAAGGCCTCCTCACATTCGATTTCGACCTCAAGCCGCAGCCCTTGCTGGCAACGGAATGGTCCGTTTCCGATGACCACCTGCGTTATACGTTCAAACTCAGGCCAAATGTGAAATGGCATGACGGCAAAGATTTTACGTCGGAAGACGTTGCCTTTTCGATTTTCCGCCTGAAAGAAGCACACCCGCGCGGCCGCATAACCTACCAGAACGTTCAGGCGGTGGAGACGCCGGATCCCCTCACTGCCATTATCGTTCTGTCCAAACCCGCACCGTTTCTCATTGCTGCGCAATCGAGTTCGGAATCGCCGATCGTGCCGAAGCATATTTTCGAAAAGCTGAAGCCCGCCGATGGCCAGACGCTGCAGACTGCTATTGGCACCGGCCCCTTCAAACTGACCGAATGGACGCCGGGGAGCCATCTGATCTTCGATCGAAATCCCGATTATTGGGATGCTGGCAAACCTTATCTTGATCGCATCATCCTGCGCATCATCACCGACCCGGCTGCGCGGGCAGTGGCGCTGGAGACGGGGGAAGTGGATCTTGGCGACAACCCCGTGCCGCTGGCGGATCTCGAACGGCTGAAGCAGAACCCCGATCTCGTTCTGGATACGAATACCTATGCCTATGCGGGTCCGCAGCAGCAGTTGTTCTTCAATTACGATAACGAAATCTTCCGCAAGAAAGATGTTCGCCTGGCCATTGCGAAGGCAATAAACCTCGACGAGATCGTCAATGTGGCGCTCTTCGGTTATGCGCAGATATCACCCAGCCCCGTCAGCACGGCCCTTCCCAACTGGTATGATGCTTCGGTCAAGCCATATGCCTACGACCCGAAAGAAGCGGAAAAGTTACTCGACGCGGCGGGATATCCGCGCAAGGAGGACGGCAAGCGTTTTCCAGTACGATTGACGTATAATTCCTATCTGACACCAGGCTATGCCGATGTTCTTCGCAGCCAGCTTGAAAAGATCGGCATTGCCGTTGAAATCCGCAAATACGGCCTGCCAACCTATCTGAAAACTGTCTACACCGACCGCGCCTTTGATCTGGTGGTGGAATCCCTCTCCAATACCTTCGACCCGTCGCTCGGCATCCAGCGCGCCTACTGGAGCAAGAATTTCAAGATCGGGCTGCCCTTTTCCAATGCGGCAAACTACGCCAATCCAGAGGCGGATGCGCTTCTTGAGGCGGCCGCCATCGAACCGGATCCGAAGAAACGCTGGGTAACCTGGAGCAAGTTCCAGCATCTTATCCATGACGACGTCGCCTCCGTCGATCTCGTGGCGGCGGGAAGCCAGATCGTGGCGCACAAGCGGGTCAGGAACTATGTCACCGGCGCGCAGGGGCTGAACTGGAGTTTCGGCGATCTGTGGCTCGATCCGACCGCTTGAAACCCCGCATGAAAATTCAGGATTTGTCAGGAGAAAACGCAATGTCCGTATTTGCTGTAACAAAAGATCGTCTCATCGAATGGCTGCGGGATGGCAGGGAACTTGCGGTTCTGGATATCCGCACAGCCGTGGAGGTGGGGTATGCTTCACCGCTATTTGCCACCAACCTTCCGGTTGACAGGCTGGAGGCGGAAATCGATCGCTTCATTCCTCGTCCCGTCGTGCGCACCGTGCTGGTGGATGATGGAAAAGGCGGCGCTGAGCAGGCGGCCGAACGGCTTGCCGCCAAGGGTTGGACCGACATTCATTTTCTGCGCGGCGGAATTCCCGCATGGACCGAAGGTGGCGTCGAGGCGTTGCCGACATTCGATATTCCTGGCGTTCCTTTCGTTCAGAAGGTGAGAAGCGAGAAAAACACGCCTGTGGTTTTTGCGCGTGAGCTCAAGGCGTGGCGGGACGCCGGAGAGGATGTTGTCATCCTCGATACGCGCACATTGCCGGAATATGAAAAGGCACATGTGCCCGGTGCGATCGGTGTGCCGGGTGCGGAACTCCTGCTGCGCTTTTCCGATCTCGTTCCCTCGCCAAAAACTAGGGTCGTCGTCTCCTGCGCGGGCCTGCCCCGCGCAATTCTCGGCGCGCAGACATTGATCGACGCCGGTGTAGAAAACGATGTCAGTTACCTGCATGATGGGACGCGCGGCTGGACGGATGATGGATTTGAGCTGGAAACAGGCCCCTCCCGAACATATTCGCATGTGAGCGCCAACGCGAAAGAGATTGCAGAGGCGCGGTTGAAGGCCTTTTCCAGGGATGACGATCTGCTCTTCATCGACCGTCCGACTGCCGAGACATGGTTGAAGGACCCATCACGAACGACCTATTTCCTGGACGTGCGCACACCGGAAGAGTTCGAGACTTCCCATCTGCAGGGCTCAATTTCGTCGGAAGGCGGGCAGCTTCTCGGTGTCGCCTATCGAACGATCGCGGTGCGCGGTGCCCGGGTCATTCTGGTGGATGACCTGCTCGGCGCCCGCGCCAGGGTCGTGGCCCACTGGCTAAAACGCAGAGGGTTCGAAATCGCGCTCCATTTACACGACTTCGAACAGGGTGCCGAAGCGGCAGCCGCCTAGACCCGGCCGGGTGTTCGCCAGACTGCTCCACAGACAGGAATTTGCAATGACCAATGCCAGCCATGCCTGGGGTTCTGCGCCCAGCAAACGTTTTGACGCGATCGCCGAGAGGTTTCGGGGAATTTTTTCCGAAATCGGCGAAGATTCAATACGACACGATCTGGAACGCGAGCTTCGTTTCGATGACTACGAAGCTTTGAAAAAGGCTGGCTTTTCCAGATTGCGCCTGCCGGAGAAGTTTGGTGGTCTGGGCCTGACGCTTCCCGAGCTTTTTGGCTTGATCATTGAACTCGCGCAGGCGGATCCCAACCTCACCAATGCTTACCGCAGCCATCTCGGCTTTACGGAGGATCTGCTGAATGCACCACCTTCGCCATGGCGGGATGCGTGGCTGGAGCGGATCGGGCATGGCGAAACCATTGGCAGCGGCTTTTCGGAAATCGGGGATGCAAAGCTTGGAACCTATTCCACCCAGCTCACGCGGGATGGCGGCGGCTGGCGGCTGAATGGCGAGAAATATTATACGACCGGCTCGCTCTATGCCGACTGGATCACGCTTGGAGCCGTTGATGGTGATGGTGTACCGGTTGGTGCGCTTGTTCCCACAAAGGCCGAAGGCGTCGAGATCGTCAACGACTGGGATGGTTTCGGACAGGCGCTGACGGCAAGCGGCACGGCGCGTTTTACCGACGTGGCGATTTCCGAAGACCTGATCAAGCCAAGCGCGCTTCGTTTCAGCTATTCTGGCGGCTTTTTCCAGCTCGTCCATCTCGCCTCGCTTGCCGGGATCGGCCGCGCGGCCGCATTGGAAATCGCCCGCCATGTTGCGGAGCGCAAACGCGTCTATCAACGCAGTAACGCCGCGCGTTTTTCTGAAGACCCTCAGGTGCTTCAGGTCGTGGGGCGGATCAGGGGTGCGGCCTATAGCGCCGGCGCCATCGTGTTAAAGGCCGCAGAAGCCCTGCAGGCTGCCTATGATGCCAATCTCTCTGGAGACGAGAAGCGCATTGCATCTGCGAACCGTGACGCGGAGCTGGAGGTCAGCCAGTCGGTTACGGTGGTCAGCAACCTTATCCTGGATGCGTCCACTGTCCTCTTCGATGCGCTTGGCGCCTCAGCCGCAAAACGCAGCCATGGTCTTGATCGTCACTGGCGAAACGCCCGCACGATAACCTCACACAATCCCCGTATCTATCACGACCGTATCGTTGGAGATTTCGCCGTGAACGGCGCCTCACCGGCGCCAAATGGAGGCGTGGGGATAGCACCGCAAACGCAGAAGGAAAAATCCGAAGCATGATCAAAACATGCGGTCCGACGGGCGATACGCATTGGAGCCTGTTGTTCGGTATCCACGCAGTGCAAACAGGGTAGTGAAATTGGGCAGGATCTATCGGGATTTTACAGAACTCGTCGGCAATACGCCGCTGGTGGAACTCGCCAGAATTCGGACGAAATACAATCTCCAATCGCGCATTCTCGCCAAGATCGAGTACCTCAATCCCGCAGGCAGTGTCAAAGACCGCACCGCCTGGGGCATCATATGTGAGGCTGAGAAGAGCGGCCGATTGAAGCCGGGCGATCTTCTTTTCGATTTGACCAGTGGCAATACAGGCATCGGAATTGCGGCGGTTGCCTCCGCACGCGGCTATCGCACGAAATTTTATCTTCGCAATACCATCAGCGAAGACAAGATCAACATCCTCAGACAGTTCGGCTCCGAGATCGAACTGATCGAAAATGAGGAGCTGTTCCAGCCGGATGCCATCCATCGCATCATCGACAGGATCAAGGCTGAAAATCCGGATGCATTTTATACCGGCCAGCGTTCAAATGATGCCAACCCGCAGGTTCATTTCGAGACGACCGGGCCGGAAATCTGGCGCGATACCGAAGGTGACGTCGATATCCTGGTCGCCACCGTTGGTACGGGCGGCACCGTGTCCGGTGCCGGGCGCTTCCTGAAGGCGCAAAAACCGGAGATAAGGATCGTTGTTGCCGAGCCGACACCGCAGTCCGTTCCATCCCCCGAAAACCCCGACGCTTCCACGATCGAAGGCGTCCACAAGGTGACCGAGGTGGAGGAAGGGACCTTGCCGGAGACCTACGACAAGAGCGTCGTGGATGAAGTCATTGCCGTTACCACCGAAGAGGCGCGGCGGGCAGCGCTTGCGGTGGCCAGAGAGGAGGGCTTCCTTGTGGGAACCTCATCCGGTGCGGCCATCTTTGCCGCGATCGAGCTTTCCCGCCGCGCGGAAAACGACGGCAAGACGATTGCGGTCGTGTTTCCGGATAGCGGCGAGCGCTATCTTTCGCTCTTTGATGCCCCTGACTGAAAAGTCTGCTCGCATGGTTCGCGGCCCCGGAGAAGTTTGAACTGTGCCCGTGAATGACCATGTCGGCGAAATCATTGCCCCCTGACGCCGGATGTGGAGCGAACACAAGACCGTCAGCCGCCGATGCTTGAAAAGAGCGCAGGCCGTTATTGAAGCGGCCTTGAATGCCCCATTTGCAAGCGCTACATTGCATCGGCCCGCAGCAAAAACAGGATGGTCGACAATGGATTTCAACCCGATAGCAACGCCACTTTGCCTTGCCATGCGGGAAAATCTTGTCCATGACCCACTTTATCACACTCTCCAATCTGTCCTGGTTCACGCCTGACGGTCGTTCGCTTTTCACCAATCTGAATATTGTATTCGGCCCGGAGCGTATCGGGCTTGTCGGTCGTAACGGCGCCGGCAAGACGACGCTCTTGAAGCTGATCGCCGGCGAATTGACACCATCTTCGGGTTCTGTCTCTGCACCGTCGGGTATCCACATCCTGCGTCAAAGCGTCCAGGTGGCCGAAGATGAGACGATTGCCGATCTCTTTGGCGCGCGTGATGCGCTCGCTGTGCTTGAACGGGCGCAGGCGGGTGGCGCGACGTTGGAGGAACTGGCCGATATTGATTGGATGCTTGAGACGAATATCGAGGCGGCACTCGCGCGCTTCGGCCTGTCCATGCCCGCGACGACACTGCTCGCCCAACTCTCCGGCGGGCAGCGCACCCGTGCAGCGCTTGCCGCTCAAATCTATCATGCACCGGAGTTCCTGATCCTCGACGAACCCACGAACAACCTCGACCGTGACGGTCGGACTGCAGTGATCGAACTTGTGAGCGGCTGGCGTCACGGCGCAATCATTGTCAGCCATGATCGTGAATTGCTCGAAACGGTCGACAGCATTGCTGAACTGACATCGCTCGGTATCAGCCGTTATGGCGGAAACTGGAACCACTACAGCGATCGCAAGGCACTGGAGCTTGACAATGCCAGGCATGAACTGGCCGAGGCCGAGAAGCGGCTCAGCGCCGTCGAGCGCAAGGCGCAGGAGACGGCCGAGCGGCAGGCTCGTCGCGATGGTGCAGGCAAAAGGAAGGCGGCGGAAGGAGGAATACCGAGAATTTCGGCCGGAGGGCGCGCCATGCGGGCGGAGCAGACAAGCGGTGACAACGCCGCCACGGCGCGCCGAATGACGGGGGAGGCCAAGGCAGACGTCGCAGAGGCGCGAGGGCGCATTGAGGTGCTTGAACCATTCATGCTGTCCATACCGTCCACCGGACTGGTGGCGTCAAAGACGGTTCTGCGGCTGGAAGACGTAACTGCCGGTTACGAACGCAATGCGCCTGTCCTGTCCGATCTGTCGCTTGCGATTACAGGTCCGGAACGGATTGCGGTGGCGGGGCCGAACGGTTCGGGAAAGACGACGCTGCTTTCCGTCATCACCGGGTCTCTCGCGCCATTTTCTGGTTCGGTCCGAGTTGAGGTTGCTTGCGCGTTGCTGGACCAGAAGGTCAGCTTGCTGCGACCCGGGCTATCCGTTCGGGACAATTTCATGCGTCTCAACCCGCGGTCCAGTGATAACGCCTGCCGGGCCGCTCTTGCCCGCTTCCTGTTTCGCGGCGACGCCGGTTTGCAGGATGTGCGGCATCTGTCTGGCGGCCAGATGCTACGCGCCGGCCTTGCCTGCATCCTTGGCAACCAGAAGCCGCCGCAGCTTCTCATACTCGATGAACCCACCAATCACCTCGATCTTGATTCCGTCGCGATCGTGGAGGCCGGCCTGAAAGCGTATGACGGCGCAATTCTGGTCGTCAGCCACGACGAGGCGTTTCTGGAGGGGATCGGCGTGTCCCGGCGGTTTGAGCTTCATGGACGCCGTCAAACATGAGCAACGCCGCGCATTTTAGCGCGGCATTTGGTCATTCGAGAAGCCAGCTCGACGGCCTGAAGAACGTCCTGAGGCTCTCTGTGCAGGCGATTGACGGCAGCACGCATCTTGATTTCTTGTTTCGAAACGGAGGCCACCCGCCACTGCGGTTCAGCGTTAAACCTGTGCCTGGCCGCCGTCCGCGAAGAGCTCGGCGCCGTTGACGAAGCTCGCATCATCGGAGGCGAGGAACAGCGTCGCCTTGGCGATTTCCTCGGCTTCGCCGACGCGACCGAGAGGGATGCGAGAGGCGAGATAGTCGAGCAGGCCCTGCTGCTGTTCCTTGTCGTCGCCTGCAAGTTCGACGAGGCCTGGTGTGCGCGTGGCGCCGGGCGAGATGACGTTGACGCGGATGCCCGTGCCCTTGAGGTCGAGAGCCCAGGAACGAGCCAGGTTGCGCACCGCGGCCTTGGAAGCGGAATAGACGGAAAAGGCAGCCGTGCCTTCGGTGCCGGCAGTCGAACCCGTCAGCACGATGGACGAGCCCTTGCCCATCAGCGGAAGTGCCGCCTGCACGGTCAGGATCACAGCTTTCACGTTGCGGCCAAAGGTGTCGTCAATCTGCTCCTCGGTGATCTGGCCGAGCGGCAGCATGGTGCCGCCACCGGCATTGACGATGAGGGCGTCAAGGCGGCCCCGTTCCGCCTTCACCTGGGCGAACAGCTTGTCGAGGTCAGCGTTGCTTGAGGAGTCCGCCTGTACGCCGACCGCGCCCTGTCCTATTTCTGCCACCGCTTCGTCCAGAGCGGCCTTGCGGCGGCCTGTGATATAGACGCGTGCGCCTTCGGCAGCGAACAACTTGGCCGTCGAAAGACCGATGCCGCTGGTTGCTCCGGTGATGACGGCGATCTTGTTTCGAAGCCTGTTGGCCATGTTAACTCTCCTGATGCTTGGGCGCGCGAAATGGTTCAGCCCGAATGCACGGCCTGTTGAAGTTCTGAATTTGCTCGGGATGTGGCGCTGGCCATTGGCCTCGTCACCGTCCGATGAGGAGAAGTTAGTTCGTCAGCCCGGTGGAGAGAAGCCGCTCAGGATGGAGACATTATCCATCTGGATGGATAGTCGTCTTCGTCACATCGCGCCGTGCGTCGACCGCTTCGAACACCTTCGCTGCCCATTCCGTGAAGGCGCGTAGCCGCGGATTTGGGAAACGATCAGCGGGATAGACGAGATGAAGGGGATGATTGTCCGGCTTCCAGCGGGCAGAAGTTCAACCAGCGCCCCGCTCTTGAAATGGGGCCGCGCGAAAAATCCGAAGCTTTGGCCAATTCCCAGTCCCGACAGCAGCGCGTTCAGATGCGCGGTGCTCTCGTTGACGGAAACGCCGCCAGAGGCCGGGAGATACTCGCTTCGCTCTTCGCCGCGCTGAAAACGCAATGGAAATCTCTTTCCAGATGACGCGGAGAAGTAGGAGACGATCCGATGCTTCTCGATATCGTCAGGTCGCTCCGGCAACTGCAGACCAGCCAGATAGGTGGGCGATGCGCAAATGACGTAGTCCAGCTCGCACAGCTTCCGCGCCTTCATTGATGAGTCACCCAGCGCCCCGCCGCGAATGACGCAATCGATACCCTCACTGACGAGATCGGCGGGGCGATCGCTGACACCGAGCATGAGATCGATTTCTGGATAATGGCGCTGAAAATCCGAAAGTGCCGGGATGAGGATCTGGTTCGCCAGCACAGATCCGATGTCGACGCGCAGCTTTCCTTTGGGTGTGCTGCGGGAGCCGGCAATAGTGCCGTCCATGTCATCGAGATCGGCGAGGAGCTTCAGCGCGCGTTCGTGATAAGCGACGCCCTCCGTGGTCATCGTGACCGACCGCGTGGTGCGCTCCACGAGCTTTGTTCCGAGATGTGCCTCGAGATCCTGCACCAGCTTGCTGACTGAGGACCGAGGAAGGTTCAGCATATCCGCCGCCTTGGCGAAGGACCCGGCTTCGGCGACGCGGACAAATGTTCGAATGGCGAGTATCTGATCCAAGAGAGGCCCAACAAGCAGGTGGAGATAATCTACATCTACACATGCCCGGCGAGCCCTGCCATGCAGGTTCTTGCGAAAGGTGGATAAATCTGCGCCATACGACGATATCCGAACGTTCATTCACGAACACAGGCAAAACGCCGCGTGTCCTTTCGGGCACGCGGCGATTTATCGTGAAACCGGATGGCAATTCCCTCGCGATCCGGTTGCGTTCATGCCTGTGCGTCAGCCGATCTTCACATTGTCGTCGCGCTTGATGGCGATGACGGTCGAGCGGGGCAGCTTGCCTTCGCCGTCCGGGAAGGGGGCGTCGGGGTGCTGGATGCCGACGAAGTGGGTGCGCTTGTCGGCGGACCAGGTCTGGCCGGTGACTTCGGAACCCTTCGGCGCAGTCAGGAAGCGCTCAATGCGGCCAGTGGCCGGGTCGCCCGCCAGCATCTGGTTGTTGCCCTGGCCGGCGAAGTTGCCTTCATTGGTGTCCTCGCCATCGGTCTGGATCCAGAGCAGGCCGGTCGAGTCGAACATCATGCCGTCAGGCGAATTGAACATGTTGCCTTCGTTGATGTTCGGGGAGCCGGCATAGGCGTCCTTGTGGACGGCGGGGTTACCGGCCATGCAGAACAGGTCCCACTTGAACTTGCCGTCCGCATGGTCGTCATTTTCCGGATACCAGCGCACGATCTGGCCGTATTCGTTCTTCTCGCGCGGGTTGGCGGCATTGATCGCCATGGCGTCGCCGCCGGCATTGGCGCGCAGCTTGCCGTCCTTCATTTCGCCGCGGCGGCTGTTGTTGGTCAGCGCGCAATAGGCTTCGATGGCGACGGGGTTGATGGCGACCCATTCCGGGCGGTCCATGGTCGTCGCGCCCACCTTGGAAGCGGCCTGGCGGGTGAAGACGCAGATTTCGTCGATCTTCATGCCCGTGGTTTCCGGCGTCAGGGCAAGCCACTCGCCGGCGCCGTCATCGGAGAACTTCGCGACGTAAAGCGTGCCTTCGTCCAGCAGCTTGGAGGTGTCGCCGCCCGGCACGTAGATGCCGCTGGAGACGAATTTGTAGAGGAACTCGCCGCGCTCGTCGTCACCCATGTAAACGACGACACGGCCGTCACGGGCGATCACCACGGCGGCGTTTTCATGCTTGATGCGGCCAAGCGCGGTGCGCTTGATCGGCGTGGACTTGGCGTCCGAGGGATCGATCTCGACCACGTAACCGGCGCGGCGTGGTTCATTGGGGTTCTTGGCAACGTCGAAACGGGCGTCGAACTTCTCATAGGCGTAGCGGGTCTCGGCGACGATGCCGTAACGCTTGTAATCGTCAGGCAGCTTGAAGGCGGCGTCGGTGGTGCCGAAATAGCCGTTGAAGTTCTCTTCGCAGGTGAGGTAGGTGCCCCAGGGCGTGCGGCCTGCGCCGCAATTGTTGAAGGTGCCGAGACAGTCGACACCCTTGGGGTCGGCGGCGGTCTTGACGAGATCGGAGCCTGCGGCCGGGCCGGAAAGCTTCATCGGCGTGTTGTGGTGGATACGGCGGTTGAAAGGGCTGTCGAGAACGATTTTCCAGCCATCCTTGTCTTCCGCGACTTCCATGACGGTGACGCCCTGCATGTTCTGCAGGATCTTCACGTCGTCGGCCGTCTTCGGGTTGCCTTTTTCGGCGTGCGGCAGGTTGGTTTCCGGGTTCACATATTCATGATTGACGGCGATCAGCTGGTGGTTGCCCACCACGAAGAGTTCCATGCCGTCGGTATTTTCGCCGAAGACCTTGTCGGAATTTTCAACGCTGACGCCCTTTGCGGGGTCGAGATCAGGAACGTTGGAGAACAGCGGCTGGCCCCATTTCGTCAGCGGCTTCCAGTTATAGCCTTCCGGCACATGGATGGTGTGGTCGGTGGCGGCGGCAACCGGCTTGAAGGGGAAACGGCCGACGGCGGCTTCCTGCGCTTCGGCCGAGGTGCTGCTCATCAGGTTGCCGAGCGTGCCCATTGCGGCTGCGGCCGAACCGAAGGCGAGCACGCCGCCCAGAAAGCCGCGGCGGGAAATCGCGGTTTCGACCACGCGGTCGAAATCGGTTTCGGCCGGCGGCGGGTTCTGCAGTTCGTCCCACTCGTCCCAGGACAATTTGCTCGTATCGATGTCGGTCATATCGTGTCTCCACCGTTCAATGTTTGGAATCATTCCAACAGGCTGCGTACCTTCCGAGTGTTTCACTCGGATGACGGGAAGACAGGTTTAAAATATGATTGTCGCGGTTATGAATCTGCTGTTTTTCCCTCAATGCGGGATGAGCACGCGGGTGAGAAGCTGGCCCTCGAAGCGGCAGAAACGGAAAGGAACCTCCGTTCCGCACCGCCATTCCTCGCTGAGTTCGGCCGTCAGGCACAAGGATCCCGAGCCATTTGCGTCCAGGCGGGATAATTCGGCCGCGTCGAAAAAGAACAGCTTTTCCACCATGGGATACAGCGCCTTGAACAGGCTTTCCTTGGCTGAGAAAATCAAGCCGGTGATGAAGGGATCGATAATGTTGCCAAGGTTGTAGCGCTCATTTGCGGTCAGGAGTTGTGGGGCGATATCGCGGGCCTCCTCCTCTGTAAGCATTTTTTCGATATCGACGCCGATAGCGCGAAACTGTCGACAGCAGCCGACAAGCGCAATCGCCGTACCCTGGCTGTGGGAAATCGCGCCAATCACCCCTTCAGGCCAGAGAGGCGCACGGTCCTCGCCCATACCGGGAAAGATGGAACGGCCGGTCAGGCGGCGGATGGCTTCCGCAGCGCATCTGCGCCCCGCGATGAATTCCGCCTTGCGTCTTTGCGTGGCGCTTGAAAGCTGCGGCGGCAAGGGAGGGACCTCGCCGCCGCAGCCCTCATCGGCGCTGAAACGAAGGGTAAGGCAATGGCAGCCGCATATGTCGTCCGGCCAAGGCCAGATGGCCTCGGGTGGATCGCCGGAGATGGCGTCGCGATGAAACGCCGTTACAACGTCCATGTCCCTAACTCTCAATCCAACGGCTCGAATTCAAGCCGCAAGCGTGGCACCGCCATCAACAACGATCTGCTGCATCGTCACGTGCCCGGCCTGATCGGAGGCGAGGAACAGCACGGTATCGGCAATATCGTCCGGCCTTGCGATCTTGCCGAGCGGAATGCCGAGCTTGAACTGCTCGGGCAGGCCGGCGACCAGCCGGTCCTTGCCGGCGGGATCGCTCAACATGCCGGCAAGCATCGGCGTATCGGTGGAGCCGGGTGAAACGACGTTGCAGCGCACGCCATAGGGCGCAAGCTCGAGGGCGGCGCAATGGCTGAGGCTGACCAGCGCTGCCTTGGAGGCGCAATAGGCCATCATGCCGATGCGCGGCACGACGGCGGCATTGGAGCCGATATTGACGATTGCGCCGCGCCGCTGCCGTTTGAAGGTGGCGCTCCACTGTCTCAGCATATGGAACGCCCCGGCAGCGTTGACATCCATGCACGCCTTCCAGTCTGCGGGCGTCAGGCTTTCACTGTCGCCGAGCCGCAATATGCCGGCGGCATTGACGAGAATGTCGAGCCCGCCCCATTCGGTCTCGATCGCCTTGCAGGCCGTCTCCACCGCCGCCGCATCGGTGATGTCGAGTGCGATCTGGCGGAAGGGCGCTTCCGCCGTTCTGGCCTGGAGGTCGAGGCCGATGAGATCGGCCCCTTCCTCGATGAAACGTTCGGCGATGCGGCGACCGATGCCCTGAGCCGTACCCGTTACCAGCACGCGCCGCCCGGTAAATCTCTGTTGCGTCATCTTTTTTGTCCGCTCAGGCCGCGAGCCGCTTTTGGTCGATCAGCGTCCACCAGGCGGAGAGAGTGGGCACACGCGCAAGCTCATCGAAGCCGAGGGTGACGCCGCGTTCCTTCAACTCTCCGGCAAGCTTCATCACCTGCAGGGAATCCAGCCCGTAGAAGATCAGGTTTTCGTCGGGGTCGATATCGCTCTCATCCTCCACCATCTGCAGGACGCGGGCTTTCAGCCATTCGCTGATATCGTCGCCCTTTCCCGCGCCGACAAGGCTTGCGGCATCGATCACCACGCCGCAGCGTGTGGCCACATATTGCAGCGCCATGCGATGCTCCGCCTCGGAAAAATCGGCAACGCCATCACCGATCATGAACGGCTGGATGTCCTTCATAAAGGCTTCCACTGCCGTCATCATGCAGCCTATATGGGCATAAACGCCGCCGACGATGATCTGATCACGGTTCCAGCCCTTCATACGTTCGGCAAGGTTGGAGCGCTGGAAGGCGCTGTAGCGCCATTTGGTCAGCACCACGTCGTCAGGCGTGGGGGCGAGCTTGTCCACCACCTTCTGCAGTTCGGGATCAACGACAGTCAGACCCGGTCCCCACATGTCGTTCAGAAGAGCGCGGTCGCCAGGCGGCTGATTATGCGGCTGGGCGGTGTAAATGACAGGGACACCGTTCTGAACGGCCCATGTCTTCACTTTGGCGAGATTGTCGATGAGGGTCGTCATCAGCTTGCCGTCGGCCTCGTAGAACCGCAGGAAATAACGCTGCATGTCGTGGATGAGGAGTACGGCGCGTTTCGCATCGGGCTGCCATTTTGTCTTGTTGGCCGGAAAACTCGCGGCGACCGGCATGGGATAGTCGGAAATGGTGGGGATCGTCATGATGACCTCGGTTTGTGCGGCACCGGCTGGGCTGGCGCATTTAGGAACATGGGGACGCCATTTTGGCATCCCTTTCGATGGGTGCGGAATGTCAGGCGCTGACGGCGACGGGGGTCGTCAGCAGATCGCGCAGGCGTTTTTTGTCGATTTTTCCGACGGCGGTGAGGGGCATGGCGTCGATGAAGCGCACACGATCCGGCAGCTTGTAATCCGCGACGCCGAGGCCGGCGAGGTGCTGGCGAATAGCCGGCGCCTTGAGAGCGGGATTGCGAGACACGACGAAGACGCAGCTCTTTTCGCCCAAAAGTTCGTCCTGCATGGCCACCAGCGCCGCATGGGTGACATCCGGATGCCGCAGGATCAGGTTTTCCACCTCTTCCGAAGCGACCTTTTCGCCGCCGCGATTGATCTGGTCCTTCACCCGCCCAACGACCCGCAGATAACCTTCGGGGGTGCGCTGCACGACGTCGCCGGAATAATAGAAGCCATCCTTGTCGAAGACCCGGGCGCTGTGTTCGGGCGCGCGGTAATAGCCCCGGAAGGTATAGGGGCCACGCGTTGCCAGCATGCCGGCTTCGCCCTCGGGCACGTCGTTGCCGTCCTCGTCGACGATGCGGATTTCGTCATCCGGGCTGATCGGTCGTCCTTGCGTGGTGAAGACGATATGGTCGGGGTCACCGAAGCGGGTGTAGTTCACCAGACCTTCCGCCATGCCGAAGACCTGTTGCAGATCGCAGCCCAGCACTTCCGGCACCTGGCGGGCCAAAGCCTCGGCGAAGCTTGCACCGCCGACCTGCAGGAGCTTGAGCGACTTCAGCCTTTCGCGATGGGCGGGCGCAGCCTGCAGCCACAGCGCGACGGCCGGCGGCACCAGCGGCACAATGTTAACGCCGTGTTTTTCGATGAGATCGAAGCAGGCAAGTGGTTCCGGATTGGCAGCCATGACCACCGCACCGCCGGCGTGGAACACACCGAGCGCGCCGGGCGAACTCATCGGGTAATTATGCGCCACCGGAATGGCGCAGAGGAAGCGGGTCTCAGGCGAAAGGCCGCAGATTTCCGCACTGGCCCGAACGCTGTAATCATAGTCGTTATGCGTCCGGGGGATCAGTTTTGGCGTACCGGTGCTGCCACCGGAAAGCTGGAACAGCGCCACTTCATCGGCGGCGGAAGGGGCGTAAACGGGTGGGTTTTCGGCAGGGGCGGCCAGTTGCCGTTCCAGGCTCAACCGCGGATCTGTTTCGCCATGCAGAAGGGTCACGGTAAGCCCGGGAGAAGCCGCCTTCAGCGCCTCCAAAAATGTGTCATTGGCGAAAAGCTCGTGGCTGCGCGAGCCGATCACCAGCTTCGGCGCGATCTGCTCCGCATAGGAGGTCATTTCCAGCCGGCGATGGCTGAAAAGTGCGTTGACGGGCGCCGCGCCGATCTTAATCAGCGCGAAAAAGACGAGATAGAACTCGGCAATGTTAGGCAACTGTACCAGCGCGGTGTCGCCCTTGCCGATGCCAGCGGCGGAGAGATGTCCGGCCAGATTGGAGGATTGCCGGTCGATATCCGCGTAGGTGAAGCGGCGGTCGCCGCAGATCAGGGCCGTCGCGTCCGGCCGGCGCTCGATCTGTTCGGTGAGGATGCCGCTCAGCGGCCTGTCGATCCAGTAACCGCGCTCGCGGTACCGGCGCGTCAGATCGTCGGGCCAGCGTTGAAATTCGATTGTCATGGTTTGTCCCCGGGAAATCAGGCAGAAAGACCGCAGGCGTTCAGCATGGTCTTGAGTTTGGTCTGCACCTCGGCCCATTCGGATTCGGGCTCCGATGCCTCAACGATGCCGGCGCCGGCAAAGAGCCGCACCGTTTTTCGCTGCACGGTGCCGCACCGGATCGTCACCACCCACTCGCCATTGCCCTCAAAATCCGTCCAGCCGACCATGCCGGTGAAGAGGCCGCGCTCGAAAGGCTCGACGAAGCGGATAAGGCGATGGGCGCGCTCGGTGGGGAAACCGCAGACGGCTGGCGTCGGGTGCAACAGGCACGCAAGCTGCAGGGCATTGGTTTCGGGGTCGGCGAGGCGGCCTTCGATGCGGGTCGAAAGATGCCAGAGGGCTGCCGTGTTGATGAGGGAGGGTTTTTCAGGGACATCGAGTTCCGCGCAGACCGGCGAAAGCAGGGAGCGGATATCCTCGATAACGAGGCTGTGCTCGTAGTGGTCCTTTTCCGAAGCCGATAGCCGCTCGGCGTTGGCCTTGTCCGCGGCGGGGTCGACCATCCGCTTTGCCGATCCCGCCAGCGGGTTCGAGATGATGTTCTCACCCTGCTTGCGAATCAGGAGTTCCGGGCTGACGCCGATGAGGTCGCCGCCATCGGGCAGCGGAATACGGAACTGGTAACCTTCGCGATTCTGTTTGGCGAGACTCGCCAGCAATCTCTCGACATTGACCTCGGAAGCGAAGGTGAGTTCGCGCATGACGGAAAGTACCGCCTTACGGACATCGGAATGGCGGAAATTGACGATGGCGTGCTCTACGGCGCGTTTAAAGCCGGTCTCGTCCGGCAGGCTGTTCTGGCCGACAAGCGCGGGCATGGCCGAATCGGCGACGACCGGCGCGGTTTCTCGTGGGCTCCACTCATGGTTGTTCGGTATATAAAGGCATGAGGGTTCGCTGACATCGAAGGGTATTGCCCCAATGGCGATCGGATTGTCCTGACCAGCCCGGCGGGCCCGTTCGAAAGCGGCTTTAATCGCTTGCTGCAATGGGCTGCCCGTATCTTCTCCGCCGCGGGCCGGAAGCGTTATCCTTTCGCGGATTCCTTTGGCCCGCAACTGCCCGGTACCGGAAGTGAAAAGAAAATCTCTATTAAAATCAGCAATTTCGTCGGATTCGACGTCATTCGTCCTGAGTGCTCCCGTTTTCATGGGATGCCTCCTGTTCGAGTGGTTGACGATGGCTTATACTTGATTATGATAATCATGTTTTGTCAATCGGTGCAAATTCACATGCTAAATTTAACTCCGATGCAGGTGGCCTACTGGGTCGGTCGGGAGACGGATGGGATACTCGGAAAAGTTACGCCCCATCTTTATCTCGAGTTCGAGGGGCGAGCTCTGGAGCTGGAAAAACTGGCCGTTGCGGTCGGCAGGCTTTGCCGGCGCCACCCGATGCTGAGCCTCAGGATCGATGCGGAAGGGCGTCAATCCGTCGATCCTGATGGTCGCCCGCTGCATCTCGATGTGGAGGACATGACGGCGCTTGATGCGGAGACGCTTGCGCGCCGGCTCGAGATCAAGCGCCACGCGTGGAGCCATCGCGCGACGGATCTTCGCACTGCGCCGCCTGCGGCGATTGCGCTCAGCCTGTTGCCGCATGGCCGTAGCCGGCTGCATGTGGACACGGACATGTTGGCCATCGATCCGGCCAGCGTGCGGATATTGATGGAGGACCTCGCCCGCCTTTACGACGAGGCGGACAAGGATGAGACCGCGCGTCCCCCGGCGGCGCAGCCATCCTTCTTCGACTGGACGAAACGCCTTGCGGCCGATCCTAACCTCAAGAGCGTGCGGGAATACGACCGGTCGTGGTGGCGGCAGCATATTGCGGATATTCCGGACGCGCCGCCGCTTCCATTTTTACCGGAGGATGCGTCACGCGCCGTTCATACGGACCGTTTTGCCACGATGCTTACGGTCGTTGAACGTGACGGTCTTGAACGGGCTGCGCGGCGTTGCTCGGTAACGATGTCGACCCTGTTGCTCGGTGTTTTTGCCGTGGCGCTGTCGCGGGCGCTCGATTCCGAAAATTTCCGGCTCTCCGTCCCGGCTTTCTGGCGTGCACCCTTGGTTGAAGGGGTTGATTCCATCGTCGGTGAGTTTTCCAACGTGCTGGTGCTCGGCGTCGATATAAGACCCGCTGAAAGCGTCGAAGCCCTTCTCGGGCGGGTTTTCGATGACATGAACGGCCTGCTTGCCCATCAGGCCTATCCGGGCGTCAGCATCATGCGCGACCTCTCTCGCCTGCGCGGCGGTTTGCAGACCTCGCCCGTGGTTTTTACCGCCGGTGTCGACCTGCCGGGCGGCGATCTGTTTTCACAAAGGGTTGGGCAGCTGTTCGGCCCCCTGGTCCACACGGTATCGCAAGGGCCGGGGGTTGCGCTGGACGCGCAGGTCGCGAGGCTTGATGGCGGCCTGCTGATAAACTGGGATGTGCGGCTCGATGCGCTGCCTGAACCATGGCTTCGCGCCCTGTTTAAAACCTACGTGGGTCTCCTTCGCCGGCTCGCTGATCACCCGGAGCTCGTTGAGGAAAGCGTGGAACGATTTGGCGCTGCGATGCCCGAACAGCTGGCCGAGAAAAAAGGAAACGCCATGGAACGTCCGCTCTCGCCGCTGCAGAAGGCATATCTTCTCGGTCGCGGCACACATCTGCCGCTCAGCGGCGTGGCGATGCAGGAGTTTCGCGAATATCGCGGCAGCATCGACCCCGCCCTGCTGCGGACCCGCCTTTCTGCCATGGTCGAGAGACATGAAAGCCTGCGCACCCGCATCGACGAGCGGCGCCTCGTGCAGATCGTGTCCGGGGAAGCGGAGATCAACCTTGATATGATCGATCTCTCGGATATTTCCCCGGCGACAGCGGAAGCGA
Organism: Agrobacterium genomosp. 2 str. CFBP 5494; assembly: GCF_900013495.1. NCBI lineage: Bacteria > Pseudomonadati > Pseudomonadota > Alphaproteobacteria > Hyphomicrobiales > Rhizobiaceae > Agrobacterium > Agrobacterium genomosp. 2. The sequence goes on from NZ_LT009719.1 coordinate 1,702,923, forward strand.
GGATCGACGCCGTCAGACGGGATTTTTCCCACGCCCATTTTGATCTCGCCGCCTCTCCCTGGCGGGTCACGGTCTTCCGCCTGCCGGCGTCCGAAGCAAAGGCTGATCATGTCGTGGTGTTCCTGCGTTTTGACGCTCTCATCCTTGACGGGCGGGCGATAGCCAGCCTCGCAACGGAACTTTTCGACGGTGTCCTGCCGGTCGCAATCGCCGCTGCGGCTGAAACGCCAGGAGAGGATATCGCAGCCGCCCGTGCCGGGGACGCGGCCTATTGGACCGAGAAGCTGAAAGAAGCTGAAGTGCCCTCGCAGTTGCCCTGGAAAGCACCGCTCGAAACCATTCCGACGTCGCGATATAGCCGCCAGAGTCTGATTGTCGAAAAGCAGCGCTTCTCCGCCTTTGCGCGGGCCGGTGCGAAAGAGCGCCTGTTCAAGAATTCGGCGCTCACGGCGGTCATTCTCGAGGTGCTGTCGCTCTGGCTGAACGAGGGTGCGCTGGTGGTCGGCATTCCGGTTGCGCCGCAGGTGGACGGGGCCTTCGCCAACCGCTCCAGCTTCATCGCCGTCCAGTGGAACGCGGCAAAAGACGATTTTGCCGTGCGGGCGGCGGGCCTGCAGAGGGATGTGCTGGAAGGGCTGAACCATCTGGCTTTTTCCGGCATCGATCTCAATCGCGTGCTTCTCAATGCGAATGCGGGCGGGCTCGCCCTGCCTGTGGTGATTACCAATGGTCTGACGTGGCCGACGCTGTCGCCGGATTCGGCCATGCGCTGGACGGACGGTTTGACGCAGACGCCGCAGGTCGCTCTGGATTTTCGCTTTTCGCAGAATCCGAAGGGCGATCTCGTCCTCGATATCGACTATGCGGAGCAGGCGATCGATGCGGCGATGGTGGCGGATATTCTCGCAGCCGTCGAGCGCGCGATTGCGGGGATCGCGGATAGCGGCGCTTTCGTCCTCAACGGACGCGATATTGTCGACCTGTCCCATTACCGGCTGAATGGCGATGAAGGAAACTTCGTCTGCCCGCCATTTCTGGAACGGATCGCCGGCCGTCTTTTCGCAGGAGAGCCGTCACGCACCGCGCTTGTCAGCGGCAAGCGGCGCATCGCCTATAGCGAGCTTGGCGAGATGGTGGCGCGCGTGATTACGGGCCTAAGGGCGCGCGGCATCGGTCGGGGCGATGTCGTGGCCATCTGCCTGCACCGTAGCCCCGAACACACGGCGATCACGCTCGCCGCGGCCCTGATGGGGGCGGTCTGGGTGCCGGTCGACGCCGGTTCACCCGACGATCGCCTGCAGTATCTGCTGACCAATTGCCGCCCGGCGCTCATCGTCGCCCACCGCCTTCCGCAGGGTTTTGACGCTGTCGATCCGGCGGTGCTTCTGTCCACGCCCGCTCCGGCTGGCGCACCGGTCTCCATGGCGGAGTTAGCGGCGCTTTCCCGAAGCGAGGGGCCTGCCTATTTCCTTTACACGTCTGGCACGACAGGCAAACCGAAATGCGTCGTGCTTTCCAACCGCGCCACGGCCAATGTCATTGGCGGCACGCTGGCGGAATGGGCGGTGACGGAACGCGACGTATTCATCTCGGTCACCCCGCTGCATCACGACATGTCGGTCTTTGATGTTTTCGGCGCGCTCGTTGCAGGGGCGACGCTGGTGCTGCCGGAACCCGGAGAGGAAAAGGATGCGGTACGCTGGAACGAGCTGGTCGCAGAACATGGTGTCACGCTGTGGTGCTCCGTGCCTGCCATCCTCGAAATGCTTCTCGCCTGCCGCCGCGGTAACCAGCTATCGTCGCTCCGGCTTGTCGCGCAGGGCGGGGACTATATCAAGCCTGTTATCATAGAAGAGCTTCGCCGGCTGAAGCCTGACCTGCGGCTGATATCGCTCGGCGGGCCAACGGAAACGACGATCTGGAGCATCTGGCACGAGATTGTTGCGGAAGATGTGGCGGCCGTGCCCTATGGCCACCCGCTGCCCGCCAATCGTTATTTCGTCCTCAACGATCACGGCGGCCATTGCCCGGCGGGCGTCGTTGGCCGCATCCATACGGCCGGCGTGAATGTCGCGATCGGCTATCTCGAGGACGGCGCGATTACCCAGACGGATTTCGTGACGATTACCGATCCGCAGGGAAACAGCGTGCGCGCCTTCCGAACCGGGGACCGCGGCCGCTACCGGCCGGATGGCAAGATCATGTTCGCGAGCCGTGTCAACGGTTACGTCAAGGTGCGGGGCGTGCGCGTCTCGCTGCCGGATGTGGAAAACGAGCTGATCCGCCACCCTTCTCTCCAGAGGGTTCTGGTGGTGGATTACGGTGTCGAGCAAAAGGGCGAGGCGGCCATCGGCGTGCTTTATGTCACGGCACCCGGCCTCGAACTCACCACTGCCGAACTGCGCGACTTTGCCCGCCGGCATCTGCCGGAATCGCATGTGCCCGGCCGGTTTCTCAAGGTTGACGATCTGCCGCTTTCGACCAATGGCAAGCCCGACCGCCGTCGCGCCCGTGAACTCTTGACCGGTGGAACGGCTGACGCGGAACCGGCAAAATTCTCCGCCTCTGTGGTTCCCGACGTCGATCACGGCGACCGCCGGGTGCTGGATATCTATCTCAGCGTATTGGGTAAAGAGCCGGCAAATGTGGATGCAGACAGCGACCTGCTGGCGCTCGGACTTTTGCCGTCGCACCTGAAAACCGTCTCGGCCGAAATTCGCGCTGTCTTCGGTGTTGACCTGACACCGCAGCAGCTTTTGCGGTGCCGCAACGCCAGGCAGGTGACGTCGCTCATGGCCGTACGGGCGGCGTGAATCCCATCATTTCGGGTGGCACTTCGCGCCCGGCAACGAAAATAGTGCAAGGAAAAACAGATGGCGCATATCGATCCCGCCGGCGGCTGGCTTCCACTGACGCAGCCGCAGCTCGATTTCTGGGAGGAGTTTTCCTTCCATCCCGACGAACCGGTTTCAACCGTCGCCCATTACATCGATCTTTCCGGTGCGGTGAATGAAAGCGCGCTCCTTCAGGCGATCACACGCACCGTGCGCGAATCCGAAGTCCTGTCTATCCGCTTCCGCGTCGGCGATGATGGCGAGACGCCGCAGCAATGCTGCGACCCAAGCCATGCCCCGGTTGTGGAACTTGTCGATCTCCGCGGCAATACCGCTCCGCTGGAGGAGGCTTTGCGGCGCATGAACGCGGATGTGGAAGCGCGGCTCGATCTCACGGCCGACAGGCTCTCGGCGCAGCTCCTCTACCGTATCGCCGATGATCGTTACCTTTGGTATATCCGCGCCCATCATATCGTCGTTGATGGTTATGGGCTGACGCTGGTGGAGCAGCGCTGCGGCCAGCTTTACGGGCACTATTGCGGCAAGGGTGAAGCGGGTCCGGATTTTCACCCCTTCGGCGATTTCCTGGCGGAAGAGGAAGCCTACAAGCGGAGCCGGCGTTTCGAAAAGGATCGCGATTTTTGGACAGCCTATCTCGCCGCACCCGCCGATCTGCCGGTGCTGGACAAGGATTGCGAGGATTATGGCGGCGGCGGCCTGCATGCGGATGCGGCCTTGCTGCCCGGTTTCAGCACGCGGTTGCAACGACTGGCCGGCGCACTGGAGATTGGCTGGCCCGATCTTCTGGTGCTGCTTTCCGGTCTTTATCTCCACCGGGTGCTGCCCCGTCCGGATCGTGATGTCCTGACACTGTGGCTGCCTTTCATGAGCCGCTGGGGCAGTGTCGGCGCGCATATGCCGGCCATGCTCGTCAACATCCTGCCGTTCCACCTCACCATCGAGCCGGGCGAGGACGTCGCCGCATTTCTGACACGCAACGCCGCCAATCTGCGGAAGCAGCGCCTGCACGGCCGCTACCGCATTGAACAGATCGCCTCCGACCGGGAAATACCGAAAGGCCGGCGCTTCTTCTTCTCGCCGCTCATCAATGTCCTGCCGTTCAGCGCGCCGGTGTTTGCCGGGCTCACCGTTGCCAGGCACATTCTGGCGAATGGTCCCGGCGACGGGTTCAACCTTACCTTCCGTGGTGAAGATGACGGCAGCGAACTGAACCTGCACATCGATGCGGACTCGGCGCTGACACAAGCTGAAGACTTCGCCCGCTACCGTAAAGAGCTGCCATTGTTCCTCGATGCCATGCTGCGCGAGGAGGCCTTGGCGCTTGCGGCGGTGGAGGCGTCCACGGCGTTCCGCCTGGCGGTCTGAGGTGTGACGGCGTGCGGATGCAGGGGCCGCGCAAAGACATTCTCATCAGCGTTCAAAGACAAAATAACCCGGCTCCGTCAGGCGAAGCCGGGTTTTCCTTGGCAGGTCCGGCTCAGGCGAGCGTCGTCAGCACGCGGTCCGAAGCCCCGGTTTCCGCAAAACGGCTGAAGATGCCGCTGGTGGTGCTGCGCAGCCGCTCGACATCCTCAGGTCCGTAACGGTCCGAGCGGTAGCTCATCAGCACGCGAATGGAGCGATCGCCGCCGATCGTCTCTTCCATTACCTCGAACTGCAGCCCCAGCATGGATTCGTGTTTGTCCGGATCGATCTGGCGGAATTCCACCGCCCTGCCATCCGGCCCCGCAAGGGCGCCGTTCAGCTTGTTCTTGGCGTGGATCTGGATGAAGACCTCGAACAAATGGTCGCGACCCGGCGTCATGCCCAGTGCTTCCTCCACGAGATCGATCGGGATTTCGCTGTGTTCCAGCGAGCCATTGATGGTGTTCTTCACCGAGGAAATCAGTTCGCCGACGGTCATCGTTTCCGTGAAACGAACGCGATGGGCGACGACCGTGGTGAAATAACCGATCGTATCGAAATAGTTGCTGTCGGTGCGGCCCGAAGCCGAGGTGCCGACCACGAGATCGCTCAGCCCGCCGAGATGGCGCAGCGATGCGGCAATCGCGGCATAGACCACGTTGAACAGCGAGGCGCTGTTCTGCCTGGCAATGGCGTAAAGCCCGTCGCTGACATGTTTTTCCAGCTTGAACTCGATCCAGCCGCCTGCCGGTGCTTCGTCCTGCGATGCCTCGTGCGGTGTGCTTTCCTGTCCGTTGAGAGTAAGGCCTCTCGGCGCATCCCGCAACATATCGGTCCAGTAGGCAAGGTGGCTGGAATTGACGCCTGACGCGACCTGTTGTCTTGCAAATTCGTGGAACGGGGCTGGTCTGGTCGCAAAGACCGGGGCCATGCCCGTCGCCCTTGCCCGGTAAGCCTCGGTCAGCTCGTCCATCATCAGGTTCACCGACCATTCGTCCAGCACGATGTGATGGAAGAGGAAGGAAAGCACCTGACGGCCGGTGTGGGGGTCGCGCAGGAAGCGCAGCCGCATCGGCAGTTCGCGCGCCAGATCGAAGCGCCAGCCAGCCTCGGCGTGGCGGTCCACCCCTTCGCTTTCTTCGCTGGTCCAGAACCATTTGTAACCGGGCAGATCATGCATTGGCACGATCCTCTGCAGAACCATATCGTTTTCGACGTAGAAATGGGTCCGCAGGCCAGGATGGCGCTCGATTATATCGAGGAAGGCGCATTCGAAGGCGGTCTCATCGACCGGATCGAGGAAATCGAGCGCGAAGGGAATGTTGAAGATTTCGCCGAAACCGAAAGCGGCATAGGCTTTCCAGAGCGACATCTGCGCCAGCGAAAGCGGCGCGGTCAGCGAGCCGCTCGCCGTCGCGTCCGCCTGCGCAGGCGCAGCGGTTGCGAGCCGCGTCGCCTGTTTTGCGAGCGTGGCGGCGGTCGGGTAGCTGAACAGATCGTTGAAACGCAGCTCGATGCCGTGATTGGCGAGAAGGCGGCCGATGATGCGGGTCGCGATCAGCGAATGGCCACCGAAATCGAAGAAATCGTCATCCGGCCCCATGTCGGGTGAGACGAGCGCTTCACGGAACTCGGCGAGGATCGTTTCGACGGTGTCGTCCTTCTGAGCGGACGCACTGGGCGAAAGGGCTGCCTGCTGCGGTGCTGCCGCGGTGTCTTGAGGGACGACCTCGGAAAAATCCGTGCCGCCTTCAAGATGGCTGACGAAGCGCTCCAGGAGGAAGGCCGTCGCATGTGGCGATGTTTCCCTGCCGCCCGTCAATTCAAGGCGGATCTCGCCCGCGGCCGTCGGCCCGACGGCAAGTGTCAGGCCGAGGCCGGATTGCAGGGAGGGCAGGGGCAGGTGCTCGAAGTGAAGACCATGTTCCGATATGGCCTGCACAGGTGTCGCAAGCGCCTGCAGCGTTAAGGTGACCTTTGCGCCTCCATTGTCGATTCGTTGCTCCAGCCCCGATAGCACGGCATTTTCAGCCTGTTCGGGCGATTGGTCGCGGGTGATCGCTATCCGCGCCACGGACTCGGCTGAAATCGGCGTGGCTGCGCCGAGGCCGGGCCGCAGGCGAAGGGTTACTGTTTCGGGGCCACCGCTTCTTGCCAGGAAAAGTGCAAAACGCGATCCGGCACGCGCGAGGATCGCGTTTGCAGCCGTGGAGCTGTGGAGGCCGAGCAGGGAAGCCGCAAGGTCGACGCCATGGCTATGGCTCGCCGGCCTGTCAATTGTGTTCTGCCGCAGCGCCACGACGGTCGAGCCGGTGGCCGGACGTTGCAGCCAGCCAAGCGGAAGCGGGTCGACGCTGTCACTTTCGACCGCACGCGGCGAAAGCGGTTTCGGCGTTCCACCGGCATAGGCCGCCGTAATACCGTCCAGCAGGATCTGCGGCGAGAGGACCTCGCCCAGCAGGGCATGGACCAAAAATGCCAGCAGGATTTCACCTTCGCTCAAAAGCACGACGGCCTGGAAAGGCGGGTCGGTCTCGGAATCAAAGGGCCTCCCCTGAAGGTCGTGCAGCAAAGTCAGTGCCTCCTCTGCCGAGGGGACATGCAGCAGCTGCACGATGGATGCGGATGGAGCCTCAATACTCTTGGCAAGCGTACCGTCCTCGCCAAAGGCAAAGCGCGCACGAAGCTCGGGCCAGACCTCACAAACCGTCTTCAGTGCCGAGGTTAGACGCAGCAGATCGCATTCTTCACCGATCCGATAGGCGAGAAGCTGCCGAAAAACCTGATCGGGATCCTGAAACTGTTCGAACCAGACCCGTTCCTCATATTGGCTCGGCGGGGCCTCCCCTTCGTTGTCGAAGCCTTCTTCGATGCGACGTGCGAGCATACGTGTGTTGTCTGCTGCCATGGTCCTCTCCTTGGTATAGTCGGAAATCGCGCTCCGGCGCGAAACGTGCCGGTTCGCGGGATCAATGTCCCGCGCGCGACCGTTCGATGAGTGCCTGCCACGCGGCAAGCGTTGGCCGCCGGGCCAGATCGTCATAAGCGAGCCGCGCTCCCGCAAGCTGTGAAAGCGGCTGCATCAGGCGCATGAGGGCAAGCGAATGAAGCCCATAGCCGAACAGGTTGTCCCCCGGTTCGATATCGCGCACTTCATCTTCCAGAACCCTTGCGAGAAGGGCTCTGAGTTGCGTCATAATCGCTTCCGCATCCCGCATGGCAGCCGTCGTGATTGCCGGGTTACTCATCGAAATGATCGTGAACGCCGCTCGCGCCGCGCCGCCAGTAGCCGGAAGCACGGGTCCATTTGGGGTTGGCGCCAAATTCCTCGACCAGAAGGGCGCGAACCGCCTTTGCGGTCTTCGATTCGCAGGCGACCCAGCTGAAGAAGTCGCCCTTTGGCAGTTCGAGCTGGCGCAGGGCGCTCGTTAATGCGTCGTGGTCGGTTCCGTTGTCCGGCCTCTGCGTTACCCAGACGATCGATGCGTCCGCCCTGGTTACGAGCTCCAGCCGGTCCGCCTCCGTTTCGACTTCGATCAGCGCCACGACGGGTGTGCCCGCAGGCATCTCCTCCAGTCGCCGTGCCAGCGCGGGGAGGCCGGTATCGTCAGCGATCAGCAGGTGCCAGTCATAGGTGAAGGGAACGGTGAAGGAACCGCGTGGGCCGGCGATCCACGCCTTGTCACCAACTTTCGCGCTCTTCGCCCAGTTGCTGGCCGGGCCATCGTGATGGGTGGCGAAATCGATGGCGAGTTCGCCTTTTTCGGCATCGAAGCTGCGCGGCGTGTAGTCACGCGCCAGCGGCCGCGGCGCGCCTTCCGGGAATTCAATGCCGTTCGGGCCAATCACCGGCAGGGTCGGTTCGGTTTGGCCGGGCTGGGGGAAGAACATTTTGACGTGGTCGTCAAAACCGAGGCTCGTAAAGCCCTCCAGTTCCGGCCCGGTCAGCACGATGCGTACCATGGACCGGCTGAGTTTTTCGGTCCGCGCCACGTCCAGCGCGCGCAGCTTCACGGCGTGGCGGTGGCGTTTGGGAGTGCGGTCCGGAAGGGCGGAATCCATGGTTTCTGGCATGCTCATGCTGCTGTCTTTCCTGGGATGACGCCGGCGGGTTCGGCGGTCTCGCTGTCCCGGGTCGGCGTGCCGGATGATCGCGCGTTGGGGTTCTCATCCGGCGCGATATTCCGGCGTCGTTGCGTCAAGATGCGCGGACCATAACAGGCGGTTTCCGCCCCGGCAATATAAGTTTCTTCGAAAACTCAAGTTTATGCCCGGCACGTGATCGTGCCGGGATTTTTCGGGCAGAAAGGTGGTCAGCGGCGGCCTGCCCAGCTTTCCACTTCATCCAATGTATGGAGCGCGCTCGGAATGGAAGGCGTCGTCACCCTGGTGGAATCGAGGAAAACAATCCTTTTCTCGCGTGCCGGTTTTACGAAACGCTCCCAGCCGGGAATGATCTTTTCAAGCGCGGCGCGGGTTCCCGCCTCGCCGCGGGCTGGGCTGGTATAGCTGTTCATCACCACAAGCAGATCGGGATTGAGCTTGCCGAATGCTTCGGCGCTCAGCGGCATCATCAGGGTCGAGCCCATTCCGCCCGAAGAGGCGGTACTGTCGATCTTCAACCTGACATAACCGAGATCCTCTATTGCCTGCACCGCGCCGGACATGTTCCCCACGGCGTTGATCTGGTCCGTCAGCAGGATCGCGAGATAAGTCTTGCCGTTGATATCTTCACCCAGCGTCTTTTTGACGGCGGCGAGCTTGGTGTCATAAATCTTCCGACGCTCAGCGAAGACATCGCTTCGCCCAACCAGACCTGCAAGGTCTTCCTCCACGCTGAAGCCATAGGCTTTGCCGGCGCTTGCCTTTTGCAGATAGACCGGTGCGACTGTGGAGAGCTGTTCGGCCTTGCCGCTGTCCATTTCCGTGGCGACGATGAGGTCCGGTTGCAGCGCCCGCAGCTTTTCGAGGTCGATTTGGCCGACAGCGCCGAAACCCTTCGGTTTCGCGTGGCCTTCGCCAAGCACGGTATCAACGAAATCGACGGCGGTTGCGAATTTGCCGTCGCTGTTGCGGCCATAGGCGCCGACCACATCAGCGCCAAGATCCATCAGCGGCACGCCCAGAAGCGGCTCGTGCATGACGACAATGCGCTGCGGCTTTTCCGGAACGGAGACGGTGCGGCCGGCGGCATCGGTCACGCTGCGCTCGGCGGCGAGACTCGTTCCGGCGGCCAGAAGTGCGGCGACGAGGATGGCAATTCGCATGGCATTCCCTTTATTCGATATATTAGTGAGCGGTGGTTCTGCGCAACGCCTGCAGGCGCAGCGTGAGGATGAAGAGCGGCACGCCGATCAGCGTCAGAGCAAGGCCAATCGGCATCGGCACATCCGCCACCAGCCCGCGCGAGAGCGTATCGGCGGCGACCACCAGAATGCCGCCGGTAAGCCCCGACAGGAAAAGCCTGGCGCGGCCGACGGCGGGCGAAACGAAGGTGGCGAGATGCGGGGCGATGACGCCGAGAAATGTCAGCGGGCCGACGGCGGTAACGGAGGAGGCGCTTAGAATTACCGCAAACACAATGACGAGCGGTCGCGAATGCCTGACGGTTTCTCCGAGTGCCATGGCCATCTCGCTGCCAAGATCGAAGACGGTAAGTGCCCGGCCAATGAGGAAAATGCCGGCAAGGCTTGCTGCAAAGAGGGGAGCAAAAACGATGATGGTCGGCCAGCTTGCCTGAAACAGCGAACCGGCCATCCAGTCCGCCAGCGAAAGCGAGGTCTCGGCTGGCGTATAGAGCAGAAGCACCGATGAGACAGAGGAAAGCGCCGACTCAATTGCGATGCCCATCAGCAATATGGCAAGGCCGCTCGAGCGTTCGCGCCCGACAAGTGCGATTAAAAGGAAGGCCACGGCCAGGCCTCCGCCGACAGCCGCAAGAGCCACCAGCATCTTGGGGGCCGTCGGCACCAGCACCAGAAGCAGCATGATAGTGGTCATCGACCCCTGGCTCAGCCCGAACAGGCCGGGATCGGCGAGCGGATTGCGCGCGACGGATTGCAGCATCGCGCCTGCCAGCGCCACACTCCAGCCAGCCATGAAGCCGAGCAGGATGCGCGGCAGCCGTACCGTCCACAGCGCATAGGCCTGATCATCGCCGAGATGCCCGCCGGCAAACCCGTGCAGGAGATCAATAAGGCCCGTTTCGGTATTGCCGAGGCTGACGGACACGGCGGCGATCGTCAACGCCAGCGCAACCAGCGTCAGGCCGGCCGTCAGATTGCCAATGCCGATCTGCAGCCCGCCGGGCAACCTGAGAACGGCTTTCCCGTCCGTGGCGAAATCCCGTTTCACGATAGCCCCCTTGCCGAAGGCGACAGATAGAAGCGCTTGACGATGACGATGAAAACGAGGCCGCCAAGCAGGTCCATGAACAGCCCGGTATTGACCACGTAGGGCGCAAACAGGGTTTGCGCGCCAAGATCGGCGAGCACGCAGATGCTCGCGCCGACAAGCGCGGAGGCCGGCAAAGCAAGCGTGAAATTCACGCCGACCAGCGGCCGGATCATATGTGGCACGATAAGGCCGACGAACCCGATCGGGCCGCAGATCGCTACCGCCGAGCCTGACGCCAGCATGGTGGCAAACAGTGCGAGCCGGGAAATACGCGTGACATTCACGCCGGCGGAAGCGGCTTTTTCCGCGCCCAGCAGAACGAGCGTCAGCGGCCGCGCGACCGATAGCAAAATCACCATTGCAATGGCGCCGATCCACCAGAAATCGGTGAGCCGTTCGATATAGACATGGTTGATATTGCCGCCAACCCAGCTCAGGAATTCGGCCCGCCGCGTGGGGTTGGAAAGAAGCAGGGCGTTTGTCACGCCGATCAGCAGCATGGAAACCAGCGCTCCGGAAAGGATGAGCGACAGACCGCGCGGATCGTTCACCCGCCCGGCAAGACGCGCGACAACGAAGCAGGCGGCAAAACCGAAGCCGGCGCCCGCAAGCGCGGCAAGGCCCTGTGCCTCAGCAGAGAGATCGAACAGCAGCGCGCCGGCGATCACGAAAAGCGTCGCTCCGGCATTCAGCCCAAGGGTCGAGGGCGAGGCGAGGGGATTGCGGGCAAGCCCCTGCAGCACGCAGCCGCTGACGGCGGTTGTGGCGCCCACATAGATGGCAATCAGCGACCGTGGAATTTGCTGATAGAGGAGCACCGATTGCTCATAGCTGTCGGCCTCCCCGCGCCAGAGTGTCGCCATGACTTCGGCAGGCGGCATGTCGCCGGACATGACGAACAGATTGACGGCGAGGATGGCGGCCAGCAACAGCGCCGCGGCAAGGATCAGCGTTGTTTTCGCGATCATGCCGGAATGGCCTGTTCCTGTCGTTCCAGCCGGGGCACGCAGATGAGACGCCCCTGTCTGGAAAATATATCGGCTTCGAGGTCGAAGATTTCAGCGACATTTTCGGGTGTGACCGTGTCTGCTACCGGCCCTGATGCCAGAACCTGCCCGGCCTTCAGCATGATGACGTCGTCGGCGAAAGTGGCGGCGAGGTTGAGATCGTGCAGCACGACGATAACGGTCTTGCCGTGCCTGTCGGTCAGCTCGCGCACAAGGCCAAGAACGGCATATTGATATTTCATGTCGAGATGGTTGACCGGCTCGTCCATCAGGATCACGTCCGTATCCTGCGCCAGCACCATGGCGATGAAGGCGCGCTGGCGCTGCCCGCCGGAAAGCGTGTTGACCTGCGCTCTCGCCTTGTCCTCCAGCCCGACTGTCTTCAGCGCCCCGGCGAAAAGCGCCCGGTCACGCTCGCTCGGGCCGCCGGCAAGGCCGTAGCGTGCATAACCGGCAAGCTCGATCAACTCGCCGAGCGTCATATAGTCGGGGCAATGGCATTCCTGCGGCAGATAGGCGATGCGGCGCGCGAGATCCCTGCGTCCGATGTCGCCCAGCGAACGCTCGCCAAGCCTTATCGCGCCCGATGACAAAGGCACGAAACCCATGATGGTTTTCAACAGCGTCGACTTGCCACAGCCATTGGGGCCGACCAGCGCCGTGACGCGACCGCTGTGGAAGCGGCAAGAAAGCCCACGCAGGACGGGAACGTGGCCATAGCTGGCGTGAAGGTCCGTGGCGTCAAGCACCGGATACAACTCCTGTTAGTCATGCGCTCATGCGTCGAGACGCCACATGAGGATTATAAGTCTTTGAATCTTAACATCGAACCTGCGGGAAACGGGCTCCTTCCCGACGGGCGCGACACTCTGGTCTTGAAGCGACACTAAACTATAGTAAAACTCTCCACAAATCGAAATTTGCCGATTCAACGCGCGGTTTTCTTCCCGGATATTTCAGTCGAGGTGCATCATGTCAGTCGCAGCCAAACTTCATGTGGGCATGTCGCTGGCCCCAACCTGGCTCAGCGGCGAAGCATGGCGTCGAGCCGACAGCGATATAAATCGGGTATTTTCCAGCGATTATTTCGTCGATCTGGCACAGCGCGCGGAAGCTGCGCATGTGGATTTCGTGTTCCGGCCGGATACGCTTTTCCTGCGCACCGAGGGGCTGGAAACCGGCGGCGGATTTGCCAGCATGGACCCGACCATGCTTCTTTCGGCCATTGCGCGGGAAACGAGCCATGTCGGCCTGTTGTCCACCGTATCGACCACATTTCTGCCGCCCTATGTGGTGGCCCGCCAGCTTCAGTCGTTGAACTGGCTCAGCAATGGCAGGGCCGGGTGGAACATCGTCACGGCACTAGAGGGGCACGAAAATTTCGGCCTGAGAGAAATGCCGTCACCGCAGGAGCGTTATGGACGCGCCGCCGAATTCACGCAGGTCGTGCAGCAGCTCTGGGCGAGTTTTCCAAATGAAGCCCTTAAACTCGACAGGGAAAGTGGGCGATTTGCCGATTCCTCGCTGGTGCGCCCGGTAGCGCATGAGGGCAGGCATTTCAGTGTGAAAGGGCCGCTCAACCTGCCAGCCCACGCCAGCCGCATTCCGCTGGTGCAGGCCGGTGCGTCTCCCGAGGGGCGCGATTTCGCCTCTTCGGTGGCGGATGCAGTCTTTGCTTCCACGCCGGACATGCGGGCAGCCATCGAACTGAGAGCGGACTTACGGCGGCGCGCCGAAGGACATGGCCGTGAGCCTGACGGGGTGAAGCTGATGCCGGGCCTCAGCCTATATCTGGCGGATAGCGGCAAGGAGGCGCTTGAACTATTTTCTGAGACCCATGCCCGCGCCAACCGCGCCCGAACCCTGGCGTCGGTTCTCGACATGACGGGCCTCGACCTCACCGACTGGCCGCTCACGCGGGTGGTCACCGCTTCCGACCTGCCGCCGCCGCCCGAAAGACCGCGAAGCCGCACCCATGCCGGACTGCTGCGCAGGCTGATTGAGCGGGAGACGCTAAGTGTCGCGGAATTACTGCGGCGGCCGGAGGTGATGGGATCCGGCCATTGGCAGATCGTCGGCACCGTTGAAGATGCCTTTAAGGGCATCCGTGAATGGGCGGCCGCAGGGGCAATCGACGGTTTTGTCGCGGTGCCCGGCGGCTCGGTGGCATCCATGCGGCTGGTGCTGGAGCGGCTGTTGCCGAAACTCGCCGATGCCGGGCTTTTCCGCACCGCCTATTCCGGCCGCACCTTTGCGGAGCATCTGGCCGAAGGTGTCTAGCCGCCGCCGGATTCGGCGGTTGCCTGCCGGGCGGCCTCGATCAGTCGCGAAAAATGCCGTTCCGCTTCGGCGGTAGCTACGAAAGAGACGGTGGTGACGACACAGCAGAGTTCGCCCTGGGCATCGAAAACCGGCGCCGCCTTGCCCGTCAGGGCGGAGAACAGATGTTCATTGAGTTCGGCGCCGCCCGTCTCGCGGATGGTTTCGAGAATGCCGGCAGCAGGAGGAGAGCCGCGAAAGGCGGGTGGTTGCAGCCTGCGCACGGCAGCCACCCTGTCCGGTGGCAGATAAGCCTGAAAAACCAGACCGCAGGCGCTGTTGTCCAGCGGCAGAACATCGCCAAGAGCGACGGTGCTGATGGAAAAGCTGGCGCTTCGCGCCCACCGCACCACGGTCGGGCCGCGCTCGGTCCAGATCGCCACGCCGCAGCTGGCGCCGATTTGCGCGGCAAGCGCCTTCATCTCACGTCCGGCGGTTTCGACCGGGTTGATTCGTCGGAGGGCGCTGATGCCGATGCCCAGCGCTGCGGGGCCGAGATCGTAACTGCCGCTTGCGGGGTCCTGTATCACCAGTCCCTCCCGCACGAGGCTTTGCATGTAACGATGCGCGGTGGAGCGACCGGTGCCGGCGCGTTTAGCAAGTTCGCCAAGCGCCAGCCCCGTATCGGATCTGGAGAGAAGATTAAGAAACCGCGCCGCAATCGATACGGATTGAATAAGCGCCGAGCGCTTTTCACCTTCGTTTTCCGGCCGTTCTTCGGTTTCGTCATCCATGGCGTTCAAGGTCGTGCCCCACTCTTTCGAGAATGCCTAACGCATTGCGACGAAAATCGGAATGGCTGTCTTCAGCCTTTTCAATGACTTCTCCGGCCGGGCTGCCATGGCGGAAAAGGCGGTCCCTTAAACTTTGTTGTAAATATGGCACATCCCGTTACGGAAGCCTGCTTGTCCGCAATACGGAACGCATTCTCTATTGCGAAACGGATAACGCTTCCGTTACTTGAATATGACTTTAATACTCATGTTTATTTGGGGTGTATGATGGGGTTTAGCTCTAACGGCCGTTTGATGAGCGGGGTCAGTGTTCTGACGTTGGCGACATTGTTCGTGACGCCGGTTGTCGGTCAGGATCAGCAGGCTGATACAGCAGGGACGACCGTGTTGAAGCCGATTGTCGTGACCGGTGAAAAAGTGGCGCGCGACATGAAGAACACGGCCTCGTCCGTGTCAGTCAAAACCGCCGAGGAGATCAAAAAGGAAAAGACCGGCGATCCGACCGTATCCGAAGCGATCAAGGATATTCCGAACGTCGTCTACACCGACAATGTCAGTGCCCCCATCATTCGCGGACAGGACACGCAGGGCCCGAATACCGGCTCCATCGCCTTCTTCACCGGTACGGTGCCGCGCGCGACGATCAATGTGGACGGTCACTATCTCGGGTATAACGAGTTCATCTACGGGGCGACTTCCATATGGGATGTCGACACCATCGAGGTGTTCCGCGGGCCCCAGACGACCTCGCAGGGCGCCAACGCCATTGCCGGCGCCATCCTTGTCAACACCAAGGACCCGACCTTTACGCCGGAAGCCAGCTATCAGGCGGAAATCGGCAACTATCACCAGAAGCGCGGTTCCTTCGCCTTTTCCGGCCCGCTGATCGAAGACGAGCTGGCGGCGCGCATGGCGATCGATTATTCCGGCCGCGATACCTTCATCGATTACATCAATTCCGCCTTTGCGCATGAGGGAACGGACCAAAACTTCAAGGAATTCAACGGTCGCTTCAAGCTTCTTTGGGAACCGTCTGAAATTCCCGGTCTTTCCACAAAGCTGACCTATTCCTACAACGCCTCCAACCGGCCAAGCCAGGAAGCGGCGTCGCGTCCCTTCGAAGATCTCAACCACATCACCACGACGATGCCGAATTTCAGCCAGTATACCAATACGGGCATTCTCGACATCAATTACGATTTCGAGAACGGCGTGAAACTGTTCAACCAGACCCAGTTTTCCGACTCCACCGCCAAACGCCGGGTCGGCATCGCCAACAACGGCGACGCCGATGTCGATCTCAGGAACACGTCGCATGAAACGCGCGTCACCTTCGGCGATCAGGAGGATGTTCTGAGCGGTGTCGCCGGCATTTTTTATGCGCACACGAAAGCCGACGAGGTGCTTTATCTGCGCGGCACCTCTCGCTTCAGCGACACCAAGGACAATCTCGGCCTCTTCAGCGAGCTGAGCTATCGGCTGACCGACCAGTGGACCCTGACGGGTGGCCTGCGCTACCAGCAGGACCAGATTCAGCGCGCCGGTTACCGGACGCTCAGCGCCACCAGCAGAAGTTCGGTCAATTATGACGAAACCTTCTCTGAAATCCTGCCCAAGGCGTCTCTCGCCTATGCCATCAATGATGATTGGACTGTCGGCGGTCTTGTCAGCCGCGGGTACAATCCCGGCGGCGTCGCATTCGACCTGACCACCAGCAAATGGCGGAGCTTCGACAAGGAAACCATCTGGAACTACGAAGTGTTCACCCGCGCCAGCCTGCTCGATGACACGCTGATGGTAAACGGCAATCTCTTCTACATGGACATGAAGAACGCCCAGTTTAACGTACCGGTCGTCGTCTCCACCGGCATCAGCGAATCCTACACCGTTAACGCAGAAGAAGCCCATGCCTATGGTCTGGAAATTGGCGCGGATTATCGGGTGCTCGACAATCTCACGCTGAAAGCCAGCGCCGGTCTGCTGAAGACGAAGATCGACGAGATTTCCAGCAATGCCGCCTATGTCGGCAAGGAGTTCGCCAAGTCGCCGGGATACAGCTTCACCGTCGGCGCAAGCTGGGACGTGACGGACAAGTTCACCGTGTCCGGGCAGGTCCGCCATCTCGACGGCTATTATTCCGATACGGACAACAAGGCCGTCTATGCGATCGATCCCTACACGATCGCGGATGTGCGGGCGAGCTACAAGTTCCAGGATGAACTCGAGTTCTACGCTTACGTCAAGAACGTCTTCGACGAGCGCGCGCCGACCCTTATGAAGGAAAACCGCGGCATTGGCGGCATCGAGGCGAGCATGACCGAACCGCGCATGTTCGGCATCGGGGTGCGCGGCACATTCTGAGCCAAAAGCGAACCCGACAAACAAAGAGGCCTTCAAAGCAATCTTCGAAGGCCTCTTTCTTGACGGAACCGCTACGGTCCATACCCCTCAGAAAAACGCCTGAATGCCCGTCTGGGCCCGGCCGAGGATCAGCGCGTGCACGTCATGCGTGCCTTCATACGTGTTGACCGTTTCGAGGTTCTGCGCGTGGCGCATGACGTGATATTCGATCTGGATGCCGTTGCCGCCATGCATGTCGCGGGCCTGGCGGGCGATATCCAGCGCCTTGCCGCAATTGTTGCGCTTGACGATGGAAATCATTTCCGGCGCCATCCTGTGCTCGTCCATCAGCTGGCCGACGCGCAGCGATGCCTGAAGGCCGAGCGCGATCTCGGTCTGCATGTCGGCGAGCTTCTTCTGGTAAAGCTGCATGCCGGCAAGCGGCTTGCCGAACTGCTTGCGGTCGAGACCATATTGCAGGGCACGGAACCAGCAATCTTCGGCAGCGCCCATGACGCCCCAGGAAATGCCGTAGCGGGCGCGGTTGAGGCAGCCGAAGGGGCCCTTCAGGCCGGACACGTTGGGCAGCAGTGCGTTTTCGCCGACTTCGACGCCATCCATGACGATTTCGCCTGTTATGGAGGCGCGCAGCGAAAGCTTGCCGCCGATTTTCGGTGCTGAGAGGCCTTTCATGCCCTTTTCGAGCACGAAACCGCGGATCTGGTTGTCATGGGCTTCGGATTTGGCCCAGACCACGAAGACATCGGCGATCGGTGCGTTGGAAATCCACATTTTCGAACCGCGCAGACGATAACCGCCCTCAATCTTTTCAGCACGGGTCTTCATGCCGCCCGGATCGGAGCCGGCATCCGGCTCGGTGAGGCCGAAACAGCCGATCAGTTCGCCCGAGACGAGGCCGGGCAGGTATTTCTTCTTCTGCTCATCCGAACCGTAAGCGAAGATCGGGTGAATGACGAGCGAGGACTGCACGCTCATCATCGAGCGGTAACCGCTGTCGATCCGCTCCACCTCGCGGGCGACGAGACCATAGGCCACATAGCTCGCATTCGCCGCGCCATATTCTTCCGGCAGGGTAACGCCGAGAAGGCCTTGCCGGCCCATCAGGCGGAACAGTTCCGGCTCGGTGGTTTCAGAAAGATAGGCTTCGGAGACACGCGGCAAAAGCTCCGATTTGCCGAAGGCGGCCGCGGCGTCGCGTATCATCCGCTCGTCGTCAGTCAGTTGGTCTTCGAGCAGGAAAGGATCCTGCCAATTGAATGCTACGCGTTCGCTCACTTTATGCCTCCGGATTTGCTGGCAGGATTATTCGTATTCAGCCCGGATGGCACAAGCCATGTTTACTCATTTTTGCATTACATATAGTAATGGCTCATGACATCTCTCAGCCGCAAACTCCTGCCATCCACAAGTGCGCTTGCCGCTTTCGATTCCGTTGCCCGTCTCGGCAGCTTTTCCGCCGCCGCAGATGAGCTGGCGCTGACGCAGGGGGCAATCAGCCGGCAGGTTATGTCACTGGAAGAACAGCTTGGCGTGCGGCTCTTCGACCGCGGCGCACGCGGCGTGGCGCTGACGGCGGAGGGGCAGATCTACGCAAAATCGATCGCGGCAGCGCTTGGCGAGATACGCTCAGCTTCGCTGCAGATCATGACCAAAACGCATGGCAATACGCTCAACCTCGCCATGCTGCCCACCTTCGGCACCCGCTGGCTTCTGCCGCGTATACCGGATTTCGTGGCGAACCACCCGGAGATCACCATCAATTTTGCGACCCGCATCGGCCAGTTCGATTTCGAGCGTGAGCAGCTGGATATGGCAATCCATATCGGCCAGGCCGATTGGCCAGGCGCGGAAAGCACCTTTCTGATGCATGAAATGGTGGCGCCGGTGTGCAGCCCGCAGTTCCTCAGCGCCCATCCGGTGGAAAAGGGAGAAGACATCGCTGCCCTGCCATTGCTGCACATGGCCTCGCGGCCGGGCGCATGGGGCCACTGGTTCGAAAGCCTCGGCCTGTCACTCGTCTTGCCGCAGGGCATGCGCTTCGAACAGTTTTCCAGCGTTGCGCAGGCCTGCATCGCCGGCCTCGGCGTCGCGCTGATGCCGCTCTTCCTCATCGATAACGAGTTGAAATCGAAGCAGCTGGTCAAAGCCTTCGATCATCAGGCCAGAAGCCCGAGCTCGTATTACGCTGTGGCCCCGCTTTCACGCGCCAACCACGTCCCGGTCGTCCTGTTTCGGGATTGGCTGGTGCGTCAGGTGGAGGCTTATCGCGCAGCCAGTACCCAGAGCGCGTAAAAATAATCGCTCTTTTTTCGGGCATTTAACCTTTGTGCCCAGCTTTTCGCCCTATTTTGCCAGCGCAGGACTCGACAGCGGTTCGCGCCTCGATTATCGTGATTAAACGTTTAATCAGCCCTTCCGGACCATTATGGCGTCGTCACGGCCTGCCACCAATCTGAGCGCGATAGCAGCGGCACTCGGCGTGTCGGTGGCAACCGTGTCCAATGCGCTGTCCGGCAAGGGCCGCGTTTCGCCCGAACTGGTGGAACGTATCCGCAAGACGGCGAGCGAGCTGGGCTATGTGCCGAGTTCGGCAGGCAGGGCGCTTCGCACCGGCAGATCGGGCGTTCTCGGGCTCGTCCTGCCCGATATTGCCAATCCTCTCTTTCCACAGATTGCGCAGGCCATCGAGAAGGCGGCTGTCAACGCGGGTTATGGCGTGCTGATCGCCGATGCGCGCGGTGAGATCGCCATGCAGACGGATGCGATCGACCGGCTGATCGAGCGCGGGGTGGACGGCATGGTGGTCGTTCCCCGACGTGGCACACGCATTTCCGGCGTTGATTGCCCGGTGGCCGTCATCGACAGCCCGTCGACACCGGGAAATACCGTTGCTGCCGACCATTGGGATGGCGGCCGGCAGGTGGGTGAATATCTTGCGAGCCTCGGCCATCGCAAAGTGGTGCTAGTCGGCAAGAACAGGGATTCCAATGTTCAGAATGACCGTCTCGGCGGCATTCGCGATGGTCTCGGCAAAACATGCCTGGCCCAGACGCTCTGGATCGATGGCCTTGAAAAGGCCGGTGGCGCGGGCTGCCGGCTGGGCCTTGCGGAGAAAGTTGCCGAAGGTTTCACGGCCTTTGCCGCCGTATCCGATCTGCACGCGCTGCGCGTGCTGACCGAATTGCAGCGCGCGGGAATCGAGGTGCCGGAAGAGGCGAGTGTCACCGGCTTCGACGATCTTATCTTTTCTGCCGTGGTCACCCCGCCCTTGACGACCATGCGCATGGATATGGGCCGCATCGCCGATCTCGCCGTTGGCGCGCTTTTGCGCGCGATCGATGGCGCCGGAGAAAACGGGGCCGCCGTCGACGTCACGGCGGATGTTTCGAAAGTACCGATGGCGCTGATCATGCGCGGCTCCACCGGCAAGACAAAGCATGATGCGATTGAAGCCAAGAACACGACAGCAGGAGAACTCACACCATGAAAAAGATCATTCTCGCATCGGGCGCCGCCCTGATGCTGACGATGGGAGCCGCTGAGGCCCAGGACAAGACGTTGACGATCTCGGTCTACGCCTTCGCGCAGGATGAATTCAAGGAACTGGTCTATACGCCCTTCGAGCAGAAATGCGGCTGCAAGCTCGTCGTCGAGACCGGCAACAGCGTCGAGCGTCTGGCCAAGATGGAGGCCAACAAGGCCAGTCCGGTCGTCGATCTCGCCATCGTCTCCATGGCCGATGCGCTGTCGGCCACCCGCAAGGACCTGATCCAGAAGATCGATGCTTCCAGGGTGCCAAATATTGAAAAGCTCTATGACATCGCCAAGGACCCGAATGGCGATGGCATGAGCGTCGGCGTCAATTTCTACGCCACGTCGATTGTCTACCGCACCGACAAGATGAAGATCGACAGCTGGGCCGATCTTTTGAAGGACGGTATCGTCGACCACGTCGCCTTCCCGAATGTCACGACCAACCAGGGCCCGCCGGCGCTTTACATGCTGGGCAAGGCCATCGGCAAGGACACGCCCGATCTTGCCGGCGCCATCGAGGCGGTGGGCGAAAAGAAGGACGATATCGTCACCTTCTACGTCAAGTCCTCGCAGCTGGTGCAGCTCATGCAGCAGGAGGAAATCTGGGCAGCGCCGATCGGCCGCTTCTCCTGGGCGCCTTTCACCAAGCTCGACCTGCCGCTCGCCTGGGCAACGCCCAAGGAAGGCCAAACCGGCGGCATGAACGTGCTCGTCGTACCGAAGGGCACGAAGAACGAGGATCTTGCGCTGCAATTCATGGATTTCTGGCTCTCGACCGACGTCCAGAAGGCGCTGGCGGAAAAGCTGGTGGACAGCCCGACCAACAGGGAAGTCAAGGTTTCCGACGAGGTGGCGAACAACATCACCTATGGCGATGAAACCGCCCGCAGCCTGCAGCTCATTCCTTCCGACGTAACGCTCGATAACCGCGACAAGTGGCTGTCGGAGTGGAACGCCAAGGTGGGGCAGTAACAAGCTCGAAGGGGCGGGAATGGGTTACGTGCTGGCGCACGTCACCCCCCTCTGTCCTGCCGGACATCTCCCCCACAAGGGGGGAGATCGATATGCTGGCACCCACTGACGCCAAATGAACAAGTCCTCCGCCAAACGTAGCCGGCGGAATTTCAAGACCGGAGAATGCCATATGTTTCAGAACCGGGCCGAAGCGCTGGCGCTTGCCTTGCCCGCCGCAATTTTCGCGGCGGCGGTCTTTCTCGTGCCGGTCTTCATGCTTTTGTCGGAAGGCTTTCGCACCGCTGACGGCTGGACATTGTCGGCCTATGGCGCTTTCTTTTCCGATCCACTGAACCAGACGGTTTTCCTGCGCACGCTGAAGCTCGGCGCGCTCGTCACCGTCGTTTCGGCGGTGGTGGGCTACGCGGCGGCTTTCGCCATCGTCAACCTGTCGCCGGCCAGGAAGGGCCATGTGGTCAACCTCGTCGTGCTGCCGCTGATGATTTCGCCGGTCGCCCGCACCTATGCCTGGATCGTCATTCTCGGCAGAACCGGCATCGTCAACCAGGCGCTGCAGGCGGTGGGCCTCAGCGACGGGCCAATCCGCATCCTGTTTTCCGAAACGGCCGTCTTCATCGGCCTTCTGCAACTGTTCCTGCCATTGATGATCATCTCGCTCATCAGCGCGCTGGAGAACATGCCGAAGGATACGATCGCTGCTGCCCGCGTTCTCGGGGCCAACTGGTTTCAGGTGTTCTGGAAGGTCATCCTGCCGCTCACCCGGGAAGGGCTCGTCGTCGGTGGCACGCTGGTCTTCACCGGTTCGCTGACCGCCTATATCACGCCCGCCATTCTCGGCGGGTCCAAGGTGCTGATGCTGGAAACCCTGCTTTACCAGCAGGTCACGGTTTCCAATAATTTCGTCGCCGCCAGCGTCATCGCCTTCATCCTGATTGTCATGAGCTTTGCCGCCAATATCCTCTTGAAGCGCATCGCCACCGCAAGGAACAAGAAATGACCCGGCAGCTCTTCATTCCGCTCACGCTTCTGCTTGTCGTCGGCTTCCTCATCGGGCCGTTTCTCATCATCGTTGCGGCCTCGTTTTCGGCCGGCGATACGCTCGCCTTTCCGCCGCAGGGCTTTTCGCTGAAGTGGATCGCCAAGGTCTTCACGGTCGAAAGCTTCCGCGAGAGCTTTGCGATGTCGATGTTCCTTGCCATCGGCGGCACGTTCACGGCGCTGATCCTCGGCATTCCCGCTTCCTACGCCATGTCGCGCTACAAACTGCCCTTTAGCGAGACGGTGCGCACCATCGTGTCCGCGCCGATCATCGTGCCGGGCATTATCGTGGGTCTTGCGCTGCTGCGTTATTTCGTCGTGCCCTTCGGCATCGGCATCACGCTTGCGTTGTTTCTCGCCCACACCGCGCTCATCCTGCCCTATGCGGTGCGCGTGGTTTCAGCCAGCCTCAACAATCTGCGCTCCGATATCGAGGAGGCGGCGGTGCTGCTCGGCTCGTCGCGGCTTGGCGCATTTTTCCGCGTTGTGCTGCCGAATATCCGCGGCGGCATCCTGTCGGCCTTCATTCTCGGTTTCGTGACGAGTTTCAACCAGGTGCCTGTGTCGCTGTTCCTGTCCGGTCCCGGCGTGCGCACGCTGCCTATCGACATGCTGGGCTACATGGAAATCGTCTTTGATCCTTCCGTGGCCGCCCTTTCCTCGCTGCTCGCCTTCCTTTCCATCGGCATCGTTTTCATGGCCGAACGTTTCCTGGGGTTCTCCCGTTATGTCTGACGCAAATTATCTTTCGCTCCAAAAAATCTCGCTCGCCTATGGCGGCAATGTCGCCGTCAAGGATCTCGATCTCGATATCCGCAAGGGCGAATTGCTTGCGCTTCTCGGGCCCTCCGGCTGTGGCAAGACCACGACGATGCGCGCCATCGCCGGGCTGATGCCGGTGGCTGCCGGGCGGATCAATCTCGATGGCGCCGATATTACCCGCGTCGCGGCCAACAAACGCGCCGTCGGGCTGGTGTTCCAGTCCTACGCGCTCTTCCCGCATCTGACGGTCTATGAAAACGTCGCCTTCGGCCTGAAACTCAAGGGAATGAGCGGCAAGGCGCTGGAGGACAAGGTCGCCTCCGGCCTGAAGTCGGTCGGCCTGTCCAATTTCGCCTCACGCAAGCCGGCGGAACTATCGGGCGGCCAGCAGCAACGCGTAGCATTGGCACGCTCCATGGTCATGGAGCCGAAAGTGCTGCTTCTCGATGAGCCGCTCTCCAATCTCGACGCCCGCCTGCGTCTTGAAATGCGGACCGAACTGCAGCGCGTGCAGAAGGAGACGGGTGTCACGATGATCTTCGTCACCCATGACCAGATCGAGGCGCTCGCGCTTGCCGACCGCATTGTCGTCATGAAGGGCGGCAAGATTGAGCAGATCGGCACGCCGGAAGAGATTTACAACGCGCCGGTTTCCGCCTTCGTGGCCGACTTCGTCGGCTTCGAAAACATCTTCGCCCTTCAAGGCGGGGCTTTGAAAACCGCCAACGGCACAACACCGCTTCCCGGACCAGTCCTTTCAGCATCCGGACTGGCCTGGCGGCCGCGCATGGTCACCCTCGGTTCAGGTCCTTTCCAAGGAACCGTGCGCGGCACATCCTTCGCCGGCAACAGCCGCGAATATCTGCTCGACACACCGCTCGGGCCCATCAAGGCTGAAACCGACGCGGCCCTGACCTCCCACGCAATCGGCGATACGCTTGCCTTCGACCTGCCGGTCGAAAAGGCGGCGAGCCTCAAGGTATTCAACTGATCATGGGTGTTTGGATCGATACCGATATGGGCTTTGACGATATCGCCGCCATCTTGGTGGTGCAATCGTCGGGTCTCGCCATAGACGGCATCTCGCTGGTCTTCGGCAATGCGACGCTTCAGGCCGTCTGCGGCAATGCCGCGGGTGCGGTTGCCGCTTTTGGCTGGTCGATGCCGATCCATCAGGGCCGCGCCATGCCGGTGTTGGGTGCACTTGAAACGGCGCAGTGCATTCTGGGCGAAAACGGCATCCCGACCGTCGGCCAAAGCCTGCCGGATGCCGCGGCCTTGCCGAAAAGCGATGCCTTCGCCGCTCTCTGCGCCTGGCTGGAGGGGGAGGGCGAGAGGCGCATTCTCGCGCTTGGTCCGCTCACCAATATTGCCGCCCTGTGCCTCGCCCGGCCTGATCTTGCCACGAGAATTTCCGACCTCACCTGGATGGGTGGCGGCGTGACGAGCGGCAATCACACGGCCTCGGCCGAGTTCAACGCCTTTGCCGATCCGGAAGCGCTGGCTATCGTGCTCTCCCATGGCCTGCCGTTGCGTATGGTCGATCTGGACGCCTGCCGCAAGGTTACCGCTTCGCCTGCCGACGTGCTGCCGATCCGCAATGCGGGCGGCAGGAATGCCGGGCTGATCGCCGATCTGCTTGATGGTTTCATCGGCATCGCCACCCGTCGCGGCAGACCAGGCATGGCGCTTTACGATCCCGTCGCTGCCGTTGCCTTCGCCTCGGGCTCCGCCTCTGGCCTAATCGGCTGGCGTCACGCGCGGATGGATGTCGAGCTTCAGGCGACACTGACGCGGGGCAGAACGGTGGTCGAACCGCGTGCGGAGAAAGCGCAAACATTCAACGCGCATTTTGCTGAGACGCTGAATGCCGACGGTGCGAGGACGGTTATTCTTGAGGCGCTGCGCCGGGAGGCCGCCCGATGAACGCGAACCTCACCACACGCGAACCTGCCGATCTCGGCGATGATGCGCTCCGCGCCCGCGCCGTTGCCGCCGCGCGCGGCGATGCGCCTTTCGACATCCTCATCACCGGTGGAACATTGGTGGATGTGGTAACCGGTGAGCTGCGCCCTGCCGATATCGGAATTGTCGGTGCGTTGATCGCCAGCGTGCACGAACGGGCGAGCCGGAGCGACGCCGCGCAGGTCATCGATGCGGCCGGCGGGTATGTCTCGCCGGGTCTGATCGACACGCATATGCATATCGAGAGCTCAATGGTCACACCGGCCGCCTATGCGGCAGCGGTTGTCGCCCGCGGGGTTACCACCATCGTCTGGGATCCGCATGAGTTCGGCAATGTGCATGGCGTCGAAGGGGTGCGCTGGGCGGCGAAGGCCATCGAAAACCTGCCGCTGCGTGCCGTTCTCCTGGCGCCCTCATGCGTGCCTTCCGCGCCTGGGCTGGAACGCGGCGGAGCTGATTTCGACGCCGCCATTCTCGCCGATATCCTGTCATGGCCCCAGGTCGGCGGTGTCGCGGAAATCATGAACATGCGCGGCGTCATCGAGCGCGATCCGCGCATGAGCGGCATCGTACAGGCCGGGCTTGCCTCGGAGAAACTGGTCTGCGGCCATGCGCGCGGCCTCAAGGACGCCGATCTCAACGCCTTCATGGCGGCGGGCGTCTCGTCCGATCACGAGCTGGTCTCGGGCGAAGACCTCATGGCGAAACTGCGGGCCGGCATGACCATCGAGCTGCGCGGCTCGCATGACCACCTGCTGCCGGAATTCGTGGAAGCGCTGAACGCGCTGGGCCACCTGCCGCAGACCGTGACGCTGTGTACGGACGATGTCTTTCCGGATGACCTGTTAAATGGCGGCGGGCTGGATGATGTGGTGCGCCGCCTTGTCCGTTATGGCCTGAAAGCCGAATGGGCACTGCGCGCCGCAACGCTCAATGCCGCCCAAAGGCTTGGGCGTCCTGACCTCGGGCTCATCGCTGCCGGCCGTCGCGCCGATATCGTTATCTTCGAGGACCTGAGCGGTTTCGCCGCCCGTTACGTCCTTGCCGGGGGCAGGACGGTTGCGGAAGGCGGACATATGCTCGTGGACGTGCCCGCCTGTGATACGACGGCGCTCGAAGGCTCGATGAAGCTGCCGCTGCGCGTGACCGAAGATTTTCGGGTTGCTGCCGAAGGCGCGAGGGTGCGCCTTGCCACCATCGACCGCCCGCGCTTCACGCAATGGGGCGAGGTGGAGGCCGAGGTGAGAGATGGTTTCGTCGTTCCGCCCGAAGGTGCGACGATGATCTCCGTCACCCACCGCCACGGCAAGTCCGAACCGGTCACCCGCACTGGCTTCCTCACCGGCTGGGGAGACTGGAACGGCGCCTTCGCCACAACGGTCTCGCATGACAGCCATAACCTCACCGTTTTCGGCGGCAATGAAGAAGACATGGCGCTCGCCGCCAATGCGGTGATAGCGGCAGGCGGTGGTATGGCCGTCGCCTCCGAAGGTAAGGTAACTGCACTTCTGCCGCTGCCGCTCTCCGGCCTCGTTTCCGATGCGGCACTTGAAGATGTTGCAAAGGCTTTCGAGGAACTGCGCGAAGCCGTTGGCAGGGTGGTGGAATGGCAGCCGCCCTATCTCGTCTTCAAGGCCTGCTTCGGGGCTACGCTCGCCTGCAATATCGGCCCGCACCAGACGGATATGGGCATTGCCGACGTGCTGACGGGACAGGTGATGGAGAGCCCGGTGATGGCGGTTTTAAAGTACTAACGCCACGGGCTGCCGCGACGGCAACGTCGCAGCAGCCCGTGCGTCTCAGTTCACATTGTGAAGTTGCGCTTCGCCGTTATGCAGAAAGCAGGCTTTGGTGAACAGGCCCAGATCAAGCAGGTTGGGAAGGCGGATATCGCGCATATCGGGAAATCGTTTGATTTGCGGATCAAATGAGCGGTCAATCTGCGAGATGAAAGCGAAAATAACGCCAGTCTTTTTTGCGAATTCTGCAAGAACGGTGACTTGTTGCGACAGGTCCGGCTTATGGCGCTGCTGGTCGAGTAACTGCAGATAATCGATTACGGCGAAGGTGCCGGGTTTGGCTGGCGAGAGGTAACGGATCATGTAGTCCGCGCATATCTCGTCCGATGTCACGATCTCGATTTCTCTCTGAGCGCCTGCGTGTTGCCCGGTGCGTTTTCGTACCTGTTGCTCGGTCATTTCGAGCGTGAATAAAATGGACTGCCGTCCGGCTTCGGCTGCCGCCCGCAGAAGCTCAAAAGCAAGCGCTGTCTTGCCCTGGCCCGGGCGGCCGGCGAGCAGGAGCATGTCGCCATTCACGATGCGCGAGAACAGGTCTTTGGACAAAGAGCCAGCCGCAACGTGAGCGGAAAGCAGGCTCCAGGCTGCAAATCCTTCCTCGCACGCGATCTGGTCCAGCGCTTCGTGAAGGGGGATGGCATTATTCCGGACCATAAGTTTGGCCCGTCGCTTCAATTGGAAAATCGGAGTGGAAAGCTTCATCACAAACCCTCTGTTGCGGGTTCAAAACGCAATCCCTCCTTATGCGAATGCCCGAACAGATGGTTCGATGATGAGATTACCCAGCATGTCGAATGCTTCCCCGAAAGGAGGGGGGAGGCGTGGGTCCAGCCTATGTCTGAAAGCTACCGCGCCCGATGATTCGCCACAAGTGTCTGAGATGTTGCCGGTCGAAAAACAGCAGGGAACAAGATGGATTTACTCCGCCGCCAGTTCCTGCTCCACCAGCGTCGCCCAGAAAGCTACGCCCGGCACGATGGCCGCATCGTTGAAGTCGTAGGAGGTGTTGTGGTGCAGTGCGCCGTCCACCGCCGGGCCGTTGCCAAGCCAGACATAGCAGCCTGGGGCTTCGCCCGCGAAAAAGGCGAAATCGTCGCCGGCGGTCGAGGGCGGAAAGGCGGTGCGCGCTTTGTTGCCGAAGACGGTTTTGGCTGCCCGGAGCGCCCGTTTCGTCGCGTCTGTGTCGTTGATGACGGGCGGAATGCGGCGGATGAATTCGTAATTTGCCTCGATGCCGAACATTGCCGCCGTGCCCTTGGCCAGCCTGCCGATTTCCGCCTCCAACTGGTCTCGCACTTGAGGCGCATAGGCGCGCGCGGTACCGCCGATTTCGACGAGATCTGGGATAACATTGAGTGCCTTGGGGTCGCCTGCCTGCACCGAACAGGCACTGACCACGGCCGGCTGCAATGGGTCGACCACGCGGCCGACGATAGTTTGCAGCGAGGCGAGGAAGGTGCCGGCCGCCGTTACCGGATCGCGACCAAGATGCGGCTTCGCGCCGTGGGTGCCGACGCCCTTGAAGGTGACGCGCCAGCTGTCCGACGAGGCAAGCTGCGGTCCTTCCACCACCGCCATTTCGTCGATGCCCAGCCCCGGCATATTGTGCAGGCCATAGACCGCATCGAAGGGGAACAGCTCGAAAAGCCCGTCCTCGACCATTTTTTTTGCGCCGCCACGGCCTTCTTCGGCCGGCTGGAAGATGAAATGCACGGTGCCGGAAAAATCGCGGGTCTTTGCGAGGTAACGCGCCGCACCCAGCAGCATGGCAGTGTGGCCGTCATGGCCGCAGGCATGCATCTTGCCGGGGAATTTCGATTTGTAGGGGCGGTCTGGGACCTCAGGCATGGCAAGGGCATCCATGTCTGCGCGAAGACCAATGCTGCGCGTGCCGTTGCCCACCTGCAGCGTGCCGACGACGCCGGTGCCGCCGAGACCGCGGTGCACCTTCAGCCCGGCGCGCTCAAGCAGATCGGCGACGATGGCGCTCGTTCTTTCCTCTTCGAAACCCAGTTCCGGATGCGCGTGCAGATCATGACGGAGTTCCGTCAGGAATGGCAGGTCCTCGCCGATCCGGTCCAGGAGTCTCATGGGAAGCTTGTCCTTGAATGTGGGAAAAACCCGCGTCATAGGTGGGTTTGTCCAAATGCCTGTTGCTTTTTTCTCTTCTAACGGAAAAAGCCAATGAAATGAACCCGCAGCGTCTCTGTGGTTGCTAAAATGATAAATCTGCCGAACGGGATTGGCGTGGCTGAAAACCGTCTCCGCCATGCGCCATCTCCGTTCTGAAAGGAAAACAGATGCCATCACCAGCATCGCCCGCCATCGCCCCGTCTCCCGCAACGCCGCATGAGTTCTGGCAGCAGATCCATCCGCCCCGGAGCTTCGAAACAGCAGGCGCATATTCCACATTCTTTCCGGCGGAACTGGATGATGGAAGGCAGATCTGTCTGCCCATACGGCCGCTTGCGGACGGAGAGCACGCACTCGCATCGCTCATCGTCAACCAGGCTTCCTTTGAGGTTCTGGAGGCGCTGGCCGCCGATCTTGCCGCAAAGCTTCTTCCCTTCAAGCCGGATGTCGTTATCGGCCTGCCGACGCTCGGCCTGACGCTTGCGGCCGCCGTTGCCCGCCATCTGGGCCATTCCCGTTACGTGCCGCTCGGCACCTCGCGCAAATTCTGGTATCTGGAGGAGCTGTCGGTGCCGATGTCCTCCATCACCACGAAGCAGGAAAAAAGGCTTTATGTCGATCCGCGCATGCTGCCGCTCATCGAGGGTAGACGGGTGGCGCTGGTGGATGACGTGATCTCCAGCGGCAGTTCCATCCTGTCGGGCCTTGCGCTACTCACCGCCTCCGGCATCAACCCCGCCGTCATCGGCGCAGCCATGCTGCAATCGGATCGCTGGCGGGAAAAAATCGCCGCTTTCGGGCCGGAGTGGCCGGAGCGGGTGAGGGGTGTTTTCGCGACGCCGCTGCTGACCAAAGCGGAAGATGGCTGGCGCGCCTGACGAAGCGCAAATTCCGTCAAAAGGCAAGTGGTGATAAATTCACCGCTGCCTAATTTGTATCTTGCGAAGCTCGAATAGATCGTCCTAAGATCGCGGCTGACAGACAATAGCGGTCGGCTGATAACGCGCCGGCTTGCTTTCGCGCGGTGTCATCCCGGCGTCTGCCTGCCCCGTTTATTGTTTCGATGACTGGAATTTCTTCCCATGCATGCAGTGTTTGACGGTCATAATGATGTGCTGCTTCGGTTGTGGCGCAACAGCAAGGCCGGTGCCGATCCCGTGGCCGAATTCAAGAACGGCACTCGGGAAGGTCATATCGATGGTCCGCGCGCACGGGCGGGTGGTCTCGGCGGCGGCATCTGCGCCATCTATATTCCCTCCGGCGATCTGATCCTGCAGGAACCCGACGCGCAAGGCCATTATGACACGCCGCTCGCTGCGCCGCTGGAGCGACTGCCTTCGCTTGATATCGCCATGGAAAAGGCGGCGATTGCACTGAGGCTCGATCGCGCCGGGGCCTGGCGGCTCTGCCGCTCCACGGCCGATATCCGCAAGGCCTTTGCCGAGGATATCTTCGCCGCCGTGCTGCATATGGAAGGCTGCGAGGCGATCGGCGCCGATCTCGGCGCGCTGGAAGTGTTTTATGCCGCCGGCCTGCGTTCGCTCGGCCCGGTGTGGAGCCGGCACAATATTTTCGGCCATGGCGTTCCTTTCTCCTATCCCATGTCGCCCGATACCGCGCCCGGTCTTACCGATGCCGGGTTTGCGCTGGTGAAGGAATGCAACCGCCTCGGCATTCTCATCGATCTCGCGCATATCACCGAAAAAGGCTTCTGGGATGTGGCCAAGACCACCAACCAGCCGCTGATCGCCAGCCATTCCAATGCGCATGCGCTCACTCCGGTCGCCCGCAATCTCACTGACAGGCAGATGGATGCCATCAAGGAAAGCGGCGGGCTGGTTGGCCTCAACTACGCCGTGACCATGCTGCGTGCCGATGCGCGTGATATCGCGGATACGCCGCTCTCCGATATGGTGCGCCATATCGACTATATGGTGGAGCGTATGGGCATCGACTGTGTGGCACTCGGATCGGATTTCGACGGTGCGACGGTCCCTGTCGGAATTGCTGATGCCAGCGGCAACCACAATCTGGTTGCGGCGCTGAAATCGGCGGGCTACGGTGATGGAGAACTTGCTAAAATATGCCGGGAAAACTGGCTGCGCGTCTTGTCCCAGGCTTGGCACGAAGCGGCCTGATAAACAGTTTAAGCGAACCAAATCAATCTCATAACAAAAGGGGAGATCCTATGATCAAATCGCTCAACAAATCCATGCGTATCCTCAGCACCAGCGCTGCCCTGTCGCTGATGATGCTGTCTGCCCCGCATGCTTTTGCCGCCACGCCGGCCGATACGCTGGTGGAAGGTTTCGCCATCGACGACATCATCACGCTCGATCCGGGTGAGGCTTTCGAACTGTCTGCCGCCGAAGTCACCGGCAACACCTATAGCAAGCTCGTTTCCATCGATCTCAACGACACGTCCAAGGTTGTCGGTGATCTCGCCGAAAGCTGGACGACCTCCGAGGATGGCCTGACCTATACGTTCAAGCTGAAATCCGGCCTGAAGTTCGCGTCCGGCAATCCGGTCACGGCTGATGACGTTGCCTTCTCCTTCGAACGCGCCGTCAAGCTCGACAAGTCGCCGGCATTCCTGTTGACGCAGTTCGGCCTGAAGGGCGACAACGTTACCGAAAAGGCGAAGGCAACGGACGCGAACACCTTCGTTCTGACCGTCGACAAGCCCTATGCGCCGAGCTTCGTGCTGAACGTGCTCACCGCAACCGTCGCTTCGGTGGTGGACAAGAAGCTCATCACCGAAAAGGCGAAGTCGGTCACGCCGAGCGCCGATTACAAATACGACACGGATTTCGGCAACGAGTTCCTGAAGACCGGTTATGCCGGTTCCGGCCCTTACAAGATCCTTGGCTGGAAGGCCAACGAAGCCGTCATTCTGGAGGCCAACCCGAACTATTACGGTGAGAAGCCGAAGCTGAAGCGGGTCGTCTATCGTCACATGAAGGAAAGCTCCGGCCAGCGTCTGGCGCTTGAAAACGGCGATATCGATGTTGCCCGTAACCTTGAGCCCGGCGATATGGAAGCCGTTTCCAAGAAGGAAGGCCTTGCCGTTACATCCGCGCCCAAGGGCACCGTTTATTATTTCAGCCTCAACCAGAAGAACGAGAACCTGAAGAAGCCTGAGGTCATCGAAGCGTTCAAATATCTCGTCGATTATGACGCGATCGGCGCGACGATCATCAAGGGCATTGGCGAAGTCCATCAGACCTTCCTGCCGAAGGGCCAGCTTGGCGCGCTTGATGAGAACCCCTACAAGCTTGACGTCGCCAAGGCCAAGGAACTTCTCGCCAAGGCCGGTCTGAAGGACGGCTTCACCGTCACCATGGATGTGCGCAACACCCAGCCGGTGACGGGCATTGCCGAGAGCGTGCAGCAGACGCTGGCACAGGCCGGCATCAAGCTCGAAATCATCCCCGGCGACGGTAAGCAGACGCTGACCAAATATCGCGCCCGCACGCATGACATCTACATCGGCCAGTGGGGTTCGGACTATTTCGACCCGAACTCGAATGCGGAAACCTTCACCATCAACTACGACAATTCGGATGAAGGCAAGAACAAGACGCTGGCCTGGCGCAATGCCTGGGATGTTCCTGATCTGACCAAGGAAACCCAGTCTGCTCTCTTGGAAAAGGACAGCGCCAAGCGCGCCGCCATCTATGAAAACCTGCAGAAGGAAGTTCTGGCGAAGGGTCCCTTCGTCATCATCTTCCAGCAGACGGAAGTGGCCGGTTATTCCGCCAAGCTCAAGGGCCTGAAGCTCGGACCGAGCTTTGACACCAACTATGTCTATCCGATCTCCAAGGAATGATCCGGAAGGATCGGTCTCTTGAGCATCGTTGAAGCAAACAGCCGGGCGAGGCAGGGCAAACGCCGTGCCAACGCCCGCGCGAAGGCCATTCTCGGCTTCGCCGTCACCGTCATCACCACCTTTCTGGGGCTGATGGCGGTCACATTTTTCATTGGCCGCGTGGTGCCGATCGATCCCGCACTGGCGATCGTCGGCGACCGCGCGCCTGCGCATGTGGTCGAGCGCGTCCGTGAGCAGCTCGGCCTCAACCTGCCGCTCTGGCAGCAGTTCTTTATCTATCTGAAGCAGGCGCTTTCGGGCGATTTCGGCACCTCCGTCCTCACCACCAATCCTGTGATGGAGGACATCAAGCGGGTGTTCCCGGCGACGATCGAACTTGCCACGATCGGCACGATCATCGGCGCCGTCTTCGGCATTCCGCTCGGCGTTCTGGCCGCCGTCAAGCGCGGCAGCTTTGCCGATCAGGTGGTGCGTGTCATCGGCCTTATCGGCTATTCCGTGCCGATCTTCTGGCTCGGCCTGCTGGCGCTGCTGGTGTTTTACGCCCGGCTGCAATGGGTGGCCTATCCCGGGCGCATGGACATCGTCTATGAATTCACCTTCACGCCAGCCACTGGCTTCTTCCTGATCGACGCCATCTGGCAGCGGCAATGGGACGTGTTGTGGGATCTTTTCCGCCACATCATCCTGCCGGCCTCGCTGCTCGGTTATTTCTCGCTGGCCTATATCAGTCGCATGACGCGTTCCTTCATGCTGAATGAGCTCGCCCAGGAATATGTCGTCGCGGCCCGCGCCAAGGGGCTTTCGGAAACGCGCATCATCTGGTTCCACGCGCTGCGCAACGCCGCCGTGCCGCTGGTAACCGTGATTGCGCTCTCCTATGCCGGTCTGCTGGAAGGTTCGGTGCTGACCGAAACCATCTTCGCCTGGCCGGGGCTTGGCCTCTACATCACCAATTCCCTGCAGAATGCGGATATGAACGCCGTTCTCGGCGGCACGATCGTGATCGGCGCCATCTTCGTCGGCATCAATCTCTTCTCCGATCTGCTTTACCGGACGCTCGATCCAAGGACGCGCAGCCGATGACGATTTCGACCGATACACTCAAACCCTATAGCCGCGAATGGCTGCTCTCCGACCGGCCGGCCTCGCGCAGGCAGGCACGGCTTGGCCGCGCCTATGTGATCTGGCGGCGCTTTTCGGAAAACCGGCTGGCGCTGCTTGGCCTTGGCATCATCATCGCGCTGCTGTTCGTGGCGATTTTTGCCAATGTGCTGGCGCCACATAATCCGGTGCAGGGCGATCTGCGCAATGCCCGGCTTCTGCCGCCCGGCACTGCCGGTTATCTGCTCGGCACCGATGATCAGGGCCGTGATATTCTCTCGCGCCTCATCCACGGTTCGCGCCTGACCCTGTTCGTCGTGCTTTTGGTGGCCATCATCGCCGCACCCATCGGGCTCATCGTCGGCACAGTCTCGGGTTATGCCGGCGGCTGGGTGGATGCGGTTCTGATGCGCATCACCGATATTTTCCTCGCTTTTCCGAAGCTCGTTCTGGCGCTGGCGCTGGTAGCGGCCCTGGGGCCTGGCATTGAAAATGCGGTGCTCGCCATCGCGGTCACCTCGTGGCCGCCCTATGCGCGCATCGCGCGCGCTGAAACCATGACCTTCCGCAATTCCGATTTTATCGCCGCAGTGAAGCTCATGGGCGCGTCGCCCTTCCGCATCGTCTTGAAACACGTCATGCCGCTTTGCATGTCGTCGCTGATCGTGCGTGTCACGCTCGATATGGCGGGCATCATCCTCACTGCTGCGGGCCTCGGTTTCCTCGGCCTTGGCGCACAGCCGCCGCTGCCGGAGTGGGGTGCCATGATCGCGTCGGGCCGCCGTTTCATTCTCGATCAATGGTGGGTGGCTGCCATGCCGGGTATTGCGATCCTGATCGTCAGCCTCGGTTTCAACCTTTTGGGTGACGGTCTGCGCGATGCGCTTGATCCCAAGGAGGCGGGCCAATGAGTGCGTCTCTTCTAACGGTTGAAAACCTGCGCGTTTCCTTCCCGACCCGCACCGGGTTGGTGGAGGCGGTGCGCGGCGTGTCCTTCACGCTGGGGCGCGAGCGCCTCGGCATCGTCGGCGAATCCGGCTCCGGAAAGTCGCAGACTGGCCGCGCCATCATGGGTCTGACGCCGAAAAATGCCCGGATCGAGGCCGATACGCTGCGTTTCGGCGATATCGACCTGCTCAAGGCATCGGCAAAAGAGCGGCGGCTCATGCGCGGCAAGCGTATGGCCATGATCCTGCAGGATCCGAAATATTCGCTGAACCCGGTCATGACCATTGGCCGCCAGATCATGGAAACGCTGCGTACCCACGAAAAGATTGGCTCCAGCGAAGCGCGCCAGCGCACGCTTGCCATGCTGGAGGCAGTACAGATCCGTGATCCCGAGCGCGTCTTCGATCTCTTTCCACACGAAGTTTCCGGCGGCATGGGCCAGCGCGTCATGATCGCCATGATGCTCGTCTGCGGCCCGGAATTGCTGATCGCCGACGAGCCGACCTCGGCGCTCGATGTGACGGTGCAGCTGGAAGTGCTCGACATTCTCGACAAGCTGGTGCGCGATCGCGGCATGGGGCTGATCTTCGTCAGCCATGATCTCAGGCTCGTTTCCTCCTTCTGCGACCGGGTTCTCGTCATGTATGCCGGCAAGGTGGTGGAAGAGCTTGCTTCCGCTAACCTCAAGGAAGCGACACATCCCTATACGCAGGGCCTGTTGAACTGTCTGCCGCAAATTGGCGGCCATCGGCATCCGCTGCCCGTTCTGGAACGCAAGCCGGAGTGGCGCGCATGAGCACAGTTCTTTCCATCAGAGACATGGTGGTGGATTTCGACGGTTACATCGCGCTCGACAGCGTCAGCGTCGATGTGGCCGAGGGTGAATCCTTCGGTATCGTCGGTGAATCCGGTTCCGGTAAATCGACCCTGCTGCGCGCCATCGCCGGCCTCAACCATTTCGATGAAGGTTCGTTGATGGTGGCCGGGCGCTCCTATTCGGGCAAGCACCGCGACAAGAGCTTTTATCGCGATGTGCAGATGGTGTTTCAGGACCCGTACGGTTCACTGCACCCGCGCCAGACAGTGGATGCGCTGCTGCTCGAGCCGCTGGTCATCCATGGTCTCGACAATCGCGAACAGCGCATTGCCCGCGCTTTGGACGAGGTGGGTCTCGGTTCCGGTTTCCGCTTCCGTTATTCACACCAGCTGTCCGGCGGCCAGCGCCAGCGCATCGCCATTGCCCGCGCACTGATCGTCGAGCCGAAAATCCTGCTGCTCGATGAGCCGACCTCGGCGCTTGATGCGTCTATTCAAGCTGAAATCCTGAACCTCCTGGAACAGGCCCGCAAGGACCGCAACCTCACCTTCGTCATGGTCAGCCACGATCTCGGCGTCATCAGCCACATGTGCGACCGTCTGGCGGTGATGAAAAGCGGCAAGGTGGTGGAAATGCTGGAGGCCGAGGCGCTGGAAAGCCGCGAATTCAGCGCGGATTATACGAGGCAGCTGCTGGTGGCGAGCGAGGGTTTCAAGCGGACGTAATGGGGTAGGGGTGCCTCCTTTTCTTCTCCCTGAGGGGACCCGTTGCAAAATTCATCACGGGACCCTTTCGGGAGATTTTCAGCCGTGATTTCCCGTCCCGCCTCTGTCTTTGGCGGGTTTTGGGTGGGTTGGGGATGTTTTCGGTGGTTTTCAGGCGCAGTGGGGCCTTGCAGGTGTTGTCAAAGTCACCCAGCGGCGCATGTTGAAGGCCATGGCTGCCAGTAGCACCTGCGCCCTGGCCTTGATCAGCCCACGGTAGCGGATCACGTCGAGCCCCATGCGGTTCTTGAGTGTGGCAAACGTCGTTTCGACGGCCGCCCGCCGTTTCGATATCAACAGGTTAAGCCGGGCAAGCCGCGGCGACAGAACGCGGTGATGCCGGTTCGGACGGCGCATCAGCCGCGGCTTGATGCCTTTCGCCTTCAAGGCTTTCTCCCGCGCATGGGTATGATACGCCCCATCTGCCAGAACGCAGGCCTCGTCGCCGACGATCAGCCGATCGGCGACGACCGTATCGTTCACATTGGCAGGCGTGGTGATAATCCTGCGGATCAGGCCAGACCCTTCATCGACACCGACATGCGCCTTGTAGCCATAGGCCGAGCCGTGCTTGCCCTTATGCCGGACAAAGCGGGCATCCGGATCGATTGTCCGCTCATCGCTCCCGGCAGCACCAGGATGATCCGGCTCTTCCGGTTTGCGCCCATCTGCAAATCCAGCGGCCGCATCGAAGTCACCATTGCGCCCCCTGGGTGGCCGCGACGCCGTCGTTTCGATGATCGTCGCATCCAGCATCGTGCCGCGCCGCAGGATCAGGCCCGCGGCATCGAGCTGCCGGTCGAGTTCTCCAAACAACCTCTCCAGCAGACCTTCGCCAATCAAAAGGTTACGGAAGCGGCAAAGCGTGGAATGATCCGGAACGGCCTCCTCAAGCGTCAGGCCGACGAAACGCTTGAACGACAGCCGGTCGCCAAGCGCCTCCTCGAGCTCCATGTCGGAAAGCCCATAGAGTGACTGCAACAGCAGGGCCTTGAACATCACCAGCGGTTCATAGGCCGGACGACCGGCGCTTTTCTCATCACGAAGACGCGACAGAAGCTTTTCGAACCGATACCACTTCACAACGCCCGACAAGCGCTCCAGCCGACCGGAACCCTTCGCCTGCGGCATCAGCGCCTCAACGAAACTGAACTGCCTGTTGTCTCGCACCGACATCGTAACCTCGCCCGCTATCCTCGACCGAGTGAATCACAACCACGGAATTTTGCAACGGGTCCCGCCGGGGAGAAGGTCCGCGGCAGCGGGATGAGGGGGCAA